>NZ_WUEG01000032.1 GCF_010468565.1 Allomuricauda sp. TY007
ACAAAAAAAGCACTTAGACTTTTTACAGATAGATCTAATCTAAAGGTGGGTCACTTTGGCCCGGCGGGGGTGGGTCACTTTCGTCCGGCCAGCTATGGTCACTTTAACCCGGCGAGGGTGGTATACTATGTCCGGCGTTTCCAGATTGAATAAAGCAACTACTTGTCCAACATTTCCATTTTCAAGGTGAGTTATATATTGCCTTGCTATTTCTTTTTTATTCATTATTTTATCAATTTTCAAATTTCAGAGTTCGTTTCTCAGCTTGCGTACAACGTGTTTGTGTATGGCTCGTTGCGGGAAATCAGCTATGATTTTCCGCCGTAATCGAAAGATAGCAAATTGCAATGAATTCCGATTAGGAATTCAGCCGCAATGAGCTATACACGTTGTTGCCATTAGTTATTTTAATTCTTCAGTCAGTTTTTTAATCCGCTCAATCAGTTCAGCTTTTGGTTCAGCTAAATTTCCAATTTCGGTTTCGTTTGCTAAACTAATTAGGGAATACCCAATAGACTTTAGTCTATCCATTTTACTATCCTTTTTTGGTGTCCAAACAGTTCCAGTTTTTAATCCTTTGTCAGCTACAGTGAAGTAATAATTAATTCCGTCAAACCCCATCATTTCCTTTTCAGGATATTTTCTATTATTTATGGCAATGGAAAATAATTGTCGATACAATTCCATATCAGATTTTGAAATCTCAACTGATTTTTTTTTCAACTTCAATTTTTTCTTTGTCTTTTTCTGTATACCAAATACTTTCTTTCATTTTGTGATGAACAATATAATACGCGCTATCTTTTTCTTCGATAGCGACAACTTCTTCAACGGAAAAGGAAGGAATGATTAAAAAGCGAACTTCTGGATAATCCGACATTCCGTTCATAAGTACTTTTCGAACGATTGAATAATATTCAAATCGAAAATCGAATTCATCAAATATACTTTCTACTGGTTCAAGATTGTCATTTTGAGCATTGATTGCTGGAATACAAAATATAAGTCCGAATATTATTATCAGCAGTCTGTTTCTCATAATTAATGGCAACGTTTAGTATATGAAAAGTAGGCGATTTCGGAGCACTAAACTTTCGGTTAAGCACAAATTTTGATACGAGCTAAATACCTTCAATTCAGTACTGTTCCGCCTATTTTTTATATACATTGTTGTATGCCGTATTTTTTCATTCTTTTTCCATTTGTGAGCCTATAAAAGGTATTCTTGGTGCTAAAAAATAGCCTGTTAAACTTGCAAATAAGATTGGAATAAAATGTCCAAACCCTGTTAATGTAGCAAGTAAAATGGTTGTACTCATTGGTGTCCGAGTTACGCAAGCGTTAATTGCTGCCATACAACTAACTATTGCTAATGTCAGATTTGTTGTAGGAAAAAGTTGATAAATAATAAGTCCTAATGTTGCTCCCACAAAAAACAGAGGAATGATAAATCCACCTCTCCAACCTGATGTAACTGTTATTGAAATGGCTATAATCTTGAAAATTAAAATAGCAAATAATAAAGTCAATGGGAAATTCCCTGAAAGCAGTTCGTTAATTTCGTGATGTCCAAAGTATCTTGTTATTGGAAAGTAGAATGCAATTACTCCAAGTAAAATTCCTCCAATTAGCGTTTTGATATAAATGGGAATTGGTTTTTTCTCAAATAATGATTTAAAAAATTTGGTGCAAAAAATAAAAGCCCACCCAAAAGTAGCTCCAACTACTGCAAATAGAACTGCATAACCAAAATCAAAAATCCCTGAATATTCATAAGCTGATAAGTCCCATATTGGGCCAAGTCCCAAATGAATGATTAATGCAAATACCAAGTAACTAAAACAACTTGCAACAAATGCAGGAATAATGGCTTTGTAATATTCAACTGCGTGTTTGTGGTGAAGTATTTCTAATGAAAAAAGACTACCACCTAAAGGAGCACCGAACAATGCTGTAAACCCTGAAGCCATTCCTGCGATACTTAATGACCGTAATTCTTCTCCTTTAAGTCTTAATAATTTACCTAACCAAGTTCCTGTTGAGCCTGTTACTTGAACTAATGGTGCTTCGGGTCCAAGACTTCCTCCTGATGCAACACATAACAATGAAGAGAGAACCATTGACGGATTGTTTTTAGGGTCAAGTTTTCCTTTGTTGAACCGTATGTTGTTTACGATTAAATGTATTTCTCCTGGGTCTCCAATGAAGTGAATTACCAAGCCTGCTAAAAGTCCGCAAATTGCCATTACAGGAATTACTTGCCAACCATTAAAAAAAGCTAATTGATGAGTCAGAAACTCAAGTCCAATCCAATAAATTCCTGCAATTATTCCTCCAATTAATCCAAGTATAGCCCATAATAAAAAAGTCCGACTGAAAACGAACGGGTTAAATCGGACAGGTTGGTCTAAAATATTTAAATATGTTACTAATTTTCTTCTTCGTTTTAATTTCACTGTTTCGTTTCTGTTTTATATGGCATACAACGGTCTCGGCTATGCGTAGTGCGGGATTTCAAGGCACTTCATTGTCCGTTTGCAGTTAGTATATTTAATGTAATTAATTTCATATTAGTACTTTAGCCCGCATTACGTATAGCCATCTTAAGTTTGATTCTGATTAAATTATAGTCATAAATCAGAAAGAACAAAAGAGGGGAACAAGGTCAATATAGCCATGGGAAGTATCGATTCCGTCAACATTGATGACCCCCTCTCTTTTCCACTCAAGAATTCGTTCAG
>NZ_WUEG01000033.1 GCF_010468565.1 Allomuricauda sp. TY007
TGGAAACGCCGGACATAGTATACCACCCTCGCCGGGTTAAAGTGACCATAGCTGGCCGGACGAAAGTGACCCACCCCCGCCGGGCCAAAGTGACCCACCTTTAGATTAGATCTATCTGTAAAAAGTCTAAGTGCTTTTTTTGTTAAAAAGCACCATGGCGAACAAGCAGATAGACATGCGAAAAACAAAACTGATTTACAAACTGTACACCTCCGGTACGAGCAAGCGTGGGATAAGCCAACAATTGGGCATATCCCGTGTCACGGTCAGGAAGTACATCGAATTCTTCAGGCGGTACCGTTTTACCGCCTACGAAGTGGAGAAGATGACCCTAGAGGAACTCCACAACCTTTTTAAGGACGGGCAAAAGCGCAAGAGCCAACGTTTGCTGACCTTAAGGCAGTACTTTCCCTATTTTGACAAAGAGCTTCGCAAGACCGGGGTGACCAGACAATTGTTATGGGAAGAATATTATGCCAAGCACCCCGATGGCTTCAAGCTCTCACAGTTCAAGTATTGGTACGCCGAATGGCGCAAGGAGACCTCTCCGGTAATGCACATGGAGCACAAGGCCGGCGACAAGCTCTTTATAGACTTCACGGGAAAGAAACTCCATATTGTTGACAGGGACACCGGTGAACTGAAGGAACTGGAGGTGTTCGTGTGTATACTCGGTAGCAGCCAATACACTTATGTAGAGGCCTGTGCAAGCCAAAAACTGGAGGACTTCATCCGCTGCACCGAGAACGCACTATGGTTCTACGGCGGCGTACCAAAGGCCTTGGTGCCGGACAACCTTAAGTCGGCGGTTACCAAGAGCAGCCGTTACGAGCCCAAGGTCAACGAGGTGTTCGCCGACTTTGCCGAACACTACGAAACGGCAGTACTGCCCACACGTACCTATAGGCCAAGGGACAAGGCCATAGTGGAGAACGCCGTGAAGATAATCTACACCAGGGTGTTCGCCCCTTTACGGAACCAGGTCTTCCATAGCATGACCGATATCAACATCGCGATAAGGGAACTGTTGGAAAAACACAACGCAATGTCGTTCAGGGGAAGGGAATATTCCAGGTGTTCGCTTTTTATGGARATCGAGAAGGGCGAACTGATGCCGTTACCGGCGAAACGCTATGAGGTAAAACGCTATGCCCAGGCCACCGTACACAAGAACAGCCATGTTTATTTTGGGAAGGACAAGCATTATTACAGCGTGCCCTACAGGCATATAGGCAAACAGGTCAAGCTGGTCTATACCGACAGTATCGTCGAGATCTACCATAAGCACGAAAGGTTCGCCGTACATACAAGGAACAGGAAGAAATACGGCTATACCACCTTGGCCGACCATATGCCCTCGCACCATCGTTTCATAAGCGAGTGGAGCAGTGAAAAGTTCATCGATTGGGCAAGCGATATCGGCGGACACTGTAAAGGGTACATCATTGCCATCCTGGAGAAGAAGCAACACCCGGAACAATCCTATAAGTCCTGTCTGGGCGTGCTCCACCTTGCCAAAAAGTACGGAAGGGAACGTCTTGACGGTGCCTGTAGGCGTGCCGCGGAATATGGTGCGTACAATTACAATATGGTCGAGCGCATCCTGAAAAAGGGGTGGGACCAGATCGATGAAGGTATCGACGGGGACATGGAAATGCCCGAGCACAACAACATAAGGGGAGGAAAATACTACGAATAGGAACAATACTTAAAAACAGAACAYATGAACGAAAAAACAATGCAATCGATGAAAGAAATGAGGCTCTATGGAATGCACAGGGCCTTCACCACAACAATGGAAACCGGCGGTCCGTCCACCGGTTACACCAACGATGAACTGATCGCCTATCTCGTCCAGAGCGAATGGGACGACCGTCACAACCGTAGGATAGAGCGATTGACCAAGTCCGCAAGGTTCAGGTATACGGCCGTCATGGAAGCTATAGACTACCGACCGTCGCGCCAACTGGACAAGAACCTGGTCCGGCGGCTAGGTTCCTGCGGGTTCATCCAAAAAAGGGAGAACATACTTATTACCGGTAGTACCGGCGTGGGCAAAAGTTACCTGGCATCGGCCATCGGCCACCAGGCCTGTTCCATGGGGTCAAAAACGATGTACTTCAATACTGCGAAGCTCTTTACCCTGCTCAAGACATCAAAGGCAGACGGTTCCTATCCAAAACAGATAAACAAACTTGAAAAACAGGACTTGCTCATCTTGGATGACTTCGGCCTTAAACCATTGGACAACATCAATAGGCATGCACTTATGGAGATCATCGAGGACAGGCACGGCAAAAAATCCACTATAATAGCATCACAATTGCCCGTATCAAAGTGGCACGACATTATCGGGGAGAAAACACTGGCCGATGCCATCCTCGACCGTTTGGTGCATACAGCCCACAGAATAGATATAAAAGGAGAATCAATGAGAAGAAAATTGAAAAATAAAAACTAAGTTTAACCCAAGGATAGATCAAATCTGGGCAGTCCATTTGCCATGGTCAGTTTCATCCGGCGAAGGTGGGTCAGTTTACCCGGCTTATCCA
>NZ_WUEG01000034.1 GCF_010468565.1 Allomuricauda sp. TY007
TTTAACAAAAAAAGCACTTAGACTTTTTACAGATAGATCTAATCTAAAGGTGGGTCACTTTGGCCCGGCGGGGGTGGGTCACTTTCGTCCGGCCAGCTATGGTCACTTTAACCCGGCGAGGGTGGTATACTATGTCCGGCGTTTCCAGTACTATAAGGTTTTGAAAAAAAACGCAACTCTGGGAAATCTTCTCTACGTTAAAACCGGAATCCCTGTGAAAGATACTGTGTTGAACACATTGAGAATAAAAGATGTTGCCAAAAAACGAAAATTTACACATGAGGAGTTTACAGAATGGATGGCATCCCTTCGAAAAAAAACAAGTCTTTTGGAAGAGCGGTTGAACGGCTCTTACTTTCAGCCGATTAAAGATGGGGCTGGCACAGTTTACTATCTCGTCAAAGAAGAAGACCTACTATAATGAGCAATAAGAAAGTCACCGGAATACCATTGCACGAGGTAGTGCTGAAAATTATGTACTTAGAGAATGTGCACAAAGCCGCTGAAATGGCACCTAAAGATGTACTGTGGCGCATAAACAATCCCGAAATTTCAGAACGACAGATACGGGAGGTACTGGACTGGCTCGTACTGCACAAAAAAGTGAACCTGTATTTAGGTAAATATAGCTTGGACAGGGTAACTTTTCTTGAGCAAATGGAACTTTATGAAGAAGCCAAAATGAAAAATGGCAACAGGGGAAACAACCCGAAAATGTATTATGTTACACCCATAAAACCGAGAAATGAAAGTCCTTTGATCACTGTTTCCAAAGCCCTTCTCCTTATTTTTGGGCTTCTCACGATAGCTTATTCTACCTATTCATACTGGCAAATACAACATCCTGTGGAAATGTCCCCTGAAGAAAACATTAAAACTGCATGGAAGGCAAAAACCTTGGGGGACCATAAAAATCTCTATGTGTCCGATTCCGAAGAATATGATGAGAAAGCCCGAAATGCCATTTCCTATTCCTTTTTTAGACAAAATGCCATAAACGATACCATGACCGAAGAGGTAAACACCTTGAACAAAGCTTTGGACAGTATCACACAAAACCATCATGCGCAAATGGCCGACCTACGACTTGAACTGCAACGGACAAATAATGATGCCAATACACTTATAAAAAACTTGGCCCTCTGCAATCTGGTCATCATTATCCTATTTGGTTTTTTGTATTTGGAAAGGTTCTTTTTTTAAGTCAGATCCCACTTCATTGCAAATTCCTAAACAGGTTCTTAGAATTGGTCAGTGCATTTAGCCCATCCATCAATTCAAAAGGGCCATCCGTCAATTTAGGATGGATTGTTTCCCTCGGAATGATTTACTTACAACTGGTTCCCATATTCAAATAAATTAAATGGACTCTTTTTTATAAAAAAAGATAAAAAATCATGAGCCATTCCGCTTGCATTACAGCCGATGCACCTGAACATAAGCCCGTTATCGGCAACAAAATGTACCACTGTACCAGCACTATTGCCGTGGACAGTGTACAAAAGACCTATGGTTTTGATGTGCTGTTGGAATATTCCGAAAACTTCTTCTCGTGGAAGAAGAGCAACTTTACCATAAACGGGAAAACCAGTTTTGAAAAAGCAGATCGTCTGTACCTACACCTTACCAGCCCCTTGAACACAATAGAATTGGGCTGTAAAGAAGGTAAAGTAACGGCATTGTACCAAAAAAAGGAAATCACCAAAGAATGGGAACGCACAAAGGCCAAACTACAATCCGAATACAGCGGTAAAGTGGCGGAACAGCTCATAGAGGCTTATGATCGCCATTACAGCTCTCCCGGCAAACTGATTCAATTTCTCCAAGCGGACGGAGTGTTTCAGCTGTTTTACAGGGGCTTTCTCAACAACCATTTGGTCTATCAAGGGTTCAGTAGTGGAATACAACATCAATTGTTCGGGTTCAGTGGCGTGGAACCGATCACGATCTTGGGGAATAAGACTTTGCAAATGGAGGGCACCGACCTTAAACTACAGTACTTGGCAACAACCCAAAACACCAAGGACGACCCTCTGGATATAACTGTGGACGACAATTTTATACTGGATCCCAAAAGCACGTGGATCAAAAAGGCCACCGCAACCATACACAACAAAACCAACAACAGCAGAACCACCATCACCCTAAAAAGCAAACAACCATGGCGGAGGACCCGATAAAACACACTATTGAAAAAAATAAACATGGACAGGTTCAATATCTTGACAATTTGATCACGGAGCACCTGTCCGATTACAGGAAGCACCATCCCAATGCGGGTTATAATACGTTCAGGGCACGTATCGAAGAAGCGAACCCTGGTGTGGACTGGAGCCATTTAAAGCTTGG
>NZ_WUEG01000035.1 GCF_010468565.1 Allomuricauda sp. TY007
AACAAACCATTTTGATGCAGGGACTCGGTTATTTCCGGGTGTCGGACAGACATTCAAGGAAATACAATGAAGAGTTTGATCCTGGCTCAGGATGAACGCTAGCGGCAGGCCTAACACATGCAAGTCGAGGGGCAGCGGGGAAAAGCTTGCTTTTCCGCCGGCGACCGGCGCACGGGTGCGGAACGCGTATGGAACCTGCCCCTGTCAGGGGAATAGCCCAGGGAAACTTGGATTAATGCCCCATGGTACCACGACATCGCATGATGATGTGGTTAAAGATTTATCGGACAGGGATGGCCATGCGTACCATTAGTTAGTTGGTGGGGTAACGGCCCACCAAGGCAGCGATGGTTAGGGGCCCTGAGAGGGGGATCCCCCACACTGGTACTGAGACACGGACCAGACTCCTACGGGAGGCAGCAGTGAGGAATATTGGACAATGGGCGGGAGCCTGATCCAGCCATGCCGCGTGCAGGATGACGGCCCTATGGGTTGTAAACTGCTTTTATACGGGAAGAAATGCGCCCACGTGTGGGCGTCTGACGGTACCGTAAGAATAAGGACCGGCTAACTCCGTGCCAGCAGCCGCGGTAATACGGAGGGTCCGAGCGTTATCCGGAATCATTGGGTTTAAAGGGTCCGTAGGCGGGCCTGTAAGTCAGGGGTGAAAGTTTGTGGCTCAACCATAAAATTGCCTTTGATACTGCAGGTCTTGAGTCATGGTGGGGTCGCCGGAACATGTGGTGTAGCGGTGAAATGCATAGATATCACATAGAACACCGATCGCGAAGGCAGGTGGCCAACCATGTACTGACGCTGATGGACGAAAGCGTGGGTAGCGAACGGGATTAGATACCCCGGTAGTCCACGCCGTAAACGATGGATACTAGCTGTGGGGACTTCGGTCTCCGTGGCCAAGCGAAAGTGATAAGTATCCCACCTGGGGAGTACGTTCGCAAGAATGAAACTCAAAGGAATTGACGGGGGCCCGCACAAGCGGTGGAGCATGTGGTTTAATTCGATGATACGCGAGGAACCTTACCAGGGCTTAAATGCAGGCTGCATGGGGTGGAGACACCCCTTTCTTCGGACCGCCTGCAAGGTGCTGCATGGTTGTCGTCAGCTCGTGCCGTGAGGTGTCAGGTTAAGTCCTATAACGAGCGCAACCCCTACCGTTAGTTGCCAGCATGTCAAGATGGGGACTCTAACGGGACTGCCGGTGCAAACCGCGAGGAAGGTGGGGACGACGTCAAATCATCACGGCCCTTACGTCCTGGGCTACACACGTGCTACAATGGCCGGTACAGAGGGAAGCCACCCCGCAAGGGGGCGCGGATCTACAAAACCGGTCACAGTTCGGATCGGGGTCTGCAACTCGGCCCCGTGAAGCTGGAATCGCTAGTAATCGGATATCAGCCATGATCCGGTGAATACGTTCCCGGGCCTTGTACACACCGCCCGTCAAGCCATGGAAGCCGGGAGTGCCTGAAGTCCGTCACCGCAAGGAGCGGCCTAGGGCAAAATCGGTAACTAGGGCTAAGTCGTAACAAGGTAGCCGTACCGGAAGGTGCGGCTGGAACACCTCCTTTCTAGAGAAAGAGATGCCCGGATATACCTTGTCCCGCACGAGGTGGTTTTTATCCTCTGCGCTGTCGTTTATGATATGTTTTGTTGATATAAGGCAATATAAGGCCAAGACAGTCTCATAGCTCAGCTGGTTAGAGCGCTACACTGATAATGTAGAGGTCGGCAGTTCGAGTCTGCCTGAGACTACAAGTCGAAAGCAGGACGAGAAGTTTATCCCGAGCGAAGTCGAGGGGAGTCTGCCTGAGACTACGAAAAGTACAAAGCACGGAAGTGCGGAGTGCGAAGTTCATTGAGTATTGAATAAGGAAATTTTAGAAGTTGAGTTACAGGGTTATCACTCATAACTCCCAACTAATAACTCATAACTGAAAGATGGGGGATTAGCTCAGCTGGCTAGAGCGCCTGCCTTGCACGCAGGAGGTCATCGGTTCGACTCCGATATTCTCCACCACGGCAA
>NZ_WUEG01000036.1 GCF_010468565.1 Allomuricauda sp. TY007
TTAACAAAAAAAGCACTTAGACTTTTTACAGATAGATCTAATCTAAAGGTGGGTCACTTTGGCCCGGCGGGGGTGGGTCACTTTCGTCCGGCCAGCTATGGTCACTTTAACCCGGCGAGGGTGGTATACTATGTCCGGCGTTTCCACTATTTAGGTAGTTGTACAAGAATACTTGGATATTTCAATGAAGAAATGCCAGAATATTCTTTTCTCTTAAATAAGTATCGTCCTGAACGAGATGACATCTTGCTCAAACACCATCTATCACACACGGCTGAAAATATTCCTGGAACAGCTTATAAGTACAATGGATTTCTTTATGGAATGCTCTCTGATGTTGTAGGGACGGCTACAAATCAAAAATTTGATAAGTGGGTTGACAGTTTAGTCATTAAAAAACTGAACTTACAAAATTCAGCTTCCTCACAATTAGATAAATCAAAAAAAATGGTGTTGGATAAAATTGCTTTACCATATAAAATTGATGAAAACGGAAATTTTGAAAGGGTTGACTTTCCTGACCCTGATTTAAACGCAGGAGCTGGGATTGTTTTTTCGGCCTATGATTTATTGCTGTTTGACAATGCTTTTGATAATAACGAGATTATCTCAAAGGAAAGTAGAGAGAAAGTACTAAAGCCATTTGAATTGGCAGACAAGAGTCTTTCGCCTTACGGTTATGGTTGGTTTACACAGAAATATAAAGGATACACTTTGGTTTGGCATTATGGGTTACAACCAAACGCTTATTCGGGACTATACCTAAAAGTTCTTGAAAAAGATTTGACTTTAGTGATTTTAGCAAACAGCCAAAATTTAAGCGAACCATTTGATTTAGGAAAAGGAAATGTATTGAATTCAAAATTTGCAATGGCATTTTTAAACGAATTCTTGAATGATAAAAAATAAAATACTGCAGGTAACAACGTATATAAAAAATAGCGGTTTAAGTGCTTAAATTAAAGTGTTTTCCATAAATTTATCGTCAGTACCAAAACGAAAAGTTCGTATGTAAAATCCGCTACTTTTCATATACCTTCTCGTTGTGGTTAATGTAAAAAAACCGAGAAACTAAATGAATAAAACAATATTTGAGATTACTAAAATGGACTGTCCTTCAGAGGAAAATCTAATCCGAATGAAATTGGACGGAATTTCAAGTATTGCGAATTTGGACTTTGACATTCCGAACCGAAAACTGACCGTTTTTCATAGCGGAGAAACTGACCAAATTGAAAAGTCAGTTATCGAACTGAATTTAGGCGGAAAGAAAATCTCGACTGAACAAACTGACCAAACGGAATTTAATGAAAATGAAAACCAAAAAAAACTACTCTGGTCTGTACTTGCCATAAATTTTGCGTTTTTCATAATTGAAATGACAACAGGAATAATCTCAAAATCAATGGGATTGGTTGCCGACAGTTTAGATATGCTTGCGGACAGTTTCGTTTACGGAATTAGCTTGTTTGCGGTTGGCGGAACAGTAATAAAGAAAAAACGGATTGCCAAACTTGCTGGATATTTTCAAATAACACTTGCAATTATTGGATTTGTAGAAGTTTTAAGGAGATTTTTCGGAGACGAGAAATTACCTAACTTTTCGACAATGATTATAGTTTCAATTTTCGCACTTATTGCAAACGGAATTTGTCTTTACATTTTACAAAAATCAAAAAGTAAAGAAGAGGCACATATGAAAGCAAGTATGATTTTCACATCAAACGATGTGATTATAAATTTAGGAGTAATAACAGCTGGACTTTTGGTAAACTGGTTGAGTTCAAGCAAACCTGATTTGATTATCGGAACAATAGTTTTTGTTTTGGTAATTCAAGGAGCTTTTAGAATTTTAAAATTGAGTAAATAAATAAAAAAAACACTAACCACAACAAAGAACTGAGTTAAAAAACAAGTCTTTTTAAGCCAATCTCGATATATAATTCTCATCGTAAGGTATTCCGGATTTTGCAATGGCAAATGCCTGTTTCAAAAGCTTGTTCGATACCGCTATCAATGCTAGTTTCTTGCTTTT
>NZ_WUEG01000037.1 GCF_010468565.1 Allomuricauda sp. TY007
TGGCATAAATCCAAATGATTTTTGAAGAAAATTCAAAAAATATACTTGATTCTACATTGCATACGATATTACATTACCAACGGAATTTATCTCCACCAAAAGTGTACACGAATGGAGTGAAATTGAAATCGATTTGGACAAAAGACCAACGATCTATATAATCCAAGCATAAAAAAAGCCTCGAATTTCGGGGTATCTACATATTTACATAATGGGTCTTTATAAATTTTTAAATATAAATGTAGACCTCTTTGATTTAAATAAATCAATCTAACACAACATGAACAAAAAGATTATTTTAAGAAAATCTCCTTTGTTAGAGTTTGTTTTTTCTGACAAACATTTGGTTATTAAGGATTTGGGAGAACCCTCAAATAACGGTAGTTATCTGTACGACCTAATTCAATCATTTGAAATCACTGAAACTAAATCAAACTGGTTCCTTTCTATTCTTAGTTTTGTTGTTGCCCTTTTAAGCGGTATGGTAGCTGGAGGTTTTTACAAAAAAAAAGCGCGATTAAATTTCACCTATAATGACAAACCTTACAAAATATCCTTAATTGATTGTGAGTCGGACAAAATTCAAAAAGTTGTGCAACATGCTCACAAAACAAAACTATAGATAATTAAGACAATCGGTTTCTTCTATTTAAGATTATAAAGAGACCCATCAACACAATGCCGGTCAATAAAATCAAAATTATAGTTTTAGCACTATCAAATGGTTTAACCATACGATAATAAACAAATAAATTCAAGATATTATATATAGAATGTACTACTATTACTGCTAGAATATCAGAATAGGTAAGAAAAAAATAGGTTAAAAAAACACCTCCTAAAAAAACTGGCAACAAACCTGAGTCTCCCCCTAAATGGGCAATTGAAAAAAAGAGTGCAGTTGCTATGACACTTTTCTTAAGACCATAATTAGAATACAATCCTTTAGCCAAAAGTTTACGAAAAAAGAGTTCCTCAATTATGGGACTAACAAGAATAACATAAATAATCGAACCTACAGACATGTAAATAGGTCTATATGATTCAATTATCTCTGGAGAATACCATTTCCAAAATAAATTAGTGATTGCATAATTTACCAAAAAAAGCCCAAAAACTCCGATTATTCCGTAAAAGATAGCTTTGGGATTCACCTCGATTTTAGTGTTCTCTACAAATGCCCAAAACTTCTTTTTATTTCCGTTCAAACCAATAAAAATAATCGAAAAATAGATCATAATAATGGTAATTGACTGCAAAAGATTTTCCTCCTTTAAAAAAGTTTTACATAAAAGAGAAAGAACCAACAGACCAAGAGTAAGAGAAAAAGCTTTTAAAAATTTCATAACAGAATAAAAAACCAGTTCCTGTAAAAAAGAAACTGGCATTTCATTATAAATTAATACATAATCAATTTAACTGTCTGCACGTATTTGCGGCTTGGGATAATTGTAAAGCTAAAGCAGTAGGTCCATTCTGTTCATATTCAACTTGAGCAGCATTATCTATAAAATTAGCCCATTGCATCATATTCCAATTGACATCGTTCATGGACATATCATCTGAGTTTGAAGGTAATGTTGGTGCATTCGCAGTCCAAGTAGAAAAAAGACTGCCTCCTCCTGGACCAAAGACCAATTTAGATAACTGATTAAACACTGTTTGAACTACAGTTTGCCCTGTTTCTCCTTGACAAAAGGCACCCCCATCATCTGCGGGCATATGCATAATTTCAGCCCCTCCTTTAACTTCCAATAGTTCGTGTACGGGAACCGCTTCAAAATCGTTTAAACTTAATTTTTTGATACTCATAATGGTTAATGTTTTTTTGTTAATATTGTCAAACCTACTTACAAATGGCATAAATCCAA
>NZ_WUEG01000038.1 GCF_010468565.1 Allomuricauda sp. TY007
TTGGATTTATGCCATTTGTAAGTAGGTTTGACAATATTAACAAAAAAACATTAACCATTATGAGTATCAAAAAATTAAGTTTAAACGATTTTGAAGCGGTTCCCGTACACGAACTATTGGAAGTTAAAGGAGGGGCTGAAATTATGCACATGCCTAATGATGATGGCCCTGGTGGGGGTATAATTGATAACTGTCCAAAATGTGACTCAAGAAGGTGTAATGGAGCTGCCCATTCTAGTTTCTCCGAAGCATGGGGTGCCTTTATGGATACAATAGGTGGTGCCTTAGGTTTTGGAAATTCATATAGAGGAGCGGCTGCTACAGGTTCTTATTATGGAGAGGTAGCTGACCAATGGCACAATTATATATATGGTAATTCACCTCGTGGCGGAAGATATCCTAAGCAAGGTGCAACACCACAAGATATTTGGGCTACCGCCTATGGCGCAGGAAATTGTCCTGAATAAAATTCCATTTAATGCAGTCCTCTCAATTTCTAATTGAGAGGACTGTTTTTTTGTTGAATAAAATATTAATTTAAAAAATGCTTAAGTCGATATTTCTTGCAATCTCACTATTTATCTTACTGTACTTTTTGCCAAACTTTCTGTTCAATCTCTTAAAATGGAATCCTAAAGATTTATTTTTAATAATATTTGTATTTAATATTTTAACAATAATCTACTTTTACTTTTTTGAGAAAAGAAAAACAAAAAATTACCTTGTAGAATTTAAATATCGGAATGGTTTAATATTAATTTCTATCCTACTGGCCATTTCCTCAAAATTGTCATTAGACCCTGTGTTCAACTTTGATTTAATTTTTGGTTATCTGAGTATAAACCAATTAAATCCTAGTAACGAGAGTTTCTTTGCCTTAAGACCGTTATTGGCTGTTTTTATAGTGCCGATTTCTGAGGAAATTCTATGTAGACAAATTGTCTTGACCAAATTTTTCCAGTACTCTAAGAAAAAAGTCTTTTCTATTTTATTATCATCCTTACTTTTTGCGTCATTTCACATTTATTCTTTAAACCTCTTTTTATTCACTTTTTGCCTAGGTGTTCTGTTGTCAATAGTTTATTTCAAATCCAAAAATCTTTTAATTCCAATAATGACTCACATATTCATTAATTTGATTGCAATTGGATTTCAAGGCGCAAATAGGGATGTTTATTTCAAAATATTAGAGGATTTGAATTTTGGGTTGGGTTATTGGCTTCTTGTTATCACTGGTTTAGGGATATTAATTCTTACTGTAAAGAAGTATATTTCCAAGTTTTCTATTTAACATGAGTTCTGTACAATTTACATTGTACTGTATGGTGCTTTCTTTTGTAATTTGTGTTGTTGGATTACTCCACACTTAGGATATAAACTTTTTGGGGACGTACAGTATTCAACTTTTGTATTGCCAATATTCTGTATAAGTATTTTATTCTTCGTTTTGGTTTTTTATGGTTTGCACAAGAGCATCGAGAGCTATGGCCTTGCTCAAATCTGTGATTTTCTTAATCTGAAAAAGATAACATTCAAAAAYTTTTTAATCAGYACKGGTATTTTTTTATYRGCTATTGTATTGACCATGCTTGTCAATATGCTTTTTGTTCACGTTTKGAATGGAAAAATTTTTCCACCAGCTCAAMTGYTGGAGGGAGTACATAGACCAAACAATACCATAAAGGCTCTAATTGTWGTGGGGCTCGTATTTGGCGGTGTTTTTGAAGAACTTTTTTGGAGAGGTTACTGGATTAAAAGACAGGTTGCGAGATATGGAAAAAATGCATGGATTATTAACGCAGTACTTTGGTCAAT
>NZ_WUEG01000039.1 GCF_010468565.1 Allomuricauda sp. TY007
CTGAACGAATTCTTGAGTGGAAAAGAGAGGGGGTCATCAATGTTGACGGAATCGATACTTCCCATGGCTATATTGACCTTGTTCCCCTCTTTTGTTCTTTCTGATTTATGACTATAATTTAATCAGAATCAAACTTAAGATGGCTATAAGTAATTGCTTGTTCTCACCTACTTCTGAAAATCCTCGCGGATTTTCAGTTTGGTGTGTACTTGCAAAGTTAAGTGCTAAACCACGCAACTACTCATAGCCTAGACCGTTGTGTGTAATTTAAACTCAATCATATGCTACCAAAAAAAGAACTTAACATTTATCCAAAAAACGAGGAAAATATTCGAGCCATTTTGGAATTTTATTTTGGAAAATATGACTTTCCAGAAGACAATGCTACGGAATATTTAATGAGTTTTACGAGTTTGACATTAAATCAAACTGAATTCATTGCCAGAAAACTCTCGGAAAGTTGGGAAAGCGTTTTTAAGGAATTTTTACACGAAAAAACGACAATCCAAAACTTGATGAAATACGGAATTGATGGTTTTACTAAATCTGCAAACGAAATTAGCCCTAAACCAAAAAATCCACGCAGAATTAAAACATTGGAGTTTATGGAATTCGTAAAAAGTACAGAGATAGATTTTGAATATCTTGAGAAAAATAATTAAAAACGGAATGAGAAATATTTTACTTATCGGACTTACTGCATTGACATTAAGTTGTGGAAATACAACTGACAAACCGGATTACAAATCAACTCTATCAAAATTAATTGAGGGTAAAAAAATTACAAAAGTTGACTTACCTTCCGACTATATTCGTGACTGCACAGGTATTGAATTGACTGATTTAGGAATAATTACCATTCGCCAAACAGAAAATTTAGAAAGAACACAATTTATACCTTATTCAGTTATTGAAGATATAGAATTAACCCGAAGAAAGGACTCTACCGAATATGTACTTGAAATATCAGTTGTGAGATATTATGATAGAGGATATTAAAAAACTACACACAACATTGTATAAAAATAATGCGTAAGTTTATTCCTAAATCAAAAGTTAGTGCTTGTTTGCTTGCATCTGATTTTCCTTCGGAAAATCCTCACACTCAAACTACGCACTATTCTTATACGTAACCGTTGTAACACATTAAAAAAAATCTGTATTGGAATTTAAAATTTCGGAAAATATTAAAAGACTTGAGTTACACGACTCGTTAATTGATTTACTGGAAATAAATTCCGATAATATAGTTTTGACTTTTGATTGGGCAAAATTGGAAAATTATAAAGAAGAAAATCTTGGCGGATTAATTTTAGGAAAATGTAAATTGGTATTGTGCGAAATAACCAAAACAACATTTGAAATTATGACTGACGAAGAAGCCAAAATAATTGAATTTCCGAAAGATTTCCAATCGAGATTTGAAATTATTGGCGAGAACGAAAGCAAAGATGATAATCATTTACGAATAGGTTCGCTTATGAATTATGATGGAAAATTAGCTTGGACAAATTGGAATCTAAACTTTAATAAATTTAGTTTTTATTGGAATTACCACGTCACTTTTAAGGAATGGAAGAATGGAACAATTGCGGAATAAAAAACGTGTTACAACAAAGAACTGAGTTAAAAAACAAGTCTTTTTAAGCCAATCTCGATATATAATTCTCATCGTAAGGTATTCCGGATTTTGCAATGGCAAATGCCTGTTTCAAAAGCTTGTTCGATACCGCTATCAATGCTAGTTTCTTGCTTTTT
>NZ_WUEG01000040.1 GCF_010468565.1 Allomuricauda sp. TY007
GCCTCCATATAGAGATTGGAGGTCACTTTCCCCGTCTCGCTTGAATAGGAATGTGTATTGGCAAGATAGGGGCCCAGGTCATCCATGAGCTTCTCCTCTATGGGTCGGTATAACCTTCCGGTGGCGATCCAATCGGCATACAAAATTTTTTTGGTCCCATAAGGACTTTGAAAATATGTATCGTTTCCCACTACGCCTTCCTTGATGCCCTTAAAGTGTGACTCCAAGTTAATAGTTAAGTTGCTGTCCATGAGTTTCATACCAAATTCTTTATCGTTCAAAGTTTTCCAAACCAAGTTCCAACCACGATCCATACGCTTCTACATCCGGGGTGTAGCCCACGGGCTCATTGAGCTTTTCCCCTTCGTGGTCCACCAATACATAGTAGGGTTGGGCGTTGGCCCTGTATTCCCTGATCTGGAAATCGCTCCACTTATTTCCTATGGTCCTGATTCTTTTCCCCGTTGCCGCAGAAACATATTGCCGGTCCTCCGGTAGCTCACGTTTGTCATCCACATACAGCGAAACCAGTACCACCTCATTGTTGAGTATCTCCAATATCTGCGGTTCGCTCCATACCCGTTCCTCCATTTTTCTACAGTTCACACAGGCGTGCCCCGTAAAATCGATTAAAACAGGCTTGCCCACCTTTTTGGCATAGGCCATGCCCTTTTCGTAATCCTTGAAGGCCACAATGTCGTGCGGGCCATAAGTTGCCCCTTCGGGAAGAAGACCATTTGTAAATGACCCGCTACCCATCTTTGCATAGCCAACACCGTTCGGAGATTCACTGTAGTGCATGGGCGGTGGAAAACCACTGATTAACTTTAAGGGAGCGCCCCAAAGACCCGGGATTAGGTACAGCGCAAAGGACAGTGTCAACAACCCCAATCCGAGTCGCCCCACTGATATATGTTGAATCGGAGAATCATGGGGCAATCTTAGCTTCCCGAACAGGTACATGGCCAACGCTCCAAAAATGGCGATCCAAATGGCCAGGAACACTTCCCTTTCCAACCAGTGCAACTGCAACACCAGATCGGCGTTGGACAGGAACTTAAATGCCAGGGCCAATTCCAAAAAGCCCAGAAAGACCTTTACCGAATTCAGCCATCCCCCGGATTTGGGCAGGGAGTTAAGCCATCCGGGAAAAAGGGCAAAGAACATAAAGGGCAGCGCAAGTGCCAAGGAGAATCCGAGCATACCTATAATGGGCGCCATTCCCCCTTTGCTGGCCGCCTCGACCAATAGGGTCCCTACGATGGGGCCCGTACATGAAAAGGAAACAATGGCCAGGGCCAGGGCCATGAACAGGATACCAATGACACCGCCCTTGTCCGCTTGTTTGTCCACTTTGTTTGCCCATGTGTAGGGCAGTACGATCTCGAACGCCCCCAGGAAGGATGCCGCAAAAACGACAAGCAGTAAAAAAAAGATGAGATTGAACCATACATTGGTCGAAAGGGCGTTCAAGGAATCCGCACCGAAAACGGCGGTCACCAGTGATCCCAACACCACATAGATCAATACGATGGAGATACCATAAAAAACAGCGTTTTTGACCCCCTGCGCACGGTTCTTGCTCTGTTTGGTAAAGAAACTGACCGTCATGGGTATCATCGGGAACACACAGGG
>NZ_WUEG01000005.1 GCF_010468565.1 Allomuricauda sp. TY007
TTAACAAAAAAAGCACTTAGACTTTTTACAGATAGATCTAATCTAAAGGTGGGTCACTTTGGCCCGGCGGGGGTGGGTCACTTTCGTCCGGCCAGCTATGGTCACTTTAACCCGGCGAGGGTGGTATACTATGTCCGGCGTTTCCAGACTACCAAATATGAAGATTTGGCTATAGTTTGTTCCAATTGCCATCGTATGTTACATCGAAAAACCTTTGAAGGAAATTATCCCACAGTGGATGAACTCCGAAGTATTATTTATAAAAAAATGAATTAAACTGTCTAACACCCCTCTAATTATATTACCAAAAGGTACTTAACTGTCAATCACCATATAAGAGTTCGAGAACATACCAAAACTTGGGTTTTGAGGTATCGCAACATTTTGTCGATAAACGAACATCACCTTTTTTGAAGGAATATCATATCGCATTTGAATCAAAGCACTTGTCTGGCAATTGGGAACATTGATTTTGAAATCGAAAAATTGTACTTTCAAGGTATCATCACTCTGGTTATATTCTACAAAGAATGGAGCCGTTCCAGAATTTCCAAAATTATTATTTCTCCAATCTACATCACCAGCGATTGTCCAACTTCTGTCAAAAAAGATTACATCACCCCTAAAGTTTGATAAGTTATAAATAGAGGGTCTGCCTCTAAAAGTACCTATTTTCCAATTCGCGTTAATCTGTCCCAAAAACGTGTTAAGCGTAAATTGCTTGGTAATTTCCTCAATAGATTCTACGAGCTCCTTAGTAGGTTTTTCAGTAGAATTAAACTCCTTTTCATCCATAATTTAAACTTGTTGGTTAATAAAACAATATTTAAAAAGTTAGAATTAAAAAGACTGTGTTTAAAGCAAATCCATTTCGTATCGCCCTCCGAATAGTTAGAACAAATATTAGGATTTTATCCTAATAAAATACTAGGCCAATCCCTACGTAAACTTTTCATTTTTTACGAAGTATTCCCCTGAAGCCCGTTTTCCTTTAACAAGAATAAGGCTATTAAAAACAAACACCCAATTTACTAAATATTCCCAAAAAGATCCAAAATGGAAACCGGAGTTTTATTCCATAAAATAAAAGGGGATACAATGCCTGCTTTAGCAGAATTCCAGAAGTAAAAACAGTACTATAAATATATGCTCATACAATATTCCCGAAAGTTAAGCTCGCAAACTTTTCTCGGACAAGGGACGGCATAAAGCCGTTCCTCCCTCACTTTTTATTCCGTTTCCTTCCCTCTCCAAAAATTTGTCTTCCGCTTGGTGCAATCCTCAAATATTGTTTAACCATAAATTCATGTATCATGGAAACTAAGACAAAACAAAAGGCAACCCGGAAAACCGCAGCTAGGAAAAAGGCCAGCCCGGTCAACACCAAAACAAATGTGAGGAAGGACACTCCCCTTCAGGTCCAGGACCTGGATCTGGCATCAATCGCCATCGATCCCGACCAGCCTAGGAAAACCCTCAACGGTGAGAGTCTGAAACAGCTTGCCCAGAGCATTAAGGAGTATGGCGTACTTCAGCCCATCACCGTCCGGAAGACAGGAAAGAACTTCATCATCGTGATGGGGGAACGCCGGTTCCGGGCCAGTAAGCTGGCGGGACTAAAGACCATCCCTGCCATTGTCAGGGAATATGCCGACAACGATGTCCTGGAGGTACAGATCATCGAGAACCTACAACGCAAGGATGTCGAACCCACGGAGGAAGCGGAGGCCATTGCCTTCCTTACGGATCGGTACGACCCCACGGAAATCGCCAAAAGATTGGGTCGCTCGGAAAACTTCGTTAGGCAACGACTCAAACTGGCAGGCCTGATCGAAGGGTTCAAGGCATTCGTCAAGAATGGTGAAATGTCCCTGGGCCTCGGGGTGGCCGTGGCGCTTTTTGAACCCGGGGAACAACAGATGATGCTGGAAAGCCTCGAAGGGAAGTTCAATGCCAACCAGGTCAAGCGGATGGTGGACAACCAGACCTTTGACCTGTCCAAGGCACCCTTCGACCTCTCTGACGATAAACTGCTCCCCAAGGCCGGGGCCTGTACCCTTTGTCCTTTTAACGCCGCCAACCAGGGCAACCTCTTCGGGGAAGGCCACATGGTCTGTACCCGAACGGCCTGTTTCGAGAACAAGAAGACCAAGACCTTGATGAACCTCATCGAAAGGGCAAAAAAGGAAGGGTTCCGGTTGGTTCCCAAGATCAGGTATTATTGGAAGGACGAGGAACGCAACCAGTTGTTCATCGCCCATTTGGAAGAACAGGGGTTTACCGTCCACCTTCCCGATGAACTGGAAATTATCGAAAAACCCATGGAACCGACCCTGGAGAGCATCAAGGAAAAATACCACTACCGTGATCTCAACGAAGAAGAACTACAACAGGAGTTTGACCAGGCAATGCAGGAACACATGCTGGCACAGGAACGTTTCGATACCGCCTCAGACCATGGATTTGAAAATGGGTTCTTTGTCCACACCGATTCCTACCACACAGAGGAAATCTTCGTAAAGGTCAGGGAAACTGCCGATGAGGAAGATGACCATGCCCTACCCCTGGAAAAACGTAAGATGGACGAATGCACCCCGGAGGAACAGATTGTAAAAATCAATGGTCGGGAGGAACGCAAAAAGGAAATCGAGAACAACAAACTCTTCGAGGAAGTGGTACAGATGGTACGCGAAACCGAATACATCGATATGGACAAACCCCTGTCCACGGACGAAATGGCCGCCTTTGCCATCTCCCTGTACCAGAACAATATCGGGCACCACGACCAAAGCCAGCATTTCCAAAACTTCTTCGGGGATACGGGCAATATGTCCAGGGAAGAGATCGTGGCCCATTTCAGGAAGGACTTTAAAGAGGCAACCCTCAACAGGCTCATCCGCTTTCTGCTCACCAGACAGGTACATTTCGGGGAAAGCAACCATACCAATGACTGGACCAATATCAGCTTTTATTCGGCCATGAAGGAGTACCATAAGGCGGACATCGAAGCCATTGAGACAAGGTTCGACAAGGACAGGAAGAAGCGTGAGAAAAGAATGAAGGAACGGATCAAGGAACTCCAGCAACAGGTCAAGGCCTTAAAAGGATAGCCATTCAAAGTGGAACTAGCGAAAGGGTTCGGGAAACCGGACTCTTTTTTTATTCCCATTCTTAATGAAGGTGCAATAAACACCCAGACATTAAAATGAGTGTAATTCCCGGGAAATAGTACTCTTGTCTTGAATACAAGGGTAAAAAATGCCCCCTGTCTGAAATACGTAGGCAATATGATTTCATATCCTTTATTCTATTTTTTCAAATTCAAACGGTATATTTAAGCCAGTTCCCGATACTGTTGCTTTTAATTTTTTGTTTTCTTTCCAATATTTTATCCGGTTGGGGAAGTCGATGGAATCATTCATGCAAATGAATGAATTTTGGTTGGATCCAGTCATTTTAAATGTTACGGTTTCTGTTTCTTCGGGGACTTTTACTTTCAAATGCCAGGCATCGTAATGTTTAACCAGTTCCATCCTTTCCTGCTTTATGGTATCCCCATCTTGCAGGATAAACCCAATGCCCAAATAACTGAACTCGGTTGTTTTTACCCAATTTTCAAAAGTCGCTTTTCCCTGTGCTTCGTTTGTTCGTTGCCAACGTCCCAAAAGCCAATCAAAGTGTTCGGGTTTTTCGTTGGACGTGGTCTTGGTACTGCACGAAATGGTTATAAGGAAAAAAATAAGTGCCGTTCCCGTTACTATTTTGATAGCTTTCATACTGTGATAAATCCATTTTGCAATAAATACTCTTTTCTAATGGCTTGCCCCATATTATCCATTACAGAAGCCAAGATTGTTTCCGATGCCTTCGGGCTTGTCGCTTTCAAAAGTTCTGCTTTGACCAGTGAAAAATATAGGTGTCCATTGGGCAATTCTTTTTCGATGTCCGCCAAAATAATCAAAGCTTCTTCCGGGCGGTTGGCCTGTTGCAACCCGTAGCAAAGGTTTAATTTTACGATAGGGGAATTATGGTACTCCGTCAACAATTCGTAGAGTTTTATTATTTCGTTCCAATGTTCCGTGTTATACGAATTTGCGGTCATATATTTACTTGCTATCAAAGCCTCGATGTAAAACCGGTTCAATTTTTCAGGCTTGTGCAAATAACTGAACCCTAATCCCATCAGCTTCTTATCCCATTGGGCCTGATCTTGTTTGAAAAATGGAACAAGTGTCCCCTTGGCAGCCTTTGCAGGTATTCTCGCCAAGTGAAAACAGAATAGGGCGAGTAGGTTTTTCGTTGAACCCTTTTGATGATTTTTGAACAGTTCCTTTGCAAGTGCCAAGGCCTCCAAACATAAGTCTTCGTTTACAATGGACTGGATTTTGTCATTGAAAGAGTCAAAGCCAATGTTGAACACCGCATACAGGATTTCCTCAACGGTCGCGATTTGCAGTTTGTCCGCTTTTTTGGTGATGCTATGTATAGGCATGTCCTTAAATTCATGCTGTAGGTTTGTTTTTGCCCTGTTGATACTTTTATATACGGCTTCTTGGCCCAACAGTGTACTCTCACTTATTTCACGGACATGGAGCCCGAAAATATTTTTGAGGATGAACATTACTTTCGCCCGGTTGGAAACTTTATTTGAGGAGGACAGGAACAAAATGGTTTCAAGTCGTAGGTCATGTTTTGCCGTTCCGTATTCGTCGGTTTCGGCCAGAATGGGTTCCGGCCTTTCCTTGTTTTTTCTTTTGATCTGGTTCAAAACATCGTTTCGGGCAACAATGAAAAGCCAATTTTCTTTGTTATCGGGTATGTTGTCAGCACGCCAGGTTTTCAAAGACTTCAAGAAGGTGTTTTGAAGGGCATCCTCGATTTCGTTGACATGGTTCGTCCCAAACTGGTTGATAAGCGCAGAAAACAGCTTTCCATATAAGGCCCTATAGTTGGACTCAATGGCCGAATACTCTTTATTGCCCATATTCGTCCATTTCCATAATGGGACGGATCTCGGTGGTCCCTCCCCAAATGTGGCAAGGACATGCTTTGGCGATCTGTACGATGGTATCGAGATCGTCCGCTTGTAAAAGGTAATATCCCCCGATCAATTCTTTGGATTCCATATAGGGTCCGTCTTTTATCACGCAATCCTTTCCCGTGATGAGTACTCCTTTCTCGTGCAGGCCGTCGCCTGATATTAAATGTCCGGATTCCGCCAATTTGGTGGCCCAGGCGATATGGGCGTCCGCCAATTCGCCCATTTCCTTTGGGGACAGTTCGCTCATTTTTTCAATGTCCTCGTGTAGTAGTAATAAAAATTTTTTCATTGTATTTTTTTTGGTTCACCCTAAAGACATTTCAGGTCACGGGTCTTGGACATTTTTTTCAAAAAAAATTCCTTGACGGACTTTTAAGGTTGCCCATATCGGTTTGTTTATGGTACCGAAGGGGACGTAATTTAAATATTGCTGGCAAACCTTATTCTGTTTCCCAATTTACTCTGTCAGCTTAACGCTTTAATACTGCAATATATAAAGGGTTCGGGAAACCGGACTCTTTTTTATTTATTCACATGGGGGCTCTTTTCTTAATACGCAATGGGGAAGTATGGGACTTTAATTCAATCGTCCAGGGAAACCTTAATCCATCTTATATCATTTAACAGAAGCTTCCGGACAGAGCCTTTTGGCCCTTTCAAATTCCTTCCATGTTTTTTCCCCAGCGTTATTTATGGCCAAAAACTCTTCTTTGGTCAACATAAAGGGAGATTCTTCATCCTCCTTGCAAATACTCCAGAGAATATTGTGGAGGCGGGTGCTTACCCCTCCCGGTACCTGTTGGCACCATTGATTGAGTTTCGAGTGGTTCCAGATGACAGCCCGTTCGAAAGCAGGGCCTGAAAGAACTGTTTCGATCTGTTCACTGAAGAATGGCTTCTTACAGTCCGGATCTTTACCCCGGAAATATAGCATGGTCATGAACTTTGTCGGCGACTCCACCGAGGTGACCTTGATATCGATAATCTCATAAAATTCCCCGTCCACCTTAAAGAACTGGCCGATTGTTATCTCCGGATATGTCTTGTTTTGCTTTCCCATTTATCCAATCCGTTTGCAAAAAGGAATCCGAAAAACCGGCCTCTTTTTTACTCGCCCGGGTCGTCGTGCAGGTGGTGCTGATTCAATTTCCAAAAATAGTCCATGACAGATTATCCTGCCCTTCTGCCTTAGTGCTCTCTATTTTTTCTATAATTGATTTTCTATGTGCAGCACCGCACATAAAAATTCCAGAACTGAAATGGTTGTTTTTGCTATATGAATATATATTCTCAATCATTGGTTCTTCATAGGCTTGAATATCTGCCATAACTGTTTTATCCATCTCGTCATTATTCAAAATTCGACTTTCCAACACTCGCATCTCTTCTTGAAGATATATGCATTCTAAACTATTGAGAAATTCAAATCCATGCTCGGCAGCTAAATAATTAAAATTATCAATCAATTTTTGTAGTTCTCTATTTTGACAAACTAATTTGATTTTTTCTTGAAAGGCATCTGATAGTCCATTGTCACATACAGGCACATATTGAAAAGAAGTATTGTGGTTGTATCTCTGAATCGCGGATATTTCCAATTTTTTATGGTAAACTCCCCATGTGGAATACAAATATTTCTCATATTCCGAATAGGTTTCGTCAACCGCCTCCAAAAAAATTACTTCAGGACTTAATTTATCGATTATCTTATATAACTCAATAGCATTGCATTTTCCAATTTCCTTGTGGATAGTGCTAATGAAAGTAATATGATGCATAATTATCTAAAACATATTTGTTGACCAATAATTATAGGTATGGCCCACCTGGAATTCAAACTATTGTTGCGCACGTAAAAACAATAAGTTCCGAAAAAGGCTTAAAACTCACAATTTCCTGTTTTCCCTATTCAAAGACTTGTACACCTGTCCGCCAAAGGAGGAACGGTTACCAAATATAAGGTGTGTATTTTTATTCATTCAAGTCTAAATGTTTGGTGACAAATGATACCCAAAGATTGATGCTTTTTCGTGCTAATTCTTTCAATTCATATTTCTTAAATTCTGCTATTACAATTATGCGATACTCATCGCTTTTAGTCATTTTATGAAATGGTTGGTATTCTCTCATGATTGTGAAATCAGTATCTACACTAGCTTGAGTGATATCGAAGTGTTTGGTACCATTACAAATATCACGGCAGATTTTTAATTCAATATTTCTATTAATGAAATCATATACAGTCTTACTGTCAATTTTAGCATCATTAATTAACCAATCTTTAAGATGAAATATATTCTGAAAGCAAGTAAACAAAATGTCGTGTTGATAGTCGATGTCAGGTGCATCAAATTTCCAAGGCTGAGTTTTCTCAAACCTATAGTACCATCGAGTCATACGGTCAAACTGTCCAATCCAACCTCCATCTCGATGTATGCTTGGTAACATTTGTCCAGCTCCCATATAGTTTTTCTTTAATACCCCATAATGGTCTATTACAACCGTCAGTTTCGGTTTTTTCGATAAGGCAAGGTAGCAATTCCGAGTGGATTCAAACGTAGTTGAATCCGCCGTAATTGCTGTAACATTTTCGATTTCTCAAATTAGGTACAACTTTGGAATATTAATCATATGATCTATATTCACAATAGCCTTAAATAATCGGTCATGGCATAAAGCCAATATTTATAATGAATCCAATTCCTTATCCAAACCGTGAGAAGAGGGGACTTTTGCCTTGGTACAAGGCAAGGCCGGTTTTACATTTAATAAGAATATGGCTGTTGAAAAAACAGTTCCCAAGTTAATAAAAAACTCTTAAAAAAATCTAAATAATTTTACGGTTCCATTACCTATGGAAATAATTTAGAAGAAACCAATTCCTCAGCCCATTCCCCTGCTTTCCGTTACACTCCCTGCCTGCCTGCGGCAGGCACTCCGGGAAATGCGCATCGTCAAAATAGTCTTGGACACAACCCCTTCCTTTTTACTCCCTTCCAATAGCTATCGGAACCGCTTCCCATTCCGGAAAAACCTGGAATGGGACACTACACTTCCCGGTCGGCATCGGGCCACAGAAAGGAAGGGGTTAAGTCCGCTTTGCCCCTACTTCCAATGGAACAATAGTAATAATGAAGTATCCCAACATTATTTCCACAAGATAAACCCGCAAAATGTTTCTCGGACAGGCCCCTTCCTCCAGCTTTCCATCCAGATGTATGGTATCTTGTGTATAATACGCATGGATGGTGGATGGTGGCTGGTTGGCTGGTCTGGACGGTGGCATGGGATACCGTGATCAGCATGCTTATACTGAGCAGCCTTTTCATTTTGTGCTTTTACCGTTAAATGTAAGGAGGGATTCTGTAGAAATTTTGGAACGGACGGAGCCTTGGCTAACCCTTAAATACAAAGTGATAAAATATCCCCAGAACAATACAGGTCAAAATGGTTTTTAGCATATCCCACTTTAAGATAAAATACACAAAAGAAGCTATAAGGGCTATGAGCAGGGAGGCTGCGTCAAGGGTACCCCATTCCGGGATCAACCACCTTACCCCGAGGGACCGGCTTTCATGGACCTGGCCAAAAAGCGTATGAATGGTAAACCACACGCCGAGATTTAATACCACACCGACCACCGCAGCTGTAATCCCGGATAATGCCGTGGTCAGGTTTTTATTTCCCCTTAGATATTCTATGTAGGGTGCCCCGCTGAAGATGAACAGGAAGCAGGGGATAAAAGTGGTCCAGGTCACCAGCAGGGAAGCCAAGATCCCGGCAGTGAGCGGATCCATGGTACCGGAGAATCGGTATGCCCCCATAAACCCGACAAATTGTACGACCTGGATCAACGGACCGGGGGTGGTTTCTGCCATGCCCAACCCGTCCAGCATTTCGCCGCTTTGCAGCCAGCCGTAATCCTCCACGGCTTTCTGGGCTATATAGGCCAGCACCGCATAGGCACCACCAAAGGTGACCACGGCCGTTTTGCTGAAAAACAGGCCTTCCGAAAAGAAAATGTTTTCCATTCCGATCCACAGGGCGATCAGTATTAGCGGCAGTGCCCATAAACTTAAAAAGAGGGACACGGTTTTCAGGGTTTTTACCAGGGACGGTTTTACCGGCCGGATGTAGCTGTCTATAACATAGGCATTTTCTTCTTCTCCGCTTTTTTCTCCATGACCCCTGATCACATGAAATTTTTCTTCCCAAAGTCTTCCGCCGATAAAACCCGTTAAACCGGCTGCTATAACAATATAGGGAAAATCGACCTGGAAGAAAAAAATGGCGATAAAGGCCAGTGCCGCCATGATCACCATGACCTCATTCTTTAATGCCCTTTTCCCTATTTTGATGACCGCTCCAATAACGATGGCCAGAACAGCGGGTTTGATACCAAAAAAGATGGCCTCTACAATGCCCATATCCCGGTATGCCGCATAGAGGATACTAAGTATCAATATGGAGATAAAACCGGGCAGGATAAACAATATCCCCGCAACCAATCCTCCTTTGGTCCTGTGCAATAGCCAACCGATATAGGTGGCCAGTTGCTGAGCTTCCGGCCCCGGTAACAGCATACAATAATTAAGGGCATGCAGAAAGCGGTTCTCACTGATCCACTTTTTTTCCTCGACCAGAATTTTATGGATCACGGCAATCTGTCCGGCAGGTCCGCCAAAGCTATATATAGCTACCCGAATCCATACCCGGAGGGCTTCTTTAAAGGGGACTTTTTCTTCAATCATATATGTCGGGATAAGATAGGCAGGCCATATGGTTTTAATATCTTAACAAAAAGTTATCCATGGAGTTTTTTTGCGGTCACAAACCGTTCTGCCACATTGTCCCAATTAATGATCTCCAGTAAGGTATCTACAAAATCTGCCCTTTTGTTTTTGTACTTCAGGTAATAGGCGTGTTCCCAAACGTCAATCACCAAAAGAGGTATTACTCCCCATTGCGTGAGTTTCTGGTGGTTTTCACATTGCAATAAGGTCAACGATCGGGAATAGGGCTGATACCCCAATATGCCCCAACCGCTGCCTTCCACGGATTTGGAAACTTTGGCGATATAGGCCTGAAGGCGGTCGAACGATCCGAAATCCTTTTCAATCTGCCGGAGCAGCTCTGTTTTGGGCTCCGTTTTTTTATTGGTCAGGTTGGTCCAGAAAATACTGTGCAGGACATGGCTGGAGAAATGAAAGGCCAGTTTCCTGGTCCACAGGTCCGACATGTCCATATCCCCCGTTTGGAGATGCTTTTTGATGTTTTCCAAATCCTTATTGGCCCCTTTTACCGCTCCGCCGTGGTGAAACTCATAGTGAAGATGGAGGGTTTCCTCATCCATATGGGGTTCCAGGAAATTTTTGTTGTACGGAAGGGGCTGCAAAATGAAATTCCCTTGGTCATCTACCAGTTTGTCGATGCCATTTCCGGTAACGTTCTGTGAAAAAACGCTATTGCCGGGCAGGATGGCTGCGCCGCCAAGAATAGCCGAGTTTCTCAGAAATTCTTTTCGATTCATTTCATTACTGTTTTTATGGTTAAACCTTCTTTGAGTTCTTCGTTGGGATTGATAAGTAAAAGGTCGCCGGGTTTGACCTCTCCGAAAACTTCGGTATGTGACGCATCCTTGATCCCGGTAGTCACATCGACCCATTGTATTTTGCCTTCGAGCACCTTTGCAACGGCTTTTCGTTTTAAAGTAGTCAGGACCGCGCTATTGGGAATAAAGATACCGTTTTCTTTTCTATTCAGTTGAACATGGGTTTGCGCAAAAAGCCCGGCCTGTAGTTTTCCGTTTTCATTGTCCACCAGGAACTCCCATAATTCCGTCCTTGTCTCAGGCGTGATGCTATGCGCTCTTTTGTAGAATGTACCGTGAAAGGTTTTCCCGGGATGGGACTCTACGGTGAATGTAATACTATCCCGGGCCGCATTCCCTGTCGAGGCTTCCGGTAAAGGAATTTTCAGCCGGAGCCTGGCATTGTTTTCTATTACAAATACAGCCTTGTCCGTGTTATCCCCCACAAAATCCCCTGCATCCACATTGCGGACGGAGATCATTCCGGAAAACGGAGCAGTAATGGTGAGATAACCCAACAGATTCCTTTTTGCCGAAACCCTGGCATTTTGGGCCAGCATACGGGTGCTGTCGGCATCCATTTTATTTTTGGCCCGTACCAGATCTGAGGCTGCCACGGTACCCGGCGTTTCTGCAGCATTCCTTATTCTTTCATAGTGGTCTTTGCTTGTGATGTAGTTCGCTTTAGCAGCAGCAGCTTCGCTCACCGCTTCCGCATATTCCGATTGCATTTCCGGAGCTTCTATACGCATCAATACCTGTCCCTTATCCACCTTATCCCCGATATCAACCCGCACTTCTTTGACATAGCCTTTCACTTTGGCAAAAATATTTGCGCTTTCAAAAGGGTGTAGTTCACCGGGCAGTTTCAGCGTTTGCTGAATCGGCCTATTTTGCACCTTGATGACCTCCATAGTCTGGGAGGCTTCTTCTGCAGTATTTGATGCAGTCCCTTTACTTTTATTGTGGCATGATACAGCGGTAAAAGCCAGAATAGCGATATAAAAAAAGCTATGTTTCATTTTTCGGTTATTTTAATTACGCTTAACATGATTTTCATCATCCGGATCAAGCGATATGTTTTTATAGGGTTTTTTGCCCACCAATAGCCAATAGATGGAGGGTAATACCAGGATGGTAGCGAATACGGAAAACAACAGTCCGCCAATGACAGCAATTCCCAGGGGGGCGGTTTGCTCTCCGCCTTCTCCCATACCCAGGGCCATGGGTGTCATCCCTGCTATCATGGCCAGACTTGTCATGATGATCGGGCGGATACGATCCTTGATCCCGAGGATATGGACCTGTATTTCAGGGGTGTTTTCTTTCCTGTACTGTTCTGCAATGGTCACAAACAGAATGGCATTGGCAACGGCCACACCAATGGCCATAATACTTCCCATGAAGGATTGAATATTCAGGGTGTTCCCACTTAACCAAAGCAACAGGAATGAACCGGCAACTACGGCGGGAACCGTTGAAAGCACGGCCAAAGACAGCCTGAAAGACTGAAAACTGGCAGCGAGCAACAGGAAGATCACTACTACGGCTAAAAGCAGTCCTGTGCTTAATTCGTCAAATGTTTTTGAGAGTGTTTCCGCCAGCCCGCGGTATTTTATGCTCATCCCGGCGGGGGGATCTCCCAATGTAGCTACTTGCTGTTTTACCTGCTTAATGGCTGTGCCCAGGTCCATGGCATGAATATTCCCTGTAACTGTGATAAAACGCTGTTGGTTAAGACGATCGTATTCCCCGATCATGGTGGAAGATTCCCATTGGCTCACATCTCCGACATATACCGTGTTGCCGTTGTCGGATTTTAACGGTATGCGGGTTATGTCTTCAGGTTCATTCATTAGGAATTGGGGGAACTCTACCTGTACCTGATAAGCATTTCCAGAACTTGCATCCAACCAATAATTCGGTTGTGTGAAACGGCTGGATGATGTGGAGGCCGTCACCGAACGGCTGATGTCTTCAATGGTCAGGCCCAATTGTCCTCCTCGTACGCGATCGTACTCTATGTCAATGGATGGGTAATTCAACGGGATGCCAAACTGCACATCCCTAACGAAGGATAGCTCATCCACTTTATCCTTGGCCTGTTGGGCAAACCGTTTTGATTCTTCCAGATTTTTGCCCTGTACGGCGATTTCAATGGAGGTATTGGCCCCCTGGCTCATTACCTGGTCCACCAGATCGGCCGGTTCAAACGAAAGGTTCATTTTGGGAATGCGTTCGCCAACTTTCTTCCGGAGGGTTTCTTTGAGCCTGTCCAGGTCTGTCTTGGTATCTTTTAATTTGATCTTGACCACCCCTTCATGCGGCCCGCTCGTCCAGAGAAAAATGGTGTTGACCGGGTAGCTTGGGGGCTGTATACCCACAAAGGCAGATGTGATCTCAATATTTTCCTTCCCAGTGACCTCTTCGACGATACTTAAAAATTCCTTGGTTTTTTCTTCCGTAGTTTCGACCCGTGTTCCATCCGGCATCCGTACACGTACCTGCAACTGCCCTGAATTGATCTTAGGGAATATTTCGGTCCCGATTATAGAGAACAACAGCAACAGTATACCGGCCAGGCCGACTATATAAGCGGGAACAACAATCTTGCGCCAATGAAAGATACGTTTGGTATACCCCAGCAATCTGTCCTTGAACCGATCGAACCTTCCGTGGGCATCCCGATGGTTTAAGGGCTCGTCTTTCAACCACCAGTTGGCCAGTACGGGGACCAGGGTCTGCGACAAAATAAAGGAAGCGATCATGGAAAAGCCCACCGCAAGGGTAAGGGGCAAAAACATGGCCCGTGGGGTACCGGACATAAAGAAGGATGGGACAAAAACAGCCAGAATGCTGATAAGGATAAGCAGTTTTGGAAGCGCAATTTCCTTACAGGCATCCAGTATGGCCCGGGATTTGGGTTTTCCCATTTCCAGATGCCGATGTATGTTTTCTATCGTTACCGTGGATTCATCCACCAAAATACCTATGGCAAGGGCCAAACCGCCCAAAGTCATAATATTCAGTGTTTGGCCGGAGAGGTACAGGCATACAACTGCCGATAAAATGGCCAGTGGGATGGTAAGGACTACGATCAGGGCGCTTCTCTTGTCCGAGAGAAAAAGCAATACCATGATCCCTGTCAGCAAAGCTCCCAAAAAGCCTTCAAATGAGAGGTTTTTAAGGGAATTGATGACATAGCCCGATTGATCGAACTCATAGCTTACTTTAATATCGTCCGGAACAGCCGCCTGCATTTCGGGGAGTGCGGCTTTGATGCGCTTCACCACATCCCACGTGGATGCGCTGGAACGTTTGGTTACCGGGATATATACCGAACGCTTGCCGTTTACCAAAGCATAGCCGGTAGTGACGTCTGCACCATTTTGCACCTCGGCCACATCGCGCACATATACAGCAGCTCCTGAACCCGAAGTCAGTGGGATGTCCCCTAATTCCTTAATATCGGTTACCACGGTATTCTGATTGGCAATAAGCAGTTGGTCCTCCGTACGGATATTTCCCGAAGGTGCAATGGTATTTCCCTTGGCCAGGGCTGTAACCAGTTCGTCCGGGCTGATACGGTAACTGCGGAGCTTTTCCGGGTCGGCTTTGATCAGTATTGTACGTTGATTTCCACCAAACGGAGGGGGCGCCGATACACCGGGTATAGAGGCAAACTTGGGACGTACTTTAAAAAGCGCCAGATCCTGGATCTCGGCATTGGACCGGGTCTCACTGCTGAAGACCAGCTGCCCCACAGGGGCGCCCCCGCCATCAAAACGGGTGATGAAGGGAGGTACCGTGCCCGGCGGCATAAAGGCACGGGACCGGTTTACCTGGGCTACCGTTTCTGCCAGTGCCTGTGACATATCCGCTCCTTCGTGAAACGTAAGCTTCATCAGCGAAACACCCTGGATGGTCTTACTTTCCACCTCCTTGATACCGTTGATATAAAGGAAATGATATTCGTAATATGAGGTCATAAACCCTTCGATCTGGTCGGGTGCCAGTCCGCCATAGGTCTGTGCCACATAAATGGTGGGAGTTCCCAGCCTTGGGAAAATGTCCACCGCCATATTCCGAATGGCCAGAACCGAAAAGAAAACGACAGCCAAAAGGGCTACAACAACGGTAATGGGTTTGCGTAAAGCACTTATAATGAGTCGTATCATTTGTTCAATTCATTTAAAAATATTTCCAGATCACCATACACTGCTGCTTTGTAAAGCAAGGCCTTCCATACTTCCAAAAAGGCCTTTCGATAATTGATCTCTGTGGCGACTAATTCGTGCTGCGCTTCGGCCAGTTCCGTAAAATTGACCAGTCCCGATGCGTATTGTGTTTTTAATGCGGTGTATGAAAACTCTGCATTTTCATATTGGGCAGGCAATTCCCTCGCCACGAGGATGGCCGTTTGCAATGTGGAGTCTGCGGTATTCTGTTGTTGCTTTAATTCTAAACGGGTTTCCTTGAATTCTTCCTCCAGGGCATCTGCCCGGTATTTTAATGCTTTACTTATCGAATGGTAGCGAAACTGCTGTGCAATAGGGACGGACAGTTGAAGACCGATGCCGTAATTAAACCGGTTGATGTCAAAACCCCAGGCAGCGTCTTCAACAAACAGGGAGCCATTTGCATCGGTCTGTACCCCAGACCCCCTGCCATATGCCGTGCCCCATAAACTTAAAGAGGGCATCCCCCTTTTTTGCGAGGTTTTATATTGATACTGTGCCGTCTGCCATTCAGATTGTGCCAGTCGTGCCTTTGGATGGTCGGATACCGGGGTATCCGTATCAAAACCGGGAAGATCGTTGAAGAAAGTTTCATCCGACAGGTCTTCCGGTAATTCGGATGCGATATATAATTGCAGCTGATTCTTCAATTCAAACAAGCGTTTTTTTTGATTTAGCGTCTGGATCTTTGCATTGGAGAAGGCCGATTGAAAACGTACGGTATCCACCCCGGCAATTAAACCGCTTTGGGCCAGCCGGACAGATTGCCCGTAGTTTATTTTGGACCGTTCAAGGTTACTCTGCAGGCTCTTTAATACCTCATTCGCCAGAAGAAAGTCCAAATACGTATCAGTGAGTTTGACCTGATGTCTAAAGGTGGTAAGATCAAGCTCGCCTGTCTTTTCCTGTACCTGGTTTTTCGCGGCTTTTATAGCATTGGCTCTACGCCCGAAAGTAAAGGCTTCCCATTTAAGTAATAAACTGGCCGCGCTGCCAAATACCATTTCACTACTGTTATCTATCGAAGGGGGTCCGCTTACGGGCAATACATATTCGGGATAGAACATTCCGGTCAGATTGTTGTATGTGGAATAATTGGCCTGGTATGATGCGGTAATATCCGGAATGAGTGTTTGTTTCGCGGCACTTGCATTACTTATGGCCGATTGTGTCCGGAGCTTAGCTGCCCGGATGGAAGGATAATTATCCCGGGCTATTTCCAACAGCTTTTTTAAAGGAATACTTTCCTGGGCAAAACTTCCGGTCCCGAATAACAGGAAGGCCCAAAACAATCCCTTGAAATTGGTCAACATTCTATTTTGTTTTTTGTAGAAACAAATGTATAAACCAATTCTGTAGAAATCCTGGAGGAAAAGATCACCGGATAATTGAATTTGAAAATCTCAGGTTTTTGGCCCCTGAAATGACATTATTCAAAAAGCACCGTAAATACATAAAATTCCTCCCGCTGGTGATAGCTGACATTCCAACCGCTTACCTCTGCTATTTTGTGGACAATGGCCAATCCCAGTCCCCAGGTGTCCGGGTTACCGGATTGTTTATAAAAACGGTGAAACAGTTTTTCTTTGTCCAGGGTTTCTTTATAGCCGGTGTTAGCAATGGAAAGCCTGTTTTTCATTATGGAAATGATCACCTTCCCTTCCCGGATGTTGTGTAGGAAGGCATTTTTAAGCAGGTTTTGGACCAATATTTCGGTAAGCATTATATTTCCCTGAACGATCAGTTCATCCTCTTTTTTTATGATGATCTCTATGTGCTGTGCAACTTTCTGTTCTTCGTAATAAGCCAGGGACCTGTCGATGATCCCGTTTACAGGAATTTTTTCAGAAAGGAGAAATTGCCGGTTTTCAATTTTGGACAACAGTAAGAGGGTCTTGTTTAACTTTTTTAACCGTTGTGTCGATCCGATGATACCTTCTATGATGGCCGCCTGCTCCGATGTAAGTTCTTCCTGGCTGATCAGGGCTTCCAAACGCGACTGGATAACGGACAGCGGTGTCTGCATTTCATGGGAAGCATTTTCGATAAATTGTTTTTGACTGTCAAACACTTCCTTGTTCTTTTGCATCAGTTCCGTGATCGCATCCCGGAGCGTCTGGAATTCATCGATCCGGGAATGGGATAATACCGGTATTTGTTTGTCCAGGCGATAATGCCGCAACTTCTCCAGCATTTCATAGAAAGGGTTCCATATTTTTCTGGATATAAAACGCTGCGACAGGTAGTAACACAAGGTCATTCCCAGGAACAATCCTCCGAGGGTAATGGCAATGGTACCAACGATCTCGGTTACTTCCAAGTGGGGCTTTACAATCTCCAGCCGGTAATAGTTGCCGTGCAATTCCGCATGGGTAGTGAGTTTCCGGTATTCGTCGAGTTCATCGTCCACCGGTTCGTAGACCAGGGTATCGGCGTAGATCTCCCTTCCTTTTTGAAAGGCTTCCTCGTCTATAAGATAAAAAGTAAAATCGTCCAATGGATTATCTTCCGTAAACGGCGCCCGGGGGTTTTCCTTGAGATAGGCCAGGAGGTTCATTTTCCGGTTATACAACACCTCGTCCACATTTTGAAGGACATTCCAGCTCAATACCAGGTAGAACAAGATGGAAAACCCTCCAAAGAGCAGCAGGAAAAAGAATAATTGAATACGGGAAGTATAGGTAAGAAGTTTCATCTGTTCTTTTTTATTTGTTTTAAATAGGTCAGATGGAAATCGAAGATTCACGAACTCCATCATATAATTAACTTTGTCGTGAGTAATGCCCTAAGAACATTCCTGCCTTTGCCGGCAGGCAGGTTCGGTTGGTTTGAAAATTTTGTTAATGGGCATTTCATATCGGTTTAATTTGGTAGCCTACCCCGTAGATGTTATGGATCTCCACCTGTGCCCCTGCCTTTTTCAGTTTCTGTTTAATGTTCCGGATCTGCGAGAACAAAAAATCAAAACTCTGGGCTTCGTCCACATAATCGCCCCAGATATATTCGGCTAAGGCAACTTTGGTGATGACCCGCTTGTGGTTGTTAATGAGATGGGTGAGAATAGCATATTCCTTTTTGGTCAGGGTTATTGGGTGTTGAAGATCATTTACACCTACCAGATATTGGTCAGGATCAATGAGCAGGTTGCTAAATTGCACCCATTTGTTGGTCTTAAACTGTTTTCTGCGGATAATAGCTTTGATCCGGGCATGGAGTTCGGAAAAGTAAAAGGGCTTCGTGAGGTAATCGTCCGCCCCCAGGTCCAGGCCCTTTAGCTTGTCATCCAGGGAATGGCGGGCAGAAAGGATGATGACCCCATCGGTCTTGTCCTTTTGGTGAAGCACTTCCAATAGGTCAAATCCACTGCCGTCCGGAAGGTTGATATCTAAAATAATACAATCGTAGTCATAGAGGGATATACGCTCCAGGGCGGACGCATAATCTGCTTCCGCATCATAGATAAATCCTTCCTGGGAGGCGTATTCCTTTAGACTGTGGAGCAATTCCGGTTCGTCCTCTACTATTAATAGTTTCATCATAAGAACAAAAGAAGCAATTAATTTTGTAGAAATATTGGAAAGACTCAAGACATTTGGTATTGCACTTCTTTTTCCTCACATTCCGGAAACGCCTGAAATGGGGACACTTCACTACCCGATCCCAATCGGGCCACGAAAAGGAAGGGGTTAAGTCCGCTTTGCCCCTGCTTCCAATGGAACAATAGTAGTTAAGAAGAATCAACCATTATTTCCACAAGATAAACCCGGAAAATGTTTACCGGACAAGGGACGGCATAAAGCCACTCCCCTCCCACCACCTGCCTATCGGCAGGCCAATTTATTCCGTTTCCTTGCCACGCCAAAATTTTCGCTTCCGTTTGGTTGGTCCTGAAAATAATGTTGAACCTAAAAGTTATCATCATGGAACATCCGGAAATGCAACAACTCGATTTCGGCTTTGATTTAGAGCCCTTGGCACAACCCAGACCCAAACAAAGCCCCCCTCAACAGGCCCAGTCCGATTTTGTCTTCGATTTCATGGATTGCCTGACCAGTCCCATCATCGTCTATCCGAGCTCCTGGCGGGATGCCGTGCCCAAACACCTGCTCAACGACATCACCCTGGCCCGCCTGTTGACCCAGATGCAGGGACAACCGATAGCCTCCCTGACCGAGGTCGTGGCCTAGCCTACATGATGCCCCGTACCCTCGAAGCGCCCGTGCCAACCGAATGGGTCAACATCTATACCTGGTGTGGACTGCAATACGCCAAGACCTTTAAGCATGCAGGGCAATTAGAGGCCATGGTCGAAATAGCCCCCGAAAAGCTTTCTTCCTATGAGGAGACCTTATTGAAACGGCTCCGTATATGGATTTATGACAAACGGCGTAAGGCCTTGAAAGAGCGCTTGAAGGCAGATACTACAAAATCCGGAAGGAAGATCTCGGCTACACAGCAAAACCTTTTCGACCCGCCAGATGGGGAATGAAACCTTAACCAATATGTAGAAAAGGTAAACGTCAGAACCCGTATCCGGATAAGGGACGTTTCCATTGGTCGTCCTTCCTCTGCACAATTTCTTCCTATGGCAGCGGAGGCCATTCGAGATAGCTTCTATTGCTGTTTTTCAGCACCAAAGACCTGACTTCCCCTGTACCGGTAAAGCGGTAGATCAAACCATGTACCTTATTGATCCTACCGTCCATCGGCAGTTCCAGTGCTTTGTTGTCATTGATTCCAATGGTCAGCATATCCTTTTTTATGACCAAACTTAACTGTACCCAATTGCTAAAATCAACCCCGAATTTTGAAAAATCATATTTCTTCCCACTAATATTTCGGTCCGGATGCAATAGCTCCAACTCTGAAATACAGCCCAATTTTGAAAAGGGAACTTTGATGACCTCCCCCTCCATCAACAATGTGATGGATGAATGTTGACACTGGTTTCGGTCGGTGTCCGTGGTATTTCGAAATGCTGTTTCAATTATGAGGTCATTGGCGCGTAGATCCTTAAAGTCATCCACATATCGATAGGTCGTTTGCAATGCCGGGTTGTTTTTATCTATGCCATTCTCTTTGAACAGTACGGAATCGATGGCTACCTTCCCTGAACCGGTTACTGATGGATCATTAAAATACGCACTGCCTTCGGAACTTTCCAATTTGGCTTTCCAGCCCTCTGAGGGTATCAATATACCATGTTCCTTGACCACCTGGCCATCCACGACCAATTTGGCATTAAAATAACCGGGATCATAATAGATTGAAGTAGCCACGGTATCCATTCTTGAAACCGTCTGTCTTTTACTTTTGTCCCAGCTCTGTTGGATCTCGATTTTGGCATCCGAGGGTGCGTTTTGTGCACGATACTCGAACACGACAGAATTCGGAAGTCCCTTGGTCACTTTTCTACTCGTAAAGTAAAAATCATCGGGATTTAACCTTCCTTCCGAAGAGGTATAGGACAGAACTACCAAGGCAACCAGCATAAAAACAGCCCCCGAAGCGAAAATAATGGAAGGCCTTGATTTGAAGGGAAACCAGTTTAACCGGGAACGTTTCCCCAAAACTTCTTCCATTTCTGTACTGTCCTCTTCTTCCCTGATGGAATTCTTATATTCCCTAAAATCACCAAATCCCTGAAACTGGGCAAGCGTGTTCAACGTCGTTTCACTGGGTCTGGAATCATATTTTATTCGGCCCCAAACCCTTTTCAGGGTATTGCTACTGATGACCACATTGGTGCGTTCATATATGAGGTCCCTCAATTTATCAAAATCAGAGGATGACCATTGGGATGAACTGCCCCATTGAAGTCCATCTTCTATGGATCTCAACAGGGAATGCACGTATCGATCGCTATCCTTTTCCAATGGCGTGTTTTAATCTTGTTTGGGATTGTATGTACTTGTCAGCACTTTGTACGGGCAGAAATACCGACCCCTTTTAATTTTGACAAACCATAAATATACTGATCAAAAACCAGTATCACAAAAAGTATTTGGATGAGTGTAAATCCCTTAACTCTATTGTAAAGGGGTTCTCTATTGGAACCACCATTGGCCTCCAAAATCCTGTAACAGCGAAAGGAAAAGTCAATTAAAAATCAACTGTATCAATAAATCAAAACAATGGAAATGAAAACAACTTTTAAAATTACGATGGTCCTCATCTTGGTATTTGCTACAAAGGGCCAGGCCCAGAAAGAAATCAGTGTTCCCCTTGACCCAAAAACCTTGGAAATAGACGCCAATGAACATCGTTTTGAAGCGTATAAAGGAAAGACGGCACTTTATCTTAAAAATGGGAGGGCCTGGTTAAAAGATGCTTCTTTTAAAAATGGAACCATCGAGTATGACATCGCATTTGGCAATGAAAGGAATTTCGCAGGAATCCATTTTCACATCCAGGATGCCAACAACTACGAAGAATATTACCTGAGGCCCCATCAATCCGGTAATCCAGATGCCATGCAATATTCCCCGGTCATCAATGGAAATGCAGCATGGCAATTGTACCATGGGGAGGGCTATTGGTCCCCCTTTCAATTCACTTTCGATGAATGGATGCACGTCAAGTTGGAGATTCGGGGAAACAGGATGCAGGTCTATATCAATGATATGGAAAATCCCATATTGCACGTTACCGACCTGAAATTGGGCGAAAGGTCAGGCGGTCTTGGCTTTGGTTCATTCCTGGGATCCTCCCATTACGCCAATCTGACCTATCATAATACAGATGATGTGGTTTTCGTGAAAAATGAAAAAATTGAAAATAGATCGGAAATCCCAAATGGGGTGATTTCCTCCTATGAGGTATCCGAAGCCTTTCCTTCCATAAAAATGGAGGGTATCACCGCATTGAAAGACCTGAAGATTCCAGTGGGGAAGAAAATGAAAGCAGAAGCTTCCGGCATACTCAACCTTTCAAGAGTTTCTCCCGTTAGTGAGAATACCAATACCGTGCTTGCGAAATTCAACATTTCGTCGAATTCGCGTGATGAAACAAAAGGGCTGGAATTTGGTTATAGCGATAAGGTAAAAGTATTTGTCAATGGCAAACTTGTTTACGCTGGCGACAACAGTTTTCGAAGTCGTGACTATCGGTATCTGGGCAGTATGGGGCTCTTTGACGCCATTTCATTAAATCTACGAAAAGGGGACAATGAGATAACCTTTGCTGTCACCGAGCGCATGGGCGGATGGGGTGTAATGGCCAGGCTTTCCGATTAGAGGACATTCTTCAAAAGCTTCCGGGCTTAGAACGGAGTACGAACTGCCGCTTGGGGATTCCAATTGTTCGTACCTATCATCGTCCTGGGAATTCATTCGGACGGACTCGATACCGTTGGTACGTCCCTATTTCGCCTTGTACCCCTCACTGGCGAGGATGTTCTGCCCATTACCAGCCTTTTATCGGAACCTGAATTCTCAGCCCCGGTCTTCGTACATCTCAAATTTTGACATAATAGTTAAATGGTTTTGTGTTCGGCACCCATTAGATAGTAAAAAAATGCCGTAGCGGACACCATCCTGCCATTACCTTTTTAACCTTCCACATATTCACAAAATGATGTATGAAAACAATGGGGATGAACATACCTTCAGCCAACGGAAAAGCCCTATATTTATGGCTACCCAAAAGGGATATATGGAAAACTACCATTATCCGATAGGTAGACAATTAAAACACTCATATGGATAAAATCACCCTTTACGAATTTGAAAGTCCTAATATTAAAATTTCGATGAAAGTGTATTTTAATGAAAAGAACGACTTGATTTTCGATGGCCATGATATTGGGAAAACAGTAAGCGAATTAATGGGAGATTCAGATTATGAATATCAATATACTGTCAGGTTTAAGGAAGTAAAAAAAATAGCAGCTATTTTTAATATTGATCTACATAAAAAAACAGTTCTTCTAAAAGAAATTAAAAATCGCTTTAATCAAAATGATGCTTATTCGAAGTTTGGTGCCTTTATGAAAGAGAATAATATCGAATTTGAATCATTCACCTGGAGATAAAGTATAATGACACAAGAAATTTATCAAAAAGCAATAAAACGGTACTCAACAAAGATGGTAACCATTCCTCCTTTGGAAGACAGGTGCACAAGTCCTTTTCTGAGGCTTTTTGTTTTTATGTGCGCATCGACAGCTTGAATTTTATGTGGGCCGCATAATGCAAATTGCTATCGGACCTTATCAGGTCAGATCCTCCACGGTTGCGCCCGGGGCATTGTTCTTTACGGAAGCAATGCCGTTCTCCATGGCGCTGAAGGAGGAGTACATCTCACTGGTCCCGATGACCTGGCCATTGGTAGCCTTTAAGTTGAAATACGGACTTCCGTTGGAGGATTCCAAACGTTCGTACCTGTCATCATCCTGGGAGTTGGCTCGGACGGACTCGATACCATTGGTACATCCCGATTTGGCTTTGTACCCCTCGCTGGCAAGGATGTTCTGGCCGTTGGCGGCCTTTAGGCGGAACCTGAATTCTCCGCCCCTGTCTTTGTACATCTCAAATTTTGACATCGTTAATTGGTTTTGTGTTCGGCACCCATAAGATAGTGAAAAATGCCGTTGCACACATCATTCAACCAATCATTTGCATCAAGTTAAACGTCGCAGCCCGTATCCGGACAAGAGACGGCATAAAGCCGTTCCTTCCTCTCTTTTTATTCCGTTTCCTTGCCACTCCACGGCCTGCCTTCCGTTTGGGGGTCCTGCAAATATTGTTTAACCTTAAATCCATGCGTTATGTATTTAGACAAATTGCAACAGGACGAGGTCTTTGTACCGTCCGAGGTAAGGCCCCTCAGGGAGCTCACCGAAATGGAACCCCGTAAAGGGCTTGAAAATGTCATTGTATCCAATGGCAAGATTGTGAACATCGTGTCCAAAAGCTATGGGCACATCCCCAATGAGCTGTTCTTCGCCAAAGCGGAACAAATGCTCATCGATGCCAAACTGACCTATCACCGCCAGACCATCAACCGTTCGGACCGCAGCTTCAGTATGGACTTTATCCTTTCCGACAGTACCCAGTTCTCCGTGGGCAATAAGGCGGACACCATTCTACCATTGCTCCGGTTCACCAATTCCTATGATGGCAGTGAGCGTACCTCTGGCCACTTCGGCTTCTACCGTATGGTATGCTCCAACGGCCTGCACGTCGTACAGTCGGAGATTGCCTTTTCCATCAAGCACAGTACCAATGGCGTGCACCTTATCATGCCGGAACTGGAAGGGCTCTTCCGCAGGTTCCTCGACAACGAGTTTTATACCGTCTCCGGTAGCTTTGGCCGTATGATGGCCGTGGAACTCATGGACACCCATCAATTCGTCAGGGAAGTGCTGGAGCGTACCAAACTCTTCCGCTTTGAGTGCAGCGATAAGAACGATGCCCCGTCCAAAAAGGCCAGGGAGGTCCTTGATGTCCTGCACAACGAATCCATGGCCCTGGGGGTCACCCCGAACCTATGGCTGGGCTACAATGCCTTCAACGCCGTGCTGCACCGTACCCTGAAACGCAGCTTTTCACGACAGGAACGCCTTGACAGGCAACTCTTCCAGGAAATCCATGAAATGGCCTAAAGGCCGAGGGCCGCTCCGGTACCCTGTACTCCGGGGTGGCCCTTTCCTTCTCCTTCCTGTTTCCATTTCCTGACCGCTGTACCATGAACGCATTTTGAAAGGCCACCTGGAGGTTTCATGGCAAACCTACGGCCCGCACCGATGCACCATTTCGCCAAACTCATGGCTTTATCGGCCTTTGCGGCCCGTCTTCCCGGTTGCATGAAACCTCCAGGTTATGTAACCTTTTAAATCCTTTATATCATGGCAAATTCATGTTACAATTCCATCAGCATCACCGGAAATGAAACGGAGCTCGACACCCTCCATCGGCTCCTGACCAAAGAGGACGGCTATATCGATTTTGAGCATGTTCTCGACAGGGAGATTCCATTTAAAGACATCTATGAGGTCGTTGGCACCAAATGGTTCACCCCGGACATTACATTTCAGGACAAAGTGCTGAAACTTACCGGGGACAGTGCCTGGTCACCGCCCGTACCCCTGTTCGAGAGTCTCGCCAAGACCTATCCCTCACTGCACATCACCATGGACTTTGAGGAACTCGGGATGTGCTTCGGCGGCAGGTTGGAAATCGACTATAAGGGGACCAATATCATTTTCCAGGGCAATTATTGGCAATACATGGCCTTTCTCGATTACGAAAGCTTCCTTCACGAGGCTACCTTGGAACTGCAATGCCGAATCGAGACCAGCGAAATGACCACGGTATCTCAACTGGGGCAAATGCGACTGTACCAATGTGTCGCCGAACCCGACCGTCCCAAATTGCTCAAACAACTGTTGGAACTCACGGGCATGGGACTGTACGCGGTCACCTTTGAACAAAATCCGCATATCGAGGAACGCATTTTTGCCACATGCCCTGAAGACATCAAGGAACAGGCTCCCACGGCCCTGGTAAAACAGGTGGAACTCCAGTAGGACAATAAGCTACGTTATGGCTCCCGGAACTTCGGTTTCGGGAGTTTTTTATAGGTATGGTACAGCCGTCCCATAAAAAGGGTATCAAAAATCCAATAAGGAAGTCCAAGGGCAGGGTTTCTTTACGCCATCCCTCTGGCAAGCCCTTCTTGGGGCCTTGCCGGGGCTGTCTGAAACCCCGTCCTTGGCCCGGCGATTTTAAGGGGTTCATAATAAAAGAAGCCCTTGGAGTTTTTCGGGGCCTCGAAAAACAGGGCAGTGCCCAAGGACTTCCAATCAGGACACCATTTGCTTTCCTCGTTTAACTTCCCGTACACTCGGACACAAATGGGTCAGATGGAATTCCTAAGGCCCTTATGGAACCCGTCAAGGCCTGGCCCTGTTTTGCTCACAAATAAGGGCTCTACTTCCTCGTTTTTGGCCCTTCGGCAAAAACCACGTCGCAGACACTCCTGATTTCCTCCCAAAAGCCTTGACCGAACCCACTTATTTTATTGTGCTGCGCACGGAAGAAGCAAACAAACACCCCCTTAAAATCTGGACACAATTGCACAGAGATACAGGGGCATTATTAACCCGTCTGCCATGAGTGCAGACCTTTAAATCCTTTTATTATGAGTACGTTGAGAAACAAAGTACAGCTGATTGGAAACGTGGGGCAGGAACCCACCATTACCAACCTTGAGAACGACAGGAAAGTGGCACGGCTTTCGTTGGCGACAAACGAGACCTACAAAAACGCCAAGGGCGAGAAAGTGACCAGTACCGAATGGCACACCATTGTTGCCTGGGGCAAGACCGCCGACATTATCGAAAAGTACGTGGACAAGGGCAAGGAGATTGCCATTGAGGGCAAACTCACCTCCCGTTCCTATGACGACAAGGAGGGCGTAAAACGTTACGTGACCGAAGTGGTGGCCAATGAAATCCTCCTTTTGGGTAGTAACGACTAGAAAGCAAAGAGGGCGCAACGGGGCGCCCTCTCTTCATGTTTAACTTCTAAATACGAAATCAATATGAATTCTAAAGGTAACCAAATCAAGGCAGGTTTGCAACAGTTTTGCGGTACACAGACCCTTTACAGTATCCCATTGATTCAGACCCGTTTTACGGATGGGCTCAAATACCTTGCGGACAAGGCGGAATGTTACTGGCTCATCACCGATGTATCGGTGATTGCCAAGAGCCTGATGGCCAAAAGCTATTTTGTCACCGTGGACTTTAAACGGCTTTCCCCAGAGGAACGGGAAGCGCAACAATGTGAGGCCACCATCACCTACGGGGATGGGAACGGCAACATATTGGAGACCCACCGTTATGGCGTGACCGATTTTCCACTGGATGAATTGCGCCTGTATTTCACGGACGATACGCTGATGCTGCCCACGGAATACTAAACCCGGAAAGGGGAGCTTCTCCCCTTTTCCATTTTTTTCAATGCAAAATGTTGACATCATGGATGACAATACCGAAATGACGGAATTTGAAATCTGGTTGGAAGAACAGCAAGACCCCCGGGACTACCCCGAGGGTTTTGACCCCGACCTGTACGACCTGTAAAACACCTTAATCCTTAAAAAATGGTCTATCTCAATTTTAGCAATCTCGATGCCGAGACCCAAAACCATTTGCTTTCCATTTCCAGAGAGGAAGTGGAGAGCCGTTACGGGGAGCAATTGCGCAACTATGCCGAATGCCACTATCTCGATTATGACGAACTCGTGGAACAGGAAGCAATCCGCAACCTGTACACCTACGATTACGTATTCAATATGTGAACACGACGGACACCACCCAAGACCCTTGCCATCCCAAGGGTCTTTTTTTGTTCCTATTTGATTTTTGGGAGGATCGAACGCCCAAAAATCAACCGGGGTCACGCCTGCCTGCCAAGGCCGTGGCATTACCAAAGGAAACCCTATCCCTTATTTGACCGCAAAATAGCCCTTCAAAAATATTCCCATCAAAAGACTACGGCATAATGGCTTTGCTCGTTCCTCACAAACCCACCCTTCGGGACTTATTCCGTTTTCCTTTTGAGCTGAAATTTTTGGGAAGGACTGGCACACCGGCAAATAATCGATAATTTAAATTCATGTCCTATGAAAGCAACAGTCAGAAAGTCGCTGGAAATCCCGGCCAAGAAACACCCAAAGGAAAGTGTCATCAAAAAAGTCCCCGACACCACGGTGGACAAAACCTTCTCCCTGGTGGTCAACCTGTGGATATTCCGCTATGAATATTACCGGGAACAGTCGGGTACGGCAACGAAGGAACAGTAACCGAAAAAGGCCTTTTTCCGAGGGCCTTTTTTTGGTCGTTGCCCCGAACATCTGACGTTTTGGGAAGGCCAAAACGGTACTTCCATACCATTTCCCTGCAATTGCACCCAATTGCATCGAATCCGTATTTTTTCCTCACCGGGATTGTGCCTATCTTTAGGAAAGGGCATCACAGCCCCAATGTACGGCAGCCCCTTTTGGTTTGACTTTCCTTTTTGCCGTACCATCCCAAGACAACCGGCCTGTAAAGACCGGGGCGATATGATTTTGTCCCTGCGGGACAAAATGGAAGAGCAAGAGGACAACACGCGTTGCGGTGTTGGGGCCAAAGGCCCTATTTTAACTAATTGCGTGTCAGTTATTTACAGTTGCTATTACAAACCGGGGATTCCGGGGTTTACAGTAAAAACCGCCGGAACACCCATAAACAGAGAGATTTTTACAGTAAATCATGGGGGATGCCTATCAAAAATATCGGTTTTCGGCCATCAGCATCAAGAAGGAAGTGGCCGTTCGCTTCCGGGCCTTTTCCCGCCTGGTGTCGGATTCCCACACCCAAACCCTGGAGGCTATCATGAACTTCTTTGAATGGAACGACCTCCATCCGCACGACGACCTGGGCCTGAAGAACAACCGCACCAACAAACGCATCAATGCCGTGATCGCCATCCTGAAGAATATCGAAAAATACCAGACCCTGCCCACCAAGGCCATGCTCGATACCCTCTTTCACGAAATGTCACAGGTAGAGGAAAAGGAGGCGGAAGAAGCCGTGGACTTCGGGCCGCCCGATACCTTTACCCGGGACCGGGAACTGGAACAGTACCGGGAACGCTACGAGGCAATGCAACAACAACTGGGCCATCAGAACAATCAGGTCCGGCAGCTCCTGGCCCAACTGACCTATGTAAAGGGCACATTCGGCAAGGGGCACTACAAACTGGACATGGACAAAAACGAACTGGAACAATTCAAAAAACAATTACACGATGTACATCACGATCACCGCCCAGAAGGTTGAGGGCAATTACGCCCAGAGCGCCGCCGATTTTGTGGATTACCTGGAAAAGGAGAACGAGGGCAAGCCCCTTCCGGAACTGGAACATTTCTTTGACCAGTACGGGGACGAAATCTCCGCCAAGGAAGTCATTACCCAAATCGACGGGAACACGGCCAAACTCAAAAAGAAGGAACCCAAGTTCTACTCCATTACCCTGAACCCGAGCCAAAGGGAACTCAGGGCCATAGGGGATTCGCCGGAAGCCCTCAAACGCTACACCCAGGAGGCAATGAAGGAATATGCCAGGGCCTTCCACCGGGAGATCGACGGACGCCCCGTGACCGTGGATGATATTAAATATTACGCCAAGGTGGAACGCCAGCGCACCTTTAAGGGCACGGACCGGCAGATCCGGGAGAACCAGCCTTATGCCACCGAGATCCTGGAACTCCGGCAGCAGGTCCGGAGCATCGAAACCGGGGAACGGTCCGGGGACCACAAAAAACTGCAACAGGAGATCCGGCGCCTGGAAAGGGAAGCACCACACCAACTGGACGGAAAACGCATCGTCCGGGGGATGGCCAAACCGGGACCGCAAAGCCATATCCATATCATTGTCAGCCGCAAGGATGCCTCCAATCGCTACAGCCTGTCCCCGGGGAGCAAATACAAGGCCTCCACCGTGGAAATGCAGGGCAAGACCGTCAAGCGGGGCTTCGACCGGGATGCCTTTGTCAAAAACTCGGAAAAGACCTTCGATGACCTGTTCCACTACAGGCGCAATTACGTGGAGACCTATACCGCCAGGAAGACCTTTTTGAAGGACCCCAGACTGTACTTTGCCACCATTACCCAACTCCCGACCAATGAAAAGGCACTCGCCTTCAAATTGCTGCAACAGTCCGGGGCGGATACCACCCTGCTCCGCATCCCGACCAACAAGGTCCAGCTCACCCTCAAGGCCATCAATGCCCTGAAAAGGGGCATCGGCAGGGCCATCGAATCCGGATCCATCGGCATATGAACTGGCCCGTCGAACATATCATCCTCTACGGGATATTGCCCCTGCTCGTTGTGGGCACCCTGCTCTATGGGCTGCTGGGCGGGGACAAAAAGGGTCGCATCGACAAGAAATACAGACTGCGCTTTTCCCTGGACAACGGCAGCTTCCGGGCGGAGAACATCCGCAGGGGAACCTCCGTGATCGGTTCGGCCGGCAGTGGAAAAACGGAGAGCGTCATCTACAACTATTTGCACCACTTTAGCCAATATGGCTTTTGTGGGGTCATCCACGACTACAAGGATTTTGAGCTCACCGAGATCGCCGCTCCCCTCTTCAGGGAACAGCACACCAAATTCTACACCATTGCCTTTGATGAGATCCATTACCGGGTAAATCCCATCGCCCCCAAATACCTGCCCAACGAGGAAAGCGTCAATGCCCTATCCCGGGTCCTCATGGAAAACCTGCTGGAACAGAACTTTTCAGAGCACAGCGGGAGCAACAGGTTCTTTTCCGATGCCGTGGAAGGCCTGCTCAGCGGGCTGATCTGGAAAATGAGGTGTTCCTTTCCCCACTTCTGTACCCTGCCCCATATCATGGCCCTGTTCCAGGCCATGAGCACCAAAAGGCTGGTGGCCTTCCTCAAATCCGACCTGACCGCCCTTGGGCTGGCCAGCGCCTTTATCAACGGGATAGAATCGGAAAAACAGACTGCGGGCATCAAAAGTACCCTGGCCAATGCCTTCAAGAAGATCGGGTCCCGCAAACTGTACTATGTCCTCTCCAAGGACGAAGTGCCCCTGGACATCAACCACCCGAAGCACCGGGCCGTGGTCTCGCTGGTCAACAACCCCAAATACGATACGTCCTACTCCCCTGTCATTGCCATGGTCATGCACACCCTGATCAAACAGATGAGCGTGCGGGGACGGGATTCCTCCTTTCTCCTCATGGAGGAGGCCCCTACCCTGAAACTGCCCAACATGCACAGGATCCCGGCCACCCTGAGAAGCTATGACATCAGTACGGTCTATGTGATGCAGGACAAGGTGCAGAACGACCTGCTCTATGGCGACAGGGCCAGTAAGGCCATCCTGAGCAACCTCTCCTATCAGTTCTTCGGAAAGGCCAACGATCCGGACACCGCCAAGTACTACGAACGCTTTTTCGAGATCATCACCAAGCCCACCCGGAGCATCAGCAAGAGCAGCGGGATGAGTTTTGAGAGCCGGGTCACCAAGGGGGAAAAGGAAGTGGCCAAACGAAGGGCGGACCAGTTCTTCCGGTTAAGGACCGGGGAATTCATCGCCTTTGCGGACGGCAGGGACAAAAAGGTACGGTTCATCCTCCAGGACATGGTAAAGGAACGGCCACAACCCAAGGCTCCCGTAACTACCGCCGACCTGCAAGTGAACTTTGAGCGCATCCACCGGGAAGCAAAAACGCTGCTTGGCTGAATGGTTCATGCCGTGTCGGGCCCGTCCTCCCGCTTGACTTCCCCGGGGTTCATGCCAAACTTGCGCTTAAAGGCCCTGTAAAACCCGGAGCGGCTATGGTAGCCGACGGATTCACAGACCCCATCAATATCCAGGGCGGTCGTGCGCAACAGGTGCATGGCCCGGTCCAGCTTGCAATCCATATAGAAAGCATACGGGGTCCGCCCTACCAGTTTCTTGAATCTTTTATTCAGCTTTTTTTCATTGATGTTGAACCGGTGCGCCAGTTCCTTGATCCCGGGCAAGGGTTGGGAGGCATGGTCCTCGATAAACCGGACGATCTTATCCATGCGTATCTTTTCCTGGTACTCCTTTTGTCCCAATTCACCCGGGACCGGAAACAGGGACCGGAAAACCTCAGGCTGCGGGGAAACCCCCATTTCCCGCATCAGCTCACGGGCCTCATGGGAGCGGTCCTTTTCGAAACTCCTGATCCGAATGGTACCATCGGCCAGCTGGGCCACATAACAGAAACAACTGTAATACAGCCAACCATTGACCTTGTATTCCAATGCCGTGCCCAGTTCGAACGGGGCCCGCCGCAGAAAGTTCCTGCGCAGTTCCTCCCAGGTCTCCACGGATTTTTTGGTCAACAGCTCCCCCAGGGTAAGCCCTTTGAAATAATCCGGATCCTTATGCAACAGGCCGGGGACCTGCGCCCCCACACTTTTGATCAGCAGGGACTTGGACAGGTGGATTTCCAAAAGGGGTGGTAAGGACGAATCGAAATCCCTGGCCTTTTGCTTGCTAAGTCTCGCTCTATGCAGCTCCCCTTCCAGGTTCAGATACCTGGCCACCAGATTGTAGTAGTCATTGCGCTTTGAAAGCCGTAATCGGTAGCCCCAAATCCCCTCCGTCCTTGCCTGGAGCAAATGACAGATGTTCTCTATATATTTCTTTTTGAAGACAAGCATTGGTAACAGCAAATTGGTGAAGCCCCTTTCTCAATAGTACAATGGTCCGTATCCGTTTCACCACATATAGGGAGGCCCCCGGGCTTTTTAGGGTATCCTTTCCACAAGGGTATCAGTTGGGTCGCTGATCCAATAGGTGTTCTTCAAGGAACCGATTGGGTATCCCCTATTGGTACATCAAACCTGCCATTACTTGGTAACCGTAGTTTTGATAGGGCTCGTTTCCTGTATATGGACGGCGTCCCACGGCCATGTCCACAGACTATCTCAAGTGCACGACCGGGCTCGAAGAATTGGGTTGCCCCGGTCGGGGGGAGCCGCACGAAATTATTATAGGGCCAACAACCCTGTTAAGGGGTGCCCTACCCGCTAAAAATAGATCAAATAATCGAAAATCTGCACTTTTCCTCCTGACAATTAGTAGGTATATTCTGTATTTTAACACTTATGAATAGTACGTATATAAAAGAATATTCTTTACTAGTAAAGGTCTGTATCCAATTTTTAGCAAACTGGGATGGCCAAGAACACCACTCATATTGGTTATCATAAATGGCCTTTGAAACTCCTTTTACTGCCCTGGATTATCCAGTGATGACGGCACTTTTCGCACTTCCGAAAGTATGCAGGACTTGGTTTTTAGAAATACATGAATTGTGTAATTAACGATCATTTTGTGTACAGGTTAAAATTTAATTTCTAATTTAACCCCCTGTTAACCGTTGATTAACAATCTTTTATTAAACAACTATTTTGGCTTTTTCCCTCAGGCGAAAATCATCCGTACCAGACAGGGAGCCCCGAGAAATTCCCGGGAACGGGGAATCCATAGGCCAAAATCAAACCGATGCCGAGCTCTGGCAGGCATTCCGGGAAGGCAGTGAATTTGCCTTTGCCTCCATCTATGATCGCAATTTCAATGTCCTGTTCAAATATGGCCTCAAACAGGTCAGGGACCGGGAACTGGTGGGCGATGCCATACAGGACCTTTTTGTGGAACTTTGGGAGACCAGGGAAAGGCTTGGGGATGTACGAATCATCACCCATTACCTGTTGACCTGTATCCGTAGAAAAGTGGTGGCCCGTGCCATAAAGGCCGGAAAAAGAAGCTCGGTTCCCGTGGATGAATTGCTGGAGGGAGAACCTGTTCCGTCCCTGGAACACCTCTTGGTGGAACGACAGGCCTTTGACCAGCGCCGAAAGGAGGTCAGGCATGCGGTATCCCAACTCAATACCAACCAGCAGGAAATCATATTCCTGAAATTCCACTGCCGGATCGACTACCCCGAAATTGCCGAGATCATGGATACCGATACCAAGTCAGTGTACAATCTCATGGCCCGAACTATGAAACGGTTACGGGACCATTTTGGGTCATAGCCCCTTCCCCATCTTTTTTGCATAGGTTGCCATTATGGACAAAAGTACCGAAAAAACTTTCCGGAAGCGGGTTTCCCCTGCCCTTCGACAGCCTTTGACAAATGCTTGACATAATTTTTTTTCATTTTTCTTCATTTTTTTGAAGTGATCCGGAAAAAAATCCACTCCACTCTATAAAGGGGCTTGTTTCCTTCCCCTCAAAACAAACAACAGTGACCTACAAGGATTACAGTTCGGAAGATTTCGCAAAGGACCATTATTTCCAGAAATGGGTCTTGGAAAAGGATGCCATTACCGCCAATTTCTGGAATAACTGGCTAGCCCAACACCCGGAGAAAAAAGAGGTGGTGGAAACAGCCAGGGATATGGTCCGCCTGCTTGCCCGTGATGAGGACGACCCGACTCCGCTTGAAAAGGGTCGGATATGGATGAAAATCATCGAAAAGCGCAACATCCGGGAAAGGGGCAGGATGAACAGTCCGAAATCCATCTTCGGTAAGACGGGAAAAAGATTTTTGAAAGTGGCCGCTGTAATTATTCCCCTGGTGGCATTGGCCTATGGCGCCTACCGATTGGACTTTTTGGGAAGCAAAGGGCCAATGACCCTTGATCCCAACCGGATTACCCTGGAATTACAGGACGGGACCATCAAGGTGATGGACGAAAAGGCCTCTGGGTTGATCACTACCGGGGATGGAAAGGCATTGGGGAAACAGGACAAAAACATATTGACCTACCAAAAATTACAGGACAACGTAACGGAGCTGGTGTATAATGAGCTGACAGTACCCTATGGTAAAAATTTTGAATTAGTCTTATCCGATGGTTCTCATATTTATCTCAATGCCGGCTCCAAGTTGCGTTATCCCGTACAGTTCCCCCATGGTAAACCCCGGAACGTTTTCCTGGATGGCGAAGCGTTCTTTGACGTGGCACGGGACTCCACACGCTCCTTCACTGTAGTGACTGACATGCTAAATACCGAGGTGTACGGTACCAGGTTCAATGTTTCGAGTTACAGGGACGAAAACAACACCTTTACCGTACTGGAAGAAGGGAGCGTGGGGGTTTACCAACCCAATAGCCCCAAAAAGGAAGAACCCGTGAAGATCGTACCCGGACAGCGGGCAGTCTTTGAGAATGGCAGCATTCAGGTGGAGACCGTGGACATCCGGAAATACACGGCATGGATAGACGGCGAACTCTATTTTCTGGATGACCGGTTTGAACTCATCCTGAAAGAACTGGAACGGCGTTTTGATGTAAAGATCGATAACCGATATGAGGAACTGAACGACGTGAAGTTCACAGGGACTTTTACCCGGGAACCGCTGGACCAGATCTTGAAGTTGTTCCAGTATCAGACTCCTTTTGAATACGACATGAAAAAGAAAACCATAACCATCCAAAAGCCACAGCCTATGACAGAATGAAACTCAGATAAGATCAAAAAATCGAAGGGTGCTCGCAACACCCTCCGATACGATTGATTACAAGCCAAACAAAATAACTAATAATCAACTCAAAAGTATGAAAATTATCAGGAATGCCGTAAGGCACCGGGACAGTTCCCGCCTTAAAATCACCCTACGGATGAAACTGCTGCTCTCTCTTTTCTTTGCTACCTTGTTACAGATCAATGCAGGTCTGGAGGGGACCCGCAGCCAAAAAATAACCCTCGACCTGAAATCGGCCACGGTCCTAGATGTCATTCGTGAAATTGAAACAACCACAGAATACAGGTTCCTCTACCGCAAGGACCAGCTCGATACCTCCCGAAAAATGGACATCCGCGCCAAGAACGAGAAACTGGAACGGGTACTGCAAAAGGTATTCGGGAACAGTGGTATGACCTATAAAATTGAACAAAAGCAAATTGTGTTGACCCCGAACAATGACATTCCTTCGGGACCGGGTGCCCACACAACCAATCCGGTGCAGGAACAACATGCTGTAACCGGAATAGTGAGTGATGCACTGGGACCAATACCCGGAGTAGCTATTTACTTCAAATCCGATACTTCCAGGGGAGACGTTACGGATATCAACGGGAAATATCGGCTCTTTGCCACGCCAACGGATACCTTAGTCTTTAGTTACATCGGTTATAAATCTGTCGAACGGGTTGTGCGAAACCAGAACCACATTAGTGTGGAATTGAAGGAAGCTGTAACAGAATTAAATGAAGTAGTCCTTAATGCGGGATATTACACAACCACGGAGAAAGAACGAACAGGAAACATTGCTAAAATAACGGCCAAGGAGATTGAGCTCCAGCCCTTGATAAGTCCATTACAAGCCCTTCAGGGCCGTATAGCTGGGATGGAAGTTATTCCGGGAAGAGGAGATTTACCCGGGGCGGCACCCACCATACGTATCCGGGGTCAGAATAGCTTACGAGCTGAGGGAAATTATCCATTATTCATCATTGATGGCATGCCCATAGATGCAACTCCTTTGGAAAGCAATGGTGCACTAACAAATATAGGTATAGACCCCTTAAGTACCCTGAACCTTTCCAATATCGAAAGCATCGAGGTCTTAAAGGATGCGGATGCGACCGCCATTTATGGTTCGAGGGGGGCTAATGGAGTGATTCTGATTACTACAAAACAAGGAATGGCACGGAAAACAGCATTTCAGGCTCGCCTCTATAGTGGTGTGTCCACAGTCTATAATCGATTAGATCTCCTAAACACGCAACAATATCTTCAAATTCGTAAAAAGGTTTTTGAAAATGACGGCACCGAACCCACTTTAAGGAATGCATATGATTTATTGCTTTGGGACCAAAATCGATATACGGATTGGCAGGAAGAATTTTTTGGCGGCAGTGCCTGGACCACTGATGTCAATATTTCAGCTTCCGGCGGCAATGCCAATACCCAATTCCAATTGAATGGGGGATATCAGGAACAGGGCTCGGTTTTGCCCGGTGATTCCAAGTATCAAAAGGCAACGGCTAGCTTGACCCTAAATCATCAATCCAAGAATCAAAGATTGTCACTTGGGTTGAAATTAAATTATGGGAAAGACAAAAATACCATACTGGGAATTAGATCTACGGGTAATCAGTTGTTCAGTCTTGCCCCAAATGCTCCACCGGTTTTCAACCAAGATGGAAGCTTACATTGGGAGGAATGGGATGCTACAGGAAGAAACAATCCTGTGGAAGGATATTATAATTCTAGTAAAACTGAGTCCGATAATCTCATATCCAACTTCTCCTTATCCTATTTATTAGTAAAAGGACTTACCATAAGAACAAATTTGGGTTATAACCAATTGTACAGTAATGATTTATTGAAAATACCTAAAAAATCATATAACCCTTCCTCTTGGGATTTCAGGGACCATCAATCCACCCATTTACAACAGCATCGAAAATCTTGGAGTATTGAGCCCCAATTAAATTATTCTACTAAATTGAATAAATTCCGAATGGATGCTTTAATTGGGACCACATTCCAACAAAATCAAAATAATCGAACTGGAGTAACCGGTACCGGATATGTTTCAGAAGCCCTTATCGGGAATTTGGCCGCTGCAGAAACACTGACACAGGGAATCAATCAAACCACCGACTATAGGTACCATGCAATTTTTGGACGATTAGGACTTAACTGGAACCAGAAGTATTATCTGAACCTCACGGGAAGAAGGGACGGGTCCTCTCGTTTTGGCCCTGGTAAACAATGGGCAAATTTTGGGGCCATCGGAGCGGCCTGGATTTTTTCAAATGAAAAATGGGTACGAGAACATATTAGATTTTTAAGTTTCGGAAAACTTAGAGGCAGTTATGGCACCACAGGGAGCGATCAGATTGGGGACTATGGGTATCTCGATGCTTATGAGGCCACAGTGGCACCGGGCGGACTATATCCGACCAATTTGGCCAATCCGGATTACTCCTGGGAAGTGAATAAAAAACTGGAAACAGGCTTACAATTGGGATTCCTACAGGATAGAATCAACCTTGGAGTGAGCTGGTACCGAAATCGCTCATCTAATCAGTTGGTGGGCTATCCCTTACCCGGTACAACTGGCTTTAATGTTGTCCAGGCCAATCTTCCGGCAACCGTGCAAAACACAGGATGGGAATTGGAGTTTTCTTCGTTTAATCTTCGGAATGACAATTTTACTTGGCAGACCACTTTCAACTTAAGTATCCCACAAAATAGGCTCATAAGCTATCCCGGATTGGAAGAATCCGCCTATGCCAATAGCTATAGGATAGGACATCCGTTAAATATTAATCTTTTATTTCAATATGATGGTCTTGATCCAGAAACTGGATTTTATCAATTCATTGATATTAATGGTGATGGGCGGTTGGATTACGAGGACCGGGTCATCATAAAAGATAGGAGCCGAAAATTTTTTGGAGGGATAAACAATACCGTGAATTACAGAAATTTTTCCCTTCAGTTCTTATGGCAGTTTGTCAAACAGGAAGGAATGCTCACACTTTTTAATGCAGGATCCACGGGTAACCAACGAGAAGTGGTAGTCCTAGCGTTGGAGGAAAATAGTCCATTCCAGACGATTTCACGATCTCTAGATGCCATCCAAGCCTATACTTACGCCCAAAATTCAAGTTTGTCTTATACTGACGCTTCTTTTATTCGATTAAAAACCCTTTCATTAAGCTATGCCCTCCCCTTAGAACTCATTGGTTCTATGGGTATAGATGCCTGTAAAATTTTTGTCAATGGGCAGAACCTAATTACTTTCTCTGGTTATGATGGAATGGACCCGGAAATGAACAACAGTACCGGGATACAATTTGGAAATCTACGAACGATTACTGCAGGATTGCAACTTAATTTTTAAAGGTTTTGACCATGAAAAAGATAAATAGGAATAAATTAATAGTTACAGGATTATTACTTTTTATTACGGTTTCTTGTGACGATTTTATTGAGGTAGAAGTCCCCGCTGATAAACTGACAGTTACAACAGTTTTTGAAAGTAATGAAACGGCCCGTAGTGCTATGCAGGGCATTTACAATGAGCTATTTCGCTCCATTTCGTTCTGTAGCGGTGGTAACAATAGTGTAACCGCTTTAGTGGGTTTAAGTTCAGGGGAACTCTTCACATTACTTGAAACTGACCTTACTTATAGGGAGTTTGAAGAAAATGAAATAAACCCCAACAACCCCAATAATCTTAACCTTTGGAATAGTGCCTATAACCTCATTTATATGACCAATTCGATGTTGGAAGGCGTATTGGTATCAAAAAACATATCAGATGGGGTCAGGGACCAATTGGAAGGTGAAGCCAGGTTTATCAGGGCCTTTACCTATTTTAATTTGGTCAATCTGTACGGTGAAGTCCCTTTAATTTTAAGTACGGACTACAGGATAAATGCCCAAATGGGACGTACATCTATCGAGGAAGTTTATGACCAAATTCTAACGGATCTTCATGAGGCCATAGCTCTTTTAGAAGAAATTTACAAGGACGGGGAACGGACTATTGTAAACCGTTTTGTCGCAGAAGCTTTGTTGGCAAGGATATATTTATATCGACAGCAATGGGCTCTGGCAGAAGTACATAGTACAAATGTCATCAACCAATCAGCACATTATGACCTACTGGAGGATTTGGACCAGGTTTTTCTTATGAACAGCAAAGAGGCCATTTGGCAAATTTCTCCTACCGGATTGGGCAGCAGTAGTACCAATACCAAGGAAGGAGCACTATTCGTTTCGAACAATCCGAAATTTGCTATTGCAGAAGATCTTGCTTTATCCATTGAACCAGGGGACAAAAGAACAGAAAACTGGATTGGTCTAGACGCTGAAAGGAATGCCTATTATCCTTATAAATATAAGGATGGGAGAAGTACTAACAATATCACCGAATATTCCATGGTGTTCCGTTTGGCCGAACAATATCTTATCCGTGCAGAAGCGAGAACTAGACAAGGGAATATACTGGGAGGGATTTCCGATGTGGATAAGATCAAAGGACGGGCCGATGTGGATTTGTTATCGGAGACCAATCCGGATATCGATCAGGTCGGTTTAATAGAGGAAATTCTCGATGAACGCAAAAAGGAGTTGTTTACCGAATGGGGACACCGATGGTTTGATTTAAAACGAACCGGTAAATCTTCTGAAATTCTCGGAAATGGCAATCCTTTATGGCAAGATACGGATGTGCTCTTTCCTATCCCAGAACAGGAGAGAATGAAAAATACCAACCTCGGACAAAACGAGGGCTATTAATCCAAAAGTTATAATGACATAGATTGGCAAATTTCTATGCCATTCCATCCCAAGATCTCCTCATACCACGCTTAGGGAAAGCTTCCCCCTAAATTCTAATGCTATTAATCCATACATATACTGATGAAATATAATCCTATATATATATTGATATTCTTGCTTATAAATACCTGTACCACATCAGGTCAGCAACTATTAACCGAGGATTCCATACCGCTGGATCCAAGCATCCGTTATGGCCAGCTATCTAATGGGTTTACCTATTATATAAAACCAATAGAGACAGCTTCCACCAAATTGAGCATGCGCTTGATCGTTAGAAGTGGATACTCACAACATGACCCTGACCAGTTGGATATCGGGCATTTTGTGGAACATATGGCCTTCAGGTCAAGTAAACATTTTCCATTGGGGCTGAAAGATTCCATACTTATGGACAGTCTTGATATGAACTTTACAGATGTTCGTGCCAATACTTCCAGATATTTTGCGAAATACAACTTTAACGCTCCAATTAATAATCCCTATGCCTTTGAAAAGGGATTGCGTTGGTATAAAGATTTGGTTAATGGAGCACTTGACCTGACGACAGCTGAAATCAATTCAGAAAGAGGCGTGTTGCTTTCTGAATATATACTAAGAGGTGGAGATAAGGGGAATAAAACACCTTATAATGTTTTGCGTTCAAAAATTGATCCAGGATCTCACAGTGTGGCTTCAAATCCACAGCAATATTTCGACCACATAAGAACTGTCAACCCTGAAGTAGTCAGAAGGTTTTACCAGGATTGGTATCGGCCAAACCAGACTGCCTTGATGGTAGTAGGAAAAATTGATAATTTGGATAGCTTGGAAAACGGGATCAAAACTACTTTTTCCGACATTGCCTCCCCACGACAACCAAGGAAATGGGTGGACCCCGACTCTCTTTATTTTAACCAGCCTCCACAATTTGCCAAGGTAACCAGGGTTCAAAAGAAAGAAGATAGTGATAGCCTTTTAAATAGAGATGAGACTGAAATATATCTTCTTTACCGGGATTTCCGTACAAGAGTACTATCGCACACTAAAGAAGGGATGAAACGTGAATTTCTATGGAATTTGGTGTCAACCGCCATAGATGAACGCTTTGGAATTTTGGACCAACGTTATAATCCCGCTTTTGAAATATACAATAAATACATAGATAATTATTCCAGCGGATTTAAGAGCGTGGGCCATATAGCTAATGTATTTGGTATCCATATCAATAGTATAAATGGGAGTGAAAAGAAGGCTGTGAAGCAAACTATCCATTTGTTGGCTCAGTTTAGAACATACGGCTTGAATAAAGACGAATGGAGTAAACTGAAAAGGCAACAACTTCAGCTTATGAATAGGGACTATAGTAAAAGTGTCAATTATTGGAACAACGAAATCAGCAAGCATTTTGTGGAAGAAGAACCATTGCCCAATGAAAAGAACAGTTTTCTGAGCGAATGGCTGACTGGGCTATCCTTGGAGGAAATAAATAAGGAATTTAAGAACCTGATATCAGAGATGCCCGAGGATATTGGTATCATTGCTCCAGAGGGAAGCCCGATTTTAACTATAAACGAAAGTGAAATTCGTTCTTGGGTAAAGGAAGCATGGAAAGCACCTGTCCAAGCGTATCTACCTCCTGAAATTCCCAATCAACTAATGAGTGAGCAAGAAACATTATCCCTTCATAGTAAAGGGACATATACAGATATGAGTGCGATAGAAACTGGGGCAATGGAAATTGTCCTGGGAAACGGGATAAAGGTAGTCCTGTTACCCCAATCGGGGGAAACGGGAAAAATTGGAGTACACGGGTTTAGTTCAAATGGTGCCCGTAATTTTTCTGAAACGGAATACTATTCCGCAATCAATGCTGCGGAAATCATAAAAAATTCCGGTGTAGGTGCTTTAGATAAATTTGATTTAACTCGTTTTATCACATCTAAGAGTTCCAATCTAAGTGTACATCCATACATCAATGCAGTAGAAACAGGTATACGAGGGCAAGTTTCATCAAAAAAATTAGAAGTTTTATTCCAACTAATTCATATGTATTTTACCAAACCTCGCAAGGATGAAGATGCATTTTTGGATTGGATGAAGAGCAAATATCAAGAATATAATGATTGGCACAGTGCTATCCGGGATTTAAACAACTCCATAAAATTATTGACTGGTGATCCCACTATCAATAATCAAGCTACTATAGAAATGATAAATGGTTTACCAAAGGTAGATTTGGATAAGGCTTATGAATGTTACAACGCTCTTTTTGGAAGAACAGGAGATTTTACTTTTATAGTGAACGGGGATTTCAACATTGAACTTATCCTACCTATTATAAATAAATATTTGGGCAATTTACCTAATAGGGCATTTGAATTTCAAATCAATCCCAAGACTCATAAAAACATGGTATTGAAAAGCGGGCCTCTATTATATGAGGTTCCACCACCATACGACATGAAAGGGATGGAATATAAAAAAAGGTACATTGTAACTGATACTTTTGGATGGAAGGAATTTATTAAAGTGGACATTTTGGGGAAGATGCTTCGGCACCAAATTTTTCAAACCCTCCGAAACGGTGGATTTCCAGTATATACACCACAAGCTGCAGGTCTTTATAATTTTGATTGCTCTAGGTACGAGATTTACATTTCAACAATATTTACTCCCACTGGTAACGCTCTTGAAAAAGAACAGAAATTTCAATTATTTAGGGAAACCATCCAAGATTACTCTCTTTCACCATTGATGTTTAACACGGCTTTAGAGGAGGTTCAGACAAAGTATTCTTCCAAGATGTATTTCCATAAGTCCAACTTACCAAATCGATTGTATGAAAAGTATAGATATAATGTTCCATGGTTAACCCAGGAAGAGGTTGACAAGTTCTTCTCATCTCTTACTTTTAAGGACATAAACCATACAGCAAAAAAGTTTCTTAATGAAAAACATCGATATGAATTCGTTATGGGCAAGTAATAAAAACTATAGGATGAACCTGAATTCAGGTTCATCCTATTCCTAACTACCTTTAAGGAACATTAATCACGATAGTATTATTACCATCTTTAGGATCAGATAAACTTTCTGAATCATAGATGGGATATGTCTCATCTTCGGAGACGGAATACGCTAAACAATCTCCTCCTTGAGGATCACATTCCACTTCGTCAATAGGTTCCCAATCATCATTCCTAAAGATGTAATCATTTTCCGGATCCGCATTCAGATCAGCGGTCGCAAAGGACATTCCTGTGGCAAATATCAGTGCCAGTACAGGCAATAAAAATTTAGTTTTCATATCAAATTGTTTTAAGTTAATGAAAGGTGCCTACTCTTTTATACAGGTTTTCAGCTTATTCCTGGCTTTGCTGCGCAACAAAACGGGTTTTATATGTAGAAGCTCTTTTCGTCTTTTTCGGGTATAGGATTATGGTCAATACAGTGATCACCAGGCATCCCAGGGTCAGGTACAAATGTCCCTGCCAATCCAACATGGAGAAAAATGTGCGACAGGTACAGGGTATGTATTCACTGAAATATAAATTGGCCGTCAAATAAGTGGTAATGGCCAAAAAAAGGCCCAAGGCCATGAATAGGCCCAGTCTTCTGGCCTTAGGCCATAACAGGGCCACTGCCGTCAATATTTCCAGGAATGGAAAGAGCCAGGAAACTACAAGGGCCGTGGTCTCCCCACCAAATATGGGAGAATCAATAACATTATGATAAAAGAGGTCACCTTCCCAAATCTTGGTAAGGCCCGTGTACATAAACAACATGGAAAGCGATACGGCAATAGTATATAAGACCGAAGTACGGTGTTTGGTCAGCCATTTCATGGGGTAGCTTTTTATGTAATACAATCTGGGTATAAAACAGGGCATCGGGAACGGGTAGTTCCTTGAAGAGGGTCGGTTGTCTGTAATTACAAAAGCTAAATTAAAGGATTGTAATGGACCGATTGTTACCTAAATCCGTACAAACTACGTCCTAAATCCGAACTGCCCCTTTTTTGTTGTTCCAAATGCTTTTTTTTGGTTTGGAATGTCACAGGATGTTGTTTTTTGATGTCATTTTAAGCAGATTGCCTCATTTTACTTCAAATTATTTTTCAACCAAAAACAGTCCAGTGTACGAAAGGTTTAATTAGATCGGATTTTGGACATAAAAATGCCGATTTTGCTGGTTTTTAGGATGCATCGTACACAATCCAAGGAGATTTTAGGTCACATTTTTCCGGTAATGAGGACAGAAATAGCTGGATTTTGGGGCAAAATAGCCGGGATTTAATGAAAAACAGCCGTTTTTGTGTACAAAATACTCTCTATAGGCTACACATTCTTCCAACTGAATTACAGAATTTTACTTCCATACGAATTGAAAACCCCGTTACACTTGATGACAACATGAAGATATAAAGACCAAAAACAGAAAGCAGATGAAACCGATCCTAACAGCATTTCCCAACTTCTTTAGACGACACAAGGGTATAGTTATTGAGGTCATCTGTTTTCTTTTTATCCTGCTCTTCGTGTATGCAGCTGTGAGTAAGCTGGCCGATGTACAGAAATTCCAGGTACAAATAGGACAATCTCCATTACTCACCAACATAGCGGGCTTTACGGCCTGGTTTATCCCTATCATAGAAATTGTGGTAGCGCTTTTGTTGGCATGGCCAAGGCTCCGACTCTATGGGTTGTACGGGGCCTTTGCCCTTATGGTGATATTCACTGCTTACATTATTGCCATACTCAGTTTTAGCGAACATATCCCCTGCTCTTGCGGCGGGGTATTGGAAAAACTGGGCTGGACGGAACATCTCATTTTTAATATAGTATATATAGCCCTTGCGGCCATAGGCATCCTCTTACTGACCCCTCCCCGATATCAACGGGAAGACTTCACACCCCTCGGGGAACAGGGATATTCACACTGAGCCCTCTCCCCATCCGCGGGAGTAGATTAGCAATTGCATTTTTGAATTGCTAAAGGAACAAAATGACCACTTATTTCTCTCGTGGAAAATCTTAACGAAAATGGACAAACCAGCAATTCATAACATGCTAACTGAAACCATAGCCCCATGAAACGCCCATCCATCTTAATGCTCATCACCTTTCTATTTGGGATTTGTATAGTCCTGGCACTACATATAGCCGCACCCAAAAAGGAAAATCACAAGCATGCCGGTTTTGAACGGTTGTTTGCTCCGGAAGGGTTTATACAGCCCATAGACACTCTGGATCTTGGTCGTCATGGGTACTATTTTGCCGGAACTGATGCAGGCAAGGTATTCCTGGCCAACCGCTCAGCCGTAGGGTACGTACTGGAAATCAATACCCAAAATCTCAGGGACACCACCTACCATATCATAAATGCGGACAACCTTAAATACAAGGCTCTGGACGTAAAAGTAAACCCACCTTACTTTTTCCTAATGGATGGGATCATGCCCTTTATATACCGCGGAAGCACTACGAACTGGGTGGCTACCTCTTATATTGACAGCACTTATTTTGTCAATGCGCTACCCCTTTCAGATAGCACATTTGCCCTCACAAAAATCACCAATTTCAAGACCTCGTTTCACAAAATAATTAAAGGCAATAAAGAACCGGAAATCTTTCCGGACCTGTTGGAAGAACAGGGAGGGGAAGGGGTTTTTAGCACGTATGGAACTATACATTATGACAAAACCAATGACCAATTGGTCTATGTCTATCTATACCGCAATGAATATTTTACCATGGACACCAATTTCAACCTACTCTCCCGGGGAAATACCATTGACACCATAAGCCAAGTAAAAATTGTAGTGGACAAAATTGCCTCGGAGAACAGCCTGACCATGTCATCTCCTCCTTTAACCGTGAATCCTAAAAACAGTGTTTATAAAGGTTTCCTGTTCAACAATTCAAACCTCCTGGCAGGAAATGAAGACCCAGACCTGTTTGAAAAGGCCTCGGTTATTGATGTATATCACCTCAAGGATGGGAGTTATCAATTTAGTTTCTATATACCATCCCTTAAAAAGAAAAAAATTAAAGCGTTTAGGATTGTCGAAAACAGCACCCTATTGGGCTTGTACGAACATGAAATGGTCACCTTTAAGATGTCTAAACCCTTTAAAACAAAAAATTTACTAACCGCCCTTTAATTGAATAGAAATAAATGCAAGCCAAAAAAGATATTGTTGCAACAATCAGGGGAACACCGAAAACCTGGAACAGAGTAGGTATTAAAATTTTAATTCTAATATTATGAAAAAGTTCAAATTTATTCTGCCCATTTTGGCATTTGTTATGGCGATTACCCTGGCATTTGCAGTCCCTACAGAAATTGCTTCAAATTCTGATTCCGAAGCATCAGAACTTATGTTTGTAAGCGCCAATGATTTGCAATGCGATTCTTGTGGTGTCGCTATTGAACCGGGTGGAGGCTCTGATTGCCAAGTAAGTAACTCAGGTCAACCCTGTCTATGCTCAATGGCCCCACAAAATGCATATACTGATGTGGAAGAAGATTGTACCTTATTAAGGTCAACTAAACCAGAATTACCTTAGTTATCAGTAATCCTGTATTTTGTAAAATTAAGTAAGACTAAAGGAGGTAACCTTTGTTACTTGGGCTACCTCCTTTTCTTTATTTATTGGTGCCTTTGATACAAAACTTCAAAACCTATAAAGGATTTGCGATACACACCTATTTTACTGGTTTTCAATGATTAATATCTGATTAAGGATTATCCATTATTCGGAATTTGTTTGAATATGTTTTCAACAACTTTTCATTATTTTCATTGTTTATTCCTTCATTTTCGGCAACTTTTATTGCCTTACGAATCATTTCAACCGCTTTTTCATAATCACCCATCCGACCATAGATTTCTGCCTTAAGCCGTAATGGATAAACTGTTTTACCCTTTGTTTCTGATTCTTCAATGATTCTGTTCATTGCCCTTAATTCCAATCTATAGTCACGGTTTTCTGGAGATATTTGATAAAAAATTGCTTCAATGCGGGGCCAAACAAAGCCTTCCACTCTCCTTTCCAATAACCATTGTAACCATTTATATGCCTCTTTATCATCATCTCCTGCCAATATTCTTAATTTTTGATAGTATAGTGAAGCTAACCTTGCAGGATAATTCTCGCTTTCATCAATCAATCGATCTATACCTTCCAAAGCAAATTGAAAGTTCCCATTTATTTTTGCCTCATTAATGTTATTTAAACGTTCTCTATATCTTAGCTGTTCACGGTGAACCGCTAACGAGTTAAAGGTTCCAGCCTCAACTTGTTCCAATGCGGGTTCTAATTCGCCCAGATTATCACCAGCCCATGATATTCTACCTGATTGAACCATATATATGGCTGGTCCCTTAAGCCCCCATGCCTTCCTACTGCTGCTTGGCTCGTCGATAGCGATTGTGAATTCCATTTTATTGTCCAATGCTTCCATAAGATTTGTTACTCTCTTTATATTTTCTTTTTTTGAAGTACTATTTTCCATATAAACACTAATGACTGTAATATTGTTTATATACTTTTTTTGAAGATTATTTAATTGTGGAATGGATTTTACGCAGGGTGGACACCATGTTCCTGTAAAGTAAACAACATATATCTTCTTGTCCTCTTTTTTAAATGCGGTTATTGGCTTTCCTCGGAGCCATTCACTAATAACCAACTTAGGGGCAATTTCCCCTACCTCTAACTCTGTGCTTTCTTGCGCTACCAAAAAGATAGGACAACATATTGTGACAAAGACGATCAAATAGACTGTTTTCATTCTTCAAATATTAAAATATGTTAGTACCCACTATTTTGAAATAGATTTGGATTATTATCTAATTCAGATTGGGGTATGGGCCATAGTACATCAGTTGGTCCCCAACTTGATTTTAAAGGACCAAGTACTTCGTTCGAAAGATTTATGCGTTTAAGGTCCAGCCATCGATGTCCCCATTCTGCAAAGAGTTCAACCTGCCTTTCATGGTAAATAACTGTTAGAAGTTCTTCCGGAGTTAAAGCAAGAGTATTACTTAACCCAGCTCGGTAACGTATGATATTCAAGTCCTCTTGTGCACCAGAAATATTACCCTGTTGAACTCTTGCTTCAGCACGAATCAAATATTGTTCTGCCAAACGCATTACCATGAAGTATTCAGTAGCCTTTTCTGGGTCGGGTTCAGTTTTAACTTTATATTTAAAAGGATAATTCCAAGTTCCAATATCATTTGAGAAATTTCCAATCCAATTTGTCTTCCGTTTATCACCTAATTCAAAAGTTGTCATTAAGGATTCTGATAGTGCAGTAAATTTTGGAGAATCAATGAGAATAAAAATATTGCCATCTTGGGTATGTCCAACCGTCTGCTTTAATTGCCAAATGGTCTCCACACTATTTTTTAGAAATACATTATTCAAATCTTCCGTCAAGGCATACTTAGGATTTTCGATAACTCTAGATGCCTGTTCTTCAGCATTGATCCAATCCTTTAGGTATAAATAGACCCTGGCAAGCAAAGCTGTTGCAGTACCTTCGTTCACTCTTATCCTTTCGCCATCTGCATGGGCATAGTCCTCAGGGAGTAGTTCTTGTGCCTGTTTAAGGTCGCTTAGTATCAATTCATAAATCTCAGAAACTGGCTTTCGAGAAGCTAGACGGTTCATTTCATAATCTGTTTTAGTAATCAAAGGCACATCTCCCCATAAATTTACCAGATAGAAATAACAAAAAGCTCTTATACATTTTGATTCACCTTCCAACAAATCCTTTACTTCTGGAGTGATTCCTGTAGAATTGGAGAGACCTTCCAACATGGCATTTACTCGATAAATAGTTTCATATAAAAGTTGCCAGTTACTATTAACTTTATCATTTTCCGCATTCAATTCATTATGATAAAAACCTAAATTATTTATTCCTTCAAAATCGATCAATTCATCTGCGGACATCCCCCCTAGAAAAGTAATGCTTGAAGCGCCAGTTGTAAAAACAGAACTCTCTATTAGTTTTAGGTAAATTCCTCGAGCAGTAGCCGTAGCATTTTCATCATTTGTAAACACGGTTTCAGTGACCAATTCATCTATGGGAGGTTCTATTTTCACAAAGCCTTCACAGGAAGGAAAGGCATAAAGTATTATTGCTACAAATGAAGAAATCCATGAAAATCTAAAGAAAAGAATTTTGATTTTCTTCAAATATTTAAATTTACTTTTCATTGTTTATTGTTTTTGAATTAATTAAAAGGTTACATGTACGCCTGTAGTAATTCTCCTTAAAGGTGGCATCAAAGAACCTGTCTCTGGATCCAAACCTCGATAATTGGTTATGGTCCATAAATTTTGCCCTTGTATATAGAAACGGGCTTGTTGGAGTCTTAATGTGTGTACTATACTCTTCGGCAAGCTCCATGACAAGGAAATATTACTTAATCGGATAAAGGAAGCATCTACTTTAGCCATATCACTACTATTCCAATTAAAGGCATGTGTTAAATATTGAGAAAAGTCGGTTGCTGAAAATTTAGGAATGTCTGTTTGATCACCAGGTTGTTGCCATCGATCTAATACTTCAACCGGTTGATTTCCTAGACCTGGAAAAACAAAACCTGGGAGATATAAAAAAGCTCCCCTATGCGAATGACTTGTTTGTTTTACCAATTGGAAAAAGAAATCTAATTGTAGGCCTTTGAAAGAAACTGAATTATTAACTCCACCATAATAGTGTTGGCCCAATTCCACAATTGTTTGTGCATCATTTGGAGAAGAAATAACCCCATCTTTATCTACATCTTGGAATTGATATACCCCGGATTCTGGGTCAATACCGAGGTATTTATAATTTTTTTGGATAGATAATGGCTTTCCTACAACATATGTATTAGCATATGGGGAACCTTCTAAGTTGGGGTATTTCAATAATTTGTTTTGCGGAATTGTAAAATTGATAGAAGTAATCCAGTTAAAATCACCTGAATGTGATTCTATGTTTCTTGAGATCAGACCTAGTTCCCACCCCATATTTTGAACAGTTGCGGGCAAATTGGCCTGTACCGTATTAAAACCTGTTATAGTGGGGAGTGCAAAACCCACCAACTGATTTGAAGAGCGATTTAGGTAGTAACTTGTCGTTAAGTTTACTCGGTTATTTAATATTCCAAGCTCTAATCCGGTCTCAAATTTTTTGTTGATCTCCCAACTATAATTATTATTGGCAATACGGCTGGGAAGCAATGTAGTCCCATTAAAATATGAACGTTCTGAACTATAAGTTTCCAGATACCCATAATCCGGGATTTGGTCATTCCCTGTTGTACCATAACTGACACGCAACTTTCCAAAGTTTAGGAATGGGACGTTTTTTTTGACAAAACCTTCGTTGGAAAACACCCAGGCCATCCCAATTGCTCCAAAGTTACCAAAGCGTTTACCTGGTCCAAAACGGGAGGAACCATCCCTCCTGCCAGTAAGATTTATTATATATTTTTCATCCCAGTTAAAATTAACTCTCCCAAAAAAAGCATTATACCTATACTCCTTAAAGCTATTAAAAGCTCTAATAGTAGTTGCTGCACTAATATCTTCCAAAAGTGCATCACTTCCTATTCCATAAGTCCTAACCTCTTGAGACTCCCTTATGTCTTTCTGAAAAGTGGCTCCTAACAATAAGTTTAGACTTCCTTTACTAATCCGTTTTTGATATGTGATTTGTGGTTCCACAATCCAGGTATAAATACTACTATCAGAATGACGCGCTTGCCCTGTTGTACTACCTGTGGTCGGATCATTGGTACTTATTGGCCATAAAAACTTTTCATTAAACTGGATCGATGTGTATCCCGTGCTAGTTTTAAATTGTAAATCCGATAATAATCGATAACTTAATGTCACATTAGAAATTAGATTATCTGTTTTACCCTTATAAGGGCGATTTAGCACTGCAAATGGAGACCCTGAAGATCCCCAGGTTCCATTAGCCCAGTTTATACTTCCATCCTCGTTAAAGGGCTCAGGAGCATTTGGGGGTAACGTTAATGCTGTATCAGTAAAATTTTGACCAGGTAAATTGTTTTCATCTTTCGAAAAATTAGCTGAGAAATTTGCTTTAAACCTTTGGTTTTCCGAAATATGGTTGACATTCAATTGTCCCGACCCCCGTTGGTAGGCAAAATCCCTTGGAAACACTGTGGTTTCCCGATAGTATCCACCATTGAATACATATTGTGTATTCTGGCTTCCCCCGGATATAGATATATTGGCATTAGTGGTTTCCGCCGTTCCTCCCAGCAAGCGCTTTTGCCAGTCCACATTCCGATTCGGATCCCAAATACCATTGACGTCATAATCAGTAGAGCGGGGTTCAACACCATCATTAGCAAAGGCCTCTCGACGCATCTCCAAATATTGGTCAATGTTCAACAGATCCATAAAATGGGGAACCTTCCCAATACCGTGTTGAAAATTAACATCTACCCTTGTCTCGCCCACACCCCCTTTTTTGGTAGTAATCAAAACGACCCCATTTGCTCCCCTGGATCCATAAATGGCCGTAGCATCCGCATCTTTTAATACCTCAATACTTTCTATATCAGTAGGATTAATTGCATTTAATGGACTAATGGCATTGCCTGTTCCAAATACATCTGTAGCAGATGCCAAAACATCCAATGAAGTAGAAGTAAAAGGAATACCATCTATCACGTAAAGAGGTTCGTTGGCATTACTTCTCAAACTATTTTGCCCACGAATACTTATTCTAAAGTTTCCACCGGGAAGACCTGAATTTTGCCGAATATTTACCCCAGGCATCCTACCTATGGCCGCGGCCATTACATTGGGCACGGGTTGGTTGGCTATTTCTTCCGAGCTAAGACGACTTATGTTTCCAGTACGCTCCCTATCTTTTACCTTCCAGTAGCCAGCGTTCAATTCCACACCTTCCAAAGACATCACATCCTCCTCCATTTGGATATTTAAAGTATCCGAGCTATTTACTGGCATTTCCACTCTTTTTAACCCTACATAGGAAAAGGTAAGGATGTCATTGGTTTGGACACGGATGGTGTATTTCCCATCAGGGTCGGACATCGTACCTTGGTTGGTCCCTTTTATAATAATGTTCACTCCGGGCAAAGGATTTCCCTCAGGATCGGTGATAGTACCACTCACTTCAACCTGCTGTTGTTTTACCTCAGTTTTTTCCTTGGGTGTTGGGGCACTATTAGGACTAGCTGTATTTCCCTTTTTGGTCAGGATGATATGTTTACCACTGATATGGTAGTCCACCGAAGCATTCTGGAAAACGGTTCGTAGTATGTCTTCAATTTTTTCCTTTCGGGCCTTGATGCTGACTTTCCGTTCCAGGTCCAGTTCCTTTTCTCGGTACAGGAAATCAAATTCGGTGATCGCTTCTATTTCCTCAATCACCTCCAATACGGACACCCCCTGCATGTTGAGAGTGATCTTTGTTTTCTGGGCATAGCCCGTTGCTGCACGTAGCTGGAACAAAGTGACGACCAAAAGGAGTACTGTGAGTTTCATCTTCAAGTCTGGTTTGGGGACAGGAAAAGGCCCGTCCCAGGGTTTGGTAAAAATTTTCATAAATTTGTGTGGTTTTGGTTAACGCTAAAATCTTAATCAACAACTTCGGGGAGTGTGAGCGCACTTCCCGTTGTGCTTTCCGCTTTATGCCAAGAAGGGCATGCCTAAATCTTAAATCATTTTGCCGTGGCTGAATTTGGGAATCCAACCTCAAGTGTTCATCCTTGCTTTTGGTTCTGGCCAAGGGTCACTTTAAAGTGCCTTTCCTGCGGTGTCAGGCACTGCTCATCCGAACAGGCCATAAACAAGACCGTTCCATTCAGGGTTACCGGAGTTTTGGCACCCGCATTTACTTTTACGGTCTGTACAAAATGGACCACGCCCTCGTAGTAGCGGGTATCAATCATAAAGACATCTTCGTACTTTTCTATGGGAATACCATCTTCTTTGGCTTCCCCTACCAATTGGATGGCCGGGTTCTCGGTAAAAGTGATGGTTGTGGGGACAGGGCCTCCGTCTTCCATATACTGGGAATAGATATGCCACGGGTGCTCCATAATGGCCGTCATAATTACCTCATAGGTATCCTTGTCCACTGCCTTGGTAGAAAATTCCCATTCCACAGGGTCTCCGTTTTGCGCTTCCATACGGAGCGAAAACACTAGAACCATGAACAGTATGTACCTGATATTTTTCATACAATCGATTTACTATTAAACAATCGTTTACAGTACCAAAGCGGTTTGTTTATAGTTGACAGGTCCGTTTTGGGGTGGGTTTGCCCTACCCTACCTTTGAGTAGGGTTATTGGGGTATTCCGATATGGGGGAAGTGAGTTTTTTCTCGGTGTCTAATGCGGCGGGGTAATGGTAATTTTGTTTCCTTCCCTGACATAGTTGAATGGGGTGTGTTTCCGGTAAACGTCCAGAACTTCTCCCACTTCTGCGGTCTTGTCCTTAAAGGTTGCGGTAAATTCCAAAGGGTTCAGTTTGGGATATCGGTTTTCGATTTCCACATTATAGTGTCGTTCCAGTTTTTTGAGGATGAGCTGGAAAGGGTCGTTCTTAAAGTAGAGCTCGCCCCGGGTCCAGGCCACAAACTTTTCCACTCGTACTTCCTCTACGGCTACCCTGCCGTTTTCCATCACGGCCCTTTGACCGGGAACTATTTTCACAGGTACGTATTCATCCGCTTCGGGTGGGTACACTCCCACGCTCCCTTCTTCCAGTACGGTATAGGTATTGCCTTCGTTCTTATAACTGGTGACATTGAAGCGGGTGCCGTACACCCTGGTGTTCATTTTGTCCGTGACTACCGTAAAAGGCCTTTCCTTATCCGATGCCACAACAAAAAAGGCTTCCCCTTCCAGGTACACGTCCCTGGGTTGGTCGGGCAGGAACTGTACCGGAAAACGCAACGTGGAGCCGGCATTCAAATATATATGAGAACTGTCGGATAACACTAATTCAAAGTTTTTCCCATAAGGCACCTTAAGCTCATTATATGCCAGCTCTTCTGTTGCGTCCTGTTGTGTATTGTTGTATTTCAGTATGTGCTTATCCTGGTTGCCCAGTGTCTGACCTTCCTTGGTGGTGATGGTGCGGGTATCGCTTTCATCGATCACTTGCTGGCTACCGTCCTGCAATTGCAGGGTAATTTTGGGAGGGCCCGCCACCTTATGGTCTGTAAATACCCCAAAAGTGTACATCCCCAGTATGGCGAGGCCCATTACAACTATTAACCCTGATACCATATACAAAGGCCGGAACCCGGTATCTTTCTTTAGTCTGCGCACACCTTGTTGTGCCTCCGTCACCGCCGTCTGTTCCTGTATGGTGTCCCATATCCTGCCCTTGGCCATTCGGACCTTGGGCTCGTTTTTCCTTGTGGTCAGCAACAGGACCATCTCCCTGGCCCTGTCCATCACCTCTCGTTGTTCTGGGTATTTTTCCTGGAATTCTTTCCAAAATGAGTTGCTGTCCTCATCAGGTTCCCGGACCCATTGTAAAAAGAAGTCGTCCCGGATAAAATCCTCTTCGTTATAATGCTGATATTCCATAACCATATTACTTCTGATAAAAAGAACGCCTCTTTAACTATATAGAGGGGAAATCGTTAAATGTTTAGAAAAAAAATGTCATTATTTTTACAAATAATCCCTAAGTCGCTTTTTATCAATGAATTACAAACTTTATTTTGTCTCTTCCAAAGTCCTCTGAAGTATGTGAAAGGGTTTAGTAGTAGTCGGTCTCACGGCCGAAATCGCTTTAAATTTCCATAAAGCTGTTCTATCGCGGTCTTCAGATGGTAGCACACCTGACTGTAGGGCATTTTGGTGATGCGGGCGATTTCCCTGTTGTTCATCTGACCGTGGTATTTAAGGTGGAGAAGTTCCTGTTGTTTTAGGCTTAGGGTTTTCATGACCATGTCCAAGGCTTTCGAAAGTTCCTCGCCTTCCTCCTGCCCCATCGGTTCCTCTGGAGGGGTTTCCCCCGCCAACTGTCGTTCACCGCCATCCACCAGGGAAAGCATCTTGCCCCGCTTCCGGGCTTCTTCAAAGATGTTCCGGCGCAATACAGTATACAGATAGCCACGGATGCTCTTGGCTTTGCCCAATCTTTCCTTTTTGTCCCACAACAGGATAAAAAGCTCCTGGATACAGTCTTCCACAAGGGCCACGTCTGGCACCAGTTTCAGGCCATAGTAATACAACGACTCAAAGTTTTGGGAATAAATGGTCTCGAAGGCTGTCGCACTTCCGGACAGGAATGCCGCCCAGAGTTCCGCATCACTGTCCGTGTGGTGCTCCCGGGGTTTCCCGGTACCGGACATACTGTTGTTCCATACAATGTCTTCCATGGCTATCCTATTAATGGGTGAAACAAGTATTGTTCCCTGCGTTTTTCAACGCAGGAATGACCAGGTGTGCCGTGGTACAGAGCGGTAGGTGGAATAAGATGGAAGCGAAACGGTGTTGATCAATGTTGGCACATCTTGGTACGGCAGTGCTGCTGCCGGTTCACATTTTTTGCAAAGGGAAAGGATTTGGATAGGTACCAGTAGGACATACTCCGGTTCCTCACAATGCAAAAACAAGAAGCGTCTTTATATAGATACATGGGACCATGACTGTATCCACTGTTCGCGGATTTCCCTTTTGGGGAAGGGCCTCTTCCCGGTTCCAATGATGGTCCGGAAAAACGTTTTGGTCATGGACTCCGATGGATTTCAACCCTTGGGGCCCAAAATCATTAATATGGTATGGAATAGTCCAAAGTTATGAATATTAATCAAATTTAATGGCATATTATATGACAATAGGGATAAAATCCAAGGGGGTATTGTGAATTTCAAAAACCTTGTACACTGTAAAACAAATGGTTATCCCATTCCCACAATACAAAAGAATGTTTTGGCGACCTGGTTGCCAGTTTCACCACTTTTGTGGAATGTGTTTAGAATTTGTTTTTTCTTACGTAACAGGGAAAGAGAATACATCATCTGATATTGGTATTTTCAACTTTTTGACGGGTGGACTTCCTTAATGGTTCCCCGAACCCACCAAAACCACGATTAAGCATTGCTCAGGGCCTCACTGCCCCCTTCCTGGTATGCTTCCTGCTCATCCAGGACCCTGCAAAAATTTGCCGGGGAACTGCCGGTACGGTGTTTAAAGGCCCGTACAAAACGCTGCACACTGCTGAACCCCGCTTCTTTGGACAGGGAATTATAGTTATACTTACGGTATATCCTTTGGTGCGTGAACAGTTCGATTATGTAATCGATTTTCAGGTCATTGATGTACTCCACGATTCCCTTGCCCTTGTAATGGGTAATGATCTTGGACAGGTATTTGTTGTTGGCGTTGAAGGAGGCAGCCAGTTTGACCAGGTTCAGGTCTTCCTTTAAAAAGCCCCTGCCCTCTTCAAACTTCTGGAGCTGTTTTAAGAGGTCCTCAGCAACCACTGGGTTGATTTCCAGTGCTTCTGGTTTGGCCTCCACTACCTTTGCCCTGGGGACTCCATCCTTGATCTCCTGCATTAACTTTTTGAATTTCCGTTTGTCCATGCGCCGGCGATAGACCAAAACAAAGGCGGCAATGACCAACAAGCCCGTGGCCAAGCCCCAACGCAGGTCACTGGCCTCGTTTTCGGCCAGGAGTTCCTCTATTTTGCTTTCCTTTTGCAGGAGTTCCCGCTCGGTATATTCCCGATGGATCTGCCCGGAAAGGTAACGGTACGTCTTGGCCAGGGACTTGTCGGCTTTTAGGAGCTGTTTGATATAGTACAATTGGGTTTCGTTATTGCCCAATTCCTCATAGTGGTCAATGAGCAGCTCATAACCTTCCCGGAGGTCCGGCCGCAAATAGTCCCGTTCGTTAAAGATCTTGTCCACCTTTTTGAAATACGGTATGGCCCGGTCCGGTTGTTTCAGGGCCCAATAACTCCGGCCCAAATAGAAATATCCGACCGATTCGTTGCCAAAGTCGCCCTTGTCCGCTATTTGGGGAACCACTTCTTCCAAGGTCTCAATGGCCAGTTTGTAATTTTCCCTGAAATAATGGTTGACTCCTTCGGAATGTTTGAAATAGACATCCATGCTGTGGTTGCCCGAACGGTCGGCCTCTTCCAGTCCCCTTGCATTGGTCTCGGAGGACAACCCGTAATTGCCCATCCGGTTATAGCACAGCCCAAGGGAATGCAGGCTGTTCAGGTAGGGACGGGTATTGCGATCCTGGTAATACGCAATGCAGTCCTGGAACAGCCGGATGGCTTCCTCATAATAGCCCAGATAATACTTGATATGGCCTATCATGTACTGCACCTTATGTTTCTGGTAGGCGTCATCGGTATGCTTCAGGTAATCATAGGCCATGATATAATGGTCCAGGGCACTGGTATGGTCCTTTTCCCCGTAATAGACGAAACCTTTCGTGAGATAGGCGGACCCGATCAATGCAGAATCCCCGGATTTACGGGCCACATGGATCATACTGTCCGCATAGGTATGCCGTAACCGTTCTTCGGAATGGTGCAGGTAATTCTTGTACCCATTGACAATCTCCTCAACATTGTTTTCCTGTTGGGCCTTTAATAAAAACGCCTTGAGATAGCGTTGTTCACGGGTAGGGTCCTTGGTAGTCCTGATGGTATCAAACAGCACGTCATAGCTCTTGTGCATTATGGTATCGGATCCTTTTTTAGTCCGTTGTTGTGGCAATACCGCAAAAAAGGAAAAAACGCATACGGCCACATAGGTTGGTACATACATAGCTAGGGGTGTTAGGTTGGTTGCTGGCAATACCAGGAGGGAAATTTTTATTGCCAGAAAACTAATCCATTGACCGATAGCATCTGAAAACCAGATACATCCATCTTTAGGCTAATCTCAAATTTAGCAAAATCAATCCAGAATACGTGTTGTTTTAACATAAAAAAACCACACTATTATTTTCGGAAAATGTAGGTATCATTTTCGGAAAATGCACTAGCACTGCCTTGCAGCGCCCATAGGCTGCACATAGATTTGTCCCAGGATTCCAAGAGTCTGGTTCTGCTTACCCGGGTGGAATGAACCGATTGAAACCAAAATCGGACATAACACAATTACACCATGAAAACTTTGGCAATCTTTTGTATAGGTATGGTATGCCTTACCGTATCCTGTAGCCCTGACCATGAATTGAACACCGAACCCCTTGCCCTGCGCATGGAACATTCCCTTGCCGATTCGACCAGTACAACGGACAACAACGGACTGGCCGGACAATTATACCTCGAATTTATGGAACAGCATGGGACCAAAAACATTTCCCATTGGAGCCTTGCCGACATAGACCGGGAAGTACGTTCCCTGTTCCGTGAACACGGCCATGAGGTATCCGTCGCTGCGAACAGACCTCTCTACGATACCGGGCCCACCAGTGATGAAAGCTTTGAAACCGTTCTGGAAGGTTTTACCCTTTCGGAACCTGCACGGGCCAGCCTTTTGGCATTTCTGAAAAACCTTGCAACGTATCCACCCAACGACTCCAACGGTCGGCAGGACCTGGTCCTCTCCTATGGTTCAGAAGTGGCCCAACAAACTTCATGGACCGAGGAAGACCGGAGGGTCATCATGTCTGCTATCTCAATCATTGGCCAGACAGACCTAACGCTATATGCAGAAGATGGGAACCGGGAGGACGAGGACTGGGACATAGGGGTCGGGAACAAATCACCCGTGGTCGCCAACGCTTTGGAAAATACGGTGACCGTGGTTACCCTGGCTGTCTATTACACCTCCCGTTATGAGCCTTTTTGACAGGTTTTACACCGAACCCTATGTAAAATTGGGGAACAGGCTGCTCAATATCCTCCTGGCAGCGGTCATCTGTTGTAACCTGGTCAACCTTTATTTTGTCTTTGACCTGTATGGTTATCATGAGATTATCAAGTACCTACCCGATAATTCCATGAAAAGCCAATCCCCGAGGAACCTTGCCATCCCATTGTATTTGAACAGCCTGGCTAACATGCTGCTCCTGTTCATCTGCCTGATGGCCCGGCTTTCACGGTAACCAAACCAACAATCCAACATCCCAAATCTGACCCATCAACCGTTATGGAAAAGGCACTACCCCGTCCCTATTCCGTTGTTCATATAGACCTTAAGGACCCCATCCGGAAGCTGAAAAGCATACTGGAGGAAAACCGTTTTATCCTTTTACTAGTGGACAATGGCTGCCTGGACATCGAAAACGATAGGGACAGGGTCACCCTTAATTCCAGGGATCTTTGCCTGTTGGCCGGTATCCTGCCCAAAAAGGTACAAATCAGTAATCATACGACTGCCCTATGGGCATTGTCCCTGAACCCTGACCACGTTTATGGAAAAGGATTGTTCCGGAACACCCCGGCTTTGCTCTGTTTTCTGGAAAACCTGGGATTTTCGAAGATTTCCTTGAATGCCATGGATGCCACCCTGCTACTTCAACGGCTCAGGTTTTTGGAGGCCTTGCATCACAATTCACGGTATAGCAATCAATGGCACCGGGAGATTCGGTCCTTTTTGCAGGAACTGTGGGAAATCCATATGAAATATGTCCCGGGAACCCTTTATGAATGGCAACATACCCAAATCCTTGCCTTTAAGTTCTTACAGGTGCTCGAAACCCATTTCAGAAGGTACCATGCCGTGCATTTCTATGCAGACGCCCTTTCGGTGAGCCCGGATTACCTGACCAAAGTGGTCCGGGACATCACGGGTAAAACGGCAAAACAATGTATTGAGGAACGTTTAGTCGTTGCCTCCCTGAAAATGCTACGGAAAAAAAGCTCCATTACCAGGATCTGGAATGTATTGGGTTTCAAGACATCATCACATTTCAGCTTTTTTTTCAAAAAGCATACCTCCCTTACGCCATCGGATTACCAACAATGGGCATTACGGGAGAAATAGCTATGGGGCCTTTAAATCGTAATGAAAAATGGACGCCCATAAATACATATTGCAAAAGCTCAATGAGGATCTGGACCTTTTGGAACAGGAAACGGAAGATGTGCTGGAAAAGGCCGAAAAAGGAATACGGTATTCCCGGTTGGCCATGCGGAACATGAGAAAACAAGTATTGGAAAACCCTTTTGCTTCCAATACGGACGAAATTACCTTTTTCAAAAAAATCAAACCCCGGCTGTGCAGTAAATTGATCTATTACGCCAAACTCTTCAATATAGAAAGCAAACGTCCCAGGGGAAGCAACAAGTCCCAGGTCAAATACTTCTATAACCATATCCGAAAGTTGCAGGACTATTTTCACGACAACCTGGAATTCTATCACTATTATCGCCGGAACAGCACCTATCTGGACCAGCAGTACTTCCTCCGTGGTAAGACGGATGTCCGCCTTGGCCTGGATACCCATTTTTGCTTCTCCGATGAAGAATTCTCTACCAGCCACGACAATACCGTGGCCACCATTCTGGCTTACGATATGCTTATCGTCCACCTGAAATCAGAAATTGACAAACTGGAAAACTATAACGGCATGGAACCACAACACAATCCCTTTGACAAGACCACCAAATTCTTTTGGACGGGCAACAAGGTCGATCTAATCGAAATGATCTACTCCCTGCACAGTTCCGCGGTCGTCAATCACGGAAAGGTGGACATCAAGGAACTGGCCTATGCCTTCGAACAGCTCTTCAATATCGACCTGGGGGACTATTACCACAGCTTCCTGGAGATACGTTCCCGCAAGATCAATCCGACCAAATTTCTGGACCTTCTCAAGGCTTCCCTATTGCAAAAAATGCAGGAACTGGACGGCTAAAAAAACACCCAACTTGGGTACATCTTGGGTGTTTTTTACAAATAGGCCGTGTACCATATTTTTTGATGTGTTTTGGGACGGTACGTGACTATCCCTTTGGGCAAAAAACATCAAAAAGGGTACCCATAAAATGGGCGAAAAAAAACACCCAACTTGGGTACGTCTTGGGAAAAAAATCCAACAAATCCCATCAAGTTTGTACAACGAAAGTCAAATCGAAGATTCACGAACACCTATTTCTTAAAATATGAATGTTCGTGAGCTAAATCAGGTGGGGGGCCACCAAAGTAGGTGACAGTACAGCAGTGGTCCCTTATCACAAAACCGTTTTATTATGGGAGCATCGATCGTTACAACAGAAGACCTGATGGAATTCAAACTGGAACTCCTGGACGACATCAAGCAACTATTGCAAAACCACAACGGCCATCCCCTCAAAAAATGGCTCAAATCCCCGGAAGTCATGAAGCTGTTGGGCATATCGTCCGGAACCCTCCAGAATTTGAGGATCAACGGTACCCTTCCCTATACCAAGGTCGGGGGAACGCTCTATTACGATTATGAAGATATAGCACAATTGATGGAAAACAACAAGGTAGCCAACACGTTTTGATGGAGGACATCAACTATATCAAACATCTGAACGGGGTATTTGAACAGTTTGCCAGGGACAGCCGGCTGAACCCCACCCATATCAGTCTCTATGTGGCCCTGTTCCAATTGTGGAACATCAATTTCTTTAAGGACGGGTTTTACATCAACAGGGAGGAAGTGATGGAACTTGCCAAGATCGGTTCCAAGTCCACATACCACCGCTGCATCAAGGAACTGAGCCATTGGGACTATATTCTGTACACGCCCTCACATAATCCCTTCAAGGGGAGTCGCATCAAGATGTTCGATTTTGGGACAAGTACTGGACAAGTAGTGGACCTAAGCCGTACCAAAATCGGGACAAGCAATGGACAAGCAGTGGTACCTATAATAAAACATATTCAAACTATAGAAAACAAAACAAACCACAACAAACCGCCGTTCTTTAAAAAAAGACACTTCAATGGCTCGAAAATAAATGGCAAACCGGGGTCAAGTGTCCCATATCCGGACAACCTGGGAACCAATTCCGATAAAACCTACGACGATCCCCTATGAGCAACAAGAACCCACATATCATCATCGAAGGCGCTGTACAATACCCCCTTGGAACACTGAAGGGGAAATGTATCCAATACGACTTTGACAAGATGCTCATTTACCTGGATGCCAAAGGGAAACTCCTGTTCGGCAGGAACTTCAAGATCCACGAGGAAGACCGGGAAATCCTATTTAAGCTATGCTCCTACTTTATCGGGGACAGGGGTGTCTGTGACAAATTCGGGATCGACACCAATAAAGGGCTCCTGCTCACGGGACCGGTGGGCTGCGGCAAAACTTCACTGATGCGCCTGCTCCGGCACATGGTGCCCCACAAACGGCCCTTTGAGGTCATCCCCACTCGAAACATTGTGTTTGGATTCAACAACATCGGATATACCGTCATCGAGCATTATGGCGACCGTAGGTTCTATTGCCTGGACGACCTGGGAGTGGAACCCACCGGACGGCATTTCGGCAAGGACTGCAATGTCATCGGGGAAATATTGCTCTCCCGCTATGATCTCTTTATAAAACACAAGGTGCGGACACATGCCACTTCCAACCTCAATGCGGAGGAACTGGAAGAGCGTTACGGCAACCGGGTACGGAGCAGGATGCGGGAGCTCTTCAATCTGGTGGCCTTCAGTGCCAAGACCAAGGATAAAAGAAAGTGACCATGGACCGAAATGGATTATTGAACATCTACGAACAATATTATCAGAACGGCAAAAAGTATGGCTTTTTCCTGCGGGAAAGCACCTGGCAATCCATCGGACAGGTACTCTTTATCGTAGGCGTCCGGGAAGGTGATGGCCTTCGGGGAAACCCGCCCTATTTCAACAACCCCAAGGTTTATGTAAAACTCTACTATGCCAATTCCATCGGAGAAATCAACGCCTCCACCAGATACAGGGTCATCAGGATCGATGATGGTGGCACTTACCGGTACCAGCCCGCGGATGAAAATTTTATCATACCATCAAAACTGTAATTTTATTACAAACCAATGCAATAGTGCCAAATCCCTGAAAGCCAAAAAAACATCTGCTCTTAAGATAAAAGGACAAAGAATATCTCTTCGCCGACCCCAATTGGTAGGATACCGTGGCAACTTATGGTTCTGGATCTAAGAGTTGTTCAATCTGATAGCCTCTGATAAAGAGCGTATGGAAAAACGATAAACTGACATTTAAAATAGCGGTTGTATCTAATAATCAGGGAAGTGTGTCATTTGCAATGGTAAAAAAATGACAAAACAAACAAAATTGCGACACAATGGCAGTTTAACAAGACTTTTAGAAACTGGCATAATGGTTGTTAATTTTTTTAACAGCAAAAAAGTCCTAACCTCTGACCGATAGGACTTTGACTTAATCGAAGGAGCGGTTTGCTTAGAAAGGGAAAAACCGCTCTTATTTAATGGGTGCAAATATAGTAATTATTTTCTTCCTTCAAATATCTCTTAATTTCCTTTCTCGGTTATTGCTCAGCCCCGATAAATGCTGATGTATTAAATAAGATAAAAAGAAATGGAAAATTTTCATTTGGTCCATGAGGACGGAAAGTACAAACTGAAAAGAGAGCATGCCGAAAGGGCATCGAAAGTTATTGACTCGAATAAAGAGGAAGCCATTAAACAGGCTAAGAAATTTATCACTGACAATGGCGGAGGCTCTTTAAAAATTCATAAGAATAAAGGTGGTTTTCAAGAAGAAAGGACATATCCTAAGTCAATTGATCCAAAAAAATCTAAAGGTTGATTTCTAAATTATGGAACAATTATATAAAAATGAAACCAACAAAATTTTAGAGGATTTAGGTAAGGAATTGGATATTTCAAAAAGTGAGTATGAAGCAGTTGTTAAAAGTTATACAGCTGTTGGAAACTGGTTATCTGAAGAGACCTCCGAATTAGCTGGTTATAATCCTAGAATCATGCCACAAGGTTCTTTTATGCTAGGAACTGTGGTAAAGCCTATATGTGATGAAGATGATATTGATATAGATTTAGTTTGTAAGCTTGAGAGAAAACCAATGTCTTGGACTCAAAGGAATTTAAAACAGGCTGTGGGCAATAGGTTGAAAATGAAAGATACCTATGATCGGATGCTCAAAGGATATGAAAATGGAAGTAAATATAAGGAAGGGGGACGTAGGTGTTGGACTTTGAAGTACTCAGAGGTAGCAGGTTATCACATGGATATTTTGCCCTCATTCGCAGATGAAAATTTAACCCTATTGTTAGAAAAGGCATTTACAGTTGGTAGCGATTTGAATACAAGTGAACTAGCCATCCGAATTACGGATTTGGAAGATGAAAAATATTCTACAGAAACTGATGAAGCTAATTGGCTAAAAAGTAATCCATTTGGATATGCCAAATGGTTTTATGATAAAGCATTAATCCACTCCAAAAGATTATTTTCTCTTAAGGAGTCTGTTGATCCAGTTGGGGCTTTCGAAAATCCAAAGCTGCCTTTGCAAAGGGTCGTACAATTACTAAAAAGACATAGAGATATCATGTTTTCTTCCGAAGAGTACAATAGCGAAAACAAACCAATATCTATTATTATAACCACTTTAGCAGCTAGGGCTTATGATAAAAGTGAAAATATAAATGATGCCTTTGAAAACACTGTGAAAAGAATGCGTGATTTTATTGAACCAACAAACCCTTTTACTGGCGAAACTCAAAAATGGGTCTCTAATCCTGTCAATAAAGAAGAAAATTTTGCCGATAAATGGAGCGAGGTCAAACAAAAGCAAGATTATTTCTATAAGTGGTTAGACAAATTAGAATGTGATCTGGACCTTGTGAACAATAGTTTAGGAAAAGGGCAAAACATACTCTGCGAATCCTTTAGTGAGATGTTCGGGGAAAAGGTAACGAAAACCGTGTTTTCTAATATTGCTGAAGAAAAAAAATCTCTCAGGGAATCTGGAAAATTAAAAATGGCCTTAGGGACGGGGCTATTGGGAGAAGTCGGGACTAAGGTCAAAAACCATGAATTTTTTGGAAGCAAAAACCAAGAATGAGTAGGTATATAAAAAGGAATAGAACAAAATTTAAGAAGCAGTGTGCTGCCATTACGGTCAAATCACAATTTATACGACTTAAATCAAGCTTTCCAAACTTGGTAGAGGAAGAGTATAGCGAAAATAGGTTTAGTGTTGTGATAAAACTTAGACCGGATATTTTTAGTAAAGAATATGATGTGCGAATTGTATACGAAGGACGGGCTACGGTAGATGTTTTTATCGTGAATGAAAAGCTTGACGTCGCTACCAATCGTGACGTATTGCCCCATGTATTCAACCATACGGAACAAAAAATCTGTTTATACTCAAGGACAGGAGGAAGTTGGACAAAAGATAAATCTATTGTCTCCACTATTGTCCCATGGGCGAGTGAATGGCTGTATTATTATGAACATTGGCTTATAGATGGGGAATGGAAAGGAGGAGGACACCCTGAATATGAAATTACAGATATAGAAAAAATAAGAGATTTAGATGTCAAATAAGAAGTTTAAAATTTTATCGATTGATGGAGGTGGAATTAAAGGGGTGTTTCCCGCTTATTACTTGGCCTTGATTGAGCAAGAATTAACTAAAAGGAGTGACGGCAAAACGAAGATTAAGGATCATTTCCAATTAATAACAGGAACATCTACAGGTGGGATTATCGCCTTGGCTTTATCCTTTGGTATCCCAGCCAAAGAGATATATGAACTGTATATTGAAAACGCAGATAAAATTTTCAAGAACAAAAAAAAGTCCTTACTAGGTAAAGTCCAATCCTTTATCTTGCAAATATGGAATTCAGCACATAAAAAGGATTATTTGGAGATTTTGGTCAGGGATAAATTCAAGGAATACTTTGATGGAGAAGATCCAAGATTAAATGACTGTTTAACAAATGTGGCCATACCAATATACGATTTGATAAAAGGTAATCCAAGTGTTTTAAAGTCACCCTATCATCCCAATTTTAAAAGAGATTTGCATATTCCTGCTTATAAAGCAGCAATGGCTACATCGGCTGCACCTACTTATTTTAATCCTTACTCATCAGAATATATCGACATGGAGGGTTTATCAAAACCTTTTAGAAATAAAATTGATGGAGGCGTAATGGCAAATAATCCAACTATGGTTGGTATTTTGGAAGCATTAAAAGCATTTAATGTTGATTTAGAAGATTTGGAAATACTTTCCTTGGGAACTGGGTATAAAAAATTTACTGAGGGTGAATCCAACAGAAAAAAGTGGGGTTTATTCTATTGGATGATCAAAAATGGCCGAAAGAGATTAATAGAATTATTTATGCAAAGCCAATCACAATTAGTTGAAAATTATATCAGCCTGCTTTATCAGGGAATAGATAAAACGGAAAGGAACAATCCCAATTTCGTATATGATAGAATAAATGTTTCTTTATGCGAAGACGATTACATTGAAATGGATGAAAAAGATCCGGCTAGAATCCAAAACTTTGCTGAACTGGCAATGGCTGAATATCATGAAAATGGAAGCCACATACTGGGGAAACATTTTTATTGAAAAAACTGTACTCAAAAAGGTTTGATTTTTAATGATCAGATCATAAATATTTTGAAAATGCAGCATTGATGTAATTATACAATTCCATTAAAATAGCTAGTGCCATGGCCCTAATATTCCCTTGATCCTCTAAATAACCGAATTCATCACTGTTTGACAAAAATCCCAGTTCCACCAACACTGCCGGGCACACCCCCGCAGTTTCTCGCAGCACCTGGAAATCGGCAAACTTTACCCCACGGCTCTTAAACCCCAATTTCCCGTTCAGTTCCTTTTGTAATCCATAGCCCAACCAAACCGACGTATTTGAGAAAGGGGTTTTTCCCTGATAAGCATATACTTCCACCCCACTGGCATTGGGATTAATGGAACGGTTGCAGTGCAGGGAGATGAACAGGTCTGCTTTAAGCCCTTTGGCCAATTTGGCCCTGTCCGAAAGGGACACCAATGTATCCCTGTACCGGGTCAGATAGATATCCACCTTGTCATTAAAAAATACCTCGTTCAGGTTGACCATCTCATAGGCCACTTGCAGTACAATATCCTTTTCCTTCATTCCATTTATACCTAAGGCCCCGGAATCCATTCCGCCATGCCCGGGATCTATGACCACAATTGTTCTTTCGGATAGACTTTGACCGAAAATGGAGCAGAATTGCAGGACCAAAAGGAGGAAAATGACGTTTTTGGCAGTTTTCATGCGTTTCGATTTTTAGGTTATCAACAAGTGCCTTCGGAATTTCTATAAAATCTGATGCCAATCGGCAGCAAAAAAAACCAATCCGCTTCAAATAATATTTTATTCACAAATACCTGATTATCCGTTATTTACAAGGATTAATATAGTACTTTTTTCATAGCAAAAAACCAGTTGAACCTTTAATTGTTTTGATATGAAAAAAGCACTGTTTCTTTCCCTGACATCATTTTTTGTTTCCGGAACCGTTTTGGCCCAGATCGGGGGCATCGAGGATTCGGTCAATGATATTTCCAGCACCATCCGGACCATTTTCCCGATAATCCTGGCCGTTATTTTTTTGGTGGGCTTCCTGTTCAATGCCGGGCATTTCTTCGGGGAGAACGCCGACCTAAAAAAAGGGATTACCCGGGTTTTGGTCTTTGTACTGATAGCAGGTGCCGTAGTGGGCATTTTCACTTATCTCATGGGTATTGTAGTCTGATGAAAAAGTTTACTCCCTATAAGAACGTACGGAAACAAGCCATGGTCCTGGGACTGCCCCTGCCCTATTTCGCCCTTCAGATGATCTCGGTAATAGGCTCCCTCTTGGTCATCATTTTTTCCTTTAGCCTTGGGGCCATTGCATCCGTATTGATCTGGAACCTGTTGTTATATGCCATTTTGTCCAGGCTTGCCCAAGACCCTGGAATGTTCCATCGACAAAACGTATTTCCGCAGACCATCAGCAACAAGATAACAAGCTATATGTTTTATGAAGAAGATTAATTTTTCCGCACATCACCCTATTCTGGACATACAGGGCCATACCGTTTTTGCCTCCAATGGCAATGTCCTTCTATGCTATAGGATTTCCCTGCCCGAAATCTATTCCCAGTCCGAAACGGACTTTGACGAACTGCACGCAAGCTGGTTCCAGGCCTTCAAATCCCTTCCCTCCGGAACGGTGATCCATAAGCAGGACATCTACAGAAAAGGCCACTATACGGCAGAAAAACTACCTAATAAAAGCTTCCTCCAAAAGGCCACATATAATCATTTTAAAGGGAGGCCGTACATGCAGCACCAAAGTTATCTGTTCTTTGTGCTGCCCTTGGAAAAAAACCTGAAAGCCTCCAAGTATGTCAATCCGTTCCGAAGGGTCGAAAACGGTATCCATAGAAAACTCGACCATCGGGTACTCGAATTTGTCGGGGCCGTGAACGATGCCGTTTCCTTTATCAACAACAGCAGAAAAGTGTCCATCGAACCCATTGGTGAGGACACGATACTGGGATTGACACACACCTACTTCAACGGCTTCAATGAGGGTTTTGATACCGATATCCAACTGTCCAAAAAGGGTGTGGCCATTGGCGATCACCATTTTGATGTCCTGGCCATCAACAGCGAGCGTTGTTTTGGGGAATCCCTGCAAAGCAGCAAGGTCAATGAAAAATTCACCTCGGATGATTTTACGTTCCACCAGGGTTTTATCGATGGGCTGGGACTTGACCTGAACGAGGACCATATTGTCAACCATATCCTGTACCTGGATGACAAGCACAAATGGCGCAAATTGTTGGAGAAGAAGATCGAAGAGCTCAGCAAGAGCTCCAACTTCGGAACACAGAACAAAGTGTTGCTGAAAAAAATCCGGCATATCTTGGACCGGATCAATGAAGATGACAGCTCCCGTATCATTAGGGGTCACCTCAATGTGGTCTTTTGGTCGGATGATTCCGCACAACTGGGCAGGATCGCTTCAAAGATCAAAACAGAATTCAAGGAACTGGATATGTTGCCCTATTATCCCAGGGGAGAAGAACGCAAACATTATTTCCTGAACTCCTACCCCTGCTTTGCCTCCAACTTTTCAGATGGGGACTTGTATGTGACCGACCTGAAGCACGCCCTCTGCCTATACATCAACAACACGAATTATCGATCGGATGCCACGGGCATCATCTTCAATGACCGACAGCACAACATCCCCGTCCTCAAGGATGTATGGGACGAAAAAAAGAAACGTATCAAGGCCCGGAACTTTGCCATCTTTGCCCCGACCGGGGAAGGCAAGTCCTTTTTGGCCAACAACATCCTGCGCCAATATTTCGAGGCCGGTGTCCGGCTGGTCATCATCGACCTGGGCGGCTCCTATGCCAAGTTTGCCAAACTATACCCCGGAAAGCACACTATTCTCCGCTACGAACAGGGGAAGAACCTGGGCATCAATCCTTTTTACATTTCAGGGGAAGCCGACCTGACCCCGGAACGTCTGGAAGATCTGGCCGTTTTCCTGTTGGAACTCCTGGCCGAGGGCAAGCAGGTGTCCAAGGGCAAGGAAGTGGCCATGAAAAAAGTGCTGCTGCACTACTATCGACAGGTCAGAAAGTCCCATTCCCTGGCTTCCCTCTACGCCTTCGTGGATGCCAACAAGGAAACCCTTGTTCGGGAACTGGGCATTCAGGAGGCTCATTTCAGTATCTATGACTTTCTGCATATACTATCGGAATATGTGGAGGGCGGACTATACAGCTTCCTCTTCAATGTGGGCGAGGACCAGACCTATAAGATCGAGGATAAAAGGCTTATCGTCTTTGAACTGGACGAGGTCAGGGACAACAAGGAAATCCTCTCAGTCATGCTCAAACTGATCAAATCGGCCATCCAGCGTACCATATGGCGAAACCGCTCCGAACGGGGCATCATCCTCTTCGACGAGTTTGCCAAACAATTGAAGTTCGGAAATGTGCTTGAATCCGTGGAATTCTATTACCAGGCCATCCGGAAACAGAACGGGGCAATTGGCATCATCCTTCAGTCCATCAACCAGCTGCCCCAAAACAGTACTTCTGCAAGTATCCTGGAGAATACCCAGGTCATCTATAGCCTTAGAAATGAAAAGGGCTATGACGAACTGCAAAAAAGGCTCCACCTTTCCCATCACGATCTGAACCAACTGCGTTCCATCCGCAACAACCTGACCGGGGACCGAAAATACACGGAAATCTTCATCAAAATCGGAAAGGAGAGCAACATCTTCCGACTGGAAGTGCCCCCGGAGGTCTATACTGCCTATCTCACTGATGGTGTTGAAAACGAGGCCATCCTACGGATCTATGAAGAGACCCAAGATATGGAGCGGGCCATTCAAGAATTTTTAAATCAAAAAACCACTTCAACATGAAAGCATTCAAAAAATATAGCATGGGAAAATATACACTAACCTTGATATTGTCCCTGACCCTGGCCCTTTTCCTTCCCGGCCGTGCTATGGCGCAAGGCATGCCAGTATATGACAATACCAATTTTGTCAGCCTGGCCAAACAGCTCATCGAATCCGCCAAACAGACTTCCGAACTATTGAAGACGGTGGAATTCCTGAAGCAGCAAAAGGAACGCATCGAACAAGTCAGCAATGTTATCCAACAACTGGATGCCGTGGCCCAACTGATCCGGAACAACCAGCAACTGTTCCAAATGGTACAGGGGGACCTGAGGGACATCCTTAACTCCCCCTATATCAGACCGGAGGAAGTGGACCGGGTCACGGCATCCTTTGAAGAGATCCTGGAACGGTCCATGGAAAGTGTGGACTACATCGAAAGGATATTGACCAGCGACTACCTGAAAATGACCGATGCGGAACGTGCCACGGTATTGAAGGACCACGAGGCGCGATCGGATGAAATGGTCGCCGAGGTGTCCAACAGGGCACGGCGGTACAAAGAGATCATTTCCTTCCGGAAAATGCAGGACAGGATCAACAACCGTGAAACAGGCTTCTGATGAGCATCGGCTTGGAATATGTGGATACGGTCTTCCAGACCATCAAGAACAGTGACTTCTCCCAATACACCATCACGGGGATGAAGGCACTGGCCGTGCTCTTTTTCCTCATCAACATCCTCAAAAAATATAATGAGGGCGTGGCCACCACCGATGGACATACCTGGGGGCTGACCCCTGCGGAACTGGCCAAGAACTTTGCCATCGTCCTTTTGGTGATCTTCTCCACCCAGGTCCTGGGGGTCTTTGACTCCATTTTGGTGGCCATTGAGGCCCAGTACAGGGACACGGCCCCGGCACTCCTCCCGTTACAGCTACAGGACGTGGACCTGGAACAGGATGTGGGTGCCCTGGAGGCCGCCAAAAAGGCCATGGCCATCCTTTATGAGGCGCTGGTGACACCATTGTACGGATTGAAATTGTCCGCCTTTATCATAGCGGTCATCCTGTGGCTTCTGGACCTCTTCATCTATCCCCTTTTCCTGGCAGAGCGGTATTTCCTGCTCGGGATCATGCAGGCCTTCTTCCCTTTGGTGATCAGCCTTGCCGTTTTCGAAAAGTTCCGTACCCTGGCCTATACCTTTTTTAAGCTTTATGCAGGAGTGTATATGTTGGTCCCGGCTTTCTTCCTGGTCAATGTCTTTGTCAATAACCTCTACACGGAGATCAATACCCACTTCTACGAAGACCTATTGGGAACGGATTGGGGCAGCGAATTCTTTGCTCCCGTCGTCGAATGTGCCTCCATAGGATTTATCGTAATGTTAAAATTCAAGCTCTACCGAAAGGCCAGCACCTTTGTGCTCAGGCTCTTTACTGGTGGGTAAACCTGCAAAACCCTTATGAAAATGAAAATACCCTATAAAAATATCTATGATGTACTAAGGACGAACCGCTTTATCGTCCTGTCCGTGGTCATCGCTTCCACCTTGACCTGTGTGGTATCCGTCCTATTTGTTATCCAACTCCACCGTGAGAGCACCAACAGTGCCTTTGTCGTGAATGGGGACGGTACAGTGGTGCCCCTGCAACTGGTCTCCCAACGGGAAAACTTTGCTGTGGAGGCCAAGGCTCACCTGGAGCTCTTCCACCGCTATTTCTACGGTATCGATGCCAGTAATTATGAAAGAAACCTGGAAAAGGCCCTCTGGCTGGGGGATGTTTCCGTCACAGACCTCTACCGTCAGAAACAGGCCGAAGGGGTCTTTAACCGACTGTTGCAATATTCCCTGGTACAGGAAGTGGTCCAGGTGGAAAGCCAGTTGGAACTTGAAAGGGAACCGTACCGGTTCCGGTCGGTGACCCTCTTCAAGATCAACCGTGGATCGGTCACAGATACCTATGAACTGACCACCACCGGAAAGCTGGTGCACGTGGACCGGAATTTCCCCCACAATACCCATGGGCTGTTGATCACCGAATTTTTTGAGAATTCCTTAAGAAGGATACAGACCGATGACAACCAAAAAAGAAATTAAACAACAATAGGATGAAACTACAGAAAAACAAGCTCATAGCAGTACTGACCATAGTTGGAGTGGTCCTCTTCATCGTGGGGTATTCCATACTGACCTTTAGAAAAAAAGAAGATCCAGAGGTCAAGGACAACCAGGTACCTGTCCCCAAACTGGGGGACGGCCAAAAGCAATATAAGAGTAAACTGGAGGCTTTGGATGCCCTGAAGGAGGAACGGGAGGTCAATGCCCCCAGTGTCTATGATGAACGCTTGCTGGACTCCACTGGAACCTACGACCCCGATCTTCCCGACAAGGAAAAGATGCGGATCATTGACAGCATTTATGCCCAGGGAAAGATCGACTACACCGAAAAGACCTATCGTCATGCCCCGTCCACATCCGGCACAGTACCAAAACCCATCCCCATGGACATGGTCCCCAAAAAAGTAAAGATTAAACAGAGGGAGATCGTTGCCAAGGAAATCGGACTGGAGCACCAACTCTTCTTTGCTTCCGATCCCAATGAAAATCCATTGGCAACCAGCTTAAACACAGACAGTAAATTATCTGTCCGGGTGGATGGCACCCAGACAGTCAAACAACATTATCGCCTCCGGATGCGGTTAAACCACCCGGCAAAGATCAGTGGAAAATTGGTCCCAAGGAACACCCTCATTTATGGTTTTGTAAGCTTCAAGCCCAACAGGACCCTGATCACCATTGAACATATCGATAACCGGCCTATCACCTTTGGGGCCTATGACCTGGCCGATGGTAGTGAAGGCATCTATATCGAAAACAGTTTCCGTGAAGAAGTCCAAAGACAGGTGGTCGGCGATGTAGTGGACGATGTCAATGTCCCCGGTGTCCCACAGGTCAGTGGTATCAAACAACTTTTTAGAAGGAACAACCGACAGGTCAAGGTGACCGTTTTGGACGACTATCAAATAATATTAAAACTAGAACCATGAGAACAGTACTTCTACTATTGGCCCTGATGTTTTGCAGGGCATTGCATGCGCAACAAAAGTTAGACACCCTATACGCAAATGACAAAAAGAACGTGGCCCTGTTCTTTCCAGGGGCCATCCGTCAGGCCGTTACCGGGGCAATACATTTTGTATTTACCTATAACCGGGAAAAGGAACAGTACTTTGGTCTGTTACAGGCGCAGCCCGGAGTGGAAAGTAATCTCCTGGTGGTCACGGATGATGGAAGTGTATTCTCCTATATCCTGAAATATGAAGAAAATCTGTCCAAACTGAACTATTTCATTCCGAAATCAGAGCGCATCGGAACTGAAATGCCAATCAAGGCCACTCCCGGACCTTCCAAAAAAGTGAAGGATAGCACTACCCTACGAATAGAATATTTTGAACGGTTTGCAGAACATCTTTTGAAATCAAAACAGAAACGACTCAACTCCAGGAATAAAAAGGGTATCAAGCTCCAGTTGCAAGGATTCGTCTACAACGGACCGGAAACCTATCTGGTCATGGAACTTTCCAATACATCCGGCATTTCATTTGATATTGATTTTTTAAAGGTGTACAGGGTCAGTGGGAACAAAAAGCGCAAGGCTTCATTTCAACAATTGGAAATGGAACCGATCTATACCCATAAGATGCCATCCAGGTTACGGAACAGCCAATCCTTTCGGTTTGTTTACGTCCTGCCCAAATTTGTGCTGGGGGATAAGGAAAAGCTGCAATTGGAATTACGGGAATTGAAGGGAAATAGGAAGCTGATTTTGAAAACAACCCCCTAATTCCTGTTCAATAATAACAACAATTTTATTACTTATAAAACCATTTTCGAAATCCAAGCCCTAAAACCGCCAAATACTACTGGTATCGGAAACTACTTGGTATACTATACTTAATTCTTCAGAGTTGGGAATGAAGAAAGTCTGCGGTATCCTTAAGTCCGTTCTTCCTAAGAATGTCAAGGACCTCGTATTCATCAAGATCAGGATTGGTTCTGTTCAATACCATTTCCCTAAAAGCCATTGTTGCTTTCTCCGGATTTAAATCAATTATATCCGTCAAGAAATCATCCACTGTTTTTGCGGTAATACCGAAAGAAGATAAATAGCTCGCGGGAAAGTCCTTTAGATTGTTAGTTACAATGACATTGGCATTTGTCTTAATGGCAGCCGCCAATACATGGCAATCCTTTGGATCTGGAAGTGTAAGACCTTCTATTAATCCGATATAATTGGTCACCAAGGCATCAGGAAAGGCCAGATTGGCCCATTCCATTCGTTTTCTACGTTCATGTTCGGGCACTCCCTTTCTTTCCATAACTTCATCCCACTCGTCGAAAATATGATTACTCCATTTGGGGGTATAAAGGTCGTAATAGGCGAACCAGAACAAGAGGTCCCGAATGTTAATCGGATAGATAACATTGGTATCCAGAACACAAGTAAACTGTACGCTATGAATCATACGTACCACTTTCCTCGTCCGCCTTCATAATGTCGATAATGTGCCTTTTCTGTTTTTCCTTCATCTTCCTTTTATATCGCATCACATCCTCAAACTTTACCCGTCTATGCTTACCGACCTTGGTAAACCCTATTTCCCCTTCTTCCAATAATTTCACAAAATGGGGGCGGGAACAACCAAGTATTTCGGCTGCCTTCTGGGTAGTCACCTCAGTGGCTATCGGTACTAAGGAAAAAGGTTTTCCCTTGCCCATGGCATCTAGTATTTCTCCCAAAAGCTTCAATGCACTCAATGGTATCTTGATCCGCTCCCTGGTCTCTTCAATTTCAATTTCCGGCTCATCGGATTTCAATTGAGAAATGGCCGATACTAAAGCGCCATAGGATTCAATGGCCAATTTCTGTTCCTCCTTGGAAGGTTTTTTGATTTCATTAAAAGATTTCATTGCGACTTGTTCTTTGGTTAATACAAAGATAAACGAAATAAACGAAACAACATTGTGAAGTACTTTTAAATCCTTAATAGCATTCATATTTTGTAATTTATTATTTTATGAAATTGATTACATCCAAACCTATCGGATTGATTGCTCACCCGTATCATTTCTATTGGAATTGTTGATCAGAAACTGACTTTTCAGCTTTTGCATATCCTCACTGACCTTACGCTCGATCACCCGGGCATAAATTTGGGTCGTGGCAATCTTGCTGTGCCCCAAAAGCTTGGAAACCGTTTCAATGGGTACACCGTTGGAAAGGGTTACCGTTGTGGCAAAGGTATGCCGGGCCACATGGAAGGTCAGCTTTTTGGTGATACCGCACAGGTCCGCAATCTCCTTTAAATAGGAGTTGAGTTTTTGGTTCGATATTTTGGGGAACAGTGTTCCGTTTGCCCTGGACTTGGGGTGGTCCTTATAGTTTTCAATGATCTCAAGGGCCACGGGCAAAATGGGAATACGGATGGGCTTGGCCGTCTTTTCCCTCTGATAGACGATCCATTGCTCTCCATCTATTCCCAAATGGATGTTGCCCTTGCTCAGATTGATCACGTCGATATAACTCAAACTGGTGTAACAACTGAACACGAACAAATCCTTTACCTGTTGTAACCTCGGCATGTCAAATTCCCTCTTCTCAATTTCGGCAAGTTCTTCCCTGTTCAAAAAATCCCTTTCCTTTTTGATGAATTTGGGCTTAAAATAAGCAAAGGGGTCCCGGTCGAGCCAACCCAGCTTGATGGCCAGCCCGATCAATTTCCTAAAGCGCTCGATGTGCTTCATCACCGTATTGTTCCCCATGGGCTTTTGGTGGTCCGTCGGCTTATGGTTCCGGAGGAACCTTTCAAACTTGATGATGAAGTCATAGTCCAGTTCCTTGAGGTACATATCTGTAGTCTTGTACCGGGCCTTTAAAAACTTGGTAAGGTACTTTTGCGTGGTAAAATAATTCTTCTGGGTGCCCCATTTCAACTGGTCCACCATATCCTCACCGTGGTAGGCGACAATATCGGATAGGGTACGGCTCTTCTCATCCTCTCCCAGGTACCTTGCCTTGACACCCTTTGCGGTGATGAGTTTACCATCCATTTTCAGGTCTCGGTAGCATTGGAAGATGTGGTTATAGGTCTCATCCAGATAGCTGTTGAGCATCCTGGCCTTTTGGCTGTTCCCAAGGGCACGGTTCTTATGGGGGTCCCAAATGGCGAGATCGACCTTGCGGTTCAGGCTGATGGAGGCCCGTTTGCCATTAACGGTGATCCTTACATAAATAGTCGCTTTGTTTTCTTTTGCCCTGGGGATGTTCGCCCAGAACATGATACTGAATGTCGAAGAAGTCTTCATTTCTTTCGTCTTTAGGTTACACATGAGTTCCCGGACGAAAGTCAAATCCCTTTAAAGTTACGTTCTTTAACGCGTCTGCCCAAAAAATTTTAACAAATCGGTCAACACAAATGTTAAAATTATTTTGTTATCCGAATTGTTGACGCTAATTCCCGTTTTAATTGATTTAAAAAAAAATCAAAAAAAATGAAAAACCCTGAAAATCATACGATTAACAGGGTTTTGAATTCATCTGATATGTTAAAAAGTCGGGGTGGCAGGATTCGAACCTGCGACCTCCTGCTCCCAAAGCAGGCGCGATAACCGGGCTACGCTACACCCCGAAATATGTTGGAAAAAGCGGAGAGACCGGGACTCGAACCCGGGCAGCACTTACGCGCTGACAGATTAGCAATCTGCTCCGTTACCACTCCGGCACCTCTCCAATTAATTTATTATGAACATGCATTCTGAAAATGCGGATGCAAATGTACCTTTTCAGATGTAAGATCGCAACTATTTTTACACTTTTTTCACGGAACTTTTATCACTTCCCTGCTATTCAGGATATTCCACTCGTAAATGATAGATATTAGTAAGCTTTTGCTTGAGCACCTTCTTTACCATTTCAATTTCCTTAAGGGTTATATTGGCATTCAAGTACTGGTTGGCCTGCATCTGTCCCTTTACTATTTTCTCCACAAACTCATCTATCATGGTAAATGTCGGGTTCTTTAAACTCTTCGAGGCGGCCTCTACGGCATCCGACATCATCAATATAGCGGTTTCCTTTGAAAAAGGTATTGGCCCAGGGTATTTAAAATCTTCCTTATCCACCTCTTGATCCAATTCTTGTTGTTTTTTATAGAAATAGTAGACCATAGTTGTTCCATGGTGGGTTCTGATAAAATCAATTACACGGTCTGGCAAATTGTTTTTTCGGGCTATTTCAATACCATTGATTACATGATCTATAATAATCTTGGCACTCTCCTTGGGCGGTAAGTCATCATGTGGATTAACGTTGGTAATCTGGTTTTCGGTAAAATAAGTCGGACGCTCCATCTTACCAATATCATGGTAAAGCGCTCCTACCCTAACCAACATGGCATTTGCACCTATTTCGTTGGCCGCAGCCTCGGCTAAGTTTGCTACTTGTAAAGAATGATGAAAGGTACCCGGCGCTTTGTCCGATAATTCTTTGAGCAATTTAGAATTGGTGTCGGAAAGCTCCAACAACGACACATCTGATACAAGTCCGAACACTTTCTCGAACATATAGATCAGCGGTTGGGCAAAAAGCGTCAAAAGGCCATTCAGCACAAAAACACCAAACAATATCCACTCAATATTTTGCAAATTACCTTCATGAATGGCATGGAAGGCAAAATAACCAACTATGTAGATCAAGGTAATCTGACCCACCGATATAAATAGATTGGCTCTCTTGTATAGCTCTGAGGCCGTTAAAATGGTAACAATACCCGCTATGGTCTGTAAAAAGATATATTCAAAACTGTTGGGAACTACAAAACCAAGAATCAAAACAGTCAACACATGGACGAACAATCCTAACCTGGCATCAAAAAAGTTTTTCAATACCAATGGCAAAATACACAGGGGAACCATATAGATATAGTTCTCGTAATGCTTCGTCATCAGTGTGGTGGCGAGTACCATCAACAAAATGTTGAAGAAAATAAAAGTAACCTTGTTGTTGTTCTGAAAAATCTCGCTCCTGTATCGTTTCAAAAACAAGAACAACATAATGAGCACCAACGCAACCAATACGGTATACCCGAGTAAAATAAAATAATAATTGCTTCCCATCCAGAGCTCCGATTCGTACTCATCTTTAAGGGAGTTCAATATTTTAAAGTCCTCCGACTCCACAATTTCCCCTTTGGCAATGATCAATTTCCCTTGGTCGACTTCGCCACGCGTGTACGAGATCTTTGAAAGCTCATCGCTTAAGGCACTCTTTGTTAAATCTTCATCAAAAGAAAGATTTGCCTTTAGGCTATTTCTCAATATTTCGGTCAAACGAGGAGCCCCGACCATATTGGCCCCTGAAAAACGGTTCGACATTTCTCTTTTAGCTTGCTCAAGAACCAAATAATCGCTTGGGGAAACAGGTTGTGCCTCGTTATTTTTTACTACTACAGTGGATTCGGATTCCGGTAAGTTTTGGAAAACTCCATTAGTATAAATGTCTTCAATAACTTCTTCGGAAAGACTCCTCAAGGACTGTCGTTGTTGCGCCGAAAAGTTGCCCGATTGAAAAAGCGTATTCAACTCCGCAGCAACTTCTGCTCTAACATCGGAAACCACAGAGGCGTTATAGGTGTAATAGTCGGTTTTATTGGCCCTGATCGAGGATTTTTCTTCTTCTATCTCCTTTTGGGTCTTTTTTATGGAAAAATCAATTGGGGCATACAAGTTTTCATATTGCCAAGGTTTGCCCTTTTGAAACTCGTACTTAAATTTTCCCCCTTTTGGGAAAAAGAATACGATCAGGGCAATCGAAACTACATACAGGAAATATTTGTAGACCAGCGATTGGTGTTTATATATATTATCCAAAGTTTTTCCCATTCCCTAAAACTGTTAGCTTCAAAAATAGAAAATATATATAAGAAGTCCGTTGCCCGAGACCCTTATCGGTTTGCATTTAAATTTAGTATTTTCGCAAGAGTAAAAATGCACATATGAAAAAAGTAGTAATCGTTTCCGCTGCAAGGACCCCAATTGGAAGTTTTATGGGAGCACTATCCAGCGTTCCTGCCCCAAAATTGGGTGCTGTGGCCATAAAAGGAGCTTTGGACAAAATAGGTCTAAAACCCGAACTTGTTGAAGAAGTTTTGATGGGCAACGTGGTACAGGCAGGTACGGGACAGGCTCCTGCCAGACAAGCTGCTATTTTTGCAGGCATCCCCAATACCGTGCCCTGCACAACCGTAAATAAAGTATGCTCTTCCGGTATGAAAGCTATCATGCAAGGCGCTCAATCCATTGCTTTGGGCGAAAATTCCATTGTCGTGGCCGGAGGTATGGAGAACATGAGCCTTATACCTCACTATGCCTATATGAGAAATGGAACCAAGTTTGGTCCAACAACCCTAGTGGATGGAATGCAGAAAGATGGCCTTGTAGATGCCTACGACCAAAATGCCATGGGAGTTTGTGCCGATGCCTGCGCCATCGAATATAAATTCAGCAGGGAAGACCAAGACGCTTATGCCATACAGTCCTACAAAAGATCTGCAGAAGCTTGGAAGAGCGGAAAATTTGATAACGAAGTGGTTCCCGTTAAAGTACCTCAACGAAGAGGAGAACCTATAGTTGTAAGCGAAGACGAAGAATTTAAAAATGTGATATTGGAAAAAGTACCGTCGCTAAGACCTGCTTTTACCAAAGATGGAACAGTTACCGCAGCCAATGCATCAACAATTAACGATGGTGCTGCCGCAGTTGTTTTGATGAGTGAAGAAAAGGCCAAAGAGCTTGGTTTAGCACCTTTGGCCACCATTAAAGGATATGCTGATGCTGCCCATGAACCCGAATGGTTTACAACCGCACCTGCAAAGGCCTTACCCAAGGCTCTGGACCGTGCCGGGGTTTCCATTGAGGATATTGATTACTTTGAGTTCAATGAAGCGTTTGCTGTGGTTGGATTGGCCAACATGAAAATCCTTGGTCTTAACGATTCAAATGTAAATGTAAACGGTGGGGCGGTATCTTTGGGGCACCCTTTGGGTTGTTCGGGAGCAAGAATAACCATAACATTGTTGAATATATTGGAACAAAACAATGCCAAACTGGGAGCTGCGGCCATTTGTAACGGTGGCGGTGGAGCTTCATCAATTGTTTTGGAAAGAAATTAGTGAACCAACTACCTCGCGGGGCAATCCCGTGAGGTATTCAAACGAAAATAATTAATTCATTTCGACATAGAACGTCGGGGAATAAAACCCTCAATGAGGGATTCAATCTGTACAGTAAATGCAATATGGAATTTGTCCTCTAAGTATTGTTCCCATTAGAACAAACCCGGACGATTGTGCCGAAATGTCATCCCAATTATTATATGGCGAGCATTTCAAGGTTTTGGAGAGCAGAAAAAAATGGAGCAGAATTCGAGCAGCTTATGACAATTTTGAGGGTTGGATTCCCAACAACCAACTCAAACTTATTGCCGAGGAAACATACAATAACCTAGAAGCGCTGGAACCGAAAAAAATATGTTCCGATGTTATATCCCATATCTGCACGAACGATGGTATGCTATTGCCCATCCTTATGGGATCTATGATCAACGCTCCGGAATTATTGAACCACACTTTTGAGGGCAGTATCCATAGCGGTAAAAACCCGAAGGACAGTTTGGTCGATACGGCCATTATGTATTTAAAAGCTCCATTTCTTGCAGGTGGAAAAACTCCATTTGGAATTGATTGTTCCGGGTTTACCCAAATGGTCTATAAAATAAATGGCCATATGTTGGAACGTACAGCGGAAGATCAATCCAAGCAAGGAGAAGCACTGAGTTTTATTGAAGAAAGCGAACCGGGCGACTTGGCATTTTTTGATGATAACGAGGGTGTTATTGACCATGTCGGGGTTATTTTAAAGGACAATTATATTATACACGTAAATGGTCTCGTTCGAATTGATAGGATAGACCATACCGGTATCTTCAATTCAGAAGAAAAACGATACACCCACCAGCTCAGGGTCATTAAAAAAGTGATATAAAAAAAGCCCCGATAATTCGGGGCTGTCTTTTTTGGGAAGGATTGTATTGTGATTACTCTCCCAAAAGTTTTTTGATTCTCATGAAGTTTTCGTTATCTCCCAAAGCTCCATAGATATTTTTCAACTGGGTCAAGATACTTTCGTTGTCCGGATTGGACTGAAGAGCATCCTCTAAAACTGCTGCTCCTTCTCTAAAAAGGCTGTCTTTTTTCTCCTTAAGCTCATCATACTTGGCAATATCCGCTTTTGAAGTTCCCAATTCGTTCATTTCATCAATAAGGCCGTTACCTTCATTCACATACGTTGTAGATAGGTTCAACAAGGCATTGATATAACCTGGGTCGATAGCCAATGCTTTTTTATAGGCATCCCTTGCATCTTCCAAGTTACCTTGCTCCATGTTGATTACACCAATATTGTAAAGCAAATCGGCGTTATCGGGAGCCATGGCAGAAGCCTGCCCCATTAACTCCTTGAACTTTTCTTTGTCTCCGATGGCATAGTACAAGTTTGCTTCTCCCAATACCAAATTTACATCGTCCGGATTTTCAGCTCTCGCATCCGCATACGCTTCGATTGCTTTTTCGTTCTCTCCCATTTGCTGGTAGATCAATGCGATGTTCTTTACGATTTCCGGTTTTTTGGATGGGCTAACTTCCTCTTTTGGGTCTTTGTGCGTACCTGCTTTTACATATAGGTCACGGGTTGCCTTGTCCATGCTTTCAGTTTCGCCAGACTCAACGTTGACCGCAGTATAGGTTACAGATTCTCCATTATAACCTACATCTTTAAGCTCTTTGTAGTATTTTAAGGCCTCTTCGTAGTCTTGCCCGTTTACCGCACTACTGGCAGCATAGTACAAGTATACTGTATCCTTAGGGCTAAGCCGGTAGCTCATGTACAATTTCTCTGCAGCCTCGCTGAACTTTTTATTGTTGTTGTCCTCAACAGCTGAGTTTACCAAATCAGCTGTCATTTGGCTCATTTTTTCTTGTGCCACAGAAGTGTATTTGGATCTTCCATCAGCTTCTTCTATCTCGATTACTTTGTTGTAAGCATCAACAGCTTCTTGAAATGCAGATACTTCTCCTTTTTTGGCCAATTCGTAGTTTGCATTTCCCAATAAGGCATAATACTCGGCCTGATCTTTCTCCTTGGCCGAACCGATTGTGGAAGATGCACTTACCAAAGCAGCTTTTGCGGCGGCGGCATCACCATCTTTAAGAGCTTTTTCTGCCGTCTTCATCTCATCCTTTTGGGCAAATCCTATTGCAGATACCCCTACGGCCAATAGCATTAATATTCTTGTTCTCATGTTTAAAATTGAAATTATTTAGTGTTTATCGTTTATTACTTAATATACTAATTATTCTTTTTCGTCCGTATTGTTATCAATAGCCGTGCCATCTTCTCCTTTTACCTCGATGTCGCGTATATCAACATCATCGACATCATCATCTTCTTTGACGACCTTGGCCACTGCGGCAATTGAGTCATTGTCTTTAAGATTGATCAAGCGCACCCCTTGGGTAGCCCTTCCCATAACCCTAAGATCCTCAACGCCCATCCGGATGGCAATTCCAGATTTGTTGATAATCATCAAATCATCCGTGTCCGTAACGTTTTTGATAGCGACAAGATTACCTGTTTTCTTTGTAATAGAAATGGTTTTGACACCTTTCCCACCCCTGTTGGTAATCCTGTAGTCTTCTATATTGGAACGTTTTCCATAGCCTCTTTCCGAAACTACTAGAATATCGTCTTCAAAATTATGAACAGACACCATTCCTATAACCTCATCATTATCATCGGCCAGTCTGATACCTCGTACACCGGATGCGTTTCTACCCATTGGCCTTGTCTTGGATTCCTCAAAACGAATGGCTTTACCAGATTTGAGCCCAAGGAATATTTGACTGGTACCCGTTGTCAATTTGGCTTCCAAAAGCTCATCGTCCTCGCGAATGGTGATGGCATTGATCCCATTTTGACGTGGTCTGGAATACTGCTCCAAAGAAGTTTTTTTAACGGTTCCCTTTTTGGTGGCCATAATCACAAAATGACTGTTCACATATTCCTCGTCCTTGAGGTCTTGGGTACAGATAAAGGCTTTTACCTTATCATCTTGTTCTATATTGATCAAATTTTGAATGGCCCTTCCTTTGGAAGTCCTACTGCCCTCGGGAATTTCGTAGACGCGCATCCAGAAACATTTTCCTTTTTGGGTAAAGAACAACATATACTGGTGGTTGGTGCCCACAAACAAATGTTCCAAGAAATCCTCGTTTCGGGTAGAGGACGCCTTTTGGCCTACTCCTCCCCTATTTTGGGTCTTATACTCTGTAAGTGGTGTTCTTTTGACATAGCCGGCATGGGAAATGGTAATGACGACCTGCTCGTCCGGAATCATATCCTCGATGCTCAAATCCCCTCCGGCATAGTTGATTTCGGACCTTCTTTCATCACCATACTTCTCCTTAACTTCAAGAAGCTCATCTTTGATGATCTGCATTCTGCGTTCTTTCTTTTCAAGAATATCTTTTAAATCCTCAATGGTGTTTAAAAGTTCCGCATGTTCTTCACGCAATTTATCCTGCTCCAGACCGGTAAGCTGACGCAAGCGCATTTCCACAATGGCCTTGGCCTGAACCTCGGTCAATTTAAAACGCTCGATCAAACTATTTCGTGCTTCTTCAACATTGGAAGACCCCCGAATAATGGCAATTACCTCATCAATATTATCCGAAGCAATGATGAGTCCTTCCAATATATGCGCACGGTCTTCGGCTTTTTTCAGTTCAAATTTTGTTCTTCGAACTACAACCTCGTGCCTATGCTCCACAAAGTGATGGATAATCTCCTTTAGATTCAAAAGCTCCGGCCTTCCGTTAACCAGTGCAATATTGTTTACACTGAACGAGGATTGAAGTGCCGTGTACTTGTACAACATGTTAAGCACAATGTTCGGAATGGCGTCGCGCTTCAATATATATACGATGCGCATTCCGTTTCTATCGGACTCGTCCCTAATGGTCGATATTCCCTCTATTTTCTTTTCATTCACCAAATCGGCGGTCTTTTTGATCATGTCCGCCTTATTGACCTGATATGGAATCTCCGTAACAACAATGCTTTCTTTCCCTTGAACCTCTTCAATGGTTGCCTTGGCACGCATTACAACACGTCCACGACCAGTATGGAAAGCCTCTTTTACCCCATCGTACCCATAAATAATCCCTCCAGTGGGAAAATCAGGAGCTTTGATATGTGTAATCAGCTCATCTATCTCAATATCATGATTGTCTATATAGGCTACTGTACCGTCCACCACTTCGGATAAATTGTGCGGTGGCATATTGGTGGCCATACCTACGGCAATACCGGAAGCTCCATTCACCAATAAGTTGGGAATACGGGTCGGCAACACGGTAGGTTCTTCAATGGTGTCATCAAAATTAAGTTGATGATCTACGGTATCCTTATCGATATCGGCCAACATCTCCTCTGCGATCTTGCGCATTTTGGCCTCGGTATAACGCATGGCCGCAGGGCTATCTCCATCCACTGAACCAAAGTTACCCTGACCATCCACCAACATGTACCTAAGGCTCCATTCCTGGGCCATACGCACCATGGTATCATATACTGAAGAATCACCATGTGGGTGATACTTACCCAAAACCTCACCCACAATACGGGCGGACTTTTTATGCGAACTATTGGACCTGACACCCAAATCGTGCATTCCATAGAGCACTCTCCGGTGAACAGGCTTTAAACCATCACGAACATCTGGCAGGGCACGTGACACAATGACCGACATTGAATAATCAATGTAGGCAGATTTCATCTCATCCTCAATATTAATGGGAATTAACTTTTCTCCTTCCGCCATGCTTATTTATTATAGATTTTTTGTGGTTAAATTATCATGGCAATATACAGAAAATAGCAGCCTTTATAACGCTTTGCGAATACTTTATTAAAAAAATTATCAACAGTGTGGACATAATCGAGAATGTGATAATAAACCTTTGTTAAATCAGAAAAAAACAGTAATTATTTCGACATTTACCACTACTTTATCGAATAAGGGTACGGTATTTGACCACCGTAACAATACTTTTATTAATTTTAATTGCTGAAAAAGAAACGTATGGACGATAATTTTTCCCCCAGAGTAAAAGACGTTATAGCATACAGCAAGGAAGAAGCCCTGAGACTGGGCCATGATTTTATTGGCACGGAGCACCTTATGCTAGGTCTTTTAAGAGACGGAAATGGCAAAGCCATAAATATATTGGATGCACTCGATGTGGATTTAGATCACCTGCGTAGAAAGGTGGAAATCCTAAGTCCCGCAAATCCGAATACAGGAACTATACAGAAGGACAAAAAGAATCTTCACCTGACCCGCCAAGCAGAACGGGCCCTGAAGACCACTTTTTTGGAAGCAAAGCTCTTCCAAAGTTCTTCCATCAACACAGCACATTTGCTGCTCTGTATTTTGAGGAACGAGAATGATCCAACAACCAAACTATTGCACAAACTGAAAGTGGACTATGACAATGTCAAGGAACAGTTCAAGTCCATGATTACCAGCGATGATGATTTTATAGACACCCCACAGGCGGAATCTTTTCCAGGGGATACAGACGATATGGGAGATAGCAAAGAAAGTTCTTTCGGTTCCGGAAGCGCTGCACAAAAAGGAAACAAAAAATCCAAGACCCCAGTTTTGGACAATTTTGGACGCGACCTTACCCGTTTGGCCGAAGAGAACAAATTGGATCCCGTAGTGGGCAGAGAAAAGGAAATTGAGCGTGTTTCCCAAATATTGAGCAGGCGTAAAAAGAACAACCCCTTGCTTATTGGTGAACCCGGTGTAGGTAAAAGTGCCATCGCCGAAGGATTGGCACTACGCATTATCAACAAGAAGGTTTCCCGCATACTTTACAATAAGCGAGTAGTAACCTTGGACCTTGCCTCTTTGGTGGCCGGTACAAAGTACCGCGGCCAGTTCGAGGAACGTATGAAAGCCGTTATGAACGAACTGGAGAAGAATGACGACATCATCCTGTTCATTGACGAGATTCACACCATTGTGGGTGCAGGTGGTGCAACTGGAAGCCTGGATGCCTCCAACATGTTCAAACCTGCATTGGCCAGAGGCGAAATTCAATGTATCGGGGCCACAACGTTGGACGAGTACAGACAATACATAGAAAAAGATGGTGCTTTGGAACGTCGTTTCCAAAAAGTAATGGTAGAGCCCACTTCCGTGGAAGAAACCATCGAAATTTTGATGAACATCAAAGGCAAGTACGAAGAACACCACAATGTAAATTATACGGACGAGGCTATTTTGGCCTGTGTAAAATTGACCAACCGTTACATGACGGACCGCTTTTTACCGGACAAGGCCATTGACGCCTTGGATGAAGCCGGGTCAAGAGTACACATCGTCAACATGGATGTTCCCAAACAGATTTTGGAACTGGAAAGCCAACTCGAAGATGTTCGAGAGCTGAAGAACAGCGTTGTCAAAAAACAGAAATACGAAGAAGCTGCTAAGCTAAGGGATGATGAAAAACGTCTGGAAAAAGAATTGGCAACCGCACAGGAGCGTTGGGAGGAAGAAAGCAAACTTCACAGGGAAACCGTATCCGAAGACAATGTTGCCGATGTTGTTTCCATGATGAGCGGTATACCCGTAAACAGAATAGCGCAGACCGAAAGCAACAAATTGGCAGAACTGCCCAATCTTATCAAAGGATTTGTAATCGGTCAAGATGAAGCTGTATCCAAGGTAGCAAGAGCAATCCAAAGGAACCGTGCCGGGCTTAAGGACCCGAACAAACCCATTGGCTCGTTCATTTTCTTGGGCCAAACCGGGGTTGGTAAAACCCAATTGGCAAAAATTTTGGCCAAGGAACTATTTGATTCCGAAGATGCCTTGATACGAATCGATATGAGCGAATACATGGAAAAATTCGCCATTTCAAGATTGGTAGGAGCGCCTCCGGGATATGTAGGTTACGAAGAAGGTGGACAGTTGACCGAAAAAGTTCGTCGTAAGCCTTACTCCGTGATTTTATTGGACGAAGTGGAGAAAGCCCATCCCGATGTATTCAATATGTTGCTGCAAGTGTTGGATGATGGCTTCCTTACCGATAGTCTTGGACGTAAAATTGATTTTAGGAACACTATCATAATCATGACTTCCAATATCGGTGCAAGACAATTGAAGGATTTTGGACAGGGAGTTGGTTTTGGTACCGCTGCAAAAAAGGCACAGGCCGACGACCATCAGAAAAGCGTTATCGAAAACGCATTGAAAAAAGCCTTTGCTCCCGAATTCTTAAACAGGATAGACGATGTAGTAGTCTTTAATTCTTTGGAAAGAGAGGATATCCACAAAATCATTGATATAGAACTGAACAAGCTCTATAAAAGAATCAAGGAAATTGGTTACGATTTAAATCTATCCGACAAAGCCAAGGACTATATCGCCGACAAAGGCTTTGATAAGCAATATGGAGCACGACCACTCAAGAGGGCCATCCAAAAATATATAGAGGATGCCCTCGCCGAGGAAATCGTAAACTCCAAATTGGAAGAGGGCGACAGTATTTTTATGGACTTGGATGAAGAAAAAGAAGAACTCACCATTAAAATAAAAAAAGCTGAAAAATCACCTGAGGCTGAAAAATAAAACCTGATAAAACTTTAAAAAAAGCTGACTACTGTCAGCTTTTTTTTATGCCTTGAATTTACCATACATAAGATATTTTAGCGTTTAATCTATTATTTTTCCGTTGACTGTCCCTCCCCGCTACTTTCGTAAGCGAGACACTATAATTACATTGGGGATGAAAATTACTTCTAATAAGAAGACTGTGGTGGTACGCGAGTATCGCCTGGAGGTCGGGACCGTGCAAGTTTTTGACAACTATATGGTCGCTTCTTTTGATGAAGGTGCTACTATAACTCTAGAAAGGACCTATCAAATCATTGGAATTTCGGAAATACACTTTAGAGACAAAGACTTTGGCTATATCAGCCTTAGAAAGAACTCCTATGCGATAGACCCTACTGTATACAATTACCTCAGAGGCCTGGACAACTTAAAGGCCTTTGCCATAGTCTCCAAAAAGGAGATAGATATGCACAATTTCAACATTGAAAAAATGTTCTACAAAAAACCAATGGAGTTTTTTATAGAATTTGACAATGCTTTGGATTGGGTGCTAAAAAGAATAAAACCAAAAAAGGGAAGAAACAGTGCCTAACTACTGGGCATTATCCTTCTGTTCCATTTCCGGCTGACGGAACAGTTCGGAATAGGCATTTCCAATATGTTCCACAAGTATGGATGCCTTAAGCGCCTCATAACCTGTTGAGGGTACCGCTAAATCTCCTGCCAAACCGTGCAGGTACACACCAAATATGGCTGCCTTTACAGATGAATAGCCTTGTGCGATAAGCCCGGTAATCATCCCTGTTAAAACATCGCCACTCCCCGCTGTTGCCATACCAGGGTTTCCTGTAGTATTAACATAGCCTTTACCATTATATATAGTAACCGTATGTGCTCCTTTTATAACCACCACTAGATTATACTTGGATGCAAATGCCTTGGTTTTTTCCAACTTTTCAAAATCAGATGACCAACGTCCGATCAATCGCTCCAATTCCTTTGGATGAGGGGTTAGAACCGATAAGTTGGGGACATCCTTGAGCATTTCCGGGTTTTGGGACAGCATGTTCAATCCATCCGCATCAATGACCATGGGAGTATCGACCTTTTTCAAAAAAGCACTGAAAGCCGAAACCGTATCATCATCTTGGCCAATTCCGATCCCTATTCCCACCACCGAAGGTTCAAAAGGAATCTCTATTTCCGAAATACACTTCTCCCGAGATCCTGTCAATACCATTACTTCAGGAATCGCTGTTTGCAAAGAATCATACCCGCATTTGGGCACAAAGGCGGTCACCAAACCACTTCCAACGCTCAAACTGGCATTGGCAGCCAATTGTACGGCACCAATCTTTCCATAACTTCCACCAATGATAACGGAATGACCATAAATCCCCTTATGCGAAAACTTAAGTCGCGGCCGGTATATGGGCAGCACCTCCGGTCTGCCTATAAGCTCATAATCAACATCCGTTTTAGCAATAAAATCTTGATCCAGACCAATATCCAGAATCTCCCATTGGTTAACATATACACCTGTTTCCGGTAAAAAGAAAACCAATTTGGGCACTTGAAAGCTCAAAACATAACTAGCCCGAATCACAAACTCCGCTTCCCACGGACTTCTGTCCACAGGCAATCCCGACGGAACATCCACGGACAATACAAAAGCCTGGGAAGCATTAATGTGCTGTATCAAATTACCAACCCAATCATCCGGAGGGCGATTGAGCCCGATACCAAAAATGGCATCCACCACAATATCATTAAGTGTTATTTGGGGCAAGTCACTTTCTATATTGATAAAATCCGGCCAAACTTTTTGCTCCTTCAACCGTTCTAAGTTCAACAGAAAATCCTCCGAACGTTTATCACTATAATTTACCACATACACTTCAGTGGAATAACCGTGTTCATTCAATTTTCTGGCAAGTACCAAACCATCTCCCCCATTATTTCCTATTCCACAGAACAATTTAATATTGACCTTGGTGCCTCGCAAACGGGAATGCATCCATTCGAACAACTGGGTAGCGGCACGCTCCATCAGTTCATCGCTCTTTATTCCCTCTTTTTGGATTGTGGATTTATCAGCCTGATAGATTTGATGTGCATTAAAAATTTTCATTCAGCAATAAAAAATGGTTATTTATAAAGATTTCGTAAAAAACAACGCCAACGATTTGATGGAGTATTCAAAAGTACTACATTTATCACCTCATTAACGAGCAATGGAGTTAAAACAAACGGATAGTAACCTTAATTTGATGAATCCCTTTTCATCTACCTTCACTATTACCATTACCACCCCTTTGGGGTAAGTCTGCTATATATAATTCCGTCCGTTTTTTAATCTATTTACAATTTTTTTCAACACTATTTCTTTATGAAAGTCTTAAAATTTGGAGGCACTTCTGTTGCCAATCCAGAACATATAAATAAGGTCAAATCCATCCTCAACAACCAAAATAACGAGCAAATTGCCGTTGTGGTATCAGCCTTTGGAGGTGTAACCGACCTACTCTTGAATGCATCGCGTTTGGCATCCGAACAAGATGAAAGCTACAAAAACAGCCTCAAAGAAATTGAGGACAGACACATTTCCGCCATCAGGGAATTGATCCCCGTAAAATCGCAAAGTGCCGCTTTGAGCAAAGTAAAAAGCGAACTCAATATTTTGGAAACTTTGCTGGAAGGTGCTTTTTTAATTGGTGAACTCACTCCCAAATTGTCTGACAAAATTGTTAGCTATGGCGAATTGCTATCGTCCTTCATCATTAGCGAGTTCCTAAAATCCGAAGGATTGGACGTTACTTTTAAAGATAGCAGGGAACTCATTAAAACCGACAACAATTTCGGAAAGGCCAATGTGGATTTCAACATAACCAATGCCAATTGCGAGACGTATTTTATATCCACAGAAAACCAAATCACAATTTTACCTGGGTTCGTGGCATCTAGCAAAAGTGGAAATCTTACTACCCTCGGCAGAGGCGGCTCCGATTATACCGCCGCCATTATCGCCGCTGCCGTAGATGCGGAAATATTAGAAATATGGACCGACGTTAGCGGTATGTACACCGCTAACCCCAAACTGGTAAAGCAGGCAAAATGTATCGCCAACATAAGCTACCAAGAAGCCATGGAACTGTCCCATTTTGGAGCCAAAGTATTGTATCCCCCTACCATCCAACCGATTTTGGGCAAAGAAATTCCTATTGCGATAAAAAATACTTTTGACCCAGATAGCCCCGGAACCTTGATTACCAAAAACAACAATGGGAATGGGAAAACAGTGCGAGGCATCAGCCATGTGGGCAACATAAGCCTTCTGTCATTGGAAGGGCCCGGTATGATCGGGATTCCTGGAATTTCCAAGCGTTTTTTCGAAACCCTTTCCGTAAAGAACATCAGTATTGTCCTGATTACCCAAGCATCATCCGAGCATTCCATCTGTGTAGGGATTGCCGATGAAGATGTGGACATGGCAGCCGAAGCGGTCAACGAGACCTTTGAATATGAAATATCAAGGAAAAAGATAAAACCCGTTATCGTTGAAAAAGACCTTACCATTGTAGCCTTGGTGGGGGACAACATGAAAAGTCACCAAGGGTTGAGCGGTAAAATGTTCAGTACTTTGGGCAAGAACAATGTAAATATTAGGGCAATCGCCCAAGGGGCATCGGAACGTAATATTTCTGCAGTCATCAAAAAAGAGGATGTAAAAAAAGCGCTGAACGCGTTGCACGAAACCTTTTTCGAGGAAAACATTAAACAGCTTAACCTCTTCGTGATGGGCGTTGGCAATGTGGGTTCCAAATTTTTGCAGCAAATCCGTCAGCAAAAAAAATATTTAAAAGAAGAGCTAAAACTTAATGTTCGAGTTATTGGAATCAGCAACTCCAGAAAAATGGCTTTTGATGAAAGTGGAATTTCACTCAAAGACTGGGAAAAAGTAATAGGTCAGGGAGAACCTGCCAATAAAGAAGCATTTTTTAGCCGCGTCAATGCACTAAACTATCGCAACAGTATTTTTGTGGACAATACGGCCAGTGCCGAAGTCTCTGAAAGCTATTCGAGCTATCTCAAAAACAGTATTTCCGTGGTCACTTGTAATAAAATTGCATCCTCTTCGGATTACGAGTACTACAAGGAACTAAAACACTTGGCCAAGGAATACAGTGCCCCTTATTTGTTCGAGACCAATGTGGGGGCCGGTTTGCCCATTATTGACACCCTAAAGCACTTGATCGCTTCGGGTGACAAAGTGAGAAAAATTCAGGCTGTGCTATCCGGTAGTTTAAATTTTGTCTTCAACAGTTTTAATGATACCACTACTTTCCACGATGTGGTAAAGCAGGCACAGGAACAGGGTTATACAGAACCCGACCCCACCATCGATTTAAGTGGTGTCGACGTCATGCGTAAAATCTTGATTCTAGCTCGGGAAAGTGGCCATCAATTGGATATTGAGGATATCGAAAACGAAGCATTCCTTCCCAAAGAAAGCCTAGAGGCCGATTCCAACGAAGCATTTTTTGAAAGCTTGAAAAAATATGAAGCTGACTTCCAAAAATTGTACAAAATTGCAGCCGATGCCGATAGCAAACTAAAATATGTGGCCCAATTTGAAGATGGAAAGGCCAAAGTGGGCTTACAGCAAATTCCAAAAGGACACGATTTTTACAACTTGGAGGGGAGCGACAACATTGTACTGTTCTTTACCGACCGTTATGTGGACCAACCTTTGATCATAAAAGGGGCCGGAGCAGGTGCCGATGTTACCGCATCGGGTATCTTTGCGGATATTGTTAGAATAGGTAATTTCTAGATTATGGAGGAAATCAAAGTATTTTGCCCGGCAACCATTGCCAACGTTTCCTGCGGATTTGACGTACTGGGTTTGGCACTCGATTCGGTCGGCGATGAAATGACCATTCGCAAAACTTCCGAAAAAGGCATTCGAATCACCAAAATAAAAGGGCAAGAGCTTCCTTTGGAAACGGAAAACAATGTAGCAGGCGTAGCGGGTTTGGCCTTTTTGGAAAAAAGCGATTACGATGGAGGTTTTGAAATTGAAATCGACAAACGCATTAAACCAGGAAGTGGTATTGGTAGCAGTGCGGCAAGTTCGACGGGGGCTGTTTGGGCCATGAACGAATTGTTGGGCAGGCCGTTTACCAAATTGGAATTAGTACAGTTTGCCATGCAAGGGGAAAAATTGGCCAGTGATGTGGCCCATGCCGATAATGTGGCCCCAGCCATTTATGGTGGGTTCACCTTGGTTCGGAGTTATGAGCCACTGGACATTATCCCGATACCAACACCATCGGAATTATTCGCAACGGTCATCCATCCGCAGATTGAAATCAAAACCTCGGATTCCCGTAAAATTTTAAAGACCACTATTTCCATGCAACAGGGCATTCAACAGTGGGGCAATTTGGGCGGACTGGTCGCCGGACTGTTCCAGAATGATTACGAACTCATCGGACGCTCATTGCACGACCATATCGTGGAGCCCATCCGTTCCATTTTGATTCCCGCTTTCGATGATATTAAAAAAAATGCTCTTGAATCAGGTGCCTTGGGAAGTGGAATTTCAGGGTCGGGGCCATCAATTTTTGCCCTGAGCAAAGGCGAGGAAACTGCCAAACGGGTGGCCGAGTCCATGAAAAAAACCTATCAAAATATTGGGGTGGATTTCGATATTCACATTTCCAAAGTCAACAGCCAAGGGATAAAAAAAAATGCTTAAATCCATGAAATTCTACAGTCTAAACAACCAAAATATACAGGCCTCGTTCAAAGAGGCGGTCATAGCAGGAATCGCTCCGGACAAGGGACTCTACTTTCCGGAGAGCATCACACCACTTCCTACTGCTTTTTTTGAACATATTGAAGAGCTTTCCAATCAGGAAATAGCGTTCCAAGCCATTCATCAATTTGTAAACGAAGATATTCCTGATGAGGCCTTGAAAGAAATCATCGCCAATACGTTGGATTTTGATTTTCCTGTGGTCGACATCGAAGAAAATGTGGCCACCTTGGAGCTTTTTCACGGCCCCACCATGGCTTTTAAAGATGTTGGCGCGCGTTTTATGGCCAACTGCCTCGGTTACTTCTCTCAGGGAGAAAAACAAGATGTTACCGTTTTGGTGGCCACTTCAGGGGATACTGGTGGTGCCGTTGCCAATGGTTTTTTAGGGGTTGATGGTGTAAAAGTGGTTATCCTTTACCCTAGCGGAAAAGTGAGCGAAATACAAGAAAAACAATTGACCACATTGGGACAAAACATTGAGGCCATGGAAGTGGATGGCGTTTTTGATGATTGTCAACGCATGGTAAAGACTGCTTTTCTGGATACAGAGATCACGGACCATAAGAAATTGACCTCGGCAAATAGTATCAACGTGGCCAGATGGTTGCCCCAATTGTTCTATTTTTTATTTGCCTACAAACAAGCAAAATCAAAAGGAAAGGAAATTGTTTTCTCCGTACCCTCTGGGAATTTTGGAAATATCTGTGCAGGGATGGTCGCCCAAAAATTGGGTATGCCCGTCAAACATTTTGTGGCCTCCACCAATGTAAACGATGTGGTTCCCAAATTTATGGAGAATGGGGTATACAAACCGATGTCATCCATTGCCACTATTTCCAATGCCATGGATGTGGGCGACCCAAGCAATTTTGTACGGATTCGACATATGCACAAAAATGATTTGGAAACGCTCAAAGAGCACCTTTCCTCCTATGCATTTACAGATGAAGCCACCAAAACAACCATGAAAGAGGTATATTCCAAAACTGGATATGTCATGGACCCTCATGGAGCAGTAGGGTACTTAGGGTTTAAGGAATACCAAAAATCCCATCCAGATACCTATGGTATTTTCCTGGAAACGGCGCATCCTGTTAAGTTTTTGGATGTGGTGGAGGATACTTTGGGATTGAGTCCGAAAATCCCAAATCAAATTAAAAGGGTAATGCACAAACAGAAAAAGTCGCATCAAATCTCTGAATACGAAAATCTAAAATCCTATTTGCTCGATATTTAGTCAAACACTCGGCAATTTTAACAAAGCGTTGTTTAAAACATTCTTTTGGATGAAGGTGCATCTGCGGTGAAATCAATAAATTTGCCTCAAAACCAAAAGGAATGAAAAATACTGCACTTACCAAAACGCATGAGGCATTGGGAGCTAAAATGGTACCTTTTGCGGGCTATAATATGCCCGTTTCCTACGAAGGTGTAAATATTGAACACGAAACCGTTCGCAAAGGTGTGGGCGTTTTTGATGTCTCGCACATGGGGGAGTTTTTGATCGAGGGCCCACAGGCTTTGGAACTGATCCAAAAAGTGACGACAAATGACGCTTCCAAATTGGCCGTTGGAAAAGCGCAGTATAGTTGTTTGCCCAACGAAACGGGCGGAATCGTGGACGATCTAATTGTTTATAGGGTAAAAGACGAGACCTATCTGTTGGTGGTGAATGCATCCAATATTGAAAAGGATTGGGACCATATTACAAAATATAATAAAACCATTGATGCTGAAATGCGGGATATTTCAGATGATTATTCCCTATTGGCCATCCAAGGACCCAAGGCGGTAGAGGCTATGCAATCCATCACTTCTGTGGATTTATCCGCCATTAAGTTCTACAACTTTGTTGTAGGTGATTTTGCAGGGATCGATTATGTAATCATATCCGCCACTGGATATACCGGTTCCGGAGGTTTTGAGATCTATTGCAAGAATTCCGAAGTGCAACAAGTGTGGGACAAAGTCTTGGAAGCTGGAGCCGATTTTGGCATTAAACCTATTGGTTTGGCCGCCCGTGACACCCTACGCTTGGAAATGGGTTATTGTCTTTACGGAAACGACATTGACGATACTACCTCTCCGTTTGAAGCTGGCTTGGGTTGGATTACCAAGTTCACGAAGGAATTTGTGAACAGCGAAAACTTTGCTAAAGAAAAAGCCGAAGGTCCCAAAAGAAAACTGGTAGCATTCCAAATGGAAGAGCGGGGGATCCCAAGAGCGGGATACCCTATTTTGGATACCGATGGCAACGAAGTAGGAAAAGTAACCTCGGGCACCATGTCGCCATCCCTCTCCAAAGGAATCGGGCTCGGCTATGTGACCACCGAGTTTTCAAAAGTGGATACCCCTATCCATATTCAAATACGAAAAAATACTGTTTTGGCAAGCATTGTAAAATTGCCATTCTACAAAAACACCTAATTAACATTTGGATAAAAAAAAGATATTGATACTGGGAGCGAGTGGATTTGTGGGCAATGCCATATACAAAGAACTCTGCTCCTATTTTGATACTTACGGTACTTACTGCTCCAATCGTTCTTTTGCCAAGAACAAACAGTTTTTACGCTACGATATTGAGGAAGATGATATTTTTAAGGTTCTTGAAAAGGTTAAGCCAGATGTAATTGTTTCATCGCTCCGGGGAAATTTTCCCGCACAAATTCAAGCCCATCAACATTTGATGGAGTATTTGATGCAAACAGATACAAAATTGTACTTTATTTCATCTGCCAATGTTTTTGATGCCTACAGCAAGTTTCCATCGTATGAGCATGACAAAACCCTATCGTTAAGTGTCTATGGACGCCTCAAAATAAAAATCGAAAACATGATGATGCGTTTACCTAAAGGTAAAACCGCAATACTTCGTGTACCTATGGTTTTTGGAAATGCTTCGCCCCGAATCAAAGAAATCAAGGAAAACATAGCAAACAAAGAACCTATTGAGGTATTCCCGAACCTTATCATTAACGTGACCAACGATGATAGGCTTACACAACAAATCCACTACCTCATCAATAGAAACAAAACAGGCATTTATCATTTGGGCAGTAACGATCTTATCCAGCATGAGGAATTCATCAAAGAGGTCATCGAGCATTTGGGAAATTATCATCCGATTTACAAAAGGGTCTACACCACCAACGAGGATAGATATTTGGCTGCTTTGCCCAAGGACAATGTCTTGCCAAAGAACCTGCGTATCAGTTGCCAAGAAATTATAGAGCACCATCTCCCAGTATAGTTTTCTTTTGATCGCTTAATTGATTATCTTCTTGGAAAATGAAGATGTATGAAAAAGTTGACCACAAATGAAATTACAGCAGCCTTGAAAAACTTATCAGGTTGGACCTTAAAAGATGATATGATCGAGAAAACCTTCACTTTTGGGGACTTTAAGGAGGCCTTTGCGACAATGACGCACATTGCTTTTGAATGTGAAAAGCGAAACCATCATCCCAATTGGGAAAATGTCTACAACAACCTCACGATCAAACTAAGCACACATGATGCCGACGGGCTTACCCAAAAGGATATCGACCTGGCAAAATCCATAGATGAAATAGTTGGGTAGCACAACCCATATTCATCTTGACAAAGGGGCTTTTTTTGCTAAATTTGCCATCATCCAGAATTTAAGATTATATGGGAAGAGCGTTCGAATTTAGAAAAGCACGTAAAATGAAGCGTTGGGCAGCCATGTCCAAAGCCTTTACACGTATTGGGAAAGATATTGTTATGGCCGTTAAAGAAGGTGGCCCCGACCCCGATGCCAATTCCAAGCTACGTGCCGTAATTCAGAATGCCAAGTCCGTAAACATGCCCAAGGACAATATTGAGCGTGCCATTAAAAGGGCTTCGGACAAAAGTCAGGGTGATTACAAAGAAGTGCTTTTTGAAGGCTACGCACCCCACGGTATTGCCATCTTAATTGAAACGGCCACCGACAATAATACACGCACCGTGGCCAATATCCGAAGCTACTTTAACAAATGTAACGGAAGTTTGGGCACATCGGGCTCTGTTGAATTTATGTTCGACCATACCTGCAACTTTACCATCAACGGTGAGGGTATCGACCCTGAGGAACTGGAACTGGAAATGATCGATTTTGGTGCCGAAGAAGTATTTGTGGATGAAGACGGTATCCATATTTATGCGCCTTTTGAAAATTTTGGTGCCATTCAAAAAGAATTGGAATCGAGAGAGATTGAAATTGTTTCCTCTGGTTTTGACCGCATTCCACAAGTAACCAAAGAACTCAATGAAGAAGAAATGGCCGATGTAGAGAAACTTCTGGAAAAAATCGAAGAGGACGATGATGTGCAGAACGTTTTTCATAGCATGAAAGAATAGAAACTTCCCTTTATTATAAACAAAAAAAAGGGGGGGGGTGCCAGTTGGCAAGCCCCCTTTTGTTCATTCCTTATTTAGTGATCATTCAAATTTGGAAGCATCCAAATTAAAAAATCGCACTGCATTGTTAAAGAATATATCTCTTTTCTGCTCTTCGGAAAGGTAGTTGGCACTTTCAATCACTTCAATGGAAGTTTCGAGCAATTCCGGCCACATCATCAAATCCGTTCCATACATAATTCTTTTGGCAAAACCTGCCTGTACCAAACGTTTTAGATACGCATGGATTTCCTCCAACGGATACGACCAAATAAAGCCGGCCAAATCCACATAAACATAAGCATTGGCGCCCATGAGTGCAATCATTTGGTCTGCCATAGGGTAACCGGCATGCATTACCCAAATTTTCAGTTTAGGGTGTCTTGCCAACATATCTTCCAACAAAAAGGGTTGACCAAGAGAGGCCCTGTACTTAGGTCGTGTAATATTGGCCATGCCATTGCCGCCTGTTCCCATGTGTATTCCAACAGGGATACCCAATTCTTCGGCCACACCAAAGTATTCATCCAGCGACATATCGCTTGGGGACATTCCTTGGTATTGGGGAGCCACTTCGCCCATTACTTTATAAAAGCCTGAGGACAATGAATCCCTAAATGCTTCAACTGTCATCTCATTGGCATTGCTGATTCCCAAAGATGGAATTATACGGTCGGGTGCTGCCTTATGCCATCTATGGATAACTTTAGCATCTCCGCTCACCACCATAGTAATGTTCAATTCTTTATTGGCCCTAAGAATGGCTGCATCCATTTCGGCATCGCTTCTGGCGGGTTGTAAGGGAGAAATACAATTGGTATTTATAAAAGATGGTGGCTCCTGGTTTGGGCCGCTGCCCGGCATATCTTTTAAAAACCATGGACACATAGGCGAAGCATTCGGATTGCCTCCCATGGCGTGCACGTGCACATCAATAATGGGCAGTCTTTTTTTGGATTCTTGTGCCATTGAAGTATTGGCAAAAGAAAAGGATAAAAAACAACAGAGAATAGCTTTACCAATAGATTGGAAGGTTGATAATTTCATAAATAGTTTGTTAGTTAATAATCAATTCAAGATAATGGTTTTTTAAGCAAAAGAACTTCCATATTGTACAATCACACCATTTTTAAAATATAAGTTGGTATCATAACATGTTTGCATGTTTGATTTATAGCCATCAAAAATATTGGAAGGGGGTGTAATTTAATCAAAGCTGTATTCGGGCACTTTTCCCTTTACCCCTTTATAAAAGTCTTGAATTTTTTGGAAGTCGTTTTCTTGATTGTCCGTAGTAAAAAACGGTTCCCCTATTTTGATTTCCTTCTTGCCAAAATCAAAAGCGACCATCACAATGGGCACATGGGCCTTTTTGGCGATATGATAAAATCCCGTTCTGAGCTGTTCTACCTTTTTTCGTGTTCCCTCTGGAGCCAATGCTAGGCGGAATATTTTTCTGGCATTGAAAACCTGAACGATATTATCTACCGTATTGGAATTTTTGGAACGATCTACGGGTGCACCTCCAGTCCACCTAAAAAACCATCCGAACGGGGGCTTAAAAAGGCTCTTTTTGCCAATATAGTTAATTTCTTGGTTGACCACTTTCCTGATCAACAATCCCAAAAAGAAATCCAACCAATGGGTGTGCGGTACAACGATTACAACGCACTTTTTCACGTCGGGAAAGGAACCGCTGAGCTTCCATCCCAAAATATTGAAGTAAATAAATTTAGCGAGCCATTGCATTTTTTGGCCATTTGCCCTATCAAGAGCAAATCTTATATTTTTTCATAAAGTGATTGAAGACGCTCTGGCGTCATTATGGTTTTCCAATCCTTGCCCAGGGCGTTTTCCCAAAGGGGTTCCAAACTCATGGACACATTGATCATCACATCAAAATCGTTTTGGGTAAGGTCGGCACAAACTCCTTTTGGTAATTGAATATTGTGCTTATCCATCATTTTATTGAACAACACTACGCCCTCGGGATAAAATTCTTCCAAATGTTGAAACACCAAACAATTTCCTATTCCGTGTTTTACCCCCAAGACGTATGATAAACCATAGCTCATGGCATGTGCCACCCCAACCTGTGAATAAGCGATGCTCATTCCCCCGTGCCAAGATGCCATCATCAACTTGTCCCTGGAATCTTCTGCTGGAATATCTCCAAGAAATACATCTTGGCAAAGTTCCATGGCCTTCTCCCCATAACTCTGGCTAAAAGCATTCAGGTAAGTACCCGTTAAGGATTCCACACAATGGATAAAGCAATCCATACCGGTATAGAACCATTGGTCTTTGGGAACAGTTTTTGAAAAATCGGGATCCAAAAGTACTTGGTCAAAAGGTGTAAAATCCGAATTGATCCCCAATTTTTTTTCTGGTCCCAACAATACTGTGGTACGCGACACTTCGGCTCCTGTTCCACTAATGGTGGGGATTCCAACATGGTACAATGCCGGCTTGTTCACCAAATCCCATCCTTGGTAGTCCTTGGCGAGTCCTTTATTGTTCAATAATATGGATACGGCCTTGGCCAAATCCAATAGCGTTCCTCCCCCAATACCTATAATGCCCGATGGAAGTTCGCTGTATTTTTCCCTGATCTGGGCAACAAGCGCATCAACTTGTGCTGTTTTGGGCTCCTCTTCCGCGGAAATAAAAATAACCTCGTCATTGAACATCAAAGGAACCTGTGCCAAGAACTGTTCGTTTTCGAAGAAATCGTCTACCAGAAAAATAAAGGGTGCCTCCGAACTTTTTCGCATTGGCAGCAAAATATCACTCAACTGTGAAAAGCTTCCCGCTCCAAAAATAACTTTGGGTACCATGGGAAAGTTTCGGTAGGTGGTTTTATTTGCAGGGTTTATTTTATGCTTTTTCAAATTGCTTTCTATCTTCATTAGTTATTCAAATACTTCAAAATTTCTTTTAGACCATTAAGTTTTAGATGGTTGTTCACCAACTCGTCCTCGGAAACCATTTCGTGCGCCCATGTGGTATGAAATGGAACGTGAACAGCTTGGGCCCCAATATTCAAGATGGGCAATATATCCGATTTTAAGGAATTGCCAATCATCAAAAACTCGCCCACATCTATATTTAAATGATCTAGTAAATTTTTATAGTTATTCTCTTTTTTATCGCTTAAAACTTCTACATGGTGAAAATATTTGGAAAGCCCGGACTTTTCCAACTTTCGCTCTTGGTCCAACAGGTCTCCCTTGGTCAGAACGACCAACCTATATTTTCCTACCAATTTGGATAGCACTTCCTCCACCCCATCGAGCAATTCCACGGGATGGGATATCATTTTCTTGCCCAGGTTCAATATTTCTCCAATGGTTTCTTGCGAAACCTTATTATTGGAAAGGTCCAGCGCAGATTCTATCATGGAGAGCATAAATCCTTTTATACCATATCCATAAATATCCAAGTTGGCCATTTCTATTTTAAATAGCTCTTGGTCTATCTTGTTCTTGGTTTCGTAACCTTCCAAGAGTTCAGCAAACTTTTCTTCGGTATCCCTAAAATAGGTCTCGTTTACCCAAAGGGTATCGTCTGCATCAAAACCAATTGTTTTTATGTTGGAGAAATCTACTTCCATATTTTTCTGGCTCGATCTAAATCCTCATGGGTATCAATTTCTATACCCGTAACATGGGTTTCCACCATTTTTATTTTCCTACCGTACTCCAAAAATCGGATGGCCTCTATTTTTTCCTTGGCCTCCAAAGGCAACATGGGCAACTTTTTAAAATCCATGAGTGCCCGCTTTCTGAAAACATATACCCCTTTATGTTTATAGTAGGGCGCCTCCACTTCTTTGTCCCTTGGATAAGGAATCGGGGAACGTGAAAAATAAAGGGCGAAATCTTGATTGTCCACGATAACCTTTACGGTGTTGGGGTTGGATATTTCATCCCAGTCGGTAATCGGTGTCATCAATGATCCTAGGTCAATTTCTTTCGCTGTATCATTTTTGAATACTTTGATAATTTTTTCCAAACTTTCGGCATCAATAAAAGGCTCATCCCCTTGAACATTGATTACAATATCCACATCCATATCTTCCACAGCCTCCGCAATTCGGTCGCTACCGCTTTCGTGTGTTGTTTTGCTCATGATCACATTACCTCCTATCTCTTTGATCACATCGGAGATTATGGGGCTATCGGTGACGACGTACACTTCGTTAAAAAGTCCTGTATTAACGGCTGCTTCGTAGGTTCTGACAATCACGGGTTTCCCACCAAGGTCCTGCATCAGTTTAGCGGGAAACCTGGAGGCCTGATAGCGAGCGGGAATCATGGAAATTATATTCACTTTATTTCTGTTGCTTGAATGAATGTTATTTTTTGGGTCTGATCTTTCTATAAATCCTGAATATGATCAATAAAATGATGATTACCAGAATAGCTGCAATGGGCGGCACCAAGATGGATGCCGTACTAACGGCCACAGCTGCCCCGGTTTCCACCGTCGATACCAAAGGATTTGCCAATCCTCCTGTGGTTCCGGTGGATGTTAACCTACCTGCTGCATTGGCCCCTTTTATGGCCGTTGCCGTTCCGCCCCCGGCGATAATGGCCAAGGACCAAGTGACCACGGGGTCCAAATTTGCTGCTGTGGACACCACTACGGCGGTACCTGCAATTCCGGCCAAGGGAATGGCAATACTATCCAAAACATTGTCCACCCAAGGAATGAAATAGGCGAAAATCTCAACAATGGTAGCCACTCCCAAGGTAATGAGAGCTGTCAAACTTCCAATCCACTGCCAGCTTTCGTTTAGATCCCAAACTCCCAAATATGCCGCAAAACTTAGGGCAAAAAGTGGCAAAAAAACACGAAAACCGACCGAGGCCGCCAATCCAATTCCGAGGAACAAACTTATTATGGTATCTGGTTCAATATTCATGCTGATGTCTAAAATAGGTTTTTCCTAGTCAAGAAAAAAATCATCCTTGAAACCTATTAAGTAGAGTTGTCGTTCTGCCCTCGTAACAGCAGTGTAAAGCCATCTCAAATAATCCTTGTCCACTCCATTGGGCAGATAGGGTTGCTCCACAAAAACGGTATCCCATTGCCCCCCTTGCGATTTGTGGCAAGTAATCGCATAGGAAAACTTGACTTGCAGTGCGTTAAAGAACCTGTTGTTCTTCACCCCTAAAAACTTTCGGTATTTGGATTTTTCGTGTGCGTAGTCCTTCATTACCTCTTGGTAGAGTTTGTTTCCATCTTCATAAGAGAGGGAAGGCGTCACCGCGGTAATCGTATCCAACAAAAGAACAGTTTCAAAAGGTTTCTGGTTGGGATAATCAACCATTTTCACCTTTACCTCCGCAAACTTAAACCCATACAATTCTTTGATGGCAAAGAGTTCCAGCACCTCTATAATGTCTCCATTGGCTATAAAACCGGCTTCGGAATTGGGTTTTAGCCAGAAGTAATTGTTCTTTACGACCATCATGTAATCCCCGACCGAAATTTCATTATCCAAAAAAAGAATACGTTCACGAATGTTCTGATTGTAAAGGTTGGCCCTTTTGTTCGAGCGCACAATTATGGCCGTTTGTTCCTTTCCGTTTTCACCGTAAGATGAATCAATGGCTTCCTGTATTTCGTTACCATCTATTAAACGGACAATGTCCTTGTAGTGGGCCAAATCAAATTTAAAGTCCTCAAAAAACTCAGATTGCAATTGCTCCCGAAGGTTGGTCGCATTATAAAGGATGCCCGAATCATCCGATTGCCGCATTACCTCATCCAACTCCAAACATTCCACTTCTTTATCATAATTTAAGGATAGGCGATTTTCATCGAGTGCAGGACTCAACTCCAATTTTACGGGCGGTAATTGGGCGGTATCCCCGATCAATATCAATTTACAGTTATGCCCAGAGTGCACATAATACATAAGGTCATCCAAAAGCGAACCATTTTCGAACAGTTTGGAATCTGCGGGTGTATCCGGAATCATAGATGCTTCGTCCACTATAAAAACGGTGTTGCGATGTTTGTTCGGTGCCAAAACAAATTGAATCCCCCCGCCCGATTGTTTCTTCGGAAAATATATCTTTTTATGAATGGTAAAGGCTTTATTTCCGGAGTAAACGGACATAACTTTTGCGGCCCTGCCCGTAGGAGCCATCAAAACCGAACTCATTTTAACTTTCCAAAGACTGCTCACCAATGTGGCCACCAATGTCGTTTTTCCCGTTCCAGCAAATCCTTTTAAAAGGAACACTTTGTCCTTTTGACCATCTAAAACAAAGTTAGCCAGCTTATTAAGTGCAAGACCTTGTTTTTGGGTAGGTGCGTGCGGGAATTTTTCAGTTAAAATCTTTAAAAAAGTAGGTGCGTCAAAATCCTTCATGAGTGCTAAATATAGTGGTCTTTTTTAAAGCAAAAAGTTTCCCAATAAAAAAAATATTGTAGATTTGTCTGTAACCACTAAATTAACTTTGAAAGACAGTATCAGATATGTTAAACTTAATTCTTATTGTTGTATTAATATGCCTTGTGACCATAGGGCTTGTTTTCGTTATTGATAGATTTTTACCTCAAAAAGTAAAGCCCGTTTTAATAATTCTATTTGGAATCCTGAGCATTTACCTTGGCTATAAAATATATCATTCCATAAACGCTCCTATTGAGTTTAACAAGGTAAGAAATGAAAGATTTGCCAAAGTAATCAACAAGTTAAAGGACATTAGAGACTCGCAAGAAGCTTACAAAACAGTAAATGGAAAATACGCCAACGATTTTGAAAGCTTGATCAAATTCATCGACACCGGCAACTATACCATTACTACACAGCGCGACTCCTCTTTTATGAGGTATGATAGGGTATACCAAATTGAAATGCAACAGGATACCATTATTATTGACACTTTGGGTACTGTTAAGGTAAAAGATTCCCTTTTTGGAGCAGATGACCGTTACAAAACAATGATGAACGTTCCCTACGCCCAGAACGATGAAAAGTTTGAAATGAAGGCCGACATTATCGACAAAAGCGGATATAAAGCCCCAGTATTCGAAGCCAAGGTCAAGAAAAGTGTAGTGCTTTACGATCAACCAGAAGACTTGGTGGAAAAGGAAAATTCTTACCAGAGTGTTGAAGAAGTTAATGGTTCGGAAATAAAGGTTGGCTCCTTGACCGATGTTAGTACCAATGGAAACTGGCCACCTATATACGATAGGAAAAAGATAAATTAGCTATAGTACCGAACGATACAAATAGCGCCCATAGAAAACTGTCCATTCAAGCTGGCTTGAATGGACTTTCTTTTTGTGCACTGGATACCATTACCAATAAAATCTTAGCCTTTGAAAGGGTGAATTTCCAAACACAGCTCACCCCCTACCTGATGCTAAAGGAATTAAAAGAAAAACTAAGTAAGCAGGGCGGGATTGGAAGAAACTTTTCCGAAGTAATGGTCGTCCACAAAAACAATATGTTCGGTTTGGTACCAAAGCCACTTTTTAACAAAGAAGAGCTGCCCAACTACCTAAAATTCAACGCCAAGATCATGGCAAACGACCTTATTGCATACGATGAGGTTCCCAACCAAGAAATTATGAACGTTTACATTCCCTACACCAATGTAAACAACTATATTTTTGAGCTTTTTGGGGAGTTTGAATTTAAGCATAGCGGTACCGTTCTCATCAACACCCTGTTGAACCAAAACAGAACTACTTCGGAACCGATTTGCTATGTACAGGTATCCGAACGCGAGATGGAAATGATGGTGATGTCCGATAAAAAATTGCTCTTCTACAACCAGTTCGAGTACAAGAACAAAGAAGATTTCCTATACTATCTGTTGTTCAGTTTGGAGCAATTACAAATGGATTTGGAAAAAATTCAGCTTAAACTCTTCGGAGCTATTGAAGAGGGAGACCCTATCTACGACCTCTGCTACCAATACATAAAAAATGTTTCCGTTTTTGCGCCCAGCAATCCTTCCTTTCCTATGGATCAATTGGAAAACGAGAGCATAGACTTTTCCATTTTAAGCTCTCTTTAATGCGCATTATTTCAGGAAAATACAAGGGCAAAAGATTGACTGCCCCAAAAAAACTACCTGTTCGTCCCACAACGGACATGGCCAAGGAAGCCTTGTTCAACATCTTGAACAATCGCTTTTATTTTGACGAGCTCAAAGTGCTGGACCTATTTTCGGGAACAGGGAACATTAGTTTTGAATTTGCTTCGCGGGGTACGCAAAAGATAACAGCCGTAGATGGCCACCAAGGTTGTGTGCGATACATCTCCAAAACGGCACAGGAACTGGATTTTACTATCAACACGGTGAAATCCGACGTGTTCAAGTTTTTGCAAAAAACACCGGAAAAGTTCGACCTCATTTTTGCAGACCCACCTTATGATTTTGATACCGAACAATTTTTAAACAGTGCCAATCTGGTATTTGAACAAGAGTTATTGCTGGATGATGGGCTTTTGATCATTGAACATTCCGACCAAACCAATCTATCCCAACATCCAAAATTTTCGGGGCAACGAAAATATGGGGGTAGTATCTTCAGTTTTTTTGAAGTAGAATAAAAGCAGGCCATAAGCCGGATTCTGTATACCCTTATCATTTATCTAGACAAATGGTTGCCCAAGTGTTCCAACCGCCTACCCTCCAACTCGGGCGTGCAGCCCTCAAACATTGGTTTACATGACGTTTCACCGCATAGAGTTTGCCGATTTCACTACAGCCGAACTGTACTTGCTTTCTGTTGCACTGGTCCTCGCCTCACGGCGGACGGGCGTTACCCGCTATGCCGCACTATGGTGTCCGGACTTTCCTCTCCAAGCATAGTTGCCCATACTTGCAGCGATAAGGTGGCCTGCTATTTGCAAAGGTAATCCAATTGTTAATAAAAAACGGGTTAACTGTGCACATGCAGGCAACTTTGCCCGTTCCTATTTTTATATTTGTAGTAATTCTATTTTTCCCAGCATTGGAACCATTTATAGTATCAGCTAGAAAATATAGACCCCAGACATTCAAGGATGTTGTGGGCCAGTCGTCCATTACCAATACCCTGTTGAATGCCATTGAGCACAACCATTTGGCACAAGCCCTGTTGTTCTGTGGTCCAAGAGGTGTAGGTAAAACCACCTGTGCCCGTATTTTGGCCAAAAAAATAAACCAAGATGGCACTGAAAGGGAAGATGAGGATTTTGCCTTCAATATTTTTGAATTGGATGCAGCCTCCAATAACTCTGTGGACGACATTCGTAGTTTGATAGATCAAGTACGGATTCCACCTCAAACTGGAAAGTACAAGGTTTACATTATAGATGAGGTCCACATGCTCTCCCAATCTGCCTTCAATGCTTTTTTGAAGACCCTGGAAGAACCTCCAAAACACGCCATATTTATCTTGGCAACCACGGAGAAGCACAAAATAATCCCGACCATTCTATCCCGATGCCAAATTTTTGATTTTAAGCGCATCACGGTAAAGGATGCCTCGGAATACCTAAAACATATAGCAGAGCAACAAGGTATTGAAGCTGAAGAAAGTGCATTGCACATCATCGCACAAAAGGCAGATGGCGCCATGCGGGATGCATTGTCCATTTTTGACCGTGTGGTAAGTTTCTCTGGGAAAGAATTGACGAGAAAGGCCGTAACGGAAAACCTCAATGTTCTCGATTACGATATCTATTTCTCGGCCACGGATTTGATTTTGGAGAACAACATACCGGAGCTCTTGGTACTTTTTAACAAGACCTTGTCGCTCGGATTTGACGGTCACCATTTTATTACTGGATTGGCCTCACACTTTAGGGATTTGATGGTTTGTCAACACCCCGATACCTTGAACCTCTTGGAAGTAGGTGAAGATGTAACGCAACAATATCAGGAACAATCCAAAAAGGCATCAAAACAATTTCTATTAAAAGCCATAGACCTGGCAAACGATTGTGACCTGCAGTACAAATCCAGTAAAAACCAGCGGCTGCTCGTCGAGCTCACCCTCATGAAGTTAGCGTCCATCACTTTTGATGGAGAAAAAAAAAACTCTAGTTCCATAATACCTGCTTCTTATTTTGCAGGAAAAACAATTACATCCAACGGTACAAAGCCACCCCACAGTAATGGCACTCCTGCCCCACCAAAAGAAGATAACCGAGCAACCGAGCAACCCTCCTCCCCAAAAGAACCCGTAAATAATGCTCCTGAACCAAAAGAAGCGGCAAAGGAACAGCTAAGTGAGCCAAAGGAGCCTTATCAACCCAAAAAAATTGAAATTAAGACTTCAGAAAAACGGGTTTCCGGACTTTCTTTATCGAGTATTAAGGTTAAAAAGGCACATGAGAATACCAAAGCACCTAGCATAGACGAAAAAGATTTGCCCAAAGATCCTTTTGAAGAGAAAGAGATGCAGCAGCATTGGGACGATTTTGTCCACCAATTGGAGAAACAGGGCCGAAAAATTTTGGCCAGTAATCTCCAGACCGATGTTCCCAAACTCAAAAATGAAAATACCATTTGGATAGAGCTTCCCAACGGCACCATGAAAAAGGAAATAGAACGGGAACAAAGCTTGATGCTAGACTACCTTAAGCAAAAATTGAACAACTATTCCATTTCTCTTTACATTACCGTTAATGAGGAGGTAGCCAAAAAGTTTGCCTTTACTCCAGAAGAGAAGTATGAAAAACTAAGAGAGAAAAACCCAAATTTGGATTTGCTCAGAAAAGAGTTTGATCTAGACTTTTGATTTATTCATAAACCGCGTTCTCAATCCATACACCAACATCACTACCGCGGCAATCAAAGAGCCTAATGATTCCCTTCCCTCTTCAATATTTACGGTTTTCATTCCTTGGTCCAACCGAACACCTTCATAGGTTTCTGGCCAATACATAAAGAACAGCACCAAAAAGAAAATCGTAAGCAAAAAATAGATGACAGGCTTAAGCTTCTTCAATAGAAAAAGTATTGATGCCACCGCAGCGGCCAAATAAATCAGCATCCATTTTATAGCATCTGGATCATTGAACTGTACTGCTATGGCATAGCCGAACAAGAGCGTGAAAACTACCGCGAAAATCTTGAAAAACGTTTCCATATTTATTGAATTAGATGATTTTTTAGCACTCCATAAACTTCTGTGGCAAGTAATTCTTCTTCGGGCAGATTGCTTACACTATTGGTCACTAGAATGGGCCAATCCTCCCTGTCTTCCGGAATTCTTCCATGAGATCCTTTCACCAATTCAGCCTTTAAGGGAATCACATCCATTACAGTTCTAAAGCCCAACTTCTTTTTTAAAAGTTTCCACATTACTCTAGGTACAACAAGCTTATCTGCAGGGTCGGTAAACATTTCAACGGGGTCGTAACCCGGTTTTTTGTGTATGTCCACCATTCTGGCATAATCGGGTGCCACGGTATCATCTTCCCAAAAATAATAGGTGAACCAGCTATCCTTGTCCGCCACAAGCACAAAATCGCCCGCTCGCTCGTGATCTATGTGATGATTTTCCCTTTCGCTCTTCGGAATAACCTCTTCCACCCCCGGAATTGTTTTTAAGTATTCATAAAGTTTGTCGTAGTCAACGGAATCTTTTGCATAAACATGCGCTATTTGATGGTCGGCAACCGCAAAAGCTTTGCTTGCGCCTGCATCCAAAAGTTCCAAGCCTCGCTCTACTCTAATACCCAAATACCCTTCTTTTCGTAAGTGTCGGTTAATGTGGATAGGGTTGGACACGTTGGTGATGCCATACTCGGACAACAAAACAATATTGGCCGATTGTCCCTCGTAATATTCCACCAAATCCTTGACCACAGCATCAATTTCCTTTAAATCCTTCTGCAGAACATCGAAATTCAGTCCATGGCGTTGGGTGTTATAATCCAAGTGGGGCAAATAAACCAAAGTCAAGGTCGGATTGTTTTCCTTATCCATTTCCATCGTGGCATCGGCAATCCACCTACTGGATGCTATGGATGTTTTGGGGCCCCAGAATTTGAACAACGGAAACGTTCCCAATTTCGCCTGAAGCTTATCCCTTAACTCAGCCGGATAGGTATAAATGTCCGGAATCTTTCTACCGTCAGCCAGATAATTGGGGCGTGGTGTGGCACTAAAATCCGCAGTACTGTACATATTGTACCACCAAAACATGTTGGCGCACGTAAATTCTGGGTTCAACGCTTTTAGCTCATCCCAAATTTTATTGGACTGCACCAAAGGATTTCCCTGCCGCCAAAACTTCACCTCCAACTCTTCCTTGAAGAACCATCCATTGCCCACAATTCCATGTTCTGTTGGCCACTTGCCTGTAAGATAGGTGCTTTGGGCCGAACAGGTAACAGCAGGTAAAACTGGTTTAATCACGCTGCCCTTTCCTTTTTCCAGAAAAGTTTTTATAAATGGGGTGTGCTCACCTATCAATCTATTGGTAAGTCCAACTATGTTGATTACAACGGTCTTCTTCATTTTAATCTTGATTTCATCCAGTCCAATTCCCGTGCAATAGACTCTGTAATCGGCACCTTTAGTTCATTGGGCAAAACATCCCACGTATAGGTTTCCACCTCAATATGATTGCTGACAAAATTACCCTTCAAATAGTCCAAAACCTTCTCAATCTGGTCTTGTGTGGATTGAAGCAACCCATAATCTTTTAAAAATATGGGCACGTGAAAATGGGAGCGCAACTCTTTAAAAGGCTTCCTTTTTTCCAAAACAATGGGTAAATCGTTATATATTTTCACTTTTCCATCCACCAATTCCGTAACCTGATGCAAATACACGGGCTCGTTGAATTGGGCCAAAGTGTTCCACAACTCCTCTTCCTTATCGCTGTCATACATTATTTTGAGGGCTGCACTCACTTGAATCTTACCTACATAAATGTTGGCTGCCTTAAACTTTTCAAAGGTTAAATTTGGAGCTTCGTATGCCAATGCGAAATGACACACATCATAACATACCGAAATATACCGCTTGAGCAACTTTTCAACCTCATCCTCATGGAGTTGGAGTGACTTAAAAGCTTTGATGGCTTCGGGAATCAGATATGTGTCAAAATAATCCAGTACTTCTTGGGTATTCTCCAAAAACCCGTCAGGTTCCGGCTCCACATCCAAATGCATGTATCTGCCCGTTGTCTTTTCAATTTGGTACAATTCAAGCGCGACCTTGACCATATTTTCAGCTCCTTTGGCAAAGGCCTGTTGCTTTTCAGACTCACCGTCAAACCAATGCTTATAGGAAACGGGGGATGTAGAAATACCGCATTCCATGCCTTCCGGGGCCAAAAAGTCCAATTGTTTGAACAATCGTAAGGTATACGTCAACCGCTCATGTGTGGTCCAATCAGGTACGTGAACCTGGTCTTTTACAGGTTCTCCATGGAAATTCCCGTAGGGAAATCCATTCATCGTAAAAACGTAACAGTCATTTTCGGATAGCCAATCTTTGAAACCCTGAAGCTGCCCATTGTCCAGTTCCAAACTGGCCGTGTTGCCCAATCGAAGCCCCAAACCAAACGCCTTGTTTGGAGAAACGGATTTCTTAATTTTTGGTAAATGTTGCTTTAGGCTGGTAAAGGTTTCTTCCCAATCTCCACCTGCGTGGATATTGGTGCAATAGGTCAGGTGATATTTGTCCTTGATCCTCATAAAGAGTTTTGCGGTTTGTACATAAAGCTTCGCACTGCTTTTTCCATTAATTCATAATCGATACTGTGGACATCGGTTTTGGCCCCTATATTGGGAATTAAGGGAATGGTGAGTTCGCCTCCCAAATGCTCCCGGAACTCTTCAATCCCGTTGAGGAGCTCTTTGATTTCCGCATCTTTTTCCAAAGGAACCTCCAAGTTAAAGCCTACTTTTTTCATGACCGATAGCACTCGCTCCAAATCATCTTGCAACACACCGACCAAACTGGCGTAGACCATATCAATGGCCATACCTATCGCCACGGCTTCACCGTGTCTGAGGCTGTACCCTGTCATATATTCCAACTTGTGGGCGGACCAATGCCCAAAATCCAAAGGCCGCGAAGAGCCGCTCTCAAAAGGGTCTCCACCCTCGGCTATGTGTTCCATGTGCAATTCTGCGCAACGGTGAATCAGATAGGCCATGGGCTCCATTTCCCGGTTGGCGAGTGCTTCTGCATTGGATTCGATGTATTCAAAGAATTTTTTGTCCTTTATCAAGGCAACTTTGATTGCTTCTGCTATTCCTGCTATCCAATCTCTTTGTTCCAAGGTTTTTAAGAATTCCAAGTCGTTGATGATGGCGTAGGGAACTGAAAAGGTGCCCAGAAAGTTTTTCTTATCAAAAGCATTTACACTGTTCTTCACACCTACCGCAGCATCATTTTGTGCCAAAACGGTGGTTGGAATTCGGATAAGCTTCACACCTCTGTGAGCAATAGTGGCGGCATAACCCACCATATCAACCACTGCCCCACCTCCAATGACCACTACAAATGAATGTCGGCAAATAGCATTATTATTGATGGCTTCAAGACATTTGTTAACACTGGATTGGTCTTTTTTGCTCTGTTCCCCACCTGGAACGGCGATAAGATCAGTAAATTGGATTTGATTCTTGAAGTGATTGCAATATTCTTCGATTTCCCTTCCTAGATTCGGATGATGGTCCAATACTCCTTGATCTAGCACGAAAAGACATTTGATAGCATGGTTTGGACGATAGTCGGCCAACACATTTTTGAACAAAGGATTCCCAACCGCAAATAAATGCTGGGTAAAAAGCAATTGATATGTATACCGTACTTGAAACTCTTGTCGAATCGTAGGTAGCGTAATTTTATTCATAAGCTAGGTAACTGCAAATTGTTTGGCCAAATACATGGATAATGGCAACAGTAAGAGCGTCAACACTCCAATAATTAGATTGGCATGCGCAACAGCCATAGCGGCATCCAGCAATATAATGGACAGCACACCGGACTTTACAGCCTTCTTTATATTTTCTGGTGTATTATGTTGATATGCCCTGATCAAAGGTTTGAAAACCATAAAAGCAAAAAGTCCCAAAAACAATAGATACCAAAGGTCGCCATTTGCATACACTTGATGCAAATAAAACACGCCCGACAATACTGTAACGTACAACAAACCCGCTAGCAGTATATTGCCCTTGTTCTTTCCGTGCACCTCTCCCCTGCTGATCATGGTTACAGCAAAAATAAATACGATGGGAACCAAAACATAGGGCCAGTTTTCCATTGAATTCAGCAAAGATATACCCATCAAAAGGTTGAGTCCCCTACAAATACCCATATTGAGAGGGCCAAAGAAAGCATGGTGCTTTGCAAATTTGTTATAGGACAAAATGGCCAAAGCCAAAAAAATGGAAATGATACCGCTATTGACATTGACCAAAAAAGCAAAGTAGATTCCCACCAAGAGCAAACCAAAGCCAAAAGACCTTGCTTTGCCCAAAGGAACTATCCCACTTGGAATAGGTCTTTCTGGTCGCTCCACTTTATCAATTGCAATATCAAAAACATCGTTGAGCACTACTCCGCCAGCATATAAAAACACAGAGGCCAATATCAACATCAAAAATGGAAACAAATCCACTGTTGGTATTGCAAATGTCCCTATTCCAGCAAATAGACCCGATATGGAGATACCTGCCAAAATATCGGCTGCAGCGGTAGGTAAATTGGGAGGCCTACACAGTTGGAGATATGCCTTTACACGTGGCCCCATTAAACAATTTTGTTATCCTCTACCTTTGGCTCCTGACCGCGCAAAACACTATTGTCATTAAATAGCTTTCGTTGATCAATGGCCTCCGGGTTCAACCAGTGTTCCTCTTTCATTTTTCCAGATCTGCCGAAAAAGTCCAAGGCATTTTGATAACAAGTCTTTACCACATCTTCACGAGCAATTCCACTTTCCAGCATCAGGTTTGCCGTTTTCGGAACGGCCAACGGATCACTCACACCCCAATCGGCAGAGCTATCCACAATAATATTGTCGCTACCGAATTTTTTCACCACTTCCACCATTCTTTGGTTGCCCATTTTAGTTTTGGGGTAGATGGTAAATGCCGCTGTAAATCCTCGGTCCAAAACATCCTTAACGGTCTCTTCGTTGTTGTGATCTATCACCACCATTCCCGGGTCTATGCCGTGTTCCAGACAAACTTCCATACTTTTAATTGTGCCCGCCTTTTTATCCCTATGCGGGGTATGCACTTGGACCATCATGTTAAAAGCCTTGGCCAACTCCAATTGCTCCCGAAAAAAACGGTCCTCGGCCTCGGTTTGATCATCATAACCAATCTCGCCAATGGCCACCACATTTTCTTTGTGCAGATACAGGGGCAACAATTCCATCACCTCTTCGGCCAAGGGCACATTGTTGGCTTCTTTTGAGTTCAGTCCGATGGTGCAATAGTGTTTTATCCCAAATTGTGAGGCCCTGAACGGCTCCCAGCCCACGAGGCTGCTAAAATAGTCTTGAAATGAGCCCACCTGAGTCCTAGGCTGACCCAACCAAAACGATGGTTCTATCAAAGCCACAACACCAGCCGCTGCCATGGCCTCATAATCATCGGTGGTCCTTGAGGTCATGTGGACGTGTGGGTCTATTATCATTATTTTATCATCCATGATATTATAAATTTTTCCAGGTTATATCACCCTTTTCTACTTTTTGCAGATGGGTTTTGTATATGTCTAGTAATTTTCTTGCTTTTTCGGAGTTGGAATTAAAGCAGACCAAAGTGGCCGCTTTTTGCTCCCTTTCTTCATCACTTTTGAACAAACGCTCAATGTCATCGACCAAGTTGCCTTCCAAAAAATTGGATACGGGTCTCCAAAACATAGGGTCCACATCTCTTGATGCCGCCCATCTTTCGTGTGCATAATCAGATATGATCCGTGCCAAATCCTTGTTGGCCATTTTTTCAACCTCAGGTATTTTTTTTAAATCTTGCTGCATAAAAGCAGCTTTTAGGTACATTTGGTTCCACTCTGCCGTAGTAAAATATTGGGATGGATAGGGATTATATTGGGATATGGCATTAAAAACCGTGGCAATATTGGTCCGTAATGCCTCCACCGCAGCAAATTTGAAATTTTCTGGTTCGGGCAGCAAGACCAGGTATTTTAGAAAAGTTTCCAATTCGGTTTTATCCGCAACCTGAATCAATTGCTGTACGGGCTGTAAAAATTCATCCCCTGCTTCGAGGGCAGAAGAAAGTATAAAAATTCTGGAAATCTCCAAGGTGGATGCCCTTTGTGTTTCCAAGTAAGTTTTCCATGCAAAATCCTGTGTACCAAAATCAGCAATGTGCGTATTTTGGATTTTGGAAGTACACAGGCTGTAGGTCATGTACAGATCCTTTTTGCTTTTGGCTTTTGAGACTTGCGTTACAGCACCTGTCAACCATTGGAATTCTAATTCATTTAAATTTAATTTCAGAATATCGGAGAGATAATCTTTAGAGGTTTTGGCCATAAGATATAGACTAGAATCTGTTGGTTTTACAAATATAACGAGGGTCCGACGAATTTATTTAATCCTGTCGGATTATCTTTGCGGAAAAATACACATCATGTTAGGCTTAAAATTACCAACCGACCCAAGATGGGTAAACATTGTTGAAAAGAACATCGAAGAGATTCTGACGGATCATGCGTATTGCGAGCAAAAAGCAGCCAGCACTGCCATTTCGTTGATTATTGGCTTTCCGGAAAAGTCGGAATTGGTAAAGGAGATGACCGCTCTTGCCCGTGAAGAAATGGGGCATTTTAACATGGTGCACGATAAAATAGTAAAGCGCGGCTGGGTCTTGGGCCGCGAACGCAAGGATGAATATGTTATCGAGTTGATGAAATTCTTCCCAAAAGGCGGCAGCAGGGAAACCCACTTGGTCCACAAACTCTTGTATGCTGCTTTGATCGAAGCCCGCAGTTGTGAACGTTTTAGATTACTTTCTGAAGAAATAGCCGACAAAGAGTTATCCGAGTTCTATCGAAATCTTATGGTAAGCGAAGCCAACCACTACACCATGTTCCTAAAGTTTGCCCGCAAATACGGCAAAAAAGAGGAGGTAGATCAAAAATGGGAAGCCCTCTTGGAGTACGAGGCCCAATTAATGAAAGACCTCGGTAAAAGGGAAACCATGCATGGTTAAATCTCCAACTTGCTTTTATAGTAATCGTACATCTTGAACTGTGATCGTAGTTCGGGCTCTCCTTTTGTACGTTTTCTATAAGCATTGTCCTGCTTTGCCGAAAACACACGTGCCTTGGAGTTGTCCCTCCAAGAAATCTCAAAAGTATCGAGCAATTCCTGTCTAATATCGGGGTCGTAAATGGGACAGCCCACCTCTACCCTAAAGTCCAGGTTGCGCGTCATCCAGTCCGCTGATGAAATATAGATTTTCGGGTCGCCATCATTGCCAAAAATGAACAATCTCGGGTGTTCCAAAAACTTGTCCACCACACTTATTGCCTCTATGTTCTCGCTCATACCTTCCACACCGGGAATCAAGCAGCAAATTCCCCGAACAATCATCTGTATCTTAACTCCTGCCCTGCTGGCCTCGTATAATTTGTCCACCATCTTGTAAGAAGTAAGGCTGTTCATCTTTATTTTGATGTAAGCCTCTTTTCCTGCCTTGGCCAAAGCAATTTCCTTATCGATCAACTTCATAAAAGTTGATTTGGTGTAATGCGGGGATACTATCAAGTGCTTGTACTTATTGATTTTGTAGTTGGTCTCAAAGAAACCGAACACTTTGTTCATATCCTTCAAAATACCTTGATGAGCCGTAAACAGGGTATAATCCGTATAAATCTTTGCTGTTGATTCGTTAAAGTTGCCGGTACTTATAAAACCGTATCTTTTAATACCTTCTTCCTCCTCGCGCTCTACCAAGCAAATTTTGCTGTGCACTTTTAAACCTGGAACACCAAAAATAAGGTTTACCCCTTCGTCTTGTAAATGATTGGCATATTCAATATTGTTCTGCTCATCGAACCGTGCCTGTAATTCTATTTGAACCGTTACCTGTTTTCCGTTTTTAACCGCATTGACCAAAGCATTTGCAATCTGACTGTCACTGGCCAATCGGTATATGGTAATTTTTATGCTGCGTACCTGTGGATCCAGTGCTGCCTCCCTTAAAAATTTGGTCACATAACTAAAGGTATGATAGGGAGCATAGATCATATAATCTTTATGGGCGATCATGTCCAACAAACTTCCTTTCATGCTGAGGCCTTTTACGGGTAAGGGCTCTATTATATCGTACATAAGGTCGTGTCTCCCCAAGCTCGGGAAGCCCATATAATCCCTTCTGTTATGATAACGGCCACCTGGAATCACACTATCCGTGCCCATAATGTCCATTTTTTCCTTTAGGAATTGGAGCGTGTCCTTATCTATACTTTTATCGTAGACAAAACGTACAGGATCACTTATTTTTCGATGCTCTACGCTAGATGAAATCTTCTCAATAAAACTTTTACTCAGATCGTTGTCTATATCCAGTTCCGCATCTCGGGTAATCTTGATCATGTGGGCCGAAATGGATTCAAACTCGAACATGGTAAACACACTGTCCAAGCAAAAACGAATCAAATCATCCAATATGATGACATAGTTCTTGTCTCCCTCTTTCGGCAATACCACAAAACGGTCTATTCCTTTGGGTATCTCGATAAGAGCATATCGGTTGTGCCTTCCCATTACGGAACCGTTTTTCATCACGATCTTGACCGCCAAATAGGCAGCCGTATCCTTCAACAATGGAAACTCGGTAAGGTCGTTCAAGATGATGGTCATCAACTCTTGGTTCACCTTTTTGAAAAAATAGTCCCGAATAAATTCGGCTTGGCTTTCATTTACTTCGGTTTCCCGGATAATAAAAATATTTTCTTGTCGAAGTTCTTTATCAATTTGTTTAAAAATCTCCAAACTACGTGCCTGCTGATCTATTACAATTTTGGTGATCTCTTCCAAAAGATCTTTGGCCCTTTCTCCCCCTAAGACACTTTTACCGGTTTTTCCTGCATCTACAATGCGTTTTACCGTGGCATAACGCACCTTGAAGAATTCGTCCAAGTTATTGCTGAAAATCCCTAAAAACCGTAGTCGGTCAATCAATGGGACTCTATGGTCTTTGCTTTCCTGCAATACCCTTGCATTAAATTGCAACCAACTGATTTCCCTATTTATATACTCGTTCTTTGTTTTTATCATCTATTTTTTCAAGTGTTTTGGAAAGACCATTTGCTTTGTGGTTCCTTTTGCAATTTTGGACCAATCGTCCACACCAAATGTAATGTGGACCAATCCAGCCGTGGGAACGTTCTCAATATACTGATCTCCCCAAGTATTTGCAAGCGAGGTGAAGGCATAATTATGCCCGAATATTGCAACGGTGGCCAAACTATTGTCGAGCTTTTTCACAAATTGCTCTACACTGTTGCCCGAAAAATCGTAAAGTGCATTGGTGACATTAAATTTTGAAAGATCAAATTCAAGGTTCCTCACAAAAATCATACTGGTGTGCAAGGCCCTATTGGCGGGACTCGAATATATAAAATCGATTGAAGGGGCTTTCAAACCAAAGGTTTTGGCAACCAAATGGGCATCGTTTATACCTCTTTGTTTTAAGGGTCTGTCCTTGTCGGAGACATCGTAATCCCATGAGGATTTCCCATGTCTCATTAATATCAATTGTTTCATCTTTTTTTGGAATTTATGGTGCCAATCGCTCTATTTTCCAATCAAAATCTTCCTGCAGGGAGTATCTAATTCTATCATGTAACCTATTGGGACGTCCCTGCCAAAACTCAATAGTAATAGGTCTTACGAGATACCCTCCCCAATACTCAGGCCTGGGCACTTCCTTGTTTTCATATTTCTGTTGGAGTTTTTTCAACTTATCCTCCAAATATTCGCGGGACGGAACTACCTCGCTTTGGTCAGAAACAATAGCACCTAGTTTACTGCCATGAGGTCGGGATTCAAAGTATCCATCAGAAAGATTTTCAGCTATTTTTTCAGCTTTTCCTTTTATGATAACCTGACGTTCCATATTGGGCCAAAAAAAAGATAGGCAAACCGATGGATTTGCTTCAATGGCCCTGCCTTTTTCACTTTGATAATTGGTGTAGAAAATAAAACCTTCGAAAGTGAATTTTTTCATTAAAACTACCCTGCTTTTCGGAAATCCATCCAATCCAATGGTAGAAATCGTCATGGCATTGGGTTCGTCCACCCCTTCTGAAGCTTCTACCTCATAAAACCACTTCTGAAATTGCTCCAATGGGTTTTGTCTTATGGAAGCCTCGGTCAGCTCACTTTTTTCGTAAGTTTTTCTGTAATTTCCCAAGTCTTTTTGCATGATGTGAAGTTCGGCAAAAATAGGGTCTCCTCAAAGTAAGGGGTCTGTAAAAGTTTTGTAATTTTTCAGCTGCCAAAGTCGAACACCTTGCCATCATCCGCTAGTTCCACAACAGGAAAAACTTCTTCGGCCTCCTTTTTAAATAGTTCGATGGATTTGTAGCGCGTGGAATAATGGCCCAATATCAGCAACTTGGCATTGGCTTTTTTAGCGATTTGTGCGGCCTGCCTGGATGTGGAATGTTTTGTTTTCTCACAAAGGTGGATTTCTGATTCCAAAAAAGTGGATTCGTGGTACAGCACCTTCACATCTTTGATAATGGGCACAATGGCCTCATTATGGACCGTATCGCTGCAAAAAGCGTAGCTTTTAGGTTCGGGTGGGTCCAAAGTGAGCCTCTTATTGGGCACTTTGTTTCCTGATGCATCCAATCCATCAATCCCTTTTTTAATATTGTTGAACTGGCTCTTATCTATGCCATACTTTCTGACCGCTTCAATGTTGAGGGTCCTCGGTGATTCTTTCTCTTGAAACAAAAAACCATTGGTGTATACCCTATGGATCAATGGAATTGTTCGGACGGTGACTTTTTCATCCTCAAAAACCAGTTCGGATTCTTTGGATTCCAATTCGTGGAACAATAAGGGATAATTGGTCCAAGAATCCCCTAATTTTAAGAATAAGGTAATGGCCTCTTTGATGCCCTTTGGACCATAAATGTGCAGTTCCTTGCCCCTGCCCAACAACCTAAAGGTGGAAATTAGCCCAGGTAAACCAAAAAAATGATCCCCATGTAGGTGTGAGATAAAAATGTGGTTGATCCTAGAAAACTTGATCTTATACCTTCTAAGCTGAACTTGGGTTCCCTCACCACAATCAATTAAAAAAAGGTGGTTTTTTATCTCTAACACCTGTGAAGTAGGGTTGGTAAATGTTCGTGGCGTAGCGGCATAGCACCCAAGTACGGTCAATTTCATATACCCAGGTCGCGTTCTATTTCTTCCATTTCGATAAGGTCCTTGGCCTCTTGCAGGGTAGGTACTACGCTTATCTCTTCAGGAATCTCGTCGTAGTTTAACTTATCGGTCACCAAAACAAATGACCTACCAGAACCTTTGTGGGTGTTTGAAATGTCCAAAAACTCCAATAAATCGCCAATTTTTAAGGTATTGAAAGAAAAAAGGTTGACAACGATATTGTCGTGCTTGAGTTTTGGGTATGCTTTGTTCAGGTTTTCCAAAAACCCGGAAAGTGTTGTCTTTTCCTGAAAAACAATCGTTGTTGTTCCGTCTTTGTCGAAAATCATCTCTTACTTAATTTTTGATGCCAATAGGTAAAGTACGGCCATACGCACTGCCACTCCGTTTTCTACCTGATGCAATATAATGGATTGGTCGGAATCTGCTACATCGCTTGTAATTTCAACACCACGGTTTATAGGGCCCGGGTGCATGATCACAATTTGTTTGTCCAAACTGTTCAGCAGTTCCTTGTTGACCCCGAATTGTTGGGTGTACTCACGTGTGGATGGAAAGTAACTGATATCCATCCGCTCGTTCTGCACACGGAGCATGTTGGCCACATCGCACCATTCCAAGGCTTTTTTCAAATTGGTCTCCACACCTACTCCCAAAGATTCAATATGCTTTGGAATCAATGTTTTTGGACCACAAACTTTTACGTTGGCCCCTTGTAGTTTAAGTGCAAAAATATTGGAGAGGGCCACACGGGAATGTAGGATATCCCCAACAATAACAACATTCTTACCTCCTACATCGCCCAGTTTTTCACGGATTGAAAAGGAATCCAATAATGCCTGTGTTGGATGTTCGTGGGCACCGTCACCTGCATTTACAATGGATGCCTTTACATGCTGTGACAAAAAGATTCCCGCTCCAGGGTTGGGGTGTCGCATCACCACCATGTCCACCTTCATGGACAGAATATTGTTTACGGTATCGATAAGGGTTTCACCCTTTTTTACCGAGGATTGCCCTGCCGAAAAGTTCACCACATCGGCAGATAGCCGTTTTTCTGCCAGCTCAAAAGAGAGTTTTGTACGGGTACTATTCTCAAAAAAGATATTGGCAATGGTGATATCGCGAAGGGTGGGTACTTTTTTAATGGAACGGTTGATTACTTCCTTAAAATGATCTGCCGTTTCAAAAATAAGCGATATATCCTTTTTGTTCAGATACTTTATTCCCAACAAGTGGTTTACACTTAACTCGCTCATTCCCTTTTATTTGCTTACTAAATACACTTTATCTTCACCGTCATTCTCTTGCCACATTACCTTTACTTTCTCTTTGTTGATGGCATCCACTTGCCTGCCCCTATACGTTGGCTGTATGGGCAAATGCCTGCTAAAACGTCGATCTATCAATGTCAAAAGTTCAATATTGCTTGGCCTACCGAAGGATTGGATGGCCGTTAGTGCCGCCCTGATGCTTCTTCCTGTATAAAGCACATCATCAATGAACACCACTTTTTTGTCCTCCACCAAAAAATTCATTTGTGTGGTATTGGCCTTGAGGATTTCCCCCCGTCCAAAATCGTCCCTAAAAAATGTGATATCCAAAAAACCAAGGTCTATATGTTTGATCTTGTATTCCTTTTTGAGAATCTTTACCAATCTTTCTGCCAAAAAAACACCTCTGGGCTGAATACCGATCAATGCGGTATCCTTGAAATCCAAATGATTTTCCATTAGCTGACAGGCCAACCGGTGCAGTATGATGTTGATTTCCTTTGAAGTAAGCAGAACTTTTTGACTCATATACTATGTGCGACCAACTCGGTTGAATACAAAAGTAAGCAATTCTTTAAATTTTCGGGACATAAAAAAGCCCCGTCTGTTTCCAGCGGGGCTTTGTATCATTGAAAAGTCCGATTATTTTTTCTTGGAATCAGCTTCCATTTTGTCTTTCAATGCTTGTAATGCTGAGTTGGCATCTCCAAGGGTCGGAGCAGCTTCATCGCTAGATGCGGCTCTTTTCTTGGCTGCAGCCTTCACATTTCTATCTTCTTGCTCTCTAAAGATTGCAGTGTGGCTGGCCACAACTCTCTTGAAATCTTTGTTGAACTCGATGATCTTGAATTCGGCCTCTTCTCCTTTTACAAGTTTCTTGCCGTCTTCTTTTTCCATGTGACGTTGTGGAACAAAACCAACGATATCCTCGTTGAAGTTGATAGTTGCTCCTTTGTCAACAACCTCTGCAATTGCAGCTTTGTGAATTGTTCCTTCAGCAAACTCCTCGGAGTACTTGTCCCAAGGGTTTTCTGTGGTCTGCTTGTGACCAAGGCTCAATTTGCGTCCTTCCACGTCCAATTCCAATACCTCTACTTCCAAAGTATCACCTACGGTAACAAACTCGGATGGGTGCTTGATTTTCTTGGTCCAAGAAAGGTCGGAGATATAAATCAAACCGTCGATTCCTTCTTCCAACTCTACGAATACACCAAAGTTGGTAAAGTTTCTAACGATTCCTTTGTGACGTGATCCCACAGGATATTTAGAGGTAATATCGGTCCATGGGTCTGGAGTCAATTGCTTGATACCCAACGACATTTTACGATCTTCTCTATCCAAGGTCAGCACAACAGCTTCAACCTCATCACCTACGTTTACGAAATCCTGGGCAGACCTAAGGTGAGTGCTCCAAGACATTTCAGAAACGTGGATCAAACCTTCAACACCTTCGGCAACTTCGATAAATGCACCGTAATCTGCGATTACAACTACTTTACCTTTTACTTTGTCACCTACTTTGATTTCATCACCAAGGGCATCCCATGGGTGTTTCTCCAATTGCTTAAGACCCAATTGGATTCTTGACTTGTTATCGTCGAAGTCCAAGATAACCACGTTCAATTTCTGGTCTAGCTCCACAACCTCGTTCGGGTGGTTGATTCTGCTCCAAGAAAGGTCGGTAATGTGCACCAATCCATCCACACCTCCAAGGTCGATAAATACCCCGTATGATGTGATGTTCTTCACGATACCTTCCAATACTTGACCTTTTTCCAATTGGCCGATAATCTCTTTTTTCTGCTCTTCGATGTCCGCTTCGATCAAAGCTTTGTGCGATACCACTACGTTCTTGAACTCGTGGTTGATCTTCACTACTTTGAACTCCATGGTCTTACCTACATACTGATCGTAATCACGGATAGGCTTCACATCAATTTGAGAACCTGGCAAGAACGCCTCGATTCCGAATACGTCCACGATCATACCACCTTTGGTACGGCATTTAACGAATCCAGTAACGATTTCTTCTTTATCGTGTGCGTTGTTGACACGCTCCCACGCTTTTATGGTTCTTGCTTTTCTGTGTGACAATACCAACTGACCGGTCTTGTCTTCACGGATATCTATAAGTACCTCAACTTTATCACCAACTTTTAGGTCGGGATTGTAGCGGAACTCATTCAAGGAAATCACACCTTCGGACTTTGCGTTGATGTCAATGATAGCCTCACGGTCTGTCATGTGAACTACTTTTCCTTCAACTACTTCCTCGTCGGCAGTGTCCACAAAGTTTTCCTCTACAAGTGTTTCAAATTCCTTGAGCTTCGTATCGTCCACTCGCTCAATTCCTTCTTCGTACTTGTCCCAATCAAAATTCTCAAGAAATTCCTGAGGATCTTGTTTGGGTTCTGTTTCTTTTACTTCTGGTGCTGCGGCAGTTTCTTCTACCTCAACGTTTTGTTTTTCTTCAGCCATGCTGCTGATCAAAATTTGTATTCCACGTTTTACAAGAGCCAAACAATTACCGCGGAAGTGGTTTTTAAAATGATTTTCTTAATTCCCTTTTCTCTTGCCTCCTTGCCAAAAGGGGTGCAAAAATACAATTAAATTATTGATATACAAAGTCTACAAGCAAGGTTTACACAAAAAAAGTATTACAATTATTTAATAGTAAAATTTGAACATATTAACTATCTTGAGAATTCTAATTGTTAACTGTAAAAAATCGAATTATGAGTGTAAAAGCAAAATATCAACCTGTATTGGATCTAGGTGAAAAATTGAATGTGAAAAATGGCGATGTAAATGTTGAAGGCGATATCTTAAAAATAAAGGGAATGACCAAGACCCAATATGAGAAGAACCTTTTATGGGACAAGATCAAGGAAATTGGAGGTGAGAAGCCATCGGACATTAAGGCCAATATTACTGTGGAAGACGAATCCGTTTACCACAGACATACGGTGAAGAGCGGGGAATCCTTGAGCAAAATTGCGAAGCATTACTATGGCGACCCAATGAAGTACACCAAAATTTTTGATGCGAACACCAATATTTTAAAGGACCCGAACGTAATCCACCCCGATCAGGTGTTGGTGATTCCGAATTTGTAAAAACATCGTCAGTTCGAGCATTTCCGTGGCGTTCGATTGACTAAGTTATAGAAAAAGGCGCCCAAAGAGCGCCTTTTCTATTTTTGGGGTTTTCCACAATCATTTAAAACCCGTGCTGTGTCAACTCAGCTATTATATCCATCAATCCATACTAAAGTTTTAACCAAAAGAATACTTACATCACTTATCGCATGCTAAAAAGCATTAAAAAAGATGTTTGGTCAATCAATGAGTCTCCTGTCCTTGCTTTTAATAAATGCCGTACATTCCTCAAAATCATCAAATATTTGATCCTCAGAAACCAATGATGGAATCAAGTTTACCCGCTCCATCATATACTTGGGCTGCTCTTGGACATGTACCAAAAGTACGGTAATACCTTCATTTTTAAGGTCTATCAATACATCCTCAAGGGTATACAGTCCGGATTGGTCCAAATACTGCATCCGATCCATTCGGATTATCACCGTAGAGGCGGTTTTTGGTATTTGTTTGGCCAATTGTTGAAACTCGCTTGTAAATCCAAAAAACAAAGGTCCTTTTAAATGTTTGATGAAGACCTCTTTTTTAAGATGTTCCGGAAAATTGGCCTCGTCTGCCCATCCCTTTTCTTCCGACAATGTTTTGACATCCGACCTTTTGGCCGTTAGGTCGCCCATTTTTTTCATGAACATTAGGGAAGCGATAACCAAACCAATTCCCACGGCATACACCAGATTCCAAATGGAGGACAACACCATAACGACCAACATAATTACCACTTCGGAACTTATCTTAAAAGGTCCGAATTTGACATCTCTGGGCAGGTACGGTATGGCTTTGAGTCCCTTATAATCAATAACCCCAATACCCACGGTAACCAGTATACCGGCAAGAACGGCGGCAGGTATTTTGGATGCAATCGGTCCCAAGGCCAACAATACGACCAATAACAGAATTCCTGCAATCATCCCTGACAGTCTGGTCCTGCCACCGGCATTGATGTTGACCACGGTTCGAATTGTCGCCCCTGCGCCAGGAATACCCCCAAAAATTGCTGCAATACTGTTTCCAATTCCCTGTCCCATCAATTCTTTGTTTGGCTTGTGCTGTGTTTTGGTCATGTTGTCCGCTACCACAGAAGTCAATAGCGAATCTATGGCTCCCAAAAGAGCCAGTGTCAAGGCCGTAAAAACATAGGGAGTTACTGAGCTCAATTTAAATTCACTAAAAATTTCCAGATGGGGAACAGGAAAACCGCTGGGTATTTGTTGTATGGGCCTGTAATCCAGTCCAAACCCATAGGCCACCCCAGAAACGACCAATAGAGCCACCAATGCACTTGGAATAGCGGTTGTAATTCTTTTAAAGCCATAGATGATCACAATAGTGGACAATGCCAAGGCTAGTTCCAACCAATCTATCTGTTGTAAGGCCCTTGGCAATACCTTTATCGTACCAACAACCCCTGAAGCATCTTTATTTGCCAAGGTTTGGGCTTCTCTCTGGATATTTTCCTCGGAGACCTCCCCGGCCCTATCAATGGTTTCTTGAAAATCCTCAAGTACAAGTACCCCTTCATTGGATTCTTCCTGAAGAATATTTTTTAGAATAACCTCTTCCGCCTGGGGTCTATATTGATCCACAAATGCTATATCCTCCTTTGGGTAATAGCCTATGGAAGGTAACATTTGGGTAACAAGAATGATTACCCCAATAGCCGTCATAAAGCCTGAGACCACGGGGTATGGAATATAGCGAATGTATTTTCCAAGCCCTGCAAGTCCCAATATGACCTGTATTAGCCCCGCCAATAGAAACACCAGTAAAATGGCCGGCAATGCTTTCTCAAGATTACCATCGTTTATGGCCACAATACCGGCAACAACAACCATACTAACGGCGGTCATGGGAGCTGTAGGTCCGGATATCTGGGTATTGGTGCCACCAAACAAGGCTGCGAAAAAACTAATGAATATGGCACCGTACAACCCGGCACTGGGTCCCATGCCCGAGCTGACACCAAAGGCCAGCGCCAAGGGCAAGGCTACAATACCCGCAGTAATACCACCAAATAAATCTCCTTTAAAATTGGCAAAAAAATCCTTCATAAAAATGTTGATTGTTTATCTAATCGACCTAAGGCGTAACTATTTTTAGGAAAGCGTATTCTACCCTACCTTCAAATTTGTGCTATTCGCCAATCAGTCCTTGTTATTGAGGTTTTCTGTTGAAGCGTTCCAAAATCTTGGAGAACAGCAACAATTTAATTTGTGCATAGTTTTTTATATGGCCCATATAACCATCGCGATTTTTTTCATGGGTATTGAGGTAATAGGCATCACACTCCATGGTATCGCATTCGAAGGCATTCAACATAGTACGTTCATAACGGTACAATGTTCCCAATCGAAGTTGATTTTCCCTTTGGATCACCAAAAGCCTTTGATGCATTGAGGGATTCCCCAATAACCGTTTTTCCAACTGGATCAAATACTGCAGTTCTTCATTGATCCCTTCCATGGTCTCGGTCCAATTGCTTATTTCCAGTTTGTCCTTTTTACTTATAATCCGATTTATGGATTCATGCAAGTAGGGTCTGTTCACCGATTTCATAGTACACTGTTTAGGTTGATGGACTCATTTTCTTGTTCTATATGCTCAATGGTCAGTTTCTGGTTGCCGGACGGAAATTCCCAAACAATGGAATCCCCTTTGGCATAGCCCATCACCGCGGCCCCCATAGGAGTCAATATAGATATACAGTTGTTCTTCACATCGCTTTTGCTGGGTAGTACCAACTTAAATTTTTTATGCCATCCATTCTCGGAGACAACAGTGATATTTGAATTGAACCGTATCACATCCTTGGGCATATCATCCTGATCTAAGATTTTTGCGGTCTCCAATTCTTCCGCCAACTTCCTTACCGATTTTTTCCATGTATTGTCCAGATGGTACCCAGAAAGGTTCATCAGCCTTTTGAGAAGTACATATTCCTTTTTTTCTATCAACAAACTGCCGTATTTCATAGTATCGATTTTAAAGCATTATGGGTTTTACTGTTATACCTCCAGCTAAACCCTTACATTTTATAGGTCCATTATGGAAATATGCCCCTTTGAACATAGGTATCCTCAAGTCGCTCTATGGCGATAACAAAGGCTGCTGTTCGCATGTCCAGGTTTTTTGTTTTCGTTTTCTGAACCACCTTGTTGAACGATTCCCGCATCTTTCTTTCCAGTTTTTCCAATACTTCGTCCAAATGCCATATTTCACCATTGCGGTTTTGCAACCATTCAAAGTAACTACCTATAACACCACCTGAATTGCACAGGATATCCGGTATGATATCAATACCTCGGTTTAGAAGAATCTCTTCCGCCTTTACATCGGTTGGCCCATTGGCACCTTCCGCGATTAGGCTGGCCTTAATTTTATGGGCATTGTCCACCGTAATCTGGTTGCCCAAGGCAGCGGGAATACAGATATCACAATCCAAACCAAAAAAATCGGTGTTATCAATAGGATTTGCCCCAGCAAAGCCAGAGATACTTCCTTTATTGGCCTTTGCATATTCCAAAAGATTTTCTGGGGAAATGCCCTCTTCGTTATGGATACTTCCATAGGCATCCTGTACAGCGGTCAGTATCGCTCCCTCTTTTTTTAGGAAATAGGCCGCCCAATAGCCTACATTACCAAATCCCTGTACAATGAACTTTTTACCTTTTAAGTCAATCCCTTTGTGTTCCGCCCAAAATTTGATAGTCAGAAAAACACCATAGCCCGTTGCCCGGTCTCTTCCTTCGGAACCACCGGCACCAATGGGTTTGCCCGTGACCACATGCAGATTCTTCGAGCGTTCGTTGGGGGATTTGGTGGACATATAGGTATCCAATATCCAGGCCATCGTCTGGGGATTGGTATTGACGTCCGGCGCTGGGATATCCAGTTCCGGTCCAATATTGTCACCAAGGGCGTATGTAAACCTTCTGGTAATCCGTTGCAGTTCATCTTGGGAATATTTGGTGGGATCCAATTGTATCCCTCCCTTGGCTCCACCATAGGGCAATCCTGCCAAAGAGGTTTTCCAGGTCATCCACATGGCCAAGGCTCTGGCCGCATCAATATCTACAGTAGGGTGGTAACGCAATCCACCTTTGTAGGGCCCTAGAGCATTATTGTGCTGAACCCGGTAGCCTGTGAAAATTTCTACTTCGCCATTATCCATTCGCACTGGAAAATGAACCACAAATTCATTATTGGTAACTTCAAGGATTTTTCTAATGTTGGTATTGAGTTCAATAATATTGGCTGCATTGTTGAACTGGCGCATTACATTGTCCAACATCCCTTGTTTTGGTTGCTTTTTTTTAGATGTTATCGTTGTTGTCATAATTAAATATTTTGGGGTACTGAGCACCTATTTTTCATTGTTTAATACATTTCATCCGAAATCACTATAGTGGCTTCTTTATCATCTTCCAGATAGTGATAGTATTCATTACATAGATTGATATATGATCTTTCTTTTGTCAAAGCACAAAACGATCTGTGAATACAGGTAGAACATAAGCTGCGTACAAATTCGTTCATAAGACTGTTTATTTTTATGGGTTCTTGTTCTTTTTTATCAGTGAATGGGATATAGTGTTTTAATGGGCCGAAAAACCATTATAGGTATTGTAAGTTTCCATATCCCAAAGAGTATCTTATCGTCATTAATGATTTCATATTACAATAGCTCGGGAAGTATTACCTCGACCCGATTGACTTAACAACTATTTGGTACACTACATGGCAAATGGCATGCCTCGAAAGACAAAAAGAAACACACTTTATTTTAATTCCTTATTATCAGCATTTTACAATATTGAAGTGAAGTGCTCAAAAAATAAATACCGGGAGTTTTCTACCCGGTTGGTAAGAAGTTGACCGAATCAATCGAGCTTGTCACGAAGCGTTTTTCGACTAATCTGTAAAATCTCTGCAGCTTTGGTCTTGTTCCCTTTGGCATGGAGTAGCACTCGTTTGATATACTTTCTTTCCATATCCTTTAAGGGCATAAATTCCTCTTCTGGAAAATCTATCTCATATTTTAAAAAGTCTGGTAAGTCCTTGACACCAATTGGGCCATCCGCCATGATTACCGATCGTTGTATGACATTTTCAAGTTCCCTTATATTTCCCGGCCAAGGATAACGTTTCAGTATTTTCAAGGCTTCAGAATCGATTCGCAACAATTGGTCCCTATACTCCATACCGTATTTTTGAAGGAACCGATCCACCAGTAGGGGAATATCGGATTTTCGTTTGCGTAATGGGGGCACCTTTATCTCCACAACGGTCAAACGATAATAAAGGTCTTCCCGAAAGTTTTTTTTCTTGATTTCTTCCAAAAGGTCCATATTGGTGGCCGCAACAATACGTAGATCAACTTTTTCCAAAGTTCTGGAACCGACCTTGGTAATTTCCTTTTCTTGCAATGCCCTCAATAATTTGGCCTGTACATCCAAACAGGCATTACCTATTTCGTCCAGAAAGAGCGTGCCCCCGGATGCCGCCTGAAAAAAACCGTTGCGATTTTGGTCTGCCCCGGTAAAAGCCCCTTTAGTATATCCAAACAATTCCGCTTCTTGCAAGTTATCCGGAATCGCTCCGCAGTTTACTGCAATAAAGGGTCCTTTGCTGTATTTTCCCGAGTAGTGGATGGCCCGCGCCACCAATTCCTTTCCAGTACCACTTTCCCCTTGTATCAATACCGTTGCCCTGTTATCCTTGACCCTATCTATAATGGTAAGAACTTGATTGAAGGTGGTAGAATCGCCCACCATTTCCTTGAACGGCAGATTTTGCGTTCGGGAAAAAGTAAGTGCTCCTTGCTGTTCTTGCCTTTTTTCCAATGCTCTCTCCACGGCCAGTTTGAGTTCTGTTTTTGTAAAGGGCTTGGTCATGTAGTCCATGGCACCGGACTTGAACACTTCCAAGGCACCGTCAACGGATGGGTATCCCGTAACCACCAATTTTGGCATATTGGGGTAATGCTCGTTGGTATACTTTAATAATTGAATGCCATCGACTTCCGGCATTTGAATATCCGTAATCAATAGGTCAATGGAAGTATCCTTCAGTATAAACAAGGCTTCCTTAACCGATATCGCCTTAAAAACATGGTAGTTGAACTCTTTGAGCCTTCTTGCCAACAGTTCCAAAATCTTGATATCATCATCTACAATAAGAATGTTCTCTTTGTTCAATGGCATAAGCATCAATTTGGAAACTCTATGGTAAAAATAGTTCCTTTTGGCACATTGGGCCTATGCTCAATGGTGCCCTTATAACTTTTGATGATACCGTGAACGACACTTAGGCCAAGACCTGTCCCTTCCCCGATCGGTTTAGTGGTATAAAAAGGTTCAAACACCTTGTTTTCCTTATCAGGTGCAATGCCTTCTCCTTGATCGATGATATTAATGATAACCTTTTGCTTCTCGCTAAATATTTCAACCTTGATTTCTCCCCGTATCGGTGAATAATAGGCCGCGTTCATAATAAGGTTGAACATGACCTGGGTCAATTGTACGGTATTGGCACGAACCAGTATGTCGCCGCTAGCATAGGATTTGGCAACCGATAATTGTTTAGCCCTAAGGGAAGGTCCCATCAGGCGTATCACACTGTCCATTACCCTGTTCAGCTCTACCAATTCCATCTGTTGCGGCATTTCACAGGTAAAGAACATAAGTTTTTTGACAATTTCCCTACTGAAAATGGCATTGTCCAAAATCGTTTGTAAATCCCTTCTAGTCTTCGTATCTGTAGTTTCATCCAACAATAATTCGGCAAATCCCAAAATATTGGCCAAAGGAGTATTGAGTTCATGGGCTATTCCAGCGGTAATCTCTCCCATGATATGCAAACGATCATTACGCTCCATCTGCTTTTTCGTTTCTGCTTCGCTATCATGGATCTGCTTACGTTCCATAAAGTTTCCGACTGCAAGGCATACATTTTTTAACAAGGTTCTTTCTTCTCGAAGAAAATCTTCAAGGGTATAGGCAGAAGCTGGATAACCCACGGATATGGTTCCTTCCACCTTATTAAACACAATGACATCACAAGATAGACAGGTCATTTGCTCGTTGAACCCATTGGTTTGCACTTGATATGTACCAATGGATACTACTGCCTCGGCATCCTCAGGAAACTGCCACCCCCTTTTTAAACAATAGGCAATGGTTTCCAAAGAAGTGGACAGTTCGTCGTATCCGGAATTCACAATAATTGAAGTGACCTCGTAGAGACAGGTCAACTCTTTAACCCTTTCCTTTAATTTTTCTTCTGTATTTATCATGGTACTTAAAACTTATTGACCATTAAGTCGCATGGATCCTTTAATTAATATCTTATTTAAATCACACAGCATTTTGAATCTGTAAATTCGTTTCGAAATAAATAATTTCTTGAAACCAACTATCCCTAGGGCAAGCCACAGAGGTATTTTGCTCGTTTCATTTTGATACCAAGGTCAAAAACCGAAATTCTATTATTGGATTCCCGTTTTCACGGGAATGACAGTTGCAACGGAAACCCCGATGCAAGCATGCAGGGAATTCTATTTAATTAAAGAAGAAACCCACCTATTTTCTTTTACATATAGCATATTCGCACTTATCGAAACTGCTACAAAAATAGGCAATAAAAGACTCCTTTATTCTCGTTGCCATTGATATCATTATATCGTAGCAACATTCATGGCAGGAAGAAGTAGAGTTTGTACCATAATGTGGATTTGCCTATCCTGGGATTCGGCAAGTTACATATTAAGGATTTCAAAAAAATGTAAGGGAATCCGTTCGTGTGCAAAATATGTTTAAATAAAGAATTCCTTGAAACCAGCTATCCCTGGATCAAGCCACAGGGGTATTTCGCCGGTTTTATTTTGGCACTAGGGCAAAAAACCTAAATTCTATTATTTGATTCCCGTTTTCACAGGAATGACAATTGTAACGGAAACCCCGATGCAAGCATGCGGGGAATTCTTTTCGATTAAATTAACCTACAGGATGGTTGAATTCAACTACCTATATTGGTCCCTATTATCCTATCCAAGGACGGATAATTGAGCTTCCATTCCAACTCAAAGTTTCAAAGGTTCACCCTTGATCTCTTTGGCAATGGGCATTCCCAATAATTGTAAGACAGTGGGCGCAAGCTGGTTGGTATACAATTGTTTCTCCTGCTCCACCTCGCCCAAGGCCTTAATGCCCTTTCCGAAGACTATCATCCAAACAGCATCGGCTCCCTTTATTTGACTTCCATGGCTCTTCCAAGTATCCAAGGGTTCCGTTCCCCGTCCATGATCCGTGGTAATCAAAAACACGGTTTGGTCCTTATAAAATGTATCCTGTTGGGTGAATTCCCAAATCTCTTTTATCAAGGCATCGGTGTTGTGTGCCGATTTTAAATATGCTTGATAGTCCCCATCATGGGCAAAGTCATCCGTTTCTCCATAGGAGATATATACCAGTTTGGGATGCTCCTTTTTCATATACTCCAAGGCGTAATGATGGGTAAACGCATCCAATCTAACAGAGCTCCACGGACTTGGAATCTGTCGCTGTAGCTGGTTCAAAAACTTCTCCCTTTCGTTCAGCTTTCCCCTAACAGACTCAAATCCTGCATTGACGGGAACCCCTGATCGCTCCTCGTTGATGATGTACGGAAATACATCCCAACTGCCAAAGGCAGCTACTTTACCTTTTCCTTCGGGAGTATTATTGTATCGTTCCAAAATGGTAGTGTTTGGGTTTGGGATTTTATCATTGCTCCGAATGTTTTTATCATCAGCAGTTCCCGTCAAAATTTCGTTGTACCCTGGATAGGAGAACCACATACTATTGGTCAAGTCGACTTTACTTCCCTTATTTCGGTTACCATGTATCTGGCCCATTTTTTCCACTTGTCTCCAGAAAAAGGGCAATAATGCTTCTCGTCGTTCTTCCGCTGTTTCTCGCCAGAAAGCCTCCTTCAACATTTCCGCATCATGCACATAATCCTTGTTACCGATCAAAAGGGAATCCGCTCCCAAAAAGAGTTCCTGCCAACGGAAACCGTCCAATGTAATCAATACCACTTTTGTGTCTGTCTCATTTTGTGCATGGATATTGAGTATTGCTACAAAAGCAGCCATCAAAAATAAAATTCTATTTTTCATTTTCCTGTGGTGTTTTAAATGTTGCTGTTTCGGACCAACCACTCCAGTTCAAGTTTTGGTCACGGTACCGAACCCTCCAATAATAAGTAGTATTGGGTTGTAATCGTTTGGTTTTCTCATCGGTCAAATCGTCCTCTTTTTGACGGTTTTCTTTGTAATACCAGTTTTGGAACTGTTTCCAACTATCCAAATCCAACTTTTTAAAATCCGGGGTTTGGGAAACTTGCCAATGTGCAGCCGCATGGAAAGCACCACTCAGTGGACTTGAAAATTCTCCAGCTTTCAGCATTGCAAATTCTTCATTCACCATTTCATTGTTTATTGGAGAAACCACTTTGGGGGCTTTGGGCTTTTTCTCCAATCGCCAGATGGTAATGCTATCGCGAAGTTCATTGTCCCTTCCTTCAATATTGTTCCCTTGACTTATTCTCTTGATGGTAAATTTTGGATCACTACGGTTTCCGTCCACTTCTACCATTACAAAACCATATTCGTCCTGTGTAACGGTAAACTCATCATAATCCCTGCCTTCGAACTCGCCCCAGTTATCTATGGCGCCACCTGCAGAGGCCACATTGATCCACAAATGTTTGTGATCTCTGGACTGCCCTCTTGAATAGCCATGGGTATGCCCGAAAAAGTGGATACTGGGCTTTCCTGTTTTGGTCGAGAAGGCTTCCAACATTTTTACCACCTTGCCTGTGGATTCTTCCTCGCCCGGAATCCATAGTTCCGATTTGTGCGGATGATGGAGTTGTGCGAACACAAAATCAATGTCATCGTTCTTTTCCGTATCCGACAGCACTTGTTCCAACCATTCATATTGCTCGCGAAGGTCCCGATAACCGTCGTTGGAATTCAAACCGATGATTCGGGTATTTCCATAATCCTTGTACCACCAATGCTCGGCATAGGCCGGCGTTCCATTTTCTGGAAGGCTGAAGTATTTGAAGTAGAAAACGGAATTGCGCTCATGATTGCCCAAAACTGGATATACGGGCACCTCAGCAAAGAGTTTTTGAGCAGGGTCGAAGAAATGTTCTTTCCATTGGTAATATTTGCTGCCGCTCTGCACTAGATCGCCGGGTATCATTACCATGGCCAGATTATCGGGCAACTTACCTCCATGCTCCTGTTCCAAATACTGAAGAACCCCTTGGTTCACGATTTCAGAAAACTTGTTCGGATGCTGACTATCGTATTGCATATCGCTCATGGCAACAATATTGAAAGATTCCTCGTCACTTGAAAAAGGTGGGGTCTTGAATTGATGGATGTCCGATTTTGCTTTTCCCGTTTTTACCCGGTAGTAGTATTCCGTAAAGCGCTCGAGGCCTTCCAATTTCACGGTATGCACCCTTGAATCGGAAAAATTGATATCCTCAGCTTTCCCTGAGGTTTTTTTACCCAATTTTTCCGTGGTTCCCCACTCAACAATGCTTTCTTCCCCGCTAGTGGTCTCCCACATGATTACAATGGAGTTCGGTTCGGCATCTTGAAGATAGGGTTGAACTAAAATTTGGGGCTCGGTTTGGGCTGATAGTTTCATCAAACCCAAACAGCAAACGATAAGTAATTGGTTGATTTTTTTCATTAGGCTATGGCATTGGTTTTTAGAAACGCCTCGTTTAAAATTTCAAAGGCATTTTCCAGTTCTTCCCTGGTTATGGTCAATGGAGGTGACAGTTGCAGTACGTTTCCTTTGGAAACTTTAAAACTTAATCCTTGTTTTAGGCACTCGTACATAATTTCTTCGGCTTCGGCCGTTGCTTTTTCTTTGGTCATTCTATTAGTCACCAGTTCAATGCCCCAAAGCAGTCCTACGCCACGTACATCCCCTATCAAGGAATATTTCCGATGCATTTTGTACAGGGCCTTTTTCATGAATTCCTCATCCTCCTTAACCTTTTGCAGGATGTTTTCTTCTTCTAACACCTCTAAAAGTGTCAATCCCGCCATGGATCCCAACGGACTTTTCTCGTGCGTGTAATGACCAAGTGAGATATGTCCGAATTTGTTGTATTCTTCGCGGGTAACAATGGCGGCCTGTGGAATAATCCCTCCTCCAAGGCCTTTTCCCAAACATAGAATATCGGGTTCTATATCAAAAAGTTCGTAGGCGAACATGGTCCCCGTTCTTCCAAAAGCGATCGGGATTTCATCCAAAATCAACAAAACACCATGTTTGGTACAAAGCTCCCTAGCCGCTTTCCAGAATTTTTTTGATGGAATCTGCACATCGGTATTGCGAATGGTCTCTGCCAAAAAAGCTCCAATTTGATGGTCTTTTTCCAAAACATATTGTAGATACTCCAATGCCTTGTCCTCGTTTCCTTCGAATATACCCCGATAGGTAATTGGTGGCGGAATACGTTCCACACCGGGCATCAATGGTCCCATATGTTCCTGAAAGACCGCTTCACCACCCACACTGATGGCATCCAGGGAGGCTCCGTGGAACGAATCCCAAAACGAGACCACCTTGTGCTTGCCCGTTATGGCCCTGGCCAATTTTAAGGCAATGCCTATGGCCGAACTTCCATTTGGCGTCAACAAGATGCGATTGAGACCTTTAGGCGTATAGGAAGTCAATTTCTCCGCAAATTGAACTGCTGTTTCATTGGCGTAGCGTCTTGTGGAAAACGTCAGGTTTTGTAGCTGTTCCGTTAGCCGTGCAACCAACTTTGGATGCGAAAAACCAATTTGGTGCACATTGTTCCCATGAAAATCGAGGTATTTCTTGCCCGACACACTTATTATATGCGAGCCCTCGCAATTTTGAAGTACATCCAAACAGGGTGTCGACATGGATTGATGCATAAAATATTTGGCATCCTTTTCCAATAGTTCCTTGGTTTCCTCGCTCACTTCGTTCTGCAACCATTGGCTCCGGGCAGGAGTCAGGTTGATGTCGCCTTCCACAACAGATTCTGCGTTGTGCCTATCGCGCTTTGTATGGTCCATGCTTGCTTTTTATTTCTCGCTCTTCGGTGGTATCATCCAGCACGTAAATATCGTAAGAATCGCCGTTGTCGTACACCCGAACAACAATATGTCCTTCTTGACCTTTATATTGATCCAACCTGCCACCAATCACATCTTTGGTGCCTTGTAGCATAATGGTCGAAAAAATATCCCGGTCTCCGGGGTATAGTTCTTTTGATGTTATCCTTCGGAGGACTTCCTCTCCGGGATGATCGGCCGTCCAATTTTGTTGGATCCAGACCCGCGGCCTAATGGTCCGTACATAAAATGGGTTTTGGGAATCCCGGTTCCCATGATGATTCAACGTGGCCACATCCACAGCTCCAATCACGGGTGCCACATGCGACTCCAATGCATCCAAATCTGTTTGCCCAAAGCCATCTATACCCGAAATATCACCTCCAGTATAGTAATTGAATTTCCCATAATCTATTCGGATGACATTGCTCAAAGGATTCTCCCCATGGTATTCCCCTTGCTCAAAAAGGGTATAAAAAGTATCATTATAACCCGCCCAAATAGTACCACTGGAGGCAATGTTCCGTACTGAAAAATCAGGATAATCCGTCGGATGTTGTTGTAATACAATTTGATGGTTGCTGCCCACCTGCAAGGCTTCGTTTTTCAACCCTACTTTTTCCGATTGGTAATCGATAAATTTCCAATACTCCTTCAAGGTAGGAATCATTCCATAGTTATCCTTGGAAAATCGCTCTTGGGATTGCACTTTTCCATCCTTCAGGTTGACGGGAAATTCAAATCCACGATCGATCAATGTATTGATCGGGATCAAAGTGCCCACTTCCATGATTCCCGTAAGCTGATATCCTCCAAGAGCTATTTTTCGCAAGGAATCGACCTCACCAAAGTGATCGTCGTGGTAATGGGTGATCAAGGCATAATCCAGTTTTCGTTCTTGTTTTGTGGGCAGGAATTGGTCGATATAATCCACAATCCATTCAGGTGCCGTTTTGGACCCATTGGGAACCAGCTTTGCATTTCTGCTCGAGGTGGTCCTTGCATGTGTTTCGGACATATCGCCGGCATCCACCAACAAGGTCGTGCCATCGGGGAAGATCATAAAAGCAGCATCTCCCCTACCCGTATTAATGTGGTGGATATCCAAAAAACCAGGTTCCCAATCGGGCAATTGTTGTTTTTGCCCATGTGAAAATTGTATCATTAAAATGATGATGAGCATAAAAGGGTTTTTAAGGTTGAAATGCATACTCATTTCTTTCTATACAATTGATTTGCTGGAATAATCTGTTTTGGAATATCGGGACCTGAATACTTTACATCCAAATGATAGCCTCCACCTCCATTGAAAAATTCAACGCGCACCAAATGCCTTCCTTCGGATAACTTCAAAGAACCGCTGCGTTCCCTAACGCCATGGTCGCCATCGTTGTCCACGATTTCAGAACCGTTCACAAATAGCCTGCTCCCATCATCACTATTGGTAAAAAAAGTATATTTCCCTGCTTTCTGAACTTCCAAATAACTTTCAAAAACCACAGCTACTTGTTCTTGGGGCATATCATCAAAAAGCGCCTGTTTATGTGAGAATTCGGTAACAAAACCCTTGTAAGTAGGGTTCAGAGATGTAAAGTCGGGCAGCTTTTCTATACCGCCCACTTGGTACACCTGAAATTTCACAGGGTCTTGTTTGCTCTCCGATAGAATTCTAAAGCTTCCTTCGGCAACGGTACTCGCCAATCGGTCGTTCTGAAAAACACCAGCTTTGATAATATTTGTCTCCTTTAGATAAAAGGTATCTTGGTAAACTTGACTGTTTCCCAAGGTGGGCACATTATTGCCAATGGTATATCGAATCTCCCCAATATTGTTCGGGTTCTGCATGACCACAGCCACAGAATCCGCTTTAAAAACTCCTCCGGCCGGCTCAAAATAGCCTGCATCCGGAAGAATTTTGGGGGGCGTAATTTGCTCTTTTCGCTTGAAGATCAGTTTTGGGGCTTCATTTCCTACAAAAGCGCCCTTTACAGGTCGGCCTATCCAAGATTGAGGTGTTTGTAACCCCATGGCGTAGGCAACGGTCGGCGCATTATCGTATTGGTAAACGGTTTCTTCAATCTTGTAGCCTTTTTTGATGCCCGTTCCATATAGGATGAACGGAATTTCCATTTCAGCCAAGCTTTCGCCTCCATGACCAAATCCCAATCCTCCGTGATCTGCGGAAACAATGAACATGGTTTTCTCAAAGATTCCAGCTTGTTTGGTGGCATCTACGATTTCTGCAATCAAGGAATCAGCCTTTTCCACGGATTTGTAATACTCAGGGCTTCCGTGTCCCAAAGCATGACCTGCATGATCCACATGATCAAGGTGCACAAATGTGAATTTTGGCGTATGTTCTTTGATATAGTTTACAGCAGCTTCGGTGGTTTTATCCTCGTGGTCCCCATCAATATCAAAATCCACATCAGCTTTTTCGAACAAGCGTCCGAACCCGTCCCAATCGTAGATGGCCCCTACATGAGCTTGGGGTTGCTGATCTTTAAAAAGTGTGAATATCGTTGGAAAAGCACCGTTTTCGGTAACCACAACGGGGGGCAACTGATGATCGAACTTTTCCCAGCCATTAGAGGTCACCCCATGTTGTTCGGTATCGGCACCCATGATCATGCTGGCCCAATTGGGGCTGGAACTGGATGGAAGTACCGACCTGGCGTGCATGGTAGCGGCTCCATGCTGAACCATGGAATCCAAGGTTGGGGTATTTGCTTTTTGAATTCCGTCGGGACTCATCCCATCTATTCCAATGACAACAATGTGATCAATTCCCTTTGGAGTATGTTTCTTTTTGGAGGAACAAGACCACAGGAACAAAATTCCCGTGGTCATGATCATTGCTTTATGAAGTTTTCCTTTAAACATTGCTAAACCCTAGTTTTCCCACCAAACCTTGGTGGTTATCTGGTCTCCTCCTATCCTGTTGGAGGCTTCCGAATAGTTTGCGTTGTTCAAAGATTCCTCGTTACTAGGATATTCGAATCTACTTGGGTAGACATCGTAGAAAGCATCCGGTCCTGGCTCAATGGTTGATGGGAATCCAGTTCTTTTATACTCTATAAATCCTTGGTAATCCGTGTAGAACAAGTTGATATACTTCTGGGTCATGATGGTTTCCAAACTATTGTCGAAAGCAACTCCTGCGCTTGTCAAATAATCAGTTGGTAATTCAACTCCCCAATATTCGAAGTTGGCAGTAACCCCTTCTTCATAAAATGTTTGGGCATCGGCATTGATCCAACCTCTTTGGGCCGCTTCGGCCAAAATAAACTGCACTTCTGAATATAGCATCAATCTGGCTTGGTTGGTGTTGGGCTGAAAGTAGAAATAATCGATATTGAATTTTGATAGGAATGCATCCCCACCTTGATAAGTGTATGCGGGTCCGTCCACAACTCCATTCAACATACCAACAATCTTTGGGGATTCTTCTTCCACCGAGTTGGCCGTTGGATCGGCAAAGAACTCCAATCGAGGGTCGTTCAAGTCTTTCAACATGGTCACGAAATGCTCTGAAATCCTGTATTCGTTATAAGATCCCACACGATAAACGGACTCTTCGGTTACCGGGTGTGCATCTGGATTTGCTGCCAAAAATGTAAGAGCCGCATTATCCCCATTGGATTCCATAATCGGGAATTGGCCCGGGTTTCCATAAATCTCGCTTATTACCCCAGACGCAACCGACGGAGAAACTTCGCTTAATCGAAGTGCCAAACGCATCCTGAGTGAATTGGCAAACTTTCTCCACATGTCCACATCGCCATCAAAAAGTAAATCTCCTTTGATTTGTGTCAAATTTGAACCTGATAGAAGCGTGTTTGCAGCAGCAAGCTCGGAAAGCATTGATGTGTAAATGGCCTCTTGTTCATCGTACATCGGTGTGTAGTTTTCCTCACTCGCCTGATTTACCTCGGAGTAAGGCACATCGCCCCACATATCGGTCAAGATACTGAAAGCCCATGTCTGCATGATCTTGGAAACGGCAACATAACTGTTCAAATCGGTCTCACTGGCCAATTTTTCCAATTCCTTGGCATCTCTAATCGTATAGTAATAATTGTTCCATGCCCCGCTCTGATCTCCCCAATCAAACAAATCAAAAGAGGTAAATACAATTCGGGCTCCATATTGCCCCATAAGGTTACCTTCGCTCCAAGATCCACTTACAGCTTCCCTGATGGACCTTCTTTGAAGATTGGTCAAAAGAAGTTCGGGGTTTTGGTTGATGTTCAAGGCAACATCCGGGTTCTCGTTGCTCACGTCAAACTTGTCGCAAGACCACAGGGTCATCGCAAGTACTGTCGCTATTAAAAATATCTTTTTCATGTTGTTATTGTTAACCTGATTAAAATTCTACGTTGATTGCAAATCCTAAGCTACGCGTGGTCGGTACGGTGGCATTTTCCACCCCTGGCACATAGCTTCCGCTCCCGAAGGACAATAGTTCTGGATCTCCATGGTTGAAATCCTTGGCCCACAACCAAAGGTTGGTCCCAATCACTGAGAAGCTCAATTTTTTAATATCGTCTCCCTTGAACAATTTGGTCGGGAAATCGTAGGTCAATCTGGCTTCTCTCAGTTTCACAAAAGTGGCATCGTAAATACCTTCGGTATCATTATCCCTTCTGTATCTGTTGTTGTGGTATGCATTGGCAGGCACAATGACGTCGTTGGGCACATATTCGCCATCTTGTAGTTTTACACCATCTCCGATAATACCATCTGTTTGGGTGATACCATTGTCATCGGTATATGAAAGACCTGAGTCGGTAATACCCGGATGAGGCCCTCCGTATTCTGGCGAACGGCCCCAAAGTGTTTCCACAACATTACCGGAAGTGGCAGCGATCAAACGGGTTCTGGACAATAGTTCTCCACCTTGTCTCCAATCAAACAAGAAATTAAGTGAAAGGTTTTTGTAGGTTATGGTATTGTTCCAGCCCAAGGTAAAGTCCGGATTAAAGTTTCCAACTTTTCTCAAGGTATTGTCCTGCTGTACCAAACCTTCGTTAAAGATGACTTCTCCATAATAAGGACTGTTCTCATCTTCCACTTTTACCAAACCTGTTCCCCACATATCGCCAAGGGAGCCTCCTTCTTCTGCAATAAGTGAAATACCATTGCCTCCGTACTGATATCTTTCAACTCCGTCGGCCAATTCCAGAACCTTGTTTCGGTTCAAACCAAAATTGAAAGAAGAATTCCAGTTGAAGTCCTCGTTGCGAATTGGATTAACTCCCAACATGATTTCCAAACCTTGGTTACGTATTTTTCCCGCATTGATGGTTCTTGCGGTTTTACCAGAGGTAATCGGCAAATCAATATCCAAAATCTGGTTTTTGGAAACTGTGTTATAGTAGGTAGCATCCAGCGACAGCTTATTGTTGAAGAACCTCAAATCGGTACCGAACTCATATGATGTCTGAATCTCTGGTTTTAAATCAAAGTTTGGCAATGTATTGGAAGGGCTAGCCGTTGGATTATCACCCACCGGTGTTCCCAAGGCGTAAAAATCGGAAAGCCTGTAGGCATCGGTATCGCTACCAACCTGTGCCCAACCACCCCTAAGTTTGGCAAAGCTCAACACATCCTGATTTCCAAAATTGAACAAGTCAGAAAGTACCACACTCAAAGATGCGGATGGGTAGAAATAGGAGTTGTTCTGCTCTGGCAAGGTAGACGACCAGTCATTACGGGCCGTAAGGTCTAAGTAAATACTATTGTTCCATCCCAATTGGGCAAATGCATACAAGGAGTTGATTTGCTTTTCGGGACGGCTTGTACGCTGAACCAAGGCTCCATCCACATTGGATAAAGAATAGATACCAGGTATCAAAAGCTTGTTGGCCATCACGGAGTTAAAGTGGTTTTTCTGTACCATTCTATTGCCACCAAAGTTGGCGTTTACATGGAATTTATCGGTAACATCCTTATCAAAGGTCAACAAGAAATCCAAGTTGGTCTCTTGAAAGTTGATTTTATCTTCCCTGTACTGACCGTTTGGAAAACGCTGCGTAGAATACGCTCTTTTTATGAATCTGTATTCAGAGAAGAAATCACGCCCTCCTCTTACCATGAATTTAAAGTCATCACTGATGTCATAAGTAGCAGAAAGATTTCCTATGATCCTATCCTTTGCCAAACCATTTGTATTCTCGTACATGGTAAAGTATGGGTTGTCGTGGTAATTATAGTTGTAGTTAAACTGTTGGAAGCCTTCCAGACCATCTTGCCAGTAGTTTCTTAAACTATTTACATTGACCTGTTGCCCCCACCACATGAACAGATACATCACAGATTCGGTACCGTAACCATTCACATGGCGGTTATCCGAGTCCGAACGTATATAATTGATCTTGGATGATACCTTTAATTTATCGGTAATTTGATAATCTCCCGAAGCAGATATAGTATTCCTCTTGATATCCGTATTTGGAACAATACCCTTGTTGTCCAAGTTGGTATAGCTTACTCTGTAATTTCCGTTATCGTTAGACCCGTAGAATGAAACCGTATTGATCAAGGTTCTACCGGTTTCCATAAATTCTTCTGCGGGATTTCCTCCGTACACAAAAGGTGTTGGGGTAATGGTCCCTCTTCTATCTAAATCGACCCCAGAAGAACCAAGTACATAATCCAATCCGTGAACATCACCACCACGAAGACCGTTGGATGTTGGGGAGTCGTGCTGCGCACGCAAGGTACCGTCCAAAAGCGGGCCCCAGGATTCATCCACACCATCGTATGTACCACTTCCGTAACCATCTACAAAGGAGAAATCAAAGTTTTTACCTTGACCATATACGCCTTGATATTCCGGAGCTTTCAATACACTCTCAAAAGTGGTCTTGGAACTAAAACTCACTCCTCCTTTACGACCTCTACCGGATTTAGTGGTAATGATGACCGCACCGTTCGCTGCTCTGGAACCGTAAAGCGCTGTTGCATTTGCACCTTTAAGTACGGATATGGATTCCACATCATCCGGGTTGATTTCGGCTGCACCATTACCATAATCCAAGTTCATGTTGGAAGCACCGCCCAACGTGTTGGTCCTTGTGTCAGTATTGTTGTTAATTGGGATACCATCCACAATAAACAATGGTTGGTTGTCACCTTGCATGGAGGAATATCCCCTGATGACGACCGATGAGGACTGTCCAGGTCCCGTACCGTTGGTAACCACCTGAACACCTGCCGTTCTACCGGACAAGGTACTTACGGTGTTTGTACTTGTGGATTGTGAGATTTCCTCTCCTGCAACTTTTTGAACGGAATATCCCAAGGACTCTTCGTCCCGGGTAATGTTCAGGGCAGTTACGACAACCTCTTCCAACTGCTGGGAATCTTCTTGCAACACTATGGTTGCCGTATTTTTTCCAGTAGTGTCAAAATCTAAAGGGATATAACCTATATAGGAAACTACCAAGGTTTCTCCTCCCTGGGGCAACTCTATTTCAAAGTTCCCATCAAAGTCTGTAGCAACACCCACGCTACTACCTTTTACAACAACCGATGCCCCAGGCAAGGGCACGTTGTTCTCGTCAACCACCTGCCCTGTAAAAGTAACTTGGGAATAACCAATGATACTTACAGTAAAGGCAAGTAAAAACGTTAAGATTGATTTTTTCATTTGTTGAGTATTTGTAAAATTTGGTTAATTATTTATCAACAAATATCCAACACAAGAGTTAAGGCAGCCCTTTAAACAGATTAAAAAAATGATACGGAAAGGTTAAAAGAAACACCTTAATGTTATGTAAACATTATTTACAAATATGCAATTTTTAAAAATCGCTGCGAGCACCAGTTTTTACAATATATCCTAGTGTTGTAGTGGATTAACCGATTTTTTTACTAATCTTGATTGACCGAATAATATTATAAATACTAAACATTATAAGCACGTATACAAATGGAAGATTACCTCATCGGTATTGGAAAAAGAATCAAACAAATTCGCAAGAACAATAAAAGGACCATAAACGATATTGCCATCAGTGCCGGAGTAACGGCCGGGCTTATTTCCCGTATTGAAAATGGACGAACCATACCTTCCTTGCCTGTGTTTTTGAAAATAGTGGGGGCCTTGGAAACGGAGATGACGGATTTTTTTGATGGCATTCCCAGGGCAAACGGCCAGGTTTTTTTAGTGACCCGTAAAGATGAGCAATCCATCATAGAAAAAGAAGACGAAGCTGTCGGGTTTACCTATAATTACATTTTTGGCAAACAATTGAACTCCGTTGGTTTTGAAAGTGTGCTTTTGGAAGTGGAACCCAACTCGGAACGGGAGAAAGTGGTTACCGATGCCTTTGAGTTCAAATATATTCTAACGGGAGAGTGCTATTACGAGATAGGTGACCAAGAAGTACTCTTAAAAGAGGGGGATTCTATATTTTTTGACGGCAGAATCCCCCATGTTCCAATTAATAGGGGAAAGATTCCCTCTAAAATGTTGGTGGTGTATTTCTTTATCTGATCAAGGAAACAACTGCTCGGCCAAATCGGACAAGGAATCCAAGATCATGGAGGGTTCAGCGGTTGCCAATTGTTCACGGGTCTGCGCTCCGGTCAGTACCCCTACAGTCCAACCACAGTTTGCGTTTTTGCCCTCTTTAATATCAATTACGGAGTCACCAGCCTTCAATACTTTTTCCGAATCTGTAATTTTGAACATCGCCATGGCTTTGTCTATCATTTCCGAAGATGGCCTTCCTTTGACCACATCATCTGCAGTTATCAAGGCATCAATCTGTTCTCCTGGCACCCAGCCCAGTTTGTTTAAAAGCGATTTTGCCGTTTTTTGATCGTACCCCGTGTTGAGAACCACCTTCACATCCTTGGACTTCAATAGTTTAAAGAGTTCCTCGACACCATCATAAGGAGTTACATCTAAATTGGCATAGGCCTCTTCCAACATTCCTTTAAAATCTTCAAAAACTGCCTTAGGTTCTACCCCGGTTGTTTTGGTTTCTTTCAAGATATCGGCAATAGCCTTGAATTTTTCCTTACCTGCCCCAAATTCGAGAACGGTATCCAAAGAAACCGCTACTCCAGATTTGGCCAGAGCAGCCCTAACGGTTTTATACACCACATTGTCCTCGTTCACCGTGGTGCCCGCCATATCAAAAACGGCCAGTTCTATTTTTTTCATAAATTGATTTTCTGCTTATTAAATATAGAAGCAATATTTTTTTTCGAGAATCCGGCACTGCCTGTCATTCCCTTTCCACCGATTCCCGTTACAATATGAATATTGTCATCAATGGTTTTTTGAAAAATATCACTGTTCTTGCATTGTGAGTACATCCCGTACCATCTTTTTTGTATTTGATAGGTGGGCAGGTCGATTATTTTTTTGGCCTCCTCGATCATAAAATTGTCAATATCCACATCTAGGTCATACCCCAAATCTTCAATTTTGGCCGCATCGGCATACTGGTGGGAATCCCCTAAAATTACCGAGCCATCGGCTGCTTGTTTAAAAAGAATATGTACACCCCATTTTTTTTGAAGGCTTTGCTTTGGTTCATTGGCCTTGATCCTCGCAAAGGAAGGACATTCGTGAAATGCCTCGTACCGGCGAATGGACCATCCTGTAAGAATCGAACCTTTCAGCTCGTAGTTTTCTTGTGGTTTGGTCTGCATCATTTGTAATTTGGAAACTTCAAGATTGCTGGATGCAAAGGTCTCCGGGTAAAGGTTTTTAAAATCCGCTCCGTTGCATATAATCACCTTTTTGCCATAAACTACTTCGCTTTTTGTATTTTGGACCGTCACCCATTCCCCATCGGATTCACAGGAAACAACAGGAAAATCAAATTTGATGTCCAGCCCTTTTTGTGCCACCAAATATTCTTGGAGCTTATGGATCATGGTTCTGGGTTCTACGGTAACCTCTTGTGGGAAAAACAATCCCGCTACCACGTAATTCTTTCGGAGTCCAGGGTATTTTTCCAAACATTCTTGCTTAGTCAGCATTTTGGAGGTGTAATCGTTTCCGCTGTTTATGGCCCTGAGCTCTACCAACAATTGTTCCTCCTCTTCATTGGATGCCAAGTACACCGTTCCGTTCTGACGGATACTGATATCGAACTGCGATTGAACCTCTTTATATATTCGAAGGCTTTCACGTCCAAATTTTTGCCATTTGGTATTCATGCCCGAAGGAACCACTTGTCCAAAATTTTGGGTGGTCGCTCCCTTGGGATAGGCATCTTTTTCCACCAAACATACTTTTAAACCCAATTCCAGTGCATGATAGGCATGAAAGGTCCCTAAAATACCGCCACCTATAATAACGGCATCAAATCTTTTGTCCATAATCCAGTTGATTGTTGAATTGTTCCTCTTTGCGGCGAGAGGCAAAGTGGATGAATAGAATTATCGTGCTACAAATGCCAATGCAGGCAACCGCATAGGTACCGTAAACAAAAAAGTTGAGCCAAGACAGGTTGCCCTGTCCAAAGTTTTTATAGAGCAATACCAAAACACTGCCCACATACCCAAAAGCATCGGCTATATAAATAAGAAAACCTGAATTTCCCTTTACCTTGAACGTGGCTATAAAACGGTCAAAAAAGAGACAGTTGAAAGGCACATAACAAATGTACAGACCAAAACCGGTACATACCATCCAGACAAAGGGATCTAATATCCTCGTTTGAAACATAAGGGTGCTCGCGGCCAAAACCACCGTTCCAAGAATCAGTAATATATGATAGGTAAGCAAAGCTTTGAAGTTGTCCTTGATATAAAAAATGGCCCCTATGATCAACAGCACCACTATGGCGATTATGATTTCCGAAGTGGAAAAAACAGAAACATCCCCTTTATACCCTATACTGTCCCAAAGTTCCCTCGCGAAATTGTCCCTGAAATCTCTGAAAGCCGTCAAAAATGTGTAGAACAACACAATCAAAAGCAGTGGAAAAAGAAACTTCTTGACCAAGTTTTTTCTATCCGTAGCGGTCATTGGAATCCGCTCTGTTCTGTTGACAATATCTTCCGGGGTGGGTGGCGGCACCCGCTGTAAGAGATAGGAGCATATCAAAAGTGGAACAAAGAAAAGCGCTCCAGTTACCGATGGCATCCAAAATTCACTCGCTCCCCAAGAATTCATCACAAAGAGTCCAACTGATTTTACTACCCCGCTGGACACAATAAAGCTAGCGGACAATACTACTCCTAAAATATCTGTAAAACGCCTTCCCTCTATATAAGAAAAAACAATTCCCCAGATCATTCCCAAAGGAAACCCGTTAAGGAACATAAAGGGAATATTGTAGGGTGCGGGCACCCATGCAAAGAGCAAAAGGGAAATTTCGGCCAGTACAATAAGGGAAATTAGGTAAAACAACCTTCGATTGGGTTGAAGTTCGGAGATGACCTTTATTCCAACAAATTTGGAAAGCGCATACCCCAAAACCTGAGTGATGACCAATAGTATTTTGTAATCCACTCCCATAAAAGCCAGCCCATCAAAAGTGGCCACAGAAAATGGTTTTCTAAAGGCATACATGCAAAAATAAGTGCCAAAAGCAGCCAGTGAAGCATGCAGAACAAATAAGAATCCTGGCCGCTTGGCGACCGTACCTTTATTAATCAAAGTTTACAAATAATAAAATTATGTTTAAAATTACTCAAATTTCAAGAAAACAAATACGTACTCAGGATTAAATTATTGTTAGCAAAAAATTATGTGTTGAAATAAGTAATGTGGAGATAGCCTGATCTTGAGTGAAGGTTTGGATGATATGAGAATTAGGAATTAACGATGGAAATCCAGTCTATTGGTGAAATCTATGACCCTTTAGTGGCTTGATGTTGTGTCTAATCCTCTTTAACAACTGTCTTTGTCCCTATTTTTGAAACAGCTCTTAACTGCGTCCCGCCCTTACATTCATTATTTAAATCCAACGGTGCCACACCTTAAATACCCGTATACCATTACAGTGGCCAGTGTATCCAACTCAAATATTTTAAAAGTGTCCCTAGTAATTGCATCACGCTCTATTGGTTTCATATCCACATATTGAGGCTTGGCCTAGACCACTATTGCGGCTCCTCCTTCGGCAATGTCTTCCAATTCCGAAACCGTATCAGTTTCAGCATACTCCATCCCTCAAATAAAGGAGGAAAGGCAATTGTGTGGATTGACGACTTTCCTTTTCTTCAATCCAAGCCAAATAGGGATGGTACATCTAATCCGAATTTAATCAAATGCAAGGTTCTGACAATGATAGTGTTTGATTCTAACATATTGATATTACATTATTTAGGGTTGAAAGTCTGGATTTACCCATATAGGAACCTTTGTACGAGATCTCAGCTTTTTAAGAACGGACTCATGTAACAAAACTTCAAAAATGCTATGGTTGTATTTTGTGGTGACAATCATATCCGATTTCAAATCATTGGCTTTTTTAAGAATATCCCACGCAACCGATTTGGTTAGATCGACTTGGTCAAATGAAAGTTCCAAGCCTTTAAAACGTTTTTCTAGGACGCTCTTATTGATGTTTTGCTGCTCCGTTAAACTAAACTCCAAAGCCACATGAACGATATGGACCTTTGATTTCCATTGCTCCAATAGCTCAAACAGGGGCATCAATATATATTTTGGGGTGAAATGCGTAAAATCAGTGTGGTAAATCACATGGCGTAACTTTTGAAAGTTATAGGAGCCCGGAACCAAGAGCAGATTGCAGTTTATTTGCTTTCGCAAGACCTTGCGCGCATTGTTGCCCGCAAAGACCGTTTTGGCCCCCGTTTTCCCATGTGTTCCCAAGACAATAAGATCCAGATCGTATTTGGGAACCAATGCACGCACGGTATCTACTAAGTCGCCCGCCATAAGTAAGGTAGAAAACGTATGATTGGGATTTCCGTGGTTTTTGCGCAGATAATCCGTTATCCCATTCAATTTATCCATCGGTTCCTGTTGTTCCGGGGTAATTACTTCCATGTCGCCTGCGTCATCGCCCCCTATTTGCCAATCCTTTGGCTCAAAGGTATGCAGGATATAAAATTTACACCGCCAGGGAGCAAAGAGTTTGACGGCCATAAAGAGGGCATTCCAAGAATTTTCTGAAAAATCGGTAAGTAAGAGAATATGTTTCATGACCTTTTCGTGTATAATTGGGCAGGCTCGGGAATAACCAAAAAAGGTACCTTTGAGTGATATCCCACCACATCTATTTTTTGTTTGACCAACAGACGTTCCAAAAAAGAATGCTTTGTATTCATCATCACCACAAGTCCGATATGATTCTCTTCAACGTAGTCGTAGATCAAACTGGGCACATTGATTCCGTTGCTCTGGACAAATGAAACATGGGGTATCTCTACCAGTAGTTTTTTAAGATGTTCCCTGTTTTTGATCTCTTCCTCGAGAAGTTGTTCATGCTCCAAAGCATGCAAAACATGAAGATCGACACCAAAACGTTCTATCAGGTCCATTAATGGTGCCAGCTCACGTTTACTGTGTTTTGATCTATAGCCCGTTGCAAAAAGGACATGTTTGATTTCTCGAAAGCCATAATCCTTGGGTATAACAAGTACAGGTACTTCTGCCTTTCCTATAACATGCATGGTATTCGTGCCCAAAAACAGCTCTTTCGCCCCTGTAGCACCCTGGGTTCCCATAACAATCAGATCGACCTTATGTTTACGACCGATATCCTTTAGCTCATCGGGAAGCGTATTAAAGGCAGATAAAAGTTCAAAGTTGTGCCTATAGTTGAAATATTCCTCTTTGATACGGGCCAATGTTTTTTCCAAACCATCCAGCGATCGGTCCAGATTCCAATCGGCACCTTGCATGGAAGGGCCGGGTAAATTATCCATCCGATATAGGACAGGCGTATAGACATTTACCAAATAGAACGTACAGTACTCCTTTTTAAAAAATTCAAGAGCATAAAGTATGGCGTTCCAGGCATTCTTAGAAAAATCGGTGGGCAAAACTATTTTTCTCATCACATAAATCTCTTTAAAAACGATTGTTGAACTTGAATGCAGATTTGGTTCCTGCCTTATCAATATTACGCTGAATCCCAAAATTCCACCATGACCTAGATCAGCAGCTAACAGACTAAATCAAGAAAAATAGGGCTACTTATACTCAATACAGTTAGGTATACGGGAAATCATTTTTTTGACCAGAATGGTATGGGAAACAAGGAGTACAGGGCATTACTTGGGCTATTGGCAAACCTATATGTTTCGTATGCTCTTTTGAAGGTCTTAAACAATGTTCAGAAAATATACACGCAAAGCAAAATCATTTCAGAATGAACTTGATATTCCGGCCTAACCCAATTTCCAACAGCATTACTCCCCAATGTTTTGAAGAGCTGTAACCCAATTGAAGCCATCAAATTCCTAATGGCGCAAATGGGATGAAACAGAAAGACTTGGCAGAAGTTGTAGGGTTTAAAAGTAGGGTCCGCGAAGTTTTAAACAAAAAAAGAAAGTTGAACTTTGGGAATGATTCGAAAACCAAACACCACGCTTCATATTCCAACTGAAGTTTGGTTCAGGATTATTAAAAAACGGCAGTACAGCGTATTGCCAATAATCTAAAATACAAACACATCAGCCCAACTTCACAATCACCCGCTGTGAATAATCAAAGATACGCTCAAATTGTTCCTCCAAGCCCATATCGCTATTGTCAAACTCAATGGCGTCTTTGGCCTTGGTCAAAGGGGAAATGGTACGGGTGGAATCAATTAGGTCGCGTTCTTCCACATTCTTAAGTACTGCCGCATAGGTCACTTCCTCCCCTTTCTCCAACAATTCCTTGTAGCGGCGAGCCGCACGGGTCTCAGGAGAGGCCGTCATAAACAATTTTAGCTCCGCATCGGGGAATACTACGGTGCCGATATCACGGCCATCCATTACTATGCCTTTGTCCTTGCCCATTTCTTGTTGAATCTTGACGAGCTTTTCACGGACTTCCTTAATGGCTGCCACCTTACTCACAAAACCTGACACGCGCATGGTTCGAATCTCACGTTCCACATTTTCACCATTCAAGAACATCTCGGAACGCCCTGTTGCTGCGTTGGGCACAAATTTGAGGTGTATTTCCGATAGTTTTTCTATCAAAGTAGCTTCATCCAACTCCCCTTCAGCGTTGATGATGCCCTCTTGTAAAGCAAAAAGTGTCACCGCTCGGTACATGGCACCCGTATCCACATAAATATAATTTAAGGCAGAAGCCAACCGTTTGGCAATGGTACTTTTTCCTGTGGAGGAATATCCATCTATTGCTATTGTTATTTTTCCCATACGCCAAAAATAGGCAGAAAAGGTATTAAGCTGTTATGACATCTATCATTTAAAGTGTCTTTGCATTCTTTACCTTTTGTTTGGTAATGGCAATGTCGATTACCTCGCTCATGTCCGTTACATAATGGAAAGTAAGCCCTTTGAGGTACTCTTCCTTGATTTCCTCGATATCCTTTTTATTGTCCGCACAAAGAATAATTTCCTTGATACGTGCCCTTTTTGCCGCTAAGATTTTTTCTTTGATTCCGCCTACGGGCAATACTTTGCCACGAAGGGTAATCTCTCCCGTCATGGCCAAGCTCTTTTTCACTTTGCGTTGTGTAAAAAGGGATACCAGCGAGGTCAACATGGTGATACCCGCACTAGGGCCATCTTTTGGTGTAGCTCCTTCGGGCACGTGAATGTGCACATTGTATTTATCGAAGACCTCTGGGTCAACTCCATAAGTTTCAGCGTTGGATTTTATGTATTCCATGGCAATGGTGGCGGATTCCTTCATTACTTTACCAAGGTTACCTGTAATGTTCATGGCACCCTTTCCTTTGGAAAGAATGGATTCGATGAACAAAATATCGCCTCCCACACTGGTCCACGCCAAACCTGTAACAACACCTGCCACATCATTGTTTTCGTACTTATCTCGTTCCAATCGGGCAGGGCCCAAAATCTCCTCGATATTCTCGTTGGTCAAGGTAACATTGTACTCCTCTTCCATGGCTATGGATTTTGCAGCGTAGCGTACCACCTTGGCTATCTGTTTTTCCAAGCTTCGCACCCCGGATTCACGGGTATAGCCCTCCACAATTTTCTCCAATTGACGCTTGCCAATTTTCAAATCTTTTTTGGAAAGTCCATGCTCCTCCAACTGTTTGGGCAACAAATGACGCTTGGCAATCTCCACCTTTTCCTCGATGGTGTAGCCCGTAACGTTTATGATTTCCATACGGTCGCGCAAAGCAGGTTGTATAGTAGACAGGTTGTTCGCTGTGGCAATGAACATGACTTTGGACAAATCGTAGCCCATTTCCAGGAAATTATCATGGAACTCGCTGTTCTGTTCAGGGTCCAATACCTCCAACATGGCCGAAGATGGGTCTCCCTGATGGCTACTGGCCAGCTTATCTATCTCATCCAAAATAAATACTGGATTGGAGGTTCCTGCTTTCTTCAAACTCTGTATGATCCTACCTGGCATGGCTCCGATATATGTTTTTCGATGTCCGCGGATTTCTGCCTCATCACGAAGCCCACCCAAGGACATGCGTACATATTCCCTGCCCAAGGCCTCTGCCACGGATTTACCCAAAGAGGTTTTACCCACCCCCGGAGGTCCGTACAAACAAAGAATGGGCGATTTCATATCGTTACGCAGTTTCAAGACCGCCAAATATTCGATAATTCGGCGCTTTACATCCTCCAGACCGTAATGATCTCGATCCAAAATCTTTTGAGCCCTTTTCAGGTCAAACTTATCCTTGGAATACTCGTTCCATGGTAAATCCAACAACAGGTCCAAATAATTACGTTGGATGGAATATTCGGCCACCTGCGGGTTCATACGCTGCAATTTGGAGAGTTCCTTCTCGAAATGCTCCTGCACTTTTTTGCCCCACTTTTTCTTTTTGGCCTTTTCGGCCATTTCATCCACCTCTTCCTCATAGGATAGACCACCAAGCTCCTCTTGAATGGTCTTCATTTGTTGGTGAAGGAAATATTCGCGTTGCTGTTGGTCCATATCACTTCGAACCTTGCTTTGGATATCGTTGCGCAGTTCCAATTTTTGAAGCTCCATATTCATGTACTTCAACGTGGCCAAAGCCCTTTCCTGAAGATTTGGCATCTCCAAAAGTTGCTGTTTTTCCTTTACGGGAAGATTTAAGTTGGAGGATACAAAATTGATCAAAAACGAATTGCTCTGAATGTTTTTGATGGCAAAAGTGGCCTCACTGGGAATGTTTGGATTGTCCTTGATAATCTTAAAGGCCAGTTCCTTGATGGAATCGATAATCGCTTCAAACTCGCTGCTTCGCTCATCGGGTCGTTCTTCCTTAGCTTCGCTTACCTTTGCCGTGATATAGGGCTTTTCGGTAAGGACGGCATCTATCTTAAATCGCTTCTTCCCTTGGATGATTACCGTGGTGTTGCCATCGGGCATTTGAAGCACCCTTAAGATACGGGCCACGGTTCCTACGGTATTAATGTCCTCTGGACCCGGATTCTCAACACCTTCGTCTTTTTGGGATACCACCCCGATAACCTTGGAACCATTGTTGGCGTCCTTGATCAAATTGATGGATTTATCCCTCCCTGCGGTTATAGGGATAACAACGCCAGGGAACAATACCGTATTTCTGAGCGGTAATACCGGTAAAGTTTCCGGTAAGCTCTCCCTGTTCATCTGTTCTTCGTCCTCTGGGGTCAGCAACGGAATCAACTCGGCATCTTCGTCCAGCCCTTGTAAATCTATATTGTCAAAATTGGTAATTTTCATTTCTCCCATATCAACTTTTCGGTCATTTTGTCATAATCTACAAACAACCTATATTTTTATTCTACATTAAAGCTTGTATAAATATCTCAAAATCAATGTTTATAATAACTCACAAGCTTATTATCACCCATTAATTGGCAATTCTTGTGCCATTAAAAATCAAATTATACGAAATAAAGTGTAACAATTGGTGAATTCCATAATCTATAAGACAAACCAATCATTTTTTGAGCCGACAAAATGAACATATTGACACGCTGCTCGAATTGTGCAAGCAGGGCAAACAAAGTGCACAGCTAGAAGTTTACAACCGCTATTACAAAGCGATGTACAATACCGCTTTGAGGATTGTAAAGCATACGGCCGAGGCCGAGGATGTGATGCAGGAATCGTTCCTGAGTGCATTTACCAAGCTGCACACCTTTAAAGGAGACGTCGCCTTTGGGGCATGGTTAAAGCGGATTGTGATCAATAACAGTATCTATCATTACAAAAAGCAGCAGAAAAAACGTGCTACTGATTTGGATGATGTAATGTACAAGGTCGAAGATAACGATGAGGTTGCTTCGAATCAGAATGGTTATACAGAACTGAAGGCTCAAAAAGTGATGGAAACCATGAAAAGTTTGAAAGACAATTACAGAGTTTCTTTGACCTTACATTTAATAGAAGGGTACGATTATGAAGAAATAAGTGAAATAATGAACATTAGCTATGCTAATTGTAGGACCACCATTTCGAGGGCCAAAGAAAGTCTTAGAAAAAAATTGACCGTAAATGTTTAGTTATGGAGAAAGATAATTTAGACCATCTGTTCGAGCGACTCCACGGAGCATTCGATGTGGAGGAGCCGGAAAACGGGCACCAAGAGCGGTTTTTGGAAAAATTGAACCAGCAACAGGGCACCATTGCCTTGGGTAAGAAAAAACGCTCGTGGTGGAAACCGTTGTCCATTGCCGCATCTATAGTCCTAGTTGCCATGTTGGGGTACCAAGCCTTTGGGCCACAGCCCAGCATAAAGCAACAGGTCACCAAAATTGCTCCTGAAGTTTCCCAGACGGAGTTCTACTTTGCCAATTTAATCGAAGTACAAGTGGAAGAACTCAAAGAAGAAAAAACACCGGAAACGGCACAATTGGTAGACGACACTTTGGCACAATTGGCCAAACTGGACAAGGACTACCAAACCCTGGAGCAAGATTTGGTCAATGGTGGGGACAGCAAAATCATCCTGAGTGCGATGATTACCAATTTCCAAACACGAATCGACCTTTTAAAAGAAGTTTTGAGCCAAATAGAAAATATTAAGAATCTAAAATCACAACATGATGAAAGTTTTACCATTTAAATCCCTCTTTTTCGCCTTGGCTTTGATTCCCCTTGTAGCGATGGCCCATGTGGACAACGATAAGCTAAACGGCAGGTACACCAAGGAAAAAACCATAAGAAAGGAATACAACGTTAATCCAGATGCCCTCTTTAAGGTAAAGAACAGTTACGGCAACGTAACTCTTACCTCTTGGAACGAAAACCGCGTGGAAATCGAGGTGCACATCAAAACCAATGGCAACGACGAAGACCGTGTGCAGGAGCGATTGGATGAAATCAATGTGGAGTTTGAAAACAGCTCTGACATGGTTTCCGCCACTACCCGATTTGGGGACAGGAGCAATAGTTGGGGCTGGAGCTGGGGAGGGCGCAAAAAAGTAAGCGTACAGGTCAACTATACCATAAAACTGCCCGTAAAGAACAGTGTTAACCTCAGCAACGATTATGGAAGCATTATTTTGGACCGAATCGATGGCCATGCCAAGATCAGTTGCGATTACGGGAAACTGGAAATCGGTGAATTACGGGGGCGCAATAACGAGCTTCGGTTCGATTATACTTCCAGGTCGACCTTCGATTACATCAACAGTGCCGAAATTATTGCGGATTATTCTGGGTTTACCATTGAAAAGGCGGGCAATCTGAATATTAAAGCGGACTATACCAATGCGGTCGTGGAAGAAATGGACAATTTACAGTATGCCAGCGATTATGGTTCCATCGACATAAGAAACGTTAAAAATGTGGATGGCAATGGTGACTACATCGGCGTAAAACTGGGCAATGTGCACGGAAATGTGGCGATTACCAGCGACTATGGATCCATCAAAATTGACCGCATGGCGGCCGATGCCGGAAACGTGGATATCCGTTCAGATTACACGGGAATCAAAATTGGTTATGATCCCGATTATCATTTTGACTTTGAGATTTCCACCGAATATGCCGGAGTAAGTGGCAAGGAGGATTTTGAAATCAACATCAGCAAGGAAAAATCTACCCAGAAATATTATAGTGGTTACTACGGAAAAGCAAATTCCGGAAACAGGATAAGTATTACCAGTGACTACGGTGGAATTTCATTTTATCAGAATTAATAGCAATCAAAAAACAATTTTAAACACAAAATCATGAGAAAACTTATCACACTTACGCTTGCATTGGGAATGATTACAATTTCTTGCGCACAATGGGGAAGAAAAGTAAAGGGCAACGGCGACGTTGTTACCATTGAACGTTCCGTGGGCGACTATGACGAGGTTGCAATGGCTGGATGGTTCGATGTAGAACTGGTATCTGGCACCGAGGGTGAAATTACCTTAAAAGGGGAGTCCAATTTGCTCGAGCACATTAAAACGGAGGTAAAAAACGGCAAACTGGTCATCAAGGTTGAAAAAGGCATGAACCTTAGGCCTTCCAACTGGAACAATGGTATCTATGTGACCGTGCCCGTTGAATCCATCAATGGGGCAAGTCTTTCCGGTTCTGGTGACCTTGTTGGGAAAACAACCATCAGGGCTGACCGTTTCAGTACTGCCATGTCAGGTTCGGGTGATGTAACATTAACCATCGAGGCCGATGAATTGGATGCCTCGTTATCCGGTTCCGGCGACATCAACCTATCCGGTAGAGCTACCGACTTTACGGTTACCGTTTCTGGTTCTGGCGACGTAAAAGCGTATGACCTTGAAGCTGACTTTGTAAAGGCAACTGTCTCTGGTTCTGCGGATATCAAGGTTACCGCCAACCAATCCATTGATGCCAGAGTGTCCGGTTCGGGTGATATCCATTACCGGGGCAATCCTAAAAAAATAAACTCCAAGTCTTCAGGTTCCGGAGATATTACCAAAGGATAACACCGAGTTTATCATCAATCAAAAAATGAAAAGGGGCTGTCTAAAATGTCGATTTTCGTCAACCTGAACTTGGTTCAGGTTCTCATAACAATTTGTTTATTATGATGATGAGATTCTGAAATAAATTCAGAATGACGCATTTCAATACTTTTAAAACAGCTCCTTTTTATGCAACTTGTTTTGCACCTATTCTCGCATTGACTCCCCTATTTCTTTCCAAGTGATCAACTTTATGTTTTCTTCCTCCAAAATCTTAGCGCATTCCTCACTGGTAAAAAAATCATAATCGTTTTGGCGCCATTTGGCCCCCCAGTACGGATGTTCAAAAGACATACCTTGACTCTCCAGGTCATCATAAGCGCAATGTATGATCATTACATGAACTCCAGGCTCCAAGGCCTTAAGCGTATCGGCATAATATGTTGACATGGTATCATTATCAAAGTCTTGGGGTGCAGCCCCAAAAATTTGATTGATCACCGCCATGGGTTCGGGAGCACCTTCTCCTCCCAATTGTTTTATTTGATGGTTGACCATGGTCGGAATACCATATTCCCTACCCAATTTTGTATACAATTTATAATATCGAGGGTCTGTTGCGAACAAACACCCCATGTGACTGTCCAGATGAGTTGGATTGATTCCCATAGCAATCGCCTTATCAATCTGTGCCCGTAGTTCAATTTCAACCTCCTCTATCTTGGCATTTTCCCAAAGTTCATTACAATCACTATAAAAGTATCCATTGGCGTCCACTAAACTTGGTACTTTGGAGCGGGATGCCACAGGCCCGTATCGTAACAGTTTCCATTCGCTGGTCAAGGTCAAGTGTATGCCCAGATCATGATCTGGGTTTGCTTTTGCATATTGGGCCACTTCGGGGAACCATGGTGTGGGCACCATAATACTGGCACTGTTCACGGAGCCTTCTTCCAAGGCATTGAATGTAGCTTTGTTCACGGTATGGGTCACTCCAAGATCATCGGCATGAATGATCAAAAGTTTGGTGTCCGCAGGGAATCCAAGTCGTTCCTGGAGACTTTTTTGGGCATGGAGTCCTTTTCCTGTCAACAATATTGAGAGGGTAATCAATAGTATGTTTTTCATGTCTAGTTCCTTTTATTGACGCGAGTCAGCAAAAAGATACCGATTAAAAAGAATATAGCCAAGAATATAGTGCTGTTACGCATGCTCCCCGTAAGTTGAGCCACCATTCCGTACATAAGTGTTCCAATGATAATGCCTATTTTTTCCGCAACATCATAAAAACTGAAAAACGATGTAGTATCGGTAGTCTCGGGCAAAAATTTGGAATAAGTAGAACGGGACAGGGCTTGAATGCCTCCCATGACTATCCCTACCAATCCAGCGGCAATGTAAAAGTCCATGGGGGTCTGTAGGAAATAGGCATACACGCAAAGCAATGTCCAAATTACATTGATTACGATAAGTGTCCGGATATTTCCAAAAACCTTGGAGGCCCTTGCGGTTACCGTTGCCCCTAAAATAGCTACAAGCTGAATCAGCAAAATACTTACAATCAATCCCATGGTACGTTCATCGTCCGAACCCCATACAATTTCTTCTTCTCCAAAATAGGTGGCGATCAACATAATGGTCTGTACCGCCATACTATAGGTAAAAAATGCACCTAGGTAGCGTTTCAACTTCCTATTATGTCCAAGTTGGTGCCAGACCTGCTTTAACTCTTTAAAACCATTCAGGATGATGTGATGGCGTTCTCCTTCTCGTTTGTACCCTTTGGGTAGGTGTGCAAAAGTGTACTGGCTAAATAGTATCCACCAAATTCCAACGGAGATAAAGGAATACTTCATGGCCTTGATCTCTGCAAGCTCCCCGCCACTATCGGTAATTCCAAAGAAATCGGGCTCCATGACCATAAAAAGATTGAATACCAACAGAATCACACTACCTATATACCCAAGCGAAAAACCTTTGGCACTTATGCTATCCTGTTGCTCCGGAAAAGCGATGTCAGGCAAATAGGAATTGTTGATGGCAAAACTGACCCAAAACCCGACAAGCCCAAAAAAGTAACAGGCCAGTCCAAAATAAATATGCTCCAAAGAGAACCAATACAACCCAATACAGGATGCAGCCCCCAAATAGCAGAAAAACTTGAGGAATACTTTTTTGTTTCCCAAATAGTCCGCCACGCCCGAGACGAGAGGGGTTACAATGGCTATAAAAACAAAAGCCAGGGAGGTTACATAACTGATCAATGGTGCCCTAGCGATTTCACCACCAAAAATAGTGACCTGCTCTATGCCTGCTGTCCTAAACAATAGCCCATAAAAAAGGGGGAAAATGGCCGAGGATATAACCAAACTGTACACCGAATTGGCCCAGTCGTAAAATGCCCAAGCGTTCAACAATTTCTTACTCCCCTTTAATGCCAATGTTTGTACCATAACTTTTATCACAAAAAAATGTCACTTCGAATCTTTTTGAAAAACCCTTTATGGTATTGCTGGATTTTCCGTTTGGTTCGAAGTGACATTCACAAATTATTCTTTACATCTATTTGAACGATGTTACCCCAAATTTACGTGCTTCTTGTTTTGCAGCAGGGGCCCATTGGGTCAAATTATTGATTCTGGTATCGTTGGACGGGTGCGTGCTCAAAAACTCCGGTGGTGCCTGTCCTCCCGATTCCGCTTTCATGCGCTGCCAAAGTTTGGCGGCCTCATCCGGATTGTATCCGGCAATTGCCATAATCTGTAATCCTATTTTATCGGCCTCGGTTTCGTGGTTTCTGCTAAAGGGAAGCATTACCCCAATTTGGGAGCCCACACCATAGGCTTGATTGAACAATCCTCTGGTCTGGTCATCCTTTATGGCCACATTTCCGGCCACCGCACCAATCTGTTGTATAGTACTTGCACTCATACGCTGGGCACCATGATCAGCCAGTGCATGCGCTACCTCGTGTCCCATTACAACCGCGATACCTGTCTCGTTCTGGGCTATGGGCAAAATTCCTGTATAAAACACAATCTTCCCCCCCGGCATACACCACGCATTTACCGTTTCGTCCTCCACCAAATTATATTCCCATTGATAGTCCTTTAAATACCCTGGATATCCGTTGGCGTCCAACCAACGTTCCGCAGCTGAAGCAATCCGCTGCCCTACCCTTGTGATCATTTGGGCTTCGGATGTTCCTTTGACCACTTTGTTTTCTTCCAAAAACTGATCATATTGGGAGAAAGCCATGGGAAACATTTGGCTATTGTCATAAAAATTAAGTGTGCTCTTTCCAGTAAATGGATTGGTCTTGCAAGCCATCACTGCCAAAAACACCAAAAAGGTAAGACTAAGCTTTTTCATAGGTAAAATTGTTTTGTATTATGAAAATTACAAAATTTTATTTTCCGAAGATGTGAAGCTCCGTGAAATCCTTACCAACTTCTATCGAGTTATTGCCGTTCAACTTAATATCGTTCAAATCGACTTCTTCATTGTCAAGCTCCACGGTTTCAATGGTAAAGGGGAGTCCGTGGAAGGTCATTTTAAATTTGTTGTAAGGTGTAATGAAATTGCCATCCTTAAACTGCTGAATGATCAATTCGTTTTCCTTGCCCGTCAATTTAAACCGTCTTAGGCTATACCTTCCTTTTTTGTAATCGTAACCCTCTTGTTGATCTTCGTATACTACGGAGTTTTCGGTACCTTCTTTATAATACACATCAATACCCAACTTCTCGATCTCCTTTTCCCCAACATGTTGCTGTACCGGGTATTTAGGAATCATGGCGCCTTCTTTAATGAACAATGGAATGCGGTGGATTTCTGCGGACACCCAACGTTCAACACCGCCTTCTATTAATTCGTCGGTCCAATAGTTGTACCATTTCCCTTTTGGAAAATACATTCTCCTACCTTGTGCATTGGGCTCTTGCACCGGACATACCAACATTTGTTTTCCAAATATGAACTCATCGGTACGGAAATGGGTCTGGTGGTCTTCCTGATCGTAAAAAACCAAGGATTGAAGCATCGGGGAACCTTCTTTGACGTAATTATAGAACATGGTGTATAGGTAAGGCATTAGTTGGTACCTCAGCTCGATAAACGCTCTTACTATGTTCGTGATTTCATCACCGAACGACCAAGGTTCTTGATCTCCGTGGTCACCACTTGAGTGCACCCTACAAAATGGATGGAAAACGGCCAACTGCATCCAACGGGCAAACAATTCGCCATTGGGCTGTTCGGCGAATCCACCAATATCGGAACCTGCAAAGGAGTATCCGCTCATGCACAAACGTTGCATCTGTACGTTGGCAATCCATAGGTGTTCCCATGTGGCGACATTATCGCCTGTCCAAGTGGCACAATAGCGCTGTGTACCGGCATAGGCTGCTCTGGTAAGTACAAAAGGTCTTCGAGGGAACATATACTTTTTGACACCTTCGTAAGTTGCGCGCACCATTTGCATTCCATATACATTATGTGCTTTTCTATGGCTACAAGGGTGACCATCATAATCGTGCCTCACATCCAAATTGGCGGTTTTTGTGGGCACTTCCATTACAGCGGGCTCGTTCATGTCGTTCCAAACTCCGCTTACACCCATGTCCGCAATCATTTCTTTGTAAAGGTCCGCCCACCACTCCCGAACTTTGGGATTGGTAAAGTCTGGAAATTTACATTCGCCTGGCCATACTTTGCCTTTAAAATGGGGCCCATCCGCCCGTCTACAAAAGAAACCATTGTCCATGGCCTGTTGATATACCCAATACTCACGATCTATCTTGATTCCGGGATCTATCATGGTGATGACCTTAAAGCCATCACCCTCCATTTCCTCGATCATTTTTTTGGGATTGGGGAAATATTGGTTGTTCCAGGTGAAACACCTGAACCCTTCCATATAATCAATATCCAGATAGATGGCATCGCAGGGTATGTTCAACTTCCTAAACTTCGAGGCTATATCCTTTACCTTTTGCTCCGGGTAATAACTCCATTTGGATTGGTGGAAACCCAAGGCCCAAAGTGGCGGAAGTTCCGGGACGCCGGTTAGATCGGTATAAGATTCCACGACCTCCTGCATTTTGGGACCATAGAAAAAGTAATAGTTCATTTCGCCCCCATCGGCCCAAAAACTGGTGACATTTCGTTTTTCGGCAGCAAAATCAAAATACGTACTGAACGAATTGTCGAAAAATATACCGTAAGCTATGTTTTCCTTTAGCCCAATATAGAAAGGGATGGACTTGTACAGTGGTTCCTGATCTTTTCCATAGGCGTAGGAATCCGTCACCCAGTTGTTCACCCTTTTTCCTTTTAGGTTGGTGTGCGATGCCTTGTCCCCCATTCCATAATAGCTTTCGCCGGAATGGCACACTTTGCTCATTTTTACCACGTTCCCGCCAAAGTCAAAGTTTTCCTCCCAATGGAAACCGAGTTCGTCCTCGGTCAGGATCACATCGTCCATATCAACAATCTGAACCTTGAGATTGGCCTTGTTGATATATATTTTGATCTTGGAGGTAATTATCACATACTCCGGTATTTCCTCCTCTACGGTAAGTTCGTTGTACCCTAGGTTGACATCTTCGTTTATGGCATAGGAGAAGTCGGGTTCAAAAACATATTCCGTACCATACCTAAAGCGGACCACACTGTCCCTTAGAATGGTGACTTGTAGAATGACACCGTTTTGGGTGGTGAAATATATTTTGTCGTTTTCTTGTTTAAAATCGACTATGTGATTGGGGAGTTGATTCCCTCTTTTTTCAATTTCCGTATTGGTTATCATCTGTAATCAGTTGAGGCTAGCAAAAGAACTACAAAAGCCTGAATAATTAAAAATATGTTTTGAAAAGCAATCAACTACAACGTTTTAGTTGTCTTTTTATTTATAGACGATCACACCTAAGGGTGGAAGGTTCAATACAACAGATTGCCCATACCCATTCCATTCGGTTTTGGAAGGCTTTACTGTTTTTTTGCCCACTCCGCTACCCGAGTATCTTTTATCGTCGCTATTAAAGAGCAATTTTAAGGTCGAAGTCTTTGGAATGCCCAACCTATAGTTTTCGCGTGGCACAGGGGTAAAGTTGCACACAACGATCAAATCATCTTTAGGGTCCTCCCCTTTTCTTATGTATGAAATAACGGTGTTTTCCTGATCATTGTACTCGATCCACTGGAAACCTTCCGGTTTGAACTGTTTTTGGTACAATGCCGGACTGGTCTTGTACATTTTGTTCAAATCCTTGATTACTTCCTGAATGCCAGAATGAAAATCATATTGCGTCAGGTGCCACGGTAGCCCTTCCTGATAGTTCCACTCCGAAGATTGGCCAAACTCCCCCCCCATAAACAGGAGATTTCCTCCTGGATGGGTGAACATATACCCAAAGAGCAATCTCAGATTGGCAAAGCGCTGCCATTCGTCCCCTGGCATTCGGTACAACAAGGATTGTTTGCCGTACACCACCTCATCATGAGAAAAAGGAAGCATAAAATTCTCTGTAAAGGCGTAGGTAAGGCTAAAACTAATGGCATTTAAATCGTATGAGCGATGTATAGGGTCTTTTTTAAAGAACTCCAAGGTATCGTGCATCCAACCCATCATCCATTTCATACCAAAACCCAATCCGCCAAAATGGACTGGTTTGGTTACCCCGGTAAACGCTGTTGATTCCTCTGCTATGGTCTGTACCCCTTTAAAACTTGCATATACCTCTTGGTTCATCTCCCGCAAAAAGGACATGGCTTCCAAATTCTCGTTATTGCCATACATGTTGGGTTCCCATTCACCATCTTCACGGGAATAATCCAAGTAGAGCATGGAAGCCACGGCATCGACCCGTAATCCATCTACATGATATTGATCGAGCCAAAAAATGGCATTGCTGATCAAAAACGCCCTTACTTCGTTTCTTCCGTAGTTAAAAATAAGGCTTTTCCAGTCTGGGTGATACCCTCTTCTTCTATCCGGATGTTCATATAGATGTGACCCATCAAAATAGCCAAGTCCATGTGCATCTTCGGGAAAGTGCGACGGCACCCAATCCAAAATAACACCGATACCGCGTTGGTGCAAGGCATCTACCAGAACCTTAAAATCCTCTGGTTTGCCAAAACGCGAAGTAGGCGCAAAATACCCTGTTATTTGATACCCCCACGAAGGATCGTAGGGATATTCCATCACGGGCATCAACTCCACATGGGTAAAGCCCATTTCTTCTACATAATCGGCCAATTGCTCCGCCATCTCCAGATAGCTGAGGGATTCCCAGCCGTTCTTTTTCTTCCAGGAACCCAAATGTACTTCGTAGACGGAATAGGGCCTGTCCAAGCCGTTCCTTTTCTCACGGGTTTCCATCCAGTCCCCATCTTTCCATTGATGGGCATCGTCCCAAACCAGCGAAGCCGTTTGTGGTGGTTGTTCACAAAAACGCGCAAAGGGGTCGGCTTTCTCTGTCCAAATATCGTTGTTGTTGGAGTGTATCTTGTATTTGTATTTGGTGCCTTTGTCCACACCGGGTATAAAACCTTCCCAGATACCACTACTGTCCCACCGCACATTTAATTTATGTTCGTCGGCGTTCCAATAATTAAAATCGCCAACAACACTTACCGATTTGGCAGAAGGTGCCCAGACGGCAAAGTACGTACCTTTGACGCCATCGACCTCCGTTAGGTGCGAACCCAGTTTATTATAAAGCCGAAAATGCTTTCCCCCTTTAAAAAGGTCGATATCAAAATCCGTAAAAAAACTATGGGCAACTACCTTGGACATATGTGCGGGTTTAGTACTATACAATAATAAGCATCTTTAGGCAAGAATACGATTCCCGCAACATATTTGACCATGGAAACCACATTTTTTTAAAAATGGAACGCTTTTTGATTTTATTGCAGCAACAGATAAAATGAACACAAACTAAAAATCCAAAATCATGAATAAATTTAGTACAATTTTAGGTGTCGTAATCGTTTTTGTCCTCGCAGCATGCGAAGGCCCTCAAGGCCCACCCGGTTTTGATGGACTTGATGGTTTAGATGGGCAAGACGGTATCCAAGGGCAGGTTGTTGAAGTGGAGGGTGTAAACTTTGGCTACGATGGCGAGGCCAACCTTTTTAGCACCTTAATCACTTTTTCAGATGTGACCAATTTCGAAGTATTTGAATCTGATGCTGTTTTGGTATACCGCCATGATGGTTTAATTGATCTTAGTGACGGTTCCACCGCAGATGCTTGGACCCAAATACCTCAAAATTATTTTTTGGAGGGAGGTACCATTCAATATGTATTTGCACACACTTTTGTGGACTTGGAAATCTTTATTGATGGAAATTTTGACCTATCAGGCATAAGCACCGATTTTACGGATGACCAAATCTTCAGGATCGTGTTTGTGCCCAGCGAGTTTGCAGAAGCTTCAAAACTGGACACTTCAAATATTGAAAACGTAATGTCCGCCCTAAATATTGGCGAAGAAGAGGTGACAAAGTTGGACATCAACTAAGTCCCATAAAAATAGTATCTTAAGTCTCATTGGTAACCAATGAGACTTTTTTGTTGAATTTCTTGAAAGGATTCCTATCCAATTCCGTCCAAACACATAAAAAACGAATCATGGGAAAAAGATTGCTATTACTTCTTTTAGTCGTATTTGCCGGATGTAAAGGCACATCACAAGAAGAGAAAAAAGAAACTACCAAGGAAACAGCCTTCAAAGTAAATAAAACCGATGCCGAGTGGCGGGCGGAACTCACCGATATGGAGTATTACGTACTCCGAAAAGCTGCAACGGAAAACGCTTTTTCCAGCGAGCTTTTGGATAACAAGCAAAAAGGCACCTATGTTTGTGCAGGTTGCGGCACGCCCCTTTTCAAAAGTGAGCATAAGTTTAAATCAGGAACAGGATGGCCTAGTTTCGACCGAGAGATCAAGGGCAACGTAGCATACGATACCGACTATAAAATAGGGGTGCCGCGCACCGAGGAGCATTGCGCGGTCTGTGGCGGCCACTTGGGACATGTTTTTAACGACGGGCCCAGCAACACCACCGGAAAAAGGCATTGCATAAACGGGGCCGCTCTTGATTTTATTCCAGACAACAACTAAAAAAACTTAAACCTTTATGGACAAAAAATACGGCGTAAACAAAACCGAAGAGGAGTGGAAACAAGAGCTTTCCGCTGAGGAATATTATGTTTTACGGCAAAAAGGAACCGAACGCCCCTACACGGGCAAATTCGACCTCCATTTTGAAAATGGCGACTACCACTGCAAAGCATGCAATGCCAAACTATTTGAAAGCGAACACAAGTTTGAAAGTGGTTGCGGATGGCCCTCTTTTGACCAAGCCGTAGCCGGTGCCATTGAATACATTCGTGATACCAGTCATGGCATGGTTCGTACCGAAACGGTCTGCGCCAATTGTGGCAGCCATTTGGGACATGTTTTTAATGATGGTCCCAAAGAAACTACAGGACAACGCTATTGCATCAACTCGGTGAGCATTGATTTTGACCCTGAGGAATAAATTGGGTTCTCAACATAACTTTCGCCCTAAGCGCAAGTTTTTGGCCGTTTCACAAACTAATCCATATTTGCGTTTTTTCAACTTGGGAAATGGGGATGGTTTTCCGTACTTTTGCACCTGCCGAGACGGCATATTTCTAATCTAACAACTAAAATCAAAATCTAATGAGCAAGTTCGATATAATTGTTTTGGGAAGTGGTCCAGGTGGGTATGTTACTGCCATCAGGGCATCACAATTAGGTTTCAAAACAGCCATTATAGAAAAAGAAAGTTTGGGAGGCGTATGCCTTAATTGGGGGTGTATCCCGACCAAGGCCCTTCTAAAATCCGCTCAGGTTTTTGAATATCTAAAACATGCCGAAGACTACGGTTTGAACGCCAAAGATGTTACACATGATTTTGATGCCGTTGTAAAAAGAAGCCGTGGGGTTGCCGATGGAATGAGTAAAGGTGTTCAATTCTTGATGAAGAAGAACAAGATTGAGGTCATTAATGGGTTTGGAAAGGTAAAACCTGGCAAAAAAGTTGAAGTAAAGGCCGAAAACGGTGACACCACCGAGTATTCAGCCGACAATATTATAATAGCCACCGGAGCGCGCAGTCGTGAGCTGCCAAGTCTTCCACAGGATGGTGAAAAGGTAATCGGTTACCGCGAGGCCATGTCCTTGAAAAAACAACCCAAGAAAATGATCGTGGTGGGCAGTGGCGCCATTGGTATGGAGTTCGCCTATTTCTATCACTCCATGGGCACAGAAGTTACCGTTGTGGAGTATATGCCGAACGTTGTTCCTGTTGAGGACGAAGATATTTCCAAGCAATTGGAGCGCAGCTTCAAAAAATCAGGCGTAAAAATCAAAACTTCTGCAGAGGTCACTAAAGTTGACACCTCTGGCGATGGCGTAAAAGCCACCGTAAAAACCAAAAAAGGGGAAGAGGTTCTTGAGGCTGACATCGTACTGTCTGCCGTCGGAATTAAAACCAACATTGAAAACATAGGTTTGGAAGATGTTGGGATTGCCACGGACAGAGATAAAATATTGGTGAACGATTACTACCAGACCAACATTCCCGGCTACTACGCCATTGGTGACATAACACCTGGACAGGCCTTGGCACATGTTGCCTCCGCAGAAGGAATCATATGTGTGGAGAAATTAGCAGGTATGCATGTGGAAGCTTTGGATTATGGTAATATTCCAGGATGCACGTATTGTATCCCCGAAATAGCCTCTGTTGGTTTGACAGAGAAGCAAGCCAAAGAAAAGGGATACGACCTTAAAATCGGGAAATTTCCTTTCTCCGCCAGTGGTAAAGCAAAAGCTGCAGGGACCCCGGATGGTTTTGTAAAGGTTATTTTTGATGCCAAATACGGTGAGTGGCTAGGTTGCCACATGATTGGGGTTGGTGTAACCGATATGATCGCCGAAGCCGTAGTTGCCCGAAAATTGGAGACCACAGGCCACGAAGTATTAAAAGCTGTTCACCCACACCCAACTATGAGCGAAGCGGTAATGGAAGCCGTTGCCGATGCTTATGATGAAGTAATCCACCTATAGACTATGCTGAAGATTTTTAGGGCCACTGCTATTTTAGAAGGTATTTCCTATCTACTCCTTTTCGGAATGACCATGCCGTTAAAGCATTGGGCAGATATTCCTGAACCGAACCAAGTTGTTGGTATGGCACATGGAATATTGTTTATTCTATATGTAGTGGTGGCCATCGTTTTTTGTTGGGAACGAAAATGGAAACTAAAAAGGTTTATTATACTCTTTGTTGCATCCTTGCTCCCATTCGGTACCTTTTATGCCGATAAAAAATACTTGAAAAGTTTAGCTTAAAAAGCTCTGGATGGCCAAATCGTAGCTTTGGAGCCCAAATCCAAGGATAACACCTTTGGCTCCAGGTGATATGTAAGACACATGACGGTATTCCTCACGCTGGTGCGTATTGGAAATGTGCACCTCGATTACCGGAGTTTCCACAGCTTTCACCGCATCACCAATGCCTACAGAAGTATGCGTATAGGCAGCGGCATTTAGAACGATACCGTCGTAATCAAAACCTACTTCCTGTATTTTACCGATCAGCTCCCCCTCTATATTGGATTGATAGTATTCCAATGCTACATCGGGAAACTTTTCTTGCAATTGTTTAAAGTAATCTTCAAAAGTGGTTTTCCCGTATACTTCGGGTTCTCGTTTTCCCAACAGATTCAGGTTGGGTCCGTTGATGATCATTAGTTTCATGCCATCAAAAATACAATAAAAAAAAAGGGCGGAATAAACCCGCCCCCCAATTCATACTATTTATAAATCAATTGTTAATGGCGAATTGAAGCCCAAATCCAAAAGCTGCCACTTCATTTTCACCTACATCACTGAGTACCACCGATGGACGCCAATCAAAATTAAGCACAAAGGGAACTCCATCTATCTTAAAGTCGAGTCCTAAATGAGGTCGCAGCGCAAAAATATTGTCCGAGTTTTTAATAAAAATAATACTCGGTCCCACACCAGCATACCAGCGTAAGCCGGGTGCCCTAAAAAATCCTTTGTGGAAAGAATACAAAAATGTGGCTATGGTGGCATTATCCTCAAAACCCAAATCCGCTTGACCTACATGATTATCGGAAAAAAAATATTTACCGGTAGCTCCAAAAAAGGTAGCTTCATCATAAAGGTCAATGCCCAACCCCAAGGCAGCCCTGTAATTTGTTTGGGCCTTAACGGCCAGGTTACCAAGCATAAACAAAGCAACAACTAAAAGTAATTTTTTCATTTGTTAAGTGTAATTAATGGTTAATATTCATAGTTTAAACTGCAAGATTTGGGGTTAAAAACAGTTGCTTTTTCTTTTTAAAACAAAAATAAAATTCCCAATGTCGCCATCGAGAAATCGTAATCATCACTTATTTTTACATAAGAAATGTTTATTTCGGTGGTGCTATTGAGGTTGGCACCAATAATGGGCCTTACATAAAGCCCTCCTGTATTACCATCATTTATTCCAACGGCATACCCTACATCGGCACCGATCTTAAAATCGTAGGTAGGGTATATTCTAAAAGCACCCGCTACAGGAACATATTGAATATTGGGAAAGTCACCCTCCCTCTCCACTGGGCCAAAATCTGCCGTATCGTTGTTAATAAAGGCATTCATAAATCCTGTTGAGATACCTGCATCAATGAGTTCCGAAACCCCCCAATGATATCCTAAATCCAGACCTAGTTCAAAATTTGAAACATCGGAAATATCTCCAAATGGAATCCCTAAATGAACCCCTGCTTTAAAATTTGTCCGATCCACTCGCTGCGCCATGGATGAAAAACTTACGGCAACCAAGGCTATGATCGCCATTACAAATGTCTTTTTCTTCATTGTTAAAATTTTATTAACAACAGAACGTCATCATCAGCAAAAAAGTGTCTTTTGATGTAATTTTCCTACAAAATGGACATTTTCAATTATTTATCCATTCAATTTCTATTGGGAAAGTATTAAAACTTGTGGTTTTTTATTCCCCTCAATTGACCAAAGGGCTGTTTGGGTTGACCAATCCATACTTTTAATCGATCCTGAAAATGGAATGTCACTATATTTGGTGATATGAACTGGCAGCAAGCACTAAAAGACTACCAAAATTATTTGAAGATAGAGCGGGGTCTTTCCCAAAATTCCATTTTAAGTTATGCCATGGACCTTCAAAAGCTCGTCCATTTTCTTGAGGATAATTCAATTGATGAAAAACCCGTGGCAATCTCTCGGGAAACGGTTCAACAGTTTATTTATGATATTGCCAAAATAGTGAGCCCTAGAACGCAGGCAAGGATTATTTCGGGTTTAAAAGGTTTTTTTACCTATTTGGTTTTTGAGGATTACAGGGAGGATAATCCCATGGACCTTATCGAAACCCCAAAAATTGGAAGAAAGTTGCCCGACACCCTTTCCGAGGAGGAAATAAACAATTTGATTGCCGCCATCGACCTATCCAAACCCGAAGGGGAACGCAATAGGGCAATTTTGGAAACCTTGTATGGCTGTGGCCTTCGGGTGTCGGAACTCATCAATCTAAAACTATCCGACCTGTATTTTGATGAGGATTTTATAAAGGTAACGGGAAAGGGGAACAAACAACGCTTTGTTCCGATCAGTGATGTGAACCAAAAATACATCAACATATATTGGAAAGAGGTCCGGGTGCATTTGCCCATAAAAAAAGAACACGAGGATTTTGTTTTTTTAAACCGTAGGGGCAACCAATTGACCCGGGCCATGATTTTCACCATTGTTAAAAGACTTGCAGAAAAAATTGGGTTGGACAAAAATATCAGCCCCCATACCTTTCGGCATTCCTTTGCTACCCATCTTTTGGAAAATGGTGCCGACCTTAGGGCCATACAGCAAATGTTGGGGCATGAGAGCATTACCACTACCGAGGTGTACATGCATGTGAACCGTACACATTTGACACAGGTTCTCAAAAATTTTCATCCGAGAAGATAAAAAATCTCAAAATTTTATTCGGGTTCCCATCTCAAGTCGTGTGCCCACTCCTTCCAGCCCCATACTATAAAAATTGGATGCTTTGATCGGGCGGACGAGCTTTACATCCAAAAGCATATTTTCACGAACTTGGTGTTCCATACCAAGAAAAATTTCATGGCGCGGGTCGGGATTTGGATATCCCCTGCCACTATTGTATAAATCCCATTCTTTTTGATATCCTCCCAACATGTAAAGTTTTTTACCGATCCTTTGGTTTAGCTGTGCACCTAAACTGAATCTGTCTGCGTGGTAGCGTCGGTAATGTTCGCCAATAACTTGAATTTCTGTACCCTCCAAAGCTTCAAAATTGATACTGAACCAGGCAAAATGTGATAATTCATCAAATTTTGGATAATTAAAACCCTCAATATAGATTGGAGACTCCGCGGTTTTGGAAATAACAGTACTATTTTGAGCGTGAATCGTCAGACTGAACAACATGGCTAAGGTGAGAAAAAAGGCTAATCTGTTCATGGTGAGTGTTTTACTACAATTTACCAAAGCTTGAACAACCCACCATAACTATTAGCTAAATTTTAACCTTGATGTTTGGAATTCAGCAAACTACATCAGTCCTGCATCAGGGTATTCTTTTCTACCTTGTTCTGTTTTTTAAAAGGTCGGATAATCAATCGGGCTTCACGGTCAAATCGAATATAATTGTACACCCAATTGATAAAGACCACTACCCTATTTCTAAAACCGATCAGAAAATATAGATGCACAAACATCCAAACAAACCAAGCAAATACGCCTTGAAACCGGAATTTTGGCAAATCCACCACCGCTTTGTTCCTTCCTACGGTTGCCATGCTGCCCTTATCTTTATAAACAAAAGGTTTCATCGGTTTGTTCTCTATCAATCGAACCAGGTTGTCCCCAAGGTTCCTCCCTTGTTGTATGGCAGGTTGGGCCATCATAGGGTGTCCATAAGGAAATTCCTCCGTTTCCATTTGCGCCACGTCACCAATGGCAAAAACATCTTCCAGTCCCACAATTTGATGAAACTCGTTTACTTTTAAACGTTTGTCCCTGCTAAGAAGTTCCTCAACATCCAAACCTTTTAGTCCCACTGCTTTGACTCCCGCGGCCCACACCAAGGTTTCTGCCTCAAAAATTGTTTTGGTGCTTGTGGTTACTTTTTTGCCATCGTAATCGGTTACACGGATGTTTTTCCAAACATTTACCCCGAGCTCTTCCAAAAACTTTTCCGCTTTCTCCGATGCTTTTTCACTCATTGCCGGCAAAATCCTATCGCCGCCTTGCACCAAGTTTATTTGTGCCCTACGGGTATCCAGATCGGGGTAATCCTTCGGCAAAATGCCTTTTTTGATCTCTGCCAAAGCCCCTGCCAGTTCAACCCCTGTGGGACCACCGCCCACTATAACGAAGTTCATCAAGGCATCACGCTCATGGAGGTCATCCGTTAAAAGTGCCTGCTCAAAATTTTCCAGGATCAAGCTTCGTAAATTCAGGGATTGCGGAATGGTTTTCATGGCCATACCCTTGGCCTTAATGTTCTTATTCCCAAAAAAGTTGGTTTCCGAACCCGTTGCTACCACCAGGTAATCATAAAAAATCTCCCCGATATTGGTCTTGATTCGTTTGGTATCCGTTTTAACTTCCTTCACCTGTGCCAATCTAAAAAAGAAATTGGGATAGCCCTGCAACACCTTTCTGATGGGGTATGCAATGGAATCCGGTTCCAGCCCACCTGTGGACACTTGATACAGCAAGGGTTGAAAGTTGTGGTAATTGTGTTTATCCAACAGAACCACTTGGGCTTCTTTTTTACTTAATTTTTTGGCTAATGCAATGCCTCCAAAACCGCCGCCTATAATTACGACTCTTGGATAACTGGATTGAGGAATGTTCATGCTCGACATACCGACAAATTTAAGTATTACCTGTTTGAGCGGGTCATCTCAGGCTTGGTTTTTTTGTATCTTTAGCATCTAACTCAAAAAAACTTCAACCCATGAAAAAAATTCTCCCGCTAGGTGCGCTGCTATTGTTGTGCACCATGGGTATTCATGCCCAAAAAAAGAAAAACGATGTAATCAAGGCTTTAGATTCAAAATCTGAAAAATACACTGAAATTGCCCATGAAATATGGGACTTGGCTGAAATGGGATATTTGGAAGAGCAAAGTTCCGCCCTTTTACAAAAAACCCTTTCCGATGCCGGGTTTTCCATCGAAACAGGGATTGCCGGTATCCCAACGGCTTTTAAAGCCGAATATGGATCTGGGTATCCTGTAATTGGTATTTTGGGGGAATACGATGCCTTGCCCGGCCTTTCACAAGAGGCTGTTCCAGAGAAAAAATCCGCTGGTGGGGCTGCCGGTCATGCCTGTGGGCACCACTTGTTTGGAACAGCATCCACCGCTGCGGCGATTTCGGTAAAGGATTGGATGGATGCCAACAACATTAAAGGAACCATTCGCTTTTACGGATGCCCGGCAGAAGAAGGTGGTTCCGGTAAAGTTTATATGGTTCGCGAAGGCGTGTTCGATGATGTGGACGTAGCCCTGCATTGGCACCCAAGTTCGGCAAATGCCGCCAGTGCCGGTGCCGCATTGGCCAACAAATCCGCCAAATTCAGGTTCCATGGGGTTTCTGCACATGCCGCAGCCGCACCACAAATGGGACGTTCGGCATTGGATGGCGTAGAGGCCATGAATGCCATGGTAAACATGATGCGCGAGCATATCCCCGAAGATGCACGAATTCACTACGTAATCACCGATGGAGGTAAAGCGCCAAATGTTGTTCCCGACTTTGCCGAAGTTTATTATTATGCAAGACACAACACCAGGGATGTGGTCGTGGATATTTTTGATAGGATCGTAAAAGCAGCGGAAGGAGCTGCGATGGGAACAGGAACTACCATGGAATATGAAATGATCGGGGGAACCCACGAACTCCTGCCCAACCTGACCGTGCAAAAAATAATGTACGACAACTTGGTGAAAGTAGGTGGGGTTACTTACAATGATGAGGAAAAGGCCTTTGCCGAAAAAATATCCAAAACTTTGGGCAAAAATGCACCGGACATTTCCACTGCCGAAAAAATCCAACCTTACAAAGAAACAGCCAATGCATTTGGTTCCACCGATGTGGGAGACGTTAGTTTTACCGTACCAACAGCTGGCTTGGGAACGGCGACATGGGTACCCGGAACACCTGCACACAGTTGGCAAGCCGTAGCTGCCGGAGGTATGAGCATTGGCTCCAAAGGAATGATGGTAGCCGCCAAAACCATAGCCCTTACCGCAATGGATATTTTTGAAAACCCAAAAACAATAGAGGCCGCCAAAAAGGAATTGGAGGAAAGAAGGGGAAAAGACTTCAAATATATTCCCATGTTGGGCAACAGACCTCCTGCATTGGACTATCGTAAATAGATTTTTCATCAAACACTGTAACAAATGTTGCTTTCTGCATACTTATAATTAAAGCAACTTTACCAACCGTTTAGTGAACAAAGAACTGGAACATCGTTTTGTGACGGAACTTGAGGACAATCAAAATATTGTCCATAAGGTATGTAGTCTCTATACCAACGACAAAGACTCCCATAACGACCTGTTCCAAGAAATCACTATTCAATTGTGGAAAGCATATCCAAAGTTTCGGGGAGATGCCAAGTTTAGTACATGGATGTACCGTGTGGCGTTGAATACGGCCATTACCTTGTACCGAAAATCAAAAAAAAGGGTCAAGACCCAAGATTTTGAGTCGGTCCTCCATAAAATCAAGGCCACGGATTATGATGATACGGAGGAACGGCAGTTAAAACTGATGTACGACGCCATAAAACAGCTTGGTGATATTGACAAGGCCTTGGTATTCCTCTATCTGGAAGACAAGGATTACACGGAGATAGCCGAAACTTTGGGTATTACGGAAGTAAATGCGAGAGTGAAGATGAGCAGGGTAAAAAATAAATTAAGAACCATATTAAATCCTTGATTATGCTGGATGAACTGGAGCTCTTGAAAAAAGATTGGCAAAAACGGGAAGCAGACCTTCCCAAGCTGTCCTATGAGCAAATCTATCCGATGACCAAGAAAAAGTCATCGTCCATAGTTAAATGGATTTTTTATATCAGCATCATAGAATTTGTATTCTGGGCGGGTATCAATATTGTTTTTAGCGGTCCCGAAACCATGCAGGAGCTAAAGGACATGCATATCTATAAGGTCGTTATGGCCCTTAACATCATCAACTACGCCATTATCCTTTACTTTATCTATAAGTTTTACATCAATTACAAAAAAATATCGTTCACGGATTCCTCCAAGAATTTGATGCGGACCATTTTAAAGGTAAAACGAACCGTAACACAATATGTCTGGTTCAATCTTATCATCTTCACCACCTATTTGATCATAAACATGTACGGGGCACTCCTTTATGGTTCCGAGGGACAGAAAATTGTTGAAGCTGCATCCAAAGACGGGGACAGCATAACATTTTGGGCCATGGTGATCGGGATATCCGTAGTATTTATAGCCGCTATCCTATTTTTAATATGGCTGTTCTACAAATTACTTTACGGTATCTTACTAAAAAGACTTAGAAAAAACTACAACGACCTTAAAAGGTTAGAAGTCTAATCGTCCAACTTGCCCTTATAACTGTAGCGTCTTTTTTGGTTTTCCTCCTCGTAGGCAAGAAGCTCCTTTTGAGGGATTACCTTTAGGAAAGATGGATGTTGCTCAATGGCATACTCCAATTTTTCCAATATGGCATCAATCGACTCGTTGTCGTAATCAATATCCAATGGCTCTTTAATTTGCATGGATTGAAGTATCCCTTTCTTCTTGACACGAAGCCCTTTCTTGTCAAACGAACGTCGGAACCCATCAATAACCACGGGAACCACAACGGGTTTATACTTTTTGATGATGTGAGCGGTACCTTTTCGCAATGGTTTCCAAGGTGTTGTTGTGCCTTGAGGAAAGGTTATTACCCATCCATCATCCAAAGCTTTTCCAATATTGGAAATATCACTGAACTTCACCTGTCGGTTCACATTTTGACCATCGGCCCTCCAAGTTCTCTCAATGCTTATGGAACCTGCATAGGCCAAAATTTTGGTCAATAGACTCTTTTTCATGGTCTCCTTGGCCGCTACGTAGTAAATATTCAATTTGGGGTTCCAGAGATAGCCCAAATTTTTAATATTGTCTTCCCTCCCGCTCAAACTGGCATTAAAAACATGGAACATGGCCACCACATCGGCAAAATAGGTCTGGTGGTTGCTTACAAAGAGCACATTGTTTTCGGGCAAATCACGGATAATCTGCGACCCTTCGATCTCGAGAGTATTAAATCCTTTGTAACGCTGGTGTGTCATCATACCGGCGATACGGATCAGCCATCGTTTAAAAAATAAAATATGTCCAAAAGGATTTTTCTTAAACAGACCCATGTATAGCGTTGATTGTTGACTGCAAATTTACAAAATAGCTTCAAAGCACCTGTCGTAAAAGTTCCTTGATCTCGCTCATCATCATGGCCGTAGCGCCCCAAACTGTGTAACCATTTAATTTAAAGGCAGGTACATGTATGTTTTTTGCGTAAGAAGTGCTCAAAATTTCTTCAATATGGTTGGAATCATCCAAAAAATCCCTGAGATACACCTCGACCAGGCTTTCCACTTCGCTTTCTTCCTTGATGAATGGTCGCGGGTTCGGATAGATTCCGATGTAAGGCCTTACCAAAAAATTACTGGGCGGAATATACACTTCACTGAGTTCCTTGATCACTTCAACCGCTGTAGGTGGTACGCCAACTTCCTCATGGGTTTCCCTTAAGGCAGTTTGCATCAGGTCCCTGTCCTCTTTTTCCACCTTCCCGCCCGGAAATCCGATTTGGTTGGAATGCACGCCTTGGTAAACTTTCCGAAGTATCAAAAGTAAGCGGGTCTCTTGTTCCAAATCTGGATAAAATAGCGCCATGACCCCTGCCCGCTTGGGGTTTACATCTTGCACTTTGTTCTCCTTCAACCATTGCACACGAAGCTGTGGGGACATTTTATGATGCGAATCCTCCCCAGGAAGTGGGAGATTTTTTAATTTTAGGGCACGTTGACAAAATTCATTAAAATCCATGCTGTTGAGACATTCGGCTTTAACTACAAGTATATTATTTTTTTTATTCGTTTCCTGCGGAGAATCCCCAAAGAAGGACAAAGACAAAGTTGAGGAAAATATTGCAAAAACGGACACTGTTCCCCAAACACAAATAGATACTGCAATGGAAGAAGAAGAGGAAGAACCCTTTAAGCTTACCGAGGAAAATGCCATCGACTTCTTTTTCGATTACGAAAAAAACTTAAAAAAGGACAAGGTAAAAATCACCACTACCATGGGCAGTTTCACCATTCAGTTGTATGATGATGTGCCTTACCACAAAGCCAATTTTATTTATTTGGCCCGGCAAAAGTATTTTGACAGTACCCAGTTCCACAGGGTTGTGAAGGATTTTATTATTCAAGGGGGCAACTCGGATGACAGGAAAATAGCCCAAAAACGAAGTGAAATAGGAAGATACCTACTCCCTCCTGATGCCAAAAAGGGCCATAAACACCACCGGGGAACCATTTCCATGCCCAGTAGCGAGAGGGACAACCCCCATAAATTGGCCTCACCGTACGAGTTTTTTATTGTGGTTACCGATCCAGGCTCCTATCATCTTGATGGCTCTTACACTCCTTTTGGCCGAGTAGTCGAAGGAATGGATGTAGTGGACGCGATAAACAATGTTCCCGTAGGTGATGGTGATTGGCCTTGGCAAAACGTTTACATTCTCAAGACCGAGGTGTTGTAAACCAATCAAAAAATACTATAATTTAACAGCCCTCAACACATAACTAAACTCAGCATGATACAAACTAACAATTTTACTTATGCAGCTAGTGGGCAATCTTACCAAGGAGTGGTTGCCTACGATGATAGCATTAAGGGCAAACGCCCTGTGGTTTTGGTCTCCCACACATGGGTAGGCCAATCAGACTTTGAAGCGGACAAAGCCGCCGAACTTGCCAAACAAGGTTACTTGGCATTTGCCATTGATGTGTACGGCAAAGGAAAGAGAGCCAAGAACGCGACCGAGGCCGAAACTTTGATGAACGAATTATTGACCGATCGCCAAGAACTGCTCGATCGGATACTTTTGGCACTCGACAAAATAAAGGAACATGATTTGGCCAACACCGAAAAGGTTGGAATTATAGGATTTTGCTTTGGTGGAAAATGCGCTTTGGATTTGGCCCGTTCCGGCTCGGACATTAAAGGGGCGGTGTGTTTCCACGGAATCTTTGACCCGCCGGATCTGGACCACGAGGGGGACATCAAGGCAAAAATATTGGTGCTGCACGGTTGGGAAGATCCACTGGCATTTCCCAAGGATATTGTTTCCTTGGGTTACGAACTCACCGAACGCAATGCAGTTTGGGAAATGGATGTTTTTGGCCATACGGGGCATGCTTTCACCAACCCCAATGCCAATGCGCCCGATGATGACATGATGTACAATCCTTTGGCCAGTGATCGGTCTTGGCAGCGTATGTCACACTTTTTTGAAGAGGTTTTTTCCGATTAACATACGGTTAGGCAAACTGTATTTTTGATTTTTTATTGGTTCTCCAGACTTTTCGGAAACCCTTTTTCTTTCGTAAAGGGAAACAAGGGCCGCTATAATTATGAGGTTTTTCATAATGTATTGCCCAACAAAGGTCAAGGATAGTGGTGCTTCCCCAAAAACATCGCCCGGAAAAAAGAATAGCGGTGTAAAGGTGCATACCATGTGAACCAAAGCCATTATTACAGCTTGTCTTCTAAAAAATCCGAACACAAACAAAAAGCCCAATCCTACTTCCCAAAAGGCAAGTAGGATTATGGAAACCCCATCAGGTATCAACCCAAAAGTGAGTTGATGAATGGTGCTTTTTGCCAAATCTTCGGCCGGGCTAAGGTTTGGGACAAATTTTAATGCCCCAAACCAAAAATATACCAAGCCCATGGAAATGGTCAGCAAATTTTCTTTAATGGATTTTCGCAAGGGTCATGGAAGTTTAATTATTGAATTCATTCATTAGTTCCGGGTTAACCTTTACCTTACTGCGTGCAAATCGGTACGAGACCCCTACATTGATCAAGTAATCTGCAAAAGCGGCATCTCCCTGTCTAGGCTCTCCTGTCATCTGTTGTGTTTCCAAATCGGTTACACTTTGCGGACGTTCCCTTCTCACGGCAAATGGCACATTTAGGTTCAAGGAGAAATTGTCTTTTATAAAAGCGATTCCAGGGTCAATGGAGAGTACGTTTCCAGGTCTTCTAAAACCTTCATTGCCACCAATAAGGTCCTTTACGGGCACACCTTCGTAGCGCGCCCCCAATGAGGCGGAAATGGTATTGCTTAAACTATGGCTTACCCCTGCACGGAGTGAAAACTGGTCTGGAACGGCCATAATGGCCTCATTTTCCAAAATTGGGCTCAAAGTTTCCCTGAATGTACGTGTACCGTTGGTCTCCCTTGGGTTGATCAAATAAAAACCGCCTCCGTAGGCAAAAAACCGTTCTGCAATTTTTTGGTAAAACTGAAAATCCAAGGTGATTCCAAATCCGCCATCCCCGGGCTGAATACTTTGGTCCACGGGTCTCACCTGTGGCCCTCCTTCGGGCCCAACATTGTAAAAAATATCGGAGGCATTGTAGCTTCCCGTTGGCAGCTTAAGCCCTAAACCCAATGCCAAATTTCCGTTTTGGTGTTTTTCAAGATCGAACAGCCAATAGCCAACACCAACCCGAATATCGGCCAAGCCACGGGAAAAAGTGGTGTTGCGCTCATCGCGTCCGTGTTCGTACAACGAGGAACGCGTATTTATAACGGTGGGGATGGTAATACTGGCATACCATCTGTTGGATATTCCATAGGTCAAGAAGAAATCCCAAGAATGGGAATGGTTGATAACTTCGGTCTCATTGGAAACCCTGTCCGGTTCCTCTTCGGTTCCCCTAAAATGGCGGAAGGATTTGAAATATCTGTAATTGCTTCCAATTTGAATGTCTCCCGGACCCAATAAATTATTCTCCAAAGTATTCCCTACACAAGAGGAAAAATGTCGTATGGCTACACACCCTTGCGCGCTAGCCTGATTGATTCCAAGAAGTGAAATCAACCCTAAAAATGTAATGATCATTGATCGTGATGTTCTCATACCTGTACTACTGATTGGTTGTTTATGTTACTTGGGTGCCAATGTAGCGGTATACACGAGGGATTACGACTAATGAAAAAGTAAAATTGATTAACAAGGAGTTAATGGCACTAAGCAATAATTAACCACTATTGAAGAAAAGTTAGGGAAGGTTTCTCAGGCTTCCTTTTTATAAATGTTAGGCAAGCGAACATCAAACTTAACCGCAATCAACCTTAATGAGATCACAACCAAGATAGCTGCTACGTAGGCGTAGCTATCCTTTATCGGAAATTGCATAAAGAGAAAATAACTGGCACCACCCAAAATACAAGTGGTCGCATAAATTTCCTTCCTTCGGAAAATAATCGGGATTTCGTTGCAGAGCATATCCCGTATCACACCACCAAAGCAGGCCGTCATGGTGCCCAAAAATACGCACATAATGGGCAACAGTTCCGCTTCCAGGCCCTTTTCCACCCCAACCATGGTATAAAGCCCAATACCAATGGTATCGAACAGAAACAACGATTTTCTGAGGTATTTGAGCTTGTTCACGAATATGATGGCAAAAACTACCGAAATAAAAATAGTGGTCACATAGGTAAGGTCCTGCATCCAGCCCACGGGAGTGTTACCGATCATCAAATCCCTCAATGTCCCGCCACCGATTGCGGTGACAAATGCAATGATAAGCACGCCAAATAAATCCAGACGCTTTTCCATAGCGACCAAAACCCCGGAAATGGCAAAGGCCACAGTTCCCAATATATCTATAGTTTGATACAGCATGGCTACATTTTTTGTGTATAGTAGTTGTAATCTTTGATGACAACATCTACAAATTCGATGGGCTGCAGAACAGTCTGTACCCCTAATACTTCTTTGATGCGTTTATCCAACGAAACTATAATATTGTGGTTACCATTTATTTTGGCCTTATCGTACAACTCTTTGATGGTTTGCATTTCCTGGTCCTTAAAAACAGTTACTTGCGGAAATGTTGGCTTGTAATCTTCGGGCAGTTCCCTTAACAAAGTATCGGACAACGACACTCGTTTCTTTTCACTTATCACAGTGGTCCCTGCAGCAATATCACCGATTCGCTGCCCCTTTCCCCTAATTAGAATGGTCAACACGGCAGCACCACCTGAGGTAAGGCCTACATCAATAATGCGAAGGGCCCATCGCACAAAATAATTCCCAAAATTAGGTTTGGAACCATCCAGTTTTACCACCCGTAGATTCATGGCCCCCTTTCCTATGGTCTTGCCATCCATCAAGGTCTCAAAAAGCAGATAATAAAAAAAGGCGGGCAAGGTAAGTATCAAATAAAAAGCCCATTGATCGTCCAGATCAACCTCAATGGACATCAAAAAAACAAAAACCAAAATGGTGTAAACCAAAATAATGAAACTATCTATAATATAGGCCAGCATGCGCTCACCAAGGTGGGATGTGTTTTGGTTGATGGTTATATTTTGGGCCGTTTCTATTTGAAATTGTTCCATATTTTAGTTTCTTTACTTACAAACCATCAAATTTAATGCGCGAAGCCGCTTTTGTTAGGCAAAATAAGGATAAATGGGCCGCTTTTGAAAATGCCTTGCTCAATAAAGGGCAACTTCACCCCGATGAGCTTTCCGATCTATATATTGAGATCACCGACCACCTGAGTTACGCGAAGACCTTTTACCCTGACAGCAACACACAGGTTTACCTGAACACCCTTGCCTCGCAAGCCCATCAAAAAATATATAAGACCAAACGGGAATCCCGAAACCGTATTGTCCATTTTTGGAAAACAGAATTTCCGACCATGTTCAAAGCCCATCACCGTGAACTATTGATTTCTTTCTTGGTATTTGCCTTTTTTGTGTCGATTGGTGCATTTTCCTCCGCCAACGAGGGTGATTTTGTGCGATCCATACTGGGCAATGGGTATGTGAACATGACACTGGAAAATATTGAAAAGGGCGATCCTATGGCGGTTTACAAAGATCAAGGGGCGTTCAATATGTTTTTGGGCATTACCGTCAACAATATTAAAGTGGCCATTTACGCATTTGCCTTTGGCATCTTTTTAGGAGTTGGCACCCTTTACATTTTACTGCAGAACGGAATCATGCTAGGGAGTTTCCAATACTTTTTTTATGAAAAAGGGCTGCTATGGGAATCGGCCCGAACCATTTGGATCCATGGAACCATTGAAATATCGGTGATAATCATTGCAGGATGTGCCGGACTGGTCTTGGCCAATGGCATACTTTTTCCGGGCACCTATACGCGACTGGAATCTTTTAAACGAGGGGTTAAAAACGGGCTGAAGATAATGGTAAGCACGGTTCCCTTTTTTATTGTTGCGGGTTTTTTGGAAGGGTTTGTCACCAGACACACGGAAATGCCGGATGGGTTGGCAATTTTCATCATATTGGGATCGTTGTCCTTAATAATTTTTTACTACATCATTTATCCATACCAAATCCATAGAAAAACCGCTCATGCAGACAACCAATAACTACATCGAATTTAAAAAACAGCGTGAATTGGGAGAGATCCTTTCCGATTCCTTTGGCTTTATCAGAAATGAGTTTAAACCTTTTTTTGGCACCATTTTAAAAATTGTAGGCCCCTATATTTTAATCATGCTGATTTCCATGGGGTTTTATATGTTCACCATTGGAGACATTTTTAACCTGAGTGCCATTGGCAATCCAACGGCAACCCAAACCTATTCGCCATTTATTATGGTTTTTGCCATATTGGCCTTGATACTTAGTTCTATTGCGGCCTATGTTCTTGCACAGGGAACCGTCTTGCACTACATAAAATCATACATAAACAACAAAGGAGCCGTAAATTATGATGAAATCCGACAAGGCGTATATGGTTCTTTTTGGTCCCTGATCGGTTTGGGAATCTTGGTCGGGCTGTCCGTGATGATAGGCGCAATATTTTGTTTGATTCCCGGGATTTACCTTGCCGTGCCCTTATCCGTTTCGTTCGCCATTTTGGTATTCCTTAAAAAGGATGCCATGGAATCCTACCAATATAGTTTTACCTTGATCAAAGAAAATTGGTGGATGACCTTTGTGACCCTTTTTGTGGTTTACATTATCGTTGCCATTGCCACCTATGCCTTTAGTTTGCCGACCATTATCTACACCTGGATCAAAATGGGCGTATTTTCCGGCGAAATGGATGCGGAGAATTTCAATGTTTTTAACGACCCCATCTATCTTTTGCTAAATATTTTGAGTACATTGATCAGGTTCCTGATGAACATTATTTTTTTAGTGTCCACATCCTTGATATTTTTCAACCTCAACGAAAAGAAAAATTTTACAGGTACTTTTGAACGTATTGAAAGCCTTGGGAAACCTTCAGAGGAATAGATGCACAAAAAACTGATCTTATCATACTTATTTTTATCCTGGACAATACTTTTTGCCCAAAACGATTCCATTGTCAAATATGATGAATCGGACATTGAACCCATTGAATTCAGTAAAGAAGACCTCGAAACTTACAAGAACGATAGCGCGTTCAACTATGAGGAAGTAAAAACCGAAAGCAGTTGGTGGACCGACCTCACCAATTGGTTCCATACTATGTTGCGCCGCTTTTTTGAATGGATTTTTGGCGTGGGAAACGCCGAAGGCTATTTGGCCGTTTTTTTGAAGATCCTCCCCTATTTGCTCCTTGCCTTATTCTTATACCTGGTAATTCGCTTCTTTGTCAACTCCAATATGTACGGGATTGGCAAAAACAAGAAAAACCCAAATGTGGTGTCCCTATCGGAGGAAGAACACATCATTAAAAACGAGGACATACAACAATTGATCAAAAATGCCCTGGCAGATAAAAATTACAGGCTCGCCATTCGGTACTATTACCTCTACATCTTACAATTGTTATCGGAAAGGGAATTGATAGACTGGCAACAACAAAAAACAAATGATGATTACATAGCGGAACTCTCCGAAAGTACCCTAAAAAATGCCTTTGGAAAGGCTACCCTGCTCTACGACTACGTTTGGTATGGGGAATTTGATATTGACCACGAACGTTACCAAAAGGCAGAAGTTGTATTTAATTCCTTAAAAAAAGCAATTACAGATGCTTAAAAAGAGATGGGTTTATATAGTGATAGGCGGGCTGACCCTTGGGGCCATATTTTTGATGGAATACAACAAACCAAAAAAAATCAACTGGTTCCCATCTTATGTTTCCCATCATAAAATACCTTATGGCACCCTTGTATTGAACAATTTGATGGAAAAGCACTTTCCAGATGAGATACAACAAATCCACAAACCGCCTTTCGAATTCCTAAGCCGTACCGACTCCATAAAAGGCACGTACTTTTTTGTGAACGAATCCGTCTCTTTTGAAGAGGCCGAATTGCACTCCCTATTGGAATGGGTGGAACAAGGCAATATGCTGTTTATAGCTTCAAAGTCTTTCGAAAAAAAATTGCTGGACACCTTACATCTGGAACAAGGGAGTGTTTACAATAACGGTCTGGAACCTCTTTTTTATCACGAGCTCGTAAATCCTAAATTCAAGAACAAAACAGCAACATTTGGCAAGGACTACTACACCCCTAGTTTTGAACGAATAGATACCTTGCGAACAACGGTTCTTGGCCAAGTGTATGCCCAAGCAGATAGTACGGATACCGTCACCAAACATATAAACACCATAAAGCAATCTTTTGGCAAGGGAACAATTGTTTTGACCAGCTTTCCAAAAGCATTTACCAACTACTTTATCCTAAAGGATGATAACCAAGCATATACTGCGGGCCTATTGTCTTATCTGGACGGTAAAGGACAAATCTACATGGACAACTTCCACAAATCGGGAAAATCCTTTTACACCTCGCCCATGTACCTCTTTTTGAATACCAAAGAATTTAAATGGGCCTATTACCTTGTTCTTATCGGTGCCCTTATCTACATTATTTTTGAAGGAAAGCGGAAACAACGTGCCATTCCTGTTCTACCCCCGTTAAAAAACCAGACCTTGGCCTTTACGAGGACCATAGCCGACATGTATTTTGAAAAAGGGGAACTGCACCTGATAACAAAGCATAAAATTGATTACTTTTTGGAATACCTCCGTACCAAATTGCATGTTTCCACCCAAAATTTGGAAGACGAAACATTCTTGCGGAACCTGGCCATGCGGAGCAATACCGATCTGAAAGATGTAAAAGCTTTGATAGGCATGATTTCACAACTGAGGACCAAACAGTACGTAACCGAAATTGAATTGAAAAACCTGAATCAAAAAATAGAAGCATTTAAAGCAAACGTTGATGGAAAATAACGACTTGAACTTTGACAATAGGGTTCCCTTGGAAGAATTGAGGGATACCGTGGAACAGATAAAAAAAGAACTATCCACCATTATCGTGGGCCAAAAGGATTTTATAGAACTTCTGATCATTTCCATTTTGGCCGATGGACATGCGCTGATCGAAGGGGTTCCCGGCATTGCAAAGACCGTGACCGCCAAGCTCTTCGCAAAAACGCTCAAAACGGAGTTCAGCCGAATTCAGTTTACGCCCGATTTAATGCCAAGTGACATTTTGGGAACTTCCGTTTTTAATACCAAAACCACGGAGTTTGAGTTTAAAAAAGGCCCCATCTTCTCAAATATTATTTTGATCGATGAGATAAACCGTGCCCCGGCCAAAACACAAGCGGCCCTTTTTGAGACGATGGAAGAACGGCAGGCCACCGTGGACGGCACTACCTACAAAATGGGGCAACCATTTATGGTATTGGCCACCCAAAACCCCATAGAGCAAGAAGGAACCTATGCCCTGCCCGAAGCACAACTGGACCGATTCCTTTTTAAGATCAAAGTGGATTATCCGTCCGTTGAAGAAGAAGTTGTGATTTTACAAAACCACCACGAACGCAAGGGCGAAAAACCACAAGACCAGATTAAGGCGGTGCTTACCCCTAAAAAACTGTTGGAGTTCAAAAAGAACATTCACGAAGTGGTCGTGGAGCAAAAAATATTGGATTACATCGCCAACATTATAATACAAACAAGAAACCATCCACATTTGTATCTGGGCGCTTCACCAAGAGCTTCCATTGCCACGTTGACCTCGGCCAAAGCATTTGCGGCCATTTCAGGACGGGATTTTGTTATTCCCGAGGACGTAAAAAAAGCCTTGGTCCCCGTGCTAAACCACCGCGTAATTTTAACCCCGGAAAGAGAAATGGAAGGCATGACCACAGAAAATGTAGTTTCCATGATCATGGAGTCTGTTGAAATCCCTCGATAAACATGGCATTCATTCGGTCGCTATATATCCACAATGTTTTTTTTAGGTACATCGCCGTGCTTTCCGCATGTTTTGTAATTTCCTATTGGGTACCGCTCCTATACCCTATAGCTTGGTTGTTGGTGTTTCTTTTGATGGCACTCCTTGTCTTTGACCTCTATTTATTGTACTCTACCTCCAAGGCCATCAAAGCCCGGCGGAACCTGCCCCAAAAATTATCGAACAGCGATCAAAATATACTATCGGTACATCTAAGCTCCAAATACCCTTTCAGAACAGCCGTTTCCATAATCGATGAATTACCGGTTCAGTTCCAAAAAAGGAATTTTGAACATAAGACCGGATTACTAAAAGGAGAACCACATTTTTTCGAATATTCGGTACGTCCTGTGGAACGTGGCGAATATGTTTTCGGCAACCTGATTGTATTTGCATCCTCTCCCTTACGCATCATCAAAAGAAAGTTTGTGTTCCAAAAGGACCAAATGGTACCGGTGTATCCTTCCATCATACAAATGCAGCAATACGATTTTTTGGCCACAAGCAATCGTTTAACGGAATTTGGACTGAAGAAAATAAGACGTATTGGACATACCCAGGAGTTTGAACAGATCAAAGAATACATTAAAGGGGACGATGTGCGAACCATAAATTGGAAAGCCACGGCAAAAAAGAACCAATTAATGGTAAACCAATACCAAGATGAAAGGTCACAGCCCATTTATTCGATAATTGATACGGGAAGGGTCATGAAAATGCCCTTTAATGGTTTGAGTCTATTGGATTATGCTATCAATTCGGCCTTGGCCTTTTCCAATGTCGCCCTAAAACGAAACGATAAAACAGGATTGCTCACATTCTCCAAAAAAATTGAAACCTTTGTTCCCGCCGTGCAGAAAATCACGCACCTAAATACCATCATGGAGAACCTGTACAATATTTCCACCGCTTTTTCCGATTCCGATTTTGGATTATTGTACGCCCAGGTAAAACGAAAGGTCAACCAACGAAGTCTATTATTGCTCTACACTAATTTTGAGCACATATCCGGCTTAAAACGTCAATTGCCCTTTATATTGGCCATGGCAAAAAAACATGTATTGGTGGTTATTTTCTTTGAAAATACAGAGTTGGAATCCCTTGTTGCGGAAGATGCGGAAGATTTACAGGCCATCTACCATAAAACCATTGCCGAGAAGTTTTCTTTGGAAAAACGGTTGATGCAAAAAGAACTCCAGAAATATGGCATACAGACCATTTTGACCAAACCCGAGGAATTGACCGTCAACACCATCAATAAATACCTGGAAATAAAAGCTAGGGGGATTATTTAAGCGACCGTACAGGCGGGTGCTCGATGTGACAACAAGTATCCGTAAAATTATTCAACACTAAACTCCCGATTGGAAAGCCCCAAGGTATTCAATGACGGGAGTTTGCCATCCAACACAACAAATTCCGATTTTGGATGAAGAAACTGCTTTCGCTTCTTTAAGTTCAGATTAGAGTAACGACCGCGCAAGTGCCTTCTATCATCCTTTTTAGAGAAAAGGTCTATGGTAACGCCCACGGTAACGCCCCCTAAAATGGTTGCGGCGAGATCATCGTTGTCCCAACCATTTGGTCGTTGTCCTGCATCCACGGTTTCTTTGGCCAGCCCGATAAGGGTACTCCCGGCTACCGAACCTATAAAAGTCCATATTCGATTACCATCCGTGGCTTGCTTGGCAATTCCGGCCCCTGCAAGGCCAAAGAGATTACCTCCCAAAAAATGGAGTGCTTTGTCCCGCTCCACTTGCCCATAGCAATGCGAGGCGAGCACAAAAAAGAGTAGTGTGGGGATTAGTGTTCTCATTGCGCAGCGTAAAAGTATTAAAAGTTTCCTAAACTTTTAGCGTAGTACTTTAATAGTGTTGAACTTCAGCTTTTGCCTGATTGAACTCAGCCATTAATTCTTTAACTATTTCCGCTGCAGGTGTTATGTTATGGATCAACCCGGAAACTTGGCCTATTTCCAGTTCTCCTTCTTCCATATCCCCATCGAACATACCGCGTTTGGCCCGGGCCCTTCCCAATAGGGTTTTTAAATCTTCTATGGAAGCTCCTTCGGCATAGGCTTGCTGTACATCTTTAAAAAATTTGTTTTTGAGCAAACGTACTGGTGCCAGCTCCTTCAAGGTCAATTGGGTATCCCCTTCTTGGGCATCAACCACCCGCTGCTTAAAGAGTTCGTGGGACGATGCCTCGGGGGAGGCTACAAACCTACTCCCTACCTGAACGCCATCGGCACCCAAAACCATAGCTGCCAACATGGCCCTGCCCGTGGCAATACCTCCAGCGGCAATTAGGGGTATCTGTATTTTTTCTTTTACCGAAGGTATCAGTACCATGGTCGTGGTCTCATCCCTTCCGTTATGTCCACCAGCTTCAAAACCCTCTGCCACTATGGCATCCACTCCGGCTTCTTGGGCTTTCAATGCGAACTTTACACTACTTACCACATGAACCACGGTAATTCCCTTCTCTTGAAGAAATTTGGTCCACGTTTTCGGATTTCCCGCAGAAGTGAATACAATTTTCACCTCTTGGTCAACAATAATGTCCATCAACTTTTCAATGTCGGGATACAACATGGGAACATTTACCCCAAAAGGCTTATCGGTTGCTTTTTTACATTTTATGATGTGCTCTTCCAACACCTCGGGGTACATACTTCCCGCTCCCAACAATCCCAATCCACCTGCATTGGAAACCGCAGAGGCCAACCGCCAACCGCTGGCCCAGACCATTCCTGCTTGGATGATAGGGTATTCTATTCCGAAAAGTTGCGTGATTTTATTTTGCATGAAGGTTTTGATTCAGATTTCCACCAAAATAAACAAAATAAATGAAGGATTCCGGTTACGAAATTACTCCTGAACCGATCAACTCATCATTGTTATACCACGCAGCAAACTGCCCTTCGGTAATGGCGGACTGTTTTTCTTTGAAATCCACGTACAAGCCGTTCCCTACTTTGTAGAGTGTTGCCGCTTGCAATGGCTGTCTATATCGAATTCTCGCCATAACTTCCATGGTTTCATCCTCCTTCAAAGCCAAATCCGGGCGTACCCAATGGAGTTCGTCCTCCTTTATAAACAGCGTATTTCTTAAGAGCCCCGGATGCCTTTTCCCCTGACCGGTATAGATGATGTTCTTCTCCACATCGGTATCAATTACGAACAAGGGTTCTTTGGTTCCGCCAACATTGAGGCCTTTGCGTTGCCCTATGGTAAAGTAGTGTGCACCTTGATGCTCCCCGACTACTTTTCCATCAGCTTCGGAATATACAGGCTTTTCGGCTTGGAAAACCAATTTTTCCCGCTCATTCTGAAATGCTGGAACAGTAATCGAAAATTGTGCAGCATCACTAGGCACTTCCACGATAACTCCTTTTTTGGGCTTCAATTTTTGCTGTAAAAATTCAGGCAGATGCACTTTTCCAATAAAACACAATCCTTGGGAATCCTTTTTGTCGGCAGTGATTAAATTGTTTTCCGCAGCTATTTTACGTACCTCTGGCTTCAACAATTCACCAATTGGGAACAAGGTCTTGGACAACTGTTCTTGCGACAATTGACAAAGAAAATAGGATTGGTCTTTGTTCGGGTCCTTACCGGACAATAACCGGTAGGTTTCCGTACCATCATCATTTTGGATGGTTCCCTTTCTGCAATAATGTCCCGTAGCCACATAATCGGCACCCAATTGCAGGGCAATTTTCATAAACACATCAAACTTGATCTCGCGATTGCACAGCACATCCGGATTGGGGGTTCTGCCTCTCTCGTACTCATTGAACATATAATCCACGATTCGCTCCTTGTACTCCGCACTCAAATCAACGGTTTGGAAAGGGATTCCCAGTTTTTCGGCCACGATCAGTGCATCGTTGCTGTCCTCCAACCAAGGGCATTCCTCCGAAATGGTCACGGAATCATCATGCCAATTCTTCATAAACAGACCGATTACATCGTACCCCTGCTCTTTGAGCAAATAAGCAGCTACGCTTGAATCCACTCCTCCCGAAAGTCCAACAACAACCTTTTTCATTGCAATGATTTAAGGCTACAAAAATACGAATTGACGTTAATTAATAATGGTAAATATATCCTAAAGCAACAGCTATGAAATTATAACCTACACATCCCTAGAATTTTAATTTTGTTAAAGTTTTAACCTAAAATGTTAAACACTATTGTTGTTATTTTGTTTAATTATATTTTCACATTGTTAAACAAACACCTAAAATAACATGAAAACTTTAAAACATTTAACCCGATTGACCCTTTTACTAGTATTCATTGGATTCACATCGTGTTCCGATGATGACAATGGACCTATGCCTCCTGAACAGGAAGGAGATAATATTGTTGAAGCCGCACAGGCAACCGCCGAACTTAGCACTTTGGTTGCCGCCCTTCAAAAAGCGGATGAGAGTGCCAATAACGACTTGGTTGCTGCTTTAAGTGGTGAAGGATCATTTACGGTTTTTGCCCCAACCAATCAAGCATTTACAGATTTGCTTGCACAACTGGATGGTTTTGATTCCTTGGACGATTTTAGCTCCCAACAACTACAAGACTTGCTAGCTGTAATTTTAACCTACCACGTGGTAGGCGATGCTGCCCTATCCACCGATCTGAGCAACGGAATGAGCCTTACAACATTGCAGGGTTCCTCCTTGCAAGTATCCACCGAAGGTGGCGTGTTTATTCAAGATGCAACCGATGTTGCCGCTGAGGTGACTACCGCAGATATTGAAGTTTCCAATGGTGTTGTACATATTATAGACAAAGTTTTATTGCCCCAGGCTATTTTGGATGAACTGGCCGACATTATCTTAATGCCCATTACCGATTTGGCCATTGGCAACGAAAACCTACAGAATTTGGTTGCTGCCCTTACCGCGGCCAGCGGGGATTTACCCACCGTATTGCGCGGCAATGGACCTTTTACCGTATTGGCCCCGACCGATGAAGCCTTTGAGGCTTTCCTTGATGGTGCAGCGCTAGAGGACGTTCCCGTGGATGTATTGACCAATGTATTGCTTAACCACGTAATCAGTGGTGAAGTTACCTCAACCGACTTAACAGGACTTGGTTCCGGTTACACAAGTACTTTGGCCACTGGGGCCGGTGAGCAAAATGTAAGCTTGTTTTTCGATACCTCTGATGGTGTAACCTTTAATGGTGTTGCCTCCGTAGTAGCTGCTGATGTAAAAGCGATCAACGGTATTGTTCATGTGGTAGATGCCGTAATAGACATTCCAAATATTGTGGACCATGCGGTGGCCAATCCAGGGCTTTCCTCTTTGGTTGGTGCTTTGACCGAAGGCGGGAATACAACCTTCACCGATTTACTATCCAACGAAGAAGAAACGTTCACTGTATTTGCTCCTGGAAACGATGCCTTTAGTGCATTTACCAATCCTAATTCCAATGATTTGAATGCTATTTTGGCCAATCACGTGATTGTGGGAGCCGCTGCGTTCTCTTCGGATTTGACAAATGCTTATGTGAACACGGCTGCTGAGTATGCTGCTGACGAGAATTTAAGTTTATACATTAATACCGATGATGGTGTAACCTTAAACGGTACAAGTAACGTGGCCATGGCGGATATTGTGGCAAGCAACGGCGTAATCCATACCGTGGATGCTGTTATAGACCTGCCAACAGTGGTAACTTTTGCCGCTGCAGATCCTAATTTCTCCACCTTGGTATCTGCATTGACAGAGTTGACACCAAGTACGGATTTTGTGAGCGTATTATCAGCACAAGACGGTGCGGGAAGCGATCCATTCACCGTGTTTGCCCCTACCAACGATGCTTTTGCCGCTTTGGCCAGTATTCCGGCCGAGGCTGACCTAATACCAATATTGCAACACCACGTGGTGGCAGGTGCCAATGTACGATCCGGTGATTTGAGCGATGGAGCCACAGCTACCACTTTTGAAGGCGATATGATCACCATCAACCTACCAGGAACTGGTGATAACATTGCAGATATTACCGACGGTGCCGGAAACATGGGCATTGGTATTGATGCCGTGGATGTACAAGCCATCAATGGTGTCATCCACGTAGTGGATACTGTACTCATCCCGGACACTTCAAACTAACTGGTTTTTGATTGATGGATAATGCAAAAGGCCCCCTCAAAACAAACTGAGGGGGTTTTTTATGGCGTAAAATTTACCGTTCATCGATAACACATCAACAAGGGATTATTTACCCACAAAAACCGACGGTTTTACAACTTTTAATTTTTTGGATAGGCGTGATGTCGCATCTTTGGAGTCCCAAATCTTTCCAAACTACACCTATAAATGGAAACTCCCCCAAGAAAATCTTGAGGGAGTTTTTTTTGGACCGAAAAGTATTTACCTCAGTACTATCTTTTCCCTGATTTCTTTTGTTCTTCGGCCTGCTCCATCATTTCGCGCATTTTACGCTGGAACTTGTTTTCCTTTTTAGGTTTTTTCTTGTTCTCCTGTATTTGGGCATGAATTTTATCCTCGTCCAATATGTAGTTCTTGATGGCCAACATAATAAAGATGGTAATCAAGTTGGAAACGAAATAGTACAAACTCAACCCACTTGCGTAGTTGTTAAAGAAGAACAACATCATAACGGGTGATAAATACATAATAAATTTCATGTTCGGCATCCCAGGCTGTTGCTGCATCTGCATGCTCTGCCCCGTGGTCATCTGCATATAGAAGAATATGGCCACGGATGCCAAAATCGGGAACAGGGATACGTGGTCTCCGTAAAAGGGTATGGTGAACGGCAACTCAAAAATAGTGTCGTAAGACGATAGGTCCTCTGCCCATAAAAAAGGTTTTTGCCGCAACGCAAAGGAAGTCGGGAAAAACATGAACAGGGAGTAGAAAATGGGCAACTGTAACAAGGCGGGCACACAGCCGCTCATAGGGCTCACCCCTGCTTTGTTGTACACCTTCATGGTCTCTTGCTGCTTTTTCATGGCGTTGTCCTTGTACTTTTCGCTGATTTCCGAAATCTCCGGCTTCAACACCTTCATTTTGGCCTGCGACAAATACGATTTATAGGTGACGGGCGAAAGTGCCAATCGAACCAAAATCGTCATAATAACAATGGCAATTCCATAGGGTAAAAACGAGCTCAAGAACGTATAGAAGGGCGTAAATACGTAACGGTTGATCCAACCAAAGATTCCCCATCCAAACGGAATGGAATCGGCAAGGCCCAAATCCTTATAATCGTCCAATACCTTTACATCGGTGGGCCCGTAGTACCAGTACATATGCTGCGAGAGCTCACCGCCTTGCAGCTCCAAAGGGGCCCGTGTGGTATATGCTTTCGTAAATTGGAGTTCCTTGCTCTCTTCCTCGACCAAGTTTGTGGAGGTTAGATCGGCAGTCTTAAAATGCTCATCGGTTGCTAGAATAGAGCTAAAAAAATGCTGACGGTACGACAACCACTTTACATCCACTTCGGTTTCCTCATCAAAATCACTGCTCTCGGAAAGCTTGCTGATGTCACCATCATCGTGATTGTACGTTAGACGGGTATATCTATTTTCGTACTGCACGCTTTTGTTGTGGCGAATACCTTTAAGGTCCCACTCCAAGGTAACAGGCTTACTGGTATTGAAAACTCCGCTCAAACCTTGGGAACGCACGGTAAAGTCCACCAAATATTCTTTTGGTTTCATTTCGTAGCGGTACTCCAAAAATTGATTGTTGGCCACTTTGGCCTTCATGGAAAGCACATGGTTGTCCCCGCTTTGGGTAAGTGACGGTTCAAAATACAGGTCCGCCGTACTGAGAACGCGATTGTCCGATGTGGTAAAATTCAGTGCAAAGTTGGCATTGCCATCTTTTACCAAATATACGGGAACGGAATCGTAGGTGACAAAATTCTTCATTTTGGCCTCAACGATCTGTCCCCCTTTATTGGATACTTTCAGTTGGAGCACTTCGTTTTCCAGAGTGGTGGTTCCATCCGAAGTCTGGGTGAAACCAAATGCCCCGACCGTATTTTTGTATTGGGCCACAGCGGTGGAATCGTTAAGATCTATGGTCTTGGTTTCCTTTACGGGTGCAGTTTTGACCGCCTCCTCCGCTTTGGCTTCCTCTGCCTCTATCTGTGCTTGCTCTGCTTTTTGTGCCTCTAACTCTTCTGGCGTAGGCTGATTTTGGTAAAACATGTATATGAGTATCCCAAAAATCAGTACAAATCCAATAATGGACTTAATATCCAGCTTCTTTTCTTCCATGAATATTATTTAGTAGAAATATTTTATTGGTATTTCAGGTGGCAAATATATGCCCAAAACCCCGTTTTATGCCAAACTGGCATTGTTTTGTTTCTGCTTTTGGGTCAATACCGCTTTTACAAACCCCACAAATAAGGGATGCGGACTCGCAACCGTACTTTTGTACTCTGGGTGGTACTGCACTCCAACAAACCATGGATGTGAGGGTATTTCTACCACTTCCACCAAGCCTGTTCTTGGGTTCAGCCCAGAGGCTACCAATCCAGCTTCCTCCATTTGCTCCTTGTAGGCATTGTTGAATTCGTAGCGGTGCCTGTGGCGTTCTTCAATATCGGAGGAACCGTATACCTTCTCCACCAAACTGCCTTCTTTTAGGTGACAGTCCCAACTGCCCAAACGCATGGTTCCGCCCATATCGGTAATGGATTTTTGTTCTTCCATTAAACTGATTACAGGGTCTGGCGTATTTTTATCCATTTCGGTGGAGTTGGCATTTTCCAGACCCAGCACCGTTCTGGCAAATTCAATGACCGCCATTTGCATGCCCAAACAAATCCCCAGGAAGGGAATATCGTTTTCACGGGCGTAACGAACGGCCAACACTTTACCCTCTATACCACGTTCACCAAAGCCGGGGGCAACTAAAATGCCGTCCAAGCCCATCATCTTTTTGTCAATATTTTTGGCCGATAGATGTTCGGAATGCACCGATCTTACCTCAACATCCACTTCATTGGCCGCACCTGCATGGATAAAGGCCTCTTGTATGGATTTGTACGAATCGGGAAGTTCGACATATTTTCCGATCAATCCGATGGTTACCTTATGTTTTGGATTTTTATGGCGTTGTAAAAACTCCTTCCACTGATCTAGGTTGGGTTCTTTATCATCCGGAAGGGCCAATTTTTGCAAAGTAACCGTATCCAGGCCTTCTTCCTGCATCAACAAAGGAACATCGTAAATGGTGGATGCGTCTATGGATTGAATTACCGCTTCTTTCCGAACATTACAGAAAAGCGCCAATTTTTCCTTGATGTCCTCCGAAATCTGATGCTCGGTACGGCACACCAAAATGTCGGCCTTTATTCCGCTCTCCATCAATGTTTTGACAGAGTGCTGCGTCGGTTTTGTCTTTAACTCCCCTGCCGCGGACAAAAACGGCACTAGGGTTAGATGGATTACAATACCGTTATGCTCGCCCAATTCCCAAAGCAACTGCCGAACAGATTCAATATAAGGCAATGATTCGATATCCCCTACCGTACCCCCGATTTCGGTGATAACAATATCGTAATCCCCACTATTCCCCAAAATTTGGATGCGTTCCTTAATTTCGTTGGTAATGTGGGGCACTACCTGAACTGTTTTGCCCAAAAATTCACCTCGTCGCTCTTTTTCAATAACGCTTTGGTAAATCCTGCCCGTAGTTACATTATTGGCTTGGGAAGTACGTACGTTCAAAAAACGTTCGTAATGGCCAAGGTCCAAGTCGGTTTCCGCACCATCATCGGTCACATAACATTCGCCATGCTCATAAGGATTCAGCGTTCCCGGATCTACATTTATATAGGGATCTAATTTTTGTATGGTGGTCCGGTATCCCCTGGCTTGCAGTAGTTTAGCCAAGGATGCGGCGATGATTCCCTTACCCAACGAAGAGGTAACGCCTCCCGTAACGAAAATGTACTTGGTATCTGACATATTGCTCATTCTATTACGGGGCGTAAAATTACTAATTGCTGGGCAAAAATCAGGAAGATTCGCGAGGAAAATCTTTTTGCAGCTTTCTTATGATGGGTTCCAGGTTGTTATCCTTTATCGTCAACATCGTATTTAGGTAATCACCGAGTTTCCCTTTGGGAAATCCTTTTTGACGGAACCAGACCAAATAAGGCAAGGGCAAATCCACAAGGTAACGCCCTTTGAATTTACCAAAGGGCATCTTGTAATGTGCCAGCTCCAAAAGCTGTTTTGAATCGGGACGTATTTCCATATCTAGGTCGAAAATACTATCTTTCCCATAACAAATCCGAAAAATGAAACGTAGAAATTTTATAGCCACTGCTGCCGTTGGGTCTGCAGGTCTGGCTTCAGCCTCTGCCATGGCGGCCAGCCAAGGGCAATCCAAAACCTTTAAACTCAAGCACAATATCAACCACAGTGTATGCGAATGGTGTTTTAACGACATCCCGCTGGAGGATTTTTTAAAGACATTGAACGAATTGGGCGTTAAAGCCATTGATCTCGTAGGCCCCGACAGATGGCCCATATTAAAAAAGTACGACATACATTGCTCCATGTGCAACGGTGCCGAAATTGGCTTGGCCGAGGGATGGAACAATCCAAAATACCATGAGCAGCTGATCAAAAACTACACGGAAATGATTCCGAAAGTGGCCGAAGCGGGTTACACCAACCTTATTTGTTTTAGTGGCAATCGCAACGGGATGAACGATTATGTGGGCCTTCAAAACTGTGTGGACGGGCTTTCACAAATTATGCCTTTGGCCGAAGAACACGGTGTAGTGATCCAAATGGAACTTTTTAACCAAGTAAACCACCCCGATTATATGTGCGACAACTCTTTATGGGGCGTGGAACTTTGCAAACACTTGGGCAGCGATAATTTTAAATTGTTGTTCGATATCTACCACATGCAGATTCAGGAAGGCGACATTATCCGTAGCATACAGAATTACCACCCTTATTTTGGGCACTACCACACGGCTGGGGTTCCCGGGCGACATGAAATTGATGAAACCCAGGAATTGTACTACCCTGCTATCATCAAAGCAATTCACGATACAGGTTTTACAGGGTACGTGGCCCAAGAGTTTATTCCTACTTGGGATGACAAGATCCAGGCGTTGAAAGATGGGTTTATGCGGTGTGATATTTAGACCGGATACTTTTTCACTAGTTGAAAACAAGGATGGAAAATGATTTAAAAATTCTGTCCTTTAATCATAAACAAGGCCATCCTTGAAACGGATGGTCTTTTCTTTTGGAGCTCGACTGCCCTTTGCTTTTTCGATATCAATGTAAACCGATTAAAATAAGCCTTAACAATTTCCGTAAATTCCACAACCCGTCAAAAAGAGTAAATATGGCCTCCGTCCGATATGGCACACCCTATTGCACCTTGTCAAGACAGGCTTTCAACGGTACATGTTGCCGAATTGATTCCAAAGCCGGCAGTTGGTTGGCCATCATTGGAGCAGGTGCGGGCACATGGAGGTCATAGAGGCGGAGCTATGCCAGCTCAAGGAACTTGTTGGAGAGAAACGGTCCAGAAATACCCGTGCGACTATGGGCATTCTAGACGGTGAGACCTGAAGGAACGCCTTGCCCATTGCCAACGAGGACTTTGACGGAAACAAAAGGGTAAATGGCAAAAGCGTATGTAGCTCTGTAAGGGTTTTTACATTTTTTTAAGAAAAAAAGCGAAAATATTCCCTCTCAGGCAACAAATACTCCTTCTCAGATACGAAGTAATCCCTTACAGATCCATCATCCTCCTTAATTTTATCATTGTAAATCAAACGGTTACAAATAAAATGAAATGGAGCGTAAAACATATCAGGATTACTTTGGAGGTCATATGTCTGTTGTACATCATCCTTTTTGCTTATGCCGCTGTCAACAAACTGTTGGATTTTGAAAGTTTTCGCATTCAATTGGCCCAATCCCCCCTTCTTACCGCACATGCGGATTGGGTGGCCTGGACAGTTCCCCTTTCAGAACTGATCGTGGCAGGAATGCTTTTTGTTCCCCGGCTCCGGTTTTGGGGCCTGTGTTCCGCCTTTTTCCTTATGTCCATGTTCACCGCCTATATCGTCATCATCCTGAACTTTACCGACTTCATCCCCTGCTCCTGTGGTGGCGTTTTGGAGGATCTGGGGTGGACCGAACATTTGGTCTTCAATCTCCTATTTGTGCTTTTGGCACTGATCGGCATCCTTTTATCGAACCCACAGGGCAGTAACGGGGGAAACCAAAACCAACAGCGGAACCATCCTTGGGCACCAAGGGGATTGACGGGCAAACTGCTTGTAATCATAGGGGCACTTGCCTTGGGAAGCATGTCCTTGGTGACGGGCCTGTTTCTATGGAGCGAGGATATGGTCCACCATCGGAACAATTTCACCCGTCGTTATCCCCACCACCCCATAAAACGTACCTATGAACTGGACCTGGGCTTCAATTCCTATTATTTGGCCGGTGCTGGCCAGGGCAGGATTTTTTTGGCCAATCCCACTTCCCCGCTCCATATGGTGGTCAGTGATACCACATTAAGGGACACCCTGCACATCCAAATGAAGATTCCCCGTGAAAACATGGGTTTTAGGTCCATCAGGACCATTGTACGCCCACCCTATTTCTACTTTATGGACGGGACGGTACCCATTATATTCAGGGGCAGTACCGATACATGGTCCGCCAATCCCCTATTAAGGGACGAAGCCTATTTTTCATTGGCGGTTCCCCTGTCCCCCAACACTTTTGCCATACGGGCACGCAGTACCCAAAACAACGAAAATGAACTTGGGCTGGTCCGGTTGGGGGACAGCATCCCATTATCGTTGAAACCCGACCTCCTACAAAAACAGGTTGACGGCGTCTTTGATACCGATGGGGTATTGTTGCACGACCCGTTATCGAACCAGGTGGTATATGTGCATTATTACCATAACAAGATCATTTTGGCCGATACCCTATTGCAAAGGACACGCTATGGCCGGACCATCGATACCATCAGCTTTCCCCAGATAAAGGTGGCCACCCTCCAAAAGAACAATCAACGAAAAATGGCGGCCCCACCCCTGATCGTCAACAAAAGGGCTGCCGTCCATAACGGCCTTCTCTTTGTCCAAGGAAATCTCCTGGGCAGGAACGAATCCGAATTTATGTGGAAAAGGGCTTCGGTCATAGACGTTTACGATCTAATGGACGTAAGCTATGTCCTCAGTTTTTATGTGCAGCATTTCCGTGGGAAACCCCTTAAGGATTTTTTGGTCGCCGAGGGAAATTTCATCGGGATCTTTGACCAGACCCTGGTCACCTATAAACTGCAGGGACCGTCTTTTGACGGCATAAGGGCAAATGCCCAAAACGAAACACTTGCACCACTGCAAGATTAGATAGAAAAACCGGCACGGATGGGACAAAAGGCCCAAAGTGCCGGATAAAGATATCCGGATGCTCCATCTCAAGGTCAAAGGCCTGTCACCTTGTTGTTGGAGCTGAACAAAAGCATGGGTCTTAATTTTAAATTTTATTATTATGAGGAAAAACCTTTTTAAAACAATCATGCCCGCCATAGCGATCGTATTTGCCGTGGCGGCGGCCTTTGCCACCCAGGCAAAGGATGAAAACGGTTCCGCCCTTGTGGATGCATATATCCCCATGGGGCCTGGACAGCCTTGTGAAAACACAGGGCTGAAATGTGAAACGACCGTTTTGCCCAATATTTGTACCTACCAAGGGCAACAAGCCTTTGGATTGGAGGGTTTGACCAGTTGTAGTGTGGATCTCTACAGGGATTGAACAGCTATGATCTGGTAATTTGGCTGTGCAGTAGGGGAGCACCGGGAAATCGGTGCTCCCTTTTTTGCAAGCATTTTATGGCTCTTCTTTGATCATCCAGGCCTTTTTGGGATGGTCCTTTAGATAATGGTCCATCCACTCTTTGATTCGGCGGGTCAGGTCCTTCTGTTTTTTCATGTTTATAATAGCATGCTTTTCACCGGGATAGACCAAGAGCACATGGTCCTTTTTCAAACGCCTCAATGCCAAATAGAGTTCCACACTCTGTGTCCAATGTACATTGCGGTCATCCTTCCCGACCCAAGCGAGTAAGGGCGTGTTGATATTATGCGCTTGGTAAACCGGCGAGTTCTCGATAAACCTTTGAAAGTTATCCGTAAAGCTATCGCCCATCCGTAATTGATGGTGCTCGTACCGCCAAGCCTCATCAAGTCCCCTGGCCTCACCAATGGAAAGATAGCTACTGACCAGATCGGTAATCGCCACCCCCGCAATGGCCGTTGCAAAAATGTCCGTTTGGGAAATGATATAGGTAGTCTCAAAACCCCCGAAGGATGCTCCATACAGCCCAATCCTTTGAGGGTCGGCCAGACCCATATCAACCACCTTATTGACGGCAGAGACTACACAAGCCAAGGCACTCTCCCCTGGTTTTCCTATCTCATAATCTATATCTGGGTAAAGAACAAAATATCCCTCGGCAGCAAAAACAGATGGGTTCAAATAATCCGCCTTAATATACTCTGTAGGAATTACCGATTTATGCAACTTATACCTTTGTTGCTCATAGATATGTACCACCATCGGATATCTTTTCCCCGGTTCATAACCCGAAGGATACACCAATACCCCCTCGATTTCTTCACCCTCCTTGTTCCTATAACCGATCAATGAAGACCTGCCCCATTCATATTCCGATTGAAAGGCATTGGGCTTCGCCAAGGTCTTGGGGTCCTGGCCCACTTTGAGGTGGACCAGTCGGGTCGGCTCTTCAAAGGTTTCTTCCAGATAAATATAATCCTGGGTGTCCTTTGCCTTTTTCAATCCATATATCCGCTTTGGTTTGTATACCAAGGTCTGCAGACCCTTTTCCTTGTTCCAAAAAAAATAACCGGAACCCAGGTCATCCCCCGATCCCTTCAAGATCAATCCTTCTCCTCCATCAAAAATACCGTCCATAACGTTGGAAAAATAGTATGTATTGTCATGTTCGAAGGAGGCATTCCTATCGATCCGATATTGTATGCCCTTTTCCTTTCCCTTGGTCAGGCGTTTGTACCGTTTGCCATCAGGGGAAATCCGCCAAATGTCATATCGGTCATAGACCAAAATCATGTTCCCTTCCTTGTCCCAGCCAGGACTGCCATAGGGCACTTCATCCTCCTCCCGCCCATAGTCCAAAAAGGACCAGTCCGTTTGCAGTTTTTTTGTGAGGTTGACATGCACTCCCTCTTCAACATGGTACACCCACCAATCCCCGTTCTTGAAATACTTGAGGTAGTTCCCGTTCTCCGAAATGCCCACATACTTGCCCCAATAGGGCAATTTTTCTTGCAGCAGTTGCTGTTTTCCTGTGTCCAGTTCCTTTAGGTAAAAGTCCTTATCGGCATCCCGCTTGAATTGTGGCTCATTGTCCCAGGGGTTATAGATAAGTGCATGGTCAAACCTTGGAAGGGGAATTGCATAGGGATGCTCCAATGTCGAAAGTTGCAACCTCTTTTGGGTCTTAGGCCACCATGCCCAGACACGGGCTTTGTCAGGGAACAGGCCCAACAGTTGTCTCCGTGGGTAGATCAATGGGTCCTGGGCATGCCATAGTTCGACTATTTCCCCATCATTAGGCCCCTTGGGTTCGACGCCAAACAATACCTTGGAATTGTCGGGGGCGATCAGCAAACGGTAATCGGCCAATTGATGCCCCTGTTTACCAAAGGAACCCTCCCCATCCAACCGAGACCAGTTGGTTTTCGGCCCTATCTCATGGAAATAAAGGTCGAGGTCATTATTGGCTTCATCATCTGTCTGAAGGAATGCAAGACTATTGCCCGAAGGTCCCCACACCAATCGTTGAAAGGGAAACTTGGAATCCCGCAATACAACGGGTTCCCATCCACTAGGTCCCAAACCCAATAGATGAAGGGCATATCTTCCCTTTTTCCTCATGGTATAAAGGAGCTTGTTTCCCTTAGGGGACATGAGATGGGAGTCCACTCCCTTTAGGTTAAATGTCCTTCCCGTTTTCAGGGACCTCAGTTCAAGATCATATCCACCGTTTTCAGCTCCCTCTTTTTTTATCAGGAGCCACCTGCCATTCAATATCATTTCGTGGCCCAATATGGGGCCGATGTCCACAACTTCACCTTTGTGCAGGTCCTGTAACTGCAATGATCCTTCCTTGGATATTATCGCCTTACCGCCATCCGGTGTAAATTCCAATTGTCCCCCGCCCGGATGGACATATTGGGTATCTCCTTCCGTAGATTGGATAAAAAGGGTGTCCTGTCCATAATCGTACTGCTTTGTGTACGAGGCCCATTGGCCGTTATCGGAAATTTGGGGCAGGAAAAGGGTGCTCCACCGATGATAGTCCTTTGGGGTCAGGTCTTTTTTCGAGGTTACCTGCCCCCAAAAGGGGCAGGTGGCTAACATCAATAAAATAAATGAAAACAAAACCTCGCGGTTTATCTTTGGTTCCCTTTCTCCCTTTCCTGGGACAAGAGTCAATATCCCCTTGTTTTGATCTGTTCTAATAACCATCGTTTTGGGGGTTTAGGTTCGGATTGGCCAAAAGCTCGGATTGTGGTATGGGGAACAGCAGATGGTACTCCTGCCAGTTCGGCTTTAGCGGTCCAAGTACCTCGCCTGCTTTTTGAAAGCGTTTAAGGTCGAACCAACGATGGCCGAACTCCGTAAAGAGCTCATATCTTCTTTCCTGAATAAGGGCAGCCTCCACACCCATCCTATCCAGACCTTCCATATCCGAAAGGCCTGCACGGCCACGGATCTTGTTCAAATCCGCCATGGCCCCATCAAGGGCTCCCAATTGCATCCTGGCCTCTGCCCTGATCAAATAAAGTTCCCCCAACCGCAATACCACCGAGTGCTCCACGGAGCTTCCAGTAGGGGCATTGGCCTTGTATTTGTAGGGATGGTGCCAAACCGTGGTACCATTCGTTATGCCCCTGGTCCAATGTACGGCCCGTTGGTCTCCGGGAGCGAACCCGTCCATAAAGGATCGGGTAAGGGCTCCCTGGTTGATAGGGGGTCCCGATTCAAATATATAGGTCTGGGCCTCCAAGGTATTTCCTTCGGAAGCTACCGGTTTCAACTGCCATAAGGTTCCCTTGCTCCCTTTCAAGAAAACCTGGTCCAGATCTTCCTCCCAGGTATATAGATCGGTCCTGGCCAACACATCGTTTGAAAGGGACAGGGCCCTGTCCCAATCACCAAAATAAAGGGCCACCCTGGCCAAAAAGGCCATGGCCGCATATCGGTTCACCCTGATCCTATCCGGTGTCACATACAATTCTGGAAGCAGATCGATGGCCCTTTCCAGATCGGAAACCAACAGTTCGTAGATCTCGGAACTTCCCAATTTCCCGATCTGGGCATTCTCACGATAGTCCGTTGCCATCACATAGGGTATGTCCCCAAAAAGCTGGGACAGGTAAAAATGGATGAAACCCCTTAGAAAAAGGGCTTCTCCCTGTAATTGTTCCCTATCCATTTCAGAAAGGGCAGTGTTATCTTCCAAGCCCTCCAAAATGGAATTACAGGCATAGATCAGGTTGTAACTGTTGTTCCATAACGTTGCCAACTCCGGTTCGGTGGCCAAAACGGAATGGATGTTAAAATTGTAGATCGTTCCAATGCCGTCACCATAGTGATCCAGTTCATCCGCGTAATGTCCCAAAAGATTTCCGATGCCCCGGTAACCGCCCGTGATCAGGGTCTGATTTCGCAGTCCCGCGTAAATGTTCGCCAAGGCCGCCGTTGCCGTGGCCCTATCGGTAAATACGGCCTCGCCCGTTAATTGGGAGGGTGGCAGGTCCGTTTCCACAAAATCCGTGCAGCCCGGTATCAGCAATGACCACACCAAAAAATAAAGGTGATATATTGTTCGTTGTATTTTCATCTGAATATTATTTTGAGTTAGAAGGTAAGTTGTGTGCCCAATGTAATCTGCCGTAGCGGGGGCAACCGTCCCACCCCGATGAATTCAGGATCCCCCCACCTATAGGAGGTCCATGTCCATAGGTTCTGTCCCTGGAGATAGACCCTACAGTCCATGCCCTTGGTCAACTTGGCAGGGATCCGATAACTGACCGAGGCTGTTTTCAACCGGACAAAGGAACCATCGGACACCGCCCTGTTGCTGCCACTGTACCGGAAAAAAGCGGACACGGCATCAGCATTGTTGCCCGTGGTATATCGTTGTAGGGGCGCGTTTTCTCCCGCCTCCCCCCATCGATCCAGAACATCCACTGGCTGGTTCATCATCGAACCGGGGAAACCGCCATTGTAGAGATAGTTCCATTGTCTTTGCTTGGTGAACTGGAATAGAAAATCCAACTCAAATGGGCCAATATTGATATTGTTGGCCAAGCCCCCATAAAGATCGGGATCCATATCCGCTATCCATTGTTGGTCGTTGGGTGATGAAATAACACCGTCCCCATTGTAGTCCCTGAACTGATACACTCCCGTGGTGGGGTCCACCCCCGTACTGTAATACAGTTTCCGTATCCCAAGAGGTTCCCCTACCACAAGCCTGTTGGCGTAGGTTGAGGCCTCCAGTCCCGGAAAGGAAATCAATTCGTTCTCTGGAAGACTCAGGTTCATGGAGAGCTGCCACTTTACTTTCCGAGTATGTACCAAACGGGAAGTGAGTTCCAGCTCCACTCCCTTGTTCTGGACAATGGCATCCAAATTGGCCTGGAGACTGGTGAAACCTGTCGTGCCCGGCATGGGGATGCCCACCAGTTGATTGGAGGATCGGTTGCGATAATAATTGCCCGCCAACAGGATACGGTCCTTCCAAAAGCCAAGCTCCAACCCGACCTCCAGTTTATCGTTGCGCTCCCATCCAAAATCGGGATTGAAGAGGCGGGTAGGCTGTAGGACACTGACCCCATCATAATTCGTTCCGCCCAAACTGAAGGTCTCCCAAAATTGATAGTCCCCGATCTGATCGTTCCCCGTGGTGCCGTAACTTCCCCGTAATTTACCATAACTGATCACCGGAAGGGCCTCTTTGATAAAATTCTCCTCCGAGAGCAGCCAAGCGGCCCCAACGGCCCCAAAGTTGGCAAACTGGTTTCCGGGACCAAACCTTGAGGAACCGTCCCGTCTCGCCGTTAGGTTAAGGATATATTTTTGTCGATGGTTCAGGTTGATCCTGCCAAAAATGGCCTGGTACCTATACTCCGTCCCGGAATCCAAATTGATGTTAAGGGTAGTGGCCGCTGAAATGTCCCCAAGGAGTTCATTACTTGGAAAGCCTTGGGCATAAAGCCCCAATTGATGCTGATCTTGTTGTTGGAAAGTACTTCCCAACAATACATCCAATTGTAATTGTCCCATACTTCCTTGCCATTGCAACTGGGGCTCCAAGATCCATGAAGTACGGGACGATGTCCCCCTATAGACCGAGGAATACCGGCTATCGGCCCCATAGGCCGGGTTGTATCTTGTCGAGGGCAGGACCCTGCTGTCATCCATCCTTGCATCCGTATAACCCAGGTTTACCTTGGCGGTAATTCCTTTTAAGACAGCATAGGAAGCGGTCCCATTTGTGGTCAGGGTCTTGGAATTGGAGGAAAAGCGGCTCTCCAGATCGGCAAGCGGATTGTTCCAGGTATTGCCGGCCCAGTTCAGTTCCCCATCCTCGCCATAAAGGGCCGGGGCATTGGGGGCCAGGCTACGCGAGGTAAGGGTAAGGTCAGCGGCGGGCAGGTCGTTGTCGTCGACAACGTAGTTCCCGGAAAAATGGAGCTTGAAACGTCCATCCTCGGAATTATGGTCCAGGTTCAACAATACACTTCCCTTTTGATAACCGGACTCCCCTGGAAAAACAGTATTCTCCCTTTGGTAACTCCCGCCGATCAGGTAGCGGGTGCCATTGCTCCCTCCGGATACGGATGCCCGTGCCATGGTCCTGTGCACGGTTCCCCCGATCAGTTCCTTTTGCCAATCGGTGTACCGGTCCTGGTCCCAGGTACCGTTCACATCATGGGCATTGGCAGGGTAATCTTCTATGCCATCATTGGCAAAGGCCTCCCGTCTCATCTCCAAGTACTGTGGGGTGTTCAACAGGTCCATGAAACGGGTGGCCCTGCCCAGACTGGTATTGAGATGGATGTTGAATTCTGCCTTGCCGGAGCGGCCCTTTTTTGTCGTGATCAAAACCACCCCATTGGCACCACGGGAGCCATAAATGGCCGTGGCATCGGCATCCTTCAGCACCTCTATTTTTTCTATATCCGCAGGGTTGATCCCGTTGAGCGGACTTATGCTTCCCCCTAGGATTCCTGAGGTCTGGGAATAGTTGATGGGATCCGATGCAAAGGGCACCCCATCCACAATATAGAGCGGATCGTTCCCTGCACCGATACTGTTCCGCCCCCTGATCTGGATGTTGAAGCCCGCCCCTGGCAGGCCAGAGCTCTGGGTAATGTCCACTCCGGCCATACGCCCCTGAAGGGCGGACAGTGGATTGGAAACGGGCTGTTTTTCGATTTCGGAAGCTGTCACCTTACCGATGTTCCCCGTGCGCTCCCTTTCGGTAACGGTATAATAGCCCGCATTGAGCACTACTTCCCCCAATTGGGTCACATCTTCTTCCATTATTACGTTCACCACATTCCTTCCTGCTATTGGGACGGTAAGGGATTTAAAACCTACCATGGAAAAGACCAATACATCGGTAGGAGAAGCTTGAACGGAAAAGGAACCGTCCAAACCGGAAATAGTGCCCACATTCTTGGATTCCACCACTAGGTTCACCCCGGCCAGGGGACTCCCCGAAGTATCGGTCACGGTGCCGGAAATGGTCGCCTGTGGTGGTTCCAAGACAGTGCCCGCCTGCACATAAAAGGCACAAAAGGGCATTAGAAAAGCATATAGGAGCACATGCAGGATTCCCCTGCGCATGCGTTGTGTTACTAGTTGCATAAATTGAGTTCGTTTGATTAAAATGTTGGTTGTTATTCTCCACACTGCCCCATAAGTCACGGAAAAACCGTAACTTCCTAAAGGACATCAAGGTTCGGACATAGGCCATCCTGCCCAGGTAAAAGCATACCCAGAAATAGGATTCCTAAACCAAAAAAGACCATGGTTTCGTGATTGGGCCGGTTGCCCTAAAAGTGTAGTCGTTGGTGATGGGACAAAAGGATATCGTGAACCGGAAAATAATAAAACGTGCATCCCACAACCCTGGCCTTGGGTATCGTTAGATTGGACTCTTGGGTTTGATTGGGTACAGCCGTTCGGCAACCGATGGACCATCGGATGAGAATCCACTCTTCTGGATGCCAGTGGTATGGGCCATGCAAAATAAAAAACTCGTTTTCATATCGATGAGTTGAAAACGAGTCTCCACAGCATTTAGGACCTAATACTATAGCAAGCCCTATCAACCGCACCGCAAGGTTCCGACGCCTATCAGAAACGGAATTACGATAGAGCCCTCGGTGCTATAGCGGTACGAATGTACACAAAATATCACCTCGGGCATTAACCTATCGTCTCGCTCTGATTACAAATTGTCGGAATTTGCGGTCGAGACTCTTTTGTTAACACCTAAATTTCGAATCTATTCAAGATATATCCTGTTACATCTCAATTATAAATAGATTTTCATACACAATAATAGTAATAATATTTTACTATTTAAAATAATAATTAGATAATATCTGATTTTTATCATATAAAATGTGATATTTAATTGATTATCAATACCATGGAGTCATCTTAGTTTGAATTTTAAGAAATCATACTATTATGGCTAAAAAAACAGATAAATCAGAAGACAAAAACGCAGCAAAGTTTGAGAAAAGAGTAAACCCGTATACTATGCTAGAGGCACTAAGAAATCTCAAATCTCGCTTTGCCACGGGGGATGTACGCTCAATGAAAGAGATTTCCAGTGAATATGCTACCGGAATGCCATTTGCGTTAGGTATAAGTTATGAAACAATGATCAATCGCTATCACGATCCAAGGAAGTTAACATTGGAAGATATACTGAATACTGCTGATATTACCAGCACAGAATATGAGACAGTACTGAAAGTTGCCATACGTGATGCTATACGTAACCATACTAAAAGGGATATCTCCAAACTTTTGCCAAAAAAAGATTAAAACCATTGAAGAACAAATGGGATCTTTTGTAGGTTTCCGATATCCCAACTCGGGAAAAGGTATCTTCTCCTGATAGAACAACAGTGCCAAGCATAGCTCTAAATATTGGGTCAAGGCTTTAAAAGTGCCTTAGGTCTCTCAAATCCATTGCAATGGTTCTTCCTGCTGTTCTCTTGAAAACATGGTTGCCTTTTTGAAATTACTTTGGAGTAAAGCTCAGAAATAGTTTCCAGATAGTTAGTCCTATATATCGTACCCGATCAAGAAATCAAAAAAAATTGGTCGATTTTAAGCAGGAATCATTCCCAAACCTTTAAGGCTTCGGCTATCTTTTGGTTCCATTCGAACTGCTTCTCACGGTTTCGGGAAAAATTGGTCTCCCAATCGTATCGCTCTTGATAGGTTTGCAGCTCCCTTAAAATATCGGAATAAATTTTCCTTACCTCAGCTTTTACATCATCGGAAAAAGAGGTTCTACGTAATTTTTCCCGCATCTTTCTGGCAAATACCTCGGTAATATCAAAATGAAGCTGTTCGTGGGCCAATGTGTTCTCGTTGCACAATTCGGGTCTGTACCAAGATTCGTTGGGGTAGAAATAGGCGTTTACCTCAAAATCCAAATTCACCTCGTGGTGCAACAGATTGGCCGAATAGGTATAGCTGATGCCGCTCGCCGTGGTTGCCGCAGATTCCTCCCCTGGTGGCACTTTCCCCTTAAAATCGGCCCAAGTGAGCCGTATGTCCTCATTCCAAGGGACCCCCTCCTCGATTTCCTGTGCAAATCCCAAAAAACCAAGTAGAAAAATACATCCTATGGAAATTATTTTACCCAATTAAATTCGATTATTTTTTCAATATCGGGGTGCAGGCTATAGTGCACCGGGCAGGTATTGGCCGTATGCACCAAAATTTTCCTGTGCTTTTCGGACACCGATGACGGCAACTCGAATTTCACTTCGATTTTTGAGATTCTTCTTGGGTTCGCCGCCATGTGCTTGGTTACCTCGGCAGTGGACCCTGTCAAATCCACATCCATATCTCTGGCCTTGATTCCCATCATGGTCATCATACAGTTGGCCAAGCCGGTCGCCACCGTATCGGTTGGTGAAAAAGCCTCGCCCTTTCCATTGTTATCGACCGGGGCATCGGTAATAAACTCGTTTCCGGAACGTACGTGCACACAGGTAGTGCGCAGGTTTCCGTTATAGGTTACTTTTGACGTCATTTTTGAGCTTAACTTCTTTTAATGTAAGGTCATCATACTGCATAATGTAGCAGGCTCGGTTAAAATAGCCGGAAGTCCAGTCGTTGAAATAATCAAATCCACTTCCTGCATATTCTGTTAGACCGATATACTTTGAAGTTTCGAAAAGGTTCTTCTTGTATGCGAGCTTTAGCAGTATGTCCATAGTTACATCAAAACCGCGAACAGCATATTTATCCGGTAAGTTTCCATTGTACTTTTTCGTGTATGCCCTGGTAAAGGCATCATTCTTGGACACCCGGTAGAACGATGGATAGGTGAACTTAAGATTGGAAAGATGGGTCCTGGAGACGGCCTCATCATCAAAAGCATCGTTATAACTCGTGGTAAACATGCGTACCTTGATTTTCTTGGTCTCTTCGGAATCCACCATGGAGGCGGTGTTGGCCGAGTTCAAGATAGAAGTAACGCTGGACACCATATTGGGCTGATCTGTTTCGAGGAACACCCAATTTTCCTTGTCTTCGGATAGTTTGATCAAAAATTCATCCAAATGCAATGATTTGTTGTCGATTACCTTTGCGATTTGTGCTGCCGGGAATTTGCTCAAAATGGAATCATGCGCTACTTGATGGGTAGAATCCGCAATGATTATCACGTTTTCGCCCTTATGGATTTTTTCCATGTGGGAGAGCATTTTATCCCGTAGTACAACATCCCTTGGTACGGAGTAGAATACATTGGCATGGCTCAACTTACTATCTGAAGCAATTGGGGCGATCACAGGAATGTTTTTTGCCGAAGCTTGAACAGCTGCTTCGTCCAAGGGCCCGGCTGCCAATGGGCCTATAATGGCATCTACCCCGGTTAGATTTTCCCTAAATAGGATTTCTTTGACCTTGGTTTGGTCCAGTTGGGTATCGTAGGTTTTAACATCCACCGAGACCCCTAACTTTTTAATGGAATCCAAAGCCACCATGGCCCCGGTATAAAATCCAAGGCTCAATGCTATGTCCCTACGGTTTTTGATCAGTGCCTCGGCCTTTTCAGTATCGGCCACATTTACCTTGTCCAATCGGAAAGGAAGCATAAAAACCAGTTTGGGCCTGTTTTCCACATTAATGCTGTCCACCAAATTGATCTTATCCAGAACCAAAGCATTTTTCACTTCCAATTCTTCTGCCTTTTCTTTGGGCAATTTTAAGACCATTCCAGCCTTTAGTCCATTTTCCAAGGCCGGGTTTAAACGGAACAGCTCATCCCTGGTAATTTTCAGGTTTTGGGTAATTCTGAATATGTTTTGCTTAGGCTTTACTTCGTAAAAAATAAAGTTTTCTGTGTTTACCTCGCCTTCTTTGTTCTTCTTTTTGGGAAGTCGTACCACCATTCCTTCTTTTAGGCCACCCTCTTTCATGATCTCGGGGTTGAGCCTTACAATGGAATCCGTTGGAATACCATACTCCCTTCCCAAACTGTAAAGGGTCATTTTTGGCGGTACGGTATAGGAAGTAAACAATTCCACCTCTTGTTCCTTGAGGCTATCGCCTTTTGGTCTTGGCAGTTTCAATTCTTCGCCAGCGGCCAAATAGTTGGTGTTCTTGTCCAATTCCGGGTTCAGCACCAATAGGCTATCCACACTTATGCCATATTTGTGGGCAATGCTCCAACGGGTTTCCTTGGGCCGGACAGTATAGTTTTCAAAATCCAACTCCTTTTCTTCATCGGGGTCCACCTCAGGAAACACAGGGATTTGGAGCACCATCCTACGTTCTAGGGTTTCGGAATACAATTTGGTATTGTACCGTTTGAGCTGGTCCTCGGTAATGTTGTATTTCTGCGTTAGTCCAAAAAGGGTTTCCTTTCTTCGTACCCTGTGCCGTATGAAACGAATTGGCTTTACCTCTTCTTCCTCTTGTTCTTCTTCTTTGGTCTTTGTTTTATCTTCAACAGCTTTTCCGTTCAAAAGAATTATAAGTATGGTGTTTTCCTTTACATCGGAAGCACTTTTGATTTCCTTGTTGGCCTGTAAAATGCTGTAGGGCGTTACCCTGTATTGTTGAGAAATGCTTTTAAGCGTTTCCCCTTCCTTTACAGCATGTGTTGCGTAGTTTTGTGCGGATACCGGCACCATGGCCAATAAAAAGACCATGGTAAAAACCAGTTGTAACATATGTTTTTTCATTCCCATTCTATAGTTGCCGGTGGTTTTGAGCTAATGTCGTACACCACTCTATTAACGCCTTTAACCTTATTTATTATATCATTCGAGGTCTTTTGCAGGAATTCGTAGGGCAAATTTACCCAATCGGCCGTCATTCCATCGGTGCTTTCAACAGCTCTGAGCGCCACACATTTTTCGTAGGTGCGCTCATCTCCCATAACCCCTACACTATCTACGGGCAAAAGCATGGCTCCGGCCTGCCAAACCTTGTCATAAAGTCCCCATTTTTTGAGTCCATCAATAAAAATAGCATCCACTTCTTGCAAAATAGCTACTTTTTCGGCAGTAATATCTCCCAATATACGGATTCCAAGACCGGGGCCCGGGAACGGATGTCTCCCCAAAATTTCTGCGGGCATATCCATACTTGCACCTACTCTTCGCACCTCATCTTTGAACAACATTTTTAAGGGCTCCACCACTTTCAATTTCATATAATCGGGCAATCCGCCTACATTGTGGTGACTTTTTATCACTGCTGATGGTCCGCCGCTGGCCGAAACCGATTCAATCCTATCTGGATAAATGGTTCCTTGTGCCAACCATTTCGCATTTTCCACTTTGTGGGACTCATCATCAAAAACCTCAATAAAGACCCTGCCGATGATTTTTCTTTTTCCTTCAGGGTCGGATTCTCCTTTCAAGGCATCCAAAAAGCGTGCCGAAGCATCAACACCCTTAACATTCAACCCCATGTGCTTGTACTGGTCCAAAACACTTTCAAACTCGTTTTTGCGCAAAAGACCGTTGTTCACGAAAATACAGTACAAATGATCTCCGATTGCTTTGTGCAATAACATGGCGGCCACACTGGAATCTACTCCCCCGGACAGTCCCAAAATCACTTTTTCGTCACCAATCTCTTCCCTCAACTCTTCAACGGTGGTTTCCACAAAAGCATCCGGCGTCCAATCCTGTTTTAATCCAGCAATGTTCACCAAAAAGTTTTCCAAGAGTTTTTTACCATCGGTGGTATGGTACACTTCGGGGTGGAACTGAATCCCGTAGGTCATTTCACCATCAATCTTGTAAGCCGCATTTTCCACATCGTGGGTACTGGCCAAACGGATGGCTCCTTCGGGCAGTTCCTTAATGGTATCGCTATGGCTCATCCACACTTGGCTTCCTTCACCAATATCTTGTAAAAAATCATCTTCTGAGTTTACATAGGAGAGATTGGCCCTCCCATATTCCCGAGTGGCGGACGGAGCCACATTACCACCATGAAAATGGGACAGATATTGTGCACCATAGCAAATGCCCAACAAAGGTTTCTTGCCTTTTATTTCGGACAAATCGGGATGCGGGGCATGCTCCGAGCGCACCGAAGATGGTGAACCGGAAAGGATAACCGCCTTGTAATCCGATAAATCCTCGGGCAGTTTATTGTAGGGTTTAATTTCTGAGTAAATGTTGAGTTCCCTAACGCGTCTTGCGATCAGTTGTGTGTACTGGGAACCAAAGTCTAGGATGAGTACGTTGTTATGCATGGGCAAAAATAGGAATTTGCTTTAGTTGCAAAAGTATCTTTTAAAGGATATTTAAGACAACTTTTTCCATGAAGTTATTCCAACGGGTTATCAACAACTCAATATTTATAAAGGCGCCCTAACACTTTCTTTTGAAAAAAGTACACGCTTATCTAGTTTTTTTCTTAACTGATTTCATTATTTCTTTGCCCTTTAAATAACACTGACCATGATCAAGGGATTTATTTTTGATTTGGATGGCGTAATCACAGATACTGCCGAACTGCATTACGCTGCTTGGAAAAAATTGTCGGACTATATGGGTTGGCAATTTGATCGTGCCCTTAATGAAAAACTGCGGGGAATATCCAGAATGGATTCCATAAAGGTGATAATGGACCATAACGGGCTTAGCTTGGACGATGCGACCATTCTTGAACTTGCCACAAAAAAGAACGACATATATGTTGAAAGTTTGGATAGCATGACCCAAGAGGATTATTTGCCTGGCGCCAGGGAACTTTTAACTCATTTAAGGTCTGAGGGCTTTAGCGTTGCCCTTGGTAGTGCCAGTAAAAATGCCCCAAAAGTGTTGAAACAGCTCAAGGCCACCCATTTTTTTGATGTAATCGGTGATGGCAATAGCGTTTCCAAAAGCAAGCCTGCCCCGGATATTTTCCTTTATGCTTCGGAAAAATTAGGGCTGCGCCCAGAAAACTGCATTGTTTTTGAGGATGCCGAGAAAGGGATAGATGCCGCCAAAGCCGGCAACTTTCACAGTGTGGGCATAGGTCCCGAAGAGCGCGTGGGACATGCCGATATTAGGTTCGACACCATGAAGGAGGCTACGCTGTTCGAAGTAAAGTCACATTTCAAGGATTTGTTCTAAAATCATTTTAAGCCATAAAAACAAAAAGCCCTGGGAACCACTCCAGGGCTTTTCAATAAAAATAAAATCAAAACCAACCTAAACATATGAGTTAACCAACTCAAAATTTAAATTTTCATAGCTATTTACACCTATGGAACAACCCAGAGCATAAATACCCTACTTTGGTTGCAAGCTTTTTTGAAAAATATCAATGTATTGAATGGTATCAGGCAGCAATCAATTGTGCCTTAAAATTGTAAAGCCTTTGGAAAAGGGGTCCAATGTCTCCAACAGCAAAGGAATCAAATCCTCTCCCATTTCCAGATAAATTTCTGAAAAGTTAAGCTGTCTTTCCTGAAGCGATCGGTTGGGGAACAACTCATTTTGAAGATCGGTCAACCGCACCACATGGTCCTTTAATTTTCTTTTTTGGGCTCGCAACAACCGTTTTTCCAAGTTGTCCAAGCCTTTTTTCTGCTTTACCTCCTGTGCCTTTACCGCTCCCAAAAAGCTTTTATCGGTTTGTTCGGCCAGTTCGTACATGTGCCGGAACTGCTCTTCCAACAACTTTTTCTGGGGCGAAAAATCAATATCGATATTGGAGATGTCGCGTATCTTTTTATTGATCAGCGAATGCTGCTTCATAAATAAATGGGAAACCTTCAATCCCATCCGTTCCACTTTTTCCGATTGCTTTTCCGTTATCAGCAAAGCTGAATTTCGAAGCATCAACATAGGAAATGTAACCCCAACCCCATCAAAATAGGATTTAAGCTCCAACCAATAGGCCAATTCCCCTCCCCCGCCAATATAGCACAGGTTGGGCAAAATCACTTCTTGGTACAAAGGTCGCGCCACTACATTGGGCGAAAACCGTTCGGGATGCTCGTCAAGTTCCTTTAAAAGTTCTTCCTTGGTAAAATCAATATCCGTATTGATCACATGGTATTTCCCTTTTTTTAGGATAATCCGTTCCCGCAAACCATCTTTTAAATAAAAATAATTGATTTCCCTTGGGTTTACTTGAATGGTATAGTCTGCGGAAACCTTTCCCAATACATCAATTGTTTCCGATATTTTTTTATGGGGCGTGTGCTCCAGTATATCCTTTTTGGCATAGGGAACGAGTAATTCCTTCAAATCTTTATCATCGCCGTCCACAATCACCAAACCTTGGTCACCAAACAGTGCATTGGCAAGATACCGGGTGGCTTCGGTAAGGGTTGAATGCTCTAAATATGCTTTTTTAAACAGGTCTTTCAGCTTTTCGGTAAGTCCTAAATTTCCAAGTTCCGCGGAAAATATCTCGAACACCTCTTCCAGGCCTTCCGTAGATAATCGACCTACCGCTCCAGATGCCTTTTTGTTCCAAAGCACCTTTTTTCCGTGCAGGTTAAAATAATTGATCTCATCAAAATCATGGTCCTCCGTGGCCATCCAATATACCGGCACAAAGTGGTTTTTTGGATGCTCTTTGTTGAGCTGTTTGGCCAAATTGATGGTGGAAACAATCTTATAAAGGAAGTACAACGGCCCCGTAAATAAATTCAACTGATGCCCGGTTACCACCGTAAATGTGGTCTCTTTGGACAAGGCATCCCTATTTTTTTGCGTTGCCTTGGAAACCTCAACGCCTTGGTATTGCTCCTTTAAAGCATTGACCAAGACTTTTCGATGTGCTTTGGGATAGTTTGTGGCCTTTTCTTTGATTTGATCACCAAAGTTTTCGGGCAAAGGATATCTATTAAAAAAAGGGGATAATTCTTTTTTCTGATCGAGATAGTCACAAATTAATTGGGAAAAATAACCGGTCTCCTTAAAGGGTATACATTCTACTTCCATTAAAAATTGCAATGAGGTGTTCAAAGATAAGTCTCTTCTTTTTTTCTCATCCCAAAAATACGTTAATTGAATTTTATGCAATATTAGCGGGTTGGGCCCAATAAAATTAGGATTCTGCCTCAATTTATTAGTAGATTTGGTAGAACCAATTAACCCAAGCATGACCAGATTTTTATTTTCCCTCATTCTTTTCGTATCAATTTCCGTATCGGCACAACAACTAAAATCCCCTTCAGAATTTTTGGGGTACGAACTCGGAACACAGTTTACCCGTCATCACGAAGTGGTGGATTATTACGAGTATTTGGCTGAATCTGCCCCGGACAGGGTGCAGCTTACCGTTTATGGCAAGACCTACGAGCGCAGGCCTTTGATCTTGGCCTACGTCTCCTCCGCAGAAAACTTGGCCAACCTGGAAAGCATTAGGCAAGAGCACCTAAAAGATACCGAAGGAACGGGAAATGCATCCAAAGCCATTGTTTGGCTAAGCTATAATGTACACGGTAACGAAAGTGTGAGCACAGAGGCTTCCATGAAGACCATTTATGAACTTTTGACCAAAAAAAGTTCTTATCTGGAAAACACCGTGGTGATCATGGATCCGTGTATTAACCCGGATGGGCGCGACAGATACAGCAACTGGTACAATCAATATAAGAACAGCCCGTATCAAGTGGATCCCAACAGCAAGGAACACCACGAAGGTTGGTGGAGTGGACGGAGCAACCACTATATGTTCGACCTGAACCGTGACTGGGCGTGGCTTACCCAGGTAGAAAGCCAGCAACGGTTAAAAATGTTCAACCAATGGTTGCCCCACATCCATGTGGATTTCCATGAGCAGGGGGTGAACAATCCCTATTATTTTGCACCTGCGGCAGAACCCTATCACGAGGTGATCACCGATTTTCAGCGTGATTTTCAAGTAACCCTTGGTAGAAACCACGCCAAATATTTTGATGCCAACGGTTGGTTTTACTTCACCAAAGAGGTTTTTGACCTTTTGTACCCCAGCTATGGTGATACCTACCCCATTTACAACGGCTCTGTTGGAATGACCTACGAACAAGGTGGAAGTGGCAGAGCCGGGCTTGGGATTATCACTGCTATCGGTGACACCCTTACCTTAAAAGACCGAATCGCCCATCACTTTACAACGGGGCTCTCCACCGTGGAGGTATCTTCCCAGAATGCGGAGAAGTTAAATGATGAATTCAGGAAGTTCCATCAAAATAAGGATTTTAAGTACAAAAGTTATGTGCTAAAAGGTGACAAGGACAAATTGGATGCCCTTAAATCCCTTTTGGACAAACACAACATTGCATACGGCAATCTTTCCAGTGGTTCTTTCAGGGGACATCACTATACGACAGGCGAAAGTGGCAACCTGTCCATCAACAAAAATGGCATGGTAGTGTCCACCGACCAGCCCAAAGGCACCTTGGTAAAGGTATTGTTCGAGCCCAATGCCAAACTTTCGGATTCGTTGACCTACGATATCACCGCTTGGTCGCTGCCCTACGCGTATGGATTGGACGCCATTGCCTCCACGTCTATAATATCTTCCCAAAATACAGAAGAAGTTATGGTACCTTCAGGTATCAATAGCGGAAGCTATGCCTATCTGACCGATTGGAACAGCATGGACGACGCCCGATTTTTGGCGGCCCTACTAAACGAGGGAATAAGGGTTCGCAAAGCAGATCACCCTTTTAGTATCGAAGGTAAATCCTTTGCGCGTGGCACCTTGATCATCACCAAAGGTGATAACGAAAACAAGGAAGATTTTATCCAAACCCTGCAAACCATTGCTGCTAGATTTAAAAAGGAGATTACTTCCACAAGTACAGGTTTTGTGGATTCGGGGAAAGATTTTGGTTCCTCTTCCATTCAAATGATAAGCAAGCCAAAGATTGCCGTTTTATCCGGTGGCCCCACCTCAACACTACGATTCGGGGAAATTTGGCACTTTTTTGAGCAACAATTGCATTACCCGCTCACCGTGATTGATGATGACTATGCAAACCGGGTGGACTTGAACGAGTACAATATTTTGGTTTTGCCGGATGGGCGTTACGGCAACCATTTTAACGAAGATCAACTATCCAAACTAAAGAATTGGGTAAGACAAGGCGGAAAAATCATTGCCATGGGCGGGTCCATCGATGCCCTTGATGGTAAAAAGGGATTTGGGATCAAGAAAAAGAAAGTGGAAAAAGATTCCACCGAAAACACCCCCCAACCCTATAAAGATTGGGAGCGGGAACGCATCAAGGGAGCGATTACCGGCGCAATCTTTAAGACTAAGGTGGATAGCTCCAATCCATTGGCCTACGGCTATGGTTCCGATTATTTCTCTTTAAAGCTCGGAAGCAGTGCTTATGAATATCTGGACAACGGAAATGCCGTGTACCTCGAACAAAACACCAAACCCTTTTCTGGTTTTGCAGGTATAGAGGCACAGAAAAAGATTTCCGAATCCTTAATATTCGGGGTCGAAAACTTTGGTCGCGGCCATGTAATTTATTTGGTGGACAACCCCTTGTTCCGAGGATTTTGGGAAAACGGCAAGCTGTTTTTTGCCAATGCGCTCTTTATGGTAGACTAAAATTCCTACAAACTGATTATAAGTGGATTGTTCGGTTTTTTAACTAAAATGGCACGAAAATTTGTGCCCGAAATTTTGTATATTTAATAAAAAGTAACAAAGAAAAATTGCCGATATGTCGCTGAGAATCCCATCATTGATTTTAAACATAAAACACCATGCATTTTTGCTATTGGCACTATGCGCTATGGCACTGTTAAGTCCAAGAGAGGCCTTTGCTTTCCAACAAGATGGTGCAGAGGTCGATTTCAATGAATATAGTGGGGAGGTCAAGGAAGCATCGAGCAATAAATCTTTGGTTTTTGCCACACTTACCGTAGAAGGCACCAACATAAGTACCATTACCAATACAGAAGGAAACTTTCTTTTAAAAGTACCCAAAGAATACACCAACAAAAATGTGGTGGTTTCATTTTTGGGCTACAAAACCAAAAAGGTTCCCATTGCCAGCCTTGAACGCGAAAAAAACGAAATATCCCTAGAGGTGTCCGTTACAAGGCTTTCGGAAATCAATGTGAACGCCCCAAAAGATGCGTTGGCCTTGGTCAAGGAGACCCTAAAGAACAGGGATGAGAATTATTTTGAAGATCCTTCGTTAATGACGGCCTTTTATCGAGAAACCATAAAAAGACGAAGAAGGAACGTTTCTTTGGCTGAAGCGGTGGTCAATGTATACAAAACACCTTACAGTTCTACCCGGGACGATGCCGTTGAACTGTACAAGGCGAGAAAAAGCACCGATTACAGCAAGTTGGACACCGTAGCACTAAAACTTCAGGGAGGGCCTTACAACACCTTGTATGTAGATATGATGAAGTACCCGGAATATATATTCTCGGAAGCGTCCCTATCCAACTACAAATTTACCTTTGATCGCTCCACAATGACCAATGATAGGTTGATCTATGTCATCAAATTCAATCAGTATGAAGGTATTTTGGAGCCCTTATATCGCGGGGAACTGTACATCGATGTCGAGAATAAGATCTTAACAGGTGCCATTTTTTCATTGAACATTACAGATAGGAACAAAGCTGCCCAACTTTTTGTGCGCAGAAAGCCTGCAAAAGTGGATGTGTGGCCCACAGAGGTCTCTTACCGTGTTGATTACCGGGAAAAAGATGGAAAATGGCATTACGGCTATAGCAGCGTATTTATGGAGTTCAAAGTGGACTGGGCCGATAAATGGTTTAATTCGCAGTACAGCATGACGGCTGAAATGGCCATCACCGATTGGGAAAGAGTAAGCAAGACCGAAAGGCCCAGATATCGGCAACAAATCCGAAAGTCCATTATCCTAAGTGATGAGGCCTCCGGCTTCTCGGATCCTGATTTTTGGGGCGAATACAATATCATAGAACCCGAAAAATCCATCGAATCGGCCATCAGAAAAATCCAAAGACAATTACGAAGAGACGAAAGAAACAGTGATTAGTTGATGCTGTTCTTTTAAATTTTGTGCATTTTTATATTTGTATTGATAAATCAATCACCTCGGGGCAAGCCCATGAGGTATTCTAACCAAAAAAATTAATCCATTTCGACGTAGAACGTCGGGGAGTCAAACCCTCAAGGAGGGATTCAACAATGTTCAAAAGAAGAAGTTTTTTAAAATCGGCAACAGCTCTGGGAGCTGCAACCCTTTTACACCAAACCACTTGGGGCAATCAACCTTTCTCTGACCCCAAGCCCAAAATTAAACCCAAAAAATTAAAATTAGGGGATACCATTGGCCTTGTTGCCCCTGGATTTGCCATTGAACAGGAAGCACTCTACCTGGCTTTGGACACGCTGCAAAAAATGGGTTTCAAAACCTATCACACCGACCGTATAAAAGGTAATTACGGTTATTTCAGCGATACCGATGAAGAACGCGCAAAGGATGTGAACGAAATGTTTGCCAACCCGGATATTGATGCCATTCTCTGTGCCCGTGGTGGATATGGATGCACCCGTATTCTTGACTTATTGGATTATGGGGTCATCGAAAACAACCCAAAGGCGTTGATCGGTTTTAGCGACATCACCGCATTGATCAACACCATTTATAAAAAAACCGGTCTTATTGGTTTTCACGGACCTGTTGGAAAAACGCTGGATGATGAGTACAGTCAGGTTTACTTCAAAAAGGTATTGATGGAACCACAGCAAACACTGCCCATCAAAAATGCCATATTAAAAGACCCGAAACAATACCGCAACAGCGAATACTACCGATATACGATCACCGCTGGTATTGGCCAAGGCGAACTTGTAGGGGGTAGTTTAACCTTGGTGGCCGCCATGATAGGCACTCCTTATGAAATCGACTTTACGGACAAACTCGTACTATTGGAAGATGTGGAGGAAGCCCCGTACCGCATTGACCGTATGCTTACCCAACTTACCGATGTTGAAAGCTTTACCAAGGCCAAGGGAATCATTTTTGGTGTTTGCAAAGGGTGCGACCGTAAACGTACTACCGAAAACTTTACGTTAAGGGAAGTGATCATGGACAGGATTTCCCCATTGGGCATTCCCGCCGCCTATGGCATGAGCTTTGGGCACATACCACAAAACTCGACCCTCCCCATAGGCGTTGAGGCTTACTTTAATGCCTATAAAAAACAACTACGCCTACTGGAACCGGCGGTGGGTTAGCCCCCATGCCACCAGCTATCGCTTGGATGTTTTTAATTAAAAGGGCTTTCCCTTAACTGTGCACATAGAAAATACCAAGAGGTGCTGTTTCTTTAATATTCACACATTATCCTCATCAAAAAACAGTTCGGTCGATGCAAAGATTATGATCAAGCTTGCCCCCAGGCACTTTAATGTTTATGTCCTCCCCTAAAGCGCAACAACTTCCAGTTTATAAAATGGGCCGCAGCAACCATGATGGCCCCAGACACCATATGTACTACCTCCCAAGCTTCACTAAAATCCACCCTGCCCAGTGCTAATGTACCAAAACCAAGGGCGGCAATGAGCAAAGGCCTTGATTTACGATGTACTTTTTTATAGCTCGGCCAAAGGGAAACAAATACAAAGACAACACCAAGTCCGACAAACGACCATTCCATAAGTGGATTGTGTAAAAAATGTAGGCTGGACAAGGATGAGAATGATAGCAGAATGGGCGCAGCCGCGCAGTGAATGGCACAAATAAACGAGCTTGTAAGTGCAATGATGTCAAAAGTTTGGTTTTTTATCTTCATGAAGTTTGTTTTAAAATGATTCTTTCGAGAGTTCCATATTGGCCATGGCACCTGCCAAGTTGCCCGATGCCACAGCTTGGGCAACCGACCGCATGGAAATACAGTTATCCCCACAAGCAAACACTCCAGGCACAGTGGTCATCTGAAAATGATCCGTTTTAATAAAACCTTGTTCCGTAAGTTCGCAGCCCAGCGAATTGGGAATATCCGAACTTTGTTCAAATGGGACACCCGCATAAACGGCCGAAAAGGAAATTTTATCCCCATTATCAAGGACCACTTTATGGAGGTATCCATTTTTATGTTCCATTGCCATAACATTATGATGTACCATTTCAACACCATGCTTTTGAAGTGTTTTTAACTCTTCCTCGGTAAAATTTGACACATCTTGGCCTAGAATGGTAAGATCATCGGTAAGGTTGAGCAACAACGGAGCCAAATGAAATGCTTTCTCTGCCGGTGCCCATATCCCTGTTTTTTTACCGCGGTATTCATACCCATGGCAATAGGGACAATGTATCACGGAAATCCCCCAGCATTCTTGAAAACCCGGAATCTCAGGCATCAAATCCTTGATGCCCGTGGCCATAATCAATTTCTTTCCCTCAAAAACATCCCCAGTATCGGTACGGACAAGAAAACCACTTGTAGATGTACTTGCATTTAAGCAAAGCCTTTAAAAAACGTAACACTTTCATAGTCCTTAACCTGCCTTGTTGCGAGGTCGGCAATCTCCTTGGGAGGTTTGCCATCTTGTGTCAAAAAATTTTGGGAATGTGGAGTTTGCCTATTACATGGCTCGCCCCCATCAATAACCAAGGTTTGTTTTAACGACCTTCCGAGGGCCATAGCTGCCGAAAGCCCTGCATAACTTCCTCCTATAATGATAACATCGTATATCTTGTTTTTTTCCATATTGTGATTTGTAACGCTATAATATTTGTCAAACTTATGAATATTTTATATTATTGCAACAATGTCGCATTAATAATTTATGAAAAGAAGAAACACACCAACAAAACAAGCAATCTTGAATTTATTGTCCCAGAGTGGCAAGGCCATGAGCCATGATGCCATTGAGGACAAGATCGATATGGATATCAATAGGGCGACCATATACAGAATCTTAAACCGGTTTTGTGAGGATGGTCTGGTCCATAATATTGTAGCGGAGGATGGTAAACAGTATTTTGCAATCTGCATGGACTGTGATGGGAAGTCCTTGCCGGATAGCCACTTCCACTTTCGTTGCACCAGTTGCCAAACTATCGCCTGTTTAAAGGAAAAAGTGGATTTTTCGTTGCCTATGGGCTATAAGGTTGAAAGTGTCAACTGTGTTTTAACGGGTACCTGTGCGGATTGTTCTTAGTGTTGTAAAAGAGTATGTGGAGTACTGAAACCTAAGCCATAATTGACAATATACGGCTATCAAATCCATGAAGATCGGCTCATTCCATCTCAACAAAACGATACAAATCATCCGAAGCCTGCAAAACCTTTTCCTTTAACGATGGCATCGTATGTCTTATTCCTTCCCATATTGTTACCCTTCGTTTGCCCGAAGTGGAAGGTTATCGAGAGGGAGTGAAATCACAAAAGTTTTCATTTGAAAATGCCAAAGGGGGATTTATGGGTTTTTACTCCGAACATTACCAAGGATTTTTTACATATACCGATGGTTTTGTACATGTTCATTTTTTAATGAAGGACAAATCCTTTGTGGGGCACTTGGACAGGGTAACCACAGCGGCCAAAACCTATGGACTGTATTTGCCCGAAAAGAAAATAGAAACCTTATTTCTTCTTGGTTGTACTGAACCAGTAGCTTAAACCAACGGACCAGTAAAACACATTCTCCAAATCTTCTTTAAAGGTTTCTGTATCTGTGGTAAGGGTTGCAGGGGTCTGGGGAAATGCCCAAGTAGGTGTAAACGACAAAATAAATTGGTCCACACGATATTGAAAAGGAAAACTCAATTCCATATTTAGTATATTAAACTCGGATGCCTCTGCAATTTGAATCGTGGTAACTTCGGTCCCTGAATCTATGGATCCTCCCGGTCCACTTCCTTGCCCACTGCCAATGCCTTTTCTATTGCCCAATCTACTGGTTGTATAATATTCTTCATAAAAGTATTGGGAACCCGCAAATACCGAAAATCGGGGAGCAAACAATAAATGATCGTCAAATGCCCTAAAGGTATGATCGGCCATAAAGCCTAAAAAAATATCGGGTGAGCTATTCTTATTGAAATAGGAACTGGCATAAAGCGATAGTCCCAGCAATTTAAAATCGTAACTGATCAAACCCGTAATGTCCGCGACCACCTCGGATTGTACATTGTAACTATATTCATTGTAAAAATAAGCCGTTCCCGAAACACCTCCGCTCCAATTATTGGAATCAAACAAATACCCTCCAGTTAAATAAAAAAGATCCACGCGTTGCTCATCGGAACTTGTAAGATAGGATACAGTGGCATCAACAAACAGTCCCGATTTGTCATAATATCCAATGGAAGGCAATAGGTACGGAGCAGCTATGGAATCTCGCCTACCCATAAATACCGCATCGTTCATATAACTTACATCCATCAAAACATAGGAATCTTCGCTATCGGACTTTTCCTTATTGATCTTTTGGGCAAATGCACCTGCTATGGTACCCAAACATAATATTAAGCTTAAGAGTAAACACCGTTTCATGATAAATCATTTACAGATGGAACATAAGGGCTCAACCATACGGTGGTCAAGCCCTCGATACAGTACCTTCACATGACGCCCCCTTTTTTCTTAAGGGCTGATTTGTTCATGGATTTTTTAGACTTCATGTTTTTGATGGACTTCATATTCTTGTTTGCCATCATTTTACGATGCTTGTACATGTTTGTGAACTTTTCACCATTCAAATTCAAACATTCACCGTCTTGAAGCCTCAATTGCTGACGATTTTGATTCATGTAGGTACCGTCTGGGTCAACCGTGGTTCCATCTGCAAGCTCAAGCCGCTGCTGCAATCTGTTTTGTGATTGCGTCCTGATTTGATATACATCTCCATCAATGAGCATCAATTGATACCTGTTTTGGTTGCGTTGCTGGATCTGTGCATCGGTAAGTCCTTTATCCGCTTGCATCACTTTGTAACGATACTGATACTCATTGCGATATTTAATTCCATCACTATCCAAACATTCACCATCTTTTAACCTAAGTCTATCTCGATCTCGGGTAAAATAGGTTCCATTTGGGTTAACTACCGTTCCATCGTTCAACGTAATGGGGTCTTCCAAACGGATCTGGTCACGATCTCGAATTTGAAGTACATCGCCATCGACCAGCATTAAACGGTCTCGATCTTGATCGGGATCTTGGACTCTGTCCCTATCCCTGTCCTGTGCCATCAGTGTCATTGTTCCAAGAACAACGAACACCAACATTAAAATCTTTTTCATGGTACTCGTATTTATAAAGTTTATTGGAACCAAAGTATGGCCACTGCTACAAGAACACAATGATCCTGATCATCAAAACACTGAAAAACAATTATTTAGAGTGATTTACTTGTGACTAAAGTCACATAATACGAAGAAAAATTGTCTTTACTCCTGATTTACAAAACGATACAAATCATCCGAAGCCTGCAAAAGCTTGCCCTTTAATGATGGCTCCATATCAGGATGCTGTGATAAATACGTTTCGACCATCCCATAGGCCTTATCGGATTGATATTGCCCTACAGTGGATGTAAGCCATCGCTTGGGAAAAAAAATATCCCCTGTTTTTTGTATTTCTTCGAGCAGTTCCAAAGCCAAGGGCAAATGTTTGATCGCTGTTTTTTGACGTAGCGGATGATGTATAAAAGCACATGCCGTGCCCACCCAAGATTCCTTTTCACGGTTTTGGGCTTCTTTGAGCGACTCAAAAAAGGCATCCCGCACGGCGACATCCGATGAAAGAGCTGGCAATAAAAACTCAAAACGTTTCACTTTATCCGGATTTTTCAACTGCGCTTTGGCCTTTTCCAATAGGGTCGCTGCTTTATCGTGTCCATAAAGCGCAAGGGACATGGCCATGTCGGTATAATCATCCTGATTTAACTTTAAGTCGGGAATCTTAAGGTTTTTGTTCCAAATTTGGTAAAGCCTCTCTTTGGCATTGTCCGAATAGGCCAATCCCTTCCAAAGTCCAAATAGGTTCTTTTTAATATTGGGCTTGTACCTATCATCAAGAAGTTCCTTCCAGAGCAGTTCCTCCACCAAAGGTTGTTTTTTTGTTCGCTGCTCCCCGTCAAAGAAACTCCAAAATATCGCGTTCGCCTGTCCACATACCATTCCATGCACAAACTCATTCTGTTCATTGAGAATGCCTTCCATATATAGATCAAAGGCTTCAAGAGGTGATATATTCCCAGACAATGCATTTTCGTATGTATTTAAATAGGCATACCCACGGGCTACTTCGTCCTTCAATTGTGGAATAATAGGCAAATCCGAAGTGTCCAAAGGAAAAACACCATATCCAAAAGCATTGGAATTATAAATGATAGCCCGGGGTTTCGGCAATCCTATGGCCAACTTCACATCCACACTACTTCCAGAAATCGTAACAGGGATAATTCGTGCGCTATCTGGATACACCAAGGTTACCTCGAAAGACTGGGGCCATAGCTTGTCGCTCCCATCTTCGGCGTGCTGGGAAATGGTAAAGCTTGTTATTTTTCCTTCTTCATAATTGATTTCTTCCGTTAATACAGGCCTACCGGATTGGTTTACCCATACTTCGCTCCACTGTTTCAAATCTTTGGGTGTACGTTTATCCAAAATTTCCACCAAATCATTCCAAGTGGCATTGTTGTAGGCGTAGGTTAAAATATATTCCCGTATGCCATCGCGAAAGGCCTTCTCCCCTATAGTCGCTTCCAATTGGCGCATCATAATGGGGGCCTTGTTATAAATGATTCCCCCATACAGGCTACCGGCATTTTTTAAGTTATCCAGTTGTTGACGTATGGGATTGGTGCCACGGGTTCTATCCTCTCCGTAAGCGCTCCGGTAATGGGAAATCATGAATTGCAGCTTATGATTGATATCGGGAAAAGTGGGGTTTATGATTTTATCGGCCATAAAATTGGCGAACACTTCTTTCATCCAAACATCGTTGAACCAGTCCATCGTCACCATGTCCCCAAACCACATATGTGAAGTTTCATGGGCAATCAATTTGGCACTTCCCATTCTGCGACGCTCCGTGGCGCTCTCATCCAAAAAAATAGAGGATTGCCGATATTGAATGGCCCCCACATGTTCCATTCCGCCATACTGGAACCCGGGAATGGCTGCAAAATCCAATTTTTGAAAAGGGAACTCATAACGCGTATAATCCTTTAAAAAATCTATGGATCGTTGATGTAAATCAAAAATGGTCGGAATGCTATGTTCTATCTTGATCGAGTCTGTTTCCCGGTATAAAAGTGTCATATCAAACATCCCTGGATTCTCTGTAACTGACTCGAACTTTCCGGCGACCATGGAGAACAGGTAGGTGCTCATGGCGTCGCTCTCATCAAAACTATAGTGGACCTTGTCCCCTTTCTGGGTACTTTTCACCAAAGGTGCGCCACATAATACCTTCCATCCTTCGGGAGCAGTAACATCTAAAAGATAACGTGCTTTTATGTTGGGCTGGTCAAAACAGGGAAACAGCGTACTTGCACGGTCAGGAACAAGAAGCGTATACAGAAAGTCCTCGTTGCGGTTTAGGGACAATTCGCCGGCATTAAAAACAATTTCAATGGTGTTTGGACCTTCCTCAAGGTTCTTAGAAATAATGATGTGCTCTTTTTGATGGTTGATTTCCTGCGCTTCGCCATTGACACTGATGCTTTTTAACAAGGAACTGGCTGCGTTAAAATCGAGGTATAGGGGGTGGGAAAGGTCGTTGATTTCCAAATCCAACTTTAACCTGGAAGGAATGGGCTCCTGCTTTTTGGAGGGAATATCGAAAGATAGATTGTATACCACATCGGATACCTGCTCTTTTCTATATGCTGCCATTTTTAAGGGAATACCTTCCTCCAATAAGTCAACCTTTGGAGCAGTATTGCAGGCTGCGTTGAGTATTAATAAACAAATGGAGAACGCAATGTTCTTTTTCATAATGGATTGATTGGAAGGTATAAGGTACCAATTTTACACAACCCAATCAATGAAAATCATTTTGATGCCTGTATTGCTTATAGTTTTACCCTCGTACCACAAAATTTATCGTATCAACACCCGTATTTCCCGTTTTGGAATTATAGGCATACACTGTAATTTGGTAATATCCTGCTTCCGTTAGCTTTAGGGTTCCTTCAAAGGTGTTTTGGCTCGGATTGTCCAATACTGTTTCGCCAAAAGATTCCCCATCTTTTTGCACCAAAGCCTTGACCTCCATAAGATTGGAGTCCCAAATACCTTCTTTATCAATCGGGCAGCCGCACATCATCACAATGTTGGCCGTGATCTTTATACCAGATGCGGAAATCGATTCCAAAGAAATATATTGATGCGTGTTGGGTTCCAATATATCAATTACAAAGCCGGGAATTTCCAAAACTACGCCATCGCCTAAAATATCCTTTCCGGGGATTAGCCATAGTTCGGTACTGGCATGTATCCGTGCATTTTTTTTGTTGACCGGAGAAAGCACCTCCACGCGAACAAAAGTAGGCTCGTCAATGTCTACAACGGCCAAAAACCCAGCAGTTTTGTCGTCACTAAGTTGCGTGTAGCGCTCATGGGGACTTTTCATGATAAGATTTGTGTTCCCAGTAGCACCAACCGTGTTTCCTTCCGCTAAAATTTCGCCGTTCCGGGTATTGCGCACAATAACATGTGCCCCACCAATGGAACTTCCCACAAACTTGGCGTCTTTTGCTTTTGCCCGGACCATAAGTTTGGTTTCTGTGGCAAACGCATTGATACAAATTGAAAGTAGGGCTAAAACAAGGATTGATTTCTTCATTGCTGTTTTTTTTACAATCCTAAAATTACTGCTTTTTGCAGCGTTTCACCTCAAATCCATCAGGATTTTCTTTGGGAGTTCAATCGTTGAAGTTCTTTATCCGCTGCTTCGATCAAGTTCTTAAAATAATCGGAATCCTTTTTTGGGCAGGATTGCTCCAAATGATACCTGGAACTTTCGATGAGTCTTTGGCAATAGGATATTTGCTCTTTTAACGGACATTTACATATGGTTTGGCCATAAAGATGGTCCAATTGGTGCAATGAGGGCTTGGGGGAACTATTTTTAAAAAACTTGAACATATAAACAAACGGTAACCAGATTCTCTGAAAGGTTATCAAAAACCAAGCCAGAATATTTGGTTTAAGACTCCTCTACCCGAAGCATAAACCCGCGACGGCTCACGTTTACTATACTCAGTTTGGGGTCTTGGCCAAGATGTTTTCGTAAATGTGATATAAAAACATTAAGGCTTTTTTTGTTGAAATAGTCGTTTTTGTCCCAAACCGTGGTCAAAATTTCCTTATGGGTGCACAATTGGTTTTTGTTTTTGGCCAGCAAGGCCAATAGGTCAAACTCCTTGCCCGTTAATTTTATCGGTTTTCCTTTATAGTTGAGCTCAAAATTGTCCATATTGAGGACATAATCCCCGATTTCGTACTGCGATACCTGGTCTTCTTGCGCCGCATCGCTGACCAATCTGGACAACAAGGCATTGATACGGACCACCAGCTCCTCCTCATCAATCGGCTTCTTTAAATAGTCGACCGCACCTAAGGAAAACCCTTTTAAAACATCTATTTTGAGCGAACGGGCCGTTAAAAAGATAAATGGCAGCTCTGCATTGATCGCCTTTATTTTCTGGGAAAGTTCAAATCCGTCCATATCGGGAAGCATCACATCCAAAATGGCCAGGTCGAACACATTGCTTTTTGTTTTGATTATGGCCTCCGAAGCATCCTTGGCCCAAGTGACCGAAAAACCCTTCATTCCCAGATATTCCGAGAGCAAATACCCCAAGGAATTATCATCTTCTACCAAAATCAATTTGTACATTTTATCCATTTTTGGTCAATTTAAGGGATAGCATAAAAGTAGTTCCTTCTCCCAATTCACTTTTCACCGAAATTCTGCCACGGTGCATTTTAATGATCTTTTGCACATAGTACAATCCCAGACCATAGCCTTTTACCTTGTGCACATCCCCGTTCTTCACCCTATAATATTTGCTGAAAATTTTTTTGATGTCCTCCTTGGCAATACCCTGGCCGTTGTCCGAAATATGAACGAGCAGCCATCCTTTTTGGGTTTGGGCGGTCAGTGTTACCTTGGGATCGTCCGAATACTTCCGTGCATTCTCCAACAAATTACCGATTACGTTTTCCAAATGAAACTTTTCGGCCCGAATGTTATATGGGCCCTCCCCCAGTTCGTACTCGAATGCAATGGCCTCATGTTGCGCAAGTATGGCAAAACCTTCGCAAATTCGCTTTAAATCCGGTCTAAAATCAAATGTTTGAAACCGCAACAGTTTTTTTCCCGATTCCATACTGGCCAGCTCCAACACCTTTTCGATATGCTTTTTTAATCTATCCGACTCGGTGCGAATGAGCTGCACCACGGCTTTTTTATTGTCTGGAACATCTTTTTCCAAAATCTTGGTGGCCAATCCTATGGAAAAAACCGGGGTTTTTAGTTCATGTGTCAGGTTATTGATGAAATCGTTGGTAGTTGTATTGATGCTTCGCTGCAAGTAAAATGATCGGAGTACCCATACAACGACGATGACGATCATCAAAAGAAATAACAGCCCTGGAATGATCAACCCCCGTATTTGTCCCAAGAAATACTTGTTCAAATCTTCAAAACCGATTTCCAGAATCACCTCCTTTTTTAAAAGTTCCGGCAAATACCCCTCAATTTCAATAGGGTAGGTCAATTTGTCCTCGGCCTTAAGGTGCGACCTGACAGAACTTAAATAGGTTATGGAATCCCGGGAGTACAGGGTATAGGAAAAAGGCGCATCAATTCCGGAAACGTTCAACTGATACGATATATAGTCGTTTAAATAGTATTGGGATGCCTTTTCAAGGCTGTCCAGCCCTATCCTTAGCTCGGAGGTATCTTTTCGTATGGTATTGCCAAGGGTGTAGGTCAGGGAGTTTACCTCGGCCAATTCACTGGTAATGTTCTGCCTTGCCTTATCTATTTTATCTGAAAATTGGGCCCGTGCCAAGCCGAGTCCCACGCGCAAATATTGGTACTGCACCACCAAAAGGCCAATTACGGCAATCACAAAAACAAGTACATACAGGTTTCTCTTGGTCAGCATATTGCTAAATAAACAAAAAATAACCAGCTAATTACCCAATGGTTAACCCTATTAATCTTTCATTAACCTTTTTGATCTTTTGTTAACCCCTGGACATCGGAACAAGGCTTATCTTAGCACTTGAGTTTAGTTAGATAAAAAATAGTAGCGAATCTATCAGGCCGACCTTTAAAAGGGTCGGTTTTTGTTTTTATAGTAGTCGCTCTCCCCTATTTTGACATTAAGTCAACATATCCATTATCTTAGCAGTCCAAATTTTAATCATGTTCAGTTTTTTTCAGAAGAAAGAATTTTTGGCAGACCATTTGCATGGGTTGGTGGATATCCACAATCACATACTTCCAGGTATTGACGATGGGGCCAAGACGGTGGATGATTCCATGGATTTGATCAATGGCCTATCCGAATTTGGTATGACCCATTTTATTTGCACCCCCCACATCATGCACAATTTTTACGACAACACCCCTGGAACCATTAAAAAAGCCTACGACCAGCTTTCGAGGGAATTGGCCAACAAGGGGTTGTCCAACCTCAATATCAATTGTGCTGCAGAACACATGATCGACGATAATTTTGAGGGCATTTTGGAAAAAGAAGAGGTGATGCCCTTGAGCAAACAATATTTGCTGATCGAAATGTCCTACCTGCAACCTTCCTTTAATTTTGATATTGCTGTTGAAAAAATTGCAAAGCGCCAATATTTTCCAATTTTGGCACACCCGGAGCGATATATGTATTTTCACCAGAAGTATGGGAAATATCCATCCATGAAATCCAATGGGATATTGTTCCAGCTCAACCTGCTTTCCCTTGGCCCAGAGGCTTATGGTACAGGGGTTCAAAAAATGGCCGAAAAACTGCTTAGCGACAAGCTTATTGATTTTGTTGGAACGGATATTCACAACAGTAGACAGCTTTCCCTGTTGAAAAACATCAAACTTTCCAAAAAAGTGCTGAACCAATTACTTCCTGTTATGGAAAATACGATCCAGTCTTTCTATTAATTATGAAATGTACCGTAGGCCGTATTTATTCTTATTGAGTTTGGCCATATTGCTTTACTGGTTGTCACTCCCCATAAAAAGACCGTATTTTGACAGGATTAGATCCATAGGCATACATCCACAGGGAATTCGCAAAAATTCTTATCATTTAGTCTCAAAAAGCCAACCCTTTTTCCTGTAGAAAAACTATTTTGGAAAAAGGGTTAGAACTAAGCTTAGTTACTGGTTTAATAAAATTCCAGTTAAAACTGGTACCGGTTATTTTCTTATAATCAATTGTTTGAAATAGGTCTCCCCATCATAAGTCAAGATACCAAGATGATACACCCCTGACTGTAAACTATTTACAGGCAGTTTATAATCATTCCTGCCATCCCTAAAATCTGAAGGGTTGAAGGACCTTACCAATTGTCCGGTAGCATCAAATATTCTAATTCCTTTCAGGTCTGGGTTGACTGAATTAGTCGATAGAGTGATCTCTGTTGTCCCAGGGTTTGGGAACAATATAATTTCAAAAGGCATGACCTTATTTTCTACTTTGAATTGTGATTCAGATTCCACTAGTGCATTATCCATATCAGAAGAACTTTGTTTACCTGTTAAACCAGAAACTATGGAAAAGTTCACGCTCAAGGGTTGGCCCATGACCCCGCTGCTCGAACTACTGCCGTTGTAGGCCGTGGCCGTAAGGGTATAGTTCCCCAACGGAAGGTCCCTCTCGTTGTAATCGCCCGATAGGTCGCCGAACAACGCGTAGGGCGCTACGCCCTCCCGCTGGGTGGACGAAACAGGGCCCGTAAGTTCCAGAAGTACGCTGCCCGGTCCACCGAGTGTGTTCGCCCTGATGTTAAGGGACTGTCCGCCGGACGGCCCAAGGTCGATCTGCTGGCCATCCACCAAGTTGAACAGGTCCGTGTCCGTTGAGGCATCCACCAAGGTAAGGCCCACAACGCCTTCGGTAAGGGGCCCCGATACATTTATGGCCACAAAA
>NZ_WUEG01000041.1 GCF_010468565.1 Allomuricauda sp. TY007
AATAGATATAAAAGGAGAATCAATGAGAAGAAAATTGAAAAATAAAAACTAAGTTTAACCCAAGGATAGATCAAATCTGGGCAGTCCATTTGCCATGGTCAGTTTCATCCGGCGAAGGTGGGTCAGTTTACCCGGCTTATCCATTCAATCAAAATGGAATGGTTGATTCACCACTATACGGAATAAAAAAAGCAGATGAATTTTATCGTGAATTAAATAACGATACTTCAAATTCTGAACTTCATTTAAAAGGAATTTTTGAAGATAATGAATCAAATAATTTAGCTCTTTACTTCACCTATAAATGGACTTTAAAGAATAATCAAAAAGTGGAATTTGATGTAGTAGACATTATTGAATTCGATAATCAAAACAAGATTAGTAAACTAAAAATTATATATGATACGGTTACTGCTAGGAAACTAGTCGAGCAATTATAAAAAAAGCCTGCGTACAACACAGTATAAAAATAATTGCGGTTTTGGGCTAAAACAAAGGTAGTTGCGGGTTTGCTACATCTGATTTTCCTGCGGAAAATCCTCGCTCGCAAACCCGCAACTATTCTTATACAAACACGTTGGCAACAAGCTGAAAAAAGAAAATTTATTACCAATTTGGTAACTTTTTATTATATTTGCGACAAACAAGTATAATGTGAGAGTAATAGCGAAACGAACTTTACGAGACTTTTGGGAAAAACACGCTGACTGTGAAGAACAATTAAAGTCTTGGTTTAGAGAAACTGAAAAATCCGAATGGAAAAATATTAATGAATTAAAAAGCGAGTATCCAAGTGCGAGTATTTTAAAGGACAACCGAATTGTTTACAACATTAAAGGTAATAACTATAGATTGATTGTAAAATTCAACTTTGAATATCAAATATGCTGGATAAGATTCATCGGAACTCACGCAGAATATGACAAAATAGACGCAAATAATATCTGATTATGAAAATAACACCAATAAGAAACGAAAAAGACTATCAAAACGCTCTAAACAGACTTGAAGAGATTTTTGATGCAAAAAAAGGAACTGAACAAGGAGATGAATTGGAAATCCTTTCAATCTTAATTGACAGATATGAAAATGAAAACTTTCCAATTGGAATGCCTGACCCAATTGAGGCAATCAAATTCCGAATGGAGCAAATGGGAATGAAACAAAAGGATTTAGCTGAAGTTGTTGGATTTAAAAGTAGAGTTAGTGAAATTTTAAGTAAAAAACGTAAACTGACTTTAGGAATGATTAGAAAACTGAACTCAACACTTCATATTCCGACTGAAGTTTTAGTTCAAGATTATTAATAAAAAGCCAGTTGCCAACAAAGAACTGAGTTAAAAAACAAGTCTTTTTAAGCCAATCTCGATATATAATTCTCATCGTAAGGTATTCCGGATTTTGCAATGGCAAATGCCTGTTTCAAAAGCTTGTTCGATACCGCTATCAATGCTAGTTTCTTGCTTTTTC
>NZ_WUEG01000042.1 GCF_010468565.1 Allomuricauda sp. TY007
GAGGGTGTAAATTAAACTCTGTCTGAAATAGATTTAAACATTAATTTTATTCAGACAGAACCATGAGAACAGAGGAACAGACAGAATTTGAAAAGAAGGTGCTTGACCAGTTCATGTCGGGCAAGAACCTTTTCGGCAAGGGCGGCGCGTTTGCCCCGATGCTGAAGAACGTCATCGAAAAGGCCCTTGAGGCGGAGATGGAGGGCCATTTGGACGAATCCCAAAGGATCAACGGCAATAAACGCAACGGCAAAGGGAAAAAGACCATTAAGAGCGGCTATGGCACTTTCGATATCGATACGCCCCAGGACAGGCAAAGCAGCTTTGAGCCGGAACTGGTAAAGAAACGTCAGACCATTTTGGCCGACAACCTATCGGACAAGATCATAGGACTTTATGGCCTTGGGATGAGCTACCGCGACATCTCTTCGCATATCAAGGAAATGTACGACACCGACATCTCCCATACCGTTTTGAGCCAGATAACCGATAAGATCGTCCCCGATGTAAAGGCGTGGCAGAACCGCCCGCTGGAGCCACTCTATTGCATCGTATGGCTCGATGCGATGCACTACAAGGTAAAAGTCGATGGCAAGATCGAGCACAGGGCCCTCTACAATATCCTTGGCATCAACAAGGAGGGCTATAAGGAAGTTTTGGGCATGTACATCTCCGAGAGCGAGGGTGCCAATTTTTGGTTGCAAGTACTTACAGACCTGAACAATCGGGGCTTGAAGGATATCCTGATCGCCTGCACGGACAATCTTCGGGGATTTACCGATGCGATATTGAGCGTATTCCCAAAAGCACAGGTACAGCTCTGCATCGTGCACCAGATACGCAATTCGCTCAAATACATTGCCTCTAAAGATCAAAAGGAGTTCATGCGCGACCTTAAGCTCGTTTATCGGGCGACCAGCAAGGAGGTGGCGGAAGACAGATTATTGGATCTGGAGGAAAAATGGGGAGGCAAATATCCCGTGGTCATCGAAAGCTGGCAGCGCAACTGGGAGCAGCTATCACAGTATTTCCAGTACACCGAACCGATCAGAAAAATAATCTATACCACCAATGCCGTAGAGGGATTCCACCGCCAAGTACGTAAAGTTACCAAGACCAAGGGGGCCTTCACAAATGATATGGCCTTGATAAAGCTTGTGTACTTGGCCACAAAGAACATAGAAAAGAAATGGACCAGCCCTTTGCACAATTGGAGCCTGACCGTTCAACAACTTTACATTAAATTTGGGGAACGGATACCCCTGATATTAAACACCAATTCCTTTGGGGCTAGCCCCAAAGGAATTGAAACAACGGACAGAGTTTAATTTACAGACCC
>NZ_WUEG01000043.1 GCF_010468565.1 Allomuricauda sp. TY007
AGGACTATCTCATAAAGTGTGTAAATAGAAAATTAGCGGGGGCATGCCCCCGCTAATTTTTTGTCTAATTTTAAATATTTGCACATTATGAAGAAAGAAGAATTGTTCAACGACGATTTCCTGAAGCAGTTCAAATCGGGAGACGAGCTCAACGGTTTTTTGAAGGAACTCCAGAAACGCGGTATCGAGAAGATGCTGGAAGGGGAACTGGACGGCCACCTGGATTATGAAAGGCACCAGCGCTCGTCCAATGCCAACAAGCGCAACGGACACTCCAAAAAGAAAGTGAGGACCTCCTTCGGGGAGTCCGAGATATCCGTCCCCAGGGACAGGGATGCCAGTTTCAACCCCATGGTCGTCCCCAAACGGGGCAACATGGTGGACGGCATCGAGAACATCATCGTATCCCTGTACGCCAAGGGCATGTCGGTCAGCGACATAGAGGAGCAGATACGGGAGGCCTATGGCTTTGAGGTATCCACTTCCACCATATCGAGGATCACCGAAAAGGTGGCGGACGATATCGTTGCCTGGCAGAACCGCCCTCTGGAACCGGTCTATCTGATCGTGTGGATGGACGGTATCGTCTTCAAGGTCAGGGAATCCTCCAAGGTGATCAACAAGACCGTGTACGTGGCCGTGGGCCTGCGCAGGGACGGTAAAAAAGAAGTGCTCGGCCTATGGCTGGGCAAGAACGAGTCGGCCGCCTTCTGGATGTCGGTGCTCACCGATATGAAGGCCCGTGGCACCGAGGACATCCTGATCACCGCCACCGACAACCTGAACGGGTTTACCGACACCATCAAAAACGTCTTCCCCGAGTCCAGGACCCAGATATGCGTGGTGCACCAGATACGCAATGCCTGCCGCTATGTGGTATGGAAGGACAAGAAGGCCTTCACCGCGGACATGAAGGGCATCTACAATGCACCCAACGAGAAAGCGGCAAAGGCCGCCCTGGGGGACTTCGCCAAAAAATGGGAGGGCAAGTATTCCTATGCGATAAGGAGCTGGAGGGACAACTGGGAGGACCTTACCGTGTTCTACGAATTCCCAGTGGAGATAAGGAAGATCATCTATACCACCAACCTTATAGAGAACCTGAACGGGAAGATCAGGAAGTACACAAAGAACAAGCTTTCCTTCCCCACCGACGATGCGGTGATGAAATCCGTATATTTGGCCACAAGGGAGGCCACAAAGAAGTGGTCCATGCCCATCAGGAACTGGGGCATCATTTTAAACCAGTTCCTAACGATCTATGAAAAAAGGGTCAGACTCTAATAAAGTCCAACCCCCGTTATTTTCAACTTACACACTTATTGGGATAGTGTC
>NZ_WUEG01000044.1 GCF_010468565.1 Allomuricauda sp. TY007
AAGYCAAGGGACCTGTACTGGGAAGTGACCAGTAAGGGAGAAAAACTGCCCTTTACCAAAAAGGGGACAAGCATAGTAGTGCCCCCCTTGAACAACAAAAAAACCAAGAAGGTCACTGCCACCGTCACCTATGAGGGCACCATAAAGACCATGACCTACGAAGTGGGCCACAACTATGTAAAGGCCATACGCTCCGATAAGGAGACCATAAGCGTGCTGCAGCACGGCGAACAGCAAAAAGAGCGCCACCAAGTGACCTTTGAGGTCTCCGAGTACGCCATGCCCTACAATGCCGCAAAGGACGCCCACCTGACCATAAAATGGATCGCCTACCACAGTAAGCCCGACACGGACAACCAGATAGGAACGGGACAGAAGATCACAAAGACCAGCGACAAAGAGGGCGAATGGCATGTGGAAGCCTATGTGAGCACTCCCCAAGGTGCGGGGAAGGACACCACAACACGCATTAAGGCCATAACCCCCAAGCTCACCAAGGCCTACTGGGCCAATGCGGAGGGCCATGCCATACAAAAGAGCGGCTTTGGGCACAAGGTGTACATACACTTGGAGACTGAAGGTTTACAGGGCGAGAAGCTGCAACCCAACATTTGGTATGGCAGACAAGGCAGTGACCGCTACCAAAAGCAACAAGCCCCCTGTATCGAGATCACAGAGACAAACGGCATGGTAAACCTGGCCTACAAACTCCCCAAGTATGACAAGGCGGACAATCTGGACTACTTTTTTACCATAGAGAACCTTGAGTTCCCTGTGGAGGGGACCGACCAATACCCCAAGGCAGAGAACGAACTTATCATATCCAACAATTGCACCCCAAAACTCTTGAATGTAAGGTGTAAAAAACAAATAACCAGCCTAAAAATGTATGAGGAGGGCGACAAACTCCATACGGGCATAGTCACCTATGGAGATACAGTGACGATCAAGGTAAGCACCCGAAATTATATAGGGGAAACCTTGGAGTTTGAGGTTTGGGAAGACACAAAACGGGACAACCACACAGATGAATACAGTACCTATGACACCTGGGACGATGAAAAACTCCCTGAGACCSTACAGATAAAGATAGACAGYGAAGGCAATGGMGAAGCAAGYTTTACGGTGCCCTGCGATTGGGAGAACAAGCACAATAAGGACAAAGAAGGCCAGCCACGTCATTTCTATTTAAAAGAAAAGGAAAGCGGCGAGGAGTTCCCGAGGGCCTA
>NZ_WUEG01000045.1 GCF_010468565.1 Allomuricauda sp. TY007
CCCTCTCTTTTCCACTCAAGAATTCGTTCAGTTCTGTGAGACCTAGATCTCGATTTCAAGTTGTTGAAGCTTAAGTGGAGCGTCCTTTCCAAAACATTTTCCTATGAATAAAGATAAAGAAATCCACGGAGTGGACATCAGCAAGGATGTATTTGATGTATGCGACCACCAAGGTTCCCACCATCAGTACCCGAACACCTTGAAGGGGTTCAGGGATTATTGCAGCGGTTTGAACTCCAACAGTCTGGTGGTAATGGAAGCCACTGGCTATTACCATTACCTATTGGCACAGTTCCTTTTTGACCAGGGCATGGCCGTATCGGTTGTGAACCCTTTGTCCGTAAAACGTTTTGTACAGATGAAGCTTTCCAAGGTCAAGACGGACAAGAGCGATGCCAAGGCCATAGCGGAATATGCCAAGGTCAACGATGTTCCCCTGTACGACGGCAAGGGCGAGGACCAAGCGGAGAGTCTCCAATTGTTGGCCTTGATGGACATCTATCTCAAACAGCGGACACAGGTAAAGAACAAGCTGCACGGTGAAAAGGTCCTGGGCATACCTTCAAGGACGGTGCATTTGTCCTTGGTGCGTTCATTGAAAAGCCTGGACAGGGAGCTGGAGGGCCTTCAGTCRMGATTGCTYGCATTGGTCAAGAAAACGCAGCAACGGCAGCTTACCAACCTGAAGAGCATACCGGGACTCGGGGACAAAACAGTGGCCTTGCTGATCATATTGACGGATGGCTTTACCAAGTTCGAGAATGCGGGGCAGTTATGCAATTACGCGGGAWTRACWCCSACGACCAGACGTTCGGGCAGCAGYGTAAGGGGAAAGAGCAGGATAAGCAAGGTAGGGAACAGAAAATTGCGGAACCTTCTGTTCCTATGCGCTTTTTCAGCGTGCAAGCACAACAAGGCGTGTAGGGAAATGTATGAACGCATAACCGCCAAGGGAAAAAGCAAGAAACTAGCATTGATAGCGGTATCGAACAAGCTTTTGAAACAGGCATTTGCCATTGCAAAATCCGGAATACCTTACGATGAGAATTATATATCGAGATTGGCTTAAAAAGACTTGTTTTTTAACTCAGTTCTTTGTTG
>NZ_WUEG01000046.1 GCF_010468565.1 Allomuricauda sp. TY007
AACATGGACAGGTTCAATATCTTGACAATTTGATCACGGAGCACCTGTCCGATTACAGGAAGCACCATCCCAATGCGGGTTATAATACGTTCAGGGCACGTATCGAAGAAGCGAACCCTGGTGTGGACTGGAGCCATTTAAAGCTTGGCCAGGTGATCAACATTCCCATGGACCTTCCCAAGGAAGAAGAGCAGGCCCAAGAAACCCAAGAACAGGCCACCGCGACGGAGCAGGAACAGGAAGAAGACACAATRCYCGACAGTGCCCAAGAAGAGGACCGAGCGCAAGGYTCCGGCAAGCAGGGCAAAGCGGGCGTTTATCTTATAGCGAACGATGCGGAGTGCATGTGCAACATGAGCCTTGATTYGAAGGCCAAGGACAAATTTAAAGTATCCAGCCACAAAATCCTCCATATCAACGATAAGGACGGTGATAAAAAACTCCTGGCCACAACGGCAGACCTTCCGCTCCCCTTTGAAACYMCCRAAKSYACCTTTGGCAAGTGCAAAAAGCAGCCCAGTGGAGCAAGCCACAACCCCTGTATCCCCAACATCCAAAAATGGGAGAACAGCTACGAGGCCATAAGGGTGGAACAGGCCGGGGGCACGGCCCTTACAGAGGAAAGCGAGGGCAAATGCGYTTTTGGMGGGACCGTGACCTTTTTTTCCACCGGACARAAAGAGGARATYACCGCCGCCGATATGGCGGCCACCCCGCCCGAGATCGTGGAGCTGGCCACCAACGGTATGCTCACCAAGGAACAGATCGAAAAACTGGCAGCGGGCGAGTTTGAGGACGAAGGGGCAGCGGGCGTAGATTCCATAGAAACAGCGGATGGCAAAGCCAAGTACCATAAAGATGAAAAAAGCATTGTCCTAAAGGTGAAGGAATACACCAAGGGCACACCGGGGGACAACCAAAAACTGGGCATCAACTGGACCGTGTACCACAAGGAAAAACAGAGCGACCCCGTATACGAAAAACTGTACACCTTTGTGGACAAGGGCGATAGC
>NZ_WUEG01000047.1 GCF_010468565.1 Allomuricauda sp. TY007
AGATCAACGAGGACAGGGGCGTGTGCTTCTATTGCGGGCAGTGCAACCGTGCCTGCCAGGTGTACGCCGATTTCTCCGCGGGGACCTGCCTTATCTTCCCGGCACAGAAGAACGGTGGCCAGATCGACCTTTTCGTGAACTGTATGGTACGCGAGGTGACCACGGACGAGGAGGGCAGGGCCACGGGCGTATCCTACATCAACAAAGAAGATCGTAAAGAATATAAACTGAAGGGAAGGGTAGTGGTACTGGGTGCCTCGGCCTGCAGTTCGGCACGGATCCTGTTGAACTCCAAGAGCAAGCAGCACCCGAACGGGCTGGGCAACAGCAGCGATGTGGTGGGCAAGTACCTGCACGATTCCACGGGGGCCGATAGGGCCGCTTTTGTACCGGGGCTGATGAACCGAAAGGTATCCTATAACGAGGATGGAGTAGGCGGTATGCACGTGTACTCCCCTTGGTGGGGCGATAACTCCAAGCTCGATTTTCCGCGTGGCTACCACATCGAGGTGTGGGGCGGCATGGGAATGCCGAGCTATGGCTTCGGCTTCAACGTGAACGAGTTCAACAAGTTCTTCGGGACCAAGGTGGGCGGCTACGGTGACGTGCTGCGCAGCGATGCGAAGAAGTACTACGGGGCGGTAGTGGGCATGGCCGGAAGGGGCGAGTCCATCGCCCGGAAGGAGAACTACTGTGAGATCGACCCGACCACGGTGGACGAGTTTGGCATCCCGGTACTGAAGTTCCACTACAAATGGAGCCAGTTGGAGATCAACCAGGCGAGGCACATGCAGGATACCTTCGAGGAGATCTTGATCAATATGGGCGGTGAGCCCTTGGGGGACAAGCCGGGGAAGGAGACCAACTACGGGCTTCACAACCCTGGGCGGATCATCCACGAGGTGGGGACCACCCGGATGGGCAATGACCCGAGGACCTCTGTGACCAAC
>NZ_WUEG01000048.1 GCF_010468565.1 Allomuricauda sp. TY007
TTGTCTCTATATACTACGTATAGGAAATGTTTACATTTTCGTATTGTTTTCGATTCACTCTATGAATAGTTCTTACTACAATTTTTTTGTCTAAAGAGTAACACTAGAGATAAACATAAAAAATGTAGAGGTCGAGTTTAGATGCAAGTTCAAGGAGCGAAAGGTGGATGGGTAGGTTATATAGGGATATAGCACAGAGATATATAGCAAAGAGATACTTTTGAGCAATGTTTGTGGAAGCGGTATTCGCAATATTTTAGTAGCTCGTTACAGTCCGGTGCGTTTTTGGTTTTTTGAAAGTGCGTCTTCAGAGCGCTTTTGGTTTTCAAAAGCGCTCTGAAGTTCCTATACTTTCTAGAGAATAGGAACTTCGGAATAGGAACTTCAAAGCGTTTCCGAAAACGAGCGCTTCCGAAAATGCAACGCGAGCTGCGCACATACAGCTCACTGTTCACGTCGCACCTATATCTGCGTGTTGCCTGTATATATATATACATGAGAAGAACGGCATAGTGCGTGTTTATGCTTAAATGCGTACTTATATGCGTCTATTTATGTAGGATGAAAGGTAGTCTAGTACCTCCTGTGATATTATCCCATTCCATGCGGGGTATCGTATGCTTCCTTCAGCACTACCCTTTAGCTGTTCTATATGCTGCCACTCCTCAATTGGATTAGTCTCATCCTTCAATGCTATCATTTCCTTTGATATTGGATCATA
>NZ_WUEG01000006.1 GCF_010468565.1 Allomuricauda sp. TY007
GCTCGTCTCCCGATTTGAACTGCTTCAGGAAATCGTCGTTGAACAATTCTTCTTTCTTCATAATGTGCAAATATTTAAAATTAGACAAAAAATTAGCGGGGGCATGCCCCCGCTAATTTTCTATTTACACACTTTATGAGATAGTCCTTTTATATCAATTGCCAGAGCAATCAACCATATCCGGCGGACTAGAGAATGCCCATTCCAATTCAATATTGAGTTTAAAGACCATTGCGTCCAATGCTTCTTGATTATCGCTGCAAAGACTCATTCCTTCAACACCCACAGGAATGTACGGTTCAAGGTTTGGATTGCTGGCCCAACCTATCATTGTATCTGAAAAGCTCTCTGGAGACATCCCTGAATCATTAAACATTCCAGTCATATCTTCAACACCTGCAATATCCCAAGCCCCAATGTTTTGGTTAAAAGACTGTGCATTTAAAAACATTTCTGACATATATCTAACATTCGCCACATCCCAGTCACCAATATCCGAATTGAATGATTCTGCTGCTCTGAACATTTCTTTCATATTTGTGACATTGCTGGTTTCCCACAAACCAATATCTCCATTGAAAGAAGTGGCCTCAGAAAACATTCTTTCCATTCTTGTTACATTACTTACATCCCAATCGCTTAAATCACCATTAAATTCATTTGCACCATGGAACATACCATCCATTCTTGTAACATTACTTACATCCCATTCACTTAAATCACTATTAAATGTATGGACCTCGGAAAACATTCTTGCCATACTTTTCACATTACTTACGTCCCAATTACTTAAATCACTACTGAAGTTATATGCGTTATCAAACATTCCATGCAGATTAGTCACATTACTTACGTCCCAATCACTTAAATCTCCATTAAACTTGTTAGCATATAAAAATGCATCAACCATACTTTCAACATTTTCTAGGTTTGGTATATCAGTAGCATTATACTCCATATAATGACACAATGCAAAAGCACTAGTAAAACTTTGCCAAACTATATTGCCCCACTGTTCTAAGCCTTTTAAGGTTCTCCTAATATGAATAGGTTGATCCCGCATCAAAATATGGGGGAAATCTCCTTGAATGGAAACATAATAGGTTCCTGCATTTGTATAAATGTGGGTTGGGTTTCTTGACGTCAGCTCTTCAACAGGAGAGCCATCTCCCCAATCAATTATATAATCATATTCAAGTTCCATTGATGTGCCCGTACCAATGGTTAACTCAAAATTACTGCTCGATATTTCCCATTTGGTAATAAAGGATTCGGGGTCTTCAACCATACTGTCGAAAACGTTGGTAACAGTAATTGTCATTAAACCATTTCTAACCTGTTTACCGTCGGATACTGATACAAGAATAGTATGTTCGGTAGATACTTCATAGTTCAACTCTTTGCCAGGAGCAAGACTTATTACTCCCGATTCCGTAATTTCAAATAAATCATTATCACCATTTTGTGCAATACTAAAAATAAGAGTATCCTCATCTTTATCTGTGGCAGTAACAACTCCGATTTTTTCCGAATCAGAAATATCTTCAGCAACCGTAAAGCTCTGCGCCTCAATTTTTGGAGCATTGTTTTTTTCTGTTGCAGGGGTTGTGCCATCATCCTTACCACAGGACCATAGCAACGCCAGCGAAATAATCGTACATAATAGATTTTTGATATTCATAGTTAATGTTTAAGTGAATCGTATTTTCACAATATCCAATATTCATGCTGTTATTTTAACTACGATCTGACCGATGCCCCATTTGAATTGATGTATGAAGTATTCTTCTCAATTTTTGATAAAAAAACATCAATACTTAACCTAAATTTATTATGCATGCATAATAAATTTTTCATATATTTGAGAACACCAAACCAGTTCTATGAAAGATTTGACCATTGATCATGCCCTTAGGGCCACCTGGCAGGCCGTTAGCAAAATGTACAATGAGGAAGCTAAAAACTATGGGCTTACAATGGCCATTGGATTTACCTTATTGAGCATTGACCCAAAAGGAGGTACTCCGAGTACCACATTGGGACCCAAAATGGGGATGGAAGCAACTAGTTTGTCCAGGATCTTAAAAAATATTGAACAAAAAGGATACATACAACGTAAACGTAACCCTAAAGACGGACGTGGGGTTCTGATTTATCTCACACCGCTGGGTTTGGAAAAACGGGGAGAATCCAAAGAAGTGGTATTGCGTTTCAACGAAGTGGTCAAAGAGCACACCTCTCAAGAGGATTTGGTGGGCTTTTTTAGAGTTATTGAAACCATCAACAAGCTGATAACTGACAAGAAAATCTATACAAAAACAACTAATAATTAAATTACAAAACTCGCACATGAAAAGGCATATAAACAAAGTTGCCGTAATCGGTTCCGGAATAATGGGAAGTGGCATTGCATGCCATTTTGCGAATATTGGGGTCGAGGTCCTATTGTTGGACATTGTTCCCCGCGAACTTACCGACAAGGAAAAGGCCCAAGGACTTACCTTAGAAGATAAAGCGGTCCGCAATCGTTTAGTGAACGATTCATTGGCCACTGCCCTCAAATCCAAACCCTCCCCTATTTACCACAAAAAATTTGCAGATCGTATTACCACAGGAAACATGGAAGACGATATTTCCAAAGTGGCCGATGTGGATTGGATCATTGAAGTGGTCGTGGAACGCTTGGACATCAAAAAACAGGTATTTGAAAACTTAGATAAACACCGCACACCTGGTACTTTGATCACTTCGAACACTTCTGGAATCCCTATCCGATTTATGAGCGAAGGAAGAAGCGATGATTTCCAGAAGCATTTCTGTGGCACGCACTTTTTCAACCCAGCACGTTACTTAAAACTTTTCGAAATCATTCCTGGACCTAAAACTTCACAGGATGTTTTGGACTTCCTTAATGGCTATGGTGAACAATTCTTGGGGAAAACATCAGTCGTTGCTAAGGACACACCCGCATTTATCGGTAACAGAATCGGAATCTTTAGTATTCAGAGTTTGTTCCATGCCGTAAAAGAAATGGGCATGACGGTTGAGGAAGTCGACAAACTCACTGGACCAGTGATCGGACGACCGAAATCCGCCACCTTCCGCACCGTAGATGTAGTAGGACTGGACACCTTGGTGCACGTGGCCAACGGAATCAGTGAAAACTGCAAGGACGATGAGCGCCACGAATTGTTCCAGTTGCCGGATTTTATCCAATCCATGATGGACAACAAATGGTTGGGAAGTAAAACCGGACAAGGTTTCTATAAAAAAGTTAAAGGGGACGATGGCAAGAGCGAAATCTTGACCTTGGATTTGGACACCATGGATTACCGCTCCAAAAAGAGTGCAAAATTTGCCACTTTGGAACTTACCAAGACCATTGATAAGGTCATTGACCGTTTTCCCGTTTTGGTAGATGGCAAGGACAAAGCAGGTGAATTCTACCGAAAGAGCTTTGGAGCACTTTTTGCCTACGTTACCCATCGTATTCCTGAAATTACGGATGAGTTATACAAGATAGATGACGCCATGAAGGCTGGCTTCGGCTGGGAACACGGCCCATTCCAAATTTGGGATGCCGTTGGGCTCGAAAAAGGACTTGAATTCATTAAGGCTGAAGGTTTGGAGGCTGCTTCATGGGTGTCCGAAATGAAAGAAGCCGGAATTGATTCCTTCTACACCGTTAAAGAAGGGAACACCTACTTCTACGACATCCCAAAAAACCTGCCTGCCGGCAAGGCAGGAACCATGGAAAAAGTTCCGGGCCAGGATGCATTCATCATTTTGGACAATATCAGAAAAACCAAAGAGGTCTTTAAAAACAGTGGTGTTGTTATCGAAGATTTGGGCGATGGAATCCTGAACTGCGAATTCCAATCCAAAATGAATACCATCGGTGGCGATGTACTTGCTGGTTTGAACAAAGCCGTAGATCTAGCAGAAAAAGATTTTGCAGGATTGGTGGTTGGTAACCAAGCTGCCAACTTCTCTGTTGGTGCCAATATCGGAATGATTTTCATGATGGCTGTGGAACAAGAATATGATGAGCTGAACATGGCCATCAAAATGTTCCAGGACACCATGATGCGCATGCGATATTCCTCTATTCCGACTGTTTCTGCCCCTCACGGTATGTGTTTGGGCGGTGGTTGCGAACTTTCGCTCCATGCGGATAAGGTGGTGGCCGCAGCAGAGACCTACATTGGTTTGGTGGAATTCGGTGTAGGTGTAATTCCCGGTGGAGGTGGTTCCAAGGAAATGGCGCTACGTGCTTCCGACACCTTCAGAAAAAACGATGTGGAGCTCAATGTACTTCAAGAGTACTTCCTCACCATCGGAATGGCCAAAGTATCAACTTCGGCTTATGAGGCCTATGACTTGGGCATCCTTCAAAAAGGAAAAGATGTAGTTGTGGTCAACAAAGACCGTCAGATTGCAACAGCAAAAGCGTATGCTAAACTGATGGCCGATGCAGGCTATACCAAACCGGTTAAACGAAAAGATGTCAAGGTACTTGGAAAACAAGCCTTGGGTATGTTCTTGGTAGGAACGGACTCCATGGAAGCTGGACATTACATTTCGGAGCACGACAAAAAGATTGCCGACAAATTGGCTTACGTAATGGCCGGTGGCGACCTTTCTGAAGCAACAATGGTAACCGAGCAATATCTTTTGGACTTGGAACGAGAAGCATTTCTATCCCTTTGTACCGAAAGAAAGACTTTGGAACGTATCCAACACATGTTGAAGACAGGAAAACCACTAAGAAATTAGATTTCGGACAACTAGAATCTAGAAATTAGACAAATGGCAAGACATAATTTTAAAAAATTAAAGGTTTGGCAAGATGGTATTGAATTTGTGAAAGATAGTTATAACCTAACAAGAACTTTCCCTGATTTTGAACGATTCAATCTTGCAAGTCAAATGAACAGATGCGCTGTATCCATACCTTCAAATATTTCGGAAGGTTCTAGCAAAAGTACTGACAGACACTTTAAAAAGTTTTTAGAAAACAGTCTTGGTTCTGCCTTCGAATGGGAAACACAATTAATAGTTTCATTTAACGAAGGGTATTTAGATAAAAACGATTTCAAAGCATTAGAAAATAAAATACTACAAATTCAAAAAATGTTAGGCAAGTTTATTGATAATCTAAGCGATTAGTCTAAACTCCAATCATCTAGATTCTAGATTCCAAAATAATATATAAAACTATGAACAAACAAGCATATATAGTAAAAGCATACAGAACAGCCGTGGGCAAAGCACCAAAAGGTCTGTTTAGGTTTAAGCGCCCGGACGAACTGGCTGCCGAAACCATAGAACACATGATGAAAGAGCTTCCCCAATTGGACAAAAAACGTATTGATGACGTTATTGTGGGAAATGCCATGCCCGAAGCCGAACAAGGTTTGAACATGGCTAGGCTCATCTCACTAATGGGACTGGACATTGATGATGTGCCAGGGGTGACCGTGAACCGGTATTGTGCATCCGGATTGGAAACCATTGGTATCGCTACGGCCAAAATCCAATCGGGAATGGCGGATTGTATCATCGCTGGTGGTGCGGAAAGCATGAGCTACATCCCTATGGGTGGCTACAAACCAACACCAGATTACGCAACTGCCAAAGAAGGGCACGAAGACTACTATTGGGGAATGGGGTTGACTGCTGAAGCGGTTGCCAAACAGTTCAAGGTATCTCGCGAAGACCAAGATGAGTTTGCCTACAATTCACACATGAAAGCGTTAAAAGCGCAAGAAGAAGACCGTTTTCAGGACCAAATTGTTCCTATCGAAGTAGAGCACACCTTTGTGAACGAAGCTGGTAAAAAGGAAACAAAAAATTACACCGTAAACAAGGATGAAGGTCCAAGAAAAGGCACCAACATACCAACCCTAAACAAGTTGAGACCAGTTTTTGCTGAAGGTGGTAGCGTAACTGCAGGTAACTCCTCACAAATGAGCGATGGAGCCGCCTTTGTCATGGTTATGAGCGAAGAAATGGTAAAAGAATTGAACCTTGAGCCCATTGCCCGATTGGTCAACTACGCAGCTGCAGGTGTAGAACCAAGAATTATGGGAATAGGCCCTGTAAAAGCCATCCCAAAAGCATTGAAACAAGCTGGAATGAAACAGGATCAAATAGACCTTATCGAGTTAAACGAAGCCTTTGCATCGCAATCGCTTGCCGTTATTCGAGAACTTGGGCTGAACCAAGACATTGTAAACGTAAACGGAGGCGCCATTGCACTCGGTCACCCGCTGGGATGTACCGGGGCCAAACTATCTGTCCAACTTTTTGATGAAATGAGAAAGCGGGACATGAAAGGCAAATACGGAATGGTAACCATGTGCGTAGGTACTGGGCAAGGTGCCGCGGGGATATTTGAATTTCTTTCTTAATATTCGAAAAGAGATAAGAGAAAAGAGAGGGCTTCAGATGAAAAGACACAATTATAAAAATTTGAAGATTTGGTCACTCGGATTGGAAATAGCAAATGACATTTCTGATTTGCTTCTCAACTTTCCCAATCATGAGCGATACGATTTAAGTACCCAAATAAGCAGATGTTCGGTTTCAATGCCAAGCAATATTGCAGAAGGATCTTCGAGAACTGATAAATCTTTTAAATATTTTATTGATGTTGCTTTGGGGTCTTCTTTTGAACTCGGCACACAACTTTTAATAGCAAAACATCGGAATTATATCAACACTGAAAATTTAAACAAACTTGAAGACAAGATAGAAGAATGGCAAAAGATGACCATGGGGTTTCAAAATGGATTGAGATAAGTCTCTCTTCTATTTTCTATCTTCTTTAATCATTAAAAAAATGGAAACAACAGAAAAAGACATACTGAGAGGAGGTCAATTCTTGGTCAAAGAGACCAAATGTGAGGACGTGTTCACCCTTGAAGACCTCAACGAAGAACAAAAAATGATGCGCGAAAGCACCAAAGAATTTGTAGACCGCGAGCTTTGGGCACATTGGGAACGCTTTGAGAAAAAAGACTACGCATACACCGAAGAGTGCATGAAAAAAGCTGGAGAACTCGGTCTTCTAAGTGTTGCTGTACCCGAAGCCTATGGAGGTATGGGCATGGGATTTGTTTCCACTATGCTGGTCTGTGATTACATTTCAGGCGCCACGGGATCTTTTAGTACAGCATTTGGAGCGCATACTGGAATTGGAACCTTGCCCATTACATTATATGGAACCGAAGAGCAAAAACAGAAATACGTACCCAGATTGGCTACAGGCGAATGGTTCGGAGCTTATTGTTTGACCGAGCCAGGAGCGGGTTCCGATGCAAACTCGGGTAAAACAAAGGCCGTCCTATCCGATGATGGCAAATATTACAGCATTACAGGACAGAAAATGTGGATTTCCAATGCCGGTTTCTGTAACCTGTTCATTGTTTTTGCCAGAATCGAAGATGATAAAAATATTACAGGCTTCATTGTTGAAAATGACCCGAAGAATGGGATTAGTTTAGGTGATGAAGAAAAGAAATTGGGGATTCACTCCTCCTCTACCCGCCAAGTATTCTTCAGCGAAACCAAGGTACCCGTTGAAAATATGCTTTCTGAAAGAGGCAATGGGTTCAAGATTGCCATGAACGCACTAAATGTGGGCAGAATAAAATTAGCTGCAGCATGTTTGGAAGCCCAACGCCGTGTAATCAACGAAGCCACAAAATATGCCAACGAACGTGTTCAGTTTAAAACTCCGATTATAAACTTTGGTGCTATTAAGGCCAAGATTGCAGATATGGCCACCAATGCTTATGTGGACGAAGCTGCCTGTTACCGTGCCGCAAAAAATATCGAGGACAGAATCGCCATTCGCGAAGCCAATGGAAATTCACATCAAGAAGCAGAGCTTAAAGGTGTTGAAGAATATGCGATTGAGTGCTCCATTTTGAAAGTGGCCGTATCTGAGCACGTACAGCATACCACGGACGAAGGCATCCAAATTTTTGGAGGAATGGGCTTTAGTGCCGATACCCCAATGGAATCTGCGTGGAGAGATGCCCGTATTTCCAGAATTTATGAAGGTACGAACGAAATTAACCGTATGCTCTCCGTAGGCATGTTGGTTAAAAAAGCCATGAAAGGCCATGTAGACCTTTTAGGTCCAGCTACTGCCGTTGGTGAAGAATTGATGGGCATACCATCTTTTGAAACACCTGATTACTCTGAGTTACTATCAGAAGAAAAAGACTTACTGTCTCGATTGAAAAAAGTATTCTTGATGGTTGCTGGTAGTGCCGTTCAAAAATTCGGACCCGACTTGGAAAAACATCAAATGTTGTTGATGGCCGCTTCCGATATCTTGATTCAAATTTATATGGCAGAATCAGCTATCCTAAGAACGGAGAAAAATGCAAAACGCTTTGGTGAAGAAGCCCAAGCAACACAAATAGCCATGACCAAATTGTATTTGTACAGGGCCGTTGACATTATCCAACAAAAAGCTAAGGAAGGTATTGTCTCCTTTGCCGAAGGTGATGAACAACGTATGATGTTGATGGGGCTTAAACGCTTTACCAAGTATACAAATCAACCCAATGTAGTGAAGCTTAGGACGCAAATTGCTGATAAAGTCGCTGCAGACAACGGGTATACCTTTGACTAATTCAAATATGTGTTGGGATAAAAACCCACTTGGATTTGAAAACGCCCCGATTGGGGCGTTTTTTTGTTTTCTACTTCTATTTGATGCACTGTGTCAGGTCGAGCGCTCGCCTGCCAGACGGACAGGCAGTCAAGACCAAATTGAAATTTACGCTTTGAAAAATAATCAACTAGCAAGAAGATACGAGCGTGACGCTCGCACAAACGGGAGCACTTATGTCAGGTTGAGCGCAGTCGAGACCAATCTATGGCTCAGGCTTTTGTAAGACTTCTCGACTGCGCTTAAAACGACAATTATTTTATGCAAAAACTTTACTTGATGGATTCCAATATTTGCTCGTCTTTCTGTTTTTTGGAAAAGTTAATGGCACATTCAATTAGTGCTAAATGTGAGTAAGCTTGTGGGAAATTACCCAACAACCTTTTTGTTTTAAAGTCAATATCCTCGCTAAAGAGTCCCAAATGGTTACTATAGCTCAATAATCGCTCAAAATGTTCCAAAGCCTTTTCCTCTTCCCCTATTTTGAACAAGGCATTGATAAACCAAAATGTACAAATGGTGAATGATGAGGAAGGAAGCCCAAAATCATCTTCATTTTTATAGCGGTACAAAAGACCATCGTTGCTAAGCCCATCTTCTATGGCTTTGACCGTATTTACATATTTAGGGTCGCGCGCATGTATAAAACCATAAGGCTCCATCAAAAGTACCGACGCATCCAAATGGCGGGACCCATAACATTGCACAAAGGCATTGATATCATTGTTCCAGGCGTTTTCATGGATATCTTCCTTAATTTCCTGCTCAAGGGCCGTCCAGCGTTCCAGTTTTCGGGTTTTACCGAACATTTGGGCCACTTTTATAGCGCGGTCCAAAGCTACCCAACACAACACTTTGGAAAAGGTAAAATGTTTGTCTTCCCCACGGAATTCCCAGATACCTTTGTCCGGTTCCTTCCAGTGTTTTCCAACAATCCAAACAATTCCTTTGGTAATGCTCCAAAGTTCCTCCACATTCTCAATATCGTTGCTAAAGTTCTTTAACTGCTCATAAATCACATCCATCAAAATGCCATAAATATCATTTTGACGTTGCTTGTAGGCCGCATTACCAACGCGGACAGGTTTGGAGCCTTTGTATCCATCAAAATGATCCAAGGTCTTCTCTGTTAAAGTTTTTTCCTTGTTGATACCGTACATAATCTGGAGTTTCTCATCCTTGTCGGGCATCAAATCAATAATAAACTGAAGATAACGCTTGGCCGAGTTTTTATGTCCAAGCTCAGAAACAACTTTAATTACCATGGATGCATCACGAATCCAGCAAAAACGGTAATCCCAATTCCTAACCTCGCCAATGGTTTCGGGCAAGGATGTGGTGGCTGCCGCCAAAACCGCCCCAGTCTTGTCATAAGTCAACATTTTTAGGGTTATGGCGCTTCGTATAATTTCATCCTTGAATTTTTGGTAGTCCGGCGTTTTTGCAACCCAATCCAACCAATATACCTTGGTGCGTTCCAGTTCCAGCCCCATTTTATCCGTGGTCGGCATCAATATTTTTTCGTTGTAACGAATCAAAAAGTATCCGTCTTCCCCCAAACTTATCTCCTCGCCACCCAAAACGCGTTCCTTATCAAAAGATGTATATAGGAAAAGTGTATCGTATTTTAACTTATGGGTAAGGCTGGCAATAAAATCCTCTTTTACAAAATGTTTGGTTGCACCTAATCCATATTCCAATTTAGGGTCATATTTTACCATGAACTTTGGTGCACCAGAAATATATTTTACATAGCGGATAATCTCTGGCTGTGCTTTGTACTTCCCGTTCATTTTATGATGTCGGGGCATAAAGTCGTGCAGTTCAAAAACATTATTGCCCTCCGTAAAACGCGTAATCAAAATTGCGGTGTTTCTGTAATATTCCTGTTCAATGGTATAATCCCCTTTTGGATGGATTTCAAAACTGCCCCCTTTTTGCTCATCCAGCAACTTTGCAAATATCGACGTAGAGTCAAATTGCGGCAGACAGCACCAGTCTATGGAGCCTTCTTTGGAAATTAATGCCGCACTTCTGCAATTTCCTATAATTCCATAATTCAAGTTGTCCATAGGTCAAAAATTCTCAAAAGGGTTAGAATGAATTGGTTTTGCGCTCGAATTTCCCGAATTTTAAAGAAACAAAAAATTAAAATACGTCAAAAATCATCCTTTTATGGGCAAAACTATCATAATCTCAAATCGATTACCCGTTCAGTTACAAATTAGCAACGGAACCATTAATGCAATACCAAGTGTTGGGGGTTTGGCTACGGGGATGAAATCCGTACATAGCGGTGGCGAAAGTCTTTGGATAGGTTGGTCCGGGTTAACCGACGAGGACACACCCGAAGAACTTGAAAATGACATTGATAAAGCCTTAAAAGAACATGGCTGTGCCAAGGTAAAGCTCAATTCCGATGAAATTGATGGCTTTTACTACGGTTTTAGCAATAGAACCATTTGGCCCCTGTTCCATTATTTTTTGAAGTATTCCGAGTTTGAACTGAATTATTGGGACACCTATAAAAAGGTAAACCAGAAATTTGCCGATGCCATTATAGAAAATTCGGACGAGGACGACACTATTTGGATCCATGATTACCAATTGATGCTGGTTCCACAAATGGTGCGTGAAAAACGTCCCGATACTACAATCGGATTCTTTTTACATATTCCCTTCCCCTCTTTTGAAATATTCCGAACATTGCCTTGGCGTGATGAAATTTTGGAAGGATTGTTGGGCTCGGACCTTATAGGTTTCCATACCTACGATTACGAAAGACACTTTCTAAGCTCAGTACGAAGGCTTATAGGATTGGATGTAAGTTTCAACGAGATTTATTTGGACAATCGGGTCATTAAAGTGGACTCCTTCCCTATGGGAATTGATTACAAAAAATTCAGGGATGCCGCAATCTCGCATGGATCCAAAAGCCAAGATGAACGAAGTGACCTCCAAGTTAGGTTGGACAACCATAAAGCCTCGGCTCCAGATACCAAGCTCATCCTTTCCATAGACCGATTGGATTATAGCAAGGGCATTGCAAAACGTATCAATGCTTTTGAGTACTTCCTTCAGAAATACCCAGAATACAAAGAAAAGGTGAGATTGATCATCCTAGCTGTGCCATCTCGTTCAAACGTACCTCAATATCAGCTGTTAAAAAGAGAAGTTGATGAACTGGTCGGAAGGATCAATGGGGAGTTGTCCACCATAAATTGGACCCCGATCTGGTACTTTTACCGTTCCTTGCCTTTCGAAAACTTAATCGACCTTTATACTTCAAGCGACATTGCATGGCTTACACCGCTCCGAGACGGAATGAACTTGGTCGCCAAGGAATATATCGCCACTCGAACGGACAAATCCGGGGTGCTTATTTTAAGTGAAATGGCTGGTTCCGCTTACGAAATGAACGAAGCCCTGTTAATCAATCCCAATAACTTTGAGCAACAAGCGGACACCTTAAAAAGAGCCTTTAACATGCCCATGGAAGAACAAGTGTCCAGAAACACCTTTTTACAAAAAAGATTGGAACGCTACAATGTGGAGGTCTGGGCCAACGAGTTCATGAACGCCCTAAAGGAAAACAGAGATTTGGGCCAAGCCTTTATTTCCGAAAAAATGTCACCACAAATCCTCATGTCCATTGAAAAAGCTTATACAGCATCGAAAAAACGCCTGCTGTTCTTGGATTATGATGGAACTCTAGCCGGATTTCATAAAGATCCACAACAAGCTTCCCCCGATGAAGAATTATATGAGCTGTTGGATGAATTGCACCAGCAAGAGAACACCACTATATTTTTAATAAGCGGAAGGGACAAGGAAACCTTTGGCCGTTGGTTTTTGCCCAAAAAATATAATATGATCGTAGAACATGGGGTGTGGATTTCCAGAAACGGTGATGACTTTAAGTTGCTGGAACAAGTCAAAAGCGGATGGATGAGCAAAATAAGACCTGTTTTGGAATCTTTCGTGGATAGGACCCCCGGCTCCTTTATCGAAGAAAAAAATTATTCCCTAGCTTGGCATTACAGAAACACCGATCCCGATTTTGGTGCAAAAAGAGCAACAGAACTCAATACTGTTTTACGTAGTTTAATCGGGAATGACGATATTAGCGTTTTGAACGGAAACAAGGTCATGGAGGTAAAAAGCAGCAATGTAAACAAAGGTAGGGCCGCCACGAGAATGTTGAGTGAAGATGATTATGACTTTGTATTTGCCATTGGTGATGACTGGACGGATGAATTTATGTTCCAAGAACTGCCCGATTCGGCAATTACCGTAAAAGTGGGACTCAAAAAAACACAGGCCAAATACCATGTGGAAAACACCAAAAGGGTACGGCAACTTTTAAAACGTTTTACAAAACAATGACACGAGGTTTTTTTTTGATTTGCTCATTATTGGTAAGCGCTCTAGGGTGGGCGCAGACCGATACGGAGGTCTATCTTTTTGATCTCAAGGTGAAAAATGGAAAACCAACCCTGTCCAATCCAAAAAATATTTCCAACAATCCCGGTTACGACAACCAACCCTCTTTTTGGGATGATGATTCTGTTTTGTTTGCTTCAACAAGGCAAGACCAAACAGACATTCTTCAATTTAATGTGAATGAGGGCAGCACTTCGTCCTGGTTGACCTATACCACGGCTGGAAGCGAATATTCGCCCCTTCGCATCCCCGGCAAAAATGCCATTTCTGCAATTCGGTTGGATTTAGATGGCCTGCAACGTTTGTATGAGTATGACTTTGAAACAAGCGAATCCACCCCGATCACAAATCTAAAGATTGGATACCATGTTTGGTTTAACGATCACATTTTGGTAGCTACCGTTTTGATGGAAAATAGAATGGATTTAAAAGTTATGGACCTTGAAAAAGGAACACAAAAAACCGTTCACCAAAACGTAGGACGGTCGTTGCATAAAATACCGAGTACTGACCTTATTAGTTTTATAAGCAAGAGAAATAATACTTGGGAAATAATGTCTTTGGACCCCAAGACAGGTGAATCAAAGAAAATAACCAACACTTATGCCCAAGAAGAAGATATTTGTTGGTTGGATGAAAACACCATTATTACCGGAGCAGGCAAAAAACTTTTGACAAAAACTTTAGATTCAGATACTGACTGGGAAATCATCATTGAGTTTCCGCAAGAAGAAATCAATAACATCAGTCGTATTGCCATTAGCCCTAACAGCAAACGATTGGCATTTGTGGCCGAGGAATCGCCCGCAAAAATCATTCAAAAGCAGGTGAAGGCCTTTAACAGCCGAGATTTAGATGGATTTGTGGCCTGTTTTTCAGAAAATGTACTGGTGCAACGATTTCCCAATGAGAAAATGTATCAGGGCAATAGCACAATGCGAGACAACTACGAACGTTTCTTTGAAAACGTAAAATCCTCAAGCGTAGAAGTGGTGAACCGTATCATCCTCGGAAACACCATATTAGATGAGGAAGAAACCAAAGTAGATGGCAGGGACGGACACCAAGTCGCCATCTATCAAGTGGAAAATGGATTGATTGCTTCCATGACCTTTGTTTTCCCCGATGGGCCCTTGACCGATGCCGAAAGTATTGTACAGGAACAATTGGAAGCATACAACAATAGGGATATCGAGGCTTTTACCGATACTTATGCCAATACCATTGAACTATATAATTTTCCACAATCGCTCAATCTAAAAGGTAAATCCAAACTTGCACAACGGTACGGTTCCTTTTTTGAGAACACCCCGGATTTGCATTGTGAAATACAAAACAGAATCGTAATCGGAAACAAGGTAATTGACCACGAATCCCTAACCATCAATGGAATGCTTGTAAAGGCCATTGCCATTTATGAAGTGGAAAATGGCGAAATTGCCAAGGTTACATTCATCAAATAATTTTTATGGCATTTTAAACTAACTAAACCTCACAAAAATGAAAAAAGTACTTACACTCCTATTGTTGACCATTGCATCCATTGGTTTTTCCCAAACCGATACCCGGATGTACGACATCATCAATTCCGTATCGGCAGATCGTATTGAAAGTGATGTGACCACCCTTGTTAATTTTGGTACAAGGCACACTTTGAGCGATACCGTTTCACAAACCCGAGGAATTGGTGCCGCAAGAAGATGGATCAAGTCGGAGTTCGACAAAATTTCTTCTAATTGTGGAGATTGTTTGGAAGTGTTTTATCAAAAAAACCTGATTGAAGAAGGTGATAACGCCCGAATAGTCAAAGATGTTGAAGTTGTAAACGTAGTAGCGATTCAGCGTGGAACCAAGTTTCCGAACCGCTTTATTATTATGAGCGGTGATATTGATTCACGCGTAAGCGATCCAACCAATTACACTTCCGATTCTCCTGGAGCCAACGATAATGCCAGCGGTATGGCGGGCACCATTGAAGCTTCGCGAGTGCTCTCCAAGTATAAATTTGAAAGCAGCATCATTTACGTTGGTCTTTCGGGTGAAGAGCAAGGACTGTATGGTGGAAAAGGTTTAGCTGCTTATGCCAAGGAAAAAGGCTGGGATATTGTGGGTATCCTCAATAATGATATGATTGGGAACATTACTGGTGTGGACGGTGTGGTGAGCAATAGGGATTTCAGGATTTTCTCGGAACCCGTTCCGCCTACCGAAACCGAACAAGAACGGAGAGCAAGACGTTTTTACGGTGGCGAAGTAGATGGTATCTCCCGCCAATTGGCCAGATATGTGTACAAAACCACAAAGACCTATATGCCCGAAATGAACCCCATGATGATTTACCGACTGGACAGATTTGGGCGCGGTGGCCACCACAGACCTTTTAATGATGCGGGATACGCAGGTATTCGAATTATGGAAGCCCATGAAAATTACACACAGCAGCATCAAGATATTCGTGTGGAAGATGGCATCGCCTATGGTGATGTATTGGAACATGTAAATTTTGAATATGCCAAAAAACTCACGGCGGTCAATGCCATTAACCTAGCTTCTATTGCGTGGGCTCCGCCAGCTCCCGAAACCGTAGAAATTGGCGGTATTGTGGAACCCAGCGCCAAACTAAGATGGAGCAAGGTGGATGGGGCCGTTGGCTATAAAATCTATTGGAGGGACACCACCTCACCTACTTGGGACAGTTTTAAATTTGTTGGTAATGTTAGCGAACATACCTTGGAAGGCGTAGTTATTGATAATTACTTCTTTGGAGTGGCCGCAGTTGGCAAGGATGGGCACGAAAGCCCGGTGGTTTTCCCGAACAAGGTTTTTAGATAGGGTTTGAATGTGTCATTTCTACTGACCCCTGAGCATAGTTGAAGGGAAGCAGGAATCCAGAGTATTTCATAGGATAAGATTGGATTCTGCACCAGGTGCGGAATGACAGGTTGTTACCTGGACACAGCACAACATTTTTTTAACTGATTTTAAACTACTTACCAAGTATTAATTATGAAGCAAAATTTTTTTCTAGTTTTCCTATTGGGGTTGAGTATTGCATCTGCGCAAAATTTTACTAAACAAGACACCTTAAGGGGCAGTATAACTCCAGAAAGGGAATGGTGGGATTTGAACTACTATCACCTCAACGTGAAGGTGGAACCCTCCGATAAGTTTATTTCGGGGCACAACGTTGTTCGGTACAAGGTTTTGGAAGATGCCAAAATACTTCAAATTGACCTACAAGAGCCCATGAAAATTGAATCCATCACACAAGACGGTAAAAAATTAAAATACACTTCTGTAGGAAACGCTCATTTCATCAAACTGAAGAAAAAACAGGTTCCTGGTGAATTCAACGAACTAAAAATAGCATACTCTGGGCATCCTAGAGAAGCGGTAAGAGCTCCATGGGACGGTGGTTTTTCTTGGAAGGAAGATGCCAATGGCAACCCTTTCGTTGCTACATCGTGCCAAGGTTTGGGCGCCAGTGTATGGTGGCCCAATAAGGACCACATGTACGACGAGGTGGACAGTATGCGCATTAGTGTCACCGTTCCCAAAGATCTTATGGATGTATCCAACGGACAATTGGAGAGCGTTGCCGACAAAGGTGATTTTAAAACCTACAACTGGGTGGTAAAGAATCCCATAAACAACTACGGTGTTAATGTTAATATTGGAAATTACAGACACTTCAGCGAAAAATATGAGGGAGAAAAAGGCACGTTGAATTTGGATTACTACGTGTTGCCCGAAAACTTGGAAAAAGCCAAAAAACAATTCGCCCAAACCCCAATGATGCTCAGAGCTTTTGAACATTGGTTTGGCCCCTACCCTTTTTACGAAGATGGCTTTAAATTGGTTGAAGTGCCTTATTTGGGCATGGAACACCAAAGTTCCGTTACCTATGGCAATAAATACGAAAATGGATATCTGGGCCGGGATTTATCCGGTACCGGTTGGGGGCTACAATTTGATTTTATCATTATCCATGAGGCTGGGCACGAATGGTTCGCCAACAACATTACCTACAAAGATATTGCCGATATGTGGGTACACGAAGGATTTACGGCCTACTCCGAAAATCTGTACCTAGACTATCATTTTGGTAAAAATGCATCTGCCGAGTATGTTATCGGAACTCGTGCCAATATCCAAAACGACATACCCATTATTGGCCCCTATGGAGTAAATCAAGAAGGTTCGGGAGATATGTACTACAAAGGTGCCAACATATTGCATACCCTGCGCCAATTGGTGGATGATGATGAAAAATGGCGTCAAATATTGAGGGGGCTCAACAAGGATTTTTATCACCAAACAGTGACTACGGAACAGATTGAAAACTACTTAAGTAAAAAATCTGGTAAGGATTTATCCGCTTTTTTTGATCAATATTTGCGTACTACCCTAATTCCAAAATTGGAATATAAAATTGAGGATGGTTCTATTACCTATAGATATGTTGATGTGGTAAAAGATTTTGATATGCCCATCAGAATATTTGTAAATGGTTCTGAGAAGTGGTTATTCCCCAATGCTGAATGGCAAACAGAGGAACTAGAGGGAAGCAAGGTTGTTTTTGATGAAAATTCCTATATAGAAACGAAAAAAATCTAATCCAAAAGACTTTGACAAAACAAAAAGGCTCCGCATATTACGGAGCCTTTTTTATTTGACTCATCAGTTGTTTAATTAAACTGTACCTGTGTTAGTGCAAAAGGGCTTCCACCTTCACCTTCAGCTTTGTAGGTAAGGTATAGCTCAGGTTGTACTCCATCGGTTTTTTCAATGGGTATTACAATAGCTCCTCCTTGGCCACTGAGACCATCAGGATTAAGTTGTCCTGTTCCGAGGACTTCGCCATCAGGAGCTCCAGCCCTTAACTCCATGGTATAACCTATACTTGGAGGCTCTTGCCATCCAACAATGGCCATCAATCTACTTACACCTGTCAAATCTGTGTTTTCTATTTTCAACCATCCTTCGGCAGCGTTCAAAAGTTGCAACTGCATTCCACCAAAGGCCATGGCCTGCATACCCTCCGTAGGCGTGCCCTCTGGAAAAGTCATGGTATTACTGGCCAAAACAACCGTTTTTGAGCCTGTTAATGGCAACGCTTCCGCTGTACCTTGGTCGGTATAACTGGCTGTTAGTAAAAATACTTCTCCCTTCTCCTTTGCCTCTGGCTTTACTGTACCGGTTAAAGGGAGTGATGGTTGCTTATTGCCGCCACCTGTCAAGGACTGAATATACTGGGTAATCTGTCTAGCTTCCATTTGAGTGACATTAGGGTGGGCTGGCATTACCACTTCGCCCCAGACACCGGAACCACCTCCAATAATTTTAGCCATTAAATAGTTGGTTGCACCTCGGTCGCCCTTGTACTTCTCCGAAACTTCAAGATAGTTTGGTCCAATCGACGCCTCTTTTTCCTTGTGGCATGATTTGCAGTCCAAACTCTGGGTTAACGCTTTGCCCATTACAGCACCAGATACTTGCTGGTGGCCCAAATTCATGTTCACCTCATCCATACCGGAACGGTATTCTACCGAAACATAAACATTATCCTCATCAACTTCGCTATCCGCATCCGAAACCGAAACCTTGTATCCGATTGGTTGTCCTGGTATATAAAATGATGAATTCGCCTGGTCCAATTCAATATCCACTACAGGTCGCTCATTACCCGCAACTATAGTTTGGTCAAGGCTCGAAACTTCCTCGCCTGCTGTATCTTTAGCTATCACATTAAGTTTATAGGAACCTGCATCTTTGTACGTATACGTTAAAGTGGGTTCCGTGGTCTCCTGGGTAGTTCCATCTCCCAAATCCCAAACATAACTCATGCTATCGCCTTCCCGATCGTGGGCTTCAACAGTGGCTGTAACGGTAAGTGGCAGTGAACCGGAATCGGTATCCACTATAAAATTGTCTATTACAGGGGCTCGGTTACCTCCATTGTATTCAATATAGCTCAAACCACTGTCCGGGTTTGCAGAGAACCAACCACTTCCGTATTCCAATAGGTAAACGCGTCCATCGGGACTCATTTCCATATCGATCAAATTGCTTAATTCGATGTCTGGTGCAAAAGGCTCCATTTTGTTTACAGAACCATCTTCAAAAAGATGAACGGCCATCATCCAACCTCTCATCCAATCATAAATGATTACTTTTCCATCGTAATAGGCCGGCAATCCACCACCATTAGGGTATAAGTCTGACCAATACGTAGGTCCTGCCATAGCGTTTCTTCCTCCCGAACCTGTTTGGGGGAAATCCTGGCTTTCTCCATAATGATAGTATGCATATGCTGGTTGGGCAGGAGGCAACTCTCTTAAACCTGTATTGTTCTTGGAATCGTTGATTGGTTTCTCCGGATCGAAAAACCTTCCGGATTCCCCTGTTTCATAATTATACTTGCTATAGGCAAAATTATCTCCGATAAACATGGGCCAACCGTAATTTCCGGGTTCACGAGCCTGGTTCATTTCATCATATCCTCTTGGGCCACGGGTTTCGAGACTGTCAACTCGTGCATCAGGTCCCACATCGCCCCAATACAAATATCCACGTTTTAAATCAACCGAAATCCTGTATGGGTTACGGTGTCCCATGGTATAAATCTCTGGTCGTGTTTTTTCTGTACCTACAGGGAAAAGGTTGCCTTCAGGTATATCGTAACTTCCATCTTCGTTGACTTTAATTCTAAGTATTTTACCACGAAGGTCGTTGGTATTTGCAGAAGTACGTCTAGCATCAAATTGTTCCTTGCCCGGTATATCGTTCAAGGGTGCATATCCACTATTTACATATTTGGCCTCTTTGTCATCAAAAGGTGTTGAATTGTCCCCTGTTGATAGATATAGATTCCCATTTGGTCCAAAAGCAATAGAACCACCTGTATGGCAGCATATTTCACGTTGGCTGTCCAACTCAAGAATTACTTGCTCGGAATCCATATCAAAATTCCCATCCTTAAACTTAAAACGCGAAAGTCGATTTATCCAATTGTCGCCTGATGGAGCATAATACAGGTAAATCCAATTATTTTCCGAAAAATTTGGGTCTTTTTGAAGCCCCATCAGCCCTTGTTCTGCATTTACCCCTGGTGTTTCCAGTGTTTTATGGTATACATCCAAAAAGGCAACTTGGCTGATTTCTTTGGTCTCATCGGAATACAGCATTACTTCTCCCCTACGCTGCGCAATCAACACATCATTGTTTGGTAGCACGGTCATTTCCGTAGGTTCAAAAAATTGCCCCGTAGACAATGTTACCTTACTGAAGCGGTCGGTCTCGGGTGGTATTTGGGATGTTGCCTTGGCATAATCCAATTCAAGGTTTTTACCGATGGCATAGTTAATACCTCCAAGAACATGTTTTAGAAAGAGTTCCTCGGTATAACTTTCGTCCGTATGTCCTGCTGCAGTGTAAAACGCACGGCCACCATCAAATTCGTGATACCATGCCATTGGATGATAATCCCCGTTTTCCCCACCTTCGTAGGTGGACTCGTCCACGGTCATCAAAACATTGATACCATCGTAAATATTTTTGTAGTTGTACAATTCATCGCTACGGTGCCATACGGAATCTGTTAAAAATTCTGTAGATGGATGGTTTTTATCTTTTATGATAAAATCCGCCTCTGGTGTTCCTGCCGGATGGCTCAAGAATTGAGCACCGACCAATTTGTTGTACCAGCCCCAATCGTACTCGGTATCGGCCGCTGCGTGAATGCCCACATAGCCTCCCCCTGCTTGAATGTAACGCTCAAAAGCTGCTTCTTCACGTGCATTGAGTACATTTCCTGTTGTACTTAAAAACACGATTGCGGAATACTTGGCCAAATTTTCGTCGGTAAATAATTGGCCGTTTGTTGTAGTGTCAACAACAAAATTGTTCTCTTGGCCCAATCTTTCAAGAGCCGCGATTCCTGATGGGATAGAAGCATGTTTAAATGCCATTGTTTTTGAAAAAACCAAAAGCTTGGGCGGCCCTTGGCGTTTTTTCTCACACCCAACAAGAACAAAAAGTAGGCATAACGCCCCTAAAATGTAATTCTTCATGTGCATTAATAATTGTTGTAAAATCTTAAAGTTTAGTTTTGGCAATTAGCTAATAGCTAACTATGTGGCAATATAATTACTATTTTGGTGAAAACCGGCCTCTATTGTCTCAAATTGTAAAAATAAACGGATTCGTTGTAATTCAACGATATTATAACTCTGTTTCAATTGGTTTATCATGCCTTTTTACAAATTGAGGCACCACTTCCATAAATAGTCTTCATTATTTGTCCCTACCGTACTTTTTGTGATAAATCCATGCTGCTACTCCCCCAACAAATGCAAAAGCGCTCAACATCCAGAATACATTTTGGTGTCCCAATTCCTCTCCGGGGTGTGCATCCAGCAGCATACCGTAGGCCGGACCCGCAAAGACATCGGGGGTATAGCCGATCAAAGAGATGAGTCCGACAGCGGTTCCCGTTAATGCCAATGGTATTTTACCAACGTGCATTACTCCAAAATACAGAGCCCGTATGCCGTAAACACCTGCCGCAATAACAACTACCGCTATAAAAAACAAGAGTGTGGTTGTTGGGGCTATCACGCCACTGGCAAAGAGCAATCCTCCAATCAATGCCAAAACAAAGCTTACCACTAAGAGCCATGTAATTTTCAATCTATCCGCTATCAAACCAAAAAGAATGCCTGCGGTAGGACGTAGAAATTGCAACAGGGTTCCCACTTTGGCGGAATCCACTTGATTGTACAACATGACTTCTTCGGTATATTGAGAGATGATATCCGTAATCTTGTAACCTACGTAACCACACAGTATAATTACCATGAGCAACCAAACCGATGGTAATTTAAGCACTTGCTTTATATCTTTCCAAGCAATGTGTTCGAGAATGATTTTCTGATCACTTTCTGTGGTTTTCATAAAAAACCACACTAAAACCCCTACCAAAATAATAATGATGGAGGCTGTATATAGAACATAAGTAAACGCTTTTTTGCGGTCATCAAGATCGGCAAGATCGGGAGACTCCGATAAAAAAAACGAAAAGACCACTACGCCCATCAAACTGAACAAGGCACCTGTTAGTCCTCGACCACCATCGAGAAAGCCAAAGGCTTTTCCTTGGGAATCGGTTCCTCCCCAAATTCTTGTGGCCTTGATCATGGGTGCCCAAAAAAGGAAAATGGTAGTAAAACCCCACCAACCATACAGGACTTGAAGCACCCAAAAATCAGGATATTGGGCAAACAAAAAACCTCCCAAAGCGGTCATCCACAAAGCAATGGCTATCAATTTTCGGGGAGCGAATTTATCTGCCAAAGGTCCGCCCAACACATAAGAAACCATAGCCACCAAACCGTACACCGAAAAGCAAAGCCCCAACTGAACATTGTCCAACTCCAAAACATCCAACACAGTGGGTCTAAAAACGCGCGGCAATACAAAAGGAAGGATAAAGATGGCCTCTCCCGAAAGAATCAACAATAATAAATAGAACCAACTCGGTTTTGTTTCGTTCAAAACTAGGATTTGGATAAAAGTCACCACAAAAACTGGAAAAACCCAAAAGCGTGAAGAATAAAAAATCGGGTATCTTTAAGGTTTCAAAAATCAACCCTAAATGACCCGACTACTTTTTTTATCACTCCTACTAGCTATTGTAAGCTGTAAAAAGGAGACCACCAACCATTACGGTTTGGCAATCACCAATGCACAGGTCATCCATCTGGAAACCGGAAATGTTGAACACCAGAACATTTTTATTTCCAATGGTATAATTGAAGCGGTCGAAGCAGTTGGCTCAAGTAATTTTAAAGCTGATTCCACCATCGACGCCTCTGGAAAATATCTACTGCCCGGTTTTTGGGACAACCACATCCATTTACGTGGCGGGGACACTTTGATTGCAAACAACAAGAATTTTTTAAAATTATTTATTGCCAACGGCATTACTACGGTCCGTGATGCAGGTGGTGACCTTACCCATTCTGTTATGGAATGGAAAAACAAAATCGCTTCGGAAGAATTGACCGGCCCCACTATTTTTACTGCAGGACCTAAAATTGATGGTCCAAAAGCCACTTGGGCGGGCTCTTTGGAAGTTGAAACGGAAGAAGATGTTGTACAGGCTTTGGATTCACTTGAAGCCTTGAACGTAGACTTTGTAAAAATTTATGACAGCAGGATTTCTCCTGAAAACTACTTAAAAGCCATCGAAGAAGCCAAAAAAAGGGGATTCACCGTATCGGGCCACATGCCGTTTACTGTTACTCTGGATAAAACCATTAATGCCGGAATGGATGGCATTGAACACCTCTACTACATAATGAAGGGTAGTGCCAGCAATGAACTTGAAGTTACCAAAAAAATGAACAATGGCGAAATGGGCTTTTGGAATGCCATGCCCGCTCTTTTGGACGCTTATTCGGATGGTACCGCGCAAGCGACTTTTAATAAATTAAAAGAATACGATGTTTTTGTGGTGCCAACACTTCATATTGGAAAAACATTGAGTTATTTGGATGAGGTTGACCATACCAAGGACAAATACCTTAACTACATGGGCCAGGGAATAATCAAGACCTACCAAGGTAGAATCCGGTCAGCATTAAATTCATCAGAAGAAGCTAGGGAAAATCGTAAAAAACTTGATACATTCTTTGGTAAATTGACTAAATCACTTAACGATGCCGGTGTTCAGCTATTGGCCGGGTCGGATAGTGGTGCATTTAACTCCTACACATACCCCGGCATATCCTTGCACAAAGAATTACAGGTAATGGTGGAAAACGGAGTATCACCATTGGATGCGCTTCGCACCTCAGCCTTTAACGGCGCCAAGTTTTTAAATAAAACCGATGATTATGGAACTGTTTCCAAAGGAAAAGTATCAGACTTGGTTATTTTGGAAGCCAACCCTTTGGATGATATTGAAAACAGTCAAAAGATCTTTACAGTAATCAAAGGAACCCAAGTATTTTCCAAAAGTGAGTTACAAGAATTATTGAAGAGTGCTGCAATTGAATAACATCGTTTTGAACTAACGCAATTCCTTTACACTAATTAAAGATCAACGTATCATATTTTGGTATCTTTAGCATTTCATTTTTTTTAAACCTATTATATGATCAAAAAATTAGCAACCCTATTTATCTTATTTGGATTATTAACTGTAAATGCACAACAACCCGGGGAGGATGAAATGGGTGCCTGGTATATGTATTTTGGCACCAACAAAGTTTCGGAACGCTTCAGTATTCATACCGAGGCCCAGTTCCGGTTTTACGAAACCACCAGCAACTTTAACCAAATGCTTCTGCGAACCGGACTCAATTATCATATAAATCCAAATGCCATAGCTACGGCCGGTTATGGTTATATTGATACCGACAATACCTACTTTGAGCTCGAAGGCGAGGTCAACTCCAAAGAACATCGGATTTTTGAGCAGTTTATTCTAAAGAATAAAGTTTGGGAACTTCTATTTGAGCACCGTTACAGGTTAGAACAACGTTTCTTGGATTTTGGCGAGACTACAGAAACCCAGCATCGGGCACGCTACCGTATTCAGATGACCTTGCCCCTTACAAATACTTTTTTTTTGAATTTCTATGATGAGCTTTTTATTAACCTCCAAGATGATTTATTCGGTCAAAACCGACTATACGGAGCTGTTGGCATACACATTACGGAGAACAGTAGTGTGCAGCTGGGGTACCTGAGAAACCAGTTTGCAAATGCCGTTTATAACCGATTACAGTTGGGAGTTTTCTACAATCCAGATTTGAGGGGACTCTTCAAAAAGAAGAAACCTTAAAAATGTTTGACAGCAGTACATATTATCCCTAACTTATAGGCTAATCTTTAAAACAATAATTTTAATGAAAAAAGTACAAATAACAGTCCTAGCGCTACTATTTATAACGGCCTTTAGCTGCAAGCAAGCAAAAAAAGAAGCCCAAGAAACAACGGAGGAAGTTGAGGAAACCGTTGAACAAGTGGCAGAAAAAATCGACCCACAGGTCATTACTTTTGAAATGGAACCAAAAAGCGATAGCAATGTAAGTGGTGAAGTCGTTTTTACCCAAGATCAAGGCGAAGTGATCATGAGAGCTACCTTTTTAGGACTTGACGAAGGTGAGCATGCCATTCACCTGCACGAAAAGGCCGATTGTTCGTCTGCCGATGGAAAATCAACCGGAGGACACTGGAACCCAACTTTTGAAGAACACGGAAAATGGGGTTCGAAAGATGGTTACCACAAAGGCGATATTGGTAATTTTACCGCTGATGTCGATGGGAACGCCACCGTAGAATTTTCTACGGACGAATGGTGCATTGGTTGCGGCGATGAGAAAAAAGATATTTTGGGGAAAGCGGTAATCGTTCACCAAGGTGTGGATGATTACACATCGCAACCTTCAGGTGCCGCAGGAGCAAGAATTGCCTGTACCGGCATCATTCAATAATATTGAAATAACAACAATGCAAAAAGCTGTCCAACCGGGCAGCTTTTTTTTGTTGACCGCCCTTTAAATATTGTCTAACTTGGACCTGAATTTAAAATAACCGGGATGAAAAAATTTCAAATTGCCGCATTAAGCCTGTTACTGGTAGCCGTTTTTAGCTGCAAGCAAACAAAAAAAGAAGAAGAAAAAACAGAAGAAACGGTTGCCAAGGCCTATAGTATTGTAGAAGATTCCACCACTGTTAGGTTTACTGCCTATAAAACTACAGATAAAGTTCCCGTTGGCGGAACTTTTCAAGAAGTTGAATTGACTTACACCTCTGGCGAAACACCCGAAGAAACATTGAACGGGCTTGAATTTACAATTCCTGTAAGCAGCCTTTTCACCAATGACCCCACCAATGTTAGGGATCCCAAAATTATCGAGTTCTTTTTTGATAAAATGATAGAAACACAATCCATAAACGGAACCTTCTCTTTTGATGAAAGCAACAAGTGTTCCGTGAACCTGAGGATGAACGGTGTATCTGCAGAACTTCCCGTGGAATATGAAATCACCGATGACAACCATGTAAATTTCTCGGGGATTGTGGACTTGAAGAAATGGAATGCTTTGGATGCCTTGGCTTCTTTGAACGAAGCTTGCAAGATATTACACACTGGTTCCGATGGTGTCAGCAAAACTTGGGAGGATGTTGCTATCGAAGGTTCTGTTTTATTGGAGCAGAAATAAGCAATAGCTTTTCAACAAAGATTTATGAAGAGGGCTGTTAAGAGCAGCTCTTTTTTTATATATTTAACCAACTTCGATGAATCTGGATAACCTCATACAGCAATTTCAACAAAAAGACACGGTCGCTTTTGAGACCTTGTACAATATGTATGCTGAAAATATATGTGGGGCAATCAATGTAATTGTCAAAGATTCCGAGCGGTCCCAAGAAATTTGTCAAGATGTATTTGTGAAGATTTGGGAGAAATCGAACCAGTACGATGCTTCCAAGGGACGTTTTTTTACATGGTTATTAAACATTGCACGGAATGCCGCTATCGATGAAGTGCGCTCAAAAGCCCATAAGAACAAAAAAAAGAACCTTCCCGTTGATTCTCTCGTAGGTATTTATGAAAACGGCGAAGATTTAAACAGTAAAATGGACACCATCGGTCTTCAATCTTTATTAAAAGGGTTGAAAGAAAAGTGCATTTTATTGATAGATATGCTTTATTTTAAGGGGTATACCCAGAAAGAAGCGGCCAAAGAGCTCAACACGCCAATTGGTACCATAAAAACAAGGATAAGAAGCTGTATTTCTAACATTAGAAAAAATATGGCATAAGCATGGATGTAGAAGAATACATAGCGTCTGGAATATTGGAACTCTACGTTGCTGGAGCACTGCCCCCCGAAGAAAATTTGGAGGTGCAGCATTATGCCATTCAGTACCCTAAGATCAGAAAAGAAATTGAAGCAATTGAAAGAGCTATCCTTGAACTTACCGAAGCCGCTTCGCCAAAAATGCCACAGGATGGGTTTGCAAAGGTAAAGGCTGAAATAAACGATGTTATTCCATTTACTCCCCAAACCACTTCAAGCAAGGCAACTCCGTGGCGAAGTTATTTAGGATGGGCAGCATCGGTACTATTGGCCATTGGTTTGTTCTGGATGTATACGGAAAATTCCAAACTCAAATCCGAGATAGAGCTTACCAATCAGGAAAAACAAAGCTTGGAGGACGTTCTGTCCAACACCCAAGAAGAAATAACCCTTAAGGAAAACCTATTGCAACAGCTTAGGGACAAAAACGTGACGGTGATCGCCCTTGGCGGACAAACGGTATCCCCATCATCTTACGCAAAAGCCTACTGGAACAAAGAAGAAAACAAGGTGATTATTGATGGGCAAGGTCTGCCTGAGCCGCCAGATGGGTTCACCTATCAGGTTTGGTCCTTGAAATTAGACCCGCTCACCCCTACAAGTATTGGGTTGCTGGATGATTTTGCATCACAGGACACCAAACTCTTTACCTTGGAAAACGCCAACGATTCAGAAGCATTTGGTATTACTTTGGAACCTGAAGGCGGTAGTGAAACGCCAACGCTGGAACAATTGTATACCTTGGGTGCAGTTGGTTCCTAAAACCATTTTTTTCGTTTAAAAATGATAATGGAGGTTATAGTAACAACAAGCATCACACCCAACAATATAAAATAACCGTAGGGCCATTTTAACTCGGGCATATTTTCGAAGTTCATACCATAAATACCGGCCAAAAATGTAAGTGGGATAAACACTACCGAAAAAATGGTCAAGGTCTTTATAACCTCGTTCAATCGGTGTCCTTGCACACTGAAAAAAAGGTTGATTTGGCTTTCCAATTCCATAATATCGGAATCTATATCGGTGATCAATCCATTGATCTGCTCCCTGAGTTCACTAAAATACTTAGTCTGAAATCCTTTTACCTCCACCCTTTCTAGTTTAACTATAATATCCCTAAGCCCATGTGACGCCTTTTTAAAATCTTGAATGACAGCCTTTTTTTGTTCCACTTCGAACATAAATTCCGGTGTAGGCTCACGTTTTACAATGGCATCCAATGCGTTTTCCATTATCACACTTTCCTCATATTTATCCTTATAGTTGTTTATCAAGGTTTCCAGAATAAAGAAAAGGAGGTAATCCGCCCGTTTTTTTCTGATGATTCCCTTGTTTTCGAATATGCGTTGGCGAATCCAATCAAAATGGTCGCCCCGTTTTTCTTGTATGCACCAATTAAAATCCTTGGACACCACAAAATACATTTGTTCGGATTCCATACCATGCCCTTCGGTTTTTAGGATTTGGGCAGCAATAAACAATTGGTCTTCCAATACTATGACCTTATTGCCCATTTTTGGGTTCAACAACAATCGTAATAAAAAATCATCCAGGCCATTGCCACCAACCATTTGTCTAAACTCCTCCATATACTCCAACCCATAAGTGTTTACCCAGGTAATGGATTTATCTCCTTTGGAAAGTTGCATATCTTCCTGTAAAGAGAATTTACGGTTGTAGTAATTATCCGGCGAGTAATTTATTACCCATGAATTTTCTTCAAATTCTGTTATCATGGCTTAAAAAGTGAAAGGGTTTATTCGTAGTTTAGGACTATAAGTTAATCCAAATTTACTAAGAACCATTATGATTGACCCCATGTCCTTTAAATCCGAGATTTTATTCACTATTGTTCTTCTGGCCATCATCATAGCCCTCAATTCGTTGAGCAAAAGGGCCATTAGGCGTTTTGGCAAAATCAGTTCCATTGATATGAACAGCAGGAAAATTATTTTTTACTTGAGCAACTTGCTGTATTATCTAGTAGCGTTCATTGGAATTTCGTTGATCTGGGGTGTAAACTGGGAAGATTTTTCTGTGTTTATATCGTCCATCCTGGCCATTCTGGGAGTTGGGTTTGTAGCCCAATGGTCCATTTTGTCCAACTTAACGGCCAGTGTTATACTGTTTTTTAATCATCCATTGCGTTTGGGCGACAGGATCCGCGTAATGGACAAAGATTTTGATTGGACGGGCAAAGTAGAGGATATTAGCGGTTTTTACCTTTTTATGCGCACTGATGATGGCAAACAAATAACAATACCTACCAACTTGGTGATTCAAAAAGGAATAGAAATATTAAAAGAGGAAAAAACGGAACCCGACTTAAGTCCCGATAAATAAAACGCCATGGCTTTACAACCATGGCGCACCTAAAAACAACAACCAAGCCGAGACCATGGCGATCTCAAACCTAGGTTCTTATAAGAGATAGTTAGAGACTGGCTATTTGAGCCTCTTTTATAGGCCCAAGTTCGTATGCTGCCCCCATTAGCTCTTGCTTTAATTCGCTTACCCTTTCTTTTTTGCCATTGGCTTTGTAGATTTCAGCCGCTTGATGAAGAATGGCCGGCTCATAAGTAGCACCGATTACGTGCTTTTCTATGACCTCCATGGCCTGTTGTTCTTCTCCCAAATAAAGCAAACTGTATGCCAACCACCCGTAAGACTCAGGCGTAGGTCTGTTGTTCACTTCTTCCTGTGCCAGCTTAAATGCACTCTGTTCCACATTCATGCTCAATAAAAAATCTACGTTATAGGCATTGTACATGTCGCCATAATCTTTGTTGCTGTCCACTACCCTATAATAGTTTTCCAATGCTTGGACTTTGAGCATATCTTCATTTAAAAAGGAGGCCACTTCAGCTTTCAACAGATAATATTCGGGAGATTTGTTCTTTTTTATGATGGAGTCCAATATCCTGATCGCTTCGGTACCATTTCTTTCGTGTGAGTAAACTATCCAAGCTATACCTTTTTTGGCGTATGCATTTTGAGGATCTAATCGGAGTGCTCTTAGGTACAGCTTATAAGAATCCTCAATTCGCCCTGCATGACCATAAAAATCAGCAAGATTGGTGTAGGACCACAATAGCAAATCTTTGTTTTTTGATGATTCGGCCTTAGCCGTAGCCCTTTCCATAAATTGAATGGCCGTATCCAAATCCCCTTTGTGATCGTTCCATTTTGCAACACGGATCAAATAGCCAAAGTCGGACATATTTTGGATGCTATCCAAATATTGGTTGGCCAGATCGTAATTACCCAATTCCATGTGCAGGTCAAACAACAAACTCTGCGTTTCTTTTACGCCACTTCCCAAAACCCTGGCTTCCTTGGCTAATTGCAGTGCTTCTTTAAAACGGTGTTGGGAGATATAATTCCTGGCAAGAGCCCGCAAATATCCCGATTTGCCCACGGCAGCGATTTCCACGGCTTTTTTAAGGGATCGCTCGGCATCTTTTAAATATTTGATGTCACCCGTTCCTTTAAAAAATCGACTGTATTCACTGGCTACATTGCCCAAACTGAGCAATTGCATACTATCGGATTTGATTTTGTTATCCCAAAGTTTAAAGTATTTGGATGTGGTCCTTACAGGTTCTGATGCCAAAAAGTAATCGTAATCCTGTCTATTTGTTTTGAATTCAGTTTCTTCCTGCTGACATGACGCCAAAAACAATAGGGCCAGCGGCAAAAAGATATATTGTATTGTAGTTTTCATTTTGTTGTTGTTTTTAAAATTAAATAAGGGGCTGTCTAAAATGTCGATTTTCGTCAACCTGAACTTGGTTCAGGTTCTCATAACAATTTGTTTATTATGATGATGAGATTCTGAAATACCTTGCCTGCCGGCAGGCAGGAATTCAGAATGACGCATTTCAATACTTTTCAAACAGCCCCAATCCCTTTTATAGCAATTACTCGGGCGCTCCCAAATAGGGAAATGTAGTTGAAATATTGGCCGTAAGCCCAACACCATCAGATGTTAGCCTTGGCAAATCGGCCATACCATCGTCATCAAGGTCTTGACCGCTAAATCGGTCACCTTCCATACCTCCGAAGAACAAAATCAGCGATACATCAATAATGTCATCGTTTGGGTGTCTTCCTGTTAAAGCCACCTCATCCCCGTCGGGCACCAACACGTTGCCATCGTTATCAAGGTCGGAGCCTGGATTAAAATATGTTGTAGGAAGATTAGGGGCCACTTCTAGCACATCAGCCGCCAAGACCGTGGTCAAGGTTGCGGCATCCAATCCTAGAATATTGTTCTCATAATTCACATCGGCAGGGTCCAATCCCAGTTTAAGGGCATAAACATCGTGGTATTGCTCCAATCTGGCTTGAAAACCTGCTTGGAAGGTGGCTGCCATTTCCGAAGGAATTGTGGTGTTGTGGGCATCTTTAACGCTTGCCTCACCTTCCATATCAAAACTCAATGTGGTGTTTATTCCTGGGCGACCAAGGTGATCCACCTGTGCAAATGTTCCTGTAAAATCGGCTCCCATCATGTCATCGTCGTCGCCCATCATATCATCATCCATCATCATGTCGTCGTCCATCATCATGTCGGTTCCGTTGTCATCGTTGCTACAGCCAACCACTAGGCCTAAGCTAAGCACAAGGGCTGTTATGTAAATTGATTGTCTTAGTTTCATAATATCTGTTTAAAGTTTCTTATTGTTTTCTGTTTGTAGTCACCCAGGTTTTATATACTGAAAGTCCAAGGGCGTTCGTAGCTGTTGGTGCTCCCAACATGCTGTTTGGAATTTCCACTACAATGGAAAGTGTATTGGCACCATCAAAAGTGTCTGCAGCTTCTTCTGGGGGCAAAAACCCTCCCGGAGCGGAATCCGTCTCAGGAGATATCACTGCATTGAACTGGAAAAAGTCAAAAAAGAACGGATCTTGTCTGGGCCCTGCAAAAAGTGATACTCCATCAGAGGTTGTTTCTACAATGGCTGTAGCACCAGAAATCTCCACATCGCCCAAAGCAGCATCGGTATACACTTCGCTGCCCAAACCTGTTTGGGAAGGGGCCGTTGGCCCAAAAAAGTACATTCTACCATCTCTTGCAATGGCTTGGATTACTTGGTCTTCTACCAAATCCCCATCCAAATCAATATTGATTTCGGTAAGTACATCCTCGTCAAAAGTTCCGTAAGCCAACTCGGGCAATACATTGGATTGCAGGTCTACCACAAATACGGTATTGTCCGACCCCTCGCTGGGTTCAAAAGCATAAAAATCGGCAATGTCCGCAGTGGTTCCAGCCGAAGAGGGCGCATCTATATGGTCTGCAGCGATCAATACTGTAGCTGCAATTACCAAGGCGCCTAAGCCTAATAGGTATTTCGTTGTTTTTTTCATGTTACTTGTTTTTAAAGTTTCGTTCACCCCTACCTACGGAACCTTTTAGGGGGTGGTTTGGTTTTTAAATGTTAAAATTATCTTAATGTAATTTTAATGAAGTACTCGTACCTAGATCAAAAAAAGTCGGATAATTTGTTTTACTTTGGCTAGTTAATTCATTAAAATGAACCCTTCTTCCTCTGGATGGATCAACAAGTTTGGTCACCTTGTAGACCAAGAGTCTTCTAAATTTAAAGACTTTAATAGCCTGTACAAAGAGCTCAAAGCAAATGGCTTTATTTACGGCGTGCATTTAGATATATCTTCCTTTATTGAGGTGGAACACACCTTGAGCGAAGATGAAATTGCCAAGATCAACTTGCTCACCGCTTTATATTTTACCTATACTTTTGAAGTGGGGAAAACGGATTTCGAAGCATTTGTAAACAAAGTGTTCGAGTACTACCAGTCTTTGAATGTTAGCAAGATTTCTTTCCTTGATAGAATATTGAGTGGTTCCAAAACGGTGTCACAACTTGAAAAACTGATTGATTCCAGAATCTATTTAAGTGACAATACCTTTAGCAGGGCATTGGGAAATAGCCTGACCAATTCCTTGCTGTATGTTGACATCCTCATATTTATGGTTTACCTCCGAGGCAATAGGGATATGATGGAACATGCCCAGCTTTTGGAGTACGTAACCATCAACATTGTTTACCATGCGCTCAACTCCAAAGAAACCCACGAATCTGATGAGAAATTAATTCAATTATTGGGTTCATCCCTAACCTATGTCGACCTCGACAAAACAAAATTTATTGGAAATTTTTCAGACTTATTGACCCAAAATTTTACCGAAAATGAAAAGGATTATTTTTTGGATATGGCCTGCTTGACCATCTGGGAAGACAAGGCTTTGGACTATACCGAAACGGACTATATTTTTGGTTTGGGAAAGGACCTCGGAAAGTCTAAAAAAGAGGTGGAACTTGAGTTGGGATTTGTTGCGGATTTCTTTGAAAAAAACAAAGATAAAATTGCCTATCTAAGCAACAAAAATTTGGCCGTTCAGTTCTACGATGGCATGTCCAAAAATGTGAGCAAACTTATTCTTAGAAATAGCAAAAGATTAAAAAAGGAACTCGACCAAAGTAGAGAGTTGGTCGCTCTTTTATCCAAGTCCACGGTCAAGGATTTAAATACTGAAGAGAAGAAAAAAGTACAAAATCAATTGCTCGATATTTTTAAGAGTATTCCCTCTTTGGCTATTTTTATGTTGCCCGGTGGAGCGATCCTTTTGCCTATTTTTATTAAATTGATTCCGAAATTACTCCCCTCTGCTTTTGATGATAACCGGGTGGAAGAAAAATAGTGTTTTTCTTCCAAAAAAACCACTATAAGAAAAATTTATGGTTAGTTTTTTAAATATTTTAATTATTGATAACCAGTGATTTAAATTTTTTTATTCCAACCATAACTTAAAGTCTCTAACGCGTTCTCTACTTACAATAACATCATGCTCATTAAAGCGGTTCAGTTTGATTTGAAGCCTTGAATTTGAGTATGAAATGATGTCTGCTATGTGGTTGATGTTCACATAGAACTTTCGGCTCACCCTAAAAAATGTCTGAGGTTCCAACTCCTCCTCCAACTGTTCCAAAGTAGTGTCCAACAAATAATTTCTTCCGTCCGAAGTTGCCGCATAGGTTCCTTTGTTTTCACTATAAAAACATTCCACATCCTCGGCGTTTATAATTTTTAAATGCTGCCCCACCTTGGCCGTAAATCGTTTTTTGTATTCCCTCTCCAAAGGGTTAATCAAAAGATTTTTTATGTCGTTAAAATCAATCGGCATTCTACGATTTTCGGGCTTAAAATTTTGATACTTTTTCACCGCGCTTTCCAGCTCTTCTTCGTCTATTGGTTTCAGTAAATAATCAATGCTATTTAACTTAAAAGCTTGGAGCGCATATTCATCATAAGCGGTGGTAAAAATGATGGCACTTTTTACCTCGATCGCATCAAAAATTTCGAACGAAAGCCCATCGGATAATTGAATGTCCAAAAAGATTAAATCGGGGTGGGGATTGTCTTGAAACCAAACAATGGAATCTTCAACGGAATGCAACATGGTGGAGACCTCAATTTGCAATTCCGAAAGCAATCTGGACAATCGTCTTGCCGCTGGTTTTTCGTCTTCAATGATCAGGACGTTCATTTTTTTTTGGTTGTTTTTGGTTAGATACTTTATTGCCTACTGCCCTCTAAATTATAATAGCTGACTTTCTACCTACTATTTTCTTATCTGTATTTATCAACATGGTCTTTGTCTTCATCCATATATTTTTGAATCTGTCTTTCTTCCCACTTTTTGAAAAAACTAAACTTATGGCGTAGTACAATTAGTGTATGGACTACCAGAATCACTCCCCAAATCAGTATGTTGGCATTGATCCAATCGTAGTAATAGGATTCCTTTGGAAATGTCTCTGGCAACAACGAGTTCAAAACTCCTGTCTTAAGCAACACCAGAGTACCGTTTACAATAACCAATATGCGATGTGCCTATAATAACCTTTAAGTTCCTGAACTCGTTTTTTAGCAGCCTCTCTGGCCATGTCTCTGTCTGTCATCGCTTTACTTGTACTTGTTCATTTCCTCTTTGTCCTCATCCATATATTTTTGGATTTGACGCTCTTCCCAGTCCTTTCCCAATAAGGGGTTGAACCCAAAGGTTTTGGTTGCATGGAACAACACTCCCAATCCCCAAGCTACCAATGTGATAAAATGTTCCCATTGCCAAAAACTATCCGACCTTAGGGAGATATTGATCAAAATAAAGGTGTTGATTACCACATAAATGGCCAAGTGTATATAAAAACCTTTAAGCTCATCTACCCTTTTTTTGGCTCTATTGTATTTTTCCTTATTATAGTTTTCCATGATTATTTCCATTTATTGTTCTGTTCTTCATCGCGCATAATCTTCTCTATTTTGCGCTTTTCCCATTGTTTTCCAAAAAACGGGTTAAGGTCAAAAGTTTTAATGGCATGAAAAACAATACCGATACCCCACCCAAAAGCGGCCCACAAAAACCACATATACCCGAAACCGGTGGTAAAATAATTGATCAGCGCCAATCCTGAGATCACCAAAACATAGGAAGTCAGGTTTCCGTAAAACTTTTTAAGCTCGTCCACGCGCTCCCTTGCCCGCATGTACTTGTTTTCTTTATCGGTATTTTCCATGGTATTCGTATTTGATGTGATGTTGCAGTTAAAAATACTCATTATTAAAATTCTTTATCGTTCATAAGTTCCTGAATCTTACGCTCTTCCCATTCTTTTCCAAAAAGGGGATTGTGTCCGTAAGCCGACATCCAGTGACCTATTAGTCCGAGACCCCATCCCACGGCCGGAAAAATAATCCATGGGAAACTTGTAGTGCTATAATTGATATATCCCAGTAAAGGAATCACAATTAGGTAAGCTGTAAGATTGTAATAAAAAGATTTGATGCATTCCACCTTCTCCTTGGCTTTGGCATATCGAAGTTCTGTTGCGTTTTCCATGACTGTTCGGTTTTGATTTTTGATTACACTGCTAAATTCGGCATAGCAACTCCCTTAATGAAAAATGAATTCCTGAACTGTACATTTATTGGGATGAATTGTAGTGTTGGGGTTTAGGGTTTGGGAGAGCAAGCAAAAAGGTTTGATGAAAACTACACGAAACCATTTTAAGTGAACTTGATACTTGAATTTGAATTTGAACTTGAGCTTGATACTTGAACTTAGCCAAACAAAGCATTCTCGACTGCTCCTTCGACTGTCTGCCCGTACGACAGGCGGGCGCTCAGGATGACAGCTCGAACTGACATCCGACATTTAAATTCTAAAAATCATCCTTATCCATAAGCTCTCTGATCTTGCGCTCTTCCCAACGTTTTCCCCAAAGCGGGTTATAGCCAAAGGCTTCCATTCCATGGACAAGTACACCGAACCCCCAACCGAATGTTGGAAAAAATGCCCAAAGAAAATCCGTTGTTTTAAAATTGAGCCACCACAAAAAGGGAATCACAATACAATAGGCCATAAGGTTGCCGTAAAAATCTTTAATTGCCTTTACCCGCTCTTTGGCCTTTACGTACCTTTTTTCTTCAATATAGCTCTCTTGGGTCTCCAATACGGTATATTTTTGGGTGAGCATGGGCAGAGACACACTAAAATCCGTTTCTGTTTTTTTAACGACCATTTCGCGGTCGGTTAAAATACGGTAGCGTTGCTTTATATTCTGTAATCCAACCCCGCTGCTTTTTTTCACCACTTGTTTTTCTTGAAGGTTATTGCTCACGACCAACATGCCTTGTTGTTCAAAAACTTTGATGTGCAATGGCCTTGATGAAGTGACCACATTATGTTTTACGGCATTTTCCAGCAATAGTTGTAGGGACAGGGGCACAATTTTAGCTTCAGGCTGGGAACAGCTATCCGGAATATCGAAGATGATGCTGTCCTCAAAACGCATCTTTAAAAGTCTTACATAGGTTCTGGCGAACTTCAGTTCTTCATCCACGGTAACCAAGTCCTTATTTTTCTGCTCCAGCACATACCTATAAACTTTGGACAGTGATGTTGTAAAGTTTTGGGCCTGATGTGGGTCTTCATCTATCAAACTGGTTAAAACATTGAGGCTGTTGAACAAAAAATGGGGGTCCAACTGGTTTTTTAAAGCATCGAAACGAGCAGATGCCGACCCTGCTATGATCTTCTGTTCTTTTACCTGCTTCTCTTTGTAATATTTATAGTAATAAGCAGCATAGAACAAAATGGCCACTGCCATGGAAATCAAAAAAGAGCTCACATAATACTCCATGCGCTCTTCTGCCAAAAATTGATCTATTGATTTTTGATATACCAGCACCACCAGAACAAATCTGGAAATACCAATTCCGATAATCGAGGCTATAACATTTCCCAGAAAACCATAGCCTATATATTTTTTCGTAAAAAGCTGTTTATCATACTTCCGCATCAAAATGATAAAGGAAGCAGAGTTGAGCATATAAATAATCACGGAAAAAACCATACTCTCCCAAAACTCTGTCCAAAGCTCTTGAAAAGTAAGGTCCCACCCCTTAACAAAGAAAATAATGAGCAAGACCATGTAAATGGCCACCCCCACTAAAAACGCCCTTACAAGTTCCCTTATTAAGAGTTTCATCCTTTTCTATTTACCACAATTTGCCAAAACCTCTTTAGCTCTTTCTTCTCCCCAAGTAGGGTAAAACGGTGTTTCGGATTTAAAGGTAGCAAAAAGTTCCAAGGCTCTTTCCACATCCTTACAATATGGTGTGGTGTCCTTGCCAAAGTATTTTGCCGACCCCATATCCCACTCTGCCTTGGAGAGTATAACCCGGGGGTTATTAGGGGCCAGTTCCATTGCTTTTTGATAGAGTTGTGCATTTTTTTGTGACAGGGTCATCCCATAAGTGGCACCATCAAAAGCAATCCAAGCTGTATTAATGAGTGCTTCTTGGATCAATATCTCAGGGTTGTTCGGTGAAATAGCTTTGGCCACATCTATAAATTCTTTGGCTTTTTCGAGCTGTTTGCTCAGTTTTTCTTCATCCTTTTCTCCAAATGAGATTATCGTGTTTATTTGAGAAACATAATAATACGGTAACCACTTGTCCGGTTCCGCAGTTGCTATTCGTTCGAACATGTTGGATGCCTCCATCATTTTTTGATTTCCCCATAGTTCGAAGGCCTTTTCCATCCCTTTGGAATACCGGTCTTGTGCATTGACAAAGGTGGCCCCAATGAGTACCATCAATAGGATAAGTTTTTTCATGACTGTCGCTTTTATGATTATTGATACCACAAAGATGGTTGGAGCACATCGCTTTTTAAAAGAAGCTTTACCGAACTGTAAACATTCGAGGATGAACTGTAAGGTATGCAAGCTTTAATTTTTACTTTAGCTGTTCGGTTCCAAAAAATTAAAGCAATCCATGTACATTCCACCTCACTACAACAATCAAAACATTGAAGAAATCAAGGATTTCTTGAGGAACAATAGTTTTGGCATATTGATCAACATTGTAGACGACAAACCATGGGGCACCCATATTCCTTTGGAACTGGAAACCGACGAAAACGGAAATGATATTTTGGTGGGCCACATTGCCAAAGCCAATCCTCAATGGAAAAATTTTACGGCCAAAACAGAAGTTCTGTGCATTTTTAATGGTCCGCATGCCTATATTTCATCTTCTTGGTATAAAGAGGAAGAAGTGCCTACTTGGAACTATATAGCAGTACATGTGTACGGAAATCTAAAGGTTTTAACCGAAGAAGAGACCATGCAATCCATGCACCGACTGGTAGATAAGTACGAGAAAGTCTCCAAAAACCCGATTTCCCTTAAAAACTTATCCCCAAAAACCTTGCGCCAAGTAAAAGGAGTGGTGGGTTTTAAAGTGCAAGTATCGGATATACAGGCTACCTACAAGCTATCCCAGACCCAAGCCAATGATCACCATAAAATAATATCAGAACTTGAGGAAATTCCAGACCCGGGAAGTCAAGATATTGCCCAGCACATGAAAGGCAAAGCCACTTAGTGGCTATTCTATATCTTGAAAATTGGTATCCGCCCAATTGGAATACCTCGGGTTCTCAACATGCATGATCCAAATTTCGTCTTGGTACTTGCCCTTCATTTTTGATTGATATGCAGCGTATGCCATTTCATTTTCTTCATATTTTGCCAAATACACATAATTGAGACCGTTATCCGGGTTCCTGAAGTATTGTGCCTGCAATCCCTTGCTTTTCAATTCTTTCATAAAGTTTTTTAGGTAGGTCTCATTTTTGAAAACGTTGGCCACAATATAGTGCCCTTGCCCTACTCCTTCAAGGTCAATGTATTTTTCAATGGGCTTAAACGCACCTCCATGAAAAGTTCCTTCACTTTTCTTGTTGGATTCTTTAACGACCGATTTGGAGTTATCTGCAAGAGCTTGTGCAGTCGAAGCTTCAATTTCATTGTAAACAGAGTCCAAATCCTTGTTGTCCGCCAAATATAGTTTTTGGGCCTTGGTCTCAATATCGGGAATCTCATCCCCATTGTGCCTTTTCACGATTCGCATAACCATCTCAAAGCGTTTTTCCATTTCTTGTTCCCTGTCCTGTTTCATGGAATCTATTTTGTAAAGGAGGTCATCAATTACAGCGTAGCTATCTTCTTGCTGCTCCTGCAATTGTGCTACGCGCTCTTCCCAATAGGCTCTGTCCTCTTTATTGGAGGGACGCAGAGTGGTTTCTACATCCAACTTGCCATGTTGCTTTGCTTTTGCGGTTTCATCGCTTGCTTCAGCAACAGCCGTATTTTCAACCTTCTTTTTCTCTTCATCGTCGTTGGAAACGAATGTGTTTTTGGAAAGATTGGGAACAAAAGAATAAGCAATTGAAATTTCGTGGGTTACACCAAGGTTGGCAATGTTGCTGTTCAAGCTTTTTTCAAAATTATATCCAAAGGACAATCGTTGGTTCAAATTGAATCCAGTACCGGCCGATGCACCATAAAATTGGTCGTATCCACCTTGAATCCAACCCAATTTGGGAAGATCCAAAATAATCCCTCCTCCAAAGATAGGGTCTTCGCTCCCTTCAAATCGTGCTCGTGCCAGGGGCATTAATCTCCCATCCTCAAAAACACCTCTTCCATTTTCCAACTCTTTAACAAACTGTACGTGACCTGAAAAAGTTTTTTGGTTTAGGTTGCTCAGGGATTTTCCTGACCTTAAATTATAATCCACCAAATTTTGAGCGAACACTCCAAAGTCGAATTTGCCCAAACTAAGGTTAAGTCCTGGCTGGAACGATATTACAGAACTTTCCTCAGCTTCCATCAAAATGGGATCTCCTCCCTGAGTTACCGCTCTACTAGGATCATAGCCTGTTACATAGTAAGGGATATTCACCCCAAAGGTTAAGCTACTCTCTTCTCCCAACTGGATACCGTGGGAATAATTGGCCATGACACCTAAATTGGAAATGACCCCTTCATGCTGGTTATATAAGCTGAACCCAAGTCCAACCCTATCGTTCAATCTACCGCTGTAACTCAAAAAGTAGTTCTGGCGATTGTTTTCGAAATCAGCACTTTGACTGCGATGGAAAAAGTTGATGTACGATTTATCCTCACGTATTGATGAAAAGGTAGGATTGATCAGAAATCGGTTGAACTTCAACAAATTCTGAAATGGTACATCGTAACTAACATAGGGGTTGCTTTCTTCTTGGGCCTGTAACGGGAAACCAAGAAGAGTAAAAATCAGAAACCCATATACATAATGCTTAAGTAGAGGCGGAAATGTGATTTGGGGGAACGGGGGTAGTTTTATCTCCATAGCCGATTGGGATTTGTAGGTTAATATTCCTGATTGGGACAGGACCATATGTTTTTGATAGTCTCATTCGCAAGATTTGGGACTTGTAAGAATTTTATGACTAATTATAATGTAAATCTACATATTTTATCGTCCAACAGGTAATTTTTTCGTTGAACGGTCTATTGAATTGATAGATAAGCAGTTTGAATTCATAAAAATTGAATTTCAGTTTATAAAATGTTCTGGAATTAAATTTATTTTTGACAAAAAAATTCAAAATATTCCCCAACATGGATGCGTCTTTTACCATTGTTCCCTATTCTGAAACTTATAAAGATGCTTTTAGGAGCCTGAACGAGGAATGGATTACCAAATATTTTCAGATGGAGGAAATGGACCGTGTTGCGCTCCACCATCCCAAAGAATATATTTTGGACAAAGGCGGGTATATTGCGGTAGCTTTAATAAATGGGGAACCGGTGGGAGTTTGCGCTTTAATTCCTTGCCAATATGCCGGTTATGATTTTGAACTTTCTAAAATGGGCGTCTCCCCCAAAGCGCAAGGCAAAGGTATAGGCAAATTGTTGGGACAGCACATTATTGATAAAGCCAAAGGGTTGGGAGCCCAAAAAATATTTTTGGAGAGCAATCGAAAATTGGCCCCGGCCCTATCGCTTTACAAAAAATTAGGTTTTAAGGAAATGACCAAAATTTCGTCACCTTATGCCCGTAGCGATATTCAAATGGAATTAACAATAACCTCTGCCTAGTACTGCACATGCCAGGTTTGTACCTGTCTTACATTTTTGTAAGGTTTTAAACGACCACCTATTTACTATATCGTTAAAAATGAGTATCTTATAGTGTCAAACCTTAAACCTCATTGTCATGGCTCTAATAAAATCGCTCAATAAATGGGCAAATGCCCGTACTTATCTCCTCTTGGACTTGATCAGAGTTATGCTTGGTATCATCTTTTTTGTCAAGGGAATCGAGTTTATGACCAATTTCACAGAAATGGAGCGAATGGCACGTCCTTTTGAAGGGGTGCCAGGGGGCATGTTCATTCTGCATTATATAGCTCCTGCTCATTTTGTTGGTGGTATTCTTATCGTTGTAGGATTGCTGACTAGATGGGCCTGTATTGCACAGCTACCCATACTTTTGGGTGCCGTTCTTACTAATTTCTTGGGCGAGATGGACACCAACAACCTTATGTTGGCCATCATTGTTTTATTAGCTACCCTCTTCTTTATTGTTTATGGTTCCGGGAAACATTCTGTGGATTATTACCTTAAAATGCAGCAATAGTCTATAAATTGTCCAGTTGGTTGCTCTTGCCATCCGAGCTTATCGTCCAGAAAAATCCAATAAAGAAGAAACTGTCGGCCGGTGGAGTAATTGCTCTTCTATTGAATACTCCGTTAGCATCCGGAACTTCTGCATATTGATAATTGCTCACATTATTGAAACTCAAAAGATTGCTCACCGAGAAGTACAAAATCTTTTGTTGGTCAATAAGATAGGCCCAATTGAAGCTAAGATTGTTGTAAGACTTTGTCTTTTCCGTCATAAAACCAGGTATATTGGGATTGTGGTACGGCCTACCGGAACCATACGAATAAGAAAACCCAACTTGGGACCTTAGCTTATCCACCCAATATTTGGTAACCAACGATACATTATGTTTTGGCGCAAAGTTAGGCGTTGCCCTTTCGGGAAAGTTTCGATAGTTCCGTTCAGTATCCAAAAAGGAATACGAGAACCAATAATCCAAGTTCTCTATGCTCTTGCTATCCCTCCAAAAAACATCGACGCCCTTGGCATACCCGCCTCCCGAATTGGTGTAATTGGAATTGAACTGTGGCGCATCCGTATCATATTTGACCAACTGGTCATAATCCTTATAATAGGCCTCGGTCCTAAAAGTTTTCCCATTATTGATGTATTGATAATTGAGGATATAGTGCGATGCTTTTTCCATGTCCAAATTTTGCGTGAACTTAACCACTTCGGTAAGCGGCCGCTGATAAAAATCGCCATAGGCCAAAGAAAACTGCCCGTCCTCTCCCGGTTTATAGGCCAAAGACACCCTTGGCGATATTGTAAACCCATCCAGCAAGCTGCTGTGCGCCCCCCGGATACCCAGCTTCATGGCGAACTTGTTGCTCAGGAAAATATCTGATTCTGCAAAAGCGGCCCATAAACCATCATTATAACCACTATTGAACTCATCCAAATCAACATCTGTGTAGGTTTCATCATAATTGGTATTGAAATACTCTGCTCCAAAACTCAAATCATACCGATTACTAAAATTTTTACGTGCCTTTATCTTGATATGTGATGAGGTTTCCTTGGCATCGACCTTGTCTTCCTGTATACCGATATCATTGGTGTCCCAAGCAATAGATGCTCCAGAAGTCAAACTCCAGTCGTTGGCAAAAAAGTATTTATAGGACGAATTAAAGTATAAGTTGTTGTTCTTGAGACGGAAACGTACGTAATCATCAAAATTGATGTCCTCCTGTTCAATATCCAGATTGGAATGGTTGAATCCCGTGTACAGTTTAAACATACTCTTTTCACCTTTGCTTCTAAAAACCGCTTCCCCAGAAATGGATTCGTACGGGATGTTCCAACGAACACCTTGGGTGGATGGAATCAAAGCCTCATAAGGGGCAAGATTCATGTAAGATGTATTGATGCTGAGCGATTGGTCGCCCCAAATCTTTGTATGCCCCACTCCACCCCCAACACTCATTATGGAAATATCCGTTTTCTCCTGTAACGGCACATCCGTAGTATTCAACAAAAGTACACTGGACAGGGCCTGCCCATACTCCGCCGAATAACCTCCCGTGCTAAAAGAAATCCCTTTAAAAAGAAATGGTGAAAATCTGCCACGGGTCGGTGTATTATTGGGTGTGGCATTGAACGGTTGAAAAACACGAAGACCATCTATAAAAACCTGTGTTTCCCCTGCAGTACCTCCACGAACGAACAAACGACCATCCTCGTTTACCGTTGTGGTTCCAGGTAGTGTTTGCAAAGCAGCCACAAAATCGCCCGCAGCCCCTGCTGTGGTAACAATATCCAACGGTTTCAGCACAGACACCTTGGAATTATCTCCTGCCTCAAAGGTTCCCGCGGTCAAAGTAACACCCGACAACGAATTGACGGACTCCATCAATTTAATATGTAAATCCTTAAAATAGGAAACATCTCCTGCCTCGTAGTGTGGTTCGTAGGACAACATGGAAACAACCAGGGTCTGCATTCCCTCTTCAGTTGTCTCAAAGCTAAAATTACCGTCGGCATCCGATGAGGCGCCATCGTAAGTTCCTTCCAAATAAATGTTGGCACCTTCGATGGGGTTGTTTTTGGCATCGGTAACTTTTCCATTGATGGTCTGCTGTGCAAAAACAACTCCGGTACTTAATAATAATGTAATTAGATTGATGATGATTTTCATGACTGATCGTTTTGATTGATGCCACAAAATTGCTCTTGAACACCTTACCAAACGAAAAGGAAATACTCAATTGTAGTTTTTTATTGCTGAATTGAATTACAGTTTTCACTTTGCAGTTCACTCCAAAAAATCAACATTTCGGTAGGTTGAAATTTTTATAGACGGTCTTCTTTCTGAATTTTGGAGTAGACAAAACATCAAATACAAATAGTATGAAAACTGTTACACTAGCTTTAAGTTTCCTCTTTGTAAGCATCATTGCCATGGCACAAGAAAAAACCAACGTAGCTATTACCGTTACCATCGACAACCTAACCAGTGATGAAGGAAAAGTGCTTGCAGGCCTACACACCGCCGAAACTTTTATGAAAGGTCCAGGCATACAAAACTTGGAAAGTACCATTGAAAACGGAAAAGCAATCTTGAAGTTCAATAACGTAAAACCAGGCACCTATGCCGTTATGGCCCTGCACGATGCTAACGAAAACAACCGAATGGATTATCAGTCCAACGGGATGCCAAAAGAAAGCTACGGGATGTCTGGCAACGATATGACCATGGGGCCACCAACTTTTAACAGTGCCAAGTTTACTGTTGGCGATGAGGATTTGGAAATGAACATCCGGTTTTAATCAAAAAACAACAGTCAATTATCAGAAGAACCCGTCTAAAAAGCTTGTAGCCTGTCAGTTCGAGCGCAGTCGAGAACCTGAATAACATTGATAACCAATAGGTTTCGACTACGCTCAACCTGACAAAGTCAAAATTTTGTTGCTTTTTAGACGGACTCTTAGCTTTAATACAATCTGCGCCTTTTAGGATTCTTTCTTTTCTATAGACTAACCTAATGGTTTTTTATACTTTTATGCCCTAAACTTAGAATTGAATGACCATTACCCAGCTTCAATATGTGTTAGCTGTTGCCGAGCACAAGAACTTTACCCTTGCCGCAGAAAAAAGTTTTGTTACCCAACCCACCTTGAGCATGCAGGTACAAAAGTTGGAGGACGAACTCGATGTCCTCATTTTTGACAGGGGCAAAAAACCCATCACCATTACCGAAGTAGGGGAAAAAATTGTGGCCCAGGCAAAGAACATTGTTGCCGAAGCGGAACGCATCAAAGATATTGTGGATCAAGACAAAGGGTATGTTGGGGGAGATTACACTCTTGGAATAATACCTACGGTTATGCCTACTTTACTGCCCATGTTCCTAAATGCATTCATAAAAAAGTATCCCAAGGTTAACCTCATCATCAAGGAGCAATCCACCCAAACCATGATCAAAAATATTATGGATGGGCATTTGGATGCTGGAATAGCCGCAACACCGCTAGAAATTGAGTTTATCAAAGAACGCCCATTATATTATGAGCCTTTTGTAGGTTACGTCCCAAAAAATCATAGGCTGGCATCAGAAAATGAAATATCTACGGATGATCTGGATGTAAATGATATTCTTTTGTTGCAGGATGGCCATTGCTTTCGAGAAGGGGTGATCAACCTTTGCAAGGCCTCCAAAAACCGACATGGTGACCATTTTAAAATTGAAAGTGGAAGTTTTGAGACCTTGGTCAGTTTAGCGGATGAAGGCATGGGAATGACCCTGTTGCCCTACTTGAATACCCTACACTTGGAAGAGGACAAGAGTACTAACCTAAAATCCTTCCAAAAACCTACTCCGGCACGTGAAATAAGTTTGATTTACCATAAAAGCGAACTGAAAATACAAATTACGGATGCTCTCAGAGAGGTAATCTCCAGTATTGTTCGTGGAGCAATTGCTTTTCAGGATGTGAAAATCATCAGCCCTTTAAACAAAAATTAAAGAGCCGCTTTTCAGCGGCTCTAGTTAGTGTTTATGCTTTTAATAGTAATAATGTTGATTGTAATTCTGGCTTGTCTACAAGATAAAATTGTAACCAGATTTTAAGCTCTTCCACTTCACTTGGCAATAATCTAGAAATAGCTTTCTGAAGTTCCCTAGCAAAGAGTTTAACATCAAAACTCACCTTTTGAAGGATTGTTTTGGTGTAATCTAACATAGCTCTAGGCATAATAATTTGATTAAATTGGAAATAATAGGTTGTCTCCTAAATTAGTAAAAAACACGTTTAAAAAACCTAAGTTTCAGTTAAAAAATAAATACCTTGTTGTTAAAATTGATCAATGCCCTATATGAACCAACCACAGATAAAACCTATTAAGCTTCTGTTTTTCAGTGTTTTGATGATTTCTTTTTTATTAACTGGATGTAGTTCAATCAAAAAAACACTGAACTCAAAAATTGGGAGCAACAAGCTGAAAAATTCTTTTCATGGCCTTGTAATTATTGATGCCAATACTAAAAAAGAGGTCTATAGTCATAATGGCGACAAATACTTTACCCCTGCCAGCAACACAAAGATTGTAACGTTCTACACGGGGATGAAATTACTTCCGAAAAACATCCCAACCCTAAAATATATCGTTGCCAACGACACTTTATTTATTGAAGGTGCCGGTGACCCATCATGGTTGCACCCCTATTTTCAGGATAGCACGGCAATAGATTGGTTAAAAAATCAGGAAACCATTGCTCTTTACACCAAAAATCACAACGAACCGCGCTATGGACCTGGTTGGGCCTGGGAAGATTACGACACCTATTTTTCGCCCGAGAAATCCACTTTGCCTCTTTACGGCAATGTAGCAACCATTTCCAACACCAACGGATTGGAAGTTTCTCCAAAAACGTTCGCCGATAAAATCATAATTAAGGATACCACTTTAAAAAGAGAAGAGTTCCGCAACAAGTTTTATGTCTCCTCAACGGAACAAGACACTTTGGAAATTCCTTTTGTGACCAGTGACAATTTGACCAAAGAATTATTTGAAACTGCACTTGGGAAGAATATTGTTTTAACCCAACATTTTCCATCTGGAGAAAAACAAACATTGTACGGAATAGAAACCGACTCTATTTTTAAGCGTATGCTTTTTAAGAGCGATAACTTTTTGGCAGAGCAATTATTGATGGCTTCCTCGGCCACATTATCCGATACCTTGAGCACCAAAAAAGCCATCGATTTTATGTTGGACAATCATTTAAAGGACTTAGAACATCAGCCCCGTTGGGTAGATGGTTCGGGGCTTTCCCGTTATAATTTGTTTACGCCTCGTTCCTTTGTTCAAATCCTTCAAAAACTATATGAAGAAGTACAGGAAGAACGCCTTTTTGGGATATTTCCGATGTGGGGACCCAACAATACGGTTGAAGAATGGGAAGACCCCACTACGGAGCCGTTCCTCTTTGCCAAATCGGGCTCAGTGGGCAACAACTATAATTTGAGCGGCTATGTGAAGACCAAATCGGGCAAATTGCTCATCTTTAGTTTTATGAACAACCATTTTCGGGTGTCATCATCAGAAATAAGGGAAACCATGTATGCTACCTTAAAGAATCTCTACGAAAACTACTGATGCATAATTCCCTGCACTTGGGCGTATTGCAATAGCATTATAGTCTTGGCATCTTTTATTTCACCGTTTTGCATCATGGCAATCGCTTTTTTAAAATCCAGCTCCAACACCTCAATGTTTTCGGTTTCATCCGCTGCGCCACCGCCCTCACTTACTTTCATGGCATCTTTATACTCACCAACAAAAAAATGAAGAATCTCAGTAACCGAACCGGGTGACATGTAGGCTTCAAAAACCTTTTCCACCTTATCAATTTTATAACCCGTCTCCTCCTCTACCTCCATTTTTATCGTTTCCTCAGCATTGCCCTTTTCCAAAAGTCCCGCACAGACCTCAACCATCATCCCATCATCATTGCCATTCACATACGTGGGCATACGAAACTGTTTGGTAAGCACTACCTTTCTTTTTTCAACATTATAAAGAAGTATGGCGGCACCATTGCCGCGGTCGTATGCTTCTCGAATTTGCTTTTCCCAAATGCCATCGTCCCGTAAATATTCAAAAGTGATTTTTTCTAGGGAATACCAATTGTCCGAAAGCAGCTCTCGCTGCATGTTTCTAATTCTGTTGCTAGCCAAAATGAATAAGTTTTGGTTAAATATACAAGCTTATCCCCTTATCACCTTGAATTACTGCAATCACTTTTGACATCAATATTATTATGTCGATATTTATGTTTTTTGATGAAAACCGACCAAACCCAATATTATGCGTAACCCCTTACTCCTTCTATTACTTTTTGCTATTCTGATAAGTTGTGATAAAAACACCGAAAAAAAACTGCCCCGAATCGCTATTGCTGGCCTTGGAATTGAATCCAGTACGTTTTCGCCCGCCCTTACCCATGAAGAAGCATTCCATCCTAAAATCGGAGATTCCATATTTAACCGCTATCCGTTTATGAATGCGGATTCATCCTTGAGAAAACGAGCCGAATGGGTTCCCACTTTAGTGGGAAAATCATTGCCCGGGGGAACCGTAACTCGAGAAGCTTACGAATCCTTGGTGGGCAAAACACTTACCATGTTGGAGGAAAATATGCCGTACGACGGTCTTTTCTTTGACATTCATGGAGCCATGAGCGTTGTTGGATTGGATGACCCAGAAGGCGACCTCATCAAAAGAATTCGTGAGGTAGTGGGAACCGACGTATTGATTTCGACCTCCATGGATCTCCACGGAAATGTATCCAAACGTTTGGCGCAGCACTCCGATTTGATTACTTGTTACAGAATGGCACCTCATGAAGATGCAACGGAATCCCGCAAACGAGCTGTGGAAAACCTGGTATCGCGATTGGAAAACGGAAAAGGTAAGCCAAAATATAAAGCCTGGGTTCCCGTACCGATTTTGTTACCAGGCGAAAAAACGAGCACCCGAGTGGAGCCAGGTAAAAGTCTGTACGCCAAAGTTCCCGAAGTGGAGCAACAAGAAGGTGTAATCGATGCAGCTATTTGGATTGGCTACGCATGGGCCGATGAACCCCGAAACCATGCCGTGGTTATGGCTACCGGGGATGATAAAAAGCAAGTAACCGAAGGGGCCGAAAAGTTGGCCAATAGCTTTTGGGATGTCCGCGAAGAATTTGAATTCGTGGCCCCCACAAAATCCTACGAAGAAGCATTGGAACTTGCTTTGGCGAGTGACAAAAAACCATTTATGTTGAGTGATATGGGCGACAACCCCACCGCAGGCGGTGCAGGGGATGTTACCTGGACCTTGACCGAACTTTTAAAACGAGGGGAATTCCACACACCTGATGGCAAATCATTGATTTACGCCTCTATTCCCGGGCCTAAATTGGTGGAACAAGCTATGCAAGTTGGCGTTGGCGGAGAAGTCAGTGCTCCTGTTGGTGCCGATATTGACGATAGATATGCCCCACCCCTTATGCTAACGGGAAAAGTTACTGCCATAAAACATGGCGACGTACATGCTGAGACCGAAGTAGTTGTACAAGTGGACAACGCCCATGTAATCGTAACCAAAAAGAGAAAACCGTATCACAGAAAATCCGACTTCACCAATTTGGGACTTACTCCCAGTGAAACGGATATTATTGTAGTCAAAATTGGGTATTTGGTTCCAGAACTTTATAATATGCGTGGGGACTGGATCATGGCACTTACCCCTGGGGGCGTAGATCAAGACTTGGAGCGTTTGGGCCATAAAAGAATCATCAGGCCCATGTTTCCTTATGATAAGGATATGGAACGCCCTGACCTATCGGCTCGCTTGATAAAGGCTTCGGATAATCTGGACTAAACAGTTACCGCTTGGTTTAAATATTGACGAAAGGGTAGCATTTCTTTGTAAACATCAACGATTTTTTCCTTGAAATCATCACTGAGGACGTCTTTCTTGGTCAAGCCATATTCTACTGCAAAGGTTTTGTTCCGCAACAATTCTATATGTGGATGGTCGTTGGAAAACCCTTTGGGCGATGACACCAGTTTTTCGTCTTCATATAAACCTCCGAACATTTTTTTGAAAGAAGGTTTATCAAGAATCGCCTGCAATTCCTCCCCGTTGTAATCGATGGCATCACGGATACTACGAAGGGTTTTGGAATCCGGTCGCCAGCGACCGCCGGCCAGCAAACAATGTTTTAGACCGATTTCAATATAAAAATCGGCAGAATTGGGCGCTTTGTCCAATCCAGCACCAAAATGATCTTTATAAATGGGCTTGTTTGGGTGAAACATCAGATTATTATTGATTCGATTGATACCCTTTTTACCTAGAGTTGGGTAATAATCATCATGAAGCTGAGCCATGGTCATATCCAAATCGTCCAGCCAAGCAATTAAATCATTTCGAAGGGATTTGTACCATTTACGGTTCGCATCCATCCATTCCTTGTTATTGTTTTGTTGCAATTCTTCCAGAAAGTGGAACAGGTCGTTGAAATTCATGGATTGTTCGGTGTTGGATGTTTGATGCTCGGTGTTAAAAGTCTTTAATGGTGTGAAGCTATATCTTGTTTCGAAAAGCTATGATCATGTTCATTAACTTGAAACAACAATCATATAATTTTTCAAATTCCTTATCGGAAATATACGCCCTATTACTAGCCTTATACAAACAAGTCACCACTTCTGCCAGTGAACGCACAAAATAACCCAGAAACTTTCTAAACTCAAGCTTTGATTGAACGATGGAACCTTCAGAAATATTAAGGGCCACCGAATCTGCTGCTCGACAGATTTGGGATGATAAGTTATATGCTTCTTTCTTGGGGAAATCATCGGCAATCAAGTTTATTTGTTCTCCCAAATTCATGGCGTCCTGCCATATATGTAGTTTTTCAAATTTAAACTTCGCTTTTTCAACCACATTAAATCTTTTGAACAATGGATATTTTGCTTCAAGCACCTAACATCGAGCATCAAACCTCCAGCAACTTAAAACCTGTTATCCCCGTCAAGCAAATCCCCAAGGCCACCTAAGATACTGCCTTCTCCTTTGTCTTTTCCGCCTCCTCTGGGTGCAGCGGCCCACACACGGCTGGCCAATCTACTGAACGGCAAAGATTGAATATACACTGTCCCAGGGCCACGCAGTGTAGCGAAGAACAGTCCTTCGCCTCCGAACACCTTGTTACGGATGCCCCCAATAAATTCAATATCGTAGTCTACAGTATGGGAAAAGCCAACGATACAGCCCGTATCCACTCTCAAGGTCTCGCCGGGAGCCAATGTTTTTTTGGCCATGGTTCCACCGGCATGTACAAAGGCCATTCCATCGCCTTCCAGTTTTTGCATAATAAAGCCTTCGCCACCGAAAAAGCCACGTCCCAGGCGTTTGGAGAATTCAATACCAACGGAAACACCTTTTGCGGCACAAAGGAACGCATCTTTTTGGCAGATGAACTTCCCTCCTTTTTCTGATAAATCAATAGGAACAATTTTACCTGGATAGGGTGAAGCAAAGCTTACTTGCTTTTTTCCTTGTCCAATGTTCAGGAAAGCGGTCATAAAAAGGCTCTCGCCCGTGAGCAATCGCTTACCTGCGGAGAATACTTTGCCCAAAACACTGGTATCTTGGTTGGAACCGTCTCCGAAGATGGTATCCATTTTAATGTCCTGGTCCATCATCATAAAAGTGCCTGCTTCGGCAACAACAGCTTCTTGAGGGTCCAGTTCTATTTCCACATATTGCATTTCTTCGCCGTAAATGTGGTAGTCGATTTCGTGTGCGTTCATTTTTTGATTGTTTTTTGATTTCTGTTTATATGTTGATGGATAGGTGGATTTGTTACAGTTCTTTTCAATCTTTATTCCTTGACTAACAATCTAAGCTTTTTGATAGTTAGAATAATACCATAGGCGCTTACAATATATATGATAACGCCTAAAATCATTGGAGAATCCGATACTCCATAAAATTCCAGTTTGGTAATACTAGCTGAAATGTTATGAATGATATGAACCAAAATAATCAACCATAGTGATTTGGTTAGATAATAAATATAGTTATATATAAGGCCTATCAAAAAATAAGCGAATAAGCCTTCCATACTTAAATGCATCATTGAAAAAAGCAATGCGGTAACCACCATGCTAAAGTAGAAGCCATACCTTTCCGATAATGAATTGAAAATAAGATATCTAAATAATATTTCCTCCAAAACTGGGGCTACCAAAATTGATAGGATAGTTGAAACTGTTATATAAGCTCCTTTTTGAAATGGTATTTCCCAAGCTAAAAACCGAAACTCCCCATTTACTAAGTTTCTCCAAAATGGAACATCAACCAAAGTTTGAAAAATAAATAAGAAAACGGATAAGAAGATACATTGTATAACTATACTGTATCGTATTCTATCTGTATTGATAAACCACTTTATTTTTAAAAGTTTAAAGGAAAGTAATATTCCAGCAAGATATATTATTGGAAAAGAGGAAACTAAGACTATGCCTTCCGTTTCATAGGAGAAAAAGTTTAAAGAATTCAAAACATACCAAAGCATTGCTGATATGAAATTCATTAAAACCAATAAAGCTATAAAGTAGAAAAGAACGAGATGTCTTCTTATGAAGTGCACTGTAAAAGTCTTATAACATTATTCTTTCACCTTCACCGTCCACTCAAAATGAAAAGTGGATACCTCTACCCCATCTTGGTTAACGCCTACGGCTTTCATCCAGCAGGTTTGTCCTTCTCCCGTTTCCACGGTTTTTTGGATAGCATCGGCAATGAGTTCGCCATCCTCACAGGTAAAATTGATGCGTCCCGTGGCTTTTTTGGTAAAGGTGGCTTTGTTATTGGCGACGAGCATGGACACTTTTTTGCCGCTTTTTTGGATTTCGTTCATCACCAATGCACCCGTACTTAGCTCTGCTGCCATCCCCTGAACGGCCCAAAACATGGATTTAAACGGATTTTGATTCATCCATTTAAGTTTTACCGTGGTCATTGCTTTTTTATCACCAATATATTTGAGTCGTACCCCGCACCACCATGCCGAAGGGAGCTTCATAAAAGTGAACATATTGATTTTACTGGGTGTAAGTGCCATATACTTTATTTAAGTCTGCCTAAAAATAGGTAAAAAGAAGTTATCCAATATTGTTAATTTTTTGTTAAATCATAGTACTTTGTTTTGCATAGTACCATCTTTTAGATATATATTTGCATCGTAAGCTAATAGGTTAACCCCTTTACAATCAAAAAACATCAATCAGAAAATGGCAACTACAATCACCAAACACGAACGAAATTTATCCGCAATCATCCATGCGTCCATGTTCTCGAAGTACTTTATCCCCTTTGGGAATTTTATACTTCCGTTGATCTTATGGACCGCTAACAAAAAAGAGCATGCGTTTGTCGATTACAACGGCAAACAGGCTCTTAATTTTCAAATTAGTATGTTGCTTTACTCCATCGTGGCAGGTTTGGTCACCATCCCATTCTTTATTGGATTTTGGCCAGACTTGTTCGATTGGAACTTTTTCGGGTTCCACGGGTTGAGCGACCTTAACAACTTAAATATTCATATCGATAGCGACGACTTTAGGTTTGGAAGATTATTCTGGCCTGTTGGTATCTCAGGATTTTTGCAAGTAGCCTTAGGTATTGTGAACATTGTTTTCACCATTTTGGCCACAATCCGAACGAATGAGGGAGAATATTTTAAATACCCATTCACTATAAAATTCATCAAATAATCATAGGAGCCTAATCACCTCCACAATAATCATCATCAATCAAAGTAAAACGGAGTTTAACCATCAATCAAAAAACGAAAAAACAATCATCAATCAAAGAACCGTTTCCACTCCCCTGCCCAATTCAGGGGAATGGAGTGGGAACGTAACCAAACAAAGTTTGGAAGAACAAAAACGAACTGTTAATCAGATGCCGAACCCAGTTCAGCATAAATTTAGAACCATGAAATTATGAACATAGAAAACACAAAAGCACAAATGCGCAAGGGGGTTCTGGAGTATTGCATTTTGTCCATCTTAAAGGATGATGACAAATATGCCTCAGAAATTCTAGGAGCCTTGAAAGACGCAAAGATGTTAGTAGTGGAAGGTACCATATACCCTTTGCTCACAAGGCTTAAGAATGCAGGATTACTCAACTATCGCTGGGAAGAATCCACATCCGGACCTCCCCGCAAATATTACGCGCTAACCGAAACAGGCCAATTGTTCCTTAACGAACTCAATGGCACCTGGGATGAACTAAGAAATGCAGTCAATCTGGTAACCAACACAAAATAGAATCAAAAAATGAACAAGACAGTAAATATAAATTTAGCAAATACGCTCTTCCATATAGACGACGATGCGTATAACAAGCTGAGACGGTACCTGGAGTCCATAAAACGCTCCTTTGCCGGTACCAAGGGAAGCGACGAGATCATTGCCGATATCGAGGCTCGTATCGCCGAGCTCTTTTTGGAGAAAATGGAGAACGAACGCCAAGTAATCACCCATAAAGAGGTAGATCAAGTAATCGACGTTATGGGGCAACCCGAAGATTATATGGTGGACGAGGATATTTTTGAGGACGAACCTAAAAGAACCCATGCAGAACCTACTAGTAGAGCAAAAAAACTATACAGGGACATCGACCACAAATACATTGGTGGTGTTTGCGCAGGTTTGGAGCATTATTTGGGCATCGACGCCCTTTGGGTAAGGCTCATATTTATCCTTTTGGCCGTATTTACCAGTGGTTTTGGGCTTATCGCCTATATCCTACTCTGGATTTTGGTGCCCGAAGCTGCCACAACCTCGCAAAAATTGGATATGCGGGGGGAGCCCGTCAACATCAGCAATATAGAACGCAAAGTTAAAGAGGGGTTTGATGATGTTGCCGAAAAAGTAAAAAGTGTTGACTACGACAAAGTGGGCAACAAGGTCAAAAGCAGCTCCAAGACCTTTTTTGATACCATCGGGGACATTATCCTGTTCCTGTTCAAGGTATTCGGCAAGTTCATAGGCATTTTATTGATCATCATCGGGGCATCCACCCTAGTAGGACTGTTCTTTGGTCTGTTTACCGTAGGCATGTTCGATGCGGTACACGTACCCGGCATAGATTTTTATGAAATCGTGAACACTTCCGGTGCACCAGTATGGGTGGTATCCATCTTGTTGTTCTTTGCCGTGGGGATTCCGTTCTTCTTCCTGTTATATTTAGGTTTGAAGATATTGGTGAACAACCTTAAATCCATCGGAAACATTGCCAAATTCTCCCTGTTGGGCCTTTGGTTAATTTCCGTAGGACTCTTGATTGTGTTCGGCATACGTCAGGCTGCTGAATTCTCGTACACGGGAAGCGTTAACGATAAGACAGAACTTTCGCTAGAAGTACCATCCGACACACTGATCATAAGCATGAAGGACGATGCACATATGGATTACAACCGAGATGATATTCATTTTGGTAGGATGACTTTCGGTTATGACGAAAATGACAACCGTATTCTTATGTCCGATGAAGTGGATATCAAAATAAGAAAGTCCGATACAGATTCCATCAGCATTAATATTAGAAAAGATGCAGATGGTAGCTCAACACCAGCAGCCCGTGACCGCGCCAGAAACATTGAATATGCATACACGGTTGATGGTAATGAAATTGTACTGGACAAATATTTGACCACCGAAACATCCAACAAAGCTAGAAACCAAGAAGTGACCATTACCATTTATGTTCCAGAAAATATGACGGTATATTTTGATGATTCCACCAGCAGGTACATTGGCCGAGGAATCGACAACGATCAAGGTTTTTATAGAAGTGGTATGGCCGGACAACACTGGTTGATGGGTAGTGACGGAGAGTTGCAATGTTTGGATTGCCCAGAAGACGATGACGAGGATAGAGATGGTAACGGTAAAATCATCATCAATGAAGATGGTATCGATATCGACATCAAAGACAACCAAGATTCCTTTGAAATGAAGATTAATGAGGATGGTGTAAAAGTTAAAGCAAAAAACTAGTCAGGTTTACACCTTATAAAGCAATCAAAAAATCAACATGATAAAGTTTATTTCAATATCCATAATTCTGTTCAGTCTCTTCGCAGTACCGACCTGCAAAGCACAGGACAACTCTTCTATCGGGAATAAAGATGGTGCTGTAAAGGAAGAGAAATCCATACCTTCTTTTAAAAGCCTGATTGTTACAACAGCGGGAGACATCTATCTGCACCCTTCTTCGGCAACCACATTGCAGTTGAAAGGGGAAAAAAGCTGTGTGGAAAAAATCAATGTGGCCGTTTCATCAAAAGTCTTGCACATTTCAAGTGAGGACAACCATTCAAATGAATGTCGTGTTAAAATTTATATTGGGACTCCAAGTTTTGATGAAATTCAGCTAAGTGGAGGCGGGTCACTCAAAATAAAGAATGGTTTTGACCCCATAAAGGTTCTCAAGTGTTCTGTGAAAAGCGGAGGGAATCTTGAAATGGCATCAACACCTGTCGATTCTTTGTTTGCCATTGTCCAGGGAGGTGGAAAAATAACTGCACAAGTCAGCACGCTCCTTGATGGAACGGTGAAAGGTGGGGGAACTATTTTTTATACAGGTAAACCCATCATCAAATCGGATATAGCGAATGGTGGTGTAATTAAACGCAGATAATATGAAGGGAACAAAAAATTACAATTGGGGAACGATTTTCTACAATTGAGCATTTTTAAATTCAAACAGCATACATAAAAACAGACATTTACACTGAAATAATTCAGTAGATAACAAATCATTTTTCAAAATCAATCAACAGATGCCCAGCCAAGCTGAGCATAAAAAAACAACAATCATGACAACACTAGCAAGATTAGCCATCGCCGCACTCCTATCCTTATTTGCATCCTCATGCATGATGGATATGAACTTCGGCAACGGAAAAACAGGCAACGGCGAAATCGTGGAAGAAAGCCGCGATGTAAAAGAAGATTTCGACATCGTATCCGCATCGGAAGGGATCGACGTTTTCGTGACCCAAGGGTCCGACTTCAACATTACCGTGGAGGCAGACGAGAACATCATCGACCTTATTGGAACAGATATAAGAGATGGTAAACTAAAAATCCACGCTATCGAGAATATCGGTAGAGCTACCAAAAACGTTTATGTAACCTTACCAGAGATTACAGCTTTGGAAAGCTCGAGCGGAGCAGACCTTATTGCCCAAAGTGTAATAAAATCCAATAACATAGAATTGGACGCCAGTAGCGGTTCGGACATACAGCTAGAGGTTGAAGCCGGAGAAGTTTCTGCAGATGCCAGTAGCGGTGCCGACATCAAGGTTTCTGGACAGGCCGATGCACTTTTTGCTGATGCCAGTAGCGGTTCCGACATTAAGGCGCAAGACCTTATGGTAAAAAGGTGTAACGCAGATGCGAGCAGCGGCGCCGATATCTCCGTAAATGTTTCGGAGTCTTTGGTAGCAGATGCGAGCAGCGGAGCGGATATCAAGTACACAGGCGATGCCAGCGTACAGACCAAAAAATCCGTTTCGGGAAGCGTGCGCAAATATTAATCCAATTCCCTTTACATATGCAAAGGCCCGCTGAGTTTTCAGTGGGCTTTTGCCTTTATTATGTTTGCTCAAAGCCCTATCTTAGCATGATTTAATTTTAGTTAGCCCATGCAGATAACACTAAAAAAATATGTGCTTCAACTGGCCCATACCTTTACTATCTCCAGAGAATCCCGAGATGAGCAAGACACCTTGATTGTTTGCCTCTCGCTAAATGGCAAAACAGGCTATGGTGAAGCCACCTCCAATCCTTATTACAAGATTACCATCGAAGGGATGATGGCCGAAATAGAAGCCGTTAGGGAACAAATAGAAGGATACGATTTTGACACCCCTGAAAACTTTTACGAACATTTAGAGTCCCTGAACCTCCATAAATTTACCCTTTGCGCCTTGGATTTGGCCGCGAACGACTTGTATGGCAAACTAAAGGGTAAACCGCTCTACGAACTTTGGGGCACATCTGCCGAAAAATATCCAATGACGAACTATACCATAGGTATAGATACCATCGAAAAAATGGTGGCCAAGCTCCAGGAAAAACCTTGGCCTTTGTATAAGATCAAATTGGGCACCCCCGATGATGTCGCAATTGTTCAGGAATTGCGAAAACACACTGACAGCATTTTTAGAATTGATGCCAACTGCGCTTGGGGCCCTGAGGAAACTATTAAAAATGCCCCTTTATTAAAAGAACTTGGTGTGGAGTTTTTAGAACAGCCCTTAAAAGCTGATAACTGGGAAGGAATGGCCTTGGTGAAGAAGCAATCCGTTCTTCCCGTTATTGCAGACGAAAGTTGCATCGTAGAAAGCGATGTGGAACAATGCGGAGGCTATTTTCACGGTATCAATATTAAATTGACCAAGTGCGGTGGCCTCACACCTGCACGACGGATGATCAAAAAAGGTAGAGAGCTTGGATTGCAACTTATGGTGGGCTGTATGACGGAATCTACCGTTGGTATTTCTGCCATTGCCCAACTGTTGCCCCAATTGGATTATGTGGATATGGATGGTGCCATGTTGTTAAAAGGAGACATAGCCAAAGGTGTAGAAATTCTGGATAACGGAAAAGTCATTTTTCCTGAACTACCAGGAAGCGGAATAGAACTGCTATAATGGCTTACCAAATTCAAAGTATACCCGATAGAGAGATATTGATTGATGGTAAACCACATTTATATTTTGGGGGCACCTCCTATTTAGGTTTACAAAACTACGCCCCCTTCAAGGAACTGTACTTAAAAAATGTCTCCAAGTATGGAATGCATTATGGTGCTTCCAGAAAATCCAATGTAAAACTGGGTGTTTACGAAGAAGCTGAAAATTATTTGGCTAACTGGGCGGGCAGTGAACGTTGTTTGACCATGTCCAGCGGTTATTTGGCGGCACAATTGGTGGTTCAGACCCTAATAGAGAAAGGACATACCGTAATTGCCGCACCACATGCACATGCCGCACTTTGCACCAGTAGGATAATTAAAACCAAAGGTTGGGAGGAATTGGAGCAGCTGGTATCAAAAGAAATTGCCAAAAACCAACTGATGCCCGTTGTACTTTTTGACACTATTGATTTTTCCGGTGAACAATTTCCAAACTTCAAGGGTTTGAGAAACCTCTCATTGGACAAGGTGATTTTAATCGGAGACGATTCCCATGGTATTGGCATTGTTGGAGAAAACGGAAATGGTTGTTTTAATGTGCTCAAAGCACTGAAACCCGCCAAACTAATGGTTTGTTGTTCGTTGGGCAAGGCATTGGGCATACAGGCAGGGGCTGTTTTTGGTGCTATACAGGACATACAAATGTTGGAATCCACTTCTTTTTATGGAGGAGCAAGCCCTGCATCTCCTGCTTTTATGGCAACGCTGTTGGGTGCCAGAGAAATATATTCCGAACGCTTGGAAAAACTCAGGGACAACTACCGTTATTTTAAATCCATACTAGAAAGTCCCTCCTTTTTTACCCATATGGAAGGACATCCCACTTTTGAATTCGAAAATACCAAAGTGACAATGTCCCTGAACAGAAAAGGATTTGTTTTCACCAATTTTAATTATCCAGACGCCAATGGCCCTATAATAAGCCGTATTGTGCTTAGTGCTTACCATAAAAAAGAGGATGTTCTGCAATTGGTCAATTGTTTGAACACCCTCTTGGGTTGATCATTATATCTCATAAATTGGTTATTTTGCATGCATTAAATAAAGTAACATTATTATTTTATGAAGTTTCCATCTTTCCAAAATAATAGGGTTTGCTTCTTTATGTTGGTTGTCCTTATTTTTTCAGCCTGTAAAACAGAGCAAAGCACAGAGCCTAATAAGCTAGATCAAATTATTTCTTCCGTTCGGGAAACCTATGCTCCCGATAAACGAGTGGCTCTTTTTGACATTCAATCGGAAGGGAATTCTTCTGGCTACATCCTAAAGGGAAAAACAAACCTTCCAGAAGCGTTGGATACTTTTAAAAAAGAGTTGGATTCCCAAAATATAAAGTATACGGATAGTATTGAGGTATTGCCTTCAGAAAAGTTAGAGGGAAAGATTTATGGGGTAATCAATAATTCTGTTGCCAACCTAAGGTCAAAACCTGCCCATTCTGCCGAATTGGTCACACAGGGTACTTTGGGAATGCCTCTTAACGTATATCAAAAAGAAAGAAGCTGGTACCATATACAAACTCCGGACAACTATCTCGGATGGGTAGATGCTGGGGGTATTGAATTAATGACCAAGAAGGAATTTGATGAATGGAAGGCCACAGATAAGGTAATTTACACGGATACATATGGAAAGTCATACACCGAAGCAGATGCAAGCTCCGATGCAGTTTCCGATGTGGTGGCCGGTAATATTTTTAGCCTCGTTACCGAAGATAGTGACTTTTATGAGGTAAAATACCCGGACGGACGAAAAGCGTACCTGCTGAAGGACGAAGCGGATAGTTTTGATGAATGGAAATCCAAGTTGGCCTTTACCAAAGAAAGTTTGGTAGAGACCTCCAAGACCATGCTCGGTGTCCCCTATTTATGGGGAGGTACTTCCACCAAAGGTGTGGATTGTAGTGGTTTTACCAAAACTGTTTATTTAATGAATGGAATGATCATTCCACGTGATGCTTCACAACAAATACATGAAGGCACTTTGATAGATAATTCCAAAGATTTTGACAAACTGATTGCCGGAGACCTTTTGTTCTTTGGACGCAAAGCCACTGATTCCACTTCGGAACGCGTTATCCATGTGGGAATGTGGATTGGGGACAACCAGTTCATTCACTCGGCTGGAAATGTTCATATAAGTACTATGGATAAAAACGCCGAAAATTTTGATGCGTACAATTACAACCGCTACCTACGTACCAAGCGAATTTTAAATGAAACGGGGGAAGGGTTATTGTACCTGACCAAGGAGAATGTTTTTTAATATTGTATAAACCTATAAATATAAAGGCCACCCAAAATTGGGTGGCCTTTGATTTTAGATCAAGGTTTCTTACCTAAACATGTTTATTCGTCCCAGAAAATTCGATCAAGAAGCGTTACATCAGGTACATTTTGTCCATTCCTGCTTACTTCATTGTCTGGATATGGCAATCTTCTTATAAACTGACCATTCAAATCTGGATTTAAATTAACAGGCACGTCCATATCTTTATACTGGTAATCAAACCTTCTAGCATCGTTCCAAGATTCAGGGTGTAAAAATAAAGCCACCCACTTTTCTTTGAAAATATCCGCTAAAGTAAACGCTCCTTCCCCCATACTAACACTTGGGTCGGCAAGATATGAGTCGATTTCCTCTTGTGGGACTTCGAGCATTTGCATATGTGCGGTTATTCCATCCAAATATGCCTGATATGACCTGCTCTTGTCGATTTCAAACGCGGCTTCTGCCTCTATAAACTTTTGTTCGCTATAAGTAGCTATAAGTATTGGAGAAGTTATAGTTGTATAATATTGATCTTCTACTAATGTTGACCTTGCTCCTTGCTCAGGAGCATTTCCCCTACCGGCCCCATTTACAGTACCAACAAAGGTATCATCATCTGTTGTACCAACCATTAGCCCTAGTCTAGGATCAATCGTAGGATAGGACGTACCATCCAAAGCTTGAATAAATTGTTCGGATATCCAACCTCCCAATAAAAGATCGGCATTATCCCTTGCAACATCTGCCCATGGGTTGATGTCCTGTTCAAAGAAACCGACCTTTGCATCGTCATCATTGGATTGGAATCCATTATCGGTAGCAGCCAACACTTCTGAAGCACTGTAACTAGAAGTTTCTTTGGTATGTATCATGTACCGTGCCTTCAACATATTGGCAAAGGCTATCCACTTTGCCGTATCTCCCTGATAAATAAAATCATCCTCTCCCATTGAAACGGTTGTTTCTCCTTGGAGATTATTAATCCCTTCATCCAAAAAGCCCATAATCGTGGCATAAAGTTGCTCATCGTCATCATAAGAAGGGGTAACGGTTTCAAAAGTAAAGCTTTCTGAATATGGCATATCGCCAAAAATATCCACACCCATTCCTAGATTCAATGCCATTAAGACTTGCGCAGCCCCTTTATAATGGTTCGCTTCTTGTTCTTCTGCTTTTTCAATCAATACTGTTAAATCGGTCATCACATTATATATATTGAACCAAGTATTGTTGTTACTTACAGGCTCCATTGTATCAGAAGCACTTGCTGGATTTGGTGAAGCTAAATACTGTACATAATTTGAAGTAATATCCCCTACCCTAAAAATATTTTTTGCAGATTCATAGGTAGTATTGATCATTAATCCCGAGATAGGGGCATCTTCAGGGTTATTAGGGTTTTCGTTTACATCTAAATAGGAGTCGCATGAAACTACCATCAAAACCAAAAACAAACCTAAATTCTTCACTATTTTTTTCGTTATTTTCATCATTCCTGTTTTTATAGTCCAAAGTTTAACGTTAGAAAATAGCTCTGGGTTCCTGGAAAACCAAGACCTGTGAACCCTATGGCATTCCCGCCTGCTCCAGCAGAGAATGATTCAGGATCAAACCCATCCCATGGGGAATATAAAATAATATTGTTTGCCGCCAATGAAATCCTCATCGATGTAAATGGCAGTTTTGAAAGCACTTTATCGTTTAAGTTATAGGCCAACGAAATATTCCTTAGCTTAATAAAGCTTGCATCCTGAACGAAATTCTCACTTATTCCTCTATATGCATTTCTCCAAAAACCGGCACCATAATCTCTACCATCCGGTCCCACACCTTGTCCAAGCCATACTTCTTGGGTGTTTGGGGTGCCATCGGCCAATACACCATCAAAGACACGAAAATCGTTTCTTGCCAAAGTATACTCGTTTTTACCAAACGCTGACAAAAAGTTGTCAAATTGATTATACTGATCTACATCTGCCCTAAAATCGACCAAAAAACTCAATTCAAAATTCTTATAGGTAAATTGATTCCTTAAGCCTCCTATCCATTTTGGAACGGCGTTACCGAGTATAAGTTGATCTCCATTACGGACGGGAAAGCCATCATCCCCTATGACCGTCGGCAAATTACGTTGGAGAAAAATAGATTCTTCGTTTGCTCCGTATCTTTCATAGCTTGAACCATACAAATTTCCATAGGCCTCTCCTTCTATCAATTTCATGGTCACAGTACTTCCGGCATAACCAAACTGGTTGCCCACTACTATCTCATCAATACCTTCCCTTATTGATTTTACCTCATTGTTGTTCATCGACAGGTTGGCGGTCGCTTTCCAAGTAAAATCCTCATTACGAACAATATCTGCGCCAAGTACAAATTCAAATCCACTATTTTGTATTTCCCCGGCATTGGTTATATATGAGGAAAATCCTGTAGCATCGGAAATGGGAACTGGTATAATTTGATCTTCTGCATTGGATTTATAGTAGGTAAAATCCAAATCCAATCGACTATCAAAAAAAGATAACTGTGCCCCAAATTCCATTGAAGTAGTCAATTCAGGTTTTAACATTGGGTCACCAAATTCACTATTACGGCTAAATCCAACTTGGCCGCCCAGTGGAAAATGGTCTGGTGAAACAAATGTTGCTCCAAGTACATGAGGGTTTGTGTCTTTACCTACTTGTGCCCAAGATGCCCTTATTTTTCCGAAAGTGAACCATGTAGGAACATCCAGATGCTCTGTAAACACATAACCCAGATTAATGGAGGGGTAAAAGAATGAATTATTGTTCTTGGGCAGTGTTGAGGAAATATCATTACGGCCCGTTACATTTAAAAATAGATAGTCTTTATAGTTTAACATTAAATCACCATAAAAACCAACCAATCTTCTTATACTCTTTCCTTGCTCCGAAAATATCCTGCTTGTATTATTGAGGTTATAAAACTCAGGTATAATAAAAACCTCTCCTCTTGAAGTTATTCGATCATATTTTCTTTCAAATATATCGTTCCCCAAGCGCAAAGTAGTGGTAAAATCTTCACCAAACTTATTGTTGAGTGTGATATAAAAATTAGAAGTAATATCCCTACTGTTTATCCGTGTTTCCTCCAAATAGCCTTCAGAACTCAAGGGCACTTCACCGTCAATTCCTTTAGGTCCGGGAGTAATCTCCGTTCTGGAGTCACTATAAAAGTCGGTACCTATTCTGTACGAAAGGGTCAACCATTCCCATGGACTATAATTGAAGTTAAGGTTACCAATAATCCGGTTTACATCGTCTTTATAGGTACTAAAACGAGCATCATAAATAGGATTGGTATTCCCATAAGTCTTCATGGTTCCATCTTCATTTATATAATCCCTTACATCTTGGGTTTCCGCCCAATACATCATCCTTTCCATAAAACGGTCATGAGGAACCCTGTTTCCTCCTGAGTTGGAATAGTTTATGGAACCACCAAAATTGAATTTTTCGTTCATTGTGACCGTTCCCGATATTTTAGCAGTAGTCCGATCCCAAGTACTAAAAGGAATAATCCCTTTTTGATCCAAGCGACCCAAGGATGCATAAAACGTTGCTTTTTCACCGCCTCCGGATATACTTAAACTATGATCTGTTCGTACACCTGTATCAAATGCCCTATTCCAATTATCTTGGTATTTATGCCCTGGTTCAGTTTGGGCAACCTCATCTATTGGCGCTCCCCAACTAGGCCAAAAACTTGAAGGATCATATTCTCCGCTAAAACCCTGCCCATATTCTTTTTGGAGCTTGGGCAAACGATTAAGTTCTTCAAATCCTACGGAAGTATTAAGATTGATGCTTACCTTACCTTTTTCACCTTTCTTGGTAGTAATAATTACCGCGCCATTTGCAGCTCGCACCCCATAAAGGGCCGTTGCTGCAGCACCTTTCAATACGGACATGGATTCCACATCTGCTGGATTAATGTCTGCTGCCCTATTAGAAAGCCCCCTTGGTGTGTTGGGAGATTCAACAGTCGAATTGTCAATAGGCACGCCATCCACTACAAAAAGTGGTTGATTGTTTGCGCTAGGATCCAATGAATTGATTCCCCTAATGATAATTCTAGCACTTTGTCCCGGTGCACCTCCCGAATTAGTTATTTGCACACCCGCAACTTGTCCTTGCAGAGAGTTGACAAGATTGGTTTGCTTTGTGTCGGCAATGGCTTCCGCATCAATACTCTGCGCTGCATAACCTAACGATTTCTTTTCTTGGGATATTCCAAAAGCTGTTACAATAACCTCCCCCAATTGTTCTGCATCTTCTTCCAAAGACACATTGATAGTCGTTTGAGTACCTACGGTAACTTCTTTTGGTTTCATTCCCAAATAAGAAAATCTCAAGATCTGCCCGCTAGAGGCGCTAATGGAATAGTTTCCATCAAAATCTGTAGTTGTTCCGGTGTTTGTGCCACTTACCACAATGGTCACGCCGGGCAAAGGTGTACCCGAAGTATCGGACACTGTACCCGTAACGGTCTGACCAAATGCAGCAACACAAGAAAATACTGCAATAATTGTCAAATAAATGTTTCTCATTACTTAAGTTTGTGTTAATAGACCCGAAATTTGTTCAATTTTTTTTACAAATCAAACATTTAATCCAAAAAATGTTTAATTCATAAATATTAACTCTATTCAGTCAATAATTTTTAAATCCTTGGCAAACCTTTTAAAAAATACGTTTTTTTTTACCAGACTTTTAGTGTAAAAAAATTCTTCTCCATAGCACTTTAGCTTGACAAAATGTTAACATTTTAAGTCTAAATTCTTAATTTTTACAAAAATTATTGCTATCTTTTAAATATTCTAACACTTTTAAAAGTAGAGCATTATGAAAAAATCAGTTTTACTTTTCACTATTATTCTTGTTTTTTTGCTTACAGGAAGCTTTAATGGACAAAAACCCAACAGTCCAACTATTGAAGGTACTTGGGAATTACAAAGTTTTTATAACTATGACGGAGAAAATGTTATAGATACCATAATAAAATCTGACGGTTACAGACAGGTTAAAATGTATTCCAAAGAAAAGATTATGTGGACCCGATATGTACCGGACGACCCTAACGGTAGATTTGGCTATGGTTCATACAAAATAACGGACAGCTCATTGATCGAGGTAATTGAGTATGGTGACGACGAGATGATGAAAGCTCTGGATACCATGCGAAACTTCACTTTTGAGCTCATCTTAAAAGAAAATACATTCAGCCAAATTACAGTTGACTCGGATGGCAACAGAACTTTTTCAGAAAATTACAAGCGGATTGATTGAGTTACAATCAACAAAAAAGGCACTGAAGTTTCAGTGCCTTTTAAATTTTTAGTACAAACTACTACTTATGATGCCAATACTTCTTTGCTCTCTACCGAAGCCAAGTAACGCTCTGCATCCAAAGCGGCCATACATCCAGTTCCTGCAGCAGTAACCGCCTGTCGGTATATTTTATCCTGCGCATCGCCACTGGCAAAAACACCTGGTTTGTTTGTTTTGGTAGATTTTGGCTGAGTAATAATGTAGCCTGTTTCGTCCATATCCAATTGTCCCTTAAATATATCGGTATTAGGTTTATGCCCAATGGCGATAAACAATCCTGTAACTGGTATTTCTTCTTTCTCACCAGTTTGATTGTTCACCACACGAACACCCTCCACAACCTGTTCTCCCAAAACTTCATCTATTTCGGTATTGTATCGGATTTCAATATTGTCCAAACTATTTACACGATGCTGCATGGCTTTGGAAGCCCGCATGTAGTCTTTACGGACCAACATGGTCACTTTTGTGCATATATTGGCTAAATAGGATGCTTCCTCTGCCGCAGTATCCCCAGCTCCCACAATGGCCACATCCTGACCTTTATAGAAAAAACCGTCACAAACCGCACAGGCCGATACTCCACCGCCCCTTAGTCGCTGCTCGCTTGGTATATTCAAGTACTTGGCGGAAGCTCCTGTTGAGATTATCACGGTTTCAGCTTCCAATTGGGTGGAATCGTCGACTGTAATTTTATGTATTCCACCAACCTCATCACTAAGTTCCACAGCGGTTACCATACCAATTCTCACCTCGGTACCAAACCTTTCTGCCTGCTGTTGCAACTGTATCATCATGGTTGGGCCATCGATACCTTCTGGATAGCCTGGGAAATTATCCACTTCGGTAGTAGTGGTCAATTGCCCACCGGGCTCCATTCCGGTGTACATTACTGGTTTTAAATCTGCCCTAGAGGCATAAATGGCCGCGGTATAACCGGCTGGTCCTGATCCAATGATCAATGTTTTGATTCTTTCCACTTGTTCTGACATAAATCTTCTTCCTGATATGTTACTTTACAAAAGTAGGTTTTTTGTCCAAAACCTTACACCATGGCATTTTCATGTTTTCTTAAAAGATGTGAACAATTGTGAATGATTTTTCCCTTTAAAGCTCTTTGAATATTTCTAAAATAAAAAGGAGCCGAAAAAACGGCTCCTTTCCGAAAAAGTAGGTCAAATTTATGGGAACATAATTTGATCTTAGAAAACCGTTACAACCAAGGGGCTCAACCTCAAAAACCCCTTGGAGCAACGTAAACCTTGTTATAAATAAGATAATAGGTAAAGAACACAAAGTACCCTATAATCACCCCATCCTATTTTAAAGGTTTTAACTCAAGCTGTAAAGCTTTGCGTTAACTGGAACAAACATACTATTGTCCTTTGATTTGGAAGGGGTACAATTAACGAATGGTGCTTTTCCGTTTACGGATGCCCATTTTCAATTTATATTCGTGTTTTTGAAGCCTTGTGTAGGAAAATATATCTAAAATGTGATAATTGTTTGAAATTCAAATAATTGAGTAAAATCAGTGGCCTTATTGCTTGTATTTCAATTTTTTCTCGATGGTCTCGATCATTACATTGGCAATATCCTTTCCGGTAGTATTTTCAATTCCTTGAAGTCCTGGCGAAGAATTCACCTCCAAAAGTAAGGGGCCTTTGTTAGACCGGATAAGGTCAACCCCTGCAACATCCAAATTAAAGACCTTTGCAGATTTAATGGCCAACTTTCGCTCTTCTGGGGTTATCTTAACTTTTGATGCTGCCCCACCTTGGTGGATATTGGCCCTAAACTCTCCTTTTTCTGCAGTACGTTGCATGGAGGCCACCACCTTTCCGTTCACTACAAAACAACGAATATCGTGTCCATTGGCTTCTTTGATGAACTCTTGTACCAAAATATTGGTCTGTACACTTTTAAAAGCGTTGATCACACTCTCCGCCGCTTTATTGGTTTCGGCCAAGACCACCCCTTTTCCTTGGGTGCTCTCCAACAATTTAATTATGAGCGGGGCTCCACTTACCATACGAATAAGGTCTTTGGTATCCATCGGGGATTTGGCAAAGCCCGTAGTGGGTATATGAATATCGTTTTTGGAGAACAATTGTGATGCAAAAAGCTTGTCCCTGGATCTACCAATGGAGTCAGCAGAGTTTAAACAATACACCCCCAATGTATCAAACTGCCTTAAAAGAGCACAACCGTAAAAAGTAACGGCGGGTTTAATTCTTGGAATCACGGCATCGAACTTATCCAAAATGTTTCCGCCACGGTATCTAATCTCGGGAGTTGCGGCATCCAATTTCATGTAAACGTGCTCCACATTCAAAAAAACCACTTTATGGCCCCGCATCTCGCCTGCCTCAATAATTCTTTTGTTGCTGTACAGGTTTGGGTTACTGGCCAACAACCCCAATCTAAGCCCCTTTTTCTCCGTTGTGAAGGGTTGGTACTTCTGTTCCAAATCCTCATCGGAAATATCTCCCTGCACAAAACTTTGGGATGGGTCTACCAAATATCGTCCATTGATCGCCTCACGGCCAAGCAACATTCGATACTCCATGGTATCCCTATTGGCCAAAGTCAGCTCAATTTCAAAGACATTGCCCGCAATATTTACATTGGTCTTGATTACGGGACGTTCCTCTGCAATGCCTTGCGAACTTTTTACGCTACGCACATCGACCAATTTAGCTTGGCATAAGATAGATATACTTCTATTGTCTTGAACCGGGTTTACCTCAAAACGAACCCATTCTTCCAGGCCTTTGTTAAAAATTTTAATCTTACTGGCTTGGATGGATGATGTTTTTGCTCCGGAATCTACTCTGGCCTTTATGGCTGGAATTCTCAAATCATCAAACTGGCACCATTCTTCGCTGCCCAAAATTTTAAAATCGTTCAAAACAAATATGTATTTAACTAATTAATCGCATAATGAACAGGTCCACAACCTCGACCAAAATCAAGATAATAATGATCCACTCAAGCCTGCTGCTTTCCCTATGGTCCATAATATTCATGAACAGACTGAGGTTTTCCTTGATCACATTGCCCTGTTCCTTTATATTTCGGTACCTTTCCTTTAGGTCAAAGATTTGTTTTAAACCTTTGTCCAATCGGTCGAGCTCCAAATCTTCCCAAACTACTTCGTGGGAATCAAAAATATAGAGGTTTTCGGAAATTTGATTGTTAATGTTCAATACTTTGGCGATATGTTTTTTCAACTTTCTCCCTCCTATGTCCAACTTTCCTTTTTGCTCCAAATATGTGGTATGCTGTCGGGTTTCTTTCATGGCCTCTTCCGATAGTCCCTCAAAATAATCCAGAGCCACAGATTGCGACAAATGCAACAATGCCAAACGAATACCTTCTACATTGGACTCCGGCAATATTACCTTATCATGGTCAATGATTGCTTCTTCCTGATCGTTCACCAATTCCATATCCATGGTTTCAGTGATGTAGGATTCCTTCCATTCCTTGCCAAAAGGCTTGATTTCGCCCAAAAGTTGGCTTATGTCCGCCTCACTGTATCCAAAAAAGGATATAACACCGTATCTGAAGACATAAAGGTAACGTGATGCATCCGAATAAAAAAGTTCATCCCTATCACCATAAACAAGTTCCTTGACCAAAGCTTTCCTGCAAGCTGGGATATTGATACTCGCTGCCAAGTGCAGAGCCATTGCCTTTGATTCCATTTTGGTAAGCTATTAATATGATTAAAACCAGTCAGTTCGAATTTTTCCCTTTAGGAAAAATTACCTGCCTGTCGGTGGCAGGTCGAGAACAAGGTCTATTTCTCGATACATTTTTTTGAACTTAGGTTCAAAAAACCACTCGAAATGACCACTTTTTTGGCAAAATGTGTTTTGAGTTAACATTATTCTTCTTCCGAAGCCTCAAGCTCATCGGTATCCAAATCTGAGTCTTCGCTATCATCGTTGTCCGAATCATCAAAATCCTCCATGGCCATCACTAAGCGTTTGCTAACTTTTACCAAATAGGCGGTGTCTTCGGTACGGACCTCAACACACTCCACTACCTCATTATTGGCGTTCCGGTAGGTAACAATGTCATCATCATCGTATCCATCGGGAAATTTTTCCACAAGAAGGTTGAGCATGTTTTTATCTAACTTTTTGTAGTCTACAATCACTCGTTTTAAAACTGGTATTTGTCCTTTTCTCATGGCTACATGTCTAATAGGTAAGCAAAAATCAAAGGCGCCACAATGGTCGCATCCGATTCTACAATAAATTTGGGTGTGTCAATATCCAGTTTGCCCCAAGTGATTTTCTCGTTGGGAACGGCTCCTGAATATGACCCGTAACTTGTAGTGGAATCACTGATTTGGCAAAAATAGCTCCAAAATGGCGTTTCTGTCTGTTCCAGATCTTGATAGAGCATCGGTACCACACAAATAGGGAAATCTCCCGCGATACCTCCACCAATTTGGAAGAATCCAATACCGTTTTCCGAGTTTTTCTGATACCAATCGGCCAAAAACGTCATGTACTCTATACCGGATTTTACGGTACTGGCCTTTAGTTCTCCTTTGATCACGTAGCTGGCAAAAATGTTGCCCATGGTGCTGTCTTCCCAACCGGGGACCACAATGGGCAAGTTCTTTTCAGCTGCCGCATACATCCAAGAGTCCTTTATGTCTATTTCGTAGTACTGCTCCAAAACACCCGAAAGCAGGAGTTTGTACATAAACTCATGCGGAAAATAACGTTCTCCATTGGCCTCGGCCTCTTTCCAAATGTCGTAAATGTGTTTTTGCAGCCTTCTAAAGGCTTCTTCTTCGGGAATGCAGGTGTCAGTTACTCGGTTTAGACCTTTTTCCAAAAGGTCCCACTCTTCTTGTGGGGTCAAATCCCTATAGTTGGGCACCCTTTTGTAGTGGGAGTGTGCCACTAGGTTCATTAAATCCTCCTCGAGATTGGCCCCTGTGCAAGATATAATATGAACTTTATCGGTACGGATAATTTCCGCAAATATTTTGCCCAATTCGGCCGTACTCATCGCGCCAGCCAAGGAAACCAACATTTTGGAACCTTTGTTCAACTGCTCTTCGTAGCCTTTGGCCGCATCCACCAAAGCGGCGGAGTTAAAGTGCAAAAAGTATTTTTGTATAAATTGTGATATTTCTCCTTTGTTACTCATTGTAATTACTATGTTTTTGGAATTTTCGAAGACTGTGTATTTGCTTCAAATCTTTATTCCGTGAAATCGTTGTTTTCTGAAAATTTATAGCTCAACATTTTGTAGTAGAGCTTTGCTGCCAAAAAATCTGATGATTTATCGACATCATTTGGACACAATTCCACAATATCGAAACCAACAACATTCTTTTCATTAAAAACTCTTCGTAAAAATTCAAGGGTTTCGTACCACAAGAGTCCGCCTGGCTCCGGTGTTCCGGTTGATGGCAATATGGATGGGTCGAAAGCATCCAAATCAAAAGTGATGTACACATTGTCCGTCATTAAATCGAGGGCGGAATCCATCCAAAAATCATCGGAAACCATTTCGTGGGCAAAGAACACCTTGTCCCTGTCCATCACCAAGGTCTCAGCATGATCCATACTGCGAATACCTACTTGTACCAAATTTGTGGTTTCATTGGCTTCATATAAGGCACAGGCATGATTGTATTTAGTGCCTCCATATTCTTTGCGCAAATCGGCATGTGCATCAATCTGAAGCACGGTGAGATCTTCAAAACATTCGTTGAAAGCCCTTATGGCCCCAATAGAAATGGAATGTTCCCCTCCTATCATGGTCACCAATTTGTTCCGGTTGATGTACTCTTTCACGGTTTTGTGTACCGCTGCTACCATGGTTTCGGGCGATGCAAAATCTTCTATGGCATCCGCCAAGTAAACCCCTTGTTTATAAACTTCGCTATCCGTTTCAATATCGTAAACCTCCATATTTTCCGAGGCTTCCAAAAAGGCTTCGGGACCTTTGTCCGCACCTTTTCCCCAAGTACTCGTACCATCATAAGGTACTGGCAACAATACTACTTTGGCTTTTTCGGCCGTGCCGTATTCTTTTGGAATACCGGCGTATGTTCTTTCTGTTTTCATTTTTTTATAATTCCTTTTTCAATTTTTGCTTGGTACTGATAAATCATTGGCTTTCACCATAACATCAGTAGGTTTTGAGTTTCCGTATCCCAATATGGACAAAAACTCATCAGCTGTTTGTTGTTCTGCAAATACCGATGTTTTTATATTCCCCTCCTCATCTTTGTCAATGAGAATGTGTTTGGGATGGGGAATCAAACAATGCTGCAATCCGCCAAAACCTCCTATGGTTTCTTGGTAAGCACCTGTATTGAAAAATCCAATGTAAAGGGGTTTGTCCTTTCTATATTTGGGAAGATAAATGGCGTTCATGTGCTGCTCCGAGTTATAATAATCATCGCTATCACAGGTAAGTCCTCCCAGAAGAATACGCTCATATTCATCGTTCCAACGGTTAATGGCCAGCATAATAAACCTTTTGCTAATGGCCCAAGAATCTGGCATGGTGGTTATAAAAGATGAGTTGATCATGTTCCACTTTTCACGGTCGTTCTGTTGTTTTTGGTAGAGTACTTCGTAAATGTTTCCACCACTCTCCCCAACGGTGAAGCTTCCAAACTCAGTAAAAATATTTGGGGGCTCCACGCCTGCTTCTTCACATGCCTGGGCAATTTGATGGATAATCTCGTCTACCATATATTCATAATCGTATTCAAAGGCCAAGGAGTTCTTGATCGGAAACCCGCCACCAATGTTTAAGCTATCCAAGGTTGGACACACTTTTTTTAGGTTGATGTACACCTTTAAACACTTTAAAAGTTCGTTCCAGTAGTATGCCGTATCCCGTATTCCTGTATTGATGAAGAAGTGAAGCATCTTCAATTCAACTTGCTTATTGGGTTTTATGGATTGATTGAAAAAAGGCACTATGTTTTTATAGCCGATACCCAATCTAGAGGTATAAAACTCAAACTTGGGCTCTTCTTCGGAAGCAATTCGGATTCCGATCTGGAATTTTCCATCAATTACTTCTCCCAACAAATTAATTTCCTCGTAATTATCAATTATCGGGATGCAGTTTCGATGGCCTTCATTGATCAACTTCGCAATGTTTTGGATGTATTGATCCCTTTTAAAACCATTACAGATCACATAGGTATCTTTTGTGATTTTGCCCGCACGCTTCAGATGCTCAACAATATTGATATCAAAAGCCGATGAAGTCTCTATATGAATGTCATTTTTAAGGGCTTCATTCAAAACATGCTCAAAATGTGAGCTTTTGGTACAATAACAATAATGGTACTTACCTGGGTAGTTATGATTTTTGATAGCTGTATTGAACCAACCCTTCGCCCTTTGGATATTCTCGGATATTTTGGGCAAATAGGTAAACTTTAAAGGTGTTCCGTAGCGTTGCACCAAACCATAAAGGTCTATTCCGTGGAATTGTAATTTATTGTCTTCCAACTGAAATTCCTCTTGGGGAAAATCATAGGTCTGCTCGATTAAGTCGATGTATTTCGTTTTCATTTAAATTTCGTAATTGTATTATAAGATATTAATAAAATAGGAGGCTTGAAAATCAATGTTTTCAGATACGAAATTCAAAAATGGTATAGGGTACAAAGTAGGGAGTCCGTGAAAAATCACGGTTAAAATGGTGTAGCTCTTCGAAAGTCAGCCCGTATATCCGGTGTCTTGATCTTAAGACGGCTTTTTGGGTAGACTTTCTTATCCCCAAAAGCCCGGACATGAAAAAAGTCTTCAAAGCTTATAGGCAATGCGTCCATATTCGGTGGACTCATTTATGGGGCAAACATAACTAAAAATCCAATACTGCAACTTTTTTTACAAAATTTTTTATTGGGTATATTTTATTGAATATCTGTACTTTACATCAAAAAAAGCAAAATAAAAGTAATTATAAACGAAAGCTGGCCAGTAAAAAACATCTACTGACCAGCTTCTCTCTATTATTTAAATCAATGTGATTAACCTACTAACGGCGGTTTGTCATTAATGAAAGGTTGTTTGTAGAAACGTCTTCCTTTTGCTTTGTACAATGCATTGGATAATGCGGCTATGGCAGGTGGTAAGGAAGGCTCTCCCAAACCAGTTGGGTCTATTCCATTGTCCACAAAGAATACTTCAATATTTTTTGGTGCTTCGGAATTGCGCATGAGACGATAGGTATCAAAATTTGATTGTTCTGGTTTACCCTCCTCGAAAGTCAACGCACTGTACATTGAGTGGCCAATACCATCTATTATCCCACCTTCAATCTGGTTTTTTGCGGCCAATGGATTAATTACGATACCGCAATCCACGGCACAGGTAACTTTATTAACTCTCGGTATATCTCCGCCGCCATTTTCCAATTCCAATACTTGGGCTACATAGGAATTGTGACAGTAATATGCTGCTACACCACGGGATTCGCCTGTTTCGGCATCCCAATTAGATTTTTCCTTGACGAGTTTTAGCACTCCCGCATAACGTTGTGGGTCGTAATCATTTTTCTCTGGGTCGCCCACAGGATTGTTGATGGCCCTATCAAAAAGTTCCAAACGGAATTCCAAAGGGTCTTTACCAGCAGCCTCAGCTACTTCATCCATAAACGCTTGTTCGGCTCCTGCAATAAAGTTGGAACGTGGAGCTCTCCAAGCTCCAGTGGTCACATTGGTTTCCAAGCTATGCTTTTCTGCCAAATAGTTATCAACAGCTCCTGCTGGAAAGCGGTTTTCAAAAATTAAGTCATCATTGGTACCTGCTCCGCGCACATGCCATGCAATCAGGTTACCGTTTTCATCAAGACCTGCTTTGTATTTTACTTTGTAAGAGGGTCGGTAGGTACCTTGGGTCATATCATCTTCCCTGGAATACACCAATTTCACCGGAGCATTCATTTTCTGGGAAATCGCGGCTGCCTCCACTGCAAAAGTTCCATATAAGCGACGGCCAAAACCTCCACCCATACGGGTCATCATTACATCTATCTTTTCTGCCGGCATACCCAATCTGGATACCAATGTCTGTTCTAAAAATTCTGGAGTCTGAATTGGACCCAACAATTCTGCCTTTTCTGGTGTAACGTGTGCAAAAAAGTTCATAGGCTCCATGGTATTATGGGCCAAATAGGGTGCTGAATAGGTACTTTCCACAATCTTTGCCGCCTTTTTGAAAGCTGCATCCACGTCTCCATCCTTTCTTGCTGGTTCTTCTTGGGGCTTTTCCAAAAGTGATGCAAGCGCTTCATCATGGTAAGAGGTACTTTCCAATTTAGATACCTCTTCCCATTCCACGTTCAATGCTTTCTTGGCCTGCATACATTCCCATGTACTATTGCCTACAATGGCAACCAGTTCTGGAATAGCACCTCCATCTGACCATTGTTTTTCTACATCTTCGGGGTAGGCCTCAAAATGGAAGACATCTTTTATTCCGGGCATGGATTTTACCGATTCTGCATTCATGCTCTTGAATTTCATTCCAAAAGCTGGCGGATGCACGATCATGGCCGTCAACATTCCTTCTTTATATACATCCAATCCAAACAATGGCTTACCGGTAACGATTTTTTTACCATCCACGTTCTTCTTGTCCGTACCGATTATGGAGAAGTCCCCATTATCTTTCAACTGGACTTCTTCGGGCACTTCAATACTTGTGGCAGCTGAGGCCATTTCTCCATAACCTGCCGAATTTCCACTTCCTTCATGGGTAAGTATACCATCTTTGGTCGTAATTTCATCTGCCGAAACGCCCCAAGCTTGTGCTGCGGCCTCTTTCAACATCTGTCTTGCAGTAGCCCCCGCCATTCGCAAACTCTCCCATCCTTGTCGGATGGACTGGCTACCACCTGCCAACTGTCTGGTGAAAATATCTGTGTTCAGTGGTGCTTGTTCCACCAATACATTTTTCCAAGCCACATCTAGCTCTTCGGCTACGATCATGGGCATGGATGTTTTAACATTTTGACCAATTTCAGGGTTGGGTGACATGATAGTCACCATACCATTATCCCCTACTTTGAGAAAACCGTTGAGTTCGAACCACTCATCGGGCAGGCTATTTACCTGCTCAGGTGTCATTTTACAAGAAGCCAACCAGCTAAACCCAATAACAAGTCCACCACTAGCCAATCCTGTATTCCTAATGAAGGCACGTCGTCCTATTTTTGTCTTTACAAGTGTCATGATCCTAGTTTTATGGGTTATGATTTGGCCGCTAGTTTCACGGCTTTTTTGATTCTTGTGTACGTTCCACAACGGCAGATATTGCCGTTCATGGCCATTTCAATTTCTTCGTCTGTAGGATTTGGATTTTTATCCAGAAGTGCGGAAGCTGTCATAATTTGACCTGCTTGACAGTACCCACATTGGGGCACATCAACTTCCAACCAAGCTTTTTGAACTGGGTGATCACCCTCTTTGGATAATCCTTCAATAGTTGTTATTTCTTGGTTACCCACCGATGAAACGGTTAGCATACAAGCTCTTGTTGCCGTACCATCTAAATGAATGGTACAGGCGCCGCATTGCGCTATTCCGCATCCGTATTTTGTTCCAACCAAGTTTAAGTGGTCTCTTAAAACCCAGAGTACCGGTGTAGACGGGTCCACATCGACCTCCTGTTTTGTTCCGTTGATGTTAAGTGTAAATTTCGCCATGATGTTGATTAATTCCTTTGAAGTTAATTATTTCTTGCAACAAATCGAACCGTAAACTCAAACATCTGTTAAAAATTAACATTGTTTTTAGGTTTTTTGAGATTACTTAAAATCAGTATAAATAAGGAGCGGTGATTCTTATTCTGAATAAGAAAAACAATTCCCGATATATTGACCGAACTCAGTATTTCAATCGGGCAAAAACTGGAAGGTGGTCTGATGGGTAGCGTGCATCTTTGGAGTCACTGAGAATAGCACTTTTTAACACCTCGAATTCATCAGAAACGAAAATATAATCTATTCTGCGTTTTACGGGCTTGTTGAACTCAAACCCATTAAAGGTTCCTTCTGGACCAAAGGCATTCGCACCAGCGGCAATGTGGGTATCCGCCATTTCCGTCAATATAACTTGCACACCTGGACTATTGCTTTCCAAGTTGAAATCTCCAGTAACCACTACTGGGTAGCCTTCGGTATTCAACTCCTTGATTTTTTCAAGGATGAGCTTGGAACTTTCCTCGCGTGCCTTTACCCCGACATGATCAAAATGCGTATTGAACACCATAAATTTGACACCATCACTTTTGTTTTTAAAAATTCCGTAAGTGCAAGTTCGGGGCAAAGCAGCATCCCATCCTTTTGATGGTTTTTCAGGGGTAAGGGATAGCCAAAATGTGGATTCTTCCAAGAGCTCAACCCGCTCCGCATTGTAGAAAACGGCCGTGTGTTCCCCTCTCTCATCACCGTAGTCGCGGCCTACTCCGAAATAGGCATAGTCCTCCAAACCTTCATCTATTTGCTTAACTTGATGAATCAACCCTTCTTGTATACCGAATACATCTGGATTATAAAAATTGAGCTGTGAAATAAGAAACTCCTTTCTGTTATCCCAATTGTTGGGAGCATCATCTGGATTATCGTATCTAATGTTATAAGAAATGATGTCGATTGTCTGTGCTTGACTATTTAGAACTGTTCCGATAGCAAAAAGAACAAAGAAAATGTTTTTCATGAGTTTGTGTACTTGTTTTGATTACATCCAAAGTAATGCAAACTATCCATTTTTTAGGTTTAAAAGGTTATCAAATCTTTATCTTCCATGATCTCCATTATACGGTAATGTCATGGAAAGTGCATTCTTATTTGACTTTTATTAAGCCTTACACCTAACATTGGTCATTCATTTTACTTTTCTATAATCCAATTTAACCTTTTCACAATCCTTTTACCTTTTCCATAATAATTATTGGGAACTCCTTAATCCCTCTGCTTTATAGCACCTATTATTTTAGCCACCTAAATTTTCAGAATCAATACATCAATTAAAAACCAACAGTTAACCAATTCAATAAACCTTCCAATTCCAATTTATGAAATTAAACAAACGCCTTTGCTTTTACGCTTTTAAAAAGGATAGGGTTTTAGCACTTTATGGGTTCTTGGCACTTCTTTTTTTAGCCACCCCATTGGATGCACAAACACCTTCCGATGCCCTTATGATGCCCTCCAAGAACATTTGCGTTCTTTTTTCTTATGATATGGGCACTTTTGACCGATACTGGGAGGGCTCATACCTAAGATCCAATGAAACCATAGCCACTGTAGACCGAAACACCGTACTTCCTATGGCGGCCATTGGTATTCTTGACGACCTTAATTTCTATGTAAGCCTGCCTTATGTAAAAACCGAATCTTCAGAACCCAACGGGGGAAAGTTCGCTGGGGCAAGAGGTTTTCAGGACATTGGCTTCGCCCTAAAATACCGGGCCATACATAGTGATGTAGGAACCGGAAAACTTACTGCCCTTGCAACAGCGGGATTTTCGACCCCTTTCACCAACTATCTTTCAGATTATAGGCCATATAGCATTGGTGCTGGAGCACCGGAATTTTCTTTGCGTGCCATCGGTCAGTATGAGTTGAGCAGCCAATTCTACTTTAGGGCATCCGTTGCACATCTTTGGCGGGGCTATACCGAGGCCGAACGGGACTATTACTACAACAATGGCAGCTATTACACCGCTTGGATGGACGTACCCAACGCATGGACCTACGAGGCCATTCTTGGCAAATGGCTTTTTGACACCTCTTTAAAACTGGAATTAAGTTATACCGATCTTACCTCGACCAGTGGGGACGACATACGAGCTTACAATGCGGCACAGCCCACCAACAAAATTGAGTTTGATAGAATAGGCTTCTCCGCACAGTACTTTTTTAAATCCATCAAAGGTTTAGGAGTGGTTGCCTACCATAACCGGGTAGTCAACGGAAGAAACGTTCCTAAATTCAGTAATACAGGATTTGGACTGACTTATCAATTCAATGTAATCAAGAAACAAACTGAAACTACCGATGAACAATAAAATATACATACTTTTTATAGCCTTTGGCCTTATACTTTTGGCTTCTTGCGAGAAAGACACACCTCAGTACATCCCTTACGAGGGCTATGCATATTCCGAACTCGATGAAGATGGCGGAAATTGGGTCCCGGTCCTTGAAGAATCCGGTGCATCCATTGAGATACCGGCTCCAGAGGCTACTGATTCACAAGCCTATCAAAATGAATTAAACGAGGTAAAAGAAGCTATGTCCAACATAACTTCCGACCAAAAAAGGGCTATTAGGTATTGGACCAATAATCCAGCAGTAAGATGGAACGAAATCGCATTGGAACTCATTGCCAAGTACAACATAATACCTGGCCCCAATGCAGATGGCACCTATACTTTGCCCAACCCTGCCAATCCAGAAGGTCCACCAGCATTCCCTTTTGCCCACCCGCCTTATGCATGTAGGGCATTGGCGTATATGTCCGTGGCCCAGTTTGATGGACTCATCTCAGCATGGCACCATAAATACCAATACAATAGAGCCGCTCCTTTTGCTGTGGATGAAAATATCGAATACGCTTATGAAGAAAACGACATTCCTTCGTACCCTTCAGATGGAGCAGTTATTGCCAGGGCATCCAAAAATATCCTAACAGCCATGTTTCCTCTTGAAGCCGAATACCTTCAGCAAATGGAAGATGAGCATCTGGAAAGCCTTATGCTTTCGGGAGGAAATGTAGCAAGTGACATTAATGCGGGAACAGTTATTGGCGATGCCGTTTCGGAAACTGCATTGACAAGGGCTTCCAACGATGGCATGAAGAACGCACAGACGCCAAAAGCCGTATCGGATTCCATTAAACAAGCCGCTTACGATAGATTTGGATGGGCTTGGGACAATTTAGAGATTCCAGAACGTCCCGTAGGCTTGACCCCGCTTTTTAGCCAAGTGACCATGTGGAGCATTGACGATGTGGAAAGTGTACGCCCGATAGCCCCTCCTGGTCTGAACTCCCAAGAATTATTGGACGATGTGGAACTATTGAAAGATTATGCCCAAAACATGACCGATGAAAAACGGAGGATAGCCAATTTTTGGCAAGATGGATTAGGAACATACACCCCACCAGGGCATTGGAACCGTATTGCAAACGAATTGATTGTGGAGAAAAAGTTAAACCCGTTACAAACGACCCGAACCTTGGCTTACATGAACATGGCCATCATGGATTCCGGTATCAGTTGCTGGGACGCCAAATATTACTATCATTACCCAAGACCTATACAGTTGATCGAAGGATTTGAAACCATTGCAGGAACGCCTAATTTTCCGAGTTATACCTCCGGACATAGTGTTTTCTCCGCAGCAGCATCCGAAGTTTTGGCCTATATTTTCCCTGAAGAAGCCGAACAAATGAGGGCGTGGGCAGAAGAAGCCGCAATTTCCCGTGTATATGGTGGTATCCACTGGAGTTTTGACGCCACGGTGGGCACAGACCAAGGACGAGAAGTTGCTCAATACACGATTGACAGGGCAAAGGCAGATGGAGCAGACCAATAACTAAACACTAACTATTGTTCTAAACGTAAGGTTGATTCTCGGTGTCCTCACCAACTTTGTTGGTGGTAAGCGGTGCAGCCAATGTGATTGGGTACTCCCTTTCATTACCAAAAGGCTTCCGTGATCGAGGGTCAACCCTACTTTTTCTTTGGACTCTTTATGCTTAAAAACAAACTTTCGTTCCGCTCCAAAGCTCAGGGAAGCAATGGCTCCATTTTTCTTCAAATCTTTCTCGGCATCACTGTGCCATGCCATACCTTCTTCCCCCGAGTGATATAAATTCAACAAACAAGAATTGTAGGTCTCTTTGGTTCGTTTTTCAATCAATGCTTTTAATTCCAAGAGTTCTGGAGTCCAAGGCAATGCTTTTTTGGTGTGATTGGAATAGGTATATTCAAAAGGTTCATCACCGTACCATGCCACTTTTCGCTTGGTTTCTATCCGTTTGCCATAAATCAAGGCAACATCCTTCTTCCAGGCAATGGTATCCCATAATTCTTGAAAATATCGGTTGGCTTCCTCATGCTTCATGATTGGACCATAATAATTGACCACACCATCTTTTGGCAGCCAATTCTTCTCAGGGTTTATCTGATTGGTGAACAAATCCATCTTTCCATGCTTTATATGCTACTCTCATACAATGTCCGCAAGGCCTGAATCCCAATTTTCGGGCTTCGTTTTCAGTTTTGAAGAAAACTCTGTTCTCCCTTTTCATTCGCTTGCCCGAAGCACACTTCAAGGTACCATAAATTCTCAACCTTTTATGTCCTGCCAATACGATTTCGCCCTTTCGGATTAAGTTTCTAACTTCTTTTTCATTGAGGTTGGCGTGGTGGTAAATCATCTTAACTGATGGCATCATGAAAAATAATCCCCAACGTATATCTTTCGCCATGGTGCAATTCACTTACCCCATGTTTCATATTGACCCGATAATACCCCTTCTTTCCTTTTACAGGCCTAAAATTGGTGGTGAACAATAGCATATCACCCTTTTGGGGCCTCAACACTATAGCCTTTGATTGGGCTCTGGGTGTCTGCTGGGTCATTACAAACTCTCCTCCTTCATAATCTATATTGGGGTCACTCAAAAAAAGTACTGCTTGGATAGGAAAATAGACTTCCCCGTATAAATCTTGGTGTAGGGTATTGAAACCTCCCTTACCGTATTTTAAAATAAGGGGAGTGGGTTTTAACTGGTTTTGTTCCTTGCATTGTGCAATTAATTCCTGATGGGTTTCCGGGAAAGTTTTTTCAATTTTCAGAGCTTTCATCCAAAGGTTAGCAATGGGGATAAGATGTGGATATAATTCACTTCTAAGGTTTTGGATCATCTTGGGCAAGGGGTAATCAAAATATTTATACGCTCCCAGACCAAAACGATAACGCTCCATAATCACCGTCTTTCTATATCTTTCTTTTTGATCGTATAATTCCTTTAGGTCATTGCAAATGTTTGGTTCCAAAAAACCGGGAACCACGGCATATCCTTTACTATGGAGATTTTCTTCGACTTCGTCCCATTTCACCTTGAAACCTTGGGATGTTATATTATTCATGTTGATTGTTCGATTATTGATTGATGTTTGTATTTTTTTACTCGGTTGAGGCCATTTGGGCAGCTTCCCATCCTATAATGGCACTTTTTCTTGTGTTGCCCCACATATATCCCCCTATTTTGCCAGATGATTGAATGACCCTGTGACATGGAATCAAAAAGGCAACGGGGTTTTTACCTATTGCCGACCCTACCGCTCTGGAAGCTTTGGGCCTTTCGATTTTTTGAGCAATCTCCCCATATACAGACAGGCTGCCGCTTGGAATCTTGAGCAGGGTTTCCCAGACCTTTAATTGAAATGGCGTACCGTTCAAGTGCAACTTAATCTGTTCTTGTTTGCTCCAATCGTTTTGGAAAATGGCCAGTCCATCCTGTTGGTGCTTATCCAAAAACTGGCGATATGTGGCATTGGGGAAACGCAACTTTAGGTCATCAAATGCTTTTTGCCCATCATCGATAAAGGACATATGGCAAATACCCTTTTGGGTGGAAGCAACAATCAGTTTGCCAAAAGGACTTTCCGCAAAACTATAATTGATTTCCAAGCTTTCTCCCCCATTTTTGTATTCTCCCGGTGTCATCCCCTCAATGCTCACAAAAAGGTCATGAAGCCTTCCGGTGCCCGAAAAACCAGTTTCCATAGCGGCTTCCAGTAATGTAACCTGTCTTTCTTTTAATAGTTTTTTTGCATACTCAACGCTGATATACTGCATAAACTTTTTGGGACTCACTCCTGCCCATTCCGTGAACAACCGTTGAAAATGATAAGGGCTTAAATGAATGGATGCTGCAATCTCGTTCAAAGAAGGCTGCTCCTGAAAATTACTTCGTATAAATTCAATGGCCTTTGCCACTCTATTGTAATTGAATTCTGCTTGCGTACTCATGGTTTAGCTTATTTGAAACAAAAGTACACGGTACATGAGGGCGATAAAACCCGAATCTTGCTAACTATTTGGGCAAAACAATTAGTTCGTTAGCATACTCTGGCTCTTTTTCAAGATATCAGCCACTCTTTCTTTTAATGCTTTGGGTTCAACGATCTTGGCATAATCTCCAAACATCAGGTACCATCTGGCAAAGCCATTTTCCAAATCGGTTGTCATAAAGGTCATTTCCACTTCTTTTCCTTTGACTTCCTCTGAAATAAGGCCATAGTATTTGCTTTGATTGCGAATATACTTGGCAATAGATTTATCGACCAATATTTTCACTTTTGTTTTGTTGACTTCCTCTCTTTTCTTTCGGTGCTCATCAATAGTACCGTGTTCCAACATAAAATCCAATGATGTTCGAGCTATTCGGTGAATTCTATCCGTTCGGAAATGCCTGTAATCTGTCCTCAAATGACAATAGCCCAATATGTACCAAAATCCATTTTCATGAAAAAGCCCAACGGGTTCTATCCTACGTTCGGATGGGGTTTCTTCCCGCAATGATTCGTATCTTAAAAAAACCTGCTTCCGTTCGGCAATGCTCTCGAACAAAATTTCAAGGGCATTGGGTACCTTTTCGTTAAACAGAACTTGTCCCGGTACTATGGACACTTGGGACTCCAAGGTTTCCACCCAATCTTTTTCCTTTCCCCTTAGCACTGACTTCAATTTATACATGGCGGATTCATAATACGCGCCAAGGGACTTATCGGTAAATTTTTGCATCAGCTTTTCTGCGGCCACAAAACTTCCGGCTTCTTCACGGGTAAACATTACCGGGGGCAAACGATACCCTTCCATAATGGTATATCCTACACCTGCCTCGCTTACTATAGGTACGCCCGAGGCTTCCAAAGTCCTAATGTCCCTGTAAATGGTACGTAGGCTCACATCAAATCGGTCAGCCAGTTCTTGGGCTTTTACAATCCGCTTGGATTGCAACTGTATTAAAATGGCAACTATCCTATCAAAACGTTTTGCGGTATCCATTCCCATAATTGTGTGAGCTATCTCCCAAAGATAGGATTTCAATCCAAGGACGGGAGATCTTTTCTTGCTCATCTTGATTCATTTTTACTATTAAATCCATGTCAAAACTAGGCACGTAGAGTGACAACTGCTTGTCATGAACTTTTTTTTCTACCCATTTTTTTCTACTGACAAAGGGCTGTCACACCCCCCTCCTACTTTTGGTGTCAGAAACAATAAACCTTTAAAAAACAAAGCATCATGGAAAACACCATTAAAAAGCAAACTGAAGCACAAGTTATTACCTCAACACAATTGTTGGAACATTACCAAGGCCATAGAGCACTTACCCGAAGGGTAATCGAAGCCTTTCCGGAAAAAGAGTTCTTTAATTACAGTATTGGCGGAATGCGTCCTTTTTCCGAGATGGTAAAGGAGCTTTTTGCCATTGCCGTTCCCGGACTTACCGAAATTGTTTCGAGCAAAATCGGTGATTTTGATGAAAACAAGGACTATGGCAGCACAAAGGCCCAGTTTTTGGAAAAATGGGACCAAGACACGGAAGAAATCAATAAGCTCTGGAGCCAGATTGACTTGGAGCGTTTTCAAGAGCATGTAAAACTCTTTGGGCAGTATGAAGGTACCGTACAATCTTCCATTTTTTATTTTATTGACAATGAGATCCACCACCGTGGACAAGGGTATGTTTATTTGAGGGCCTTGGAAGTTGAACCTCCATTTTTCTACGAACGATAGATTTTACATGGGATGAAGACTATTTTGGTATTCAAAACGTCCGTTTGGGGCGAATCGCAAGTAAGACAGTTACGTCCCCTGTTGAACCAATTAGTGAACAAGGATGGGTGTTGGAACTTTGACCTGGAGGATTGTGACAACATTCTCCGGGTCGAGACCCAAGGGGTACCGGCTCCATCCATTGCCTCACTACTGCACAGCAATGGTTTTCATTGTGAGGAACTGCATTGATTGTAGATGTAAGCTCAAATTTTGTCAGGTTGAGTCCTTCGGCTACGCTCAGCAATCGCACGGAATGACAACTGCTTACTAAGAGAACCATCTTAAATTGTTCTTTATAGTCTGACACGAATTACACGAATCACACCAATTTTATCGTGGGTCATTTCGAGCTGTCACCCTGAGCGCAGTCGAATGGGGACGGCGAGAAATCTATTTTTTGTCACATTTTCCCGGTAGTTGTCGGGGATGTTTCAGGGTCTCGTTATATGGATTCCGTGTCGTACTTCGACTACGCTCAGGATAAACTAAAGACAAAACCTATTGATTAACAGCAATCATTAAATTCTCGACTGCGCTCGAATTGACATTGTACTGATTTTTTTGACAGTTCTTTATATTACAGGTCAACTTTTTGTTTGAGCTCGTTGAATTGGGCCAACAGCTCTTGATAGCTGTCTTTTTCTTCTTGCCCTGGCGCTTTATCGGCACTGCTTAAAATATAGTACAGATATGAAATTTGGGCTACCATTACCACTTCTGGATAGGCTCCCTCATCATTTTTGAGTTGTTTTAATGCATCCTTGTATGGCTTCAATGCTGCTTCACCCACTTTATTTTTTTCAAGTTCCTTGATTTTTTCCTCAACCTTATCCTGAAGTTGTCTAGCTTCCGATAGTAAATTGATTACCTTAAACTGAAGCTCTTGTTGTTCTTTCATATCTGACAAGGAAACTCCTTCTTCTTCCAGTCTAGGATCCATAAGGATTTCAAAAGGTTTCTCGAAAGACTGATTGCCAATTGTTAATTTAGCGGTATACTTTCCTGGCAATACCATTGGCCCGTTTTTGTAGCGTCTTTTCTTGTTTTTTGCCCAAGCTCCTTTTTGCTGGAGGTTCCATTCAAAACGGTTAATGCCCTTTTTGGTCTCCAGTTTTTCATCCATGTAAACAAAGGTCATGCTAAGGCTCATGTCCTCCACTTTTTCTGTGGTGGATTTCAATTTAGTGGAATCACTGACAATGGTTGCCACCTCTTTACCTTGTGCATCCATAATTTGAAGACTTACGCCTTCCTTGATATCAGAGGGCAGGTAGTAATCAATAATCAGACTGGTTGATGGATATTCAGGAAAATCTCCCCCTCCCCGAGGTGTTTGGTATCTGTAGGTATTATCGGGCTTAAATAAGACTGGTGTATCGCCCAATTGTGTAATATTCTCATCTTGAAGGGTAGTAACCTTGTCCAAAATCCAGAAACCACGTCCCATGGTACTCAAAATTAAATCTCCACGGAAAAGCGTAATATCCGTAATCGGGGTTACAGGTAGGTTTTGCTGGAATTTCTTCCAAGTTCCGCCGTCATCAAACGATACGAACATTCCAAACTCGGTCCCGGCATACAACAGTCCTTCGCGAACAGGGTCTTCTCTTAGCACCCTTGTGGTATAATCGGATGGTATTCCGTTGGATTCGGTACTGATCAACTCCCAACTTTCACCATAATCGTCCGTTTTGTACAAGTAAGGTGTTGTATCTCCCAGTAAATGGCGATCAACCGCAATATATGCTTTGGCCGGGTTGAACTGCGATGGTTCCACGGATTCTACCCTACCGCCTTTTGGCATTTTTTTAGGCGTAACATTTTTCCAAGTTTCGCCCCCATCTTTGGTAATGGAAATAACCCCATCATTGGAGCCCGTCCATATTATGCCCTGGCTTATTTTTGACTCCCTGATGGAGTAAAGGGTACTGTAATATTCTTCTCCGGTAATATCGCGAGTAATGGGGTTTCCTGAAATAACTTGCTTATCCGGCTCATTGGCAGTTAGGTCTGGGGAGATAATTTCCCAGTTTTTTCCACCATTATTTGTTCTATGGAGATATTGCGACCCCATATACACCACTTCTGAATCAAAAGGAGATACATGGATTGGGGCGACCCGCTGGAATCTGTATTTTAAGTCTTTAGGATTGTGTCCGTAAATATTGGATGCACCAATGGAATATTCACGGCTTTGCCCTGTTTTTTTGCTATACACGCTAAAACGCCCCTTACAGTTGTTATAAACAATATAATGATTGCCCGGCATGGGAATCACAGGGCCCGTTTCGCAACCACCGACATTCATCATAATGCTTTCATTGGGCGTGGTCGTGGCTTTGGGCGACCTGCTTGGGATGGCCAAGGTGGTATTGTCCTGCTGGGCTCCATACACCCAATACGGATACTGGTCATCCACAGCAACTTGGTAGATTTCCGCCGTAGGCTGATTGTACTGTGTAGACCATGTTTCACCTCCGTTATGGGACACATTGGCCCCGCCATCGTTACATTGGATCAATAAATCGGGGTTATCTGGGTTGAGCCAAATATCGTGGTTGTCGCCATGGGGAACGCTCATACGTTTCCAAGTTTTTCCCCCGTCAGCAGATTTTATCAAAGGGTTGGCATTGGAGTATACTATATCGGGGTTGGTAGGGTCCAATTCAATATTAGTATAGTAAAATGGTCGGTTCACCAAACGTACATCATCTGAAACGTGTGTAAATGACTTTCCTTGGTCTACCGATTTGTACAATCCCCTATCTTCGCCCGGTGCTTCGATAACGGCATATAGTATTCTTGAATCTATCGGGGAAACGGCTAAATCAATTTTACCTATCAATCCTTCGGGAAGACCGTTTTCCAGTTTTTCCCAATCTTTTCCCCCATTAATGGATTTGTAGATTCCGCCTTCGCTGTTTTTGCCACCCGAATCAATGGTCCACGGAGTTCTACGGGCTTTCCAAGCGGCAGCATATACTACATTTGGATTGCCTGGCAGCAATTCCAAATCGGCAAAACCGGTTTCATCGGACACATACAAGACTTTTTCCCAAGTTTTTCCGCCATCGGTAGTTTTAAAAATTCCTCGTTCTTCGTTGGGTTTAAATGCATTTCCAATGGCTGCCACCCATACAATATTACTGTTTGTTGGGTCTATTTCCACGGCACCTATTTGGCCAGCATTTTCCAAGCCGATATGTTCCCATGTTGTTCCAGCATCAATGGATTTGTACATCCCCTTACCAGAAATTATGTTACTTCGGATTCCATCGGAACCAGTTCCTACGTAAACAATATTGGGGTCGTTGGCCGCCACTTCTATGGCTCCGATTGATGGGGTTTTAAAATATCCATCAGAAACATTGTTCCAAGTGGTACCATAATCATCGGTTTTCCATACCCCGGCACCTGTGGCGCCAAAATAGAAAGTCCCAGGCAGCATTGGCGTACCGGTAACTGTTGTTACCCTTCCTCCCCTAGCAGGTCCTATGGTTCGGTATTGTAGTGCTTCAAAATCCTGTGCAAATGTGGTACAGGTAAGTAAAAATGAAAAAAGAAAATAAAAAGAACGTTGTTTTAAGGTCATGAGTTAGTAGAATAGTTGGTTTCCTCCCAAATCTACTAAATACCTAGCCAATCTAAAATTGAATTGACATGGAATCATTGTTTTTAATGGAGCGGAAGGATTTGTCTATTCATTCTTATGGAAAAAAGAAGGATTCTTCTTAATGCATTTATAATACCACGCCCTCCCTTAATCTCTATAAAGGAGGGAAACTTCTCCCCAATGTGGGGGCCTGAGAAAAAATCATCCATAAAATTTATAGAAACTAAAGTAACTGCAATACTATCTTACTACTGACCGGTAGCAATTCGGAATTGACAATTCAGCCTATAACATCACCGTCTTCCCCGTTTTAACAGATTCATCCGCAGCCAGCACAATCTTAAGACTGTTGACGGCATCATTTAAATGATGGGTCAGGTCGCGGTTATTTACAATGGCGTCCAACAGGTATTTTTGTTCCAGTAAACAAAGCCCGTCATGGTCGGGTTCATCCGTTGTGCTGATAATTTCATCTTTTTTGGTAAAATTGCCATTGGTATCGAGCTCACTATGGTGCAACTTTAAACTTCCCGTTTTGGTATGTCCTTCAATATCTTCAGATGCACCTTTATCAGCATCACTAATGGATACACAACCTTTTGGGCCAATAACATCCTTGATAAAAAATGCGGTTTCGCTCATCATGGGGCCCCAACCTGCTTCGTACCAACCCACGGAGCCGTCTTCAAATCGTACCTGTAGCTGGCCGTAATTGTACATTTTGGAATCCACTTCATCAGACAAATGGGCACCAATGGCAGAAACGCTAATGGGTTTGGAGCGCGTCATGGAACACATCACATCCACATAATGTACGCCACAGTCCACAATGGGCGACATGGATTGCATCAACTGTTTGTGGGTGTACCATTGTTCCCCCGAGCTTTGTTGGTTCAGGTTCATTCGCATCACCAGGGGTTTGCCCAAGGTCTGCGCCATTTCTGTAAACTTGGTCCAGGTAGGGTGTACGCGCAAAATATAGCCCACAACCATTTTGCGATTCTGCTTTTGGGAAAGATCGACCAGTGCTTGTGCTTCTTCCACTGTCAAAGCCAACGGTTTTTCTACGAAAACATGGGCATTGGCCTCAAGCGCCATTTTAACATAATTGTAATGTGTGTCCGGGTATGTGTTTATGGAAACCACATCGGCTCGGGTCGTTTTTAATGCTTCGGCATAATCCGAAAAAGTAGGTGCTCCATCCAATTCTTTGGAAAGGCGTTCCCTACTTTTGGTACCACGACTTACCAATCCCACTATTTCAAATCCATCTAGCTGGTGATAGGCACGGGCATGGGAAGTTCCCATATTACCGCATCCGACCACTAAGGTTTTTAATTGTTTCATTACTTGGTTAATTTAGCTTTAAAGATAAGGGTTGTCTGATTTTTTGAACGGATTTGGAAGGAGATATTCCCTTAAAGCATCGATAATCTCAAACTACAACGTTGGATATGTTTTCTTATGATTAAACCTTTCTTAAAAGCTTTACTGATCCGTTGGGTATGCCTAATTTTGCCGAATGCAAAAGTTAAATCAAAAACCCAACTTTGAGTTTGTGGCCATGATGGCCGCTTTGATGTCTATTGTAGCCTTGGCCATTGACGCTATCTTGCCAGCAATTTCCAACATTGGGACTGCCATTAATAGCACCGACCCTACGGATAATCAATTGTTGGTAACCATGATTTTCTTGGGACTGGGCGTGGGGCAATTGTTCTTTGGCCCTATATCCGACAGTTTTGGACGTAAGCCAGTGGTTTATATGGGTTTCACCATCTTTTTGATTGCAAGTATCATCTGTTTGTATGCCCCATCTTTGGAAGTAATGGTCGTAGGAAGGATTTTACAGGGAATTGGATTGTCCGCACCCCGAACCATCTCCATCTCCATTATTCGGGATACATACGAGGGCGATTATATGGCCAAAATAATGTCCTTTGTCACCGCTTTTTTTATTTTGGTGCCAGTTGTGGCCCCCGCAGTGGGTAAACTGATTTTGGACGCAGCAGGTTGGCAAGCCATTTTTTATGTGCAAATGTTTTTTGTACTTGTGATTGCCGTGTGGTTTTGGAAACGACAAAGAGAGACCCTGCACCCAGAATATAAAATCCCCTTTACGAGGCACGTTTTTATTGATGGTGTAAAGGAGTTTATAAAATATAAAGAGACAGTTGCCTTTACCTTGACATCTGGTTTGGTAACGGGAGCATTTTTGGTGTATTTGAGTTCTGCCCAGCATATATTCGAAGATCAATATGCCTTAAAAGAAATATTCCCGTACATTTTTGCAGGCCTTGCGGTTTCTATTGGACTTTCCACATTTTTGAATGGAACCTTGGTAATGCGTTTTGGTATAAGAAGGTTGTCCTTAATGGCAACCATTGTATTTTGCGTTGTAGCACTGACCTACGCCATTGCTTTTCTCAACGCCCCCAATCCAAGCATTTATATTTTGGTCGGATTTTTATCCGTTCAGTTTTTCTGTCTAGGATTTATGTGGGGAAATTTCCGTTCCATCGCCATGGAGCCTATCGGTCATATCGCCGGAATTGGAGCAGCCATTAATGGGTTTGTGTCGACATTGCTATCCATTCCCATTGCAACCTTTATCGGAGAATTTGTAAAAGATACAGTTTGGCCCCTTTTTGCAGGTTTGGCCATTTGTGGACTGTGTGCTTTGACTATTTTTCTTTTGGTGAATAAACCCAAAAGAAAACGTTTGGCAACGACTTAGCTTTCTTTGGGAAAAAATACCTCGCCACTACACGAATCGGAAGTGGCACCAGTAACGGATTTCAACACGTTGGTTTTTCCTTCCAAGCGGAGTACGCCCATTAATGCAAAGACCAAAGCCTCTTTGTAAGCAATCAACGTTTTGTTGGGAACTACAACCTCAATATTGGCACCCAGTTTAATTTGGAGCGTATCCATAAAGAATTGATTGAGCGTACCCCCTCCCGTAGCCAACAGTTTGTTGGTGGATTTGCCATTGTTCTTGTGTTTTAGGGCGGCAAATGCGATCTGTTCGCAATTATGATGGATGAACGTATGCAATAAATCCGCGTTGGAAATCTCGGAAGCCTCGATCAATGGGACAATCTCCGAGGTAAACCATTCATATCCTGTGGATTTTGGGTAAGGTAGACTATAATAAGGTAAACTGTTTAATTTTTGGAGTAGTGAGCGATTTAGCTTTCCCGAACGCGCCAATTTACCATCTTCATCATAGGCCAATCCCATTTTATGGGTAATGTAATTCAGAGGCATATTCGCCAATCCGATGTCGTAAGCAATGCGTTCGCCATCTTTTTCAAAAGAAATATTGCTGATGCCTCCCAAATTCAAACAAAAATCGTATTCATGGAACAGCAATTTATCGCCAATGGGCACCAAGGGAGCGCCTTGTCCCTTTAGGGACACATCCTTGGTCCTGAAATCGCAGACCACTTGTTTGCCGGATGTATTGGCCAATAGCTGTCCATCGCCCAATTGAAACGTAACACCATCTTCTGGTCGGTGGTGCGAAGTGTGCCCATGACTGGCAATAAAATCGACCTCTTCGCCCAATTCATCCATAAACAATTTGGATTGCTGTCCCAACCAAATACCATAATCCTTGTGCAGTTGCTCGTGCTCTTCTTCGGAAAGATGAATTGCGTTTTTGAGGTATTCCCGCATTTCATTGGAATAATCGACCTCAGCAGTTTCTTTTATGGAAAAGCTCCATTTTCCATCTTCTATCCAAATATGGCAATAAGCAATGTCCAACCCATCGAGAGAGGTTCCGGACATCAATCCCAAGACTTTATAAACATTCATGGCTGAAAGGTTTTTAGTTGGATGGGGAGTTTCCCTTTAGCTTCAATTTTATCGCAAAAGTGCTCAAAAGCAACTTCTTGAAATTCCAGAAAATCTTGATACACCAATACGGCATTGGATGATGGCTTCAATTTTAAAATATCCAGTACGTACGGATTTCCAAAAAGATAGATTAAGGTATTTTTCTTCTCCACCAATTTATGGATAGTGGTCAACGTACTTTCATCAAAACCAAATTGGTTTTTGGGTTTTACGGCTGGAGGGAAAATGCTCAGCAATACATTTTGATCGTTGGAATTTAGGGCCGTATCCAAATCAACCTCCTTTGAACCAAAATTGGATGAAATTTGTTCCGAAAAGCTATTTTCCTTGCCAGAATTCACAGAAACATTCAAGAAGTTTGAAGATTTTATTTCCTCTACGGTTGATTCATTTCCATACAATTCCGTGATGCTTTGTGCTGCAATTTTGCGGTTTAACTTGGAGTTTATATCAAAACTAGAATCGTTAGATGGCGCTTTTTCAGAAAACACTTTGTGTTTTAAGTTCCAGACTCTTTCAAAACTTTCTTGGATTCGTTCCTCTGAAGCACTTGCCAATATCCCATCAATGCCCTCGGCCACATTTTCACTAAAACAAAGCACGTCCATACCTGCATTAAAAGCAGCTTTTTCCAAGGCTCCTTTTTGAGGAAATTTTTTGGACACCGCATGCATGTTCAACGCATCAGAAATTACAACTCCATCAAAACCCAATTGTTTTCTGAGCAGATCCGATATGATTTTGGAAGAAGTAGTAGATGGATTTTCAGCATCCAACTGAGGTAGGAGCAAATGGCCTACCATCACAGAGTCCACCCCTGATTCAATTCCCTTTTTGAAGGGATAAAGCTCATTTTCCATCAATTCTTCCAGCGATTTGTCGATTACAGGTAGCCCTAAATGTGAATCTGTTGCCGTATCACCATGACCGGGAAAGTGTTTGATGGAGTTTAGGGTTCCACTCTTGGCCATTCCTTTTAGGAATGCTTCCGCTTTATGGAATACACTATTTCTATCATCCCCAAAAGAACGATACCCGATTACGGGATTTTCAGGATTATTGTTGATATCGACCACCGGGGCCAAATTCCATTGTATCCCGGCTTGTCTGCAATCGTTTCCAATAGCTTCGCCTACTTTATAAATTAGGTCATTATTGTCGGTCAAAGCGCCCAAAGTAATGGCATAAGGGTATTGTGGTGTGTTTTCAATACGCATAGCAAGTCCCCACTCGGCATCAATGGCAACAAGCAAAGGTACGCTGGCAGCTTTTTGATACCGTGCAATAAGCTCCAACAAACGGTCGTAGCTTTTTTCGTTATGAGTCACCTTTTTCTTTCCTTCAAAATTGGTGGCCGCACTGGCCCTGCTGTGAAAAAAACAGATAGAACCGATATGATGTTCCTTGATGAGCTTCTCCATTTTTCGCACCTCATCTTCGGTATCGTTGATAAAAACAGCGGGCATAAACAATTGTCCCACTTTTTGTTTTAAAGTCAGTGTGTTTTTTGGAAGTGTGTAGGCTTGTTGGGTTTTAGTCATTGGATTCTACTGTTTTTTACCATAATCTGCGGGGTATTTTAAATAGCGAAGCACCAGAAAAGCAGGCAAGGCTGCAATTACCACCCAGATAAAGAAGCCGTCGTAGCCCAACCATTCTTGAATGTATCCGCTCAGCATTCCGGGCAGCATCATGCCCAAGGCCATTAACCCGGTGGCAATGGCGTAGTGCGATGTTTTGGAGGCTCCTTCGGCCACATAAATAAGGTACATCATAAAAGCGGCAAAGCCGAAACCATACCCAAATTGTTCAAGCACAACGGTACCGACCACTGCATATATGCTGGTGGTTTGTGTTATGGCCAATATAGCATAAAGTGCGTTGGGCAAATTGAGTGCAAGCAACATGGGCAGCATCCATTTTTTAAGGCCGTCCCGGGAAATCAGGATTCCGCCAAGAATTCCTCCGAGCGACAACATAATTACACCAACAGTACCATAAATGGTACCCACGGCTTCAGTGGAGTACGCCAATCCGCCAACTTGTAACTCATCCAGTAAAAAGGGGGATGCCATTTTTACCAATTGTGATTCGCCCAAACGGTATGTTAATATGAACAATAAGGCTACTCCAATTTGATGTTTTTTGAAAAAACTGGCAAATACCTCGAAGAATCCTGCTGGTTTATCCTTAGGTTCGGTTGTTGATTCTTCAAACTTTGGGGCGGTAAAAAAGTTGGATACCGTTAAAGCAAGCATTAAAATCGCTGCACTGATCATGGTTACGGACCATGCTTTGGTATTGTCCCCGTATTGATTCTCCAAAAAACCTGCAAAAATCACTAAAAGCCCTTGCCCCGTAACCATGGCCAATCGGTAAAAAGTACTACGAAGTCCAATAAAGAAGGATTGTTTTTTCTGGGTGAGGCCAATCATATAATACCCATCCGAGGCAATATCATTGGTGGCAGAGGCGAAGGCGGCCATCCAAAAGAATGCTAGCGTTATGATAAAGAACGAATTTGACGGTAAAAAGAGTCCAATCCCCAAAAATGCCAGGGAAACCACCAATTGCATGCCCAAAAACCATTTTCTTTTCGTGCCATTTAAATCAACAATGGGACTCCACAAGGGTTTGATGACCCAAGGGAGGTACAGCCAACTTGTGTACAAGCCTATTTCCGCATTGCCAATGCCCAAACGCTTGTACATGATTACGGAAACCGTTACCACCAAAATGTAGGGAATCCCTTGGGTGAAATATAAAAAGGGAATCCACAGCCATGCGTTTTTATCTTTCGGAGCTACATTCATTGGTTGTGGTTTTAATTTATAGTATTGGCTTTTATTTGTTGAAATATCGGGAAGTTCAGGCTAATTTGGTAGTATCACTTTAGTTAAGGGTCAAGTTTTTATGTTGTTTTAACGGAGGTACATAAAAGAAAAAGGCCTACGTATGCACTAAATGTAGGCCTTTTCAAGATTAATTAAACAACTAACAACTTAAAATGAAATGTTGTTGTTTTTAGAAATGGTACCGTACAAAACCTTCCATGGCTTCGTACTCTGCCATTCCAAGTGCATTATATCTATTTGCGGTATCCTTGTTTCTTTGTTCTGCACGTTGCCAGAATTCCCTTTCGTCGTTCCCAGGGAACATGGCACTATCCTTTTGGGACTGGTGTTTAAATATGGCATTGATTTTTCTATCCATATCTTTTGGTCCAATTGGGACTGCCATTTCCATATCCGCAATGTCCCATTCCTGCCAAGCTCCTCTATACAGCCAAACGTAGCAGTTTCTTATCCAGTCCGAGCCTTCGTCCACCAAGCGCTGAATAGCTTTAAAGATTACATCCAAACAAACCCTGTGTGTTCCATGTGGGTCGGAAAGGTCTCCTGCGGCAAAGATTTGATGTGGTTTTAGCTTGTTCAGCAAATCATAGGTTATTTGAACATCTTCGTCGGAAAGGGGTTTCTTTCTAACGGCACCTGTTTCGTAAAATGGCAGGTTCTGAAAATGCGCATTTTCCTCTTTCACACCACAATAGCGGCACGCGGCCAAGGCCTCCCCTTTTCTAATTAGCCCTTTATAATCCTGCACTTCGGGACTATCCAATTCTCCCGGTTTTTTATTGGCCAAAAACTCACGGACTTCTTTAAACTTCTTTTTAAGCTCCTTGTTGTCTTTTTGCACATCCGTAGCAAAATCGAGGAAACGTATTACTTCATCATCAAAAACCGCAATATTGCCCGAGGTTTGATAGGCTACGTGGACATTGTGTCCTTGGTCCACCAATCGCAGTAAAGTACCTCCCATCGAAATTACGTCATCATCGGGGTGGGGACTAAAAATCAAAGATGTTTTTGGGTGGGGTTGCGCTCTTTCCGGTCTTTGACTGTCATCGGCATTAGGCTTGCCTCCGGGCCATCCAGTAATTGTGCGTTGTAATTGATTGAATACCGAAAGGTTGATTTGCTCTGCGGAACCGACTTCGGCAATCAGGCTTCCCATACCATATTCATTATAATCTTCGTTGGTCAATTTTAATATGGCTTTGCCCAGTTTTTCCGAAAGCCAAATTGATGCGGTTTTGATGAGTTTGTCGTCCCAATCGCACTCGGTTACCAACCAAGGTGTTTTTATTCTTGTTAAATAGGAGGATGCTGCTCCGTCAAGAACAAAATCACAGTTTTTATGATGTTGTAGGAAAGTTGCAGGAACGGATTCCTTTATTTCGCCCTCAACCGCTTGTTGTACAATGGGTGCTTTTCCTTCTCCCCATGCCATGATTATGATTCTTTTGGCATCCATAATGGTGCCAACGCCCATTGTAACCGCTCTTCTTGGCACATTTTCCTCGCCGAAGAAATCACTTGCGGCATCAAGGCGTGTAACACGATCCAAACGAACCAAACGGGTTTTACTGTTTAGTGACGAGCCAGGTTCGTTGAACCCGATATGTCCAGTTCTTCCGATTCCTAGAATCTGGATGTCTATACCTCCGACATTTTTTATTTTCTCTTCATAATCCAAGCAATACTTTCTTATTTCATCCTTGGGCAAACTCCCATCTGGAATATGAACGTTATGAGGCTCAATATCAATATGATCAAACAAGTGTTCGTTCATAAAACGAACATAACTATGGATGGAGTTTGGGTCCATCGGGAAATATTCGTCCAAATTGAACGTGACAACATTTTTAAAACTCAGTCTACCTTCTTTATAAAACTGAACCAAATAGTCGTACACCTTGGTCGGCGTAGAACCTGTTGCCAACCCAAGAACCGCCTTTTTGCCTTCGTCTTGTTTTTGTTTTATCAGACTTGCTATTTCGTTGGCAACGTACCACGATGCGCTTTGGGCATCTTGATAAATATGGGTGTCAATTTTTTCGAACTTCACGGATTCAGCATCCAGAGGTTCCTTTTTTAATACATTATCAGCTAACTCTTGCATGTTTTTATTGATTTTGACCTGTTTATCATTGCAAATATATTCAAAAAAAGCATTAAACAGCAATAAAACGCATTATATTTGCAATTATTTGCAGTTTTTAAGCAAAATAAACATTATGTTCCCGTAGAAGATATTTTCCGTGATTGTTTTCTACTTTTGAATTCGTATGAAAAGGATATCATATGCTTAAAGAAGAAAGGCAGCATTCCATACTCAATGAGGTGGAGTTGCATAACAGGGTATTGCTGACAGATTTGGCGGACAAGCTCAATGTTTCCGTAGATACCGTAAGAAGGGACGTCAAAGAGCTTGATGATGAAAACCTCTTGGTCAAAGTGCATGGAGGTGCTGTTTCTCTGGGATTTGCCAATCACAGTCCCCAACAGAGCAATGTTTATGCCCAAGACAAGAAAATAACTATCGCAAAAAAGGCATTGGGCCTTCTTAAAAACAATAGTGTCATTTTGATTGATGGAGGGACAACCTGCCTCGAGTTGGCTAAATTGTTGCCCGTAAACCTAAAACTTACTTGTTTCACTCTGAGTCTGCCTGTAGCTATGGAGTTGCTGCGCAAACCTAATGTGGAAACCATATTTATTGGGGGTACACTATCAAAGGGGTCGCAAATAGCAATGGGGTCCAGTACTATCAATGCACTGTCACAGATTAAAGTGGATTATAGTTTTATAGGTACGGGCTATGTTGACACGGAATTTGGATTGACTGAGTTTGATTGGGATGTGGTTCAGACGAAAAAAGCCGTAATCAATGCTTCCAAGAAAGCCGTACTTTTATGTATTTCGGAGAAGTTGAATTCCCAACATCGCTTTAAAACGTGCGATTTGAACGTAATCAATACCATGATAACGGAGTTGGAACCTTGGGATTCAAAACTGGACGCATTCAAAAATTTGAACATACAAATACTATAAAGTAGTGGTGGAAAAACATATTAAGATTACAGAGGAGCCATCCAACTATGATGGATTGGAGGGAATGGATACGTTGGAGATCGTAGCCAATATCAACAATGAGGACAAGAAAGTGGCTGAAGCTGTCAAGCAGGTATTGCCTCAGGTGGTCACAGTAGTCGATGAAACGGCCAAACGTTTTGAAAAAGGGGGTAGACTTTTTTATATAGGGGCCGGAACCAGTGGTAGATTGGGCATATTGGATGCTTCGGAAATTCCACCTACGTTTGGGATGCCCCATGACCGGGTAATTGGATTGATTGCAGGAGGAGACGAGGCGATTCGCAAGGCGGTCGAGAATGCTGAAGATGACACAAAGCAAGCTTGGAAAGACCTTCAGGAACATAATATTAATGATAATGATGTTTTGGTGGGCATTGCTGCTTCGGGCACTACTCCTTACGTTTTGGGAGGGATTGAAGATGCAAAGTCCAATGGTATTCTAACAGTGGGGATTACCAATAATCCAGGGTCCCCTTTGGCTAAATCAACCGATATCCCGATTGAAGTAAACGTAGGCCCCGAATTTTTAACAGGTAGTACCCGAATGAAAAGTGGAACCAGTCAAAAAATGGTCCTGAACATGATTTCCACCGCCTTGATGATTCGTGTAGGTAGGGTAAAAGGCAACAAAATGGTGAACATGCAATTGAGCAACACCAAATTAGTGGATAGAGGGACACGTTATATTATGGAAGAGTTGGACCTGAGTTATGAGGAAGCCGAAAAAGCGCTCAAAAAATATGGTTCGGTCAAGTTGGCCGTAGATGCTTTGAAATAAGTGGGTCCAGATTATTTTGGCTCCAATCGGTAAACCCCTTTACCTTCAATACCTACATAAATAAAACCATCTGGTGCTTGGCGTACATTCCGAACTCGGCCCATGCCGTCCAGTAATTTTTCGCGATAGACAACTTTGTTGTCTTTTAGTTCCAATCGCTCCAAATATTGAAAAGCCAGGGAGCCTACCAATAAATTGTCTTTCCATTTGGGATATTTCAAGGAAGTAACAAACGTCATCCCAGACGGTGCAATGGATGGTGTCCACTGGTACAATGGCTGTTCCATGCCTGGCCTTGAGGTTTCATCGGTAATTTCGGTGCCACTATAATTAATACCGTAGGTGATTACGGGCCATCCATAGTTTTTCCCTTTTTGTATGATATTGATTTCATCCCCGCCCCTTGGTCCGTGCTCATGTTCCCAAAGCACTCCAGTTTTAGGATGAAGAGCCAAGCCTTGAGGATTTCTATGCCCATAGCTGTAGATGGCTTTTTTTGCCCCTGTTTTATCAATAAACGGATTGTCTTCAGGAATACGGCCATCATCGTGCAAACGATAAATTTTACCTCCATCGCGTGTAATATCCTGTGGGTTTACATCCCTGTCCCCTCTTTCACCAATGGAGAAGAACAAGTAACCATCATTGTCAAACTCAATTCTAGATCCAAAATGTTGCCCGCGTGTGGAGTTTGGCGATGCTTTATACAATTTTTCAATGTTCACGAGCTTGTTGTTGGATAACTTTGCGCGTATAATGGCCGTATTGCCACCTTTTTCATTGCCTTCGGTAGAAGCGTAGGAAAAATAAATCCAACCATTATTGTCGTAATCGGGATGCAGTTCAATATCCATTAAACCACCTTGTCCACGGTTGTATACTTCAGGGGCATTGCCTACTTCAATGGTTTTTCCGGATTTGTGGAGAAGGAGCTTTCCGGATTTCTCTGATACCAAGATACTATTGTCGGACAAAAATACCATGCCCCAAGGATTTTGGACCCCACCTACCACAAGCTTAGGTGTAAAATCAATGGTTGCTGGAAGATGTATGCCCTTATCTAATTTTTGGGCACAGGATGTACTGAGCAATAGAATAAAAAAATATGGGAATAAGAGGCTCTTTTGCATGATTTTATGTTGAAATAATAGATAAACAGCAGATTTAAAAGTCCGTTTTATGGAAGATAAAGAGAATTTTTGTAAGAACAGAAACTATGATTTAGAATATTGAAAATCCAAATTTGAGTATTCTCTATGTGGTTTTGGTAAAAAAGTAATTTTAGGATTGAAATGTCACCAAAATTTATATTTTTGCATTCCGTTTTCGGGATGTGGCCCTTACGGCTACGCTCAGGATAGACTCCGTCTGTTACCCAGACCGCTTAGCGGTAGGCGGAATTGTAATTTGGGTATTGTTTTTTTGAATTTTATCAGCATTTTGCTGATTTCGGGATGTGGCGCAGTCTGGTAGCGTACGCGCATGGGGTGCGCGTGGTCGCTGGTTCGAATCCAGTCATCCCGACTTACCTTATTTAAGTAAAATCAAAACACTGTTAATCTTGTGATTTTCAGTGTTTTGTGTTTTTAAACATATCGTTTGAATTCATTTAAAACCATCTAAAATCATATCAAGCGTGTTCCCATCGGGAGCAAACACTTACAGTTCTTGTTGTAACTTTAAATGACTTTTAGAACCATTTTTCTTGTGTTTTGACTTTCACAGTATTCACACTCAAATAAGGTAGTACCTAGACCGTATTTATGCAGGATTCCTTCTTGTAACCAAGTCCGACAGTCTTTTGTTTGAAATCCGTTCTGTCCTCACTTTTGGTATTTTGATATGCTTTCAAAAGTTAATTCAACTAACTTATAAGACCTATTTTTTATGTACAGTCAAAAGGGATAAGTCCTAATTTTAACTTTTACAATTGCTGGATAGTGTCAAGATGTAATCCATTAATTTAGAACCTTGAGTTTCCTGAAAAGGAGTCAAATCCATTTTTGTAACCTTTTTGTATCTCAATTTGTCCAATGGGTGTGAATTCACAAAAAAACACATCAATCAAATTAAAATTTTTTAAAGATGAGATACATGTTACCTATTATTAGAATAATCCTATTATCAATAGCAATTTTAGCGGCTCGGGACACCTGTGCACAAAACAAGTACATAGAAACAGTTGAAGGGAATACACTACCCCTTTCCAAATTGGAGGCAGAAGTTGTGAAGGCAATGAAAGCCAACAATATACCTGGAGTTTCCATGGCCATCATCAACAAGAACAAAATGGTGTACCATAATGTGTTTGGGGTCGCCAACTCAGAAACAGGTACACTGGTGACCAAGGCGAGCATTTTTGAGGGAGCTTCGCTTTCCAAACCCATTTTTGCCTATTTTGTAATGAAGATGGTAGAAGAAGGTGTCCTGGATTTGGATAAACCGCTCCATGAATATTTGCCCCACCCGGGTATTGCACCAGAAAGTGTAAAAGATTATAAATTGATAACGGCCCGCATGGTATTGGCTCACCAAACAGGTTTTCCCAATCATGCCAATGGCGAACCTATAAAACTGGCCTTTGCTCCAGGAACCGATTTTATGTACTCAGGGGAAGCCTACCAATATTTGGCGGCTGTCATTGGTCAGTTAAAAGGTGTTGGATTTAAAGAACGATTGAACGAGCTGTTCCAAAAAGAAGTGACCATTCCCTTGAATATGGAGCATACCACCTTTATTTGGGACGACTATTTGAAGGAACACAAAGTTTTTGGGCACAACAGTGAAGGCAAACCTACCCAAAACAGTCCGGCTGCAGGTGGATGGAGTGGAAAAACCTTCAATGCTTTTTCCAGTGTGCACAGTGAAGCTTCAGAATATGCTAAATTTATTATTGCAATGCTCAAAAGGAAAGGGTTGAAAAATGACACTTTTGAAGCTATGCTCAAGGAAGAGACCCATTTTTCGGATAATAACCCACTTAAAAAAGAAATAGGCCAAACAGGTTGGGGACTTGGCTTTGCACAAAAAGTCACTTCAAAGGGAACCATGCATATGCACACGGGGAACAATCACGATTTTCAAGCGTACGCCATGTTTATGCCGGAAAAGGAATATGGCTTGGTGGTATTTACCAATTGTGATAAGATGCCACAATTTTTGGAAGCGCTTTCAGTAGTGATGGGCCCACAATTCTAGGTTTGAATTGTTAAATAATCGATATAAAAAACATAGAAATCAATAAATACATCAAAAAAGGATAGTTATGGAAAATATACAGGATGCTTTGGGTGCTCTGCTTCTAATGGGAGGTATAGTGGCAGTGGTCTTCATTGTAGTGAGGTATACTTATCTTTTAAAAAAGGCCATGATAGAAAAAGGGCTTAAACCTTCCCAAACTGGGAATAAAATGCAATATGTAGATATAGGTTGTATTGTACTCGGCCTTGGTGTTGGGTTGATTGCATCGACCATTTTTACCACAATGGACCTATCGGAGGACACGGCCGATTTATTTATTTGGGGTACCATCCTTGTATTCGGTGCCGGGGGATTGTTACTGGCGCATTGGTTGCGAAAAAAGGAAAGTGGAAGATAGGGACTCCAAGGATATTGCACTTGTGGCAAAGAGCATGCAAGGGAATAAGGAGGCATTTAGGGAATTGGTAGAGATTCATAAAAATGCGTCCCTTTCCCTTGCTTGTTCTATTTTAAAAAATCAAGTAGTTGCAGAAGACGCCGTTCAGACTGCCTTTATAAAAGTCTATCAAAAAATGCATACGTTCAAACAACGGTCCAAGTTTTCGACATGGCTGTATCGGATTGTGATAAACACTTCGTACAACATACTAAAACAGCAAAAAAAGTATGTTGAAATCGAGACAGGCGAAACTCTAAGGATTGAAACGGAAGGGGAACACAATGACACACCTTTAATGCAACAGGAAAAAAGAAAATATATTTGTCTTGCTCTCAACGACTTAAACCCCGACGAAGCTTTGGTACTCAGGCTATTTTATTTGTACGAATACAAGATTTCCGAAATACAGAAAATCACGGGGTTCAGCAATTCAAAGATTAAAGTAAATCTTCATAGGGGCCGGAAAAATATGGGAGATCGGTTAAAAAAATTATTGGGCAACGAGCTAAAAGAGATAATATGAAAGAGGAGCAGATAAAAAAAGTACTTAAAGAGAGTGAAATTCGTACTTCTGATGGGTTTACGGATAGACTCATGCAGCGGATTGAGCAGGAAGAAGAAAAAACTGCAATCATTCAAATTCCACCATTAAGCTATGCCATTTTTGCCTTGGCCGCTTTACTATTGGTTATGGGTATATATCTGTATTTTGGCGATGTACCGTCTTTTTCTATTGCCAATATTAGGATGGGTGCAATAAAGACCCCTATATTTCTAGGTTTATCTTTTTTAGTGTTGGCAGGGATGAATCAAATCCTGAAAACCAACCGCTCTATGTACACTATAATGAAAAATTAATTGACGGGTTCGGCTATTTCATAAATATTGAATGAACATTCTATAAGCTCTGCTCAATCAAAGGCGGTATCCACTATGCATGATTTTTGGAGACCAAATAGGATACAATAGCCTTTACACGAGTTCCCTTGGCACTCGTAAATTCGTAAAAATCAGAAAACCCGAGAGTGCTTCCATCTTCCAATACCATTTCACCATTTACGGCGGCTTCTTTACCGTGGGTAATTATACTATAAATGGTTAACTCTTGTACTTTGTTTTGTCGCATTACCTGTAACACTGTTCTAAAGGGCTTTATACCGCTGATAGTTTTGTCTCCGACCAAAGTCCATGTAATGTTGGTATCAAGTAAACCTATTGCCTTTTCAATTTCATTGGATGCAAAATAGCAGGTAAGGTCTTTGACCAACGCTCTTTTTGGGGCATTTCCACAATCAGGTTTTATATTTAGTTTCACTTTGCTTGGTGTTTGTTGATTGCATTTACTTTTTAACGATTGTATTATAACATTGACTCCGATAAAGTTATACGCTGCTTAGGTGATTAATGTCGACATTTTTATAGGGATTTCATCGGGCAGGATTTGTATGTCCTCTTGATATGCTTTTACCAGCTTAATGATAGGGACAGTATCTATTGTACTTTCCATAGAAGCTACCCGCAGGATATTGTCGCAATCCTCTAAATCAAAATTGATTTCACAATAAGGAAATTCCTTTTGGAGTTTGCCCAAAAGGAATTCCGCTTTTTCAATAGTGGTTACCGAGGTGCGAAATACCTCTACCATATTTAATTGTTTCCCATTGAAATTTTTGTTCATGTTTGATTTTATAGTCGTGATAAGATTACTGTCCTTGAGGATTATAATTGACCATCCAATGGACACCAAACTTGTCCACAAAGCTTCCAAAGTAGTCGCCCCAGAACTGGTCGGCCATGGGCATTTCAATTTTCCCTCCTTTTGAAAGGCCATTGAACAGACGGTCTGCTTCTTCTTTACTCTCCGGATGCAGTGAGATATAGTTGTTGTTTCCTTTCATGAGCTTATGCCCCATGGAAGGGACAGTATCAGAAGCCATAAGAATAGTATCCTTGGAAATGGGCAATGAGATATGCATGGTACGATTTTTTTCTTCTTCGGATAGTTTCTCGGCATCGGGGGCATCCCCCATTTTCATGTTCGCGATAAAATCTCCGCCAAACACCCCTTTGTAAAAGTTGAATGCTTCTTCTGCTTTTCCGTCAAAATTTAAGTATGGATTTACTTTCATTGTTTTTGATTTATAGTATTAATGTTTATGTGTGATTTTACGATTGCTTTTCCGCCAACGCTTTTACTTTTTCCAAGGCTTTGGGCCAAGTATCCAAAAAGAAATTTTTGTACCCATCAACAACATCTATTTCTATATGTAATAGAGTTTTGTCATCAATATGTTCGAGGATGTAATCTTCCATGGCCCCTGCCCACTGTTTTGCTTCTGTGCTCTTATAATCTTCTACTCCGTTCGTAATAATTCCCAAATGCTCTATGGACATGTATTTATCAGGAACATTTTGTCTTATACTACTCACCATTCCTCTTCCATCTTGAGTTAAAAAATAAGCTTTGCTTCCTTCTTTCCAGTCTGTTTTGGCATAAGACCCTTCGGAGAAAACTGCTGTCCATTCACGATAGGTGTCATCATTCCATAGTATTTGCCACACCTTATCGGTCGGGGCGTTGATTGTTATTTTAAACTTTTGTTGTATCATTTTATACAATTTATCCAGGCATTTTTTCCATATCCATATACAGCATGCTCCATCGGTGCCCGTCCAAATCTTCAAAACCAAAAGCGTACATCCAACCATCGGATTCACCAGGTTCTGCAAAGATTTTGCCACCGGCTTTTTGTACTGTTTTTGCCATTGCATCTACTTCCGATTTGCTCTGGGCATCGATATTGATCAATACTTCCGTTCCTTTTTGGGTATCACTGATTTCATTCTGTGCAAACCCTTTAAAAGCGTTCTCGGGAAACAACATCAACACAAAATTGTTTTCTCCGATAAGGAAGCTCCCCAAGTGCTCAGCATCTTTATGCATTGGATTTTCCTTAAAACCAATGGCATTAAAAAATTCCTTCGATTTTTTAATGTTCTTTACAGGTAGGTTCAACCAAATAGTTTTCATGATTTTTAGTTTAAGTTATGTTTTCCGCCTGCTTGATGCAGGGATTATTTGTTCAAATTACAGAACAGATTGAATAAATGCCCATCCAAATCGGCAAAAACACCCACGTAATAACCGTTATCGTCGTAAAAACTTTTTCTATCATTCCTAGGGTCAAAACGAATGGTTCCCCCTATCTTTTTTACTTTGTCTATCCACTCGTGGATTTCTTCCTTGCTGTCTGCGGAGAGAGTGAACATAATCTCATTTCCTTGGCTTAAATTGGCCACCTCCCCTTCTAGACTAGTTTTTAGCTTTTCTTTTTTAAAAAAGTGAATAACAAACTCATCGTCACCGAACAAGAAGCTTACCAAATCTTTTGAGGGAGTTCCGTTTTGCTTAAACCCCAGTGCCAGATAAAACTTTTGTGTTCTTTCAACATTTTCTACGCCTAGGTTTGCCCAGATTTGTTTAGGTGTCATTTTTTATGTTTTTAATGATTTGTTGTAGTTGATGGTTATGGCGCTGTGTATGTACTGTATTAAAGCCAATCCACTCGAGGCGGGTGAATGGCCCATATTCTGGGATTTCAAAATCCAGACAGGTTTTTGACAGGTCCATATTCTTGGAGTTCGTATTGACCCATTGAATTTTCTCTTTCAAACTTGTCAGAAGACGTTTTTTGTTAATTGGGTCATTTGTTGGAACAATCGCTTTGGGCGAATCCATTTTGATGTCAAAATTTAAAAACAACGCACGTATTTCAGTCAGTTTTTGGTCTGGGGGGCGTTGGGTATCTTTAACCTCTCCCAACAAAATTTTGGATACGTCGTATGATTTGTCCAGATGATTACCGACTTGCCCGGCGGTCCAACTATTTTTGGCGGGCTTTATATTGAGTTGTTCATTGGTCAACGAAGAGAGCAGCTCAATAAGCGTTGAGGTTACAGTGTGGTATTCTTTTAAAATAGTTCTATCCATTCTGTTCGGGTTTGTATATATTCAGTATGTTGCCACATTTAAAAGGTTTGGCGCTTACTAATTTAAGTTGTTGCTGTTTCTCGGTCTGAAATAAAGGTGTTCCTTTGCCCAGAACCACAGGATTTACAATAATTCGGTATTCGTCTATCAAGTTGTGTTCTATAAATGATGAGGCTATATTGGCCCCGGCAAACAACACCATGTCCTTCCCTGGTTTTTCTTTTTCTTTTTGTATTTCTTCGGCGACGTTTCCGGGAGCTATTCTGGCATTCATTTTTGCCTTTTGTAGGGTTGTGGAGAATACAATTTTGGGTGTTTGGTTCATTATATCTGCAAATTCACCTTTTTGATCGGGCCAATAATCCAGCATCAACTCATACGATTTTCTACCATAGATAAAAGTATCCACCGTTTTCATAAAATCCATCATGTATCTCTGCATTTCATCATTCCAAACGTGCCAATTGATATCATTGTCCACTCCTTCAATATAACCGTCGATGGACACTAGCATAGATAAAATAACCTGTCTCATAACACTCGTTTCCGTTTAACAATCAAGGTGTTACCAAAGGTATGTGTACTAATTAGTACTTTGGGGGTATATTTACGTCAATATAACGGGTTGATTGCGACAGCAACTTACTATACCTTTGGATTAAAGTTAATCAATTGATTTTCAGAAAATGAAACATATATCGATACTTGTTCCCGAAGGAGATTCGAGCCTGAGCAATTTGGAGGCAACTTTTAAAATGTTCAATATGACCAATAGTGCCCTGCAAAGAGCGGGCAAAGCTCCAATGTTTGCCACTCACCTTGTGGGTACACAAAAAACAGCGAGGTCAAGCAACGGGATGTTCAATATTATACCAAATACGACTATTGAGGATATAAAGAAAACCGACTTGATCATTATTCCTGCAATTCATGGTGATTACAGGGAGGTAGTTTCCAAAAACAGTGCACTTATTCCTTGGATCAAAACGCAATACCGCAATGGTGCCGAAGTGGCGAGTCTGTGTATTGGTGCATTTATATTGGCGGGTACAGGTTTGCTCGATGGAAAAGAGTGCGCCACGCATTGGCTGGCAGCAAGTGAGTTTAGGGAGATGTACCCCAAAGTAAATCTGGTGGATGATAAAATTATCACCGACGAGAACGGTTTGTACACTAGCGGAGGCGCCTATTCATCTTTAAACCTAAACCTTTATTTAGTGGAAAAGTTTGCCGGTCGCGAAATGGCGGTGCTATCCTCAAAAGTTTTTGAAATAGACATTGGCCGTGTCAGCCAATCGCCATTTATCATTTTCAAAGGGCAAAAATCCCATAACGATAAGGAGGTTTTAAAGGCTCAGGAATTTATTGAGCAAAATTATCAAGATAAAATAACCGTTGATGATCTATCCGATAAAATTGCGGTAAGTCGAAGAACCTTCGAAAGACGTTTTAAAAAGGCTACCTCAAACACGGTTATCGAATACCTACAACGTGTAAAAGTGGAAGCAGCGAAAAAGGAGTTGGAAAAAGGAAGAAAAACGGTCAACGAAGTAATGTATGAAGTGGGATATAACGACCCCAAGGCGTTTAGGGATACCTTTAAGAAATTTACGAATATGACCCCCTCGAAATATTTGATCAAGTACAGTAGGGCTGTTGCAATTTGATAAAACGTATTAAGAAGAATCTTTCTTTTCCCTAAGGATGAATAGACGAGTCCTTCAATTTTCCAACTTTACAATGGAATATTCCCATGCTTCTTCCAGGGAGTTTGCACCTCTTTTTTCTCCAACATGGCAAAAGTCTTCAACAATTTGCTTCGCGTATCTTTGGGCAGAATTACCTCATCAATAAATCCACGCTTAGCGGCTCGATAAGGATTGGCAAACTTATCGGCATACTCTGCTTCTTTCTCCTTTAATTTGGCTTCCGGGTTATCGGCGGCAGCAATTTCCTTTCTAAAAATAATTTCACTGGCACCCTTTGCCCCCATCACCGCGATTTCCGCACTTGGCCAAGCAAAGTTGAAGTCGGCACCAATATGTTTGGAATTCATTACGTCGTAGGCGCCGCCATAAGCTTTACGGGTAATCACGGTAACTCGTGGCACGGTCGCTTCACTCAGGGCATAGAGTAATTTTGCCCCGTGTATAATAATTCCGCTCCACTCTTGGTCAGTTCCAGGCAAAAATCCAGGAACATCAACCAACACCAATAATGGAATATTGAAAGAATCACAAAAACGGGTAAAACGGGCTGCCTTTGTGGAGCTGTTCACATCCAAAACCCCTGCCAAAAACATAGGTTGATTGGCAATAATCCCAATACTCCTACCCCCTAATCTAGCAAAACCGGTAATAATATTTTCAGCGTAATCTTTATGGATTTCATAAAACGAATCGGTATCAATAATTCCTCCTATAACATCATGCATATCGTAAGGCTTGTTGGGATTATCCGGAACTATACTAGACAACTCCTCCCTTGTTTCATCACCAAGTTTATAAGGCAACAATGAGGTGGTTTCCTTATTGTTTTGGGGCAGATAATTCAACAAGCTTCGAATATCATCCAAGCAAGTAGCATCGTTATTGGAAGTTTTATGGGCCACACCGGATTTTACCGCGTGGGTACTGGCTCCTCCCAACTCCTCCGAAGTAACGGACTCATTGGTCACCGTTTTTACCACATTGGGCCCGGTAACGAACATATAGCTGGTTTCCTCCACCATAATAATAAAATCCGTCATTGCAGGCGAATACACCGCTCCACCGGCACAAGGGCCCATAATGGCAGAAATCTGTGGAATTACCCCTGATGCTTGCACGTTGCGGTAAAAAATATCGGCATAACCACCAAGCGACCTCACTCCTTCCTGAATTCGGGCACCGCCAGAATCGTTGAGACCGATTACGGGTGCTCCCACTTTCATGGCCAAATCCATCACCTTACATATTTTTTCGGCATGGGTTTCGGAAAGCGCTCCTCCAAAAACGGTGAAATCCTGGGCATACACATACACCAATCTTCCGTTTACGGTTCCATAACCTGTTACCACGCCATCACCATAATACATTTCCTTGTCCATACCAAAATCGGTGGTACGGTGGGTCACCAAAATGCCCATTTCTTCAAAAGAGCCTTCATCCAAAAAGTAAAGTACCCTTTCGCGAGCCGTCAACTTTTTCTTTTGATGTTGTTTTTCGATACGTTTTTCACCACCGCCCAAATAGGCCTGTGCTATTTTTTCTTGTAGTGCTTTTATTTTGGGGTCCATAGGATTCAATTTGAAGGTAATCGTACTATTTTCTTGTCTTCCAGAAATTGATAAAGGGCTATCATAGCAGCAACCTCTGCTCCGTTGGCCGTTTGCTGCTTGATTTTTTCCGGAGAATAATAATTCTTCACAAAATGGGTGTCAAAGTTCCCTGACCGGAAAGCATCGTGAGCAAACACAAAACTTCCGAAAGGCAAGGTAGTCTGCACCCCTTTCACTTTATATTTTTTAATGGCATCGAGCATCAATTCAATGGCTTCTTCGCGAGTTTTACCATAGGTAATAAGCTTGGACAGCATGGGATCGTAGTAAATGGGGATATCCATTCCCTCCTTAAAACCATTGTCCACCCTAATCCCTTCACCAACGGGTAATTGATAGGCTTCGAGATTTCCCACACTGGGCAAGAAATCGTTCAATGGGTCTTCGGCATACACGCGAAGTTCCACCGCATGACCATTGATTTTTAAGTCTTCCTGTTTCATTGGGAGTTCCTCGCCACGAGCTACTTTTATTTGCAATTCCACCAAGTCCACTCCCGTAACAAGTTCGGTAACGGGGTGTTCCACTTGCAGGCGCGTATTCATCTCCAAAAAATAGAAATTGAGGTCGGCATCCATCAAAAACTCAACAGTACCTGCTCCAACATAATCACAAGATTTGGCCACCTTGCACGCTGCAACGCCCATTTCTTCCCGCAATTCCGGGGTTAAAATGGCAGAAGGCGCCTCTTCCACCACTTTTTGATGGCGTCGCTGTATACTGCATTCTCTTTCAAAAAAATGGAGGACATTACCGTGCGTATCGGCCATGACCTGTACTTCGATGTGCCTGGGAGATTTAACGTATTTCTCCACAAAAACAGAACCATCACCAAAAGCGGAAGTAGCCTCGCTTATGGCTCTTTTCATGCCCGATTCAAGGTCTTCCGCCTTTTCCACAATACGCATTCCTTTACCTCCACCACCGGCAGAAGCTTTGATCAAAATGGGGTAACCTACTTCATTCGCAATCTCGTGGGCCTTGGACACATCGGAAATCGCTTCGTCAATACCGGGCACCATAGGAATATCATAAGCCTTCACAGCTTCTTTGGCCGCCAATTTGCTCCCCATAATCCGAATGGCTTTGGATTTTGGCCCTATAAAAGTGATGCCGCTCTTTTCCACAGCTTCGGCAAAATCAGCGTTTTCACTTAAAAAGCCATAGCCTGGATGAATTCCATCAACATGAAGCTTTTTGGCCACCTCAATAATTTTGTCCCCTCGCAAATACGATTGGTTGGAAGGTGCTTCGCCAATACAAACGGCTTCATCCGCAAATTGTACGTGGGGGGCATTCCTGTCCGCTTCAGAAAACACGGCAACAGTATTTATGCCCATCTTTTTTACGGTTTTCATAACCCTTACCGCAATTTCGCCACGATTGGCGATCAATATTTTTTTCATGCTATTTTATTGAAATTCAATCAATAATTGTTTCTTGTCAACGGCATCACCTTTCGATACTCCTATTTTTTTGATAACGCCGTTTCTCGGAGAGGTAATAATGTTTTCCATTTTCATGGCTTCCAGAATCAATAGTTGGCCTTCTTCTTCAACTTCCTGACCTTCTTCCACCAAAATATCCAAAATTAATCCTGGCATAGGTGCGGATATAGAATCTATATTTTTACTGCCATTGGTAGCAAAGCCCATTTTTTGGATAAGTTCATCCAAAGGGGTTTGGATTAAGGTTTGGTATTCCCTTCCGTTAACACTTATGGTGTAGGTTCCATTATTAAAGTTGGAATCCAAAATTTTTATATGGTACGATCCCCCATTTTTTAAAAGATGAAAGGCATCATCACCGGTTTTGATCAAATCCAACGAAGAAATAGTGTCCTTGGAAAGTTTAAAGTCAAAGTCATCGCCAACCTTGACCGTATAAGTATCGTTCATATATAAAATTTCCATTGGTTAGCTTGATAAATATAAGGGTAATGCATTAAAATCACACAAAGCTAAACGCTTAAACCAGTAAGAATTATGACATTGATCATTCATTTTTTGATAGATGATTGCTAATTATGTTGTATCCTAGTAAACTGCCTCGGGGCAAGCCTGTCTGCCGACAAAGGCAGGCTCACGAGGCACCTGCCTGGCCGGTAGGCAGGTTGATAGGAAAAACACATTTTGATTTCGGGGCAAGCCTCGGAGCAACATGCCTAACGGCAGTCAGGTTTAAATCTCGATTATCGAGTTAAGCGGTAGATATAATCATTTGTTTATTTTTGATGACAAATTTTGAACTATGTTGATTCTTGGGATTGCTGGTGGCACAGGGTGCGGAAAAACAACGGTAGTAAACCAAATTGTGGAGCAATTGCCCGAAAATGAGGTAGGTGTGATTTCGCAGGATTCCTACTACAACGACCTTTCCCATATGAGCCGGGAAGAGAGGGCCAAAATTAATTTTGACCACCCCAATTCCATTGATTTTGACCTATTGATTGAGCATATTGACCAGTTAAGGGCAGGAAAGACCGTGGACACTCCTATTTATTCCTTTGTAGAGGAAACCCGAATGAAGGAAACCGTGCCTACGCCACCGCGAAAAGTGATGATTGTGGAAGGGATTTTGGTGTTGAGTAATCCCAAATTAAGGGATATGTTCGATATAAAAATATTTGTTCATGCAGATTCGGACGAGCGTTTGATTCGAAGGTTACAGCGGGACACGCAGGAACGGGGCCATGATTTAAACAAGGTACTCACTCGATATCAGACCGCGGTAAAACCAATGCACCTTCAATTTATTGAACCCTCGAAGGAGTTTGCGGATATCATTATACCGAACAATCGCTACAATACGGTTGCCGTAGATGTTGTAAGGACCATCATCAACAATAATCTTACGTAACATGGGCCTAAAGGAATTGAGAAAAAAGAAATGGTTCAAGATAATGACCAATACCTATATCTTGGTCCTGACCATTTTTGTGATTTGGATGGCTTTTTTTGACACCAATTCCCTAATGATCCATTTGGAACTTGAAAACGAAATAGATAAGTTGGAAAAGGAGAAGGAGTTTCTGAAAAGTGAAATCGCCAAGGATAAGGAAATCTTGGAAAAGATGTCGGATAAGAGAGAGTTGGAAAGGCTTGCCCGTGAAAAATATTACATGAAAAAGGAAAATGAAGAAATATTCCTGATTGAATATGAAGATAGTCTAAAGAACAAACAAGATGAGTAACACTGGTCTATTTAACGAATTTCCTGAAGTTTCCGCCAAACAGTGGAAACAAAAAATCCAGATGGACCTCAAAGGTGCCGATTACAACGAAACCTTGGTTTGGGAATCCTTGGAAGGGATTAATGTTAAACCTTTTTACCATCAAGAGGACATTGCGGGCATTCCTTCCTTTTCTCTCCCCAAAGACCATGATTGGTCGGTAGGCCAATCAATTTATGCGGGGGATGGCAAAAAAGCCAATGCAAAGGCTCAAGAAATACTCGAAAAAGGTGCGGAAAGCATAATTTTCACTATTCCCAATGAGAAAATTGACTTCGAAACCTTGTTCTCTGGCATCAATTTAGAGACGGTGCAGCTTTACTTCAATTTTGAGTTTTTGGCCCTGGAACCTGTCAAAAAATTAGTTTCACTTCTAAAAGACAAAAAAGCAAAGGCCCATTTGAACATCGACATCATTGGGCATTTGGCCAAAGATGGCAACTGGTATCACAACCTTGAAGAGGACCACAAACTACTGACACAAATACTCGCTTTAGGCAATTCCGATATTTCAGTCATTGGAGTGGACTCATCTCTATACCAAAATGCCGGGGCCAACATGGTGCAACAATTGGCATACAGCTTAGCACACGCCAATGAATATTTAAATCACTTTGTCACTTCGAGTGCTCCCGATAGCAATGGGGACGGGAAGTCTTTCCCCATTACTTTTAAAGTTGCCGTTGGCAGCAACTATTTCTTTGAAATAGCCAAAACAAAAGCCTTACGATGGCTTTGGAACAGCTTGGCGGCCGAATACAACATTCAAGGTGGGTGCAACATTTTGGCCATACCCTCCAAGCGCAACAAAACCTTGTACGATTACAACGTGAATATGCTCCGTACTACATCAGAATCCATGTCGGCAGTTTTGGGCGGAGCGGATACCGTTTGTAATTTAGCCTATGATGCCATTTATCATAAAGACAATGCGTTCGGAGAACGAATTGCACGTAACCAACTGTTGCTTTTAAAAGAAGAATCCTATCTGGCCAGAGCTTCGCAAATTTCTGAAGGCACTTATTATATCGAATCACTCACACATCAATTGGCAGAAAAAGCCTTGGTTCTTTTTAAGCAGATTGAAAAAGCAGGCGGTTTTTTAGATAGTTTAAAAAAAGGCATGGTGCAGCGTAAAATAAAGGAAAGTGCGGACAAGGAGCAACAGCTTTTTGATGAAGGGAAGATAGTTTCTCTTGGCACCAACAAATACCAAAATCCACAGGACCGCATGAAGGACGAATTGGAACTCTATCCTTTTGTAAAAACCAAAGCACGAAAAACCATTATTGAGCCCATCATCGAAAAAAGATTGGCGGAAACTTTGGAACAAAAAAGACTGAACAATGAGTAGAAAAAACCTTCAACATCTGGAATTAAGTTCAGAGTTCGGAGTTCAGAATTCAGAGTTGGAGAATACCCATAACTCAAAACTCATAACTCATAACTATAGCCATACCAACTTTGCTGCGGGCATCTCGCCATTTTTACGTGGCCCCTACTCCACCATGTATGTTCGCAGGCCCTGGACCATTCGCCAATATGCAGGTTTTTCCACTGCCGAGGAAAGCAATGCGTTTTACCGAAGAAATTTAGAGGCAGGCCAAAAAGGACTTTCCGTAGCATTTGATCTCCCCACGCACCGTGGTTACGATTCGGACAACGACCGCGTAGTCGGAGATGTGGGTAAGGCAGGAGTAGCCATAGATTCCGTTGAGGACATGAAAATTTTGTTCAACGGTATCCCTTTGGACAAAATGTCCGTTTCCATGACTATGAATGGAGCAGTAATACCCATAATGGCCTTTTATATAGTAGCAGGTCTGGAGCAAGGTGTTTCCATGGAACAACTTTCCGGAACCATCCAAAACGATATTTTAAAGGAATTTATGGTGCGGAACACCTACATCTATCCTCCCACCCCCTCCATGCAGATCGTTGCGGATATTTTTGAGTTCACCAGTAAAAATATGCCACGGTTCAACAGCATCAGCATTTCCGGTTACCACATGCACGAGGCTGGAGCTCCAGCATCCATGGAGTTGGCCTATACTTTGGCCGATGGAATCGAATACATCCGAACAGGTATAAAGGCTGGCTTAAAAATTGATGAATTTGCACCCAGACTTTCATTTTTCTGGGGTATTGGGATGAATCACTTCGCCGAAATCGCAAAAATGCGGGCCGGACGCATGCTTTGGGCCAAGTTGGTACAACAATTCAACCCTTCAAATCCAAAATCATTGATGCTCCGCACCCACAGTCAGACCAGTGGATGGAGCTTAACGGAGCAAGATCCTTTCAACAATGTGGCCAGAACCACCATTGAGGCCATGGCGGCAGTTTTTGGCGGTACCCAGAGCTTACATACAAATGCATTGGACGAAGCGATTGCCTTACCTACGGATTTTTCGGCACGTATTGCACGGAACACACAGATTTACCTTCAACAGGAAACACACATCACAAAAACGGTAGATCCATGGGCAGGAAGTCATAAAGTGGAAAAATTGACCAACGATATTGCTGAAAATGCCTGGGAATTGATTCAAGAGGTGGAAAAATTGGGCGGGATGACGAAGGCCATTGAAAAAGGCATCCCAAAAATGCGCATTGAAGAAGCCGCAGCCAAAAAGCAAGCCCGTATTGATAGTGGACAGGACATTATTGTTGGTGTGAACAAATATAGATTGGACAACGAGGACGACCTTCAAATTTTGGAAGTGGACAACGCCAAGGTTCGCAAGCAACAAATGGCTCGATTGGACCAAATACGAAGCAGTAGGGATTCCAAAGCTGTGGAAAAATCGCTCGAAGAAATACGTGTTGCTTCCAAAAAGGCCATGGAAAACAACTCCGACCGTGGAAATTTGTTAGCTTTAGCCATAGAAGCAGCCAAACAGCGTGCTACCCTTGGTGAAATTAGTGATGCCATGGAAAGTGCGTTCGGACGTTATAGAGCAAAAATTCAATCCTTTACCGGAGTGTATTCCAAAGAAATCAAAAACGACGAAAGTTTTGAAAAGGCCCGTAAATTGGCCGATGCCTTTGCCGAACAAGAAGGACGTAGACCCCGTATTATGGTGGCCAAAATGGGGCAAGACGGTCATGATCGTGGCGCCAAAGTAGTGGCCACTGGTTATGCCGATCTAGGTTTTGATGTGGATATTGGACCTTTGTTCCAAACACCTGCCGAAGTAGCCAAGCAAGCTGTGGAAAACGATGTTCATGTGTTGGGTATTTCTTCACTCGCCGGTGGACACAAAACACTGGTTCCCGAGGTGGTTCAAGAACTCAAAAAATACGGTCGCGAGGATATTATGGTCATTGTTGGGGGCGTAATTCCAAAGCAAGATTATGACCATCTGCTAAAAAATGGCGCGGTTGCCGTGTTCGGTCCAGGCACCAAAATTGCAGATGCAGCCACGGAAATTCTAAATATTCTATTGGATTAGAACCCATAACAGTCTAACAAATAAAAGTTTAACTTTATTTAACGTAGAATAGTAGGTTTATTCACCCCCTGTTAACAAATTACATTTTATCGCATCCTAAATAATCGTATTTTTAGCACCTAACTTATCTATGAAATGGGCAAGATTATTGCAATAGCAAACCAAAAGGGTGGTGTAGGAAAAACTACCACAACGGTAAACCTTGCAGCCTCTTTGGGCGTATTGGAAAAAAAAGTGCTACTTATTGATGCCGACCCCCAAGCCAATGCAACATCGGGTTTGGGTGTTGATGTTGACTCTATCGAAAAAGGTACATACCAGCTTTTGGAACACACCATGAGTGTGGAAGAAGTGACGATTTCCACCGATTCCCCTAATGTGGATTTGGTACCAGCGCACATTGACCTTGTTGCCATCGAGATTGAATTGGTGGATAAGGACAACAGAGAGTACATGATGAAAGAAGCCTTAAAGAATTTGGGCGATAAGTACGATTTCGTGCTGATTGATTGTGCTCCTTCCTTGGGACTGCTCACCCTGAACGCGCTTACAGCAGCCGATTCTGTAATGATACCCATACAATGTGAATATTTTGCCCTGGAAGGTCTTGGCAAATTGTTGAACACTGTAAAAAGTGTACAAAAGATACATAACAACGATTTGGACATTGAAGGAATGTTATTGACCATGTACGATTCCAGGTTACGACTTTCCAACCAAGTGGTTGAAGAAGTGAAAAAGCACTTCGCGGATATGGTCTTTGACACTATTATCCAAAGAAACGTTAGGCTGAGCGAAGCCCCAAGTTATGGTGAAAGTATCATAAAATATGATGCAAGCAGCAAAGGTGCTTCCAATTATCTTAACTTAGCCAACGAAATTTTGAAGAAAAACAAGGAGAAAGTTTAGATGGCGAAAGCAACAAAAAAACAGGCGCTGGGAAGAGGCCTGTCCGCTCTATTGAATGACCCGGAGAATGATATTAAGTCAGTTTCGGACAAAAATGCGGACAAGGTTATAGGCAATGTAGTAGAGTTGGACATTAATTCCATTGAGGTCAACCCTTTTCAGCCGCGTTCCAATTTTAACGACGAAACCCTTGAGGAATTGGCCAGCTCCATACGTGAACTGGGCATCATCCAACCGATTACCGTAAGAAAACTGGATTTCAATAAGTTCCAATTGGTTTCTGGGGAGCGAAGGTTCCGTGCCTCCAAATTGGTGGGGCTGGAGACCATTCCGGCCTATATCCGCATCGCAAACGATCAGGAATCCTTGGAAATGGCCTTGGTGGAAAACATCCAAAGGCAAGACCTCGACCCTATCGAAATTGCCCTCTCTTATCAAAGACTTATCGATGAAATCGAGATCACTCAGGAAAAATTGAGCGACCGTGTTGGAAAAAAACGTTCCACCATCACCAATTATTTGCGCCTGTTAAAATTAGACCCCATCATCCAAACAGGAATGCGCGATGGATTCATCAGCATGGGTCACGGTAGGGCCCTTATCAACATTGATAAAAAGAAGGACCAAATCGCCATTTATGAAAAGGTCGTTTCCGATGGTCTCTCCGTTAGAGCTACCGAACAATTGGTCAAAGACCACAAAGAACCTAAAAGTTCAGGCTCCGAAAAGAAAAAGAGCAGCTCAGATGTTCCCGACTTTGTTTCAAACAGCTTGGATTCCATCAAAGAACGATTAGCGACCAAAGTGGATATTACCACATCCAAAAACGGAAAAGGAAAAATTGTGATACCCTTTCATTCAGAAGAAGACTTTAAGCGTATCAAAAAATTGTTGACAGGTGAATAAAAACCTCCTTTTATTGTTCTTTGCCTTTTTGTTGTTTCACACAGGATTTTCTCAGGAAGAAGAGGAAAAAGAAAGCAAAAAACAGCCCCAACAAACCAAAGAGGTGGATTCTCTTTCACAAAATATGAAAGGGGAAGGCGTTACTTTTGAAGAGGTCACCAAAAAGGAGAACATTAATCCCCTTGCCCCTAGCAAGGCTGCTTTTTATTCGGCAATCCTCCCAGGTCTTGGACAAATTTACAACAAACGCTATTGGAAGGCCCCCATTGTTTGGGGCGCCATCGGAACAGGAATTTATGTCTATTCTTATAACAACACCGAATATCGCAGGGCAAGAAACGCTTTCAAGCGCAGACTTGCAGGTTTTGAAGACGACGAATTCTGGGATTTGAACAAAGACGGAAACGGGCCGGATTTAACTTCGGAAGCATTACAAGAAGCACAAGAAAACACCCAACGGGACAGGGACTTGGCTTTGGTAATCACCATTGCTCTTTATGCCTTGAACATTATAGATGCCAATGTGGACTCGCACTTAAAGCAATATAATGTAAGTGATGATCTGGCTGTTGACCTCAACCCTTATTTAGATATAAACCCTTTTACCAATCAGCCAAACTACGGTATGGCTATGGTTATAAAATTTTAATGTATGAAGATCGGTCTGTTTGGATATGGCAAAATGGGAAAGATGATCGAGCAGATTGCTCAAGGAAGAGGCCATTCCATCGTAGCAAAGATTGATGACCCTTCACAAGATGTGGATTACGCCTCAATGGATGTTGCCATTGACTTTAGTACTCCAGAAGCCGCTTTTGACAATATCACCAATTGTTTCAAAAATAATGTGCCCGTCATTAGTGGCACAACGGGTTGGTTGAATAGGTTTGAGGAGGCCATCAAAATTTGTAATGACAATAAAAGTGCTTTTATCTACGCCTCCAACTTTAGTTTGGGAGTCAATATTTTCTTTGAACTCAATAAGCATCTTGCCAAAATGATGGCAGAATTAGATCAGTACAAGGTTGCGATGGAAGAAATCCATCACACCCAAAAACTGGATGCACCCAGTGGAACCGCCATTACCTTGGCCGAAGGCATTATTGAAAACACCTCCTACCAAAACTGGAAATTGGAACAATCTGGAGATAAAATCATCCCAATAAAATCCATAAGGGAAGGTACAGTGCCTGGAACTCACAGCATTGCCTACAAGAGTTCCGTGGACACCATCGAAATAAAACACGAAGCACATAACAGAGAAGGTTTTGCTCTGGGAGCGGTTATTGCATCGGAATGGATACTTGGAAAAACAGGTGTTTTTTCCATGAAAGATGTGTTAAACCTAAGCTAAAAAACGTAACAAGAATTTAGACCTAGGGTCTAACAAAGAAACTTTTTTATATGGACGGTACACAATGGATCATTTTTATCCTGATTATTCAGGTTATCCATTTCTTGGGAACTTGGAAACTCTACGTTAAGGCAGGCAGAAAACCATGGGAGGCCGCCATACCTATTTACAATGGCATTGTTTTGATGAAAATCATCAACAGACCTTGGTGGTGGGTAATTTTATTGTTCATTCCCATCATCAATTTATTGATGTTCCCCGTGGTTTGGGTGGAAACCATCCGAAGTTTTGGAAAAAATTCCCTTGTAGATACATGGTTGGTCATCTTAACGCTTGGTTTTTATATCTACTATATCAATTACGCTGAAGATGTACAATATATTGAAGATCGTAGCCTAAAGCCAAAAACGGGATTGGGCGAATGGGTCAGCTCCATTGTATTTGCCATTGTGGCAGCAACCTTTGTCCACACCTATTTCATTCAACCTTATGTGATTCCGACAGGGTCTCTGGAGCGTACCTTGCGAGTGGGTGATTTCTTGTTTGTAAGCAAGTTCCATTATGGAGCAAGGGTTCCTATGACAACCTTGGCCGCCCCCATGGTGCATGATACACTTCCTGTTCTTAAAACAAGGTCATATTTGGCCGATGTGAATCCAGACACTTATAAAACTTCTTGGATAAACAAATTGCAACTCCCTTACATGCGGTTGCCCGGTTTTGAAAAAGTGGAGAAAAACGATATTGTGGTCTTCAGTTTGCCCGCTGATACTTTGTATCAATTCTTTAAGGCACAAAAGGCCGTTATAAAGCCTATTGATAAAAAATCAAACTACGTAAAGCGTTGTGTAGGTACCCCAGGAGATTCCTTGCAAGTTATTGATGGCTATGTGTACATCAATGGGGAACAGCTTCAATTATCTGACAGGGCAAAACCGATGTATGTCTACGATATTTATGCAAAAAACGGGGTTTCCAGTAGGTTTTTGGAAGAGGTGGATGCATCCGACTATGTTCGAAAATACATTGCAACCAATATCAGTGAAGCGCAGTACAATGGATTGGCGCCATTCATTTCCGGTGCAAGACCAACAGAGAATGGCAAAATTGAACTGTACACACAGGAAAATGGGATCCCGACCGATGTTATTCGTCAATTGCGGCTTTCGCTGACCGAGGAAAAACCTCGCTCCCGTATGGCCAATTTAACTGATGAAATGGTCTCGGCCCTCCGAAACAATCCTGCTATTGATTCTGTGGTACAGACCATAGAACCCAAAGGGGAATATGGCGGTGCTTTCCCTCAAAAACCTAACCTATACCCTTGGAACAACGATAACTTTGGACCCATTTTTATTCCCAAGAAAGGAACCACCGTCGAAATCAATTCCAGGACCATTCCACTGTACAAAAAAATTATTCGGGATTACGAATACAATGACGTAAAGGTTACTGGCAACAAAGTGCTCATAAATGGCGAAGAAGCCGATTCCTACACCTTTAAACAGGATTATTATTGGATGATGGGTGACAATCGTGACCACTCCGAAGATAGTAGAACGTGGGGATATGTTCCTGCCGATCATATTGTGGGCAAACCCGTGTTCCTTTGGATGAGCTTTGACAACTTTAGGCAGGGCATCGCCAATTGGAGGGTTCGTTGGGATCGTGTATTTACCACCGTTGGTGGAAGCGGCGAACCTGTATCCTATTTCTGGTATTTCATCGGGCTATTGGCAGCTTGGTTCATTTTTGATTTCTTCCGAAAGCGAAAGAAGAAAAACGCATAAGACAACATAATCCGAGTTCTTTGAAAATTCTTGTACACCCTTCCTATTTCCCTAGTATCGCCACTTTTGCGGCCATTGTGCAGCATGAAATGGTTTGGGAAGCCCATGATAATTTTCAGAAGCAGACGTACAGAAACCGCTGTTATATTTCAACGGACAAGGGCAAGCACATGCTCAACATCCCCATTAAGCACGTAGGCGGCAAAGAAGGTCGACAAAAATATGCTGATGTTACCATGGAGAACAGCTATAACTGGAAAAAGGAACATTGGCGCACTTTGGAAACCGCATATAGGACCTCCCCGTTTTTTGAATTTTATGAGGATGAACTAAGACCGCTTTATGAAGGAAATGATGACGCTCTTTATGACTTCAATTTAAAAACTATAGAAACGATTGCAGATTGTATTGGGCTGGCAATCCCAACAGAAAAATCCAAAAAATACGAAGTAATCCCAGAAACTTATTTTGATGCTCGGTTTTTGGTAGAGGCGAAAAAGGAGAAAGATTGGAGCGTGGAACCCTACACCCAAGTATTTGAGGAACGCCATGGATTTATCCCAAATTTAAGCGTGCTTGATCTCCTGTTCAATGAGGGAACCAACACGCTCAGTTACCTAAAAAGTCTATCTTTGGATTTAAAACATGCTTAGGCATCTACTCCATTACGGTATACATTTTTTGGTTCCCATTGTGATTGCGTTTTGGTTTTTTAAGGACAATAGAATCAAGATAGCTTTAATACTTTTGGCGGGAATTATCATCGATGTAGATCACCTTTGGGCCACTCCTCTATTTGATACCAACCGTTGTAGCATAGGGTTTCATGCCCTACACAGTTATTGGGCAATTGCCATCTACTGCATTTTGCCATTTTTTAAACCCACACGAATAATTGGATTGGCCTTGATTATCCACATTTTTGCGGATACATTGGATTGCCTACTCATGTGAACTGAAGCGTAAAGTGGCCATAACAGGATAGTGATCGGACAGGCGTTCATCAAAATTTTGATGGGAAAGTACTTCAAACTTTGGGTCTGCCAAAATATAGTCAATACGCAGTGGAATCTTCCAAAAATCATAGGTACGACCAAAGCCCTTACCTTTTTCCAGAAAGGTATCTTGTAAATCTCCTTTTACAATTTTGTAGATGTTGGAAAACTGTGTGTTATTTAAATCACCACAAACTATATTGGTATATGAGCTGTTCTCAAAATGAGTCCTAAATATTTCCGCCTGCTCCAACTGCTTCGAAAATGTATGGACCAATCTTTTATATGTCCTCTCCGATTTTTCCCCATCTGAAAAATTATCGGTACTGGGTCTTATTTTAAACGATTGCAAATGCAAATTATAAACCCTAATGGTATCTTTTCGTAATAAAATATCTGCATAAATAATGTTGTTCTGTGTGCCGGGAAGATCTAACGAACCGCTACTTATTATTGGGAACTTGGAGAATATGGCTTGCGTTGCTCTTTTATTGGCATGCGGGGTTTCACTACGGTAAGGATACTGTTTCAATTGCTGATACCGTGCCCTACTATGCTCCTGCACACAAAATATATCGGGGTCCTGTTTCTTAACAAGTTCAACAATACTATCGCCAACACCTGGTTCTTTCATCCATCCATTTTTATTGAAGCCCCACACATTATAGGACATAATTTTCAAGTCGGATGATTCTTTTTTGGGAATAGGGTCATTGCCCAATCCATAAAAAGGTCCAAACATTAAATAACCAAGAACAATCGCAACCAAGGAAAGAACAAGTTGTCTTTTTAGTTTGATGCCCCAGTAAACAAGGAATAAAATATTAAGTAAAAAAAGAAAGGGAACTACCAAACTTAGAACAGATAAGGCCGAAACAATTTGGAGCGGCATATAGGATAGTATGCCGGTGACTATCAATAAAACTGCAACTAACGCATTGATTACATACACAATCCTATCAATTATCGAGGTAGCTTTTTTCACGGTCTAATCTTCCTTACCTGCCTTAAACAAAAAGTCTTTTTCCTCTTTAGACAAGCTCTCGTAACCAGATTTACTGATTTTATCCAAAATCGTATCTATTCGTTTTTGCTTGGCCTGCTTATCGTAATCCGCTTTGCTCTTGGTCGCTGCTTTTTTCCTGTATACCGTTTTCATTGGCGCCTTCTTTTCTTTTGGCTTGAAAAGGTCCAAAATGACATTTCTGAACTTGGTAAAGCCAGCACCTATGTCATTGCCTTTGAACAATTGCCGAGCATACACATAGCCCAAAAAGGCTCCACCTAAGTGGGCCATTCCACCACCAATGTTGTCCCCCATACCTATCAGCACCAAATCCTTAACCACCAAAGCAACCCCGATATACCATAGTTTGATGTTGAAGAAAATCAAACGTACTTCTTGATTGGGAATATAGGCACAAACAAAGATAAGTACTGCGTTAACTCCTGCAGATGCTCCAATCAAGGCGGTATTGGAGTTGACCAGGGTCGGGAATACATTATAGCTGAGCAGAAACACCAGCCCACCCAACATTAAACCTAAAAAGTAAACGTTGATAAATCGTTGGGCATCAAAAAGATTTAAGAATATTCTACTCGCAAAGTAAAGCACGAGCATATTCCAAAAAATATGACCGAAGTCTGCATGGAAAAATGAATATGTGACCAAAGACCACGGTTGTGCCAAAAACTCAAAAAAGTCCTTGGGCAAATGGAACCAATGTGAAAAGGAATAGCCCAGTAATGCTCCGGATAGACCATCCAACAAAAACAACAGTACGTTTACCGCTATAAGTTTTTCCGCTATGCTCAGCCTAGCAAATTGATATCGAAGTCCTCCGTTCATCATAAGCTAATCCCACCTATTACTGTTGAACTGATTCTTTTTCCAGTACCACATCATTATAAAACCAATTAAAGCACCACCAATGTGTGCAAAATGTGCCACCCCTGTATTTACATTGCCTATCCCAAAAATAAGGTCAACGGCAATAAGAATAGGCACAAAGTACTTTGCTTTTATTGGTACGGGCAAAAAGATAAGCATCAGTTTGGCCTCCGAATACATAAAGGCAAAAGCCACCAAAATACCGTAAATAGCTCCCGATGCGCCTACCGCAGGGGTATTAAATGCTGTCAACATGCTGTCGATTGCTCCTTTTCCTGCAATATCGTACCAACCAGGGCTATACTGTCCATTGGCCAAAATATCCAAAATCTGTGTACGGGCAATACCTGCACCTTCCAAAGCACTCATTCCCTCGCTGAAAAGAAAATAATTCACTCCTGTATGCAAGGCAGCAGAACCCAAACCTGCCGAAAAATAGAAGAAAAGAAACTTGTTCTTGCCCCAAATACGCTCCAAAGGGGTTCCAAAGGCCCAGAGCGCATACATATTAAAAAGAATATGCATAAAGTTGCCATGCATAAACATGTGGGTAACCACCTGCCACCATTCAAAATTGGAGTTCTTGGGAAACCAAAGTGACATCCATTGATACATTTGGTCTCCATATAATTGTGTGGCAAAAAACAAGATCACGTTTATGATCAAAATATGCTTTACTGCCTCGGTAAGTCTACCCATTTAATTAAATTTTTTATCTATATCCCCTTCTGAGATAATGGTATATGTTATTTTTTGAAAAGGGCTCAAATTGGGCTCTTTGCACGCAAAAAGATTGTTCACCAAGGCCAATTGCGATTCTTGGTCCAACACATCGCCGGTTCTTACTGCCAAATTCCTACTTAATGCCTTGGCCAACATTTCTGCCTGCGAAATAGAGCCATCGGCATAACCCTCCATATAATCAGCAATCAAACGATCCAATACCGTGCCAATCCCACTCTCGGGAACCATCATGGGTACGCCTGTCACTTTTACAGTCTCCTGTTCCAAGCTATCAAATACAAAACCTATGTTTGTCAGGCTTTCATGGATTTCTTTGACTACGGCCAATTCCTGCTTGTTAAAGCTCAGTTCCAAAGGAAACAATAATTGTTGGCTTACCCCCTCTTTTACGGTAATCTCACCCAAAAATTTCTCAAAAAGAATACGTTCATGAGCTCTATTCTGATGGATGACCAACATGCCCGACTTAACGGTACTCACCACAAATTTGCGTCGCAACTGAAACGTACTGGCCAAATGCTCTTCGACCGCTTCTCCAGAATACAAAGTGCCCTGCTCTTCGCTTTCGGACTCAATAACCACGCTACTAAACCCCTGATGTTCATTCTGGTTGCCAAGACCTTCATACAAGTCCTCCCAACCCTTGGTACTTTGTTTACGGAAGTTACCACTAGAACTACTCTTTTTGGCCGTTGTTTCTTCAAACGGATTAAAAGTAGCATCTACCGTTACTTTCGGAAGTACCGCACCTTTTTCTTTGTACGAATAAGGGGTGTCCAAATTGGGGTCATGGTCAAAATCCAATACCGGGGCCACGTTGAATTGCCCCAGACTATGTTTTATGGTAGATCGTAATATAGCATAAAGTGTATTCTCATCATCAAACTTCACCTCTGTTTTTGTGGGATGAATGTTAATATCGATGGAAGATGGGTCCACATCCAAAAACAAAAAATACCCAGGGTATGTATCGGATTTTATCAAGCCTTCAAAAGCGGTGACCACGGCATGATGCAAATACGGACTCTTGATATATCTATTATTGGCAAAAAAGAATTGTTCTCCCCTGCTCTTTTTGGCAAACTCGGGCTTACAAATAAATCCGGACACCTTTAAAACTTCGGTTTCTTCGGAAACAGGAACCAAACGGTTATCCATTTTACTCCCGAATATGTGCACAATCCGCTGACGGTGTTTGGTACTGGGAAGGTTGAATATTTCAGAGCCGTTATTGTAAAAGTGGAATTCAACATTCGAATGCACCATGGCCACACGATGAAACTCATCTGTAATATGGCGGAGTTCCACTTGGTTCGACTTTAAAAAGTTTCGTCTGGCAGGAATATTGAAAAATAAATTTTTGACGGAAATGGAAGTTCCTTTTGGAGTCGCCACCACTTCTTGGGACACAATTTTGCTTCCCTCGATTTTTAGATGGGTTCCAACTTCATCATCAGCGGTACGTGTTTGCATGTCCACATGGGCAATTGCCGCAATGGATGCCAAGGCTTCTCCCCGAAAACCTTTGGTTTCCAGATTGAACAAATCCTGAGCGGATGATATTTTGGAAGTCGCATGCCGTTCAAAAGACAAGCGGGCATCCGTTTCGCTCATCCCCACACCATCGTCAACCACTTGGATAAGTGCTTTGCCACCATCTTTGATGATCAATTTGATTGATGTGGCACCTGCGTCAATGGCATTTTCCATTAACTCCTTTACTACGGAAGCGGGTCGTTGCACCACCTCCCCTGCTGCTATTTGGTTAGCGACATGGTCCGGTAAAAGTTTAATGATGTCCGCCATTATGGATTTAGGAATATTGATAGATCAAAATCGATGATAAACAGGAACAGCAACACCAAAACGGCCACAATAATCCAAAAACGAAGCTTTAAGTTTTTATCCCCTTCGGTCTGTAGGTCATCTACTGCAGAGGTCAACTTGTTTTTAATTCCCTTAGTGTTGTGAGCCGTACTTCGAAATTTATCAAGTTTGTGCTCAATTTTATAAGGATTCCCCTCTCCCTTGTAATACCTGGGGGAGTAATCGAAGCTCTTGTTTTTTCTAAGTTTTAAAGGGTTTCGCATGGTATCCTTATCGCTGTAGCCTCAAAGGTACTCAAAATAGAAAAAAAGGGTTGGGCGTTTGTCCCAAAAAATGTTAACAGCTAACTAGATCTTTGGATTATTGGATAAATGGATTGTTAGAATTGTTGAACTTGAACTTATTTCCCCAGCATGGCCATTTGAATGGCTGCAATAGCGGCTTCGGTGCCCTTATTGCCGTGTTTGCCCCCACTTCTGGCTTTGGATTGCTCAATGTTATCATCCGTCAACACACAGAAAATAACGGGAACATCATAAGCGACGTTCAAGTCTTTTATGCCTTGGGCCGTTGCGCTGCAAACAAAATCAAAATGACTGGTTTCCCCACGGATAACACTGCCAATGGCCACAATGGCATCGACTTTTCCCGTTTGAATCATTTTTTTGCAACCAAAAGTCAGTTCAAAACTGCCTGGAACGTTCCAACGAATCAAATTTTCGGGAAGTGCCCCGCAATCCAGTAGCGCATCTTCCGCACCTTGATACAGGGCTTCGGTTATTTCGTCGTTCCATTCAGAAACAACAATCCCAAACCGAAGATCCTTCGCGTTTGGGATTTTATTTTTATCGTAAACGGATAGGTTTTTGTTCTCTGTGGCCATGGTTTAATTTTGTGCCAGTCCGATCAGGGCATCAACACTATTGGCTTCTTGTGAGTTGGGATATTCTTCTTTGATACGCTCAAAGTATCCTAAAGCTTTGCTTTTTTCTCCGAGTTCCAAGGCAATCACACCTGCTTTGTGTAAAAATCTTGGTGCAGTAAACTCATTATCGCTGTGTTTAACGGCTTTTTCGTAATAGTCCAAAGCATCTTCGGGCTGGTTCAACTGAGAGAAAGCATCTCCGATGCCACCTTTTGCCATAGCTCCCATAATATCATCATCAGAAGAAAAACCCTCTAAATGCTCAATAGCTTGATCATATTGTTTCAAGTTCAAGTAAGTCATACCTGCGGAATACTTGGCCAAATTGGCCGCCTTGGTCCCACTGTACTCCTCGATAATGTCCAAGAAACCATATTTACCTTGGGCTCCGTTCAATGCCAAAGTAAACAAAGAATCTTTCTCTGTTTCACTTGCCAAGGCTTGATCAAAATATTGTTGTGGATAAAAAAGTTCGTTTGCTGCGGCAGCTTCTTTTGGGTTCTGGATGAATTGGTGGTATCCCAAATAGGCCAAAACACCCACAGCGATTACACCGATTACGCCCAAAATGTAGTTTTGATTCTTCTGAACCCATGCTTCGGTCTTGGAGGCACTTTCGTCCAAAGTGTTGAAAACTTCAGCGGTTGTGCTGTCGTGTTCCTCTAACTGAGCTTCTTCCTCTTTATTTTTTGGCTTAAAGCCTCTCTTCTTGTATGTTGCCATCCGTCATTTAATTGGTCGCGCAAAAATAAAGTTTTTATCCAAAACCAAAAGGTAATTTATTCGTTATTTTTGGATTCCCTTTTTAAAGGACCGCCATTTAATTCCAAAATGTTTCGCTGATCTTTTATGTTTTTAAGACATTTATCTTTAGTCAATTACAAAAACTTTGATTCCAAGACGCTGGAATTCGACCCTGTGATCAACTGTTTGGTGGGCGATAACGGGGTGGGAAAGACCAATGTTTTGGACTCCATTTACCACTTGTGCTTTGGCAAAAGCTACTTTAACCCCGTGTCCACACAAAACATAAAACACGGAACGGATTTTTTTGTGGTCGAAGGGGAATTTGAGAAAAAAGAAAGAACCGAAAAAATACTCTGCTCTTTTAAAAAAGGCACTAAAAAGGTGATAAAACGCAATGGAAAACCCTATGAAAAGTTTTCCGAACACATCGGTTTTTTGCCTTTGGTGATTATTTCCCCATCTGATCGTGATTTGATTTTGGAAGGCAGCGAAACCCGTAGGAAGTTTATGGACGGGGTAATTTCCCAATCGGATAAGGCATATCTGCAGAACCTCATCAAATATAACAAGGTGGTTTCGCAACGAAATTCCCTGCTCAAATATTTTGCCGCCAACCGTACCTTTGACCCAGATACGTTGAGCATTTACAACGAACAGATGAATACCTTGGGAACAGCAATTCATCAAAAAAGAGTGGAGTTTATTGAGTCTTTTCTCCCCATTTTCAAAGAGCAGTACCATAACATCACCGAAAAAGATGAGCAAATCGACCTCGCCTACGAAAGTCAGTTGAGCGATGACACACTTCTGAATCTCTTGGAAAAGAATATTGAAAAAGACAGAGCGTTGCAATACACCTCGGTCGGCACCCACAAAGACGACCTCAGTTTTACCATTGCCGGGCATCCCATTAAAAAATTCGGGAGCCAAGGCCAACAAAAATCCTTTTTGATTGCCTTGAAACTGGCACAATTTCATTTCATCAAACAATTGGCGGATACCACTCCCATTTTATTGTTAGATGATATTTTTGACAAGTTGGACGAGAATAGGGTGTCCCATATTGTTGGACTGGTCAAAGATGATAATTTTGGTCAAATCTTTATCAGTGACACACACGCTGACCGGACAGAAAATGTGGTCAAAAACATCCATCAGAGCTATAAAATATTTAACTTGTAGCATCATGAAACGTATCCTCCCCTTTTTATTGATTTTACTGTTCTGGAGCTGTAATGATTCATCCGTAAATAAAGACGACTTACGTTATTTGAATGGATATTGGGAAATCTCGGAGGTAGAATTTCCTGATGGAAGCAAAAAACAATATGCGGTAAATACCAGCATTGATTTTATAAAGTTTGAAGACGGGAAAGGTTACCGCAAAAAGATGCAGCCCCGATTCGATGGCACTTACGATACTTCAAATGATATGGAAGATTTTGAGGTATCGCACACCAATGAAACAATCATTCTTCTTTATTCAACCGAATTGAGCGAGTGGGAAGAAAAACTGGTGCAGTTGGATTCGGTTTCATTTTCGGTCATCAACCAAGAAGGTGTAACCTATAAGTACAAACGTTTTGAACCCATAAAAATACCACAGTAATGGCAAAACGACATAGTTCCCATATTCCATTGAGTGAAGCGCTTAGCGAGTTCATCCAAGAAAACAAGCTCCAAAAGGGCATGGACAAAGTGGATGCCAGGGAGGCCTGGGCAACATTAATGGGCAATGGGGTAAACAACTACACATCCGCGGTTGAACTGAAAAACGATACACTCTACATATCGCTCACCTCTTCCGTATTGCGAGAAGAATTAAGTTTGGGCAAAACCAAAATCATCAAGATGATCAACGAAGAGTTGGGCAAGGAACTGGTGAAGAAGTTGGTTTTAAGATAATCGCAATGTCATTTCGAGAGAGCTAAGCGACGAGAAATCTAGAAGTAATGTAGATTTCTCAATCGATGCTTTGCATCTCGTTTCGAAATGACAAGTATAATCGTAATGTCATTTGGACAGAGCGAAGCGACGAGAAATCTAACTTAAATCCTATTCTTTGTTTATGAGATTCCGTGTCAAGCACGGAATAAATAAAAAAAGCCACCCGAAAAGGTGGCTTTACTAAAATTATCTTGTAAATCGATTAGTAGATTTCCCTTCCTGAAAAGTGGAAAGCACCTTCGATAGCAGCATTTTCATCGCTATCGGAGCCGTGAACCGCATTTTCACCAATACTGGCAGCATACAATTTTCTAATGGTTCCCTCGGCAGCTTCTTCTGGATTGGTTGCACCAATCAAGGCACGGAAATCATCTACGGCATTGTCTTTTTCCAAAATGGCGGCAACAATCGGTCCTCTTGTCATAAACTCCACCAATTCACCAAAAAATGGACGCTCCTTGTGGATGGCATAGAATATTTCGGCATCCCTCTTGCTCAATTGTGTGTACTTCATGGCCACAATCTTAAATCCAGCAGCCGTTATTTTATCCAAAATCGCACCAATGTACCCGTTTTCAACGGCATCAGGCTTAATCATGGTAAATGTTCTATTTCCAGTCATTTTTTAAATTTTGCGCAAACTTACGCTTTTTCAGGCAAGGTACAAGGCTCAATAGCTTTGTTTTAACTCTTGGAGAACAGTACCATTATCTCCCATAATCTTGAATTCTGCCTTTTTTTCTTCTATATTTAGGTTGATGACACCGTAACTTTTATCCGAAACCACCTCCCCTACGCGATACTGATTGGGTTCACCGCTAAAGCTCGAGTAGGAATGGGTAAGTCCGCTGCTGGTAAAGTCCACCAATGGATAGGATAGGCCGTCAACATCAGCTCTGGAGAACTCGGAAATATGTCGGTCGCCCGATAAAATGATGACTCCCTTTGCTCCAGATTGCTTGATAATGTTTTTCAATTTCTCCACCTCCAACGGAAAGTTGCCCCAAGTCTCAAAACCATGCTCGCCAGATAGTACCTGGATACTGGACATGATCAAATTGAAGTCAGCATCCGAACCGCTGAGCTCCTTTTCCAACCATTGCCATTGGGCATCACCAAGTACAGTCGCAGTGGAATCCATAATTGGTTTGTATCTCCTATTTGAATCCTCATCTTTGATGAGTTCACTCCTAAAATATCGGGTATCTAGCACAATAACTTTCACTTTCCCCTTTGAAACCTCATATTCGTGGGAAGCATACACCCCCTGTTGGTTTCTTCGTTCACTATCTTTCGGTACATTCATAAAATCCAAAAACACCTGCTGGCTTTCTGCCTTTATCGCAAAATCGGACCCTCCGTCATTCACACCAAAATCGTGATCGTCCCAAGTACCGATAATAGGAACTTCTTTTCTCAACTTCGCATATCCTGCCACGGTATCCTGCATCGCATAGATAGTGCGTAATCGCTCAACATCGTCCGTGTCCGCGTAAACGATGTCCCCACCCCAAATCCAAACATCTGGATTTTCAGCCAAAATATCATCCCAAAATGGATTAGGTTCTTGTGACATATTGCAGGAGCCAAAGGCAACCACAAAATCAGGCGCAGGCTGCTCTTGGGACTCAGTTGTTTGCTCCGCCTTCTTTTTACAGGAAATAAACAAAACCAACGCCGCTAAAATTAGGTATGATTGCTTCATGATATGATTTTACAGAACCAAAAATACGGATAAACCAAGTTACCTCTATATTATATTATTGTATATTTGGCCGCATGAATTCAGCGGATATCACGACAGTAAAGTCGATTCTTTCCCAACCTCAAAAGATAGCGATCATACCCCACAGAAATCCTGACGGAGATGCCATGGGGTCCTGCTTGGCACTATACGGATTTTTAAAGAAAAAGGGGCATACCGTACATGTGGTTGCTCCAAATGACTATCCAAAATTCTTGAAATGGATGCCGGGGAACGATACGGTCATCAATTTTGAAAGGGAAAACTCGCAAGCCAAAGAACTTATTCAAAAAGCCTCGGTGATTTTTACTTTGGACTTTAACGACCTCTCCCGTGTTGGCCAAATGGAATCGGTTTTGCAAGAGGCCAATGCTGATTTTATTATGATAGACCACCACCAACAACCAAGTGATTATGCCAAGGTGACCTATTCCGATGTTACCATGAGCTCTACCTGCGAGATGGTGTACAACTTTATCGACTTTTTGGGTGAAACCAGTCTTATTGATGCCGACATCGCCACGAATTTGTACACGGGCATTATGACAGATACGGGTTCATTTAAATATCGGTCAACCTCAAGCAAAACCCACCGCGTGGTGGCCGAACTTATTGATAAAGGTGCTGACAATATGGAAATTCATCGAGAGGTGTTTGATACCAATTCCCCATCCCGTCTACATTTGCTGGGCGTTGCCTTGAGCAATATGGTAATCCTGCCCGAATATAGGACAGCTTACATTACCCTTACCCAAGACGAGTTGGACCAGTACGATTTTAAAAAGGGGGACACAGAGGGATTCGTAAATTATGGGCTAACTTTGGAAGGTATTATTTTTGCGCTCATTTTTATTGAAAATCGCGAAGAGGGCATTATCAAGATTTCGTTGCGCTCAGTTGGGGACTTTTCCGTTAACGAATTTGCGAGAGCACATTTTAATGGAGGCGGACATACCAATGCTGCCGGGGGCAGGAGCGAGATGAGCATGGAAGAGACCATATCCAAATTCAATGAGATTTTGAAAACCTATAAAAGTAAATTGAACCCATGAGATTTTTTCTAGCTGTTTTGTTGGTCACAATCCTTGTGAGTTGTGGAGGTCCAGAACCAAGAAAACCCGTAGAGGTTAAATCGGGCAGTTTTTACAAGGAATCCATTGAACGCACCAAAAAACTTTTGGCCGCAGAGGAAGAAGTTATCCAGGGAATCATCTCCAAAGATACGGTTCACGAATACTTGTCCAGTCCTAATGGATTTTGGTACTATTACGAGTCCAAGAACGATACGGCAACATATCAATTAAAAACGGGAGATCAAATTTTGTTTTCCTATAATTTGATGAGCTTGGGCAACGACACCATTTATACGGCGCAAGAAATTGGGCCAATATCTCACGTAATAGATAAGCAACAACTGTTTCCCGGGCTTCAAAATGCCGTGAAACTTTTAAAAATAAACGAAAAGGCCACATTTTTGTTCCCGTCTCCCCTAGCCTATGGCTATCAGGGCGACAACAAGGCCATTGGACCAAAAACTCCGCTTAAATCATCTGTAGAATTACATACAATCATAATAGACAACGACAGTTTAAACTAAATTCTTAAACAATGAAGAGATTATTTTACATCATACCCTTATTTCTCCTAGTTATCATAGGATGCAAGTCGAGCAAGTATGCAGATTTGGGAGATGGTATTTTTGCTGATATCCAAACTACCAAGGGCGATATCATTATACAACTGGAATACAAGAAGACACCTGTTACCGTGGCCAACTTTGTATCCTTGGCAGAAGGAAAAAATCCATTTGTAAACGAAGAGTATAAGGACAAAAAATTCTATGACGGCATCGTCTTCCATAGGGTCATCAAAGATTTTATGATTCAAGGTGGAGACCCAACAGGTTCGGGAAGCGGCAACATTGGGTATACCTTTAAAGATGAGTTCAACGATTCGTTGAGGCACTCCAAAAAAGGAATCCTTTCCATGGCCAACAGAGGTCCAAAGACCAACAGCAGCCAATTTTTTATCACACACAAAGCAACTCCGTGGTTAGATGACAAACATACTGTTTTTGGTGAAGTGGTCGCAGGAATGGATGTAGTGGACACTATTGCCAGTGTTGAAACCGGTGCGCAGGACAGACCAAAAACAGATGTTGTAATGAATCACGTAGAAATTGTTCGCAATGGAAAGGAAGCTCGACAGTTTGATGCCGTTCAAATTATGAGCGATTATTTTGAGGAAGCCAAAGCAGCCGAAGAAGCATTCAAAAAAATGAAAGAAGATCTGGCCGCTCAGTTTACGGAACAAATCAACGAAGCCGAAGAAACTTCCAGTGGCTTGCGTATTTTGACTTTGGAAGAAGGGGACGGGGAAAAACCCAAAGTAGGCCAAAAAGTATTGGTAAACTATGCCGGATGGTTGTTCAATGGGGATTTATTTGATAGTAATATTGAAGAAATTGCTGAACAGTTCAACCAATTGAACCCAGGCAGGAGAGATCAAGGCGGTTACCGACCTTTCCCAATGGATTATAGCCCCGATGCGCAATTGGCAGCAGGTTTCCGCGAAGGGTTGTTGACCATGAAGGTAGGAGACAAAGTCCGTTTGTTCATTCCTCCACATTTAGGGTATGGCGATAACGATTATGGTCCAATCCCAGGTGGTTCCACCTTGGTCTTTGATATAGAAATTGTTGGAATCCAAGAATAACAACCCGACCAGATAATATAAAAAAGCCGTACTTTTCCGTGCGGCTTTTTATTTTTCAGTGCTCATAACACTTTGCTTTCGTTTTTGATGGGACAAAAAACCAAAACAATCATAGCTCTAGCCCTTCCAGTACAAATGCTTTTGGTAAAGTGGATAGGAAGTTATCCTAACTTTGTTGAGAATTATTACAGCAATGGTATTTACGTATACATTTCCCGCTTTTTGCGAACCTTGTTTGGTTGGATGCCCTTCTCTTTTGGAGATTTGATTTATACAGTTCTTGTTATTCTGGCTGTCAGATACGTATATAGAAACTGGAAAAGCATCAAGCAAAAACCACTGCTTTTTCTAAAAGATATTGCCGTGGTCCTTTCCATTGTATTTTTTGCTTTTCACCTGCTCTGGGGCATGAACTATCACCGACAACCCATCACATGGAAACTTGGCATTGAACGCAATTACACGGTTGACGAATTGGTTGATTTAACCCGATATATTGTCAAAAAAACAAACCAATATCAATTTGAGTTGACAGGAGATACCGTGTCACCTGTACATATACTCTACTCCAAAAAGGAAATCTTCTCAAAAACGGAAGAGGCATACGGGAACTTTGCAAAACAATACCCCGATTTTGGATACGAACATCGCAGCCTAAAGTCTTCCATATACAGTATTCCACTCACTTTTATGGGATACGGCGGCTACCTAAACCCTTTTACCAACGAGGCACAGGTAAACGGGATTACCCCAAAATTTAGGTTGCCCACCGTTAGCGGGCACGAAGTAGGCCATCAATTAGGCTACTCGGCCGAGGGAGCCACTAATTTTATCGGTTTTTTGGTCACTTCACAAAGTGAAGACCCTTACTTCAAGTATTCCGCTTACAATCATGCCTTGGGCTATTGCCTCACCGACCTTTTTCATAAAGATGAGGAACGGTACAAAGAGATTGTGGCCACTATACATCCTGGTGTAAAAGAAAATTTTAATGAATTACGCGATTTTTGGGAAAAATATGAGAACCCCATGGAACCCATATTTAAATCCGTATTCAACACTTTTTTAAAGGTAAACAACCAAAAGGACGGCATCAAAAGTTACAACTCTGTTGTTGGATTGATGATTAATTATCGAAATCAACAGTTAGACTCTCTTTGAAACTTGTGGAGTCCTTTGAGTTAGGTTATATTTAAACCGACTAATTCAATTCAAACCTTATGAAACTTAAACTTTTAGCACTGTTTCTCTTCATGGGCAGTGTTTCTTTGTTTGCGCAGGACTACTTTCCAAAAAATGATGGCGTAAAGGCAAAGAAAAACAACAATTACACGGCATTCACCAATGCCAAGATCTATGTAACCCCAACACAGGTTATCAATAACGGTACCTTGCTCATCCAAAACGGCAAAGTGGTACAAGTGGGGAAATCCGTAAGCATTCCCAAAAATGCCGTTGTAGAAAATCTTGATGGAAAATCCATCTACCCATCATTCATCGATGTATTCTCAGGATTTGGAGTAAAACTTCCCAAAAAAGCCAACGGCGGCGGAAGATCGGCACAATATGGGCCATCCAGGGAAGGATTCTACTGGAACGACCACATTATGCCAGAGAACGATGCCATCAACAGTTTTACTTATGATGAAAAAGAGGCCAAAGAACTTCGAAATGCAGGTTTTGGGACCATCAATGCGCACATTGAAGATGGTATTGCCAGAGGGACAGGACTTTTGGTTGCTTTGAACGATGAAGCATCCGAAGCACAACGCATCCTATCCGATAAGTCTGCACAATACTTTTCTTTTGAAAAAAGTGTCGCATCCAGACAATCTTACCCAGGCTCCTTAATGGGGGCCATGGCATTGATGCGCCAGGTTTATTACGACATGGACTGGTACAGCAAGGGCAATGTGGACACCAAGGACCGTTCTTTGGAAGCACTTATCAACAACAAGGGATTGACTCAGATTTATGCTGCCGGTGATAATGGTAACGTTTTACGTGCTGATAAAATCGGAGACCTTTTTGGTATTCAATATACCATTTTGGGCGGGGGCGATGAATACGAGCGTATTGATCAAATTAAGGCCACAAACGCCAAATTGATCCTACCGCTGGACTTTCCGGATGCATTCGATGTATCCAATCCATACGAGGCAAAGTACATTGCTTTGAAAGATATGAGACACTGGAACTTGGCACCATCCAACCCAAAAGTGTTGGCAGATAATGGCGTAGATTTCTCCATCACTTTGCACGGACTTAAATCCCCCAAAGAGTTGAAGGAAAAAATCATGAAGGCCATCACTTATGGCCTTTCCAAAACAAAGGCATTGGAAGCTTTGACCACTGTTCCCGCCCAGATCTTGGGCAAATCCAACGAAATAGGATCACTACAGGCCGGAAGCCAAGCCAACTTTTTGATCACCTCCGGTGATATTTTTGACAAAGGGACCACACTTTACGAAAACTGGGTGCAAGGAAACAAAAATGTTATCGAAAACATGGATGTTATTGATATCCGTGGCGATTACAACCTAGCTGTGAATGGAACCACTTACAAGGTTTCCATAACAGGAGATGCCGATAAACCAAAGGCGGAAATCAAAAAAGGGGACAAAACCGTGGATGCCAAAATAGATTATTCTGCCGATTGGTTGAATATTTCTTTCAGTGAAGACAATGTAGGTTCTTACCGCATGGTTGCCCATATTTTGCAAAGCACGAAAACCATTACAGGTACTGTGGTTCTTCCCAATGGTGATCAAACTTCGGCAACAATGACCAAGACTTCACCTTTCGAAGAAAAATCCAAAGACAAAGAAACTGCCGAGAAGCCTCAGCTTATGGCTTTGACCTATCCAAATGTTGGGTATGGCTTCAAGAAAAAGCCTGAGCAGGAAAACATCCTATTCAAAAATGCAACCGTTTGGACAGGCGAAAGCATTCTGGAAAACACCGATGTATTGATCAAAAACGGTAAAATTTCTAAAGTTGGAAAAGACCTACGTGCTGGAGGGGCTACTGTGGTCGATGGCACAGGAAAACACCTCACCGCGGGAATTATTGATGAGCACACACATATCGCAGCCTTATCCATTAACGAAGGAGGACACAACTCATCCGCGGAAGTGCGCATGGAAGATGTAATCGACCCAAAGGACGTTGCCATTTATCGCGATTTGGCCGGTGGTGTCACCACCGCTCAATTGTTGCACGGTTCTGCCAACCCAATCGGTGGACAATCTGCCATTTTTAGATTGAAATGGGGAGAAAGTGCCGAAGATATGGTGTTCGACAACTCACCCAAGTTCATAAAATTTGCTTTGGGAGAAAACGTAAAGCAGTCCAACTGGGGCAGCTATTCCCGTTTCCCACAGACAAGAATGGGCGTTGAGCAGGTATATACCGATTATTTCCAACGCGCCAAGGAATATGATGAAAAGAAAAAGAGCGGAGAACCTTACCGTTATGATGAGGAGATGGAAACATTGGCCGAAATCCTAAACGGAGAACGATTCATCTCTTGCCATTCTTATGTACAGAGCGAAATCAATATGATGATGAAAGTCGCAGAAAAATTTGGTTTCCGCGTAAACACTTTCACACACATTTTGGAAGGTTACAAAGTAGCCGATAAAATGGCCGAACATGGTGTTGGTGGGGGTACATTCAGTGATTGGTGGGCGTACAAATATGAAGTGAACGATGCTATTCCTTACAACGCCGCCATCATGTCCAGCCAAGGTGTGACCGTAGCCATTAACAGTGATGATGCGGAAATGTCCAGAAGACTGAATCAAGAAGCTGCCAAAACCGTGAAATACGGAGGTATGTCAGAAATTGAAGCTTGGAAAACGGTAACCTTGAATCCAGCAAAATTGCTTCATTTGGACGACCGCGTAGGAAGTATCGAGGAAGGTAAGGATGCCGATGTTGTGCTGTGGAGCGACCATCCCCTTTCGGTTTATGCCAAAGCTGAAAAAACCTTGATCGAAGGGAAGGTATATTTTGATCTGGAAAAGGACAAAATGCTACGAGAATCCATCAAAAAGGAAAGAAACCAATTGATCGGAATGATGCTGAACGAAAAGAAAAATGGCGAAAAAACCCGTACTCCCGTTCAGAGCAAAAAACAAGAATTTCACTGTGACACCCTTTAAAAAATAGATCATGAAAAAAATATTTTTAATCATAGCAATTGTTTTTGGGGTTTCATTGAACGCACAGCAAACCCCTGCCCCGCCTCAATCCGAACAAGTTGCCATTATTGGAGCGACGGCCCACGTTGGTAATGGCGAGGTGATAGAAAACTGTACCATTATTTTTAATGATGGAAAGATTACCGCTATCGGTGCAGATGTTACGACACCGACTACCGGGACAACGATCAACGCCCAAGGCAAACACGTATACCCAGGCTTTATCGCTCCTTCCAAACCTCTTGGTTTGGTGGAAGTTGATGCTGTTAGAGCAAGTGACGACCAAGATGAAATTGGTGAAATGATTCCCCATGTTCGTAGTTTGATAGCCTATAATGCAGAATCCAAGGTTGTGGAAAGCATGCGCCCCAATGGTGTCCTAATTGGACAGGTAACCCCACAGGGCGGAACCATTTCTGGAACTTCCAGTATTGTTCAGTTTGATGCGTGGAATTGGGAAGACGCTGCCGTAAAAACAGACGATGGCATCCACATGAACTGGCCCAACTTTTTTAGAAGAGGTCGCTGGTGGATGGGTGAAGAAAGAGGTTATATCCCCAACAAGGATTATGGGAAGGAAATGGAAGACATCAAAATGTTTTTCCAAAATTCCAAAGCCTACGGAAAAACAAGCGAGACGGAGAAAAACCTTCCGTTTGCCGCCATGCAGGGTCTTTTCGATGGTTCTCAACGTTTGTACATTCATGCCAATGGCGAAAAGGAGATGACCGATGGTGTGACCATGGCCAAAGCAATGGGCGTGAAGCACGTGGTAATCGTTGGAGGATATAGAGCCAACAAAATAGCTGATTTTCTAAAAGAAAACGATGTAGCCGTTTTAGTGGAACGTACACACGCCTTGCCAAGTTTTGATGATGATGATTACGACATCACCTACAAACTACCAAAATTATTGTTGGATGCCGGTCTTTTGGTAGGCCTTCAAAATGAGGATGCCGCCAATTTCCAAGCTAGGAACCTTGCCTTTTACGCAGGCCAAACAGTAGCCCATGGACTGGATAAGGAAACTGCCCTACAATTACTAACTGGTAACACAGCCAAAATTTTGGGTATTGATGATATGTACGGAACTCTGGAAGAAGGCAAGAGTGCCACCCTTTTTATTTCTGAGGGAGATGCATTGGACATGCGCACCAATAAACTCACTAAAGCCTATATTGATGGTAGGGACATTTCATTGGAAACCCACCAGACCGAACTTTGGAAAAGGTATATGGGCAAATACGAAAGAGAAAAAGAAGGACAATAGTAGATTCCTCACCAAATAAAAAAACGGCGCCCAAATAGGCGCCGTTTTTAATGGATACCACTAGGCGGTTTCACTTCTAATTGAATAACACCCAAATAGTGTCAGTTCGGGCGGAGTCGAGAAACTAAATCAATTTTGATAATCAAGAGGTTTCGACTGCGCTCAACCTGACAAAATCAAAATTTTGTTGCTTTTTAGACCGCCTTTTTCATTTTATAAAACGTTCCTAAATATAATTGAAAGTGTCATTCTGAATTTATTTCAGAATCTCATCAAGTTGATGGTAAAATCAATATGAGAACCTGAACCAAGTTCAGGTTGACGAAACAACAATCAATTCAATTTCTATTGCATGTTGATGGGGACATATTCCCCATTTTCTGGTTTTTCATAAAACACTTGAGGTTTGGAGGTCTCACTCAAGCTAACTTCTTCAAAAGTGACCGTACTGGCGGGCTCTAAAATTTTTCTTCCTTCATATTTGTGCCATGTAATGGATTTTGGGAGCAATAACCCGTTCACATTTTGCCAATCATTATAATTGATCCATCTTACATTGTCCGAACTTTCTCCTGTTCGGTAAGTAACGGTATAGCCCAACCAAGCCATTTGATGGCTCTCAGGGTCAAAATGAATATAATACTCATCTTTAGATGAGGCACCAACTCCCGCCTCGTAAGCTATTTGGAGGCCGGGATATTTCTTCCCTTCGTACTTCAAATCTTCAGTTGCGGAATACATGATGCCATCATCGGCCAACACAAAAGGCATGGCATAGAAATAAAACATCAAATTATGGTAAAACCCCGCATCACCTTTATAAATTTCATCGGTGTTCAACAACCACGCTTGTTCGCCATCAAAACCCATTGAAAATTGTTCGGTATCAATTCTATCTTTTCTGGACCACAAGTCAATAGTATGTGTTTCGGGCAACTCAGGTTTTGGAAGAACATAAGACAATGTTCGTTGCTCTTTCCATTGCTCCAAACCACCATGTGCATCAAAAACTTTGACCATGGCATCTGGATAAACAGCTTCGCTTTCTGAAATCTCCTGCGGAACAGACGCTTCATTTTTTTCGGCTTTGGGTTTTTGCTTACAGCCAGTCATTGCCAAAAAAAGTAATAGAATGGTTAATTTGTTCATGAGATGAGTTTTATCAATTGGTCGAAAACCCCTTTTTATAATTACAGGAATGGCTATTTTTACCATGCGTATGGAAGCTAAACTAATCAGTAGTGCCCAGAATCCCTTGGTAAAAAAGATTCTGCTACTCAAGGAAAAATCCCGAGAACGAAAAAAGACCGGGCTTTTTGTTGTAGAGGGACAACGGGAAATTGAATTGGCCCAAAAAGGAGGTTACATGCTACAGTCGCTACTTTTTTGTCCCGAAATTATGGGCTCCGCTACTATTGAATCGTTTATCAAAGCTTCCAATCCAGAAATTATCCAAGTCTCCGAAGGCGTTTACGATAAAATTGCACACAGAGGCACTACAGAAGGTGTTCTTGGTTTAATGCTGTCCAAAGACCATACATTGGAGAACATCAGCTTTAAAAACAAAACACCTTTGGTGCTGGTGGCCGAAGCTCCTGAAAAACCAGGAAATATCGGTGCCCTTCTGCGAACCGCCGATGCGGCCGCCGTGGACGCCGTTTTAATAGCAAACCCCAAATCCGACCTATATAGTCCAAACATTATACGTTCCAGCGTAGGTTGCCTTTTTACCAACCAAATAGGCGTGGGAACTACGGACGAAATCATTACTTTTTTACAAACCAACCAAATCAAAATTTACTGTGCTGCCTTAACCGCTTCCAAAAATTATGTGGAATGTGATTTTAAAGCCGCTTCGGCCTTAGTTATGGGTACCGAGGCCACTGGATTAACCGAAAATTGGCTTAAAAATTCCGACCAAAACATAATTATACCGATGCAGGGAGAAATAGACTCCATGAATGTTTCGGTATCCGCTGCAATACTTATATTTGAGGCGAAGCGCCAGCGCGGATTTTAAGCTATGGAAAAAAATTCACTCTTTTACATTATACTGGCCATCCTTGTGGTTCAATACTTGGTTCACCAGTATTTGGAATACTTGAACGCCAAAAGGTTTACATCTACGCTGCCCCCTGAACTTGTTGATGTTTTTGATGAGGAAGAATATCGAAAATCCCAACAATACAAGCAGACCAATTATAAATTTGGATTGATTTCCGATGGGTTTTCGCTAATAGTTACCATTTGTTTCCTATGGTTTGGGGGTTTTGAATGGGTAGACCAGTTAACCAGGTCCATCACAGAAAGTACCATTCCAATGGCATTGATTTTCTTTGGAATCATTATGCTGGGGAGTGCTGTACTTGGACTGCCATTCTCCTACTATCGAACTTTTGTGATAGAGGAACAATATGGGTTCAACAAGACCACTAAATCCACTTTTTTGTCCGATAAAATAAAAGGAGGCATTCTCACCATCATACTTGGAGGAGGCATTTTGACCTTGTTTATACTGTTCTATCAGTCAACCGGACCTAATTTTTGGATTTATGCATGGGCTATGGTTGCTGTGGTCATCCTTTTCATCAATTTGTTCTATAGCCGCTTGATCGTACCACTGTTCAACAAGCAAACACCACTTGAAGATGGGAGCCTAAAAAGCTCCATTGAAAACTATGCCCAGAAAGTGGGTTTTGAGCTCCAAAACATCTTTGTGATCGATGGCTCCAAGCGTTCCACAAAGGCAAATGCTTATTTTTCGGGCTTTGGAAAAGAAAAACGCATCACCCTATTTGATACATTGATCAATGATTTGACCGAAGATGAAATTGTGGCAGTATTGGCCCACGAAGTAGGTCACTATAAACGCAAACATATTATCGTTAATCTTATCGTATCACTGTTAACGACCGGATTGACCTTGTTTATTTTATCCTTGTTCATCAACCATCCTGAAATATCGTTGGCCATTGGGGTGTCCACACCAAGTTTCCATGCTGCCTTGGTAGGTTTTGCACTGTTGTACAGCCCAATCTCCGAAATCACCGGTTTGGTGATGAACTATTTATCGAGAAAATTCGAGTTCCAAGCCGACGATTTTGCTAAAACCACATTTGCTGCAACACCGCTGGTATCTTCCTTAAAAAAGTTATCCAAAAAAAGCTTGAGCAACTTAACACCACACCCCGCCTATGTTTTTGTGCACTACTCCCACCCACCACTGGTGGAACGTATCCGAAACCTAAAGGCATAGTTTTTGTTGTTTAGATAATAAGATTGTAGTAAATTTAAAATACTATGACAGAGGCTGCTATTGAAAAAGAGAACAAGGAGATTGCGAAGCAGTACAAGGAATTACTTCGCATAAGCTACCAGACGCTCACGGATGAGGACAAGAAGTTGATTCGTTCTGCGTTTGATGTGGCCGTGGATGCCCATAAGGATCAACGACGTAAATCAGGGGAAGCGTATATTTTCCACCCGATCGCAGTGGCCAAGATCGTAGCATCCAAAATTGGCTTGGATGCCGTTTCCATTGCCTCTGCCCTACTCCATGATGTAGTTGAAGACACGCCATATACTTTGGCTGATATTGAGCGGATGTTTGGCGAGACCGTTGCCCGAATTGTGGACGGACTCACCAAAATTGCCCACCTGAAAAAGGACAAAGACATTAGTCAGCAAGCAGAGAACTTTAGAAAAATGCTGCTGACCTTGCATGATGATGTTCGGGTAATCATTATTAAGATCGCAGACCGTTACCACAATATGCTCACCATGGAATCCATGCCGGAGCATAAACAGGTGAAAATTGCATCCGAAACGCTTTACATCTACGCTCCTTTGGCACACCGGATAGGTCTGTACAATATCAAGACTCATCTGGAAGACCTTTCTTTAAAATACACGGAGCCTGAAGTATACAACGACATTCAGGCCAAAATAGAAGGGACCGAGGAGGAAAGTTCGGCCTATATCGAAGATTTCGCCAACGTAATCCGGACATCCTTGGACAAGGAAGGCTTGAATTATTACATCAAAGGCCGAATGAAGTCCATCTTCTCCATTCGCAGGAAGATGAAGGCCCAAAATGTTTCTTTTGACGAAGTATACGATAAATTCGCCATCCGGATTATATACAAATCCGATAGAAAGAACGAGAAATTCCTCGCCTGGAAAATCTATTCCATTGTTACCGACCACTTCACTCCTAACCCCATCCGATTACGTGACTGGATTACTTCACCAAAATCCACTGGTTACGAAGCGCTACACATTACAGTAATGGGCCCCAAGGGCAAATGGGTAGAGGTACAGATCAGAAGTGAGCGCATGCACGAAATCGCCGAAAAAGGCTATGCGGCACACTTTAAATACAAGCATGGGGCACAAAAAGAACAAGGTATAGAAGAATGGCTGAACAAATTACAGGAAGCACTGGAAAGTGCCAATGGCAATGCTGTTGATTTTGTTGAAGAGTTCAAACTGAACCTATACTCCAAAGAAATATTTGTGTTTACCCCGAAAGGAGACTTAAAATCAATGCCAAAAGGTGCTACGGCTTTGGATTTTGCGTTCAACATTCACACTGAAATCGGTTTAAGGACCCGCGGTGCCAAAGTAAATGGGAAACTGGTTCCGCTTGGAACCAAGCTGCGCAGTGGCGACCAAGTGGAGATTATAACTTCGGAAAGCGCCAAACCCACCCAAAACTGGTTGGATTATGCCGAAACAGCGCGAGCACGTTCCAAAATAAAATCATCACTTAGCGAAGAGAAAAAAGAGGTTGCCGAAGAAGGAAAGGAGATATTGCGACGCAAGCTGAAAGCTCAAAAAATAAACCTGAACGAGGACACCATCAACAAACTGGTAACTTTCTTTAAATTAAAGACCAGCTTGGATTTGTTCTACAGGGTGGGTATCGGGGTTATTGACAACGATAAGCTGAAGGACTTCTCTTCTTCCTATCATAATGCCTTCATCAATTTCTTTAAGAACAGGATGCGTAAAACCCCTGCCCCAAAAGATGTTGATAAAAACGAAATTACCACCAAGTACGATTTACTTGTATTTGGAAAGGAAGAAGAAAGGCTAAACTACAAATTGTCCCAATGCTGTAACCCTATTCCTGGCGACGATGTCTTTGGTTTTGTAAGTGTAAATGATGGCATCAAAGTGCATAAGAAGAATTGCCCCAATGCCATCTCACTGCAATCCAACTATGCCTACCGGATCATAAGCGCCAAATGGATAGATTCCACACAGGAAGAATTTTCCGTGGATATCAAAATCACGGGTATCGATAATATGGGGTTGGTGAAAGACATCACCAAGATTATCTCGGAAAACATGCACGTAAATATGCGCAACCTTAACTTTAGCGCAGATGGAGGCACCTTCAAGGGAAAAATCACTTTGGTCGTGAAAAACAATAACATCCTTAAAAGATTAATGAACAGTTTAAAGCAGGTCGAAGGGATAGATAAAGTAACCAGAATTTAATTTTTAACTGTACCTTTGTGCCTTAGCATAGGTAGAAAGCCATGGGAAACAATAAAAATCAGGAAATTGTAAAAAACGTGTTCACCTCGTTCCTAGAGGAAAAAGGACACCGTAAAACCCCTGAACGCTACGCCATTTTACAGGAAATTTACGAAAGTGACGATCATTTTGATGTGGAATCGCTCTACATTAAAATGAAAACAAAAAACTACAGGGTAAGCCGTGCCACACTCTACAATACCATAGAGCTTTTGTTGGAGTGCAAGTTGGTTCGTAAACACCAGTTCGGCAAAAATCAAGCCCAGTACGAGAAATCATATTTTGACCGTCAGCACGATCACGTCATTTTGACCGATACTGGCGAAGTAGTGGAATTTTGCGACCCGCGCATTCAATCCATAAAAAAAACAATTGAAGAGGTTTTTGATATTAAGATCAACAATCACTCATTATATTTCTACGGAACTCGAAACAAAGAAAAAAACCTAACTGAATAACACCCTAACATTACATGGTAGATTTATTGCTTGGACTCCAATGGGGAGACGAAGGAAAAGGAAAAATTGTTGATGTACTGACCAAGGAATACGATATTATAGCCCGATTTCAAGGAGGGCCCAACGCAGGCCACACCTTGGAGTTTGATGGCATAAAGCACGTTCTGCACACCATCCCCTCTGGGATATTCCATGAAAACGCCATTAATGTTGTGGGCAACGGAGTTGTGATAGACCCCGTAATCTTCAAGAAAGAATTGGACAACTTGGAGAAGTTCAATATTGATATCGAATCCAAGCTTTTCATTTCTCGCAAAGCACATCTGATATTACCAACGCACCGTTTATTGGATGCGGCCTCAGAAGCTTCCAAAGGCAAAGCCAAAATTGGTTCCACCCTTAAGGGCATTGGCCCAACTTATATGGACAAAACAGGCCGTAACGGTATGCGTGTCGGTGACCTTGAGTTTGACGATTGGAAAACAAAATATCGCGCACTTGCCAATAAGCACGAAGCCATGATCGATTTTTACGATGTGGATATCCAATACAATTTGGCAGAACTTGAAGCAGAATTTTGTGAAGGTGTGGAAACGCTTAAAAAATTGACCTTTATAGATAGTGAGGAGTACATTTTTAAAGCACAGTCCGAAGGCAAGAAAATCTTGGCCGAAGGTGCCCAAGGCTCTTTATTGGATATTGATTTCGGCACCTATCCTTTTGTAACATCGTCCAACACTACGGCAGCCGGTGCTTGTACCGGATTGGGCGTAGCTCCCAACAATATTAAAAGAGTTTTGGGAATATTCAAGGCCTATACTACCCGTGTAGGCAGCGGACCGTTCCCTACCGAACTTTTTGACGAGGATGGGGCAAGAATGGCAAAAACAGGTAACGAATTCGGTGCCACTACCGGAAGACCACGGCGTTGCGGTTGGTTAGATTTGGTTGCCCTTAAATATGCGGTCCAAATCAATGGCGTTACAGAACTTATGATGATGAAAGCCGACGTTTTGAGCGGTTTTGAAACCATCAAGGTTTGTACAGCCTACAAATATAAGGGAGAGGAAATTCAGCATTTGCCTTACAATATTGAAGAAGAATACGTAACCCCTGTGTATACCGAAATGAAAGGTTGGGCCAAAGACCTAACCAAACTTACAAAGACAGAGGAATTACCTACTGCGCTGAACGACTATATCACGTTCTTGGAAGATCAATTAAATGTACCCATTAAAATCGTATCCGTAGGCCCCGACAGGCTTCAAACTATTCATAGGTAAGCTATCAAAGTAGTTTTTCAGTATCTAAAACATTGCCTTATGTGACTTATATCACTTTAAGTGCACGACATTTGCTTTATCTTTAATTCAACTCTAAAAATAAAGCGATATGACTGATAAACTCAATCAAATAGGACTTGACAAACAAGCTTCGAGCGACCTATCCGACAAACTGAACGAACTTTTGGCCAACTATCAAATTTTCTATATGAATGCCCGTGGATTCCATTGGAACATTAAGGGTGAAAAGTTTTTTGAACTTCACGCAAAGTTTGAAGAACTCTATAACGATTCATTGATAAAAATTGATGAAATTGCCGAAAGAATCTTGACCTTGGGCTTTACTCCTTTACATAACTATGCCGATTATTCAGCACTATCCAAGATTAAAGCTGCAAAGAATGTATCAAGTGGCAAGGAAGCTGTTCAGGCAATCCTAAATGGCTATGAAGTCCTTCTCCCTTTGGAAAGGGAACTTTTGGAAATGTCCGCCGACTCCAACGATGAGGGCACCAACGCCTTGATGAGCGATTATATCCGTGAACAGGAAAAGCTCATTTGGATGTACTCTGCATTTTTAAACAAATAAATTATATGCAAAGGAGGTTTTTTATTACAACACCTACCATTGCAGACAAACTATGTTTTCCTTAAAACACGGAAAGTATAATAAAATGTGAGGCTGCAATCATTTGGAGCAGAAATGCCAAAGCTTTCTAAACGATATATGCCACGTCCGTTAAAAATCCTACTTTTGGGCAAAATTTTATGGACTTGAAAAGCATTTCATTTCTCATTCTATCACTTTTCGCTTTTAGCGTTTTTGCCCAAGAACAAGAACCCAAAGGAGAAAGGCAAATAAATATTGTTTACGGAGCAAACTTCACCAAGGACGAGGCTCAATTTCCTGGCGCATCCATTTTCAGCAAGGATGATGAGCGACAGGTACAGTTTGAACACCAAGGTGCAGACCTTTGGTGCGATATTGCTATTTTTTATGCCGAAGAGAACCGCTTAAAGGCAATTGGCAACATTCGATTACAGCAAGGGGATTCCATAGAAATGAACAGTGCGAAACTGGATTGGAATGGCAATACCAGCTTGGCCAAGGCCTGGGAGAAAGTGGACCTCACCAACGGTCAGATGACATTGACCACCGATACCCTTTACTTTGATAGGGAAAAACAAGAGGCATACTACAATTCGGGCGGCAAGGTAGTAGATTCCGCCAATGTGCTTACCAGCAAAGTGGGCACCTATTTCATAACACCAAAGAAGTACCAGTTCCAGCGAAATGTACATATAGACAATCCAGATTATATCATAGATTCTGAGCAGTTGGACTACTACACTACCTCCAAAAATGCCTACATGTACGGTCCATCCACCATAACAGGCGAAGAATATAAGATTTACTGCGAACGTGGGTTCTACGACACCAAAATAGAACAAGGCTACGGCATTAAGAATACCCGCATTGATTACGACAATAAAATCATAGAGGGGGACAGCCTTTATTTTGACAAAGCAACCGAATTTGCCTCGGCCACCAACAACATCCAGATTACGGACACCATCAACAATGGAGTGATCAGAGCCCACTATGCCGAGGTACACAAGGCTAAAGATTCCGTTTTTGCGACCAAAAGGGCGGTTTCCATCAGTTTGGTGCAAAAAGATTCGCTTTATATGCACGGAGATACTTTGATGGTAACAGGAAAAGAAGAGGAACGCATCGTAAGAGCTTTCAGAAATGCCAAATTCTTCAAAACCGACTTAAGCGGGAAATCGGACTCCATTCATTTTGATGAGAGAACGGGGGTCACCGAGTTGATCACAGACCCGATTTTATGGAATGTGGACAATCAAATCACAGGTGATAGCATTCATTTGATATCCGATATGGAGACCGACAAACTGGATTCCTTAAAAGTGATAGAAAATGCCTTTATTATTTCGTTGGATACCATTAGTGGTACTGGGTACAATCAAGCCAAGGGCAAAAATCTCTTTGGAAAGTTCATAGAAAACGAACTCAAAATCATTGATTTGGTCCAAAACACCGAGGTGATTTATTACGTCTACAACGATGACGAAGAGCTCATTGGAATTGACAAGACCATTTGCAGTAAGATTCGATTGCTCATGGCCGATAACGACATTGAGGACATTACCTTTTTCGTAAATCCAGATGGGGATATATTTCCCGAGACTGATTTGCCCGTTGAAAGCCGAAAATTAAAAGGTTTTGTTTGGCGTGGCGATGAGCGGATCATGTCCAAAGAAGAAATTTTTGATGAAGACGACAATAATATCGAACTAGTTAAAATTAGGGGAATAGACAGCCCTATTGATATTGATGCAGAGGAAAACGAACGGCAGAAAAACCAAAACGACCCTATAAATGCACCTAATTCCAAGGCTGTAAAACCCAAAAAGCCCGTTCTTAAAAAGAAAGCACAGACCCCATAATGTCCAAAAACGACTTTTTCACATACCAAGCCCAAACTTCCACACACCCATTGGCCTTGGAAGTCTCCCATGCCAAGGGGAGCTACATCTACGACCAAGATGGCAATGCCCATCTGGATTTTGTGGCCGGGGTATCTGCATGCAGTTTGGGACATTCCCATCCAAAAGTTGTGGATGCCGTTAAAGCACAAGTGGACAGGTACATGCACGTGATGGTCTATGGTGAGTATGTGCAAAAACCAGCGGTCGAATTTTCAAAATTATTGGCGGCACACCTACCCGACAACCTGAACACAACCTATTTGGTCAATTCAGGAACGGAAGCCATGGAAGGAGCCATTAAACTGGCACGTAGGCATACTGGACGTTCACAAGTGATTGCAGCCAAAAATGCCTATCACGGCAATACTATGGGAAGTCTGAGCCTAATGGGACTGGAGGAACGTAAAAGTGCATTCCGACCTTTGATCCCAGATATTCGTTCCATTCAGTTCAATGCTGAGGAAGAAATCGAAACCATTACCGAAAAAACAGCCGCTGTCGTCCTAGAAACCATACAGGGCGGTGCAGGCTTTATTTTGCCGAAAAATGGCTATCTGGAAAAAATAAGAAGGCGTTGCGACGAAGTAGGCGCTTTATTAATTCTGGATGAAATACAACCAGGCTTTGGCCGCACAGGCAAATTGTTCGCCTTTGAGCATTTTAATTGTGCACCCGACATACTTGTTATCGGAAAAGGAATGGCATCGGGCCTTCCGGTAGGTGCTTTTGTTGCCTCGCATGAACTGATGACAGACTTGACGGAGAACCCGAAGTTTGGCCATATTACCACCTTTGGTGGCAACCCCGTGATTGCCGCCGCAAGTTTGGCCACTCTAAAAGAAATCACCGAAACAGACCTGATTCCACAAACCTTGGAGAAGGAAAAACTGTTCCGAAAACTATTACAACATCCATTAATAAAAGAAATACGCGGTAAAGGTTTAATGCTCGCTCCGATAATGGAGAACAAGGAAATAGCTGACTATTTGGTCCTCGAGGCCGCAAAAAAAGGACTCATCCTTTTCTGGCTGCTATTTGAGCCAAAAGCTGTGAGAATCTCCCCTCCCCTAACCATTTCCATGAAAGAAATTGAGAAAGGTTGCGACCAAATCCTTGGGATTTTAAACAGCTATAAATCCGATACTGTTAACTAATTTGTTGATAACATACCCCTAAAATGGACTTTAAGAGTAGCTCAAAGGGTTAATTTTAAGTCCATAGTTCAACCAAAAACGTTCCTATGGCGTTAGAATCTAACGAATATCCTGACAAATCCATTAGTAAATTTGAGTCCATGCTCAAGACGGATGACGTCTATTTCTTTGATGCGGAGGACTTTGAGGAAATCATTCACCACTATTTGAACAATGGCAAAATCTCTTTGGGAAAAAAAGCCATCCAGATTGGCTTGGAACAACATCCAAATTCCATGGAACTTAAGCTTTTACAAGTAGAGGTTTTGGCTTTCGAAGACAAATTTGAAGCAGCGGAAACACTTCTGGACGAGATTCAGAACATCAATGCTGCAAACGAGGAAGTATTTATTCAGCGGGCCAATATCCGTTCCAAACAGGACAAGCACCAAGAGGCCGTAAACCTATTATTGGAAGCTTTGGATATTACGGACCACTCCTTTGACATTCATTCCCTTTTAGGTATGGAATACCTGTTCATGGACAACTATGAGCAAGCCAAACTAAGCTTTATGCGCTGTGTTGAGATTGACGACAAAGATTATTCATCCCTTTACAACGTAGTGTACTGCTTTGAATTTTTGGAAGATTTTGATGGCAGCATCTATTATCTGAACGATTATTTGGATCGAAATCCTTATTGCGAGGTTGCATGGCATCAACTGGGCAAAATGTACCTTGCAAAAAAACTATATATCGAAGCATTGACAGCTTTTGATTTTGCAGTGATTTCGGACGATTCCTTTATCGGAGCCTATTTTGAAAAAGGCAAGGTGCTGGAAAAATTGAGAAGGTACAACGAGGCCATTGAAAATTATGAGTCAACCATATCCATTGAAGACCCAACATCCTACGCATTTCTGCGACTGGGCAAGTGCCATGAAAAACTGGGAAACTTTGATTTGGCCAAATACTACTACTATCATACCGTTCACGAAGACCCTTTGTTGGATAAAGGATGGTTGGCCATCACCGATTTCCATTTTGGGCAAAAGAACTACGAGAAAGCGCTGTACTACATCAACAAGGCGATAAATATTGATGGTGAAAACCCAAAGTATTGGAAAAAATCCGGTAAAATATATGCAACCCTCAAAAACTGGGACGAAGCCGATTTTGCCTATAAGCAAGCTGTGGATTTAGGTAACTACGAACTCTCCACATGGAAAAACTGGGCCGAGGTGCTCAACAAAATCGGGGATTACAATTCCGCCATCCAAGTGCTGATCCAAGGATTGGAGTTTTACCCCGACAACTGTGAGCTCATCTATAAATTAGCAGGCTTACATTTAAAAAATGACGACCTGGCCGAATCAAAACAGATTTTATCCAAGGCCATGAAACTGGATATTGGTAAATTGCGACAGTTTGAAAAAGAATTCCCGGAATTCACTGAAGTCGATTGGGTGAAAGCGCTAGTTTCAAAAATCAAAAAAACAGCCAAGTAGCCGGTACATTTTATCCAAATTCATGCAAGCACGTCGTATACTAGACTACGTTTTTATTACCCTGAAAGGAATGGCCATGGGTGCCGCGGACGTTGTCCCAGGAGTATCAGGAGGAACCATTGCCTTTATCTCTGGTATTTATGAAGAGCTCATCACCTCCATCAACAACATCAATCTTTCCTTGGTTCCTATTTTAAGAAAACAAGGGATAAAGGCTGTTTGGAATAAGGTAAACGGCAACTTTTTATTAGCGCTGTTCCTAGGAATTTTCATCAGTGTACTTTCCTTGGCAAAGTTCCTTAGCTGGCTTTTGGAGAATGAACCTATTTTACTTTGGTCCTTTTTCTTTGGATTGGTGGTTGCCTCCATTTTTATGGTAGGCAAAGAAATCACCAGATGGAATTTGGGAAAAGTGGTCGTGTTGATTTTGGGCGCTGCCTTGGCTTTCTTTATAACCGAACTCCCTGCAAGCGATAACTCGGGCAGCCTCCCCTACCTGTTCCTTTCGGGGGCACTTGCCGTCTGCGCCATGATTCTCCCAGGTATCTCGGGAGCGTTTATCCTTGTACTGTTAGGCTCCTACAAAACCATTTTGGATGCTGTCCACGAAAGGGATATCAAAATAATTTTAACTGTGGGCGTTGGGGCGATTTTTGGGCTTTTGAGCTTTGCTCGCCTGCTCAAATGGATGTTCAATCACTACAAAAACATCACTTTGGCACTGCTAACAGGGTTTATCTTGGGGTCCTTAAATAAAATTTGGCCGTGGAAAAAAGTCTTGGAAACCAAAACATTTGGCGAAAAAACAATTGTTGTGGATGATATGAACGTACTTCCGGGCGCTTTTGGGGGCGATAGCAAATTAATACTGGCCATAGTCTTAGCCATCCTAGGTTTTTCACTTATTTTTATCCTGGAAAAAGTAGCTTCCAAAAAATAAGTAAACTACCTCGGGACAAGCCCACGAGACATCGGTAGGAAAACATATTTTGATTTCGAGGCAAGCCTCGGAGCATTTAAATCTCGATTATCGAGAAAACCATCAGGTCTTATGCCACAGCAACCTAGAACATTTCTGGATAACTTCTTCCTGGTCATCAAAGGCCTGTGCATGGGGGCCGCCAATAAGGTTCCCGGGGTTTCGGGCGGTATTGTAGCCTTTGTTGCCGGATTTTACGAGGAGTTTATCTACTCCCTACAAAAATTGAATTCCAAAGCGGTGAAGTTGTTCTTTAACGGCAGGTTCAAAAGTTTTTTCCGATACACCAATGCCAAATTTCTGGGCCTGCTGATTTTTGGAATGCTGGTCAGTTATTTTAGTGTTTCCCGGATTCTAGATTATTTTTTGGACCATAACGAACTCTTTGTCTGGGCCACTTTCTTCGGAATGGTCATAGGCTCCATTTACCATATAGGGAAAGATTTTGCTCCTTGGAACAAACGTACCATTCCAGCAGGTGTCATCGGGTTTATCATTGGAATTTCCATTAGTTTTTTAAACCCTGCCAAAGAGAACGACAACTTATTTTTTGTTTTTTTCTGTGGGATTGTTAGTGTTTCCGGGATGACACTTCCCGGGCTGTCCGGCTCCTTCATATTGATTTTATTGGGCAACTATGTCCTGCTACTGGTAGATTCCGTCAACGCACTCTACGATACTTTTTCTGAAGTTTTATCTGGGGATTTTAGCTTCGTAAAAAATTCCGAACGCATACAAATCTTAAAGATACTAGGTGTTTTCACCTTGGGGTCCGTCACCGGATTGGTTACCTTTTCACATTTGCTCAGTTATGTCCTCAAACATTTTAAAGCTACAACAACTGCGGTATTGCTAGGTTTTATCACGGGATCTTTGGGCGTACTTTGGCCTTGGAAAAGAACCATTTTTAAGGTGGACGAAGCCGGCAACCCTTTATTGGATTCCAACGGGGATAAAATAATTCTCAACTATAAACGTCACCTCCCCCAAGTGGCAGAGGCAGAAACTTGGTGGGCCATACTTTTTATTTTAATGGGGATTTTGGTATTATTGATTTTGGATTGGTATGGCAACAACAGAAAAAAAAATGAACAGGTTCGGGCTACTAGGTAGAAACATTTCCTATTCTTTTTCGCAAGGATATTTCACCCAAAAATTTAAAGATTTGGGACTGGATGACCATAGCTACGAGAATTTTGATCTTCAAAAAATCGAAGAGCTGAAAAGCGTGCTCGCCCAAGATAATCTTAGGGGACTTAACGTAACCATACCTTACAAACAAGAGGTTATCCCCTATTTGGACGAGCTGGACGCCAAGGCAGCGAAAATAGGGGCCGTAAACACCATTCAGTTTACAGAAAATGGCCTAAAAGGCTTCAATACTGATGCTTATGGTTTTCAAAAATCATTGGAACCCTTCTTGAAACCGCATCATAAAAAAGCATTGATTCTGGGCACGGGCGGTGCCTCCAAAGCCGTTCGTTTTGTTCTGGATGAACTGGGAATTGCCAACACCTATGTTTCGCGCAGTAAAAAAGAAGGCCAGTACACCTATGAAGAATTGGACGAAACCATCATTAAGAAAAACACCCTGATTATCAACTGCACCCCACTGGGTACCTACCCCAATGTTGAGGACAAACCTGCACTCCCTTATCAATATATTGGAGCTGACCATTTGCTGTACGACTTGATCTACAATCCCGAAAAAACCAGTTTTTTAGCTTCTGGCGAGGCCAAAGGGGCATCCATCTGCAACGGACTGCAAATGTTGGAGCAGCAAGCAGAAAAGGCTTGGGACATCTGGAACAATGCCTAAAAAAAGGATTTTACATACTGATTTTATCCATCTGCACAAGCATCTCCAACCATAAAAGAAGAATCAATACTTTTGCTATTAGACAATTAAGTTGTTAAATTGGCTATAATTTTCATCAATCAATAGGTAAACAAGCTACGAATGCAGGAAAACGATCGTAAACTTCAGCAAGCTGAAGGTGGTATAGAGGAAACTTCAGAAAATACAAAAGGGCAATTGGAAGAAGGCGTCCAAGCCGAACCAAAAGTGTCCGATGAGGTTGTATCTGAAAATGAAGAAGAAAAAAAGCCTGAAAAGGAGACCGTTACTGAAGACAAAAGCACAGAGGAAAAACCTGAAAAGGAGACTGTTACCGAAGACAATAGCACAGAAGAAAAATCTAAAGAAAATGATTCCGAAGAGCATATAGACGAGATTGACGAATCCAATGCGGAGGATGCCGAAGACGTCGAAAACGAAAAGCGTCATACCATTCCCATGTTGGATTATCACTCCATGTCCATGGAAAACCTGGTCGGGGAATTACAACGATTGGTCAAAAATGAAAAAGTACAGGCAATTAACAAGCATGTTAGTTCCATTAAGTACGAGTTCGACCAAAAATTCCAAGAGTTCCTCGACGAGAAAAAAGAAGAGTTTATATCCAAGGGAGGAAATGAAATAGATTTTAGGTACAATTCCGTAGCCAAAAGGCAGTTTAACGAGGTCTATTCCGACTATCGTGAAAAACGTGACCAGTACTACAAAAAATTGGACCAGTCCTTAAAGGACAACCTACAAAAAAGGTTGAACATTATTGAAGAGCTCAAGGGGCTTATAGATATTGAGGAGGACATTAATACTACCTATAACAATTTTAAAGACCTTCAAAATAGGTGGAAAAATGCAGGGCCCATACCACGTACCAATTACAACGATGTTTGGCGCACCTACCACCACCACATGGAAATCTTTTATGATTTTCTGCACCTAAACCGTGAGTTGCGCGATCTTGATTTTAAACATAATCTGGAAGAAAAGCAAAAGTTGGTGGAGCGTGCCGAAGCTTTGGCGGAAGAACCAGATTTGAACAAAGCCTTCAGGGAACTGCAAACGCTTCATAAAATCTGGAAAGAGGACATTGGTCCCGTAGCCAAGGAACATCGGGAAGAAATCTGGGAGAAATTCAGCACCGCCACCAAGGCCATGCACCAGCGTAGGCAAGAACATTTCCAAGAATTGGAAAAGGTCTACGAGAAAAACTTGGAAAAAAAGCAAGAGATCATTGCTAACATCGCTAAAATAGCCGAAAACGTTGCTGATAACCACAGAGGCATCCAACAACAAATAAAAGAAGTGGAAGCGCTAAGGGATTCGTTTTTTAAGGCAGGTCGGGTACCCCAAAAGGTGAACGAGGAAACTTGGAGCTATTTTAAGGAAACCGTCCGTAAATTCAATAGGACCAAAAACGCATTCTATAAAAACCAGAAAAAAGAGCAACAACAAAACCTTGAAAAGAAAAAGGAACTGTTGGAATTGGCCGTTTCTTTGAAAGATAGTGATGATTGGGCCGAGGTTACCCCACAAATGAAGCGTATTCAAAGGGATTGGAAAAAAATTGGCCATGTTCCTAGAAAATATTCCGACAAAATCTGGAAAGAATTCAAAGACGCTTGCAACCACTATTTTGACCGTTTACACGCGGAAAAGAACGAGGCCCACAAGGAAGAGTTTGAAAACTTTAAAAAGAAAAGCGAATGTTTGGACCGTTTAAAAGAGTTCCAACTGAGCGGTGACAAGAAGAAGGATATTGAAGACGTTAAAGCCTTTTTGGCCGAGTGGAAACAATACGGTCGTATTCCATATAACAAAAAGCACATCAACAGCAAGTTCAATAAAATTGTGGATGCCCTCTTCAAAAAATTAGGGGTTGGCAAACAACAATCGGAACTGCTCAAATACGGGAACAAAGTACAGGAACTTGCCAAAACAGAGGATAATTACGCCATTGGCAACGAACGTGTTTTTGTTAAGCGTAAAATTGATGAGGTAAAATCCGAAATTCGTCAGTTGGAGAACAACCTTCAGTTTTTCTCAGATGATTCAGAGGACAATCCTTTGGTCAAAGAAGTCGTCAACAAATTGGACAAACAAAAAGAAGCACTTCAAACTTGGAAAGAGAAAATGAAGAAGCTGAATATTTTGGAGCACAAACTCAACAAGGAGAGCGAAGAGGAAGAAACGGACAGCAACGAAGAGGAGTAAACCTTTGTGACGGCCCATCAAATTATACACTTTCTTGGGATTTGGCGGCCATCTCTTTTCATACGCTAGCGAGAGTCTCTTGATTTGCTGAAAATTTAAAGTAAGAAGGATACGAGCCTGCCTTTGTGCCGGCAGGCAGTAACTTTTCCTACTAAAAAATCAAACTGATGGTTTTTATAACCATAATATCATCACCGAAAAAGGCTAGCTTACATCTACATCAATCAACGGGCTTATTCCAACAAGGAATCTACGTTCTTCAACCAACCCATAATCGCCAGTTTACTTGGCCACGTTTACAGATCGCGTTTCACGGATTACGGTAACCTTAACTTGACCGGGATAGGTCATATCGGTCTGTATTTTTTGTGATATTTCGAAAGAGAGTTCCGCTGCTTTGTCATCGTTCACTTTTTCGCTTTCCACAATTACACGCAGTTCCCTTCCTGCCTGAATGGCATAGGCTTTCTGTACCCCGTTGAAGCCGAAGGCAATATCTTCCAAATCCTTCAGCCTTTGAATATAGGAGTCCAAGACTTGTCTCCTAGCTCCAGGGCGTGCACCACTGATGGCATCACAAACTTGGACTATGGGAGAAATTAAAGTGGTCATCTCAATTTCATCGTGGTGGGCTCCGATTGCATTGCAAACCTCTCCTTTTTCACCATATTTTTGTGCCCATTGCATACCTAAAATAGCGTGGGGTGTTTCCACTTCAACTTCGGCCATTGGAACTTTACCTATATCATGAAGCAATCCAGCCCTTTTGGCCAATTTAGGGTTGAGTCCCAATTCCGCAGCCATAACGCCACAAAGTTTGGCTACCTCCCTTGAGTGCTGCAATAAGTTTTGTCCGTAAGAGGAACGGTATTTCATTCGCCCTACCGCTTTTATCAGTTCTGGGTGCAATCCGTGGATGCCCAGGTCGATTACGGTTCGCTTGCCTATTTCGGCAATTTCTTCGTTGATTTGCTTTTCGGTCTTCTTCACCACCTCTTCAATGCGGGCCGGGTGAATTCTACCGTCGGTAACCAATCGGTGCAACGACAAACGGGCCACTTCCCTCCTAACCGAATCAAAACAGGATAGGATAATGGCTTCCGGGGTATCATCTACAATGATCTCAACTCCTGTGGCCGATTCCAAAGCACGGATGTTTCTGCCCTCTCGGCCAATAATTCGACCTTTAACGTCATCCGACTCCAAATTGAATACCGATACACAGTTCTCCACAGCTTCTTCGGTTCCGATACGCTGAATGGTGTTGACCACAATTTTTCGGGCTTCTTGCTGTGCGGTGAGCTTTGCTTCTTCCAAGGTATTTTGAAGATATGCCATGGCATCGCTTTTGGCTGTCTCTTTTAAAGATTCCAACAATTGGGCCTTGGCATCTTCCGCGGAAAGTCCAGAAATCACTTCCAACTGTTGTACTTGGCTCTTGTGGAGCTTTTCAACCTCAGATTGTTTTTTGTCGAGTATCTCACTTTTGTACTCAATCTCTTTTATTTTTTGTTGAAATTGATCGTTAAGCTTTTTGTTCTTGGCCAATTCGCTGCTAACTTGGGACTCTTTGTCCCTTGTGCGTTTTTCGGCTTCTGCAATTTTTTTATCCTTATTGATGATGACTTTCTCGTGCTCCGCCTTCAGCTCCAAAAACTTCTCCTTTGCCTGAAAGATTTTATCCTTCTTTATGCTATCGCCCTCTTTACTGGCTTCTTTTATGATGTTAGCTGCTTCTTTTTTTGCATTGGCAATGGTTTTGGACGCTTTGCCTTTCTCCATCATCTTGGCAATTGCGAATCCTATTGCCAGCCCCACAACAGTTGCGCCAACAATAACTATGATATTATCCATGTTTGCTTGTGTTTAGTTAAAAAAAAAGCCCACATCGGAAGAAGTTTTGCACAAACTCCAAAATACAAGTTTAGGGCTAACAGACTGATCAAGGATCCCTATACGTGTAGGGCCTGCTTTTACAATCTAAACTCACCCTTTTTAATTATAATAGTGTTGAGTTTGTCAAAAATTAATTACCAATGTGGGCAGTAACAATATTTTATTTAAAAGAACTTATTCTCCCAATTTGGAGTGAACCAATTCATCCAAGGCCCTGAGGCGCTGCATGGCAGCCTCCGCATTTTCTGAACGGTCTATTCCACCTTGCTCAATTTTGGAAGCAAATTGCAGGGCACACATGGCCAAAACATCCTGCTTATCCCGAACGGCATAGTTTTGCTCAAACTTTTTTGCCAAATTTTCTATGTTCTTGGCCGCTTTTCGCAACCCTTCTTCTTGCTTGGGGTCAATCGTTAAAGGATATACCCTATCGGCAATGGAAAGCTTTATTTTGAGCTTCTCGTCCATAATCTCGGTATCCGTTAATCCGCCAACTTGGCTATGCAAACATCAAGTTCGCGAATCAATGTATTTATTTTGAGCTTAGCTTCTGTTTTACTACTAGTATTACCACCCAGCATTGTGTTCGCCATTTTCAGGGAGTCATATTTTTCTTCCCATTCTTTCAGAGCACGCTCTTTGAGTTCGTTTTTCTCCTTTTGAAGTTCCAATTCCTGTTTTAGTTTGGCATTCACTTGGTGCAACAGCTCCATTTTGTGCAGCAGTTTGCTCACCTTGTTCTCCAAAGAATCCACAATCTCAACAAGTTCGCTCATATATGCAAACAACAATACGTATTACACAAAGTTAACCAACCTAGCACAACCTCGCAATACTTTTTGGATTTATTCTTAGAGCCTGTTTGGGGAGTTGTCTTAAATCTTTTTATCAAATAAAAACATTGGTTACTTTCGTAAGGAAATATTGATTTTTATATGCGCCACAACTTTTTTTTAGCCCTTTTTTTTACTGTATTATACCTGCCTGCCCAAAAAAAATATCCTCAAGGCGAATTTCGTTCTCCTTTGGACATTCCCTTGGTGCTAGCCGGCACTTTCGGTGAACTGCGCTCCAACCACTTTCATTCGGGAATGGACATTAAGACCCAACAACGGGAAGGACTGCCGGTTTATGCCATTGCCGATGGTACTGTAACGCGCATCAAAGTTTCACATTGGGGCTATGGAAAGGCCCTGTACGTAGCACACCCCAATGGATATACCTCGGTATATGCCCACCTTAAAAAATTTGGCCCTGAAATAGAGGAGTATGTAAAAAAAGTACAGTACCAGAAACAATCCTACGAAGTGGAAATGTTCCCTGATTATGGTGAACTTAAAGTCACAAAAGGGGGCACTATCGCCTATTCGGGCAATACAGGCGGTTCTGCGGGGCCCCACCTCCATTTTGAAATACGAAGCAGTGTAAGCGGCAAACCCACCAACCCCCTGCTCTATGGTTATGAAGTAAGGGATGCGACAGACCCAACTTTGCTAGGGCTGTATGGCTACCCTTTGTCCGAAGGCGCCTTGATCAACCAAAGTGCTGAGAAAATTCAGTTAAATTATACAAGGCAGTCCGATGGTTCTTTTTTGGCAGATAAAGTAACTGCCATTGGCACTATTGGTTTTGGCATCGATACTTTTGACCGTTTGGACATGGCAGCGAACAAAAATGGGGTATATGCCGTTAAGCAAACGGTAAATGGCAGGGTATTTTCCGAGTTTGATTTTGAATCTTTCTCCTTTGGAGAAACACGATACATCAACACACTTATTGATTACGCTCATTTTTATGACCACCGGCAGCGTATCCAAAAATGTTTTAAGGAGCCCTACAACCATTTGAGCATCTACAAATCACTGTACAACGATGGTAAAATCAATGTGGAAGAAGGAATGTCCTACAACGTGGAATTGCACATTTCCGATTTGGCCGGAAACACAACCAAGCTCGTTATTCCGGTTGAAGGGAAACGAGAGGAAGAAAAAATTAGCAAAGTTGATGAAACCACCGATAATTTTGTGATAGCCGACAAACCCAACAACTTTGACCTAGGTGCTGCCAAAGTGTATTTCCCCGCCAGTACATTTTATGAAGATTTCTTCATCAACCTGGAAAAAGGGAACGATACCATCACCATACACGACAATAGTATAGCGGCGCACCGAAATTTTACTATTAGTTTCGACCCGTCAAAATATTCGGCTGAAGAAAGAAAACAACTATTTATTGCACATTTGGACAGTAGAATGAACCCTTCCTATTCCAAAACCTATAAAAGGGATGGTTCCTTTACCACCCGAACCCGTACTTTGGGCACCTACACATTGGTAAGGGATAGCATTGCACCCGTAATACGGCCCAAGAATTTTAAGGAAAAACAATGGTTGAGCAATTATAGTTATTTGAGCCTTACCATTTCGGACGACCTTAGCGGTATTGAGAGCTATTCGGCCACCTTGAACGGGAAATGGATCTTGATGGAGTACGAACCCAAGACCAATACTATAACATACAGTTTTGATGACAATATCTCCAACGAAACGGAATGTGAACTAAAAGTTACGGTTACCGACAATGTGGGCAATTCCACAACCTATGAGGGCACATTTTTCAGGAAATAGCGTTATTTTTGCAAACGAAAAAATTAATTCATTTCGACGTGGAACGTCGGGGAATCAACCCCTCGATGAGGGATTAAATCTCAACTTTTTTAAGTTTAGGCCAAATAACTCCCGAATGCTCAGCTAAATAAAATTTGATGAAAAAAATTGTCTTTGTCTTTGTTCTTTTTGCCTCGACCTTAACCATGGCGCAAAAAAACATTTATGAGAGCATACGGTTTGACGAATACACCAATGACCATGAAATTTTGGCGATTGTTCCCTTTATAGCTCATTTGGAACTCAAAAAAGCCGTGGATAAGGATGAGTTAAGCATATTGGCCGAAAAAGAAGGGTACGCGGTGCAGAATGCATTGGAAACCTATTTTTCCAAACGAAAAAAGCGGAAAAAGTTCAGTGTGGATTTCCAAAATATCAGGAACACCAATGCTATTTTGGCCCAAAACAACATCAACTACAACAATATTGACACCTACACCACCCAAGAATTGTGTAAAATTTTGGATGTTGATGGAATTATCAGCGGCAACCTAAACCTAAACATTTTACTTTCCGAGGGCGTGCCCACCGATTTCAGTATTTTGGATTACTTCAGTGGAGATGCTAATTATGGCCGCATTGGGGTAAAAATCAGTGATGGCGAAACCGGAAAATTGCTTTGGAAGTACGAAAACGAAATCTCCAAGAAAACAGGCAAAAACACCACGGAGCTCATCGACAAAATGATGAAGACCGCATCCAGAAAATTTCCTTACGACAAAGAAAAACGTAGGAACAGAAACTGATTAACTGTTCGCAAATTCCTTTAAAACTTCAACAACATAGTCGATTTCTTCCTTAGTGTTGTACTTGGAAAAAGAAAAGCGCAGACTTGGCTTTTCCAATTCCTCCCCGGACAGAATCTCGTTAAGCACATGCGAACCTTGGTTGCTTCCCGATTGGCATGCACTGCCTTTGGAACAAGCAATTCCCTTCATATCCAAATGGAACAAGAGCATCAGCCCTTTTTGTTTGTCAAACGGCAAGCGAATATTGGCCAAGGTATAGGTACTTTTCTCCAAATCTCCCGAAAGTCCGTTGCATTTGGCTCCCGGAACTTCCTTTAAAATTTGGTCTACAAAATATTTTTTAAGCTCCTTTACGGTTTTGGTCTCCTCTTCCAAGTGCTCGTAAGCCCTCATAAAGGCTTCTTCCAAGCCTACAATGTTATGAAAAGGCTCTGTACCCGCTCTAAAACCCCTTTCTTGGGATCCACCAACGATCAATGGTTTTAATCCAGAATTTTTTCTGATAAAGGCAAATCCCACTCCTTTGGGTCCATGGAATTTATGGGCGGCGGCTGTCATAAAGTCAATATGTATAGCCTGCGCGTCCCAAGGATAATGTCCTATGGACTGAACGGTATCCGAATGGAAAAGTGCATTGTTTTCCTTGCAAAGTTCACCAACGGCAACGATATCCGTAATATTGCCAATCTCGTTGTTCACATGCATCAAACTCACCAACTTTTTGGAATCGTCTTTTTTAAGCAACTCCTCCAAATGTGCAAGGCTGGGGCTGCCAAATTCATCTAAATCCACATACCAAACATTGATATTGTACTCTTTTTCGAGTTCTTCCGCGGTATACAGCACGGCATGGTGCTCTATTTTGGATGTAATAATGGTCTCAACTCCCAAATCTCTAACTGCACATCGTAAAATCATGTTGTCGGCTTCGGTTCCACCCGAAGTAAAAATGATTTCCGAGGGTTGCGCATTCAAGGTTTTGGCAATGGTTTTCCTTGCTTGCTCTACGGCGGTCTTTGCCGACCTTCCAAAACTATGTGTGGAAGATGGGTTGCCATAATGCTGCGCAAGCGCTTGTTGCATGCGCTGAATAACCTCTTCCCTTACCTGCGTTGTAGCAGCATTGTCCAGATACACTTTTTGCATGGTTGAGTTCATTTTTTAACAGGGGCAAAAATACGGGAAATAAAGTTAATTTCTTTTAAAGTAGATCTTAGTATTGGCGTATTATAATGGAATTGCTTTAAATTTGGTGCATGAGAAAATTTATCTTTTCAATTCTTACTTTGGGCTTGCTATTTTCTTGCAGTGATGGCGACCTTCAAATTGAAACCATTGATTTTGACAGTGTTGCCATTCAATATTGCGCTGCCCCTGTCAGGAACGCAGGAAATCTGATGTTCAAAATAAATGAGAGCGAAGCCCTTATCTTACAACTGCAAAGTGGGGTCTTGAACAATGGTGTTGTGGGAGACACCATAGTCACCGAAAGTACGGTTCCCGGTCAATCTCAAGTTACTTACAGGGTTTTCTCTGATGCTGTGGACAATGATTATTTCTGTGATGATATTCCAGTGGTAGAACCTACAGTTATTGATGAAGTTGTTGCAGAGGATGGAATGGTAATCGTGGAAACCATGTTGGCCGAAAACGACAGCACCCTTTTTGTTCACAACATTAGCCTGAGCGGAATATCTTTTGTTACCGGCAACGGGGAACGCATTACCAATTTGGCCATAAACGAGTTTGGCGAGGTGACCACTACCGTTCCCAACTAGCTTTTCTGATAAATATAAACCTCGGTAGCACCTAATCCATATTTTTGGTAATCGGCGTCGTAAAACTTCACATTGTCGTACCGATTGAAGAGATAGTGTAGTTCCTCTTTTAAAACACCTTCCCCCACTCCGTGAATAAACACCACTTTTTGGATTCGCTTGTTAATGGCAAAATCCAATTGCCGCTTGGCCGTGTCCAATTGAATGTTGAGCATATCGTAATTACTCATTCCCTTACTGGATTTGACCAATTGATGAATGTGTAGGTCCACTTCCATTTTAGGATCGCTGCGCTCTTTGGGCTTTATGGTCGGTGCTTTTCTTCTTTTGGGCAGTTCCTTTTCTTTTTTGATTTGAGCCACTTCGTAATTCGAAACGGAAATATCACCTTCAATTTTAACCAGGTCTTCCGCAGAAAAATGCATTGGGAAACCATCATCGGTAATCAAAGTCACCTCATTACCATCCACTTTTTGCACGATGCCCGAAATGGCTTCGTCCAACACTTCCGCCCTATCCCCTACTGAAAATCTGCCCATAATTAATTTCTTAGGTAAAAATGATGTAAATATTAAACCCGAATACAAAAATAATAGTATTTTCGGTCTCTACAGACTATGATGTACCCAGCACTGACCATATCTGCCATAGATTTAGAAGATTACATGCTTCCATGCCTCAACAAACAACTTCTGGGAATAGATTGCCCGGGATGTGGCTTACAGCGTTCTGTTGATTTGTTGTTGCACGGAGAGTTTGTGGCCGCTTTTCATATGTATCCAGCTATTTATCCCTTGTTAGCGCTTCTCGCGTTTTTGGTAACAAGTAGCTTTACGACAATCAGGTATTCCCGGCAATTAAAAATGGCTCTTGTGGTAATGACTGCTGGTACTATTATAATAAGTTATATCCTAAAAATGAACAACCTTTTTAATTAAAACCCTAAAACCATGGAACAACAAAAACTTCCAAACGCTACCCTTATAATGGTATTTGGCATCATTTCGATTGTAACTTGTTGCTGTTACGGCATCATTGGGCTTATTTTCGGAATCATTGCTTTAATATTGGCCAACAAGGCCTTGAAACTGTATGCTGAAAATCCAGAAATGTATGAAGGCGTCCAAACTGTAAAAACAGGGAGAATACTTGCCATAATCGGACTTGTGCTGAACATTTTAGCCCTTGCATATATGATTTGGGCCATTTCGTACTTTGGATGGGATACCCTTCAGGATCCTCAGAGAATGCAAGAAATTCTTGAACAATATCAATAAACACAAATAAATGAACCAACAACCCTTACCTGGGGCAAGCACTGTGTTGACAATGGGGATTCTCTCCATTGTCCTCACTTTGTTTTGTTGCGGCCCTTTTGGTGCTATTTTTAGTATCATCGGATTAGTGAAAGCTAAAACCGCCACCCAATTATACCAAGCCAGCCCTGAAAGCTATACCGATTACAGCAATATAAAAACAGGTAAAATCCTATCCTATATTGGACTAGCCTTAGCCTTGGTGTATTTGGTACTTACTATCCTTTATTTTGGATTTATTGTAGCAGCAATTACTACAGGTGAGTTGAGTGGCGAATTTTAATTCGCCACTTCACTTATAAATTTTAGGCGGTATAAGCGGAGTTCCTCGTCTTCGTAATCGCCCTCGAACTCATCAATAGCGGCAGATATGGAGTCTGTTTCTGCTTCCAAAAAGTAATCGTGGATTTCTTCTTGTTGGTCCTCGTCCAAGATTTCATCTATCCAGTAGCCAATGTTCAACTTGGTACCGCTGAACACGATTTGTTCCATTTCTTTAATAAGCTCCGGTAGTTCCAATCCCTTAGCAGAGGCTATATCGTCCAACGGCAGTTTTCTGTCCACACTTTGAATTACATAAAGTTTAAGTCCAGAATTCGCCCCGGTACTTTTCACTACAAGGTCATCGGGCCTGGTAATATCATTTTCATCCACATATCTAGAAATCAGCTCTACAAAGGCTTTCCCATATTTTTTTGCTTTTCCCTCACCAACTCCTTGAATATTTATCAATTCTTCCATGGTTACGGGGTACTTTAGCGACATGTCCTCCAAGGATGGGTCTTGGAAAACCACAAAAGGGGGCACATCCCGTTTTTGCGCCTCTTTTTTTCGAAGGTCACGGAGTAGTTTCAATAAATGTTCATCCGCAACAGCCCCATTGGATTTCTGGGCCGTAACAATATTTCCAGTCTCTTCTTTGGAGTAGACATGATCCTTCGTCATCATAAATGATTCTGGATTCTCCAAGTACTTTTCACCCAATTCGGTTAAATGGAGAATCCCGTATCGTTCAATTTCCTTCTTCAGAAGCCCCGCTACCAGAACCTGTCTGGTCAAGGCCATCCAAAATTCCTTGTCATTGTCCTTACCAATTCCAAAAAAGGGTTTTTCATCAGTTTTATGCGAGGATATCATGGCATTGGTTTTACCAATCAAAACCTTGACAATTTCTTTGGTCTTAAACTTTTCTTTGGTATCCCTAACCACACTTAAAAGTTTAATAACCTGCTCCTTGGCCTCTTCCTTCGGTTTGGGGTTTCTGGCATTATCGTCCATATCGGCCCCTTCTCCATTCTCCTCATCAAAATCTTCACCGAAGTAATGCAGTATAAATTTTCTACGGGACATGGATGTTTCGGCATAGGCAACAATTTCTTGCAATAAAGCATTGCCGATTTCTTGCTCCGCCACGGGTTTTCCTGACATAAATTTTTCCAGCTTTTCCACATCTTTATAGGCGTAATAGGCCAAACAATGTCCCTCGCCCCCATCTCTACCGGCACGTCCGGTTTCTTGGTAATAGCTTTCAATACTTTTTGGAATATCATGATGGATCACAAAACGCACATCGGGTTTATCTATTCCCATTCCGAAGGCAATTGTTGCCACAACCACATCAACCTCTTCCATCAAGAACATATCTTGATATTTGGAACGCGTCTTGGCATCAAAACCGGCATGATACGGAACTGCGCTTACGCCGTTTACCTGAAGTACTTGTGCCAATTCCTCCACTCTTTTACGGCTCAGGCAATATATGATTCCCGATTTTCCTTGATTTTGCTTTACAAAACGAATAATATCGGCATCTACATCCTTGGTTTTGGGACGAACCTCATAAAATAAGTTAGGGCGGTTAAACGATGCCTTGAAAACTTTGGCATCCGTCATACCCAAATTTTTGATGATATCCTCTTGCACTTTGGGTGTGGCCGTAGCCGTTAGCCCAATGATCGGTATATTGTCTCCCAATCGGTTAATGATTCCCCGAAGGTTTCGGTACTCCGGTCTAAAATCGTGCCCCCATTCCGATATACAGTGGGCCTCGTCCACCGCAACAAAGGAAAGTTTCACATTTTTGAGGAAATCCACATTTTCCTCCTTGGTCAAGGATTCGGGAGCCACATAAAGCAATTTGGTAACACCCTTGGTAATATCTTCCTTAACCTGTTTTACCTCTGTTTTGGTCAGGGAAGAGTTCAACACATGTGCAATACCATGCTGTTCGGATATGCCGCGTATGGCATCGACTTGGTTTTTCATTAAGGCGATCAAAGGAGAAACAACAATTGCTGTTCCTTCTTTCATAATTGCCGGCAATTGATAGCATAGGGATTTTCCTCCGCCCGTTGGCATAATCACAAAAGTGTCATTGCCGCTAAGAATGTTCTGGATCACATCTTCCTGTAATCCTTTAAATTTTGAGAAACCAAAATATTTTTTGAGCGAGGAGTGCAAATCAGTGTTCATTAGGCTCATTTCCGCATTTTCAATTTGTTACAAGCAGCCTAAAAGGCAGTTGAAGCTTTTATTTTAAACCATTCAAATACAGATGAATCTATTCTCACTTCTAGAATAGTCTGTAAAAGATAGTTTGATTAGTTTTGTAATCTTAAATATAAGACATTCTTTTAGGAATACAATCAGTTAATCGGTTAATTACTTTGAGCGACATTAAGTCAATTTTATCCATAGCCAAACGGACCCTTGAAATAGAGAGCAAGGCCGTAGCAAATTTGATCAGTCTGTTGGACGACCAATTTGCACATGCAGTACAATACATTTTGGAATCGGAAGGAAGGGTTATTGTTTCCGGAGTGGGCAAGAGCGCCATTGTAGCCTCCAAAATTGTAGCGACATTGAACTCCACAGGAACCCCGGCCATATTTATGCATGCCGCGGATGCCATTCATGGCGACTTGGGCACCATTCAACAAAACGATGTGGTCATCTGTCTGTCACAAAGCGGGAACACTCCAGAGATCAAAGCTTTGCTTCCTTTAATCAAAGTAGGAAAGCACAAGCTTATCGGTATCACTGGAAACATGGATTCCGTATTGGCCAAACAGGCCGATTTTGTCCTGAACACCTATGTGGAAAAAGAGGCCTGCCCCAATAATCTGGCACCTACCACCAGTACATCGGCCCAAATGTCCATGGGCGATGCACTTGCTATAAGCTTATTGGAACTAAAGGGATTCAGCAGTTCCGATTTTGCCAAGTACCACCCTGGCGGTGCATTGGGAAAGAAGCTATATTTGCGTGTTGCAGACATTGTGGTGAAAAACCAAAAACCTCAAGTCGATATCAATACCAAAGTAAAAGATGTTATTATAGAAATATCTGAAAAAATGCTAGGTGTTACTGCTGTATTGGACCAAGGCAAAGTGGTTGGTATTGTTACCGATGGGGATGTAAGAAGAATGTTGAGCAAATACGATAATATAAGTGGACTAACCGCTAGGGACATTATGACCTCCAACCCCAAAACAATTGATGTAGACACTTTGGCGATAAAGGCCTTAAAATTGTTACAGGAGAAAAGCATATCCCAATTATTGGCCTTTGATGGCGACACCTATGCCGGAGTGGTCCACATCCATAACCTTATAAACGAGGGAATCCTATAATGGCTAAAAGAGAAAGAAAAAATCCGGATGAAATGTCCTTTTTGGACCATTTGGAAGAATTACGTTGGCATTTGGTACGCTCCACTTTGGCAGTTGTAATCATTGCATGTGTGGCCTTTGTATTCAGGGGCTTTATTTTTGATACCATATTATTCGGTCCCAAGAACATGGACTTTCCAACCTATCAGTTCTTTTGTAACATCGGGAAGTTCTTTGGGGTAGAATCCGAATTCTGTGGCGATTCGATGCCGTTTACCATTCAGAGTAGATTAATGGCAGGACAGTTCTCTGCCCACATTTGGACATCCATTTGGGCTGGGGTTATCCTTGGTTTTCCCTATATTTTGTGGGAATTGTGGAAATTCATCAGCCCTGGGCTTTACGAGAACGAAAGAAAACATTCCAGGGGATTCATTATTACCGCCTCGGGATTGTTCTTTCTTGGCGTACTGTTTGGATATTATATCGTGGCTCCTTTATCCATCAACTTTTTAGGGTCGTACCAAGTCAGTAAAGAAGTATTGAACGAAATCGACCTTGCCTCCTACATCGGAACGGTCAGGGCTTCGGTAATCGCCTGTGGAATCATGTTTGAATTGCCCATCGTTATTTTCTTTTTGACCAAGGTTGGATTGGTAACACCAGAAATCCTAAAGAAATACAGAAAGATAGCTTTGGTAATAATCTTGATACTATCCGCGATCATTACACCTCCGGATATAACCAGTCAGATCATTGTCTGTATTCCTGTACTTATATTGTACCAGGTAAGTATTTTTATTTCCAAAATGGTTGTCAGAAAAGAAGAACGAAAAGAGAAAGCCAGAAACAATGCCAAATAAAGTAGAAGAGTTCAATGCCTATCGTGCCAAAATGAACGATAAGCTGCTTGCCGAGAACAACAAGCTCATAAAACGTATTTTTAATCTGGACACCAACGCCTTTATGGAAGGTGCCTTGGATGTCAAAACCAAAGAATTACTGGGATTGGTCGCCTCAGCAGTGCTCCGTTGCGACGATTGCGTAAAGTACCATTTGGAAAGCTCCAAAGAAGCCGGTGCCAACAAAGAAGAGGTAATGGAAACCTTGGGCATTGCCACTTTGGTGGGCGGGACCATTGTAATACCTCATTTACGGCGTGCCTACGAGTATTGGGAGGATTTGGAGGAAACCGAAGCTTAAAAAAAACCAAAAGACCATACGGCAGAAAAAGAATATGTTTAGTTTTGGCAAGTTCCTATGAAGCTACGCGCAGAAAATATTATGAAGGCCTACCGTGGTCGAAAAGTTGTTAAGGGCATATCCCTGGAAGTAAACCAAGGTGAAATTGTTGGACTTTTGGGCCCCAACGGAGCGGGTAAAACCACTTCGTTCTACATGATTGTGGGATTGATAAAACCCAATGGCGGAAATATTTACCTCGACGGCACCAACATTACCAGTTTCCCTATGTACAAAAGGGCGCAGCACGGTATCGGTTATTTGGCGCAGGAAGCCTCGGTTTTCCGAAAACTGAGCATAGAAAAAAACATCCTCAGCGTGTTGCAGCTCACCAACTTGAGCAAAAAAGAGCAACACATGAAAATGGAGTCCCTAATTGATGAATTTGGCTTGGGACACATCCGTAAAAACCGCGGAGACTTATTGTCCGGAGGTGAGCGTCGTAGAACCGAAATTGCACGCGCATTGGCCACCGACCCTAAATTTATTTTGCTGGACGAGCCTTTTGCCGGGGTAGACCCCGTAGCCGTGGAGGATATTCAGCGTATTGTGGCCCAATTGAAGAACAAGAACATCGGTATTTTGATTACCGACCACAACGTACAGGAAACCTTGGCCATTACCGAACGCTCTTACCTAATGTTCGAAGGTGGTATTCTAAAAGCAGGCATTCCCGAAGAACTTGCCGTAGATGAGATGGTGAGAAAAGTGTACTTGGGACAGAATTTTGAGCTACGTAAAAAGAAATTGGATTTCTAAGAGCCTGTTTAGGAATTTGTGATTGGAATTGATATAGGGCATTTTTGATGCAGTTTGAGGCATAATTTTTAAACATAGCCGTGGCTACGGTTCAAAATTATAACGAAGAAATGCGCAAAAAGGGGCATAACAAAACAATTGACAAATTCCTAAACAGGCTCTAAACCTACTTTTCCGAAGGCATCAGTAAAGAAGCCAAGACATAAAACAAGATTATCACAGGAATCGCCAAAAACCGCAGAGTCAACAGCAACACCAAGCTTCCAACAATAAACAAATAGCGAACCCCATTGTCCTTAAAACTCCTGTTTTTAAACTTTAAAGCAAACAGTTTTATCGGTGAGTTCAGCAAATACGAACTCAAAATAGTCAAAATCACCAAAAACCATGGGTTGAGGATGATGTTGCTCAACACCTCGTTGTTATGGTACAAAAGAATCAAGGGCAAGGAAAGAATCAAAAGTGCATTGGCCGGTGTGGGCAGCCCAACAAAAGAAGACACCTGATCTTCATCCACATTAAATTTGGCCAATCGGTATGCGGAAGCCAGAGTGATTGCAAAACCAACAAAGGGCAACAAGGTCAACTCTGTATCGTGCCCAATAAATCCAAGGTTCCATCCACCACGTTCTGCCATGCTCAACAATTGGAACATAACCACTCCAGGTACCAAACCGCTGGTAATCACATCTGCTAAGGAATCCAACTGAATCCCAACCTCACTCTGCACATTCAAAGTACGAGCCGCCAATCCATCAAAAAAATCAAAGAAAATCCCGATAAACACAAAAAGTGCGGCCCATTCCAAATGATTGAGCACTGCAAACACTGTAGCAATGCAGCCGCTCAACACATTGAGCAAGGTTAAAAAGTTGGGAATGTAGGACTTCATACAGCTAAGATTTCCGTAAAAATAATGGAAAAATTAAACTGTGGGCAACAGATGGTAGACCGAGCCGTTTTTATTCTGATATTTGCTCTGATAAAAATCGGAATGAGACGAAAGCTCCATCTTTTATTTTTTTTCTTCATTATCGGGAAGTTTCTCTTTTCTCAAGCTCCCCAACTTACGGAAAATTCAAAAATAAGCCTTCTCACCTGTGCCGCTGGTGACGAACTTTATTCTGCCTTTGGGCATAGTGCATTTCGGGTGCAGGACCCCGCCTTGGGCATCGATGTGGTCTACAATTATGGTACTTTCGATTTTAACCAACCTAATTTCTACCTAAATTTCACCAAGGGAAAAATGATTTATTCCCTTTCCCGTAGAAGTTTTGAAGCATTTCTGTATGAATACGAATTGGAGAAAAGATGGGTAAAAGAGCAAATTTTGGACCTCGACTTGGAACAACGCAACCAACTCCTAACTTTTTTTGAAGAAAACTATCTGCCCGAAAATAGGGATTACCTATACGATCCTTTACTGAACAACTGTTCCAGCATAACAGGGGATATTTTAAAAAATCAATTTGGTGATGCCATTGTTTTTGATGACTCCCATTTAGAGAAAAGATATACTTTTCGGCAATTGGTGCGCCAGTTTATGCATGTGAACACTTGGTCCATGTTTGGTATTGATTTGGCCTTTGGATCGCCAGTAGATAGAAAGGCCACCGTACAAGAGCACATGTTTTTGCCCTACTACGCCATGGAGCAGTTTCGAAACACCACTTTAAACGGAAAACCATTGGTAAAGCGAGAACGCACAGTTTTGGATTACAATGAACACATCCAAAAAGGATTTTTTCCACTCTCTCCGTTATTTTGGTTTTTGATGTTGTTGGCTTTTACGACCATCATTACATATTTTGATTACAAACATAAAACCCGTAGTCGCTGGTTGGACTTTTCGCTATTGTTTATTACAGGATTGGTAGGTACTTTTCTATTCTTGCTTTGGGTAGCGGCCGACCATACTTCTACCCCCTATAATTTCAATATTTTATGGGCATTTCCAATAAATGCCTTCGTAGCCTTTACATTGGTTTTCCAAGATAAGATACCACAATGGGCCCCTAAATATTTATGGTCCGCTCTAGGTCTGATGGCCATAATGCTTTTGCTTTGGATAATTAAGGTGCAGATTTTTTCTCCTGTGCTTATTCCGTTACTTTTGACCCTGGCCATCCGATACCTGTACATGATCAAGTATTCCAAGTTATAGGTTGGCCCACAAACAACACCCATGAACTTATTAACGGTCGAAAACATATCAAAATCGTATGGTGAGCTGGTGCTCTTCTCCGATATTTCCTTTGGAATCAATAAGGATCAAAAGATTGCGCTTATTGCCAAAAATGGAAGCGGCAAAACCTCCATTCTGAATATTATGTCGGGGAAGGACACTTCCGAAACAGGCCAAGTGACCACCCGAAAGGGTATCAAAATTTCATTTTTGGAGCAAGAACCCAATTTGAATCCAAACCTGACCATTGAGGAGACCATTTTTGCTACCGATAATGAAATTTTAAGGGTTATTGCCACTTACGAAAAGGCCGTGGAGAACCCAGATGATACCGAACAATACCAAAAAGCCTTCGAGGCCATGGAACGACTCAATGCCTGGGATTTTGAAACGCAATACAAACAAATCCTTTTTCAATTACAGCTTTCCAAACTCGATGCGAAGGTCAGCACCTTATCGGGCGGACAAAAAAAGCGCTTGGCCTTGGCCAATGCACTGCTCAACAAACCCGATTTGCTAATTCTGGATGAGCCCACCAACCACTTGGACCTTGAAATGATAGAATGGCTGGAAGCTTACTTTGCCAAGGAAAGTATCACCCTGTTCATGGTAACGCACGACCGCTATTTTTTGGACAGGGTGTGCAACGAGATTTTGGAACTGGACAACAACCAACTCTACACCTACAAGGGCAATTACTCCTATTATTTAAGCGAAAAGGAGGCCCGAATGGAGCGTGAGGCGGTGGAACAGCAAAAATCCAAGATGCTGTACAAAAAGGAGTTGGATTGGATGCGCAGACAGCCCAAGGCACGTACCACAAAATCCAAATCGCGTATTGATGATTTTGCCGAAATAAAAGCACGTGCCCACCAACGCCGCCAAGAGCACGAGGTGCAACTGGAACTGAACATGGAACGCCTGGGCAGTAAGATTTTGGAATTGCACAATATTTCCAAATCCTACGGAGATAAAACCATATTGGATAAGTTCGATTACAACTTCACCAAAGGTGAACGGGTCGGAATCATCGGAAAAAACGGAACAGGGAAATCCACTTTTTTGAATATCCTCACACAACAGGAAGATATTGAAGGAGGAAAAGTGGTGGTCGGCGACACAGTTAAATTTGGATACTACACCCAAAAGGGCATCCCCGACAAAGAAGGTCAAAAGGTAATTGATGTGATTCGTGAGTTCGGAGATTACATTCCCTTGAAAAAAGGACGCCAAATTTCTGCCCAGCAATTATTGGAACGTTTCCTTTTCGACCGAAAAAAACAATATGATTTTGTTGAAAAATTGAGCGGTGGGGAACGCAAGCGATTGTATTTGTGCACGGTGTTGATCCAAAATCCAAATTTTTTGATCCTGGATGAGCCCACGAACGATCTGGACATTGTTACTCTAAACGTACTGGAAAGCTTTCTGTTGGATTTCCCTGGTTGCTTGATCGTAGTCTCCCACGACCGTTACTTTATGGACAAGATCGTAGATCACTTGTTTGTATTTCGCGGGGAAGGTGTTATTGAAGATTTTCCTGGCAACTACTCGGATTATAGAACATACGAAAGCAGTAAAATAATTGAGGAACGCGAAAACAAGACCGCTTCTTCAGAAAAAACAGAGAACAATTGGCGGGACACCAGCGGCGGCAAACTTTCCTATTCCGAGCAAAAGGAATACAAACAATTGGAGAAGGACATTCAAAAGTTGGAAGAGAAGAAAACAAAGCTCCAGAACAAGTTTACAGACCCTAAACTGGACGGAGACGAAATCGCCAACCTATCTATCGAACTCAAAGAAGTAACCGATGCCATCGAGGAAAAAACAGAACGCTGGTTTGAGCTTTCTTCCATTTTAGAGGGGTAAAATGTGGTTCCGATTCATTTCATATCTAAATTTTTTAGCCAAATCCACCAACCAACATGGAGTACATTCCCCTTTTGTGTTCCAATATGTAACGCAATGTCTCTACTCCAAAAAAAAGTTACATAAGAACAAAAGCATCAATGTATTGCTCAAGACCATCGACTATTTTGGCTTTCAAAATGTCAGCATTGAAAATAAAACTGAAGTCAAAGAATTGGTAAAACAGAACTTTCCTCATATCCAATTCAATGAAAATCCCGTCGACCTTCTTTATGTGGATGAAATGGATACGCTGTTATTTCAAAAAATATGTTCCGAAGGAAAATTGCACAACGACAGTCTTATCTTGATTTGTTCAATGTACAAAAACAAGGAAAGCTTGGACCAATGGAAGCATTTGATTGCCCTACCAGAAATCACAGTGAGCATTGATATGTATTATTGTGGAATTATTTCGATAAGAAGGGAACAGGCAAAGGAACATTTCACGATTCGGATTTAAAACGGTAATTTTAAGTTATGGAAAATATGACATCAGATAACACCATTTGGTATGTATTGGCCGTTTTGGGGCTCATCTATTTGATTATTTTGTTCAGAAACCGAAAAGCGACAAAGCGCAGAAAATCCAGAAAGTTTATGGAAGGAAAGCGCCAACGCGATAAGAACAATGAACATTAATCAATTGACAATTAGTATTATCCAGAAGTAAGCATCTCTGACTACTAAAAAATGAAGATATATACCAAAACCGGAGACAAGGGCACCACATCATTATTTACTGGCACCCGTGTACCCAAGCATCACGTCCGTATTGAAAGTTATGGCACCATTGATGAACTCAACTCCCACCTGGGCCTGTTACGCGATCAAGAGATGGACGAGCATTCCCAAAAAACGCTGACCTTGATACAAGAAAAGCTTTTTACGGTAGGTTCCATATTGGCTACTGAGCCCAAAAAAGATAAAAGACTCAAAATTCCGCGAATCACTTCCGAGGATATTGAATTTTTGGAGCAGGAAATGGATAAAATGAACGAAGAGCTTCCAGAAATGACACATTTTATACTTCCCGGCGGCCACACTACCGTGTCATACTGTCATATCGCCAGGACCGTTTGCCGGCGAGGCGAACGTATGATCTCCTATTTACACGAGAATGAGCCTGTTCCAGAGAATGTGCTATCCTACATCAACCGACTTTCGGATTATTTATTCGTATTGGCACGTAAATTGTCGAAAGACTTAAAAGCTCAAGAAGTCAAGTGGATTCCCGAGAAGTTGGACTGACAAAATCGCTTTTTTAGCCTAAATGTTTTGTCAACAACAAAATAATTTTTAAATAATGGTGTTTTTACTTGGCAGATTGGGTTTAAAAATTATTTTTGCAAAAAATTTAAAATCAAACCGTTACTATGTACTGGACGTTAGAACTAGCTTCATATTTAAGTGATGCGCCTTGGCCAGCAACCAAAGACGAACTGATAGATTATGCGATTCGAACAGGAGCGCCGTTGGAAGTTGTAGAAAATTTACAATCGATGGAAGAAGAAGGAGGCGAGATTTACGAATCCATCGAAGAAATTTGGCCGGATTATCCCACCGAAGAGGACTACCTCTGGAATGAGGACGAATATTAAATCCGAAAAAACAAACCCCGTTAAAAAGTCTCATTTGAGGCTTTTTTTTATGTAATTTTGACAGCCTAGCAAAAGTATTCCATCGTAATCCCATCAATGGAATAGCTTTTGACAATCAAAAGAAAAAACATTTCATGAGTTTTATTAATTCCGTACTTAAGGTATTTGTAGGAGATAAATCGGAGAAGGATGTAAAATCGTTACAACCTTTGGTTAACGAGATAAAATCCTTTGAGCAACAACTGGAAGGATTGTCGCATGATGAACTAAGACAAAAAACAACTGCTTTTAAAGCAAGGATAGCAGAGGATTGCAAAGAAATCAACGATAAAATTGCCGAGCTAAAAAAAGAGGTGGAAAATTCCAACGACATGGATCGTAACGAGGAAATCTACTCCGAAATCGACAAGCTCAACGAAGAAGCCTATAAAATTTCCGAAAAGACTTTGGAAGATATCCTTCCCGAGGCCTTTGCCGTTGTAAAGGAAACTGCAAAACGATTTGCTGCCAACGAAACCTTAACGGTTACGGCCAGCGAATTCGACAGGGTACTTTCCGGTGACAAGGATTATGTGTCCTTAGAAGGAGACAAGGCCGTTTGGCAAAACTCATGGGATGCCGCAGGAAAAGAAGTCACTTGGGATATGGTGCACTACGATGTACAGCTCATTGGTGGTATTGCACTGCACCAAGGCAAGATTGCCGAAATGCAAACAGGTGAAGGTAAAACTTTGGTGGCCACGCTCCCACTCTACCTTAATGCATTGGTAGGCAAAGGAGCCCACTTGGTAACCGTTAACGATTACCTTGCCAAAAGGGATAGTGCCTGGATGGCCCCAATATTTGAGTTCCACGGACTATCTGTGGATTGTATAGACAAGCACAGACCCAACTCCGACGGAAGAAGGGCAGCCTACAATGCCGATATAACCTACGGAACCAACAACGAGTTCGGTTTTGATTACTTGCGCGATAACATGGCGCATACACCGGATGATTTGGTACAGCGTCCGCACCATTACGCTATTGTGGATGAGGTGGATTCTGTTCTTATTGATGATGCACGTACACCATTGATCATATCCGGTCCCGTTCCTGAAGGTGACCGCCACGAGTTCAACGAGCTCAAACCACAGGTATCCGACATTGTACAGAAACAACGTCAGCACCTCACAGGAGTATTGGCCGAAGCCAAAAAGTTAATAAAGGAAGGAAATACCAAAGAAGGTGGTTTCCTTTTACTACGTGTACATCGTGGACTACCCAAAAACAAAGCGCTCATCAAGTTTTTGAGTGAAGAAGGGGTTAAGCAATTGCTTCAAAAGACCGAAAACTTCTATATGCAAGACAACAATAGGGAAATGCCCAAAGTGGACGAAGACCTGTTGTTCGTTATCGATGAAAAAAACAATCAAATAGAGCTCACCGATAAAGGAGTGGAATACATCTCCGCCGATCAGGACAAGGAATTTTTTGTGATGCCCGATATCGGTAGCGAGATAGCCAAGATCGAGAACCAAGATCTCGAAATAGAAAAAGAAGCAGAGCTCAAAGAAGAACTCTTCAAGGATTTTGCCGTAAAAAGCGAGCGTATCCACACCATGACCCAGTTGTTGAAAGCCTATACCCTCTTTGAAAAAGATGTGGAGTATGTGGTTATGAACAATAAGGTGATGATCGTGGACGAGCAAACAGGCCGTATTATGGACGGTCGTAGGTACTCGGACGGTCTCCACCAAGCCATTGAGGCCAAGGAGAACGTAAAAATCGAGGCCATGACCCAGACTTTTGCTACCGTTACACTCCAAAATTACTTTAGGATGTACAGCAAACTTGCTGGTATGACGGGTACAGCGGTTACAGAAGCAGGGGAATTCTGGGAAATCTATAAGTTGGATGTGATGGAAATTCCAACCAATAGACCCATCGCCCGTGACGATAGGCATGATTTGATTTACAAGACCAAACGGGAAAAATACAATGCCATCATCGACGAGGTTACGAAACTATCTCAATCGGGCAGGCCCGTATTGATTGGTACCACCTCCGTTGAAATTTCAGAATTGTTGTCCAAATTGCTGAGTGTACGCAAGGTACCTCACAACGTATTGAACGCTAAACTCCATAAAAAAGAGGCGGACATTGTGGCCGAAGCAGGTAAAGGTGGTGTCGTGACCATTGCCACCAACATGGCCGGTAGGGGTACCGATATTAAACTATCCCCAGAAGTGAAAGAAGCTGGCGGTTTGGCCATTATTGGTACGGAGCGCCACGATTCCAGACGTGTGGACAGACAGTTGAGAGGTCGTTCCGGGCGTCAAGGAGACCCAGGTAGTTCACAGTTCTATGTTTCTTTGGAAGACAATTTGATGCGTTTGTTCGGATCGGACCGTGTAGCCAAAATGATGGACCGCATGGGCTTGGAAGATGGTGAGGTCATTCAGCATTCCATGATGACCAAATCCATAGAACGTGCCCAGAAAAAGGTTGAGGAAAACAACTTTGGTATCCGTAAGCGACTATTGGAATACGATGATGTAATGAATGCCCAGCGTGAAGTAATCTATAAAAGAAGAAGACACGCATTGGAAGGTGAACGCCTAAAAGTGGACATCGCCAATATGATTTATGATACTTCTGAAGCCATTGCCGAAACCAATAAAATGGCCGACGATTATAAGAACTTTGAGTTTGAGCTCATCAAATACTTCTCCATCACCTCACCTATTGATGAAGAAGAATTCAAGAAAATGAGCTTTCAACAGATTGCCAATAAAGTCAACGACGAGGCTTACAAGTACTACAAAGAAAAAATGGAGCGTAGTGCCACCGTTGCCTTCCAAGTCATCAAAAAGGTTTATGAAGACGAGTCCAACAAGTTTGAACGCATTGTAGTTCCCTTTACGGATGGCATCAAATCCTTGAACGTTGTGACCAATCTGGAAAAGGCCTACAACACCAACGGAAAGCAGTTGATCACTGATTTTGAGAAAAACATTACTTTGGCCATTATTGATGATTCCTGGAAAACGCACTTGCGTAAGATGGACGAATTGAAACAATCCGTACAATTGGCCGTTCATGAACAAAAAGACCCATTGTTGATCTATAAGTTTGAAGCCTTTGAACTTTTCAAAGAAATGATTGACAAAGTAAACCGAGAAGTCATATCCTTCCTTTTTAAAGGAGAATTACCTTCCGAAAACACGGCTCAGATCCAAGAGGCAAGGAACGTTCGAAGACCCAAGGAGAATATTCAGACTTCTAAAGAGGAAATACCGAACAGCGATGAGTTGGCCGCACAGAACAGGGCAGCTGGACAAACGCAAGGACAACGCCCCCAGATAACAGAAACCATTGTTCGGGAAAAACCAAAAATTGGCAGGAACGAAAGGGTTACCATTAAAAATGTAATGTCCGGCGAAAGCAAAACGTTAAAATACAAACAGGCCGAACCCCTTATAGAGAAAGGAGAATGGGTTCTGGTCAACGACTAGAAAAACTCAAATAAAACTTTTAAAGGTGGTAGTTATTAAGCTGCCACTTTTTTTATATCAAAAACATGGTTAGATTTACAGCATAAAACACCCCATTAAGCTACTCTACCACACCGTTTTCAACTTTTTTGTGGAAGAGGAACATTCACACGCAGCATATGAAAATTCCTAACAAGGATACATATAGGTTACAAGACAAGATTGATTTGATACTTAAGGTAAATTACAATTCATCCTTCTTTGCTGCCATTTTCGGATTGGTGTGTTTTTTCTTTTTGGATATAAGAGGAATCATACCTTATACCTTTTGGGGCTATGCTTTGATCAATTTACTGAACACCCTTTTGTACAAACAGCACAAGAATTTGGTGCTCACCTATAACTCCACCTCTATCCTTTCGATGCTGGGAGCGGTCATTATCACAATTTACAGTGGAGGAATCGAAAGTCCCTTTATTTTTGTTTTGGCGATAATTGTTTTTGCGGGCTATGTCACCACCAAAGTTTTTGGTCAACTCTATCTGATCCTTAATTTAGCAGTACTTACCCTTTTGTTCCTCTACGATACAGGAGATTTTACCATTTCGGAAAATACCGTTCCTGTGGAAGCGAGGGATTGGTTTGCTTATTTGAGTGCCATGTTTGCCGTATATCTATTGGGAGGGGTTTTTGGTAAAAATCTTTTGAGCGCACACCATAAACTGTATAAATCCCGAAACGAAATCCAAGAGCGTATCGAGGAAAAAGAAACATTGTTAAAAGAAGTACATCACCGGGTAAAAAACAACCTGCAAACGGTTTCCAGCCTTCTAAGCCTGCAATCCAGGGCAATAGATGACAGTAAAATAAGCAGTATCATAAAAAGCAGCCAAAACCGTGTCGTATCCATGGCCATGGTCCATGAGATGCTTTATAAGCGAGATGACTACCTTTCCAAAATAGAATTGGAACCTTATGTAAGGGAACTTTGCGATTACTTGGTAAGGTCGGTAAAAGGAAGCAACCGAAATGTAAGGGTTGCCTTGGACATATCGGATTACAAACTGAGTATTGATACGGTAATCCCTTTGGGACTGATCATTAATGAAACCATTACCAATGCCTTAAAATATGGCATCACAGAAGGGAATGATGGAGAAATCCATGTATCCGTCCAAAAAATGGAGAATAACCGCTACAAAATGTATCTAGGTGATAATGGAGTTGGCTATTCGGAAGAAATCAACCCAAAAACATCCAATTCTTTGGGATTAAAACTTATTTACAATCTAGCACGCCAACTTAGGGGCTCCATAAGCAGGGATTACTCCAAAAAAGGAACGCACTACACTATTGAGTTTGAAGAGGTGATAGAACAGTTCAACTCTGTGGATTAAAGTTTTTGCCAAAAGAAAAGGCCGGTTAAAACCGACCTTACCAATACTTATTTTGATATAAACTTAAACTTCTATAAATTTTCTTTCCCTGAAGGAAAAGGCTATGCTTGCCAAAACAAAGGCAACGCTCAAAAACACCGTAAAGGGTATTAAAATATCCAATATCATAATTATGCCAATTTAGCCCTGTTCTTTTTGGTTTTGAAAGAAAGCTCCTTTTTGATTCGAGAGTTCTTAAACTTGTACAATCTCACCATTTTTCTATCCTTTCTAATAGTGTTGCTGATTGTTACATCCAACTCAACTCCTACTGTAAGGGCATCCACTTTGGCCTCTTTGGAAATATCTTGGGCAGAAGCCATAGTTCCGAAAAAAGTTACTGCGATGATGGTAAAAATTGTCTTCATTGTTCTGTTTGTTTTGTGATGTAAAATTACTTTCAAGCACAAGCTCAACTCGATTTCCATCGCTCAACAACCCGTTTTTTTCGGTGAATATTTTTTTTTCGGATGAAGTGTTTTTTATCTTCGACGAACGATTTTACCCCTAAAAACAGCACACCGAACGCATGTGCATTTTATCGATAAACCCGCAATACCAAACCCTTACAGAACATTGTAGTATATTTTCTTTTCTTTGTAAGAAAATACAATCAAGCAAAATGATTAACATTTTTTAACGGCCGGCCAAGTAATTGTTGGTACCTTATTGCAACTAAACAAGAAACTAAAATGAAAATCGTGAGAACTCCATTTTTAATGCTGCTATTATTGGCATCCATAAGTTGCCAGCCCAAAAACAAATCGGGCAAACAAGAAGTTGCCCAAAAAGAATCCGACCCTCATTTGGAGACCAAATTGATCTCAGGACAACTTCAGAAATACGAGACCGCCTATTTTGCCAGTGGATGTTTCTGGTGCGTGGAAGCCATTTTCGAAAGTGTTAAGGGAGTCAAGGAAGTGTATTCAGGGTATTCTGGCGGTTCTGAGAAAAACCCGACCTACGAGCAGGTTTCTTATGGTAGAACCCAACATGCGGAGGCGGTAGAAGTATATTATGACCCAGAAGTAATCTCTTTCACACAGTTGGTCCAAGTGTTTTTTGGTTCTCACGACCCAACCACCCTAAACAGGCAGGGACCTGACAAAGGGGCTCAGTACCGTTCCATTGCATTTTATAAAAACGATAAGGAAAAAAAGATTATTCAAAGCTATATCGACAAGCTGGAAACCGAAAATATTTATGGCAATCGCCCTATTGTAACAGAAGTAGAACCTTTTGAAAAGTTTTACAAAGCGGAAGAATACCATCAAGATTATGAAAAACGAAATCCAAATAACAGTTATATCAGAAATGTATCAATCCCAAGATTGAATCGTTTTAAAAAGAATTTTGAGTCCTACCTGAAAGAAGATGCCCACTAAAATTGGAAGGTAGGTTGTGGCCGTGAAGAAAGAATGGCCTGAAGTAAGTTGGAGGTGGTTCCTTGGGACATATTGTAACAAGATCAGTTCTTAAGAACCACCTCGCTGTATTTGGAGTTGATCTTGATGGTTTTGTCATCGTTCTTACTGATATAATACCCAGTATGGATATTGGCACCATTTTTTCGAGTAGATGTCAATTGTAATGTTTTTGGATATTGGAATCCGGATGTTGCTTCGCTAACGGAGATTGTATAGGGCGTTTCGGGCAGTTTACAGTCCAATTCCCCATTTTCCATGGAAACATTGATCGTATCGAAACTATTGGAAACCTCATCAATGCCCAATGCGCCAAAATTATTGGTAACCACCGCCTTGCCGGTCAATTTACCAATCACCACATTGGATGATACCGAATGCAATTTTAGTTCCTTTACCTCTTTTAAATTCACCTTATCGGAGTAATCCGTACTAAGGCTGCCGTAATTCCAGTTTTGCACAACCACGGGAGAGTAGGACACTCGAATATCAGTATTGGCACCATCAATGGTGGAGGCAAGCAAGCTTGCGTAGGACAAGCTTGCATTGATGTTCTTGGCGTTTTCCGCTAATTTTACCTCACCGTGGCGTACATTCATTTTTACCTTGATGTACTTCGGCATTTTAATAATGATTCGTTTTTTTACCTTGTACTCTTTATGCTCCCCATCTGATGAGAAATAGAACACATTGGGGCTGCTGTGGATTGTTCTTGTTTCTTCGCGCAGTTGTTTTCTAAGCTCTGCCTGCTCCTTCCTAAGTTCTGCTTGATGGGCGCGAATCTCTTCCTGTTGCTCTTTCATCTGCTCTTGCATTTCTTTCCGTATTTCCTCCCGCTCTTCACGGAGTTGATCTCTTTCTGCCCTCATCTCCTCTCTTCTAGCTTCTCGCTCTTCTGCCATCTCCTCCATACGCTTGCCCCACTCTTCAAAACGGGCTTTGTATTCTTCGTCAAAAGTTTTATCGAATTCTTTTTTCCACTCCTTCATGTATTTGTCCCCATCCTTTTTGTAGGCATCATAATCAAACTCAATGGGTGGCATGGGTGGCATGGGTGGCATGGGTGGCATGCGAGGCATTACGTTTATTTCCGGGATGGTGAACTCAGGGAGTTCCGGAATCTCCACATTCGCAATAATCTCAGCAACCGAAGGCATCTCGGGGATATCAATATTAAACCCTTGAAAATCAAAAGCATAATTGGGCCCGGCACCTTCGGTACTTACCTCAATTTCTTTGCTATTGCCCATAATCTTGACCAAGTCCTTCTCAAAATAGGAATCGGCTTCCTCTTGCTCCACTCCTTCTAGTTCAATTACCGCCGTAATTTCCACTTGATCTTTGTCCCATGTCTCAAATTGAATATCGGCATAACTGGTGTTGATGCTAAGTTCAGTATCCTTATTGACATTGAAAGTTTCCTTGTAGGTTTTGGATTTCTCCTGCGCATGGCCGGTAAACCCAACCAAGGCAAGGAGCAATCCGCTAAACAATATTTGATGATTCCTGTTCATTTTTTGATGATTTTAATTGATTCAACTTTGATTTTAATTTTTGCAACAACTGCAACCTTAACTGTAGGTTTTTGATAAGTGCGCTTATGGTTTGGTCATTGGGACCCAATTCGTTCAACTCTTCATTTAGTCTATGGTATTCCTTGTTCAACTCGGCCAATCGTTCCATATAGCTGTCCATAAGTTCTTTATTCTCCGGATCAACATCCAAATCCGATAGTTGTAAATTGATATTAGTAATGTAATAGGTTTCAATCTTTTTTAAGTCCGGTGATAAATCGCCCAACGACATCCCCTCACCACTACCATTTGAATTATCGCGATCAACAACCGTTACTTGCCCTTCTGGCACATCAATGGGGTCGGTGTTGTTGAAATAATAAATGGATAAGCCAAGTGCCACAACAACGGAGGCCGCTATCTGCATCCAAAGAGAGAACACCTTTTTCTTTGGAGGGTTATTGGGCAATTCCTTTTCCAGTTTAGCTAAAAACCGGTCTTCATGCCCATCCTTCATGGTAAAGCGTTTCTGCTCCCTTTCTTTTGCAAACAATTTTCTAAGGTCACGTGCCATAAGCCAAGTCTTTTAATTTTTCTTTCAATTGTGCTTTTCCTCTTAACAATCGGGTTCTGGATGCTGTTTCTGTAATGTTCAAAATTTCAGCAATTTCCGAATGATCGTATCCCTCTACCAAGAACAATTGCACTACATATTTGTATTTTTGGGGCAGTTCCTCAATGGCTTCCTTTACCTGTTCAATGGAGATTCCTTCTTCCACGGACCAATCATCCTCTTCTGCCACCTGCAAGTAACTTTCGTTCAACTCCACCGTACGTTGGTGTTTCGATTTTAAAAAGTCGATACTGCCGTTCACTACAATTCTCTTTAACCAAGCCCCGAACGTTACATCCCCCTTAAACTGTTCTATTCGTTGAAAGGCTTTTATAAACGATTCTTGCAATACATCCTCTGCATCATCCGAGTTTTTAAGAAATCGCATGGCCACACAAAACATACCATCGCAATATTGACGATACAGTTTCATTTGCGCCTGACGGTCGTTCGCCTTGCACTTTTCCACAAGCTCAATATGGAGCACACTTGGTTCTATGTCTGGTTTTTTAGTTGTTCTGTAATAAGGACGATGCAAAAAATGCAACGTTGCAAATTAGTTTGTTTTTTGTTCACTTTTAACAAAAAAAGCCCCGATGATGGCTTCAACGGGGCTCATTATTAAAAAGTTAGGTGATTTTATTCGTCCATTAACAAATTTAAGTGCACTGTAATATTATCGCGTGTAGCTTTGCTATAAGGGCACATTTCGTGAGCTTCCTTAATGATGGTTTCTCCCATTTCCTTATCAACCGTGGGCAAATACGTATCCAAGGTTACTTCCAAGAAAAAACCTTCCTCCTCCTTATTTAATGCCACTATAGCAGTTACATTAAAATCACCAAGGTCGTCCACATCGTGGCTTTTGGCAACAGCTTCTACCGCGCCAGCGTAGCAAGTGGAGTAAGCTGCAGCAAAGAGTTCCTCGGGATTGGTTGATTTTGGATCCGGTTTTCCTTTTGAATTTGGCATGCTTATGTCAAAATCCAAAACGCCATCTTCACTCTTTACATGTCCAGCTCTTCCTCCTGTATTGGTGGCCTTGGCCTCAAAAATAGTCTTCATCTTTTAAATGTTTATAGGTTTGTAAAAATCAGCACCTACGCGGTAACCGATAATTTAACGAATAAGGTACCAATTTGTAAGCGGAAGTCCTTCTTAACAGATATTAAATTTTTGTGAAATGGATAAGCCGTATTGGTATCATGATTGGCCTAAACCCATAAAATCTTTATAAATTCGTGATGAATTGATCAACAGCACCCTTGGCAGACAAAAGCAAAACACCCTCGAACACGGTTTCCAAAATCAAGGCACTCAGAAAACAAGAACTGTCTGTAGATGCTTTGGCACAAGGCATTTTTGAAGGCAACAAAGCTATGCTTGCCAAGGCCATAACGCTGCTGGAAAGCACTAAAGCCGACCATTTTGAAAAGGCCAATGCCGTTATTGAAAAGTGTCTGTCCCGACATACAAGCAGTATTCGTTTAGGAATTACGGGAGTTCCCGGTGTCGGTAAAAGTTCGTTTATAGAAACTTTGGGCAAAACCCTGACCGACCAGGGCAACAAAGTAGCTGTTTTGGCCGTAGACCCGACCAGTTCACTAAGCAAGGGAAGCATTTTAGGTGACAAAACCCGAATGGAAACCTTGGCCAAGGACCCGAATGCTTTTATACGCCCCTCCCCTTCGGGCACCTCCTTGGGCGGGGTGGCGCAAAAAACCAGAGAGAGCATTATCCTCTGCGAAGCCGCTGGTTATAATGTCATCTTGGTGGAAACGGTTGGTGTTGGCCAAAGTGAAATTGCCGTGCACAGTATGGTGGATTTCTTCTTACTGCTGAAGTTATCAGGTGCCGGAGACGAACTCCAAGGTATAAAAAGGGGCATTATGGAAATGGCCGATGCCATAGCCATCAACAAAGCAGACGGAAGCAATTTGGAACACGCCAAGCTTGCCGTAACCGAATTTTCAAGAGCATTGCACCTATACCCGCCCAAAGCCAACGGTTGGACACCTAAAGTGATGAAGTGTTCCGCCATGGAAAAAACAGGCATTGAAGACATCTGGGAAATGGTGCAGCAATTTGTAAAACACACCAAAGAAAACGGCTTTTTCGAAAAGAACCGACAACAACAGAACAAGAACTGGTTCCTTCAGACTGTGGACGAGTACATCAAACAATTTTTCCATCAAAAAGAAGCCTTTAAAACAGCACAGGCCAAGTTGTTGACCGAAATCGAAGAACACAAAATATCACCGTTCTACGCTGCAAAAATCCTATTGGACAAGATTACCAAGGAACTTTAAATAAAAGCAATAAATTTGCACAGATTTTATACCGAATGAGCACCGTCACCGATTCCCTTTTATCCATAGTGGTTCCTTTGTACAACGAGGAAGATAATGTGGTCCTGTTGACCCAAAAAATCAATGAAAGCCTTGAGGGTTATAACTATCAGATTGTCTACGTGGATGATTTTTCCACCGACAAAACCCGTATTAAGGTCAAGGAGATGGACGATAAAAGAGTCCACCTGATTGAATTGAAAAAGAACTACGGCCAAAGTTTGGCCTTGGCAGCAGGAATCGATTATGCCCAAGGCGAATACATCATTACCATGGACGGTGACCTCCAAAACGACCCCTCCGATATTCCAGGTATGTTGGAATATGCCATAACGGAAGAATATGATCTGGTCACTGGGATTCGCCAGAAAAGGAAGGACTCCCAAGTCAAAAAAATACCATCCAAAATTGCCAACTTTTTGGTACGCAGGGTAACTAAACTCGATATTAAAGACAACGGTTGTGCATTAAAAGTTTTTACCAAGGACATTGCAAAAAGCCTGAATCTATATGGCGAAATGCACCGGTTCATAACCCTTTTGGCACATTTGGAAGGTGCACAGATAAAACAAGTTCCCGTAAAGCATCATGCAAGGCATGCAGGAGTTTCCAAATACGGTTTGGAACGGGTTTTTAAGGTAGTGGCCGATATGATGCTGTTGCTTTTCATCAGGAAATACTTCCAGCGCCCCATACACCTATTCGGTATTTTCGGTGTATTACTGGTTATTTTAGGGGTTTTCATCAATATTTATTTACTGATCGTCAAGCTCGGGTTTGGACAGGATATTGGCACACGTCCTTTACTCATATTTGGGATGATGTTCATTGTTGGGGGAATTCAATTGTTTACCATTGGGATTGTAATGGAACTTTTGATTCGCACCTACTACGAATCGCAACAGAAAAGACCGTATCGTATCAAAAAAATCAGCATAGGTGACGGAAAGGCTACGTAAAAAGGGCATCACTGCCCTAAAAATCATCATTAGCGCAGTATTGATCTACTTTATTTTTACCAAAATAGAGTTGAAGGATGTACTCCAGACCCTAAAAAAGAGCGACCCGCTCTATTTATTCATGGCGTTGCTATTTTTTGTGTTGTCCAAAGTTTTATCCGCATTTAGGACCAACTTGTATTTTCATCAAATTGGTGCCAAACTTACCCAATTGAGCAATTTAAAATTGTCTCTATTGGGCATGTTCTACAACTTATTTTTACCAGGAGGTATCGGTGGCGATGCCTACAAAGGCTACGTTATCCAAAAAACATATCAGCCAGGCACCAAGAAAGTAGTTTCGAGTATACTCTTGGACCGACTAAGTGGAATGTTACTGCTTTTTATTTATGCCTGTACGTTAGCACTTTTGTCCGAAAATGAGTTTTTCCAAAGCTTTTACTGGTTGTTTGTAGTTGCCATTCCTTTGAGCATTGTTGTATTTTGGTTCGTGAATAAAACATTTTTCAACTACATTCTCCCTGTTTTTTGGGAAGCCTTTGGGTTTTCAGCTTTGGTACAGTTATCCCAGTTAGTGAGTATCCTTTGTATTTTGAAGTCTTTATCGGTTAGCCTGGACACCATTGAATACCTGTTTGTATTTCTGGTTTCTTCGATTGTCTCCGTAATTCCATTGACCATTGGAGGAATTGGAAGCCGCGAAGTCACTTTTTTATATGGTGCCGAGTGGTTGGGGTTGGATGCAAGCACGTCCATTGGGATTAGCTTCACTTTCTTTTTGATTACGGCACTGACTTCGTTATTTGGCGTGATTTATCACTTTAAAAAGCCAAAATTGGAATCGGTGGATTAATCCAAATGTACCAAATGCATCTTGTTCAATTTATCTTCGCGGGTGTTCGGATTTAAAAATTTGATTTGTAGACGGGTAATTCGGAATTGGTCTACCGTAAATTGCTTATCCCAAGCAATCCCATTCTTCTGCAATTGTTCCAATTCTTTATCGGTAGCATAGACCCAAACATCCTTCTTTTTGGCTATTTCGGGTATCGAAGTTATTTGTACGGGTTTCCTATTGTAAAAATCCAAAGCCCAGGTATGTCTTTCGGATATTTTATAAATATCATCTACGGGTATGTTTTCCACTTTCACCTTTTCCGCCATTGTTGAGCCTCCTTGGTATTCGAGCAGTTTGGGATAAAAATGGGCATTCATCAAACCATTTAACAGCACCGAACTAAAAATGGCGACGGTAACAATTTTTGTGTATGTGGTTTCCTTTTTTAAGATGAAATAGGCTGCTAATCCAAGAGCCATCAACAATAACAAATAGCTGTACCAATGCTCTAATTTGAAGACATAAAAGCTTACCAATAGCGCAAAAACCACCACCAACCCCAATATAAAATATTGGATTCCCAAGATAATTTTGGCCATCTTCAATTTTTGCTGTTGATGCAACACATACAAGAATGCTGCCGACAGGACCGCATACAATGGTATCAAAATGTTCATATAGTGCGGCAGCTTAAACTGGGCAAAACTGATGAGCAGGAACAAAATGGATATTCCACCGACGGTTAAAAACTCCATGTTGGGCCTGTATGCAAACTTAGCTTTCCAAAAGGCCTTGACCTTCATCCAATACCCCAATAAAGCGAGCACGGTCCACGGCAGGAACACCCATAAAAAAGTATGGAAGAAAAAGAAAAAGTCGCTACTGTTCTTCCCTATCCCCTCTCCGCTCATACGTTCAAAGCTCTGTTCCCAAAAAATAAAGAAGATACCACTTCGGTTATCTTTTCCTCGGATTACTTTTTCGGGATGTAAATCAAACTGATGGTAATAGGCGTACAACATTGGTGCAATCGTTAGACCAAAGACCAAAATCGCCACCAAAACTTTCCAATTGAGCAATTGCCGCCACTTTCGGGTATATATCAAGTGGCAAAGTATCGAGATTCCAATCACCACTAGGGCAATCTGACCTTTGGTAGAAAAAGCCATTCCCGCCCCAAAAGCACCTAAGGCGATACTTTTTAGTGTTCCCTTTTCAATATAGGTCGCCAATTGCCAGATGGAAAAAATGGTGAATCCTGTCAGCACAGCATCGGTACGGACATCGATGTTGGCCAAGACCATGGTTTGGGCCGTCATAAAAATCAATGAAGCAAAACGACCTACATCTTTGTTGTACAGTAATTTTCCTAGTCCGTAGCAACTGTATGCGCCCAATAAAGTCGATAAAATACCTGGAATACGGTAGGCCCAATCGTGTATACCGAAAATTTTATAGGAAAGTGCGGCCAACCAGTAATGCATATGCGGTTTGTCCAGATACTCTTCGGGACCTTTAAAAAGGTTTAAAAAATCATTTTCCTGCACCATGCGCATCGCCATTACGGCAAATTGCGCGGAATCGTTCTCGAACAGGGTCACGAACATCCCAATGATATACACCAAAACGATCAGCGCAATATAAAACCAGTATCTGGCGGTAGAAATCATACCCCTGTTTTTTGGAAAGCAAATATAGCCAACTTGGCCCACAACCAACCGAAAAGCGAACCTACCAAAGCACCTGTAAGCACATCCAATGGATAATGCACACCGATATAAATTCGGCTATAGGCTACAATGCATGCCCAAAGTATCAATATCCAAGCAATATACTTCACCTTGTTCTTAAACATAACGGTAAAGAAAATAGCTGGGCCAAAAGAGTTGGCCGCGTGGGCTGAAAAATATCCAAATTGTCCGCCGCAGTAACTTTTTACCAAGCGCATTGCACTGCTCACTTCGGGTTCGTGGCAGGGTCGCAAACGACCTATGCCATACTTGAAAAAATTGGACAACTGATCGGTGCAGGTAATCAACAAAGCGATGGACACCAAAATAATTCCTGTTCCCTTCCAACCAAAGGTTCGATAAGATAAATAAAGTAATAGCAGATAAAGTGGTGCGGAATTTCTGGTCGTTGTCATGAACATCCAGAAGCCATCCCAAGTTTCGGTTCCCAGTCCGTTGAGGAACAAAAACAGCTCTTTATCGTATTGCAGTAATTGTTCGATCATCAATCGCCGTATCTGGAGACTTCGCGGTCATAAAAAGCCGTGGCGGCCTCAATCAGATTTTCTGCTTCTTCCATTAAATCAGCTTCGTCTTGTTTGGAGAATTCTTCCATCCATTCCACCTCATCATTTTCCAGATTGATGATGAATCTGGGATATTCGGTGTGGACGATAAAAATGGCCTCGGGATGATCCGTATTGTCGGCCAATAAAAATTTAGGTAGTTCCATTTATCAAATAGTTAGATTTCAAAATTTGGAATCTTCTTAATTCAATTGTTTTTATCTGTGAGTTTTTAGCTTTTTCGCTACCTCATCATAATATTCTTGTGTCAGTACTTCGGTCCACGTTGTAGGCTGTTCACCATTGTACAAAGCCAAGTAGGTTACATCACTAAATTTTGTTGAGGAATGCCAATGCTCAATATTTTTTTCACATTTAATAACATCGCCTGCTTTTAGTATCATAGGTTCTTTACCTCTTTCTTGATAATATGCCTCTCCATCTACAATTATAAGAACTTGGGCAGAACTATGTTTGTGCCAATCCAAGGTGGAATTGGCTTTAAATGTTGCTTTTGTGATATTATAACCTAGCTCTGCGTCATCGTGAATAATAGGATTTAGCCAGGCTTCTCCTATGTAATGGGTGTTTGGAGCTTTAGTACCTTCTGTAAGGTATGAAGAAACTTTATATTCAGAATTTTGAGAAAATACTGATAATGAGGTTAAAATTAAAAGGGTAAAAATTGAACTTTTCATTCTATTTTATTGGTTTATATATTTCTTGGTCAAAAAGTTGAATCGAAGATACAACATTACGGCCGATGCGGTAAGCCCTGACAACAATCCAATCCAAATTCCCGAACTCTCGAGACTTGTGTGCAGTCCCAAGTAGTAACTGATCGGAAAACCAATCAACCAATAGGCGATAAAAGTGATCAGCGTAGGTATCTTCACATCTTGCAAACCACGCAACGCTCCCAAAACCACTACTTGGAGCCCATCAGAAATCTGAAAAAAGGCGGCGACCAAAAGTAGTTTCGCAGCAATAATGATTACTTCGGTGTTATCGGCTTGGTTCGTAATGTCGTCCACATCCAAATAAATAGTCGGCAACCAATGTCTCCCCAATAAGAAAATCACAGCGAAAGCTATTTCCACCAAAAGCGTCAAGAAAAATACGGATTCCGCGATTCGCTTCAACTCTTTATAATTCCGAAGCCCTTTCTGGTTCCCGACCCTGACTATGGCCGCTACACCAAGCCCCATACCCACCATAAAGGTCATACTGCTCAAGTTCAATGCAATCTGATTGGCCGCTTGGGCGTTTTTACCAAGCACTCCGCTCAACCAAATGGCCGCTGTAAAAATGGCCACCTCAAAAAACATCTGCAAAGCGGATGGAAACCCAAGACTGATGATTTTGTTCATCACTTTTCTCTCAATCTTTCTAAAATTGAAATGAGTTACATAGGGAGCAAACTTTTCTTTCCGCTTTAGCAAATACCAAATAAAGACCACCATAATTACACGAGATGCCAAAGTTCCTACTGCCGCACCAACAATCCCCATCTTAGGAAATCCCAAAGCACCAAAAATGAGTAAATAGTTCAGGGTGATATTTACCACATTGGCCACAATAGTAGTATACATCGGATATTTGGTCTGTGATAAACCATCCGAAAACTGCTTAAAGGCTTGAAATATGATCAAGGGAACCAACGAAAAAGCGACCAAATCCAAATAGGGCAAAGCAAGTTCCACTACTTCGGGTGGCTGTTCCATGTGGTGCATCAAGGGTTTGGAAACTTGAATAAGTCCAAAAAGTGACAAACCCAGTAGGGTACAAAGTACCAAACCGTGCTTTAAGGCACTTTTACCCGCTGCCTGATCCTTTGCCCCATCCGCTTCGGCCACTAATGGCGTGATTGCCGTGGAAAAACCTATCCCCAGAGACATCGCAATAAAAACAAAACTATTACCAAGGGAAACCGCAGCTAGTTCGGCCGTACCCAATTGTCCCACCATAATATTGTCCGCAAAGGCCACAAACGTATGCCCCAACATCCCCAAAATAACGGGATAGGACAGTTTTAGGTTATAGGCAAACTCTTTGGTGTAGTTTTGAAACACAACGGATATTTAAAAAGGATGGCAAATATAGATAGATTGACGACAATTTTCGTGTCTTCTTACATTGTGGACGAATTAATCAAAGTTTCTTTGCTTCATCCCAATACACGTCCATTTCGGCCAAGGTCATATCGCTCATAGCTTTTCCAGCCTCCTTTGCTTTTTGCTCTAAATATTGAAACCGCTTGATGAATTTTTTATTGGTCCGTTCCAATGCATTTTCTGGGTTGATTTTTAAAAACCGAGCATAATTGACCATGGAGAAAAGGACATCTCCAAATTCGGATTCCATCTGATCTGCATTATTTGCCTCTACTTCTTCTTGTAGCTCACCCAACTCCTCTTTCAATTTCTCAAAAACCTGTTCGGGATGTTCCCAATCAAATCCCACACCAGCTACTTTATCTTGGATTCGGTTGGCTTTTACCAAGGATGGCAAACCATTGGGAACACCTTCGAGCACACTTTTTTTACCTTCTTTTAGTTTGATGTTTTCCCAATTCTGCTTTACTTCCTCTTCATTCTCCACCTTCACATCCCCATAAATATGAGGGTGTCTGTTGATGAGTTTCTCACAAATGCCATTGGCTACATCGGCAATGTCAAAATCTTGGGTCTCAGAACCTATTTTGGCATAGAAAACAATATGCAACAAGATATCGCCCAATTCCTTTTTCACTTCTTCCAAATCGTTGTCCAGAATGGCGTCACCCAGTTCGTAGGTTTCCTCAATGGTCAAATGGCGTAGGGTCTGCATGGTCTGTTTTCTGTCCCACGGACATTGTTCGCGCAATTCATCCATAATGGTCAAAAGGCGGTCAAAGGCGGCCAACTGTTGCGATCTTGTGTTCATGGTTTTGGATTTTGTCCAAAAATACGAAGTCCAATTGGTTGAGATTCTATCGTTAAACTTTACTTATGAAAAGTATTTTGGTATTTTTCAACAAAGCCCATTTACGAGAAAATATCACTATCTTGAACCTCATTTTAGGCAAAATCAGTAGAATGAAACATCTTATTATTGCGTTGCTCATGATTCCTGTGATGGCCATTGGGCAAACCGATAATCCCTTTGAAAATGAAGTTAAGGCAATCCAGCAAAAGAACGATTCCCTATGGGATTCTTCCCGACCGACCATTGTTTTTACGGGAAGTTCAAGTATTCGTTTTTGGTACGATGTCCAGGATCGCTTTCCGGAGCACCAAGTGCTGAACACTGGCTTTGGAGGCTCACAATTTTCCGACCTTGAATTATATCTGGATGAGTTGATTTTAAACTACAAGCCCGTAAAAGTTTTCATTTATGAAGGCGACAACGATATTTTTGCCAAGAAGCGGCCCCGAAAAATATTGCAAAGGGCCGAATATATTCTTGGCATCCTTCAACAGAGAAACCCTGACATGGAAATTGTTCTGATTTCTGCCAAACCGAGTATTTCCCGTTGGAAATATAGGGGCAGGTACCGAAGATTGAACCGCAAACTGTACCGATTGGCATCGAAGACCGATGGGATCGATTTTGTGGATGTTTGGTACCCCATGCTCGACAAAAGAAAGGTAAAGCAGGACATTTTTATTGAAGATGGGCTCCATATGAACTCCAAAGGGTATGACATCTGGTACGATGTAATCAAAAACTATATAGACTAAAACTAAACAAACGTGATTTACAGATCAATTTTGCTGTTCGTTGCAGTTATCTGCATGGCAGCTTGCCAAACCAAAAAAGAGGAAATCAATTTTCCAAAAACCGACCTAGCCAGTGCTCCGTTGATTCCAAAACCCATTAAAACCATTCCCACTGGAAGTGCTTTTGGGCTGGATGCGGGCACCGCAATTTATACCTCGACCACGAACCCAGAGTTTGAGAAAGTGGGTCGGTTTTTATCCGAAAGCATTAAATCCAAAACTGGTCTTGATGTTGCGGTAAATACATCATCTGAAGATAAGTTGGAGCGATTGATCTACATTAACCAATCGGATAGTGTTGATTTGGAAACGCCAGAATCCTATCAACTCTACATCAAAAAAGATTCGATTTTATTGAATGCCAAAACCGCAGCAGGTGCTTTTAGAGGTGTGCAGACACTTCGCCAACTTATTCCAGAAAAAAGCAATGACACGCTGACCGACCATCCGTTGTGGGTAATTCCTTCTGGAAAAATCAAGGATGCACCAAAATATGGGTACCGTAGTTCCATGTTGGATGTGGCCCGTCACTTTTTTACCGTGGAAGAGGTCAAAAAATACATTGATGCCTTGGCGTATTACAAGTTCAACACCCTGCACTTGCACCTATCGGACGATCAAGGGTGGCGTATTGAAATCAAATCTTGGCCTAAACTGACCGAGGTCGGTGGTGCCAGTGAAGTTGGTGGTGGCGAAGGTGGCTTTTACACTCAAGAACAATACAAAGACCTTGTAAGCTACGCTGCTGACAGACACATTACTATCGTACCCGAAATTGACATGCCCGGACATACCAATGCGGCATCGTTGAGCTATCCTTTTTTACACTATGCCGGAGCAGAGACGCCTCGGGTACGAACGGACATGAAAGTTGGTTACAGCTCTTTCGATGCACAAAAAGATACGGTTTACAGTTTTTTGGATGATGTAATCGGTGAGATTGCATCCATGTCGCCTGGCCCATACTTTCATATTGGGGGTGATGAAAGCCACGTGACCAAAAAGGACGATTACATTCTTTTTGTGGAAAAAGTGGAAAAAATTGTCCAAAAGCACAACAAAAGAATGATTGGCTGGGATGAAATCGCACAGGCTGATATCGACCAAAGCTCGGTAGTACAATTGTGGAACGAGCCAGAAAATGCATTGAAGGCTGCCGAAAATGGTTCCAAAATCATTATTTCGCCTGCAAAAAAGGCCTATTTGGACATGAAATACGATTCCATTTCGGAATATGGATTGCACTGGGCAGGCTATATCCCTGTTGATGTGGGGTACCAATGGGACCCAGAAACCTATGCCAAAGGGCTTGCCAAAGAAAACATTCTCGGCATTGAAGCTCCGTTATGGTCCGAAACCATCAGTAATGGAACCGAATTGGAATATTTGGCGTTTCCAAGATTGATTGGATATGCCGAATTGGGATGGTCGCCCAGCGAACACCTAAATTGGGACGACTACAAAGAACGTCTCGCAGCACAGGTTCCTTATTTGGAATCCATGCAGATCAACTATTACCCAACAAAGTTGGTGGACTGGAAAAAAGAATAGTGTTTATTCTTCCTCTTCTTCGGAAGCAGATACAGTAGGTTCCTCGGCATCCTTTTCTTCTTCAACAAAATCAGTGATATTGTTGTCGAGAAGGATGTTGTACCACTGTATGATTTTCTTGATGTCGCTAGCATACACGCGGTCCTCATCGTAATTGGGTAGTACTTCGAAGAAATACTCTTCCAATTCAATTTTTTCAGCTTTGTGACTGATTGAAGTTTTTTTGCCTCCCTCTTTTTCCTTGATTTTCTGGAAAACTTCCTTTAAAGGAACTTCTTCTTCCAAGGTATAAATGGCTATTTCGGACAGCACGCTTACATTGCTTCTTAAACCAACGGTTACACGTTTGCCATCCAAAAGGGATTCGCCAACAAAGCCACCTCGGGTTTGGGTTAATAATTTGTAAAGTCCTGGTTTACCTCCAATAGATAAAATCTTCTCTAATGCCATTCAAATAATAATTTATGGGCGCAAAAATATGTTTTTATCGCAAACAGCGATTTTTTTAACGTCCTTTTTTGATATTGGGAAACCTCATTCGGTAATCCACATTGATTTTCCCTTTGGAAATCTTTTCCAATCGGCTTTTTAAAAGTCGCTTCTTCAGGGTTGATAGCTTATCGGTGAACAAAACACCCTCGATATGGTCGTATTCGTGCTGAATTACCCGAGCCAAAAGACCATCAAAGGTTTCTGTATGCTCATTAAAACCTTCATCCAAATAGGTAATGGTGATTTCGGGCTTGCGTTTTACATCTTCACGGATATCGGGAATGCTCAAACAACCTTCGTTAAAGTCCCACTCTTTGCCGTTTTCCTCTTCAATCGTGGCATTGATGAAGACTTTTTTGAATCCATCGAGCTGTTTTTTTTCGGCTTCGGTCAATTCGTCATCGTCCGCAAAAGGTGTAGTATCCACCATGAACATACGTATGGGAAGTCCTACTTGAGGGGCGGCCAAACCAACGCCATGGGCATTGTACATGGTCTCCCACATGTTTGTTATCAATTCATCCAGTTTTGGATATTCGGATGTGATATCCTTTGCCTTTTTTCGCAAAACGGGGTCTCCGTAAGCTACTATGGGTAAAATCATAAATCAAAATCTGTTTAAATAGGCCTGCAATATGAGCGTGGCACTTATTTCATCGACTAGGGCCTTGTCCCTTCGCTTCTTCTTTTTCATTCCGCTGTCCAACATGGACTGAAACGCCATTTTGGAGGTAAACCGCTCATCTTGACGCTCCACGGGAATCGAAGGAAACTTGGCTTTTAGCTTTTTTAAAAACTCTTGGATAAGCGCTTCGGACTCTGAAGCGGTATTGTCCATTTGCTTGGGCAATCCCACCACAAAACGCTCTATAGGTTCCTTTTGGGTGTATTCTTCCAAAAAGGCCAACAATTCTTTAGTCTCGATGGTTGTCAACCCGGACGCAATTAACTGAAGTTCATCGGTAACTGCTATCCCCGTTCTCACCTTTCCAAAATCCAAAGCCAAAATTCTAGCCAAAATAATTTTTTGGCAAAAATAACCTTAAAAATGTTATGCGCTTAAAAATGGCAACCATAATTGTGTGACGGGGCTTATCTTTGTAAAAACTTTAAGAAAATGACAGAATTAAGAACGCTAATTGAAAAAGCGTGGGAAAATAGAGCGTTGCTCGAGGACAGAAAGACTCAAAACGCCATACGCGAAGTCGTAAAGCTTATTGATTCAGGAGAACTGCGATGTGCGGAACCCACGGAAGATGGGTGGCAGATAAACGAATGGGTAAAAAAAGGGGTGGTACTTTACTTCCCTATCCAAAAAATGGAAGTGCTCGAAGCTGGCATTTTTGAATATCATGATAAAATCCCGTTGAAAAAAGGCTACAAAGAAAAAGGTGTTCGTGTGGTACCGCATGCGGTAGCAAGACACGGTGCTTATATTTCACAAGGCACCATTTTAATGCCCAGTTATGTTAACATTGGTGCTTATGTCGATGAGGGAACTATGGTAGATACTTGGGCCACCGTAGGAAGTTGTGCACAAATTGGGAAAAACGTTCACTTGAGTGGTGGAGTTGGTATCGGCGGGGTTTTGGAACCTTTGCAAGCTGCACCAGTAATTATAGAGGACAACGCCTTTATCGGCTCCAGATGTATTGTTGTGGAAGGTGTACGTGTGGAAAAAGAGGCCGTTTTGGGTGCCAATGTGGTTTTGACCGCTTCCACCAAAATAATTGATGTAACAGGTAATGAACCTGTGGAATTGAAAGGTCGCGTACCAGCAAGGTCCGTTGTGATACCGGGAAGCTATACCAAAAAATTCCCTGCAGGAGATTACCAAGTACCTTGCGCCCTGATCATTGGAAAGCGCAAAGAAAGCACGGACAAAAAAACCTCTTTGAACAATGCTTTGCGGGAGCATAATGTAGCGGTGTAAGGCTGTGGGTTCATTTTTTTTGAGCTTAGATAAAATTATTACAGTAATGATAGGGTTGTTTTTTTACGCAAAAGAAGCAACCCTATTGTTTTTTCAGCCTCTATAATATACCTATTAGAATTAAATTTTGAAGTTTTAACAAAAAGTAAGTAGGGAAATTGGAGAGTTGATTGTTTGTAAGAAAAAGAAACGTTCAAACAATTTTTGCGCTACTTTTTTGTTATAGTTTTGTAAAAATTAAACACTATACCAATAAATTATGGCTGAATTGAGCACCCCAAAGCAAAAAATATCAGCACTTGTGATTACCTACAATGAAATGGGATACATTGAAAAATGTATCGACTCCGTTTCCTTTGCAGATGAAATTTTAGTGGTTGATTCCTACAGTACCGATGGTACTTACGAGTATCTTTTGAACCATCCAAAAGTACGGGTAATCCAAAATCCTTTTGAAAACTTTACCGCTCAAAAATCGTTCACCCTTAAACAGGCCACAAATGATTGGGTATTGTTCTTGGATGCAGACGAAGTGGTCACAGAAAGCCTTCAAAAGGAAATCGTTGAAACCATCAACAACCCAAATGCCCATGAGGCCTATTGGTTCTACCGAAAGTTTATGTTCCAAAACGAGCCTCTTAACTTTAGTGGTTGGCAAACCGATAAAAATTATAGACTGTTCCGAAAGAGCAAAGCTCATTTTACCGATAGAAAAATTGTGCACGAAACTTTAGTGGTCAATGGACAATCCGGTATTCTTAATGAAAAACTGATTCACTATTGCTACAAGGATTATGAAGATTACAAAGGTAAAATGCTCAAGTATGGCCAATTAAAAGCCAAAGAGGATTTTTATAAAGAAAAGCATTTCAATTATCTTTTAATGACGGTAAAACCTTTTTGGAAGTTCTTTAACCACTACATTATCCGGCTCGGGTTCTTGGATGGAAAAAAAGGATGGACCATTTGCTACCTTAACGCCCTTGGGGTTCTAGAACGATTCAGAGAATTAAAAAGACTGGAAAAAAAGAACGAGCTCGCCTACTATTTGGTAATGCCGTAGTGTGTCCAAACCGACTTACTCGACCTTGTTTCCTTGCGTATTGATTGATTTTTTGCAATGGACTCTGGGGTTTTGTAACCCCGTTTATGATCCAAATGCACGCAGACCGCACTATAACGTAATTGTTTCGATTTTATCCCAAAATTGAACAAGCGCTCGCCCAGTTCACGGTCCTGTCCGCCATACTGCATACGCTCGTCAAAACCGTTCACGTTTAAAATATCCTTTTTCCAACCAGAGGAATTATGGCCGTTCCAACTGGCATTGGTGGGAGTAAAAGTATTCAACAACTTGGAAACAATTCCATTTGCCGTGAGTTTGTTGTTTTTAAAAGTCTTTGGAATACCTTTTTCCTTGAGCCAGTGGATATTGAAACAATGCTGTTTTTCGATATCTTCCAACGTAATCATCTTAGAAATATTCATTGGCAACATATAGTACCCACCCGAAATAAAATACCCGGGTTCTTTGTTGATGTAGTGCACTTCGATAAAATCTTCCCTCGGAATACAATCGCCATCCGTCATGATGATGTACTCCGCATTACAAGCCTCAACAGCCTTGTTCAAAATCCTTGACTTTTGGAAACCATCATCTTCCTGCCATACATGGACAATCGGGTAAAAAACCTTTCTGGCCATTTCTTCCAATAATTCTTTGGTCTTGGGACCAGAACCATCATCGGCCACAACCACTTCAAAGTCCTTGAAAATCTGACAATTGAATCCCCATAACACTTTTTTTAGCCACTCCTCGGCATTATAAGTGCTTACGATTACTGATATTTTCGGTGATTCTGTTCCGTTTTGGTTCATCTGAGCAAAAATACTAAAGTCTGCCATTTAAAAGATAACTTTGTAAAAAAGTACGGTTCTATACAAAAAACTATCCATGAAGAAAGCAGCACTTATTGAGTTCAACTCATATCATGATGAATGTTTGTATTCACAGATAAAGTTTCTCGATTCCGCTGGATACACTCTAACCTTGGTCGTAAGCAGTCAAATTAAGGACCGGGCTTATGAATATTTGAATATTCCAGAAGAAGTAATAACATTTGACCGTTCACATCAAAAGAATTTCTTCAGTCGTATTTACTTCTTATGGAAACTTAAAAGACAATTAAATCAAAGAGACGTAAAAACAGTCATATTCAATACGGCCAGTTCTAGGCTGGAAGTGATTCTATTGAGTTTTCTTTTGAAAAAGAGGATATCATTATTCGGTATACTACATAACCTGAAAAAAGTAAACCATAGCTTTTCGCAAAAACTCATCAGCAAGTCCATAAAAAATTACTTTGTACTCAACGATTTTTTGGAAAACTCCATCGAACTGGAAGACAAATCAATACAGCTACAGAGTTTTCACCCCATTTTTTTTCCAACCTTCGAAGAAACATCAATCAAAAAACAAGATGATGAGATTTGGATCAGTATACCGGGCAAACTTGATTTTGGAAGAAGAGACTATTATTTGGTGGCGGAAGCTCTTCAGAAATTACAATCCAAAAGCAAGTTGAAAATCCTGATTTTGGGAAGCACCAATTCCAATGACCCTAAAAGCATAGAATTCATTGATTTCATACAAAAAAACAAGCTCCAAGAAAACTTTGTGACTTTTGATTCTTTCTTGGATAATGATGTCTTCCATGACTACTTGAAAAAATCGGACTATATCCTCATCCCTTTGGACACTATTGGAGATAACTACGCAAAGTATAAAATCATGGGCTGCTACAACCAAGCCTTTGGGTATCAAAAAACCCTGATTTCTCCGATCGGGTTGAATCATATTCCCGACATTGACAAGCATTCCATACTTTATGACGGGGCAAAAGGATTAACATTGGTTTTAGGGCAAATAAGTCAAGGAAAAGGAGAAAAAAAGGAATATCTGGAAAGCAAATGGAGTTTTGAAGCGCAAAAAAACAACTACATCAGCTTTCTTGAAGAAAATCAAATTAAATGATCGAAGAAATCAACAACTGCAATAAAGTACTGCAAGAAGGCGGGCTTATCCTCTACCCTACCGATACAGTCTGGGGCATAGGTTGCGACGCTACCAACCCCGAAGCCGTAAAAAAAGTATATGCACTCAAAAAGCGCGAAGACACCAAGGCGCTCATTTGTTTGGTGGCCAACCAGGCCATGTTGGAACGGCATGTTAAAGAAGTACCCGAAGTGGCCTACGACATTATGGACCTGGCAACCAAACCTACCACCATTGTTTTTGACGAACCCATTGGGATAGCGGAAAATCTGGTCGCAGAAGACAATACACTGGCGATTCGTGTGGCTTCTGACAAATTTTGTCAATACCTCATCAATAAATTCAGAAAACCGATTGTATCCACATCGGCCAATATTTCGGGTAATCCTACCCCAAAACAATTCAAGGATATTGATGAAGAAATTTTAAAAGGAGTGGACTATGTGGTAAATTTGCCCGATGAAAATATAAACCCTTCCCCATCCTCCATCATTAAACTAAGTACGGACGGACAGGTGAAGGTTATTCGGGAATAATAATGGCGAAGGAATTCCATACAAAGGCAATACAACATCCTATTTTTAAACTTATTGGCGAAGCTTCGGACGAGCTGGGAGTTGATTCTTACGTAATCGGTGGTTTTGTACGTGATTACTTTTTAAAAAGAAACACCCCAAAGGATATAGACATTGTTGCCATTGGCAGCGGAATAGAACTTGCCAAAAAAGTAGCCTCGAAACTTAAGGGCAAACCAGAAATCTCTGTATTCAAGAATTTTGGTACGGCCATGATCAAGCACAAAGATTTAGAGCTTGAATTTGTGGGTGCCCGAAAAGAAAGCTACAATCGGGATAGTCGAAAACCCATTGTGGAGGATGGCACTTTGGAAGACGACCAAAACCGCCGCGATTTTACCATAAACGCGATGGCCCTGGCGCTTAACCAATCGAATTTCGGTGAACTTTTGGACCCGTTTGATGGTTTGGCCGATTTGGACAAGCAAATCATACGTACACCTTTGGAACCCGCAATTACTTATTCCGATGACCCATTGCGCATGATGCGCGCCATCCGATTCGCCACACAATTGCATTTCACAATTGAACTGCAATCCCTTCAGGCCATTACCGAGAACAAGGACCGTATCAAAATAGTTTCCAAGGAGCGTATCGTGGACGAGCTCCACAAAATTTTGATGAGTTCCAAACCATCCCTTGGATTTTCGTTGATGCACAAAACTGAGCTTCTGCCATTAATATTGCCAGAACTTACTGCTCTGCAAGGCATTGAAGAAATAGAGGGCCAACGCCATAAGGATAACTTTTGGCACACTCTGGAGGTGGTGGACAATATTGCCGAAACCACCGACAACCTTTGGTTGCGCTGGGCCGCATTGCTGCACGATATCGGCAAGGCTCCCACCAAAAAATTCCATAAAAAAATCGGTTGGACGTTCCATGCGCACGAATTTGTTGGGGCAAAAATGGTGTACAAGCTCTTCAAAAGACTGCGAATGCCTTTGAACGAGAAAATGAAATTCGTTCAAAAAATGGTATTGATGAGTTCAAGGCCCATCATCCTTTCCGAGGATCATGTGACCGATTCCGCGGTAAGGCGGTTGGTTTTTGATGCAGGTGATTTTGTGGAAGATTTGATGACGCTTTGCGAAGCCGACATTACGACCAAGAACCCGCGCAAACAGAAAAAATACAAGAACAACTTTAAAATAGTTCGCCAAAAAATAGTCGAGGTAGAAGAACGGGACCATATCAGAAACTTTCAACCACCTGTTTCCGGTGAAGAGATCATGAAGACCTTCAACCTGAAACCTTCCAAAGAAATTGGCATCATCAAAGATGCCATTAAAGAAGCAATTTTAGAGGGCGAAATTCCCAACGAATACGAGGCCGCCTATCAGTTTATGTTGGAAAAAGGCAAAAAAATGAACCTAAAAGTCCACTCTGAATGAAAAAGAACAAATATGTAGTGTATTGGTTGTTAACCGGATGTTTTCTCATTTTTGTCATGGTTTTGGTCGGGGGTATCACGCGTCTTACGCATTCTGGACTTTCCATTTCCGACTATAAATTGATTCATGGGACCATTCCTCCCATGAACGAGCAGGAATGGCAAGAGGCTTTTGACCTCTACAAACAATATCCAGAGTACCAAAAGTTAAACTACCATTTTGGAATCGAGGAGTTTAAGGACATCTACTTCTGGGAATGGCTGCACAGGGTTATAGGTAGATTTATCGGCGTGGTATTTATTTTGCCGTTCTTATACTTTTTGTTCACCAAAAAACTGGACAGGCCCACCATTAAAAAATGCCTGATTCTGCTCTTTATGGGCGGATTTCAAGGTTTTTTGGGCTGGTACATGGTCAAAAGTGGCCTTGTGGACCGCCCCGATGTATCTCACTACAGGTTGGCGGCTCACTTGACCACGGCATTCCTCACCTTTGCCTATAGTTTATGGGTGGCACTGGACCTTATTTATCCTAAGCGAAAAGAAATCAATATAAAAATCAGGAACCTGATTCGAGTTGGGCTTGTTCTCCTCTTGATACAGATTATCTGGGGTGCCTTTGTGGCAGGTTTGGACGCAGGTTTTATACACAACCATTGGCCCTTGATGAATGAAGGCAAGCTGATGCACGAAACCGTATACATTGAGCAACAACCCGTCATCAAAAACTTTTATGAAGGGAAAAGCGGCGTGCAATTTGTACACCGATATCTGGCTTATGTTGTAGTTGGTTTTATTGCATTGATTTGGTACAGAACACGTAAAATACAGACAACTCCGCTTCAAGAAAAAGGGTTGAAAACACTATTGGTCTTGGTTTTTGTTCAATTTGTATTGGGTGTGCTCACATTAATTTATGCCGTTCCCCTTTGGTTGGGAATTGCGCATCAAATCGGTGCATTTTTCCTTTTGGCTGCCATGACTTTTACATTGCACAGGTTCGCCAAATAAGGTCTATTATTGTACCTTTGTGTCCACTCTAAAATTTGATGGATGATTTATAAAATCAGGATAATACTTGATGCTGAGGAAGATATCTTTCGTGATATCGAAATTGAGGACCAAAGTAATCTGGAGGATTTCCACAATGCCATAACCCAAGCTTTTGGTTTTGAAGGAAGTGAAATGGCCTCCTTTTACACCTGTGATGAAGAATGGAACCAAGATGAGGAAATTGCCCTTTTTGACATGAGCGAGAGCGGTTCCGATATCCGATTGATGAACGAAACACCCCTTGACGATGTTTTAACGGAGGACAATCCAAAAATGATCTATGTTTACGACTTTTTTAGCATGTGGACCTTTTTTGTGGAATTGGCCGATATTGTTGATAAAGAGGACGGCCGGGTCTATCCCAACTTGCTGTTCACTTTTGGGGAATTGCCAGATGCCCCGCCCGAAAAACAGTTTGAAGCAAAGCCAAGCGATGACGAAGGTGATTTTGACGACCTCCTAGACCGATATGACGATATGGACTTTGACGAAAACTGGAATTAAAAGAAAGCTTCACCTAAGTTTTAACCCTTAACACTTTACCTAAAAATGCTAAACCTATATTCTGCCCAGATTGAAAGCATTTCGCTTCACCGTGTAGGCAATAAAAGTAAAAACGAATCCGCTTTTTTGTCCGCAGAGCCTTTTTCGCTCAACGATGAAATGTCCGGTCTGCTAAAAGAGTACTTTTTTAAACCTTTCAGGGAAAAGGAGGAGAATTACTATAAGTTCGGCCATGAGGTGGATTTAGAGTTCAACGAGGTCTACACGGCGGTTTCAGGGATATTCGAAAATCCATCCGACAACCACAGACTTTCCAAAAAAATAACCACACACCTTTTTGAGCAATCCAACCACCCGCATATAAAAAGTGGGGAAGTTTATGTGGTGCATTTTTCGGATATGGTCATCGACAACCAAAAAACGGATGCGGTGGGTATTTTTAAAAGCGAGTTGAAGCACGATTTTCTTCAATTTGAAGAGAACGAACATAATTTGAAGATCTTGATTCGTCAAGGAATCAACATCAACAAGCTGGACAAGGGCTGCATTGTTTTCAATATTGGCAAAGAAGAAGGGTACAAAGTGCTATCGGTGGACAGCAATCGATATGACGCCAAATATTGGTTGGAGAACTTTTTGGGCGTTACCCCATTAACGGATGAAAACTTTTATACCAAAAATTACCTTAAATTCTGTCAAAACTTTGCAAAAGATGTGGTTTTACCTGCCGAGGACAAGCAACAGGAAGTAATGTTTATGAACCGTGCTGTGAACCACTTTGCCAAAAACGACAATTTTGAGGAAACCTCATTTTTGAACGAGGTCATGGAAAACCCAGAACTTATCCCTGAGTTCAAGCACTACAAAGTAGAAAAAGGCCCAAAATACAGCATTGAGGACGTTTCCAATTTTGACATTGCCAACAAGGCCGTGAGCGATGCCCGTAAAAAAATAAAGAACGTCATTAATCTGGACACCAACATTCAGATAAAAATGGATTTCATCAACCCAGAATCCGCCGAAAAATTTGTGGAAAAGGGTTGGGACGAAGAACGCCAGATGTACTATTACCTAGTATATTTCAACAAGGAACAGAAAAGTTAGAATTTCTTTTCTATAATCTCTCGCATGCTTACATCTTCGTAATTTCGTTTTACAAAATCCAGGGCGTGAATCAATACCTCCCCCATGGTGTTGCTGTCCCTAAAATTAATGTCTCCGGTTAGCTCCAACAATTGGGTTTTAAGCATTTCTATATTTTCTGGAGGGGCAATGGTGTCTTCTTTGCACACATCCAATAGTCGTTTGAGCCTTCTACCCCAACTCAATATTCTTTTAGCGATAATGGAACGTTCCTCAACAATATATTGGTTTACGGAATCAATGGTCAATTTATCCTGCACCAGATCGACCATTGTTTTATTCTCCTTAAAAAATTGGGGGCGGTACACTTTTATTTTTCCTTCATAACATTGTTGGTCAAAATCTATGGCCCTTATCTTATAGACCACACTATCAAAATCGTGAGTAGGAACTATAACATAGTTATAGGAACGCATATCGCCCAGCAAACGAATCATACATCGTTCGTTAAATTTCACGAACTCCTTGGCAATCTGTGCTTTATCAAACTCGGTACACTTGGGCAGATTTTTCTTCATAAAAACATCCCCTGGTATACCAACAATGTGTTCTTCTATCAAGGTATTTTCGTAAATCACAAAATTGAGGTTGTACGGAGATAGCATGTGTTCGAGCTCCAAGCCATATACACGGGATGCATCTGTCTTTTTTACATAGAACAGGGTATAGTTATCGTTCAAGATGTTACGTACTTTAATCCTGAAGGGTTTTGAGTTCCCAAAAGTGCAATAATCCACATAATCTACATTTAAATAGGGGAAAATGGAATCGCTTCCATCCGAAACAAAGTTGGAATACACCCGTTTTAGTGCCAAATCTATTTCGTCGCGGTCGAACTCTGGATAAAACACCCTTACCCAAAGGGTATCCTCATCATTGGCATCGTACACGGCTACACTTCCCGAAAACCGAAGTAAATCATCGTAATGGATGGGAATCTCTATTTTTCGATTGTAATATTTCAAATATTTATCCAAATCCTTGCTTATGGGATAGGCAGGTTTCTTTTTCGACATCAATTTTTCTTCCGACATTGTATTCAATTATTTGTAACAAATTGCAATATACTTCGTCAAGTTAGTATAAACCATTCAAAAAACGATAGCATATCTTGGAAACAATACTAACCGTTAACCATCTTACCAAAAAATTTGGTTATCTCACTGCAGTCAACGACCTCTCCTTTACTATTGAGAAGGGGAATGTTTATGGCATCTTGGGACCCAATGGAAGTGGCAAGTCCACAACCTTGGGTATCATTCTAAATGTTGTAAACCGTACTTCAGGTGATTTTAGCTGGTTCGATGGAACCACATCAACCCACGACGCCTTAAAAAAGGTTGGCGCCATTATTGAACGCCCCAATTTTTATCCGTACATGAACGCCATCCAGAATTTAAGACTGGTTTGCAAAATAAAAAATGTGCCGGAAACCAAAATTCAAGAAAAACTGGAATTGGTGGGGTTGTGGGACCGTCGCAACAGTAAATTCAAAACGTATTCGTTGGGTATGAAACAGCGGATGGCCATTGCCTCTGCGCTGCTCAACGACCCTGAAATATTGATTTTGGACGAGCCTACCAATGGCTTAGATCCTCAGGGGATCCATCAGATACGGGAAATCATCAAGAAAATTGCAAGTCAAGGCACCACTATTCTATTAGCCTCCCACCTATTGGACGAAGTAGAGAAGGTATGTTCACACGTCATCATTCTTCGCAAGGGCGAAAACCTGTATTCAGGACCTGTGGACAGTATGTTGGCAAGTCATGGCTTTTTTGAATTGAGGTCGAACAACATGGACCAATTACAGGAACTCTTAGAAAAAAGTGCCAGTTTTGGCAAGATAGAAAACTTCAACGGTACCCTTACTGCCTATTTAAAAGAGGAAATGGATGCTGAAAGCTTGAACAAAATGCTGTTTGATAAAGGAATTACACTTTCGCATCTTGTAAAACGAAAGGAAAGCCTCGAAGAACAATTTTTAACCTTGACCAAAAACCAATAATCAAAAAACGAATGTTACGTCTCCTACAAATAGAATTTATAAAACTGTGGAACAATAGGGCCAGCAAGGTACTGATCATCTCCTATTTTGTGCTCTTGACTTCCATCGCCCTCATTGCAGCAATTAAGTTTGATATTGGCCCGGTAGAGTTCCATCTTGCCGATCAGGGAATATTCAACTTCCCATACATATGGCACTTCAACACCTTTGTTACGGCGTTGTTTAAGCTGTTTCTGGCCATTGTTATAGTTTCCATGATGTCCAACGAATACAGCAACAAGACCATAAAACAAAATTTGATAGACGGATTATCCAAAAAGGAATTCATTACTTCCAAAGTTCTCACGGTAATCTCTTTTGCGCTCATATCCACCATATTTGTTTTTGTGGTATCCATGATTCTTGGTTTGGCCTATTCGGACTACAACGAAGTGTCCATCATATTCTCTGATTTGGAGTTTTTGCCCGCTTTCTTTATTAAGTTGGTCGGATTCTTCTCTTTCTGTCTTTTCTTGGGGATTTTGGTAAAACGCTCTGCTTTTGCGCTCGGTTTCCTGATTTTATGGACCATATTTGAGCAAGTGGTATTTGGTTTATTGGGCTGGAAAGTTATGAGCTGGGAAGCTGCTAAAGCAGTAAAAAGATTCTTTCCGTTGGAATCCATGTCCAACTTGATAAAAGAACCCTTTACAAGGCTCTCTGCGGTTCAAAACATAGGACAACAGATTGGAGAGAATATGAAGTTTGACTACCATGTTTATTGGTATGAGTTCTTCATAGTCATTATCTGGACGGCCATTTTCATCTATTTATCCTACGCCTTGTTGAAGAAACGCGATTTGTAACAACATCAAGCAAGAATATTTGAGCTTTGCTTCTATTTAGCGACTGCCTTTAGTATTTTTACTTTATGAAATTTCAGGTAGTTTCCGACTTTAAGCCAACGGGCGACCAACCCGAGGCCATACGACAATTGGTAGAGGGCATTGAGTCCAAGGCCCAACATCAAACCTTACTCGGGGTTACCGGGTCGGGAAAAACATTTACCGTGGCCAATGTGGTGGAATCGGTTCAGAAACCTACCTTGGTTTTGGCGCACAACAAGACCCTGGCCGCACAATTGTATTCGGAGTTCAAACAATTTTTTCCCAATAATGCGGTGGAATATTTTGTATCCTACTACGATTACTATCAGCCAGAGGCCTATATCCCCACGAGCGGACTTTATATTGAAAAAGACCTCTCCATAAACGAGGATATCGAGAAACTACGATTGAGCACTACCTCCTCTCTCCTATCAGGAAGACGTGATGTACTTGTGGTGGCTTCCGTTTCCTGTTTATACGGTATCGGAAACCCTGTAGAATTTCAAAAGAACGTTATCACCATTCACAGAGATCAGGTCATCTCAAGAACAAAATTCCTAAAGCAATTGGTACAGAGTCTTTATGCTAGAACCACTGCGGATTTCAGAAATGGTAATTTTAGGGTAAAAGGTGATGTGGTGGATGTGTTTCCCGGTTATGCCGACCATGCCTTCCGCATTCATTTTTTTGGTGATGAAATTGAGGAAATCGAAGCATTGGATCCCTACAACAATAACGTCATTGAAATATACGATACACTGAACATTTACCCGGCGAATATGTTCGTTACTTCTCCAGATGTGCTTCAGAATGCCATAAAGGAGATACAGGACGACCTTGTTAAGCAGATAGATTATTTCAAGGAAATCGGCAGACCTTTGGAAGCAAAACGCTTGGAGGAGCGCACCAATTTTGACCTTGAGATGATTCGCGAACTGGGATATTGTTCCGGAATCGAGAATTATTCCAGGTATTTGGACGGAAGAAAACCTGGAACGCGCCCCTTCTGTCTGTTGGATTATTTTCCTGATGATTACCTTATGGTGATTGATGAAAGCCATGTAACCATACCCCAGGTACATGCCATGTACGGAGGGGATCGCTCCAGAAAAGAGAATTTGGTGGAATATGGTTTCCGTTTACCTGCGGCCATGGATAACCGCCCGTTAAAGTTTGAAGAGTTTGAAGCACTTCAGAACCAAGTGATTTACGTAAGTGCCACCCCGGCCGATTACGAACTGGAACTTAGCGAAGGGGTTTATGTGGAACAGATTATTCGTCCAACAGGTTTATTGGATCCCGTAATCGAGGTGCGCGCCAGTGAAAATCAAATTGATGACCTCGTGGAAGAAATTCAACAGCGGGTGGAACTGGACGAACGCACCTTGGTGACCACGCTTACCAAACGAATGGCGGAGGAACTTACCAAGTACCTGTCCAGAATTGATGTTAGATGTCGCTATATCCATAGTGATGTGGACACGCTGGAGCGGGTGGAAATTATGCAGGATTTGCGCAAAGGCCTCTTTGATGTTCTCATTGGAGTCAATCTTTTGCGTGAAGGTTTGGATTTGCCCGAAGTGTCCCTCGTAGCCATTTTAGATGCAGATAAAGAAGGATTTTTGCGCAGCAACCGTTCCTTGACCCAAACCGTTGGGCGTGCTGCAAGAAACCTAAATGGAAAGGCGATCATGTATGCGGATAAAGTTACCGATAGCATGCAAAAAACCATTGATGAGACCAATTATCGCCGGGAAAAACAAATGACCTACAATAAGGAAAACAACATTACCCCGATGGCCCTCAAGAAAAATCTGGACAGTGCCTTGGCAAAAAATTCGGTATCCACTTACCATTTCCAAAAAGAAGAATTGCGCGCTGCCGAGCCCGACCTAAAATATATCACGGAAGATCAAAAGGAGAAATTGATCAGGGAGAAAAGAAAAGCCATGGAAAAAGCCGCTAAAGAACTCAACTTTATGGAAGCGGCCAAACTAAGGGACGAGATAAAAATGCTTCAGGAGAAGGAATAAAAAACGCGCCCCCGCTAATGCAGGGGCGCGCCTCAAACTAACCAACTAATCCAACCATCATGAAACACCTATAGTTGGTGTTCTAATGTTTTATCCTATTTCAATCAATCGTTTTGGTTTTGGCAATGCCTCTTGTTTTTTGGGCAATGTCAATTTCAATACTCCATCCTCGTATTTGGCATCAATTTTAGACCCATCTACAGTTTCGGGCAACGTGAAAGCTCTTTTGAACGAAGAATAAGAGAATTCTTTTCTTGTGTAGTTATCCGTGTTTTCCTCGTTCTCAGATTTTACTTCGCTGGAAATGGTCAACACATCATTGTCCACCTCAATGGTGAAATCATCTTTTTTCATACCGGGAACGGCAAGTTCCAATTCAAAACCTTCGGTATTGTCCTTTATATTCACAGCGGGCACAGAAGTATTCCACTTATCTGTTCCACCGAACCAATCAGGTCCCATAAAGTCATTCACCAAGGATGGGAAAAACAGGTTGTTTCTTTTTACTATACTCATGGCGATTCAATTTTAGTTAAACATTTAAATCACCTTGTATAAGACAAAACCTATACCAATAGAAAAAATATGCCTTTATGGCATTATTTAAGCGAAATAACATGTCATTTTGACATTAATTATAATGTGCCTTGAAGATATTGATAAGCACATCTGGCGGAACAATTTTGTTGGGATAACGGTGCATCACCTCTAAAACCTGACTAATGGCTGTGGGAGGCAAGCCCATTTTAAGCCCAATATTGTAAAGTGTATTGATTTCTTTTTTGTGCTGCTCCTGATCTATGTTCATAAGGAGAATGAGCCTATGAAACTGTACAATTCGCTCCGCTTGGGTTTTTAGGCGCACTTTGGGGGATTTTTCCTTTAACAGACCATCAAAAATATCTTTACTAACACCCAAACTTCGGGCAACTTGCAGCAAAAAATCATACTCCGACCGTTTCAAGGAATGATCTACCCTAGCAAAGGCAATCATCTCCGAAAGCATGCTCAATTTTTCCTTGTAGGTTCCCATAGAAGTAGTTTTGGTTTGCAATCTTTATTAGATAACTCCAAAACACCTCGTTTTAGTACATAAAAAAGCCCTGAAATTCAGGGCTTTTTCTAACTAACTCAAACAATTCCCGTTTTTAAGCGGTAATTCGTACTGGAAGTTCGTAAACTCTACCTGGGGCTACATTGTCCAATTGCACCTTTTTGTAGTTTAAACGATTTTTTACGAAACCTTCCAAAATTTCATCTTTTGTTTCTACGGAAAGTACCACTAATTCACCTTTTTCGTTCACGATAAAGCGAACTTCGGCAGTCATTTCCTTGTAATCTGCGTTGAATTGATTGTCTTTCAACATTTCATAAATCTGGCCAGAAAGATTGTTCTCTTTCGTTGGTTTTTTGCCTTCTGTTGCAAAGACACTCATTGTGGCAAATAAGGCCAATGCTACCGATACAGTTTTGAATTTTCTCATGATTTTGTTTTTTGATTAAAATTGATGATTAACGATTTGTCAATATTTGGACTTGATTAACGCCCCTTTTTAATGACACCTCAAAAATAAGACGATTAAAAAATAAAATTGTTACAGTTTAGTACGATTTAACAAATGTTTAATGTCCCTTACATGGGGCAAACACCTCTTTATAATAAAGAAAAAATATTCAGTTTTAAATCCATTTTTCGGAAACCGTTCAAAACGAAATAAGTACAAAAATCAATGGTTTGGTCAGAGCTAAAAAGAACGGTTTTTTGACCAAAGAAAACAAAAAAGGGCAACGTTAAGATAACGTTGCCCTTTAACATATTTTAGGATTCTGAGAGATTAGCTCAAAACTTCCTCTACTTTATCTGCAGCTTCTTTAAACTGTACCGCTGAATGTACAGCCAAACCTGAGTTGTCAATAATTTCCTTGGCCAATTCGGCATTTGTACCCTGTAACCTAACAATAATAGGTACTTGTATGGCATCTCCCATGTTTTTATAGGCATCCACAACACCTTGGGCTACACGATCACAACGAACGATACCTCCGAAGATGTTGATCAATATTGCTTTTACATTTGGATCTTTAAGGATAATACGAAATGCTTCCTCTACCCTTTTTGCGTCTGCAGTACCTCCTACGTCCAAGAAGTTGGCTGGTTCACCACCTGCCATTTTTATCAGGTCCATAGTGGCCATCGCCAAACCGGCGCCGTTCACCATACACCCTACGTTTCCATCCAAATCAACATAGTTAAGACCAACCTCGCGAGCTTCAACCTCGATTGGGTTTTCTTCACGAAGGTCACGCATTTCCGCATAAGCCTTTCTTCTGTAAAGTGCGTTATCGTCTATGGTCACCTTGGCATCAACTGCCATAATTTTATCATCGGAAGTCTTCAAGACTGGGTTAATTTCAAAAAGACTGGAATCACTCTCAACATATGCCTTGTACAAAGACATCACAAACTTCACCATCTCTTTGAACGCAGTTCCGGACAACCCAAGATTGAATGCGATTCTTCTTGCTTGGAAAGGCAATAGTCCCAATCCCGGGTCCACCTCTTCAGTAAAAATCAAATGTGGTGTTTTTTCGGCTACTTCCTCAATATCCATACCTCCTTCGGTAGAATACATGATCATGTTTTTTCCTGTCCCTCTATTTAGAAGAACGGACATATAAAATTCACTGGTTTCGCTATCACCTGGATAGTATACATCCTCGGCCACCAAAACTTGGTGTACTTTTTTACCTTCGGCAGATGTTTGTGGGGTAACCAAGTTCATTCCTATAATGTTACCTGCCAACTCTTCAACTTCCTTCAAGTTTTTGGCGAGTTTTACACCACCACCCTTACCTCGTCCACCAGCATGTACTTGCGCTTTGATTACGTGCCATCCGGTTCCGGTTTCTTCTGTAAGTTGTTTTGCGGCATCTACCGCTTCTTTGGCGTTGTGGGCAACTATACCCCTCTGGATCCTAACTCCAAAACTCGCTAAAATCTCTTTTCCTTGATATTCGTGAAGATTCATCTGTGAATTTACTTTTGTTTGAAGACAAAAATAGAAAACACCGCTGACAAATTGAAGATGTTAAATGATTAATTAAAGATATGCACCTATAAATTGCATCTTTTGTTCCATGGAATCACTACAACTTAAAATCTTGAAAGTCCAAAGGGTCAAAATTTTTGAAATGCCCGTTCATTTCAATTACCTCTTTGGTGCGGTTCACCTTGTTGAGCACATGGGCCGTTGCCTCCAAATGGGCCTTGATAAAATTCAAGCGGTCCGTCTCTTTGGTCATCAGCAATAATTCATATTCTTGCTCAAAGGAAAGACCCATTTTATGGGCAAGCGAATAACTGTTGAATTGCTTTGGAGATGTTTTGGTAAAGGGTACGTCCATAATATCATACAGCTCTTCCACTTTTTGAAGCACTTCATCCCTTAAGTTTTCGTCGGCATCGTTCTCGACATCCAAAAACTCGACCTCACCGCCACCATAAAGCTTGCCTTCCATCTGCTTTTCAAAACTCAGCACCTTAAAAACTTGACGCGCCACGCAAACGACATCCATCTCACCGGTATCATAAGTATTCACCACCTCCACCAATTGCACCTCGGTGCCATAGGAAATAGAATTGTTGATATAAACCGGAACACCAAAGGTCATAGCTTCCCTTCTACAATCGTTTATCAATTGTTTGTAGCGGTCTTCAAAAATATGCAGCGGTACCGTTTCTCCTGGATAAAATACCGACTGCAATGGGAATAAGGGTAGTTTCATTGTTGCAATTTGCCTAAAAATACAGATGAAAACCTAAATCCGCAACTCCAAAAAATTATAGCTGTTTCAAATAAAACAACTTGTTATATTTTGATAAAAATGTTTTATTTCTTGCGTGTATAAGTAACAACATATAGTTTTGTTCAAAATTCCGTACAATATGAATTCTAAGGACTTACTTCAGCTTACCGAGCAGTTTGGTGCACCGCTATATGTTTATGATGCCGATAAGATTATCTCACAATATAAAAAGCTCACCAATGCTTTTAAGAGGGTACCCAATCTAAAATTGAATTATGCAGCCAAGGCTTTGTCCAATGTTAGTATTCTTAGACTATTGAACAGCTTGGGAAGTGGTTTGGATACGGTGTCCATTCAAGAAGTAAAATTAGGACTTCTGGCTGGTTTTAAACCGGAATCCATCATTTTTACGCCCAATGGGGTTTCTTTAGAAGAAATTGAAGAAGCTGCAGCACTTGGGGTCCAAGTAAATATAGACAACCTGTCCATTTTAGAGCAATTTGGAAGTAAGCATCCTGACATTCCCGTTTGTATCCGAATCAATCCACACGTGATGGCGGGAGGAAACTCCAATATATCCGTGGGGCATATCGATTCCAAATTCGGAATCAGCGTACATCAAATTCCACACCTATTGCGTATCGTGGAGCTGACCAACATGAACATCAACGGTATTCACATGCACACAGGTAGCGATATTTTGGATATTGATGTATTCCTCTACGCTTCGGAAATACTTTTTGAAACCGCGAAAAACTTCAAGGATTTAGAGTTTATCGACTTTGGTAGCGGGTTTAAAGTTCCTTATAAAGAAGGTGATATACAGACCAATGTGGATGAGTTGGGCAAAAAATTGACCAAAAGATTCAATGAGTTCTGCAAAGAGTACGGCAGAGAGCTTACCCTTGCTTTTGAACCGGGTAAATTCTTGGTGAGCGAAGCTGGCTTCTTTTTGGCAAAAGTAAACGTGGTAAAACAAACTACTTCTACCGTTTTTGCCAGTATCGACTCAGGTTTCAACCATTTGATAAGACCCATGCTATATGGATCCAACCATCAAATTATAAATATTTCCAATCCAAAAGGCAGGGAGCGTTATTACTCCGTAGTGGGGTACATTTGTGAAACGGATACTTTTGGTAGCAATCGCAGAATCAACGAAATATCCGAAGGAGACATCCTATGCTTTAAAAATGCCGGTGCTTACTGTTTTACCATGGCAAGCAATTACAACTCCAGATATAGGCCTGCAGAGGTACTTTGGTATCAAGGAAAAGCCCATTTAATCAGAAAAAGGGAAACCTTTGATGATATCTTGAACAATCAAGTTGACGTTAAGGAACTTTTTGAACCATCAAAAAAGCAAACCGTAAAGTAACAGCAAAGCCCTATCAGACTGTTAAAACAAATACTTTTTTGGCACAATTTTCGTTAGTTTTGTATTGATAAGACGACAATTACGTCAAAAACCAAGACTATGCGCTCAATTTATACCCAAATCAGTTTACTTTTTTTAGTATTTATAGGCTTTAACGCTCATGCTCAAGATATTAATTGGATATCCTGGGAAGAGGCCGTGGAACTTTCCCAAACAGATGCCCAGCCCAAAAAAATCTTTGTTGATGTCTATACTGATTGGTGTGGATGGTGCAAGAAGATGGACAAAAACACCTTTCAACACCCTGAAGTTGCCAAGTATATGCAGGACAACTTCTATATGGTAAAAATGGACGCTGAAGGTAAAGATCCAATTGTATATCAAGGCAAGACGTTCAAATTTGTCCCTTCTGGAAGAAGAGGGTATCACGAATTGGCCGCTGCTCTGCTACAAGGTAAAATGAGCTACCCAACTGTTGTTTTCCTGGACGAACAATTGAATATGCTATCTCCTGTTCCCGGTTATCAACAAGTGGAACCTTTTATGCAGATTGCCAAGTACTTCGGCGACAACATATACAAGGATAAGGACTGGCAAAGCTACGCTGGGAAATAAACTCCACTCCCCAGCAAGCTATATTGTTTTTAATTACCTACTATAATTTGGACTTTCTTTGGTAATGGTCACGTTATGCGGGTGACTTTCGTGAATACCGCTTGATGTAATTTTGACAAAACGAGCATTGTTCTTCAAGGTCTCGATGTCCTTGGCTCCGCAATAGCCCATACCAGCGCGTAGTCCACCAATAAATTGGTGCATACTCTCCACCAATTCGCCTTTGTACGGCACTCGTCCCACAATCCCTTCGGGAACCAGTTTTTTAATATCGTCCTCAACATCTTGGAAGTATCGGTCCTTACTACCTTTTTTCATAGCTTCCACAGAGCCCATTCCACGGTACGATTTAAATTTACGGCCTTCGTAAATAATAGTCTCACCCGGAGATTCTTTGGTACCGGCCAACAAAGAGCCCAACATCACTGTATCAGCTCCAGCCGCCAATGCCTTGGGAATATCTCCTGTATAACGGATACCTCCATCGGCAATTACGGGAATACCGGTTCCTTTTAATGCGGCAGAAACCTCCAAAACTGCGGAAAACTGTGGAAAACCCACACCGGCAACCACTCGAGTGGTACAAATGGAACCAGGTCCAATACCCACTTTTACGGCATCGGCACCTGCCTCGACCAAATATTTTGCAGCTTCGGCAGTAGCAATGTTGCCTACCACCACTTCCAATTCCGGAAATGACTTCTTCACTTCCTTTAAAATACTGACCACACCTTTGGTGTGACCGTGAGCCGTATCAATAATTATGGCATCCACACCTGCCTTTACCAATGCTCCGGCCCTATCAACAGCATCGGCCGTTACCCCTATGGCAGCAGCTACACGCAAACGTCCATACTGATCTTTATTGGCAATTGGTTTTTGGGTAAGTTTTGTAATATCCCTAAACGTAATCAATCCAATAAGCTCGTCCTTATCATTGACTACGGGTAGTTTTTCAATTTTATTTTCCTGTAGAATTACCTCTGCCTGTTGTAGTGAAGTACCCTCTGCTACCGTAACCAAATTTTCGGAAGTCATTACATCGGCTATGGGCCTATCATCATTTTTCTCAAAACGAAGGTCGCGATTGGTTACGATACCAATAAGCCTTTTATTGTCATCCACAATTGGGATTCCACCAATACTATGCTCTTTCATGCTTGCCTTGGCATCTCGAACCACGGACTCCAAAGGAAGGGTTACCGGGTCCATGATCATACCACTCTCGGCACGTTTTACCTTTCTGACTTTAAGCGCCTGCTGCTCAATCGTCATATTTTTATGAAGAACGCCAATACCGCCCTCCCTTGCCATGGCAATGGCCATACGCGATTCGGTTACCGTATCCATGGCCGCAGAAACAATCGGCACATTTATGGTGATGTTCTTTGTAAATTTTGATTGAATATTTACTTCTCTGGGAAGTACTTCGGAGTAAGCGGGCACAAGAAGAACGTCGTCGTAAGTTAGACCTTCCCCTACAATTTTGTTTTGGTGAGCTTCCATTGCAATTACGGATTAATTGCGTGCAAATATACCACTAATTTATTTGAATACCTCGATGTGCCGATATTACATTTTACCCTCTATTCGGAATTTCATTTCAATTATTTAGAATCATTCTATATAATTTTTATCTTTAAGGCTCAAATCTTGAATATGTGCAACTATTTAAACATTATGGGGCGGTCTAAAAATGGAGTGTTGACTTTCTGTAACCGCACCAAATTGTTCCAATTGATATACAACAACCTCTGTTTTGAACTGTATGAGTGGGAGCTGGAAGCCTTGAAAGAATATATTGAGCAATTGGACATTCCTTATTGGGAAAAACATTTGAAGCATTGGAGCCAACAACGTAAAATCCCGATTTCGGTCGGAAAAAAGCATTTCATCATTTTAGTAAACAAAGAAGAAGTAACCGAACTATTGAGCTTGCTCCGTTTTGAAAAACAAAAGGTAAAACTTCTATCCCATGAAGAAATCGACTATCAATTTATAGAAAACTAATCTTATTGTACTTTCTGTGGTTTGTTAGGAAAAATACATTGCCAAAGTACCAAGCTAGCCGACCCCATATAGGTAATCGTCATTAAAATTCCAGAAAACACCACTACATATCTAAACCAGCTTATTCCCGACCACATCAAATAAATCCCTCCAAAGGTCAGAATAATGGAAAGAAAAGGTTCCAAGGTCAAAAAGAGTTTTAGTTTTTTGGGGGCATTTGTAATCCAAACCAGTCCACCCAACAAGAAAAATATAAAAGAGATAGAGAGTACATGGGTGTGAACAATGGTAAGCATCTCGCGCTCTCCCTTTTTAAATTTCATGACCTCGGCATCTTCATCATCTTCGTTGCCCATGTAGTTTTCCTCAATTCCTGCTGGTGTGGTCGATTCCGTTTGCTGTACAAAAAGTAAACCTGTAAAGTATCCCACGGAAAGAATCATAACAAAGACTGCTATAAAAAGCCTAATCTCCTTAGGAAGCGAGCCCAAAAACCCATTGTACACCATTAGAGCTTTCCTTTTTGCTGAAGAATTCCTATCGTAGCAAGCAAATTGTCCATGGATTTGGTCATGGAGTTTACAGAAATCGTAGCTCCGGATATAACGTCAATATTTGTTTTTACACTAACATGGTCTCCTCCCGTTTTACCCAAAAACTGTTTTAGCCACCTTCTACTACCAATTTCACCACCATAGTCTTCTCTGTATACCAAAACCTTGGTATTTACAATCTTCACATCTTTATCAAACACCACCAAGTAATCAAACTTAGCTGTTTTACTTGGTGCTTGGTCCGTAAAAGCATATCCTATTGTAGCGGAGTCCTTTATAACCCGAAATAGGTTTTGACCAGATATTTTAATTGGAAGCTCTTCATTCAATCCTTCGGAAATTTGAACCGGTTCCATGGTAAAATCCGACAGCTCGAAAGTTTTTCCAACTTCTTTCATTACACGCTTACTCACCTCCTTGGGCAAAGCAAACCCAAAAATGAAGAATATTACCATCAATAGTGTGCCGGATTTAAACCATTTCATATTTCAAATATATCAATTTAGACTAAATAGTAATTAATGCTAGGATGAATTCTATCTTTGTCACATGCTGATGTTAGAACCAAACACCGATTCCAAAGTTTAGTCTGTCCGTGACATCACTGTCATCATCGGCATTGCTCCTAAATTGATAATCGCCTTTTACAACAACACCTGGTGCTATATGATAGGTTAGGCCCGTAGTAACATCTGTACGGTCATAAGCCTCATTTTTGGTTAAGTTGCCTGCTACATCCGCATGGGTATTGTATGTTTCATATCGTGCAAAGGCAAAAAGCTTTTGTCTATTGCCCATAGGTAGAATATTATAGGCGCCTTCTAAATACCATCCTTGCAAAGCGCTTCCCAAATTACTGTTGGTAAGGGTATTGTACTCCTCTGTATCTGAAAGCGAAGCATGAATGAATTGCCCCCTTGCTGTAAATTTCTGGTAGGCGTACCTGGCATCCAATCCAAACATGGCGATTCCGATATCCGAACCATCAAATTCCTGTACATCATCGTCGGCCTGTGTACGGCCAAAATAAGTGGAAAAGCCCAATCTTAATCCAGGAATACCGTAGTAATCCAGTTTGGTTGATAGGTTCGGTGTATTTATGGTGGATTTTATCCCTTTTTGTCGTCCGCCCCTAAGTCCACTGGAGCCACCCAATTTGCCGTTTACACCACCTTCACCATCTGCTTCGGTGGATTTAAAACCGTTAAAAACATAAGCTTGGTAGCCTAGGGATATGGCATTGAACCTACCTGTAACCCCAACTCCCAACTCTCTCCAAGTTGTAGGTACAATAACATTATCTATGGTTGGCCGTTCTGTTCCATTAAATGTGGTAGGCTCATGAAATTCATTAATGATTCCCATTGGAACCAACATTAAACCTCCACGGACATTAAAATTGGGGGCTGCATTGTAGTTTACAAAAGCCTGCTCAATATATACCTCCTCTACATGCTCAAATTCTACCTCCGTTACAAATTGGGTGCGATCATCGAACCTATATCCAAAAAGAAGTACCAAACGTTGTACATCCAATTCACCATTCTGTCCATTGGGCTGATTGTACAGCATTTCGCCATAAGCACCTACTGTTACGGCCGATGCATAGTTCCCCGACAACAAACGCTGGGCTGCATTGATTTGCTTTTGTGGGTCCAACTGAATGGAATCCGTTTTGGTCTGGGAAAATGCCAATGAAGACATTAAAGCGGCACAAAGAATGATCGTTTTTCTCATAATAGTTTGTTAAAATGCGCGGCAAATATATTTTTACCGTCCGCTCCAACCAAATTTATTTAGACTTAATTCAAATAAATTTCAGTTTTTAACAAAAAATCTGACTCCTGTTCAATAAAAATTAATGATAGTTGGAAAAAAGCTCAGTTGCCTTATTGAATGCCGCTTCAAAAACCATCCAATTGACACCGGTATCGGCTTTGTTCGTAGTAAAATAGGAAAGCATTTTTTCGGTCGGCATGTTGCCTGTAAGCTCGTCCTTGGCCATGGGACACCCGCCAAATCCCTGTACGGCACCATCAAAACGTCTGCAACCTGCTCTATAGGCAGCATCCACTTTTTCATACCATTTACTGGGGGTGGTATGCAAATGGGCGCCGAACTCAATCTCGGGATATTTTGGAATCAGGTTGGAGAACAGATAATCAATCACCTCTGGAGTAGAACTTCCGATGGTATCCGACAACGACAGGATTCTGGTTCCCATCTCAGCCAGTTTCTCCGTCCACTCCCCTACGATTTCCACATTCCAAGGGTCTCCGTACGGATTACCGAATCCCATGGAAATATAGGTCACAACTTCTTTATCGTGGGCATTGGCCAAATCCAAGATTCCCTTTAGCGTTTCCACCGATTGGGTAATAGTCTTGTGCGTGTTCCGCATCTGAAAGTTTTCGGAAATGGAAAAAGGAAAGCCCAAGTAATCAATTGCTCCATATTTGCAGGCATCTTGCGCCCCACGTACATTGGCCACAATGGCCAAGAGCTTACTTCGGGTGCGCGACAGGTCCAATCGAGACAAGACTTCTGCCGTATCTTGCATTTGCGGTATGGCTTTGGGCGATACAAAACTGCCAAAGTCAATGGTATCAAAACCACAGCCCAACAAGGATTGGATATACTTTGCCTTTTCATCCGTAGGAATAAAGGGTTTTATTCCCTGCATGGCGTCCCGCGGACATTCTATGAGTTTCACTTTTGACATAGGCTTCCGTAAAAATAGCACTTATTTATCCGATAGAAATAGATAAATGGCAATCCCCACAAAAACAATAATCTGTACCCATTTTAAATATAAACCGGCCTTTTTATGACTCATCAAGGATTTAGATATATTACCCGCAAGTACAGCAATTGCCCCAAAAACAATGAGGGCAGAAAGCATGAAAAGTAACCCTAAAACGTAGAACTGTATGACGATATTGAGTTCCGTGCTAAACAAAAACCCAGGAAAAAAAGCTAAAAAGAAGATGGTTACCTTGGGGTTGAGTACATTCATAGTAAAACCTTTCCAAAAAAGTTTTGAGGGTGCTTGAGTTGGTTTATCTCCGTTGTCCAAAAGAATGGAAGCATCACTTCGATACACTTGATAAGCCAAGTACAAAAGATATATGGCTCCAAACAATTTGATGGCAAAAAACAAGGTATCGCTACGCTTGATGATTTCCGATATACCAAAGGCCAACAAGGTCGTATGTACCAAACAACCAGAGACCAAGCCAAACACTGTGGCCAATCCCGATTTAGTGCCATTACTGATACTTTGGGTAAGCACAAAAATATTATCCGGTCCCGGTGATATGGCCAAAGCAAGCGACGATACCAAAAACCCAATCAATATGGGATAATTGATGGTTTCCAGAAATAAAAACAAACTGTGCATATGCTCTTAGTCCATTTTTTTCAAAATGGCCTTGTTGATTTTCTTGATAAGCCCGGGGCCTTCATAAATAAAACCGGTGTACAATTGTACCAAATCCGCACCTGCTTCCAACTTTTCTAAAGCATCCTCTGCGGAATGAATACCACCTACCCCAATGATCGGAAATGCTTTTCTACTGTTTTCAGATAAAAACCGAATGACTTCGGTGCTTCGCTTCGTTAAAGGTTTTCCACTAAGGCCGCCTTTTTCTTCGGACAAGGTCAAATGTGATTTTAAACCTTTTCTTTCGATGGTGGTATTGGTTGCGATTACCCCATCAATTTTAGTATCGGCAACAATTTCGATGATATCCAACAATTGATCATCCGTTAAATCCGGGGCTATTTTCAATAAAATCGGCTTCTCTTTCTGCGCACTGCTTTTGGCCAATTTTTTATTCTGACTTTTTAGCTTTTTCAACAACTTGGTCAGCGGTTCCCTATCCTGAAGCTCTCGAAGTCCCGGGGTATTGGGCGAACTCACATTGACCACAAAATAATCCACATGCTCAAAAAGTGCCTCAAAACAAATCAGGTAATCCTTGATGGCCGCCTCGTTGGGCGTTACTTTGTTCTTTCCAATATTCCCGCCGACAATTACTCGATGTTTTTTCTTCAACTGTTCCACCGCCTCAAAAACCCCCTTGTTGTTGAAGCCCATTCGGTTGATAATGGCTTTATCATCTTTTAAACGGAACAGTCGTTTTTTGGGGTTCCCCGGTTGGGGCTTGGGTGTTACCGTACCTATTTCCACAAAACCGAACCCAAAATCGGAAAATTCGTTATATAGTTTGGCATCTTTATCAAAACCAGCGGCTAGCCCTACGGGATTTTTGAACTTCACACCAAAAACCTCACGCTCCAATTTGGGGTCGTTCACTACAAATATGCTTCTAAAAAGACCACTCAAACCCAATCTTGAAAACAACTTAATGGCCCAAAAAGAAAAGTGGTGCACGGCTTCGGGGTCAAACAGAAAAAGTACCGGGCGAATAAGGATTTTGTACATTCAGAATGGATTTTGGACAAAAATAAAAACTCTTAAAACAGTTCTTGATATTTTGGTCAATTTTCGTCAACCGACCTATTAATGTGGATAGGGCGCAAGGTCAACCTTCGGCATAATTTCAGATACCTTTCGTATTGGGTTTCGTTGAAACTGGTCAGCAACCTTTTATCCATCATACGGACATTCTTGGCCATGCTATCTATATAAGATTGATATTTTTTTGAAACCTCCATCAATACTTCGGGCGAGCTTTCTTCGTTCTGTTTCATCAGGTACTTTGCCCTCTCCTTAAAAATATCGTTTCGGATTTTTAGTTCGGCTGTCCAATTCTTCAGGTTTTTTTGCTGTTCTTCCGTCAACTCAAAAACTTTGACAATGGTCTCATTATCGCGTCCGCCCACGCCTAAAATACAATCCAATTGAGCTTGCCCATAAAACCCACAAATCAAAAAAAGAAAAAATACTAGCGCTTTCAATTAAGGTTGCTGTTAATGGTTTTTCGAAAGATAGGTATTAATGTCCTTGATTTACAAAATTACGTTTGAATAACCATTATTTTTGATGAAACTCAACACCGACCATGGAAAAATTATTACCCAGATTTTTAGAGTATGTGACCACGGATACGCAAAGCGACCCTTACTCCAAAACCACACCTAGCACGGAAAAACAGTGGGACCTTGCCAAGAAATTGGTGATGGAGCTCCATCAAATTGGAATGCAAGAAGTATCCATAGACGAGAATGCCTACATTATGGCCACTTTGCCCAGCAATATGGATAAAAAAGTGCCCACCATTGGTTTTGTTTCCCATTTTGATACTTCCCCTGATTTTTCGGGCAAAAATGTAAAGCCCCAGATCATTGAAAATTATAATGGCAAGGATATCGTACTCAACAAACTGAAAAACATTGTACTGTCTCCCGATTATTTTGACGATTTAAAAGCCTACGAAGGCCAAACCTTGATTACTACAGACGGAACCACACTATTGGGCGCTGATGATAAAGCAGGTATTGCTGAAATCATCACGGCAATGGAATATCTTATCAACCACCCAGAGATCAAGCATGGAAAAATCCGTATTGCCTTTACCCCAGATGAAGAGATAGGCCGCGGAGCGCACAAATTTGATGTAAAAAAGTTCGGGGCGGAATGGGCCTATACCATGGATGGCAGCCAAGTGGGCGAATTGGAATATGAAAACTTTAATGCAGCCAAGGCCAAAATAACCATTACGGGAAAAAGCGTGCACCCCGGCTACGCGAAAAATAAAATGGTGAACGCCATTGGCATTGCCAACGATTATCTAACCCATCTTCCTCCAAGCGAAGTTCCAGAACACACCACGGGGCGGGAAGGTTTTTTCCATGTACACAACATCAAGGGCGAAATTGAAAAAGCGAAGATAGAGCTCATTATCCGTGACCACGATGCGGTGCATTTTCAGGCTAGGAAAGACCTATTGAACGACATCAAAGAAAAACTCAACAAAAAATACGGGGAGTTTGTCAGCCTTACCGTTGAGGACCAGTACAAAAACATGAGGGAAAAGGTAGAACCCATGTACCACATTGTAGAGATTGCCGAAGAGGCGATGAAATCGCTTCAAATTGAGCCTATCATAAAACCCATTCGGGGTGGAACGGATGGTTCGCAACTGAGCTTTATGGGCCTGCCCTGCCCTAATATATTTGCGGGCGGGCATAATTTTCATGGTAAATACGAGTACATTCCTTTGGAAAGTATGCAAAAAGCCGTTATGGTTATCGTGAAAATTTGCGAACTTACAGCTGTACAAATCAAGTGATTGTGGACAAATCCGAAAAAATAGAAAGCTATTACGAAAAGGAACACACTTTTAGAAAGGGAATTGCTTTGCTAAGGGAAATTGCCTTAAAAACAGATGCCATAGAGGATTTTAAATGGCGTATTCCTGTGTACACCTTAAATGGAAAAAATGTTTTTGGTATTTGTAAGTTCAAAAGCCATTTTGGGGTATGGTTTTTTAACGGTGTGTTTTTAAAAGACCCAAAGAAGGTATTGGAAAATGCTCAAGAAGGCAAAACCAAGGGCATGCGACACTGGAAGTTCCAACGTTTGGATGAAGTGGACGAAAAGGTGGTGTTGGCCTATATGGTAGAAGCTTTGGAGAATCAGAAAAAGGGGCTGGAAGTGAAAGCTGAAAGAACATCAAAAGTGGTTATTCCCGAGCTGCTGCAATCCGAATTGACCAAAAATGCTACATTAAAGGACGCTTTTGAAAAGTTTACGCCCTACAAACAAAAAGAGTTCTGCGAATACGTTGCCGAAGCCAAACAAGAGAAAACCAAATTGCGAAGGTTGGAAAAAATCCTACCCATGATCAACGATGGTATTGGGTTGAATGATGCTTATAGATAACCGTTTATCGAATGTTCGATATGATATATCCACTTATTCTATTTCACTTATTTCTTTTTCAATTTCGAAACCTGGAGTTTGATAATGACATAAATAATCCTGAACTATGTAAAAAGCTTCAAAAAATGGCAATTGCTGACCAAAAAACCCTCAGACTTTCAGAATTAAAGCTTGGTACATCAATAATGATAAATAAACTTAAAAATTTTGATATTTAGTCTTCTCAAAAACCATCAATCAATGAAATCGAATTTACTATTCCCTTTACTTCTTTTTATGCTGCTTTCGTGTCAAAGCAAAAAAGAGGAGTTTGTTTGTACACCTTGTGACCTATCTTGTGACGAATTGACTTTTTCGGAACCCGGAACCTGCCCACACTGTAACATGGAACTCATCAAAAAAAGTGAATTGGCCCCAGAAAGAAAGGCAAGGGTAAACGTATTAAATATTCAAAAGGGCTCGGGTAAGTTTATCATTGAGGGCGGATTTAAAAAAGAGAAAACAATAGCAGTCCATTACTATAAACCAACCCATTTTGCAACTAGTTCAAACATGATTATGGTAATTCCCGGAGCTGGCAGAAATGGAGATGATTATCGAGATGCTTGGATCGAGAAAGCCGAACAATACAATTTGCTTGTACTCTCCCCTGAATATTCAGAGGAGTATTACCCTGAATTCTGGAGTTACAATTTGGCGGGAATGATCACCGATGTAAAAATCAACCAAGAACGGACCGCTATGATTGGATTTAGTGTAAATCACAACCATGAGCAGTGGATCTACAACGATTTTGACCGAATTTTTGATTTGGTCAAAGAAAAGCTCCATTTAGATACAGACACCTATGATATGTTTGGACATTCGGCAGGAGGACAAATATTACATAGGCTTGCAATTTTTAAACCCGAGAATAAGGCAAATAGGATTTTGGCATCAAACTCTGGTTGGTACACGGTTCCGACGGATAGGGTTGAATTCCCGTATGGGCTTAAAAATGGTGTTACATCGGCCATTGACACAGATTTCAGTTCCAATCTGATACTTTTTTTGGGAGAAAAGGATGATGCCAACGAAACTAGGGGAGACTTAAGACATACCCCCGAAATGGACCAACAAGGTTTGTTCAGATTTGAGCGCGGAAAATATTTTTATACCACATCCAAAGAGATTGCCACACAACTGGGAAAGGAGTTTGGTTGGAAAATAGAGGTAGTCCCGAATGTAGGACACGATTATAAAAAGATGAGTTCTGCTGCGGCCGATTTTCTATATAAAACTGAAAAATGAAAGTGCATAATAACCCTTGCGAGAAGAATCCAAAATTTAGCTAGCTACGGTTATAATTCTATCAGCCCCCACGAAAACATTCATTGAACACTACTGGATTTTACCAAGAAAAGAACTAACTTAACTCCTTATTGTGAACTGTGAATAATGGTAGGCTTCATTCTTGACGCAGTAGTAATCCATTTTTTTGTCTTAGTTTTGCTTATGTGACGGTTATGTGATTAAGTCTAAACACACAAACATAAACAATTGATATTTAGTGTTTTACAAATAAACCATATGTGACAGAGAGTGAATTAAACATACTTTTAAGTGAGTTCAGGGCATTTCCTACGGAAACCGAATGGTTAGAGTTTAAAGTTAATAATGGCAAGAACCTAGGAGAGTACATTTCAGCACTTTCTAATTCTGCCTGTGTTCACAACAAAGATTTCGGATATTTAATATTTGGAATTGACGATAAATCCCACAGAATAGTTGGAACCAAGTTTGACCTTAACCAAAAAGGAAAAGGCAATGAGGATTTAATTCCTTGGATATCGAGACTATTAAACCCAAGAATCAATTTTGACACTTTTGAATTTAAGGCAGAAGGGGAAAGAGTTATTATCATTCAAGTTCAAGCCGCTACCAATACTCCTGTAAAATTTAATGGAGAAAGTTATATACGTATAGGGTCATACAAAAAGAAACTTGATGAATATCCTGAAAAACAACGATTAATTTGGACAAAAAAGTCAAGTTCTGTTTTTGAAAAAGGAGTAGCTCTAAAAAATGTATCTGCCGACAAAGTTTTGGGGTTATTGGATTACCCTTCTTATTTTGAGTTACTTAATATCCCATTACCAGAAAACCGTAAAGCTATATTTGAAAAATTCACACAGGAAAAAATAATAATAAAGCGGGCTGACAAATATGACATTACAAATTTAGGGGCAATTCTTTTAGCAAAAAAACTAGATGAATTTGAAACACTTTCAAGAAAAGCAATTAGAGTTATAATTTATCAAGGAAAAAATAAACTCAAAACCAAGAAGGAACAAATAGGGCAAAAAGGGTATGCCGTAGGTTTCAAAGGGTTAATAAATTATATAAATGATCAATTACCCGTTAATGAAGAAATTGGGAAGGTTTTCAGAAAAGAAGTTAAAATGTTTCCTGAACTTGCTATCCGAGAATTAGTAGCAAATGCAGTAATACATCAAGATTTTTCAATTAACGGAACTGGACCTATGATTGAAATATTCGAAAATAGAGTTGAAATCTCTAATCCAGGGAAACCTTTGATTAGTACAATGAGATTTGTTGACCATAATCCTCAATCCAGGAATGAGCTTTTAGCTAGTTTTATGAGGAGAATGAATATTTGTGAAGAAAGAGGAAGTGGTATTGATAAAGTTATTTTTGAATGCGAATATTACCAACTGCCAGCACCTAAATTTATAGAAGGAGAAAATTATACAAGGGTAATTTTATATGCTCATAAATCGCTTCGTCAAATGGATAAAGACGATAAAACAAGAGCCTGTTATCTACATGCTTGTTTAAAGTATGTATCAGGGGAACACATGACAAATCAAACCCTCAGAAATAGATTTGGAATAGCAGAGAAAAACTATTCCATCGCTTCAAGAATTATTTCAGAAGAGGGTGTAAATTAAACTCTGTCTGAAATAGATTTAAACATTAATTTTATTCAGACAGAACCATGAGAACAGAGGAACAGACAGAATTTGAAAAGAAGGTGCTTGACCAGTTCATGTCGGGCAAGAACCTTTTCGGCAAGGGCGGCG
>NZ_WUEG01000049.1 GCF_010468565.1 Allomuricauda sp. TY007
TGGCATAAATCCAAATGATTTTTGAAGAAAATTCAAAAAATATACTTGATTCTACATTGCATACGATATTACATTACCAACGGAATTTATCTCCACCAAAAGTGTACACGAATGGAGTGAAATTGAAATCGATTTGGACAAAAGACCAGCAATATATAATTCACGCATAAAAAAAGCTCCGAAATTCGGAGCTTTTTATCATTTTTTTCTTCAGGATTATCACTTCCCCAGGAGAGAATTAAAAAAGTCAGAACCACTGTAATTATAAACCCAAATATTTTATAGGCCGAAAAAGCACCTTCCTTAAAAAAGTAAATCCCCATCACCAACGACATCACAGCAAGCGCTATCTTGGATTTTCTTCTTTTTAAATGTCTGAAAATATCTTTTATCAAAATATTTTAAGAATAAGCAGTTATTAGTCTTAACCCAACAAAAGTATTAATCATTGCATGAAAAATAACCGTTATAGTTGACGTCCCATACCTATTCGAAATAAAGGAAAAACTAAACGCAATAAAAATAATTTTTATGGGATTGTAGGCAATTATATGAGAGATTGACCAAAGTACTGCGTTAATAATCCATGCATTTTTTCCATATCTCGCAACCTGTCTTTTAATCCAGTAACCTCTCCAAAAAAGTTCTTCAAAAACACCGCCAAATACGAGCCCCACAACAATTAGAGCCTTTATGGTATTGTTTG
>NZ_WUEG01000050.1 GCF_010468565.1 Allomuricauda sp. TY007
CAGTGCGCCCTCCAACGAGGCGGACCCCGTCCATACCTATACGGCAGCGGGCAGTTATGATGCGATGCTGACGGTGACCGATGGCGATGGTCAGACGGACACGGACACCATAACCATAATCGCAAATACGGTGCAGAACGATCCCCCTATTTCTTTTGCCGAAGCGGACCAAGTAAGCGGGGACGCTCCCTTGGAAATACAGTTTACGGGAAGCAATTCCACGGACGATGTGGGCATAATCTCCTACGAGTGGGAATTTGGGGACGGCAGTGCGCCCTCCAGCGAGGCGGACCCCGTCCATACCTATACGGCAGCGGGCAGTTACGATGCGGTGCTGACGGTGACCGATGGCGATGGTCAGACGGACACGGATTTTGTGGCCATAAATGTATCGGGGCCCCTGACCGAAGGCGTTGTGGGCCTTACCTTGGTGGACGCCTCGACGGACACGGACCTGTTCAACTTGGTGGACGGTCAGCAGATCGACCTTGGGCCGTCCGGCGGACAGTCCCTTAACATCAGGGCGAACACACTCGGTGGACCGGGCAGCGTACTTCTGGAACTGACGGGCCCTGTTTCGGCCACCCAGCGGGAGGGCGTAGCGCCCTACGCGTTGTTCGGCGACCTATCGGGCGATTACAACGAGAGGGACCTTCCGTTGGGGAACTATACCCTTACGGCCACGGCCTA
>NZ_WUEG01000051.1 GCF_010468565.1 Allomuricauda sp. TY007
CCATGCATGCCCATGGAGGGGTCTGTTTTTTTGACTTTGCAGCATCCGCTCCCTATGTGGATATCGATATGCATCCCAATGATCCGGAATGTCGGATGGATGCCATTTTCTTTTCGCCCCATAAATTTCTGGGAGGTCCCGGAGCCTGTGGAATTTTGGTGTTCAACAAAGATCTGTATGGGAATGAAGTGCCCGAGATCCCGGGAGGCGGCAATATGAAATGGACCACGCCCTGGGGAAAACATAGTTTTTTTGAGGATGTGGAGACCAGGGAAGATGGGGGCACACCGGGTATCATCCAGACCATAAAGGCCGCCCTTGCCATACAATTGAAAGAGAAAATGGATACCCGACTCATGGCGATAAAAGAACAAGCATTACTAGGGCTTTTTCGGGATGAGCTCAAGAATCTTGGGGAAATACAATATTTGGGGAATGAGGATGCCCAACGTATCGGCTGTCTGTCCTTTAACCTTAAGGATATCCATTATAACCTGGTGGTCCGTTTGCTCAACGACCGCTTCGGGATCCAGGTCAGGGGAGGGTGGTCGTGCGCAAGCACCTTTGCCCATTATCTTTTCGGGCTGGACCGGGCAAGGTCTTCACAGATCATGGAGGACATTGATGGGAAAGA
>NZ_WUEG01000052.1 GCF_010468565.1 Allomuricauda sp. TY007
GCCTTCTCACATTCTTCTGTTTTGGAAGCTGAAACGTCTAACGGATCTTGATTTGTGTGGACTTCCTTAGAAGTAACCGAAGCACAGGCGCTACCATGAGAAATGGGTGAATGTTGAGATAATTGTTGGGATTCCATTTTTAATAAGGCAATAATATTAGGTATGTAGATATACTAGAAGTTCTCCTCGAGGATTTAGGAATCCATAAAAGGGAATCTGCAATTCTACACAATTCTATAAATATTATTTAATTGTTGGGATTCCATTTTTAATAAGGCAATAATATTAGGTATGTAGATATACTAGAAGTTCTCCTCGAGGATTTAGGAATCCATAAAAGGGAATCTGCAATTCTACACAATTCTATAAATATTATTATCATCRTTTTAAATGTTAATATTCATTGATCCTATTACATTATCAATCCTTGCGCTTCAGCTTCCACTAATTTAGAYGACTATYTCTCRYCATTTGCGTCATCTTCTAACACCGTATATGATAATATACTAGTAACGTAAATACTAGTTAGTAGATGATAGTTGATTTTTATTCCAACATTTACACCTAATA
>NZ_WUEG01000053.1 GCF_010468565.1 Allomuricauda sp. TY007
TTTTAGAAGTTGAGTTACAGGGTTATCACTCATAACTCCCAACTAATAACTCATAACTGAAAGATGGGGGATTAGCTCAGCTGGCTAGAGCGCCTGCCTTGCACGCAGGAGGTCATCGGTTCGACTCCGATATTCTCCACCACGGCAAAAGTTGTCCGCTGATTTTTTGATATCAGTGGCGATTCGCCACAAGTTCATTGACATATTGGGACGGAGCAACAGCGATTTTATATCGTTGTGTGCGAAGTCAAAGAAGAAACACGAAGTAGAATAGAATATATAAGGATTACGAGAGGGCATCTGTACCTTAGGGTACAGGTGCGACAAGCAAAAGAAGGGCGTATGGGGGATGCCTAGGCTCTCAGAGGCGACGAAGGACGTGATAAGCTGCGAAAATCCACGGGGAGCTGCACATGAGCATTGATCCGTGGGTGTCCGAATGGGGCAACCCGGCAGGTTGAAGGCCTGTCACCCAGCAATGGGGGCGAACCCGCTGAACTGAAACATCTAAGTAGGCGGAGGAAGAGAAAACAAGAGTGATTCCGAGA
>NZ_WUEG01000054.1 GCF_010468565.1 Allomuricauda sp. TY007
TTTTAGAAGTTGAGTTACAGGGTTATCACTCATAACTCCCAACTAATAACTCATAACTGAAAGATGGGGGATTAGCTCAGCTGGCTAGAGCGCCTGCCTTGCACGCAGGAGGTCATCGGTTCGACTCCGATATTCTCCACCACGGCAATTGGCCGTCCACGGTGATCTTATCACCAGTGGCGGTCCGCCACAAGTTCATTGACATATTGGGACGGAGCAACAGCGATTTTATATCGTTGTGTGCGAAGTCAAAGAAGAAACACGAAGTAGAATAGAACATTAAGGATTACGAGAGGGCATTTGTACTTGGGTACAGGTGCGACAAGCAAAAGAAGGGCGTATGGGGAATGCCTAGGCTCTCAGAGGCGACGAAGGACGTGATAAGCTGCGAAAAACCGCGGGGAGCTGCACATGAGCATTGATCCGTGGGTGTCCGAATGGGGCAACCCGGCAGGTTGAAGGCCTGTCACCCAGCAATGGGGGCGAACCCGCTGAACTGAAACATCTAAGTAGGCGGAGGAAGAGAAAACAAGAGTGATTCCGAGA
>NZ_WUEG01000007.1 GCF_010468565.1 Allomuricauda sp. TY007
CAGCCCTTTGCACAATTGGAGCCTGACCGTTCAACAACTTTACATTAAATTTGGGGAACGGATACCCCTGATATTAAACACCAATTCCTTTGGGGCTAGCCCCAAAGGAATTGAAACAACGGACAGAGTTTAATTTACAGACCCTTTCAGAATCAATAAAATCCGGCTTAATAAAAGATTTTGACCCTGAAAGCAACTCAAAAAAACATGCCAAATACTTACCTTTTTGGGCGTGACTTTCCTATGTAACAGTTATCATATAGCACATGCAATTTAACTTTAATTGATTTTTACTGTTACCCCTAGTTCAACTTGGATTGAACCATTAACTTTTTAATATAAACAGTCTATTATGAATTTAACTGGCAGTCTTTTCTAATTATTAACCTCTAATCATTTTTGTGAAACGGGCTAAAATCGTAAACGAAAAAATTACTTTCAAATACTGTTATCCTCAAAACTTCTCCAACTAAACACTTAATAGATTACCTTAGCATTAATCAATACATTATCCATGACCATCAGCAAAAGACAAGTAGTAATTCTATCCTCCATTTTGGCATTGTTGGTAATTCCGTTTATAGCCATGCAATTCTCATCCGAAGTACAATGGTCTTTGTTTGATTTTATAGCGGCAGGCGGTTTACTGTTGACATTGGGTTTCGCTATCGACCTTGCCATCAGAAAAACCAAAACCATCCAAAAAAGGTATCTGATCATCGTTGCTATTGTCATTCTTTTCCTTCTTATCTGGGCAGAATTGGCCGTGGGTGTTTTTGGCTCTCCTTTGGCAGGTAGTTAACTTTTTTATAGGCTGGAACAGCCTAACATCATTTATATTCTAAAATTTTTGTTAAATACGAGATTTCTCGTAAAGTTCAGGCGTAACTACGCATAATCCTTTCATAAATTTTGATGATATTTAGGCTTTTTAACTGGCACGAATGGGCAAAAGGAAGAAGCAAGCCAAAGTATTACGCATATTTCGAAAAGTACACAGAACCACAGGAGCATTCTTGTTCATTTTTTTCTTTTTTATTTCCGTATCCGGTCTCATTTTGGGATGGAAAAAAAACTCAAACGGATATATTCTCCCAGAAACACAACAAGGAACTACTGCCAACTTAAAGGAATGGTTACCAGTGGACAGTCTACATACCATTGCCCTCCATACAATCCATGACGAAATATCGCACACATCTTTTGAGGTAGACCGTATTGATATTAGAAAAGAAAAAGGTTCGGTAAAGTTTCTGTTCGTGAACTCCTTTTACGAGGTGCAACTGGACGGCGCCACGGGCAAAGTTCTTTCCATTGGGCAACGAAGGTCCGATTTTTTAGAAAACATTCATGACGGTTCCATTGTGGATGATTACCTCGGAACAAACGGTTATATAAAACTTGTGTACACATCGGTGATGGGTATTTCCCTTTTGATTTTCACCATTACCGGATTTTGGCTCTGGTATGGACCCAAACGCATGAAGAAAGCTAAAAATAAGGCTATTACATAAAAAAAACCGTCCAAACCATCGGCTTGAACGGTGCTTTGTTTTACAAACAACAAATATTTTATCCCTTTACTTTTTTAGTGGGAATGGTTCCGTATTTATCTATGAGGTACACCAAACTGGCCATCGTAGCTGCTCCCAATTCCAATTCACGTTTGTTCACATGCTCAAAAGTATCGTTTTCGGCATGGTGATGGTCAAAATAGCGCTGGGTATCGGGTCGCAATCCCGCCAATACTATCCCATCCTCTTTTAACGGACCTATATCCGCACCACTTCCTCCTTCGTAAAACAGGTGAACCAAGTACGGTTCGAACAAATCCCTCCATCCTTGAATCTGTTTCACATTCTCCGAAGAAGCATCAATGGAAAAACCTCTAGGCGTAAACCCGCCAGAGTCGCTTTCCAATGCAAATATGTGTTGTTCGTTTTTGTCTCGGGCGACTTCCGCATACTTATTGCCACCTCGCATTCCATTTTCTTCATTCATGAAAAGGACAACGCGCAAAGTTCGTTTTGGTTGATATCCAGTTTCCTTTAAAAGCCTCAACACATCCATACTCTGTACACACCCAGCTCCGTCATCATGGGAACCATCTCCCAAATCCCAAGAATCCAAGTGACCGCCTACCACCATAATCTCGTTGGGATAGGTGCTTCCTGTTATTTCTCCGATTACGTTGTAGGATTGCACATCTTCCAGTTGCTTACAGTTTTGCTTGAAGTAAAATTTTACATCAGGATTTAATTTAAGCGTAGTACTCAACAACTCCGCACCGTTTGTACTAATGGCCGCCGCTGGTATGCGTTGGTTCACTGGAGTATCACCATAACTCATGGAGCCTGTGTGCGGATAGTCATCCAAACGAAGGTTCATGGAACGTACAATAACGCCCGATGCCCCATATTTTGCGGCTTCGGCCGCACCAGAATAGCGTTGGTCCACACAACCTGAATATGCAGAGAAGGTATTGATCAGTGTTGGGTCCATCGGACGGTTATAAAAAACAATCTTGCCTTCTATTTTATCTTTTCCCAACTTTTCCAAATCCTCAATGCCCTTGACCTCGACCACGTTGGCCTTTAAACCGCCGGCGGGTGTTGCCACTGATCCTCCAAGTGCACAAATGGGCACGTTGGTGGTCAACCCAGGCTTTGTTTCAAAGTAGGCAAATTCAGGAACTCCCCTTACCCATTTAGGCACCATTACGGGTTGCAACCAAACCTTGTCCAATCCCAGTGAGTCCAATTGTGCCTTGGTATAATCCACGGCCTGTTGTGCTTGTACGGAACCTGAAAGCCGTCCACCAATTTGGTTGGAAAGGTAGTTCAGCCAATCATAAGCCTTACCATTGGTCAGGGCTTCATCGTAAATTGCTTTTATTTGTTTTTCGTCCTCGGTCTGAGAAAAAAATGGGGTACTGACCAACAAAAAGGCCAAAAGTAGGACTGTTCTCATGTGGTTTCTTTTTCCAGTTCTTGTTTAAAGGTTTCTAAATTAGCTTTTATTTCATCGTCCAGCTCGGGTTCCTCAATATCTTTGTACTTTTTTAACGCTTCCATCATGATGGAGGCCACAATTACCCTAGCTGCTTTTTTGTTATCAGCAGGTATTACGTACCATGGAGCATGTTCCTTGGAAGTTTTGCCCAAAGCTTCTTCATAACACTCTTGATAATTATCCCAAAGTTTTCGCTCTTCGAGGTCGCCTGGAGAAAACTTCCAATTCTTTTGCTTTAAACGGATTCTGCGCAATAAGCGTTGCCGTTGTTCTTCTTTGGAAAGATGCAGAAAAAACTTGAAGATTATGGTGCCATTATCGGCAACATGTTTTTCAAAATTATTGATTTGCTGATAGCGCCTTTCCCAGAAATCATCATCAATATCGTCCACAGATTCCACTTTTGGCAGGTTCTCTCCCAAAATATATTCTGGATGGACCTTGGTCACCAATACATTTTCGTAGTGTGTACGATTAAAGACAGAAAATTTTCCTCTTTCGGGCAAATCAATATAGTGCCGCCAAAGGTAATCGTGCTTTTTTTCCAAGGTGGATGGCACCTTAAAACTATGCACCACCACTCCCCTAACATTAAAATCTTTAAAAACTTCCCTGATCAAACTGTCCTTGCCCGCGGTGTCCATTCCTTGTAAACAGACCAGCACTCCATACTTTCCGTGGGCGTAGAGCGTATCTTGAAAATCTCCAAGGTCCTTTCGGATATTCTTCAGTTCCTTTTTGAGTTTCTTCTTGGATGCACCAAAATCCTCGTAGGTGTCTTTTTCAGATAGCTTTACCGAATCAACTACCTTGTAGTCTTCTGTTTTGATTTCTTTCATAGGAATGAATATAATTCTTTTTGATCACTCCTTCAACCTACTTATTAAATGTGTAGTTCATCGATACTTTGACCACTTGTGCCCAAAGTTGGTTCTTTAATCGATCTATTTTCTCCTCTGGACGATGAAATTCGTAACTTTATGATTATCAACGACACAGCGTCCCAAATCTGTAAATCGTTATGAAAAGCAGAAAGATTATCCTACTTATAGTCTTTGCTATTGGTCTTTTTGGCCTTTGGCTCATGGCTTCGTTCACTACACCTGCAAATGCCTGCCAATATGCAAGCACCAATTTGGAATACATCAAAAGTAAAATCCAAGAGGCTGTGGTGGCCGACAATTTAAATATGGCCAAGTACCACGCCTACAAAGCGTTGAACGGTATTGAAAAAACAAAGGGCAATTTTTTGGACTGTGGCTGCGAGGGTGCCATTGAAAGTTTGGAAATTACACTTTCCCATTTAAAAACGGCTACAAAAACCAGTGTTTCACCAAAATTCAAAGCGGCATTGCACCAGGCTTTGGAGAGCACTATAATCGGCATTAATGTGTTACAGGAGTTCGGGCAACAAACTTCCAGTGATTATGGAAGCAATGTACTGGTACTGAACACCAAGGAAGTTCTGGGTTTTCAGAACGGAATGATGTTGACACATGGTTCTACGGTAAAAAAACAGGTGCACAGCTGTTTATTGAGGTTTGAGTCTTCCTTGGATAAAGTGGTTTCTGATGTGAACTGTGAAGAAGCTCACAGGTTTATTACCAATATTTATGAAGAATCTCGTTTGACCTTGTTGAACACCAACCTATCGCAACATAAAAAGGAATATCACCAACGGGTTAAAACCTTGGCTAAAGATGCTCTGGAAAAATTAGGTGATTGCCACTAGGTTTATTTACTGGCGAATAGTTTCACATCCTCCTCGGATACTTCCTTACCTCCTAGAATAATCAAACGTTCCACAACATTGCGGAGTTCGCGTACATTCCCCGTCCAATCATAACTCTTAAGCAATTCTATGGCCTTTTTGGAGAAACTCTTTTGTCCTGTTCCTTGTTCGGATGCTATTTTTTTGGCGAAATGTTCTATCAATAAAGGTATATCGTCTCGCCTATCGTTGAGTGCGGGAACCTTGATCAGGATCACGGCCAAACGGTGGTAAAGATCTTCTCGGAATTTACCTGCTTCAATTTCCTTTTTTAAATCCTTATTGGTAGCCGCAAGTACCCGAACATCCACTTTAATGTCCTTATCCGAACCTACGCGACTGATTTTGTTCTCTTGCAGGGCCCGAAGCACTTTGGCTTGGGCCGAAAGGCTCATATCGCCTATCTCATCTAAAAATATGGTTCCCTTATTGGCCGCTTCAAACTTTCCTGCCCTGTCCTTAACAGCAGATGTAAATGCGCCCTTGACGTGTCCAAACAACTCACTTTCAATCAACTCAGAAGGAATCGCTGCACAATTCACTTCAACAAACGGGGACGATGAACGCGGGCTTTTTTGATGCACCCAATGGGCCACGAGTTCTTTACCAGTACCGTTGGAACCCGTAATCAGAACCCGGGCATCGGTAGGCGCTACTTTTTCGATCATGTCCTTTATGGCATTTATTTCCTTGCTCTCCCCAATCATTTCATAGTTCTTGGAAATCTTTTTCTTGAGCACCTTGTTCTCCACGGCGAGTTCCTTTCGGTCCAAAGCATTGCGAACTGTGGTAAGCAATCGGTTTAAATCCGGTGGTTTGGAGATGTAATCGTATGCCCCCAACCGCATCGTATTTACTGCTGTGTCGAGATCACCATGACCTGAAATCATTATAAATGGAATCTCTGGTTTTATTTTCTTGGCGGCTTCCAAAACCTCTACCCCATCCATCTTTGGCATTTTGATATCGCAGAGCACTAGGTCAAAATCTTCCTTTTTGATGGCTTCAATTCCTGCTAGGCCGTCCTCGGCCTCAACTACATTATAACCATCGTTTTCTTCGGCCAATATTTTTACCAATACCCTTCTAATTGCCGATTCGTCCTCTACTATCAAAATTTTTGACATATACTGCTATTTAAAATATTCCTATTTTGAAACCTGTTCTAATATAAAAATTTGCATCGTTATTGAACAAATACACCTCGCCACGATCTTTATTTCTTAATTTGCCCTCTTGGTACACACTGCTTCCCACAATGGCAAAAAAGGACATACTCTTGGAAATGCTGTATTGATACCCCAAACTACCTACCAAAGTGTTGAACGAAATCCGGGAAGCTGCCAACCCATTATCCAAAACAATATCGTTTTGAAGATTTAAAAAGTAACCGTCCAAGAACAGTGCCAACTCCAAACTGTGTTTTTTATCAAAATGATATTTCAGGTTGGATTTTGGCACTCCTACTATAAACGACCAGTCTGGGTGGAACTTTTTATAGTAATGGATCAGGGGCAGCGGAACGGGAATCCCAGTAGTACTGTTGTAAGTCAGCCCCAAAACCACCCGAAAAGGTTTATCTGCTTTTGGTTTTTCTTTCCAAAAAGCCGCCGAACCATTCATAAAAAAATCATCCTGCAGCACACCATCCAATAAATTGGATGCCAATCTAGGAGTCAATATGGCCACAAAATTCCAATTCTCGTTCCATTTTTTGATCAATCCCAAATTAAAATCAATGACATGGAAGCGAATCATCTCTTTTTTATCAAATGGAAGGTCTGCTGAATACCCCATATCAAAACGATTATATTCGGCACCTGTAACCAGGTAATCCTTATTGTTGTTCAATTGTATGGGAAAATTGAGCAATGCTTTGTAGCGCTGTGTCTTGACACCGCTATCGTTTTCGGGAATATTAAGGTATTCCAGCCTAAAAATATCTGTGCTCTGTGCCCATAAACTATGGCTACAAAGTATTACAATGAAAGTGATCCACTTCCAAATTGCAATATGGTGGGTTGAGGTTTTTATGTGTGTCTATTGTTTTGGCTGAATAATATGTATATCGCGTTGCGGGAACGGGATGCTAACGTTGTTCTCCTTGAACTTGGCGTTGATTTTATAGCGCATTTCACTTTTTATCCGTGGATCTCGGAAGGTATCGTTGGTAAAAAAGTATATGGAGAAAATCAATGCCGAATCCCCAAAATCCTCGAACAGTACAAATGGTTTAGGGTTTTTGAGCACTTGTTTTTGGGTATTGGCCACTTCTTCCAAAATAGTGGTCACTAAATCCACATCGCTACCATAGGCAACACCTACACTTACTTTTTCTCGTGTGGTTCTATGGTTTTGGGTATAATTGTATACTATATCGCTTATAAATTTGTGGTTGGGCAGTATCAATACCTTATCATCTCGGGTAATGGCCCTTGTGGTGCGGAGCTTGATTTCGAAGACTTTACCTACCTTACCATCAACCTCCACAACATCGCCTACCTGTAGCGATTTATCAACTATGATAAAAATACCCCCGAGAATATCCTTGAACAACTCTTGCAATGCAAGACCCAAACCTACAAAAAGTGCTGCTGAGGCCGTAATCACTAAAGTGATATCCACTCCCGCTGCACTTAAAGTGACCAATACAGCAATGAGGTAAACGACGTAATGGATAAATTTGAATACACTGGAAAACTTTTGTTTGTCTTCCTGCTGCATTTTTCGGGTAAAGATGCGGCGCAGCCATTTCAGCAAAAATTTTGTCACCACTATCGTAATCGTCAACAATAGTAAAAGCCCAATGGTAAGATTTATAGCCTTTTCGCCTTGACCAATATGGAATCCAAGGTCCAAAAAATCCTTTATGGTCCCCCAAACATCTTTCGTAATGATTTCCTTTATTTCTTCTGCGCCTTCTTGCATACTATTTTAATATCTTAACCATTTTATCAATTCTTTGTATGTTGGTTTTTTACCATACATTAAGATACCTGTCCTATAAATTTTGGCCGCCAATGACACAATACCCAAAAAGGTAACCATCAAAAGAAAAACGGACAACAAAAATTGCCACAAAGGCACTCCTCCTTCCCCTATTCCTCCCGGCAAGCGCATCAGCATTACAATGGGCGATGTTAATGGAAACAACGAAAACCCAATTGCAATGGGGCCATGCGGGTTGCTAAAAACCGAAAAGAACCCAACATAAATAGCCAGCATTAAAGGTAATATAATAGGGAAAATAAATTGTTGTGTATCCGTCTCATTGTCCACCGCGGCACCAATAGCCGCATAAATGGAGCTATAAATAAGGTAACCAAGTATAAAATAAATAAAGAATGACCCTATAAGCAAGCCCCATGGAATATCGTAGATTTCCTTGGCATACATCATCATTTTATCATCCATAGTGCCCAATTGCGACATTCCCATTGGTCCAGGAGTCACTCCATTGTCGCTTGATAGTGCCGTCAAGTCTATTCCAAAAATCATCACTGCCACTAACATCAACAATGATGCGGAAATGATCCAAATGGTAAACTGGGTGATTCCTGCCAAAGAATTTCCTATAATCTTCCCGAGCATTAATTGAAAAGGTTTTACCGAGGATATGATCACTTCAATAATCCTACTGGTTTTTTCCTCGATAACACTACGCATCACAAAGCCCCCATAAATAATGATGAACATCATGATCGCATAGCCAAAACCTCCTCCGATAATAGCTTTGATCTCGTTGATGCCCCTCACACTTTTTTCCCCATCGAATGTGGATAGGTTAATTTCAAAAGGTTTTTCCACACTGGAAAACTGTTTTGAGGTTACTCCTAATTTTTGCAAACGATCTTGTCGCAATTGGTTTTGAAAAATATCCTCCAATTCTTTGGTCACAGAGGTATTGGGATTGTCCTTGGTAAAAAGATACGAGGCATTGGACACCTCCTCGACCGTTGCTCCTTGGGGAATATAGAGCAGCCCATAATATTCCAAGGAATTGGTCGAGTCCTTCGCCTGTTCCAAGGTCAAGTCGTCCAGATGGACATAGGATATATTCTTGGATGGACTAAATTCACTTTGAAAGAAGGCACTTTCGTTCAAAACGGAGACTACCCTGGTCTCATCATCATTTATTTTGGCCAAATACGCAATAAGAACAACCATCCCCACCATTAGGAGTGGGCTCAAAATGGTCATAACAATAAAGGAACGGTTGCGCACCTTGGCCAAATATTCGCGTTTTATAATTAAACCAAGTTTACTTGCCATTGTCCTTGTTGTTTACAGTTTGAATAAAAATATCGTTGGCCGAAGGTATGGTTTCTTCGAACCTGTTTATGTTCGATACCTTGGAGAGTTCCGCTAAAATATCACCCGTATGCGATGATGGCAACTGCACCTTAAAATGTATTTGATTTTCCAAAGCATCTATTTCCGAAGAAAGAATGTTGAACTTTTGTTCCAAAGAACGCATAAAGGCCTCTGCATCTTTCTCCATTTGCACACCCACATTAAAAATGTTGTTCTTGTAAGCCTTTTTTATATCCGACAGTTTTCCGTCCAATATTTTTTCGGACTTATGGATAAGGGCAATGTACTCACAAAGCTCTTCCACCGACTCCATACGGTGTGTGGAAAAAATGATGGATGTACCCTTTTCCTTTAATTGAAGAATCTCATCTTTGATGATGTTGGCGTTAATAGGATCAAAACCACTGAAAGGTTCATCAAAAATCAATAGTTTGGGTTCGTGCAGCACGGTGACTATAAACTGTATCTTCTGGGCCATTCCTTTGGAAAGTTCTTGTATTTTTTTATCCCACCAGTCACCAATATTTAACCTATCGAACCAATATTTAAGCCTTGTTTTTGCCTCATTTTTGGACAATCCCTTTAACTGTGCCAAATAAAGTACCTGCTCCCCCACCTTCATACTCTTATACAGCCCCCTTTCCTCGGGCAAATACCCAATGGATGCTATATGCTTTGGAGCCAAGGGCTCACCATTAAGCAGAATTTCACCGGAATCTTGGTGTGTTATTTGATTTATAATCCTGATAAAGGAAGTCTTGCCTGCTCCATTGGGGCCCAAAAGTCCGTATATGCAATTCTCGGGAATTTGTAGTGAAATGTTGCTCAGCGCTGTGTAATCACCATAGGTTTTGGTCACATTTTTGGCAACAAGGATATGATCCATGTAAACTATTTTTTCAAAGATATGTATTTGCTAGCTACCTATTTTCCTATAAAAACAAAAACCCACCCTTAAAAAAATCAAGGATGGGAAAAAAATTGCTATGAAAAAGAAAATTAGATATCGGTCACCCAACATCAGTTTCAAATATACGTTTTTTATTTAAACAGAAGGATTTTTCTCTTAAGAGAACATATCTTTTACCTTCTCAAAAAAGGATTTATCCGATTTTTCGGGCCTTGGAACAAAATTATCATCGTCCTGCATACGCTCAAAAAACTCCTTCTGCTCCTTATTTATATTTTTTGGTGTCCATACGTTTACATGCACCAATAAGTCTCCCGCTCCATACCCGTTAAGGCTGTTGATTCCCTTACCGCGAAGTCTTAAAATCTTTCCGGACTGTAGCCCTGGTTCCAATTTTATACGAACTTTTCCCCCTATGGCATCAATTTCTTTGGAACTTCCCAAAACGGCTTCGGGCATGCTTATGTACAAATCGTAATGCAGATTGTCACCTTCACGTTTTAGCGTTTCGTGCTCAACAGTTTCAATGGCGACCAACAAATCTCCTGCAATACCGTTTCCAGGGGCATCATTACCTTTGCCGGATACTTTTAGCTGCATGCCATCTTCCACCCCTGGTGGAATTTTAATGGACACGGTTTCTTCTTCGACCTTGAGCCCTTGGGCATCGGCTCCAGCAGGTTTTTTATCTATGGACTGCCCAGCACCCCCACAAGTTGTACAGGTGGTGGCTGTTTGCATTCTGCCCAAAATGGTATTGGTGATTTTGGTAATCTGTCCGGTACCGTTACAAGTAGGGCAAGTTCTATAGGTAACCCCGTCAGCTTGACGCTTCCGTCTTACCTTAACTTTCTTTTCCACACCATTGGCCACTTCTTCCAGCGTTAGCTTAACACGGATACGAAGGTTGCTTCCCTTGGCTCTGCGCTGTCCGCCACCAAATCCGCCAAATCCACTGAATCCTCCGCCACCGCCAAAGGCGCCACCAAAAATATCACCGAACTGACTGAAGATATCGTCCATGTTCATACCTCCACCGCCAAATCCGCCACTTCCATCGAAGGCAGCGTGTCCAAATTGGTCGTATTTTGCCTTTTTGTCAGGATTGCCCAGTACTTCATAAGCCTCGGCAGATTTTTTAAACATTTCCTCCGCCTTGGCATCACCTGGGTTTTTGTCCGGGTGAAACTCGATGGCCTTTTTCCTGTAGGCTTTTTTTATTTCTGCGGCTGAAGCTCCTTTGGAGACTCCCAATATTTCGTAATAATCCTCCTTCATACAGTTTTAGTTTCCAACAACAACTTTTGGATGTCTTATAATGCGGTCACCAAGCTTGAAGCCTTTTTCCACGACATCTATGATTTTCCCTTTCATTTTCTTGTCCGGTGCAGGTATCTGGGTGATGGCATCGTGCACCTCGGCATCAAATGTATCCCCCGCTTTTACCTCAACTTGTTCCAAACCTTTGTTCTTCAAGGTTTCTTTGAATTTATTGCTGATGAGTTCCACGCCTTTGAACATTTCCCTGTCCTCGGATTTGGAAAGCTCTTTTAACGCACGTTCAAAATCGTCCAAAATAGGAAGCAAAGCCACCATGACCTCTTGTCCGGCTGTCTTGAACAAGTCCATACGCTCCTTGGAAGTTCTTCGCTTATAGTTTTCAAACTCGGCAAAAAGCCTTAGGAACTTTTCTTTTTCTTTTGCCAAATCTTCACGCAGCTTCTCCTCCTCAGAAATTTCTTCTTGGATTTCTTCTTGGATTTCTTCCGTGGTTTCGGTTTCTATATGTTCATCGTTCAGTTCAGTACTTTCTTCGGTTTGCCCTTTTTTAGGCTCATCTTCCATTTCCTCAACCTTACTTTTATTGCTCATGTTCTAATGTTTTATTCCGATTTGAAGTGGCAAAAGTACTGCCAATTGTCCAAAAATGTCAAAATGTCACCGCAAAACATAAAAAAAGCCGCCAAAGCGGGCTTTAATTATTCAAAAAGTTGTGTACTCTGATTTTTCTATGCCTCAACAGATGCAGGCATACCTTTTTCTTGTGGTGTATATAATTGTTTTAAGGCTTGACAAATATTCACATACTGAAAAGAGAATCCTTCTTCTTCTATTTTTTTACTGCTCACCCGTTGGCTTGCCAATAAAAGAGTAGCCATTTTTCCCAAAACCAGCCTTAAGAAAAATGCGGGTACATTTGGTAACCACAGGGGTCTTTCCAAAATTTTGGCCAGTTCCTTGGTAAGTTTTGTGTTGGTGACTGGATTGGGGGCCACACCATTATATGTGCCCCGAAAGTTGTTTTCTGCCGCAAAAGCGAACATTTGCGCCAAATCTTTGATATGTATCCAAGATTGCCATTGTTCACCACTACCAATCGGTGCGCCAACAAAGTTTTTTACAGGCCTTGCCATTTTGGGCAGGGCACCACCTTCTGTTGACAGTACGAGACCTATCCTAATTTTAGCGACATCTACACCAATTGTTTCAAAGGTTTCGGCCTCGGCTTCCCATTTTTGAACTACCTCGCCCAAAAAACCTCCATCAACTTTGGATGTGCTCTCATCATAATAATCCGAAATAGAATCTGGATATATACCAATAGCCGACGCTGAAACAAGACATTCAACTTCGTTGTTATTGGAGTTTTCCAACCCTTTTTTTAGGGTTTGTAAACTATTTATACGACTGGAGATCACTTTTTTTCGATGCTGGGGGGTCCAACGCTTGGCTATACTTGTCCCGGCCAGATTGATTATGGCCTGCACATTATTAAAGCAGTCTGTATCTATCTCACCTTTGGCAGGATTCCAATAAAATCCTTGAAAATCTTCGTCGGAAGTAATTTTCCCCTTGCTTGTGGTCAAATAATTTACTGGAATGCCCTTTTGATGCAAAACCTCAACTATGGCCCGCCCAACCAATCCAGTAGCTCCTGTTATCAACACCTTCATACAATCACAATCATTTTACGCAAAGTTATAGGTTTAATCGACTGTTTATGAGACCTTAATTTAGGTTTAACATATTTGTTTAAACTTTAAACCTATTTATGACACCAAAAGCATTTTCCTTAACAGAATATTGGCTATCACTCCTGTTTTGTGGCTCTTAGCATTTCTCTTTTCCCTGGTGGGCCGGGCAATCGTTCTACGGTAAAACCAACAGCTTGCATGGCTCGGCGCACACTGCCTTTGGCGGCATAAGTGACCAAAACCCCGTTGGCTTTTAGTGCTTGGTACATTTTCAAAAAAATGGCTTCGGTCCAAAGTTCGGGTTGGACCCTAGCACCGAATGCATCAAAATATATAAGGTTGAACTGGTTTTGCTGACTGATTTCCTTAAAATCCTTTTTTTGTTTTGAAAGTGTGAAATCGGTTGTGATCGAAATGACTTTTTCCCATGGACAACTATGCATTTTTTGAAACATTTGCTCCAATCCTTCAAAACCCAACTGCTCGCAATAGTCCAACTGATTTACCTCTTCTAAGGAAACCGGAAACGCCTCAACCCCAACATAATCAACACTCAATTGTTGTTTGGAAGCTTCTATTAGGGTAATAAGTGCATTGAGGCCCGTACCAAAACCTATTTCCAACAGATGGACTTTTCGATTCTGAAATAACCACAGACCATGCTCAATAAAAACATGATAGGCTTCTTGAACCGCACCATGTTTGGAATGGTACTGTTCGTCCCAATCTTCTATTTGGATGGTCTTGGAACCGTCGCCAGTTGTGATTATTCTTCGCTTCAAGGTTGGCTGGCAATCAATACCCCGTCTGCTTCAAACCTCAACGTTTTCTTGGGAGCGGTAATTTGGGCCAGTTCATCTTCGGAAGCACCTTCATCCTCTGCGTAGTGTTTTTGGTCTTCTACGGACATTTCTTCAAAAAAAGCCGCACCGTTCATCACCACTTTTTTTCCTGCGGCATCCTTTGGCACAAAAAAACCGTAATCCTTAAAACGGACAAATACCTCTTCATTGGACTCCAGTTCCACCTTCATCCAGCACCCTTTGGCTTGGCATACCTCCTTGATCTCACCAACTATTTGGGTCTGCAGGGAATCCCTTCCAGAAATTTCATTAAATGGAGCTGATGTTTTGGAAGCCTCTCCAGAAACTTTGAATTCCTCTCCAAAATAATCGCCTTTAATGGTTTCTTGCTTACATGAAACCAGTGCCATACCGAGTAAAATAATTGTAGCAAAAGTGTTAAAAAGTCTCATTTTTGATAACATTTAAGTAATTGTGGGTCAAGTATAATATTTAGATTTGATTAACGTCCAAAACTAACAATAAATAGCTAATTTTATCCCTGTAAATGTAAGTGATATGGAAACATTAGCGAATAAAATAGCTATAGAAAGAGTCAAAAACTCAAAAATCCATGATGTGGATTTTGACAATCTTTCCTTTGGAAGTGTTTATTCCGACCATATGTTGGTCTGTGATTATAAGAATGGTGAGTGGTCTGCTCCCAAAGTGGTGCCTTACCAGCCGATTACCCTGGACCCATCTGCAAAGATTTTCCACTATGGACAATCTATTTTTGAAGGGATGAAGGCCTACAAGGACGAAGGTGGAAAAGTTTGGCTTTTTAGACCAGAAGAAAATTGGAAACGATTGAACAAGTCGGCCCAAAGATTGGCCATTCCAGAAATACCCGAAGCTTATTTTATGGAGGGGCTCAATGCACTTATTCAATTGGAGAGTGACTGGATTCCTCAAAACCCAGGCAGTTCCTTATACATTAGACCCTTTGTTTTTGCTTCTGGAAATGGGTTTCACGCTTCACCGGCCGATGAATATAAATTCATCATCGCCTGTGCACCTTCAGGGGCTTATTTTTCGGGAAAAGTGAAAGTTTTGATAGAAGAAACCTATTCACGAGCAGCAAACGGTGGCGTAGGTTACGCCAAAGCAGGTGGTAACTATGCCGGACAGTTTTATCCAACAAAGTTGGCAGCGGATAAGGGTTATCAACAAGTAATCTGGACAGACGATAATACACACGAATTTATTGAGGAGGCAGGAGCCATGAACGTTTTTGTTCGAATCAACGATACATTAATGACCGCCCCTACCAGCGATCGTATTTTGGACGGAATAACGAGAAAGAGCATTTTGGACATTGCCAAAGATGAAGGCATTAAGACCGAGGTTCGCAAAATATCCGTTCACGAATTGGTCGAGGCTGCGGAAAATGGCTCTTTAAAAGAAATGTTCGGTGCAGGTACGGCTGCGGTAGTGTCTCCGATTTCTGGCTTTGGCTACCACGGCAAGGATTATACATTGCCCGAGATTGAAGAAAGCTATGCTTCTTTATTGAAAAAAAGAATCACGGACATTCAATACAACCGTGCCGAAGATAAATTTGGATGGCGACACGAAGTCATCTAGTAAGAAAAGAAGAGTGTATCTTAAAAGTCGATTTTCGTCAACCTGAACTTGTTTCAGGCTCTCACAATGATTTGTTTATCAGTATGATGGGATTCTGAAATAAATTCAGAATGACGTATTTTAATACTTTTTAGACACACTCTTTTATTTATCAATTATAGTTTGAATGTCAGGTTTAAAATAGTTCGGCCCCTTTAACACCTTGCCATCTTCACGATAAATAGGCTTTCCGTCCGCACCGAGCTTACTCATGTTACTCCGCTGAATCTCCTCGAACACTTCTTCAATCTTATATTGCATGCCGTGCTCCAATATGGTCCCACATAAAATATAGAGCATATCCCCAAGCGCGTCGGCCACCTCAATCAAATCATTGTTATTGGCGGCTTCCAAATACTCACGGTTCTCTTCATCCATCAAATTGAACCTTAGATTGTTTTTGTCCTTTCCCAAATCTGCCTTTGGCTCTTGGGAAACTCCGAGACCAAAAGAATTGTGGAAGAGCTCCACGGCCTTAATTTTACTTTCCATTACACTTATTTGATTTAGCTTTGCATAAAAATATAAAATATGTTCAGTACGGGACAGCTAATTTTCGCAGCCTTATTTTTTATAGCTTTTGTGGCAATCATCTCATTTTCTTATCGAAAGGACAAGAAATTGCACAAAAAAAATTATAAAGGTGTCATCTGGATTCTAGCTGCCTTCTTAACATTTATAATTATCCTGTTTTTGATTAAACACTTCCTCAAAAATTAACATTTTATTTGTCTTTACCACAAAAATCAATTGTTTAACAACAATAGTTGGCCCTGTATTTCGTTCTTATAGGAAAAAACGTACTTTTGTTTTAACAATACTTTAAGCACCTAACCAGTAATGACTGTATTTTTAAGTATTCTTTTTGTTTTGCTTACCATTAATGCCGTTCTGTTGATTTTCAGTGTCAACGGAGCTAAAGAAAGGTTTACAAAACCTATGCAACGGATTTCTGAGAACTCAACCACCAAACTTTTCCCCCGTGAGGCCGTAGAAACCGAGTACAAAGAAGCGGTTTAGTTTGTACCTTTAAGGCATGAAGCAAGCCTTACTTGTTTTTTTGGGCGGAGGAATTGGTAGCGTTCTACGTTATTTGATTTCCAAACCCCTCAACCCCCTTTTCCATAATTTCTTTTTGGGGACCTTTTTGGTCAATATTATAGGTTGTCTTTTAATTGGTCTTTTTTTAGGTCTCTCTGCCAAGGGCAATCTACTATCCCATAACAACACTCTTTTTCTGGCTACTGGATTTTGCGGTGGCTTCACTACTTTTTCTGCATTTGCTTTTGAAAAGCATACCTATTTAAAGAATGGCGAACTTCTCAATTTAGCCATTTACATGATTTCGAGTATTGGCATTGGTGTATTGGCCGTTGTGTTGGGATTATGGATTGCCCGACACATCCATTAGTTACAAACTGTATTTTTATCGTTAAAATTTGTTAAAAATTAAACATTTTACATGTTTTGTGGCACTTCTATTGATAAAAACAAAGCATTAGACACATAATGTTAATACAAAATCAACAAATACATAACAAAAAATAATTTAAAATTCAATACCCCTAAATTTTAGGGGGTATTTTTTTAATACTCATAAAAATTGAACAACAACCCTCTCATTTTAGGTGGTCTGTATTGAATTCATATATATTTGAATCATCAATTAACTACTTAATTATGAAAAAAGTCGAGGCAATTATTAGAAAATCCAAATTTGATGAGGTAAAAAAAGCCCTGCATCAAATTGAGGTCAACTTCTTTAGTTACTGGGATGTAACAGGGGTTGGAAATGAAAAACAAGGACATGTCTATCGTGGCATATCGTACAGTACGAGCGATATACAGCGAAGGTATTTGGTTATCGTAGTTAGCGATGACTTTCTGGAAAAAACCGTGAATGTTTTATTGGACACTGCAAGTACGGGTAATGTTGGTGATGGAAAAATTTTCGTCTCCGATGTTATCGAAGCTTACAGAATTAGGACCAAGGAAAGCGGTAGCGCAGGAATCAACTAACATTTAATAGCCAAAAAACTTAAAAACTTAGATTATGATTGTACAAGAACAAGAAGCGATAGATAAAGCCGTTGAAGCCATAACTGGCGATATGGGCGCCTTGTGGATTACACTTGCCGCCGTTTTGGTATTTTTTATGCAAGCAGGATTCACCCTTGTGGAAATAGGTTTTACCAGAAGCAAAAACAGCGGTAATATAATAATGAAGAACGTTATGGACCTTGCCGTAGGCTCCATAATGTTTTGGGCCGTAGGTTACGCCATTATGTATGGAAGCGATTTAGTGGGCGGAGGATTTTTTAGATCTAGCCCATCCGATCAAGGGTATTTCTTTTTTAGCGCCGATGATTGGCACAACCTGTTCTTCCAAACAGTTTTCTGTGCCACAGCAGCCACTATTGTATCGGGAGCAATTGCAGGTAGAACCAAATTTTCCACTTATTTGATTTTCTCCGCAATCCTCACCACTTTAATTTACCCCATTTCAGGTAGCTGGTACTGGCCTTTTGACGACGATGCATGGTTAAACACAGCCGGATTCGTTGATTTTGCAGGTTCTTCCGTAGTACATGCCGTAGGTGGTGCCGCTGCCTTGGTAGCCGCCATTTTGGTTGGCCCAAGAATTGGTAAATATGTAGATGGAAAGGCCAAGGCGATTCCAGGTCATAATATGGCCTTTGGAGCATTGGGTGTATTTATCCTCTGGTTGGGATGGTTTGGATTTAACGGTGGTTCCCAATTGGCTTGGGGCGGTGACGATACCATCGCTGCAACCAGTGTTATCATAAACACCAACCTTGCCGCTGCCATTGGTGCCATTGCAGCCCTGTTCTTTACCTGGGCCAGATATGGTAGAGCGGATATTTCCATGACATTGAACGGTGCTTTGGCCGGTTTGGTAGGTATTACCGCCGGATGCGGGTCCGTAAATGCTTGGGGAGCCCTTGCCATTGGTCTGCTATGTGGTATTGTAGTGGTTGCGTCCATTGAATTTATTGATAAAAAACTTAAGATTGACGACCCAGTAGGTGCCATTTCCGTTCACGGGGTTTGTGGATTCCTTGGAACCGTACTAATTGGCCTATTTGCACTGGATGGCGGATTGTTTTACGGAGGTAGCGGAAAACTACTTTGGGTACAGACCTACGGATCGTTGGCCTATATTGTTTGGGCTGCTGTTGCTTCCTTTATAGTACTCTTTATTTTGAAGAAAACCATTGGACTACGGGTATCTGAGAAAGAGGAAGTTGAAGGTTTGGATTTGCACGAGCATGGAGTGGAAGCTTATCCAGAACACATTTCCCAAGACAAATAAAACAAGTCTTTCAAACTCACAACAAGATTGTAAAAAGGAACGGAGCGTTCTGCCAAACGCTCCGTTGAATAACCTTTTCAATCAAACTCACAATTAAACAACCGTCCTTCAATAAAAGGACAACTTAAAACGATTATGATATGAAAACGATTATAAATACAAATTTCGGAAAAATTTTGGCCATCGCCATTATTTCAATGGTAACATTTTCAGCTTCTGCACAGGAAGAAGAAACCACTCCTAAATTTAGCTTTAGCGGTACGGTGGACGCTTATTACCGAGCAAACATCACCGCTCCAAATGATGAGGAATGGATAGCCCCAGGATCCTCTTTTGCACAACTACCAGGGTTCTCTTTGGGCATGGCAAATGTTATTGCCGCTTACGAAGGTGAAAAAGTAGGTTTTGTGGCCGATTTGGTTTTTGGCCCACGTGGTACGGATGCTATTTTTGAATCACCAATGTATTCAGCAACTGGCGACATCATCAACCAATTGTACGTATATTGGAACGTTAGTGATGCGGTGACCCTTACCTTTGGTAACTTCAACACCTTTTTGGGGTATGAAGTAATTTCTCCTGCGGCAAACTTTAACTACAGTACTTCCTACCTATTTTCTTACGGTCCTTTTAGCCATACAGGTCTTAAGGCCGATTTTGATTTAGGTAACGATTGGTCTGCCATGGTGGCCGTAATGAATCCAACAGATTTGACCGAGTTCAACCCGACAGGTGATTACGCCGTGGGCGCACAATTGGGATACTCTGGTCAGTTTTTGAACTTCTTGCACAGCCAAGGTGGTTTCGAGGTTGACTATACTGGTGGTTTTGACCTTTCCGATGAGTTCTTCTTGGGAATCAATGCCGCTTATTATGACAACAGCGACGTTGAAGTAGATTTTGCAGGTGTGGCACTTTATCCCCAATATGCAATTTCAGACACTTTCAGCCTGGGATTACGAGGTGAGTATTTTACCGAAACGGATTTGGGTGCTATAGACCAAACAGATTCACTAGCTGGTGATTTGGATGTGTTCGCTGTTACTTTAACGGGAAGCGCCACTATAGGCAACTTGATCCTTAAGCCAGAAGTTAGATTGGACAGCGCCTCTGAAGATGCCTTTATCGACAATGATTTGGCTCCGACCGGAAGTTTGGCTTCCGTATTGTTCGCTGCGATATACTCCTTCTAAGCAATATAGATATGACACGAAAAAAGCCTTAATCCTATTGGAATAAGGCTTTTTTAGTCCTTGTTAAAATTTTTCACTCCTGCTCTCACTTTAGTTCTCAAATAATTTTGCCTTGGCACTAGAGGGCAGGAGTACTTTTTGTTATACACGCAGTAAGGATTATATGCTTTGTTAAAGTCGATTACCAACGTATCGCCTTCAGGAATAGTGAGATCGATATACCTGCCACCACCGTACGTTTCTTCACCATTGGTATTATCCAAAAAAGGCAAAAACAGATAATCTTTGTATTCCTCGTCATCCATCAAATCCAGACTTTGATAAACCTCCAATTGATGCGCTGCACCGTTTAGGGTAAAATGGGCAATTCCATAGACCACTTCTTGGGTCTGCCTATCCGTAGTGGTGGGCATCAAAAAAGGCTCTGCATTGGGAGTACGTTCAAATCGTGCTTTTACAATGTATGATGTATCCGGCTTAAAAAAATCGAGACCTTCAAAATCTTTACGGTATTTGTCGGGCAAAGGAGAGGAATCCGGGTCTTTAAAACTTTCGTTCTGTTCTTTTTGATATTCAAGAATACCGGCGATCAAGTCAGATTCAACTGCTACCGTCTTTTCTTCATCATGATATTTTTTACCTTGACCACAGGCTGTTAGGAATATAACTGAAAGTAGGATTGCGTATTTCATTCAGAAAGTATTTGTACAAAAATACAGCTCTAAACTAAATCAGTGTCAAGTCTACATGGTAGATTAATTTTCATCGACCTTAATATCGTACCGCGCGTCTTTCAAATATTTTGAGACAAGCTCGTTAAACTCCGGGGTAATGCGGAACAAGGCTGTATTTTCCAGACTATAGAGCTTTTCCTTATCCTTAAAACCCTTTTTCAACAACTCTTCCAAATAGAACAACGAAGTACCAAAATCATCATTTTTAGCACTGAGTGAAATAGTTTTTAGGTAATACTCGTAGTTGTCCGGCTCCAAAATTGTTTTCAGCATATACAAAAATGCCAAGGCATCTTCATCAACCACTTTTTCCGAAGCTATAATGTCAATGTAATCCTCTGCCAATGCATTTACAAACCCCTTTAATCGATGTCCCATTTGTTTTTCATACGGTTTTGAACCAGAAATAAACTTTTCTATCTCGCCCATTTGGTGGTTCCACCAACCCAAATTGTTGAAATTATGGGTGTAAACATCCTCCTCCATATAATATTGATAATCTTCTTTCAGCATAGACTCTTTTAAGAAAGCAGCGTTTTCTGCTCGTTTCAAGGTTTTAAAATCCTTGTTTCTCCGAAGATCTCGCTGTACCGACCTTAGAGAATCCATATTTCTCAACGCCCCGTACATGGACATCATTTCTGTCATATATTGTTCCGCCCACAATAAGTCGCCAATACTTTTCAACTGATTTAACTTTGCCAAATCTTCCTGGTACGCTTTTTCGATATAGGATGTATCTTGGGGAATCCATTTTCGTCCCATGGCATCGAGGGTGAAGAGTTGCATTCCCTTCTCCAAGTAATCAACGCCCGGCCAATCGCCATTTCCATCGAACAGCAAAACCTGATTGGGAAATTTATAGCGGTCCAACAGCTTGGTGTCCGTCAACATAAATGAATAATTAAAGTTTTCTTTACTGACCATACCCACAAAATGAAAAGGCTTCTTAACATTAATGAGTTCGCTATTGGATAAAGAAGCGCCAATGGAGATGGCACCATTGACCCCATTGATAAGAATGGGCACCAAACTGGCAAATTGCCCTCCAGAATCCTCGCCTGCAGCATAAACCCGATCATTATGTATTGGCAATAGACTTGTTACTTTCTGGATTGCTTGGCCAGCTACTACCATATTCTTGGTCAAAGAAATACTGTCCAGTAACTTTGGTGCCGCCAAAACATAACCTTCCTTTTCCGCGGCAACCACAAACATTGACAGTGCTTTTTTCTCATTCCCCTCCGTATCAAAAATCATGAGCAACGGCCACTTTTTATCCATGGAGAATGTTTTGGGAATATAAAGGGAGTAGGTATTCTTGGTTGAATCGTTGACCGAAAGATTATCAATAATCTCCCCCTTTTTCAAAACTATTTGTTGCGAAAAGACAGAAAATGTGCAAAAAATAGTTAAAAGCAGTAACAAATATGTTTTTCTCATAACCCTATTTTAACAATAATCTAGCCAAAGTCTGTTCCCTAATCATCAATTTAACAAGAAAACTATTTAACTGTTTTACTTTTCTTGATGGGGGAATTGGCCACAACGTTGGACAATACAATGTGTGTTCTACATTCACCATACACGATCAGTTCATCAATAAACTCTTCTAAATGCGATTGATCACGAAGCACTACCTCCATAATGATGTTCTCATTGCCCGTAATTCGATAACAATTTACCACTTCCTGAAACGTTTTGACCTTATCCAAGAACGGTTTGAGTTTCCCCATAAAGGCACGCAACATAATAATGGCCTTCAGCTGATACCCGGCCTCTACATAAGAAATTTTAGTGCCGTAACGCTCAATAATCCCGAGGTCTTCCATCTTTTTTACGCGTTCTGCCACAGCGGGTGGTGTCAACCCGATTTTCCTTCCAATATTGGCAAAAGATTCCCTCGCATTTTGCTGCAAATGATTCAGTATTTGCCAATTCAAGTCATCTATCTTCATATCAAAAGAAATTTACCACTATTTTTTTACTATCGAAAGTAAAATCGAACACTCACTTTATTAACAAAAGTAAAAAAATTTAAATCATGCTTAATTTTATGGTACAAAATTGCTATTGAAAATGGAGAGAAACTCCCTTAACTCCTTAGGTGTTTATCGTAAATCTTTGGCGCTACGCGACATGAGCGAAGCGGTTGCGGCTTATTTTGCCCAAAACAGGGAAATTCTGTCTTTGCGTAAAATAGATTCCTTCCGGGACGACATTTCCAAATCCCTTTTGGCGGATGCCGATTTGATTACGAAAGAAGTGGAACAAGCTGCATTGAGCAATTGCCATTCCTCACGAATGAGAAGCCTTTCTTACGTAAACATTATGACCCGCAACATTCTTGCATATTGTAATGGACTGGAAAGAGACGGCGTTAAGGAAAAAGAATACTTGAACCTCCTGCGCAGAGAGATTCGCATTTTCCGGGTCTCCTTTAAAAAATGGAGAAAGTCCTTGATCAACAAGAACGACTAAGTTCCCCCTTACATATTTCTTCGGTATTGCCCTCCCACTTGGAACAAAGCTTCGGTAATCTGGCCCAATGAGCAATATTTGGCAGCTTCCATCAATGTTGCAAAAATGTTTTCATTATTGATAGCCGCTTCCTGTAATTCGTTCAACTGTTTCGCAGCTTCACCAGCTTCCCTTTTGTGCAGATTTTGCAAGGTTTTGATTTGATTTTCCTTTTCGGTTTCGGTAGCCCGTATTACTTCGGCAGGTAAAATGGTAGGTGAGCCTTTGGAACTCAAAAATGTATTCACTCCAATAATGGGATATTCCCCGGAGTGCTTTAAAGTTTCATAATGAAGGCTCTCTTCTTGTATTTTGGAACGCTGGTACATGGTTTCCATGGCACCAAGTACACCACCACGTTCGGTAATCCTGTCAAACTCCATCAAAACGGCCTCTTCCACCAAATCCGTCAATTCTTCAATAATGAATGATCCTTGAATTGGATTTTCGTTTTTGGCCAGACCCAATTCTTTATTAATGATCAACTGTATGGCCATGGCCCTGCGCACCGATTCCTCAGTCGGTGTGGTAATGGCTTCATCGTAAGCATTGGTGTGCAATGAATTACAGTTATCATAAATCGCATACAGGGCCTGAAGCGTGGTACGGATATCGTTAAAATCAATTTCCTGCGCATGCAGACTCCTTCCCGAAGTTTGAATATGGTATTTGAGCATTTGCGCTCTCGGGTTGGCCCCATATTTCTCTTTCAGGGCTTTGGACCAAATACGACGAGCTACGCGACCAATTACCGCATACTCCGGGTCTACTCCATTGGAAAAGAAGAACGAAAGGTTTGGACCAAATTTGTTAATGTCCATCCCTCGGCTCAAATAGTACTCCACGTAGGTAAACCCATTGGACAGCGTAAAAGCTAACTGCGTGATGGGGTTGGCACCCGCCTCTGCAATATGGTAACCCGATATGGAAACCGAATAGAAATTACGAACCTGTTGTTCAATAAAATATTCTTGCACATCGCCCATTAACCTTAGGGCAAACTCGGTCGAGAAAATGCAGGTGTTCTGCGCCTGGTCTTCTTTTAATATATCGGCTTGTACCGTACCTCGAACTTGGTTCAGGGTCTTGGCCTTTATTTCCTGATACACTTCTTTTGGCAGCACTTGGTCACCCGTAACACCCAAAAGCATCAATCCCAAGCCATTGTTCCCTTCGGGAAGTTCCCCATAATATTGGGGCTGTGCTATCCCCTTCTCTTTAAAGATGGTTTTGATTTTGTCCTCGACCTTTTTCTGCAAACCATTTTCTTTGATGTATTTCTCGCAGTTTTGGTCTATGGCAGCATTCATAAAAAATGCCAACAGCATCGGAGCAGGACCGTTAATGGTCATACTTACCGAAGTCATTGGGCTGCTCAGGTCGAATCCTGAATACAGTTTTTTGGCATCGTCCAAACAACAAATGGACACTCCTGCATTACCAATCTTTCCATAAATATCAGGGCGATGGTCGGGGTCGTTCCCGTACAAAGTCACCGAATCAAAAGCGGTGGACAAGCGTTTTGCGGGCATATCCATACTTACATAATGGAATCGGCGGTTTGTCCGCTCCGGTCCGCCTTCACCTGCAAACATTCGGGTCGGGTCCTCCCCTTCTCTTTTAAATGGATACAAGCCTGCTGTGTATGGAAATTCACCTGGCACGTTCTCTTGCAAGATCCATTGTAAAACATCCCCCCACGCTTGGTATTTGGGCAGGGAAACTTTAGGAATCTGACTGTGTGACAAGGATTCGGTATGCGTTTTAATTTTGACTTCCTTGTCCCGGACTTTGAAGGAGTAGATTTCCGCTTTGTAACGAGCAACCTTTTCCTTCCATTTTAAAATAGCCTCCCAATAATGCGGATTCAAGTGCATCTTGACTTTGTCAAACTCCTTTATCAGTAGTGAAATAAATTCTTTGGATTTATCACTTTTTAGGTATGATTGAATTTCCTCTTCGTTCAAGCCTGATTTATCCAAAAACAGCTTTTCAGCTTGTTCTTGGTCTATTTCCAAAGTAGAAGCTAATGTCAAAAAGATACCGTAAAGCTTTTGAGCTATTTTGGATTCTTCCTTCGCTTTAGCATCATAACCTCTATTATTCTCTGCTATTTCTGAAAGATATCGGGTGCGAGCTGGTGGGATCACGTAGATTTTCTCTGCCACTTCTTGGGTAATCTCGATGGTAGATTCCAAACTGGAACCCACTTTTTCCACCAAAGTGTCCATCACCTTTTTGTAGAGATTGTTCATCCCGGGATCATTGAACTGTGAAGCAATTGTTCCGTAAATGGGCAGTTCATCTTCATTGGCATGCCATAATCCATGATTACGGGCATATTGTTTTTTTACATCGCGAAGGGCGTCCAAAGCACCACGTTTATCAAACTTATTGATGGCAACAATATCGGCAAAGTCCAGCATGTCAATTTTTTCCAATTGCGTGGCCGCACCAAACTCTGGCGTCATTACGTAGAGGGATATATCGCTATGCTCCAATATTTCGGTATCGGATTGCCCTATTCCGGAGGTTTCCAGGATAATCAGGTCATATTTTGCAGCTTTCAGCACTTGAACCGCCTCAGATACATGTTTGGACAGGGCCAAATTGGACTGTCGCGTAGCCAAAGAACGCATGTACACTCTATCGCTATTGATGGCATTCATTCGGATTCTATCACCCAAAAGCGCGCCTCCAGTTTTTCGTTTTGAGGGATCTACCGAAACAATACCGATATGCTTATCGGGAAAATCCATCAAAAAGCGTCGAACCAATTCGTCGACCAAACTCGATTTTCCTGCTCCACCTGTACCCGTGATGCCTAAAACAGGTACGTTGGCCTGTCTCTGTTCAATTTCTTGTTGAAATTTCTCGTACTCTTTATGACGGTTCTCGGCCAATGAAATCAATCGAGCCAAGGTATTCGGATGCTTTTTCTCCAATTCGTTTTCCAGTGACTTTCCTTTAGGAAGGTTTAAATCGGGAACGGCATTATCACATCGTTTCACTAAATCGTTGATCATTCCTTGAAGCCCCATTTCCCTACCATCGTCCGGAGAATAAATTCGTTCAATCCCATAATCCATCAACTCCTTAATTTCTTCTGGAAGGATGACACCTCCGCCACCACCAAAGATTTTGATGTGCGCTGCGCCTCTTTCCTTCAACAAATCAAACATATACCTAAAATACTCATTGTGCCCTCCTTGGTAAGAGGTCATTGCTATGGCATTAGCATCCTCTTGAATGGCACAATCCACCACTTCGGCCACGCTCCTATCGTGCCCCAAATGAATCACTTCGACCCCTGTAGCTTGGATAATCCTTCTCATAATATTGATGGCTGCATCGTGTCCATCGAACAGAGAAGCTGCGGTTACAATTCTGATTTTATGTTTAGGGGTGTAGGGTTTAATTTGTTCCATCTGCAATAAAAGGTCTGTTTTCGCCCTGCAATTTACAGAAAATGCAAATGAAAATTGGTTTTGATTAAGATTATACAAAAAATAATAAAAGTTTGGACTTCCTTTTTTGAATACCATAATTTTATCCGTTCAAACATGTTCAATGAAACTGACCATTCTTATCAATTGCCCGGACCAATCTGGAATCATTCGTTCCGTAACTACCTTTATCCATCAGCAAAAAGGAAATGTTGTGTACCTTGACCAACATGTGGACAAACAGGCGGGCGTATTTTTTATGCGTTTGAAGAGTGAATTTGAACAGGAATTGGACCTACCCAAGTTCAAAGAAGATTTCGGTCAGGGGTTGGCTACTGATTTTAACATGGAATGGGATGCATATACGGATGAGTACAGACCAAAAATGGCCGTTTTTGTTTCCAAGTACAATCATTGCCTATACGATTTGCTAAGCCGATACAACTCTGGCGAATTATCTGTGGACATTCCTTTTATTTTGAGCAACCACAAGGATTTGGAGTATGTGGCAGAGCAGTTCAATATTCCGTATTTCCACATTCCCGTAACCAAAGAAAATAAAGCAGAGGCCGAAGACAAGCAGCTCGAACTTTTAGAGCGATACGGCGTTGATTTTATTGTTTTGGCCAGATATATGCAAATAGTATCACCAAAGGTGATTGATGAATTCCCTCAGAAAATCATTAATATCCATCACTCTTTTTTACCTGCTTTTGCAGGGGCAAAACCCTATCACGCTGCTTTTGAAAGAGGTGTGAAAATTATCGGTGCCACCAGCCATTATGTGACCGAGGATTTGGACGCAGGCCCTATTATTGAACAAGATGTTACCACAGTTTCGCATACGCATTCCGTTAAGGATTTTATTGCAAAAGGCAGGGATTTGGAACGTATAGTTCTTTCCCGCGCCGTACAACTTCATGTAGCAAGAAAAACTATGGTCTACAACAATAAGACCGTTATTTTCTCCTAAATTCAACTACCTCGGGGCAGGTCCACGAGATATTCAAACCAGCAAACCTTAAAGCCTTTTCGACGCAGAGCATTGGGGATTTCAACCCATTTTATGGGATTAAAGTTTGTCCACGATAATGTTTTATTTTACTTTCCCTAAAAGTATTCTAAAACGATATAAGCTGTTCAAATTGTGTATTTAACACTCTATCACAATGTTTCAAAAGCGTAGATTAAGTTTCTGGGAAATCTGGAACCTCAGTTTCGGATTCCTTGGAATTCAGATGGGCTTTGCCCTCCAAAATGCCAATGCCAGTAGAATTCTCCAAAGCTTTGGCGCCGACGTCCACGAACTTTCTTGGTTTTGGATCGTTGCTCCACTTACCGGACTTATTGTACAACCTATTGTAGGTTATTACAGCGACAAGACTTGGACTAGGTTGGGGCGCAGAAGACCTTATTTTCTGACGGGTGCCCTTTTGGCTTCATTGGGGCTCATTTTTATGCCCAATGCGGATATGTTCACCGCTCTTTTGCCCTCACTCTGGGTTGGGGCCGGTATGCTTATGGTGATGGATGCCTCTTTCAACATTGCCATGGAGCCTTTCCGGGCTTTGATAGCAGATATATTGCCATCGGACCAACGGACTTTAGGGTACAGTGTTCAAACCGTTCTTATTGGTGTAGGGGCAGTTATAGGTTCTTGGTTGCCCTACGCTTTGACGAATTGGGCAGGAATCAGCAATACGGCTGCGGCGGGAGAAGTTCCTTTGAACTTACTGCTTTCCTTTGTAATAGGTGCATTGGTGCTCATTATTAGTGTGGCAGTTACAGTGTTTACTACAAAAGAGTACACTCCCAAGGAAATGGCTCTTTTAAACCAAAACGAAAAAGTCAAGGAACCGGAAAAATCCACAGGCGGCCTAATCGATATATTTACCGATTTTGCCAAAATGCCAAAGACCATGCGTCAATTAAGCTGGGTGCAGTTCTTTTCCTGGTTTGGGCTATTTGGGCTTTGGGTGTTTGCCACTCCGGCCATTGCTGGTCATATTTATGGTCTAGATCCCAACAATAGTCAAAGTACAGCCTATCAAAATGCTGGTGATTGGGTGGGGATATTGTTCGGGGTATACAATGGGGTTTCCGCCATTTTTGCCTTTTTCTTGCCTGCAATTGCCAAAAAAATTGGACGTAAAAAAACCCATGCCATATCATTGATTATCGGTGCCCTTGGTTTTCTGTCCATTTATATTATGCCGAACGAAAATTGGTTGATACTTTCCATGCTAGGCATCGGAGTTGCATGGGCCAGTATCTTGGCAATGCCCTACGCTATATTGGCTGGGGCCATTCCTCCTCAAAAAATGGGCGTTTACATGGGTATTTTCAATTTTTTTATTGTAATCCCACAAATCATAAACGCATTGGTTGGAGGTCCTATGGTACAGTTTCTCTATAATGGACAACCCATTTTTGCTTTGATGACAAGTGGCGTGGCTTTTTTAATTGCAGCCCTATTGGTTTCCAGAGTCGATGATTTAGATGATATGCCCTCGATTTAACCCAAAAATTGGGTAACCTTGATAAAAACACAGGTTTAAAACAATCAAATAACAAGTCAATTAATAGTTAAATGAATCAAGATTACATACAGCCCACACCTTGGAGCCTTATTGAAGAAGGTTTCGATAAAGAACGCGTCAAATCTTCCGAGAGTTTATTCAGTATTGGAAATGGAGCCATGGGCCAACGTGCCAATTTTGAAGAATCCTATTCTGGCCCTACCTTCCAAGGCAGCTATATCGGTGGAGTGTATTATCCCGATAAAACCCGTGTAGGATGGTGGAAAAATGGTTATCCCGAGTATTTTGCCAAAGTATTGAACGCTCCAAATTGGATCGGTATCGATGTTGAGATTGATGGAAGATCTTTGGATTTGGCCACCTGCTCCAACGTTAAAAATTTTAAGCGCGAACTGAATATGAAAGAGGGTTGGTACCAAAGAAGCTTTGTCGCCACACCCCCTAACAACATTGAACTTGAAGTCGTCGTCACACGATTTTTGAGTCTATCGCATGATGAAGTCGGAGCCATTAAGTTTGATATCACTCCGCTTAATACAGACGCATCAATTGTTTTTAAACCCTATGTCGATGCGGGGATTACCAATGAGGACAGCAACTGGGACGACAAGTTTTGGAACACTACAAAGGTAACATCAGAAAAAAACAGGGCCTTTATTGAGTCCCACACCATGAAAACACATTTTAATGTGTGCACTTTTATGCAGACCCATTTGGTGCATGGCGACAACATAAAAACTACACCCGATTCCGAGAACAAAGAAGAACTTTCCATTGGCTTCGAATTTGCTCAGAAGGTAAAGAAAGGAGAAAAAGTGAGTTTATTCAAATACGGAGGGTACACGGTAGACCGAAACCATGACGCGAACAAATTAATGGAAGCTGCCAACGTTGTTTTGGACGAAGTATCTTCCCTTGGGTTTGATGGACTTCTGAAAGAACAGAAAAAAGCTTGGGCACAAGTTTGGGAAATGAGCGATATCCATATCGAAGGCGATGTAAAAGCACAACAAGGTATCCGTTTCAATATTTTTCAACTGAATCAGACCTACACGGGAACAGATTCTAAATTGAATATTGGCCCCAAAGGTTTTACAGGAGAAAAATATGGTGGTAGCACCTATTGGGATACCGAGGCATACTGCCTTCCTTTCTATATGGCGACCAAGAATCAAGAAGTAGCCCGAAAATTGCTCAAATACAGGTACAACCATTTAGAAAAAGCCATTGAAAACGCTGAAAAGCTAGGTTTTAAAAACGGAGCAGCCCTCTATCCAATGGTGACCATGAATGGTGAAGAATGCCACAATGAATGGGAAATCACCTTTGAGGAAATCCATAGAAACGGTGCCATAGCCTATGCCATTTATAACTATACAAGATACACCCAAGACTATAGCTATGTTCCAGAAATGGGGCTAGAGGTTCTAATTGGAATAGCCCGTTTTTGGCAGCAGCGCGTCAACTGGTCCGAAAACCGCAACAAATATGTGATGTTGGGAGTAACCGGGCCCAATGAGTACGAAAACAACGTTCATAACAACTGGTACACCAACTATATGGCCAAATGGTGTTTGGAATATACTTTGGAGCAATTAAATTATGTGCTGCAGGGGTATCCCAACGACTACAAAAGAGTTTTGGAAAAAACCCAATTGAGCAACGACGAAACTGGATTATGGAAAAAAGTAGCCGCCCACATGTACTTGCCCTATTCCGAAGAACATGGAGTCTACCTTCAGCAAGATGGGTTCTTGGACAAAGATTTGGTTCGCGTGGCCAAGTTGAACAAAAAAGAACGCCCCATTAACCAACATTGGAGCTGGGACCGCATTCTAAGATCTCCGTACATTAAGCAGGCCGATACCTTGCAAGGGTTTTATTTTTTCGAAGACCATTTTACAGAACAAGAATTGGAAAAGCATTTCGATTTTTATGAGCCGTTCACTGTTCATGAATCTTCATTATCACCCTGTGTACACGCTATTCAAGCTGCGAAATTGGACCGCATGGAGCAAGCCTACACCTTTTACCTCCGCACATCCAGATTGGATTTGGACGATTACAACAAGGAGGTTGAAGAAGGACTTCATATTACCTCGATGGCCGGTACTTGGATGAGTATTGTTGAAGGCTTCGGAGGTATGAGAGTGAAATATGGAAAGCTTTGCTTTGCTCCAAAAATCCCGGAACAATGGGAAAAATATTCATTTAAGATAAATTTTAGAGGTAGGATTTTAAAAGTGACCATAACCCAAAAGGGAGCTAATTTTGATATTGACGCTGGCGAACCTCTAGAAATCCTCGTCAATGAAAAACCAATTACTTTATCCACTTAATTCATCAAAGAAAAGAACACGACAATGTATGGACTTAGGTGATTTCAGCTAAAAATTTATAAAAAAAGGCGATTTTAAGGGCATTCGAAGTATTTTCACATCAACTTTAAAATTTAACCATGAAAAGATTATTGCTATGCGTTTTGGTGTTTCAGCTCGTGGGGTGTGCGGAACTCCAGCAAGTTGTAAACCAATTGCCCCAAGGAACCACAGGAATCGGGAATGCCGAAATAGCACAAGGATTACGGGAAGCCCTGAACATGGGCATTGAAAAACAAGTGGACAAGCTAGCTCTGGAAAACGGTTTTTTTAGGAACGAGCTTGTAAAGATCTTGCTTCCGGAAGAATTACAAAAAGTGGACAAAACCTTGCGTGATGTTGGCTTGTCCAGTTTGGCGGATGAAGGCTTGAGAATAATAAACCGTGCCGCAGAGGATGCTGTTGGCGAAGCCACTCCAATATTTGTGGATGCGGTAAAGGGCATCACTTTCAATGATGCCAAACAAATTCTTTTGGGGAACGACAATGCTGCGACCCAGTATTTACAACGGGCCACTAAAACACAATTGTACAACAAATTCAATCCGGTCATCAAAAACTCGTTCCAAAAAGTAGGGGCCGACCAAATCTGGAGCAATATCATAACAAAGTACAACAGCCTGCCGTTGACCAATGATGTAAACCCGGATTTAACGGATTATACCACCAACAAAGCTTTGGAAGGTGTATATACGATGATTGCTGTGGAAGAAAAGGAAATTAGGACAAAAGTTTCGTCAAGAACAACAGATTTGTTAAAAAAGGTGTTCGCTCTTCAGGATTAATCATAATTTTTTGATAAAAACGCAATAACTCAAAAATTAAAACGTTATAAACTCAATAATTAAGAATAATTATAACAAAATCCTAAAGTTAAATTAACCTTGGTCTGAAGGTTAAACTTGAATTTTGTACAAGTTATCTGAGTTAGCATTTTTTTGAGTTAGTTAGTTTAAAAACCGGTGTTCTTCACCGGTTTTTTGTTTTCTGAACTTTTCGGTAAAGTCCATCAAAAACAATTGAGACACTGTTCCCTTCTCCGAGAACCTGCCATAATTGCCTCACGGTTCCATCATCGTTTTTGGTCCATGTGATTCGATTTATAAAGGTTTTACCATCCTTTTCAAACTCCTCCGAAACCAAAATCATCTGGTTATCCACCTTATTGCCCCTCAATTTTAGAACATCCCCAGCATTGTCCACCCACAATTGCTCCCACTGATTAATTTCTGCATTGTAAAAATTAAGACTGGTTCCCGTATATCCTGCTTTGGCACTTGTCCATTTCTCGTGGATAACACAGCCATCTTGTCCCTTACTGATCATACTGGACCCGGCTGGGCTTCCATCCTTTGAATTGACCACATTCCATTCTCCTATCCAAAAATCAAAAGCCCTGTGATTTTCCGTACAGCAATTGCAACTGTCATCATTTTGGGCATATAGAACAAACTGAAGTAAAATGGTCAGGGTCAAGACAGATTTCCTCATGATGAGCATAATTTTTTATCAAAAAAGGACTCCTTTTAAAGGTACGTTAATTTTATCCGACCTAAATGTAATCTATCAAGCCAGTTAGGAACCCATACGTTAAATTTTAGATAAATTACCTGATTTATAGATGTATACCACCCTTGGGCATAATCCACAAGCCCGTTTTGAACGTATCTTTGTTATTAACAAATCTTGAGAGCTATGAATAATCAGTATTGTAAAGTTGGATCGGTCACGCCCATCACAGGTTTAAGCCAAGCAGCCTCGGTTTTGGAGGTAATGCACCAAAATTTTATGGAAAAGGCCGCTAGTGTTGCCGGTAAGGATAATCAATTGGGTGAATTCTTTAAAAGTAAAGCACAGAGCATTAAAAAAGTATTGGAAAGCCTGTAAACTGAACCTTATTTCTGTTTAGACAGTTCAATTTCCATTTGCTGCTGGATTTCCTGTGCCTTATTCGTAGCTACTTCGGCAAAATCCAAATCGGTGGAGGCATACAAAATGCCCCGGGAGGAATTTACCAGCAAACCTACATCCTTGGTAATTCCATACTTGCAAACTTCCTGCAAACTTCCTCCTTGCGCTCCCACTCCAGGTACCAACAAAAAACTTTCTGGAACAATTTTTCGAATATCTTCCAAATAAGTAGCCTTAGTCGCACCAACAACATACATTAACCGTTCCGAACCTTTGTAGGTTTTGGAAACGGACAATACTTCTTTGTACAATTCCTGGCCATCTACATTTTTGGTCTGAAAATCAAAAGCACCTTGATTGGACGTAAGCGCCAATAAAATGGTATGCCTATCCTCAAATTCCAAAAAGGGTTCCACAGAATCTTTGCCCATGTATGGGGCAATGGTAATGGAATCAAAATCCATGGTCTCAAAAAATGCTTTGGCGTAGCGTGTGGAAGTATTCCCGATATCGCCTCGTTTTGCATCAGCTATGGTAAACATTTCTGGATGATTGGCATTCAAATATGCCATGGTTCGCTCCAAGGATTTCCATCCTTCCAGACCGTAAGCCTCATAAAAAGCAATATTCGGTTTGTAGGCTACACAATACGGATGCGTAGCATCAATTATAGCTTTATTGAAAGCAAAAATGGGGTCTTCTTCTTTTAGAAGATGCTTTGGGATTTTATCCAAGTCCGTGTCGAGACCAACACAGAGAAACGATTTTTTTTGATGTATCTGGGCAATTAAATCTTCAATCTTCATTTTGATGGATTCTCGACCGTACTTGAACTTGGTTTTAACAGCTTAAAATATCTCCGAGGCTTCTTTGAGTTTTTCCGTGTTTTCCACCAACATCAACTCATCGATGATTTTTTGGATATCCCCGTTGATGATGTTCTGTAAATCATAAAGGGTCAATCCAATTCTGTGATCGGTCACCCTACCCTGCGGATAATTGTAGGTGCGAATTTTTGCCGAACGGTCTCCACTACTTACCTGAGAGTTACGTTTAGCAGCATCTTCGGCCTGTTTTTTGGCCAATTCCATATCGTACAAACGGGCACGAAGCACTTTAAACGCCTTGTCCTTGTTCTTGTGTTGGGATTTTTCGTCCTGACATTGTGCCACAATCCCTGTGGGTTCGTGTGTTAAACGCACTGCTGAGTATGTCGTGTTCACCGATTGTCCACCAGGTCCAGAGGAACAGAAATAATCTATCCGTACATCTTTCGGATCTATTTGAACATCGAACTCTTCCGCCTCGGGAATCACCATAACGGTAGCCGCACTCGTATGTACCCTACCTTGGGTTTCGGTCTGTGGTACACGTTGTACACGGTGCACCCCTGCCTCAAACTTTAGGGTTCCGTATACATCCTCGCCATTGACTTCAAAGTGGATTTCCTTGTATCCGCCACTGGTTCCTTCGCTCAAATCGATAACATTGGTCTTCCATCCTTTGGATTCACAGTATTTGGTGTACATACGGAACAGGTCACCCGCAAAAATACTGGCCTCATCGCCACCGGTTCCCGCACGAATTTCCATAACCACGTTCTTTTCATCCTCGGGGTCCTTCGGAATCAAAAGGTATTTAATTTCTTCTTCCAATTTGGGCAAGGCACTCTTGGCCTCATCCAGTTGCATTTTGGCCATTTCCAACATTTCTGTATCACTACCGTCGGCAATAATCTCTTCTGCTTCCTGGATATTGTTGGTAAGGGCTATGTATTCGTCGCGTTTATCGCTGAGCAACTTCAAGTCTTTGTACTCTTTGTTCAGCTTTACGTACCTTTTTTGGTCCGCAATAATATCGGGTTGTATGATCAGGTCCGAAACCTCATCAAAACGCTGTTTTACAATGTTGAGTTTGTCTAGCATAAATCAATCCTCCTAATGGGAATGCGAATTTACGATTTTTTCGTTGGATTATTTTTTAAAATCAACTACCTCGGAGCAAGCCAACGAGGTGTTCAAACGAATAAAATTAATTCATTCCGACCTAAAACACCGGAAAATCAAACCCACTATGAGAAATTGAGGTCAGTTTCCAACAAAAGTAGTACCAAGGGTAACAATGAAGGCATTGAGGCCATCACTACGATCATATTGGCTAAATCGCAGGTTGATGGTTTTCAAACCAAAATTGAGTACTCGGGCACTTGTAAAAATGTCCTTGTACTGTACCCCTATCCCATATTGATGGGCATCGTATTCGGACAAATCGTAATCTGAAGTATAAAACTCATAGGTGGACAACGCCTGCTCCTTCGGGTAAAAATAATCCGCTGCAGTCTGAGTATAGTACCGGTAGGTTGGGTACAAGGTAAACTTATCCGTAAGCTTAAATGGAGCTTCCAAACTGGCCGTGTGTGAACTGATGCCCCAATCATCCCAATAAAAACGGTAGTAGGAACGCAGGATGACCAAATCGTTCAAATAATAATTCAACCGACCGCCCACAGGTATTTTGAATCGGCTATCGGGCAATTGCTCCACATTATCCGCCAACTGAAACTCGTCAATATAAAAATCCTCAAAATCCGAGAAATACACACGCTGGAATGGCGTGCTCAACAATCCGTTCTGGGAAACCACATCCATAAACAATGCTCCCTGCAATTTTTGACTCAAAATCTGGGAGAAACTCAAGGAAAGTGAATAGGAATTCCTGTTTTCCTTGTCAAACTCCGAAAAAATCGGATTGTAAGTACCGTTTCCCGTGATGCGATCATCAAAAAATCCATCACGGAGCTCAATAGGGTAAACAGCATTCCACTTATCCAAGAAAACTTTACCGCTCAGGGTTATCTCTGTGTTTTTTTCATTGAAGAACTTGGTATAACTACCGCCGAATCCAATCGAGAAATAATCGTATTCCGATGAAAAATAGGCATTGGCACTCCAAATGGTGTTTCGGTCATCGGAACTATGTTGGTATGTCGGGTTGATGTAGGCCAACAAATCCTTTCGGGATTCTCCTGATGAAGCATCGAACGGGGTAACATTTACACCGCCATCCAAAGGGTTTACATTACTGGAAGATGCAGAAGTATAGGCAGAAAGGCCAACATCCACCGTTAAAATATCGTCTTCGTTCATGGGCATTCTAAGAACTATGCTCGAGGTGGCATCCGTTAACTCTTCGGTACCTTCCCCACCAGTTACTGCCGCATTTTGCCCATCTTGATTGTAATAACTAAAAAGCAAATCCACCTCACTTGCCTCCAAAACACGTTTTTTATAGGAAGTGTCATCTTGTTGTGACCAACCCAAAGATGCCATCAAAAATAATAAGACTACAAAAACGGTTTTCGCTGATTTGGATGATTGGGTCATGAGGTTTTTTAAGTTAATCATTTGAAGTTCCCATTCAATTACATCCGCATCCGCCACCTGTTTTGCCTCCATTGGCTCCAGAGGAGGCCTCTCTATAAATATGGAAATTGGTTTCAAAACGTTCGTAGGGTCGCGCACTCAACTGCATCTCTTCGTCGTTCACATAAACTTTATCGTATTCACGAACGGCCACGCAGGAACTTGAGAAAATCAAGAGTAGTAGCAAAAAAAGAGGTCTTCCCATATTTTATTAAATGTACTAATTAGTATCAAACATGATACCTGAGCTTTTATGGACTTTATTTTCGGAATCCACCACAACAGCCTCTACTCCATCAATCTGGTTGATCATGTGCAGACCAACGTCCCTGCCCATTATAAAAACTGCGGTGGCGAGGGCATCGCACAATTCAGCTTGTTTTGCAAAAATCGATACGCTATTAATACCTGTGGTAGGATATCCTGTTCGCGGGTCAATGATGTGCGAATACTTTTTTCCGTCGAGCTCTATGTATTTTTCATAATTGCCCGAAGTAGCCACGGAAGATTCTATTATTGGCAGCCAACTGAACACTTTATCCTTACTCAGTGGATTTGCAATACCTACCAACCATTTTTCACCGGTCACTTTGGTGCCCCAAGTGGTAAGGTCGCCCGAAGCATTGATGATTCCTCCTTTCACATCTTTGGACACCAAGAGTTCTTTGGCCCTGTCCGCCGCATACCCCTTTCCGATAGCACCAAACCCAATGCACATTCCTTTTTCGGGTAAAAAAACGGTTTGGTTTTCTTGGTCCAATTGTATTTTTTGATACCCAACCTTTGCAATGGATTTTTTAATTTCTTCTTCTGAAGGGGTTTTATCCATAGTCCCATCAAATCTCCAAACCTCGTCCATGGAGGCATAGGTAATATCAAAGGCTCCATCTGTTATTTCCGATATTTTGATGGATCGTTCGATTAGATCAATCAATTCTTGACTCACCTTCACAGGTTTGATCCCAGCATTTTTGTTGATTAAAGATGTTTCGGAATCCTTGTCCCATGATGAGATGATTTTTTCTATACGCTCAATTTCCGAAACAGCTTCGTCTATATTAATGTAGCCAATATCCTCGTTCGGTGCCACTACGGTAATCTCGAACCGGGTACCCATTAGTTTTAGGGTCTTTTTTACAGTAACATCTGTTTGCCTCGACTGCCCAAACGACAGCAGACAAGAAAAACTGCAGATAAAGGCTATAAGGCTTTTCATTTTAGAAATTTGTTAAGTGTTCTGATATATTTTTCGGGACTCGTTCGGGCCACAAAACCTGTGGTGCCCAAAACGTTTTGGTTCTTGTCCATTACCACAACCAATGGGAAATAACCCTTTGGGTTATACTTTTCGGCCAAGGACTTGTTTGTATTTAATTTTTCTTCGGGTAGTCGATTTTTCTTTTTACGGGGAAAATCGGCATCATACATCACATAATGCTCAGAGGCATAGGCCTTGAACTCCTCGCTATCAAAAACATGTTTTTTTAAACGGATACATGGCGCACACCAATCCGAACCGGAAAAGACCAAAACAATAGGTTTATCTTCGGCTGAGGCCTTGGTAAGGGCATCATCAAAATTTTCTTGCCATTGTTGTGCCTGAAGCATACCACAGCTAGCGAATAGGAGTATGTAGATTAATTTTTTCATTCGATTTGGGATTCCAAAAAACTATTCATAAACCCGTAAAATGGAGCCATCGAGTTCCGTATTGTAAACTGTCAGTGCCTTGGCCGGGGTTCCATCAACCTGATTTAGCGGGGTTCCATCCTGACCAAACCTTGAACCATGTACATCGCAATAAAAAATACCTCCGCTCTGGTCCACAAAACGCACCTGATCATAAGATTGATGACTACAAACTTGGCTTGCTGCCACATATTCCCCTTGTAGGTTTCTGGCAACGACCACTAAGTTCTTTAAAATAAAACCTCCGTTTTCGGAAAGATTTGTTGCTTCAGCTGAAGTAAGATCAATGGTAAAATCGACTCCTGTAGGTTCATCGACCAGATTCCCATCAATTTCATCCTTGGAACACCCTTGTAAACAGGGGAATGTAAGTGCAAAGGCTGCACCTGCGCCCAAACTTCGCAGAAACTCTTTTCTTTCCATAGCGTGGGAGGTTTATTACAAGAACGCTATTTCAAGGTAAATCGTATATTAATAATCAAACTTGCCGTACGGGCTTTGGATTGTCAACTTTTTACTGCTAGCAGATGCTACCCGACCAATAATTTGGGCATCCACATCAAAACTTTTGGAAATGGAAATGATTTCTTCTGCAACCTTCTCATTTACATAGAGTTCCATTCGATGACCACAATTAAAAACTTGGTACATTTCCTTCCAGTCCGTTCCCGATTGTTCTTGAATCAGTTTAAACAGGGGTGGAATGGCAAACATATTATCCTTGACAATGTGAAGATTATCCACAAAATGAAGAATCTTGGTCTGTGCTCCTCCACTACAATGCACCATACCATGTATTTCTTCGGAAGTATATTTTTCCAATACTTTTTTAATGATGGGTGCATAGGTTCTTGTTGGGGACAGCACCAATTTCCCAGCATCTAATGGAGAATCGGGTACCGCATCTGTGAGTTTTGTGTTTCCGGAATACACCAATTCTTCCGGAACCGAAGCATCGAAGCTTTCCGGGTATTTTTCAGCCAGGTATTTGGAGAATACATCGTGCCGGGCAGATGTTAATCCATTGCTGCCCATACCGCCGTTGTATTCGGTCTCGTAACTCGCCTTTCCGAAAGAAGCCAATCCAACAATTACATCTCCAGCTTTAATATTGGCGTTATCTATCACATTTTTTCGTTCCATTCGGGCCGTTACCGTGGAATCAACGATAATGGTTCTTACCAAATCGCCCACATCGGCAGTTTCACCTCCCGTGGAACGGATGGTAATCCCGTGCTTGTCCAAATCGGCAATCAATTCTTCAGTACCGTTGATGATGGCCGAAATTACTTCACCAGGAATCAAGTTTTTGTTTCGCCCAATGGTTGAGGAGAGCAGTATGTTATCGGTGGCACCTACGCAAATCAGGTCATCCACATTCATAATAAGTGCATCTTGGGCAATGCCTTTCCAGACCGAAACATCGCCTGTTTCTTTCCAGTACATGTATGCCAAGGAGGATTTGGTACCTGCTCCATCGGCGTGCATCACCAAACAATGGTCCTCGCTACCTGTTAAATAATCGGGTACAATTTTGCAGAATGCCTTGGGGAAAAGTCCTTTATCAATATTCTTGATTGCGTTGTGCACATCTTCTTTGGAGGCGGAAACGCCTCTTTGCGCATATCTTTTACTGGTATCCGATGACATATGAAAGGTTTGGGCAAAAATAACGGAAAGCCATCAAACTATTGATATGCTTTCCGTCTTTTCAATTATTCCAGATTGTTCTATTTAGAAAACAACATTTCCCTGTATTTGGTAAATGGCCAGAATTCATCCGCGATCAATTTCTCCAATGTATCCGAGTGTTCCCGGATTTTATCAAAATACGGTTTCACATTATTGCAATAAGCCTGGGCCTTTTTATCCACCACCGACATGCCATTGGCCCTTCTACGAGCATCCGCCATTTCATCGGTAAGTTTTTTGATCTCCACGATATGTTCGCCGATCTGTTCCAAAATGTTCAGCTGGCCTTCGGCCACTTTCTTGTGTGCCGCTCCATAGACCTCTTTTAACCCATGAATGTTCTCCAGCAGCATGTTTTGGTACTTGATCGCCGCGGGAATGATGTGGTTGTACACCATTTCGCCCAATACACGACCTTCAATCTGAATATGGAAAATATAAGCGCCCAACTCTACCTCTTTGTGGGCCTTGAGCTCCACTTCGTTCATCACCCCCATTTGCTTGAAGAGTTCGTAACTTTCCTTTGATGTGATTACTTGGAGTGCCTCGGGTGTGTTTTTATTGAAGCTCAGTTTTCGCCTTCTTGCTTCTTCTTGCCATTCAATACCGTAACCATCTCCTTCAAAACGGATGCGCTTGGAGGTTTTTATGTATTCTCGAAGCACATTGAAGACTGCCTCGTCCTTTTTCAGGTTTTTCTTGTCAATCAGCGTATCCACTTCTTTTTTAAAGTCGGTCAACTGTTTGGCAACGATAGTGTTGAGCGTGGTCATGGGCTTGGCACAGTTGGTCTTGGATCCCACGCCCCTCATCTCAAACTTGTTCCCCGTAAAAGCAAAGGGAGAAGTTCGGTTTCTGTCTGTGTTGTCCAATAAGATTTCAGGAATCTTACCTACTACATTGAGTTTGAGCTCCGTTTTTTCCTGTGGGGACAATTTTCCTTTGGAAACGCCTTCCAGTTCATCCAATACATCGCTCAATTGCTTACCTATAAATATAGAAATGATGGGTGGTGGTGCCTCATTGGCCCCCAATCGGTGGTCATTGCTCGCGGAGGCAATGGATGCTCTCAACAACTCCTCATACGTGTCCACCGCTTTGATGGTGTTCACGAAGAAGGTCAAAAACTGAAGGTTCTTCATGGGGGTGGTACCTGGACTCAATAGGTTCACCCCTGTATCGGTACCCAAGGACCAATTGTTGTGCTTGCCCGACCCGTTGATGCCCGCAAATGGCTTTTCGTGGAACAGTACGGAAAAATTGTACTTGTCGGCAATCTCCTCCATTACATCCATCAACAATAGATTATGGTCCACAGAGAGGTTGGCTTCTTCAAAAACGGGGGCCAGCTCAAACTGGTTGGGTGCCACCTCATTATGGCGCGTTTTTACAGGGATTCCAAGCTTGGTACATTCCTTTTCCAGTTCACTCATAAAGCCCAGCACCCTAGCCGGTATCACTCCAAAATAGTGGTCATCCAGTTGTTGACCTTTAGCGGAAAAACTTCCCACCAGGGTCCGGCCGGTTACGGAGAGGTCCAATCGGGAATTGACCAATGATTTATCAATCAAAAAATATTCTTGCTCCCACCCTAGCGTGGCATGCACCTTTCTTACATTCTTATCAAAATACTGCGCTACTCCCGTTGCAGCCTGATCTATGGCTTGCAACGCCCTCAACAAAGGCGCTTTATTGTCCAGTGCTTCCCCTGTATAAGCTACAAATATGGTGGGTATACATAGGGTTGTTTTGTAAATAAATGCTGGAGAAGTCGGGTCCCAAGCCGTATAGCCGCGTGCTTCAAAAGTGTTTCTGATTCCCCCACTCGGAAAACTGGAAGCATCAGGTTCTTGTTGCACCAATTGTGCCCCCCCAAACTTCTCCATGGCTCTTCCGTCGGGAAGGAGATCAAAAAATGCATCGTGTTTTTCTGCGGTGGCCCCTGTTAATGGCTGAAACCAATGTGTGTAATGAGTGGCTCCCATGGATAGGGCCCAAGCTTTCATGCCCTCGGCGACTTGGTCGGCAATCTTTCTGTCGATCTTATTTCCTTGATAAATGGCTGATTTTACTTTATCCAATGCTTCTGCTGTCAAAAATTGCAGCATTTTTTCTTCATTAAATACGTGCTTACCGAACAGGTCAGACCTTTTCCCTGTTTCATTGATAGTGGCATATTCCCTATTGCGGCTTTCTGCCAAGGCTTGGAATCTTGTTTTAGGCATTTTCAATAATATTTAATTTTCAAATCTACAATTAACAATTTAATAAAATATACTTCAAAAATTACTTTTTTTTCATTCTGCCCTAAATAAAATAGGGGTAATATAAATAATAGGTGCAAATTTGTGATTTTACCCCTGCAAAACATTGATAATTAAATGAAAAAACTATTTTTGTGAATCATAAAATTGAGAACGATTAACTACCAGAATTATGAGCAAATCTAAATTAGAGTATCTATGGTTGGATGGTTATGAACCAACGGCCAACATTAGAAGCAAGACTAGAATTGAGGAAGATTTTAGCGGTAAATTGGAAGACTGCCCCATGTGGTCTTTTGATGGTTCTTCTACCAAACAAGCCGAAGGCGGTTCTTCTGACTGCTTGTTAAAGCCTGTTGCCATTTACCCCGACCCAGCTAGAAGAAACGGTTATTTGGTAATGACCGAGGTGTTGAATCCCGACGGAACCCCACACGAGAGCAACTCCAGATCTACTATTGACGATGAAGATGATGACTTCTGGTTTGGATTTGAGCAGGAATACTTTATTATGGATACTGCAACCCAACTCCCTTTAGGTTTCCCTGTTGGCGGTTACCCTGGTCCACAAGGGCTATACTACTGTTCCGTTGGTGGAAGAAACACTTGGGGCAGGGATCTTGTTGAGGAGCATGCCGACCTTTGTTTGGACGCCGGTCTTCAGTTCGAAGGCATCAATCAAGAGGTTGCCGCTGGTCAGTGGGAATTCCAATTGTTCGCCAAAGGCGCCAAAAAAGCCGGTGATGAAATTTGGGTGGCACGCTATATGCTACAAAGATTGACCGAGAGCTATGGTTATTATATTGAGTACCACCCAAAACCCATCAAAGGCGACTGGAACGGTTCTGGTATGCACGCCAACTTCTCCAACAACCTTTTGAGAACTTGTGGATCTAAAGAAGTTTATGAAAAAGTATGCGAAGCTTTCCGTCCGGTAACCAAAGAGCACATTGCCGTTTATGGTGAGTACAATGATGAGCGATTGACCGGTAAGCACGAAACTGCTTCCATTTCTGATTTCAGCTATGGAATTTCCGATAGAGGTGCTTCCATCAGAATTCCAATTATGACCGTAGAGAAAGGTTGGAAAGGATGGTTGGAAGATAGAAGACCTGCTTCTAACGCAGACCCTTACAAGGTGGCGGCCGTAATCGTGAAAACGGTTAAATCCGTAACAGTATAAGTATTTATATAAATTAGTTGTTGATTATAGGTGAAAACCGTCTCTTTTATGGGGCGGTTTTTATTTTATGGTAAAATAGATGAAGGTGGCATAAAATACCAATAGCACCAATCCGTCCCGCCAACCCAATCGCAATCCTTTTGGGAAGAATACCAAAGGAAGGATAAGGAAAGAAATCCCCAACATCCAAAAAATATCACTGGACAACAACCCTTCGTCCATAACGGTTATCGGAGTAATTATTGAGGTAATTCCCAAAACGGCCAGCAAATTAAAAATGTTGGAACCTATCAAGTTTCCCAAGGATATAGCCTTCTCTTTTTTTAGCACCGCTATTACTGATGCTGCCAGTTCTGGGATACTTGTTCCTACGGAAACAATGGTTATTCCAATTACACGATCACTTACCCCAAAAGAGGATGCAAGGCCCACTGCTCCATTTATAAGTAATTCGGAACCTCCCCAAAGTGCCGTTCCACCAATTCCCAAAAAAAGTGCGATCTTGTATAATGGTAGCGGCACATCATCTTCGGGCATTTCATCAACAACTGCTGTTTTTTGAAACCTAAGTAGGTACACCAAGAACACAAATAGTAGGGACACAAGAATAATCCCTTCATATTGCTGAAGCTCTCCATCAAAATAGATAAAACCGCAGAACAAAAGCGAAGCGACCATCATTACAGGCCAATCGGTGGTATAAAAACTCTTCCGCACATTTATGCTTCCCATAATTATGGTGATTGCCAAAACCAATCCCAGATTGGCAATATTGGAACCCACCACATTTCCCAAAGAAAGGTCCGGGAAACCATCTAACGCAGCTTTTACACTAACAATAAGTTCTGGAGCAGAGGTAGCGAACGACACCACCGTCATACCAATAATAATTTTAGGGATGTACAATCTTAAGGATAAGGCAACTGCCGATTTTAACAACCAATTCCCCCCGGCTATCAAGAGGACCAATCCCGAAACTATAAAAAACAGATTTCCCAAAAAGTAAAATTTTTCGCAAAGATACGGGAAGAATCACTGGTCAAAGAAGGTTCTTTCAAAAATAAAAACTATAAAAATAGTTAATAAACTATAAAAATAGTTGTTTAACTAAAATATTAGTATTACGTTTGAACAGATAACAGATACATCATGCAAAAATTGACCAACAAGGAAGAGGAGATCATGAAAATCCTTTGGGAACTGAAAAAGGCTTTTGTAAAGGAAATACTTGAGGAAATACAAGGTGAAAAACCCCATTACAATACCTTGTCCACCATTGTGAGAAATCTTCAGGAAAAAGGGTTTGTGGATTATGAGGCCTTTGGCAATACCCATAGATATTTTCCAATAGTAAGTAAAGAGGAATACCGGAAAAAGTATGTGAACTCAGCCATTGCAGATTATTACAATGACTCTTTTAAAAGTTTGGTTTCCCACTTTGCTCAAGAGGAAAAAATATCCGTTACAGAACTCAAAGAGATTATTGACCTAATAGAAAAGAAAAAATAATGGAGCCCATATTCATGTACCTCTTACAATCTGTCCTTATCTCCGGGGGGTTTTTAGCGGTGTACCATATTTTTTTGAAGCGTGATACCTTATTTAAGGAAAACCGGATGTTTCTTTTATCTGGATTAATACTCGCTTTTGTATTTCCCTTCATCAAAATTCAAAAAAAGGTGGTGGTTTCCAAACCCATGCTTATTCAGGCCGATGAGTTGGGAGATCAAGCTACCTCTGCACTTGCCGAAAGCAGTTTGATTACTACGGAAAACATACTCCTTGCCTTATATAGTATGGTAAGTGCCATTTTGTTGGCAAAGTTTATAATTCGATTGATTTTGTTAAAAAGATTGGCCGAAAATGCCCATAAAAGAAAGGAAACTCCTTATTTACACTTGGAAACGGAAAAACAGATATCCCCTTTCTCTTTCTTTAACTATATTTTTTATAATCCAAGACTTTTTGAGCCCAACGAACTGCATTCGGTTTTAGAACACGAAAAGGTACATGCCCGCCAGTACCATACATTGGATATCTTATTTCTTGAGGTTTTAAAGATATTTTTCTGGTTTAACCCTGTATTGTGGCTCTACAAAAGTGCTGTGAGGCAAAATTTGGAATATTTGGCAGACCATTTTGCCATAGCGTATGCAGAAGATAAAAAATTCTATCAATACCTGATGCTGAAGCAGGCGGTAGACAGGCAAGAATACATTATAGCCAATTCATTTTATAATTCATTAATCAAAAAACGAATAGTCATGTTAAATCAAAATCAATCCAAGAAAATCAATGTTTTAAAAACCCTGGCCGTAGTACCGTTGTTGGGATTGCTTCTAGTGAGTTTCAGTATTGAGGAAACCTATCTTTATAGGGATTCCGACAGTGCAGGAAGCTCAATGAGCGAAAAAAAATCAAAAGACAACAAAAAGATTGAATTCACCGTAGACAAAAATACATCAGATGCCAAACTCGATAATATTAAAAAAGATTTGGCCAAAGATGGTATAAACTTCAGTTACACCGTCGTTAGAAATGATGCAAAAGAGATTATTGAAATTTCTCTGCAATTGAGCGGTAAAAATGATGAGGGCAAAAAAGTGAACGGAAACTACAGTAGTAACTCCGATGGCCCCATTGGTCCAATTACAGTTATTTATGATGATGAAAACAATGCAGTCTCCTTTTGGAACGCGAGCAAAGACAAACATGTAAGCATTCGAAAAATAAAGGGAACGAGGTCCTGGACCACCGATGATGAAACCGAAGTCGTCATTAAAAAAATAGATGATGAAAAAGTTGTAATTGTAGACGGTAAAAGACTAAGTAACAAAAAGTCTGAAAAATTACATATTAAAGATGATGAGGACGTAAAACATATTACCATTAAAAAAATTGAAAAGAAAGGCGAAGGAAGCAACATGGTGATCTTTAGTACAGATAAAGACAAGGATATTGAAGTAAAAAGGAACAATAATGTAATGGTCATTAAAGATTCGGATGACGATGAAGACATTGAAGTAATCAGTAACGATGACGATGCAAGTTTCTTTTTTATTGATTCTGACGGTAAAGATGAACCGCTATTTATTGTGGATGGAAAAAAATCAAAATCAAAAGCCATAAAAGAACTTTCCCCCTCAGACATTGAGAGCATGAAAGTACTTAAAGGTGATAAGGCTGTGGAGAAGTACGGTAAAAAGGCAAAAAACGGGGTAGTCGAAATAACCACCAAAAAAGGTAAATGATTACAGTATAATCATTTTTTGAATAGTCCAAGGAACCGTCTTTTAAGGCGGTTCTTTTTTGTGTCGCCAAACGAAAACCTAAAAATAGGCTCATTTTTAAACAAAATCTCCCTTGCTTTTCAAAAAACCACTTAAAATGGTCCTTCAAATCTAACATTTTATTATCTTAAGTAGATGAATAGGTTTCAATTCATTATTTTTCACAAGACATAAACTTACAGTTATAGATACATTGCGTTTTTTAAAATACAATCTCGTATGCAATTACATTGATTTTAGCCTAATTGTTTGGAAGCATGACTTTTATCATTATATATTCGAAGAAACAATAAAATAGTCACCGTTTTTTAAAACCTAAAATCAATCAAATGATAGCAATCGTAAAATTTTTCATCGCACTTCTAGTTCAACTCTTAACAATAATATTTATGTAGAGCGAAGGATTTTACTTACTTCAAAATTATGAATCTACCTTGTAAACAGCTTTACCTATATTTGCCCAAAACCAATGCAATTATATGTTTTACAAGATCTTGGCAAAAATCAACAAAGTAGTACTCCCTTCCTACTCTAAAAGGGACTTGGACCTTTCCAAGGCATCTAAATTACAAATGGCCATTATAGGATGGAGATACTATGTTACCAAAAAAGCATTGGATCAAAATTGAAGAAGTGTCTCTTTTTGGTAACCCTTTACTTTTTCAGCCCCATTTAAAAAGGTGAGTTCAATCAAAAAATTGCATTGTACCACTTTCCCCCCTAATTTTTCAACTAATTTACAAACGGCTTGGGCCGTACCTCCAGTAGCCAAAACATCATCATGTACCAATACCCTCTCCCCTTTTTCTATGGCATCCGCATGTATTTCCAACGTTCCAGTACCATATTCCAGATTGTAAGACTGGGAAATCGTCTTATATGGTAGTTTTCCCGACTTACGGACAGTAACAAAACCAGCTCCAAGTCTTTCGGCCAGCATGGGTGCAAAAATAAACCCACGGCTGTCCACCCCAACAACTTTGTCTATTTTCGTGTTGCCCACCAAAGCCAACAGGGCATCCGCGGCCTTTTGGAAAGCACTTGGGTCTTTTAGCAGCGGGGTTATGTCCTTAAAAACAACACCGGGCGTAGGGAAGTCCTCAATATCGCGGATGTAGTGTGTAAAATCCATTATTTTTGTATGCTAGGGTTTTGTGGTAAAGTTAAAAAGAAATATATTTGCAGCCCTTAAATAAGGCCGCGTGGCGCAACTGAATAGCGCATCTGATTACGGCTCAGAAGGTTGCAGGTTTGAATCCTGCCGCGGTCACAAGTTTAAACCCTTTTTTAAGCCTAAGCACTTGATGCTTAGGCTTTTATTTTGAATATTACTGGGGTCGCACTCAAGTTGAAGTTAATTTTTAAATTATTGATTATCAATGAATTATATTTTAAAAAAACTGGTTTTGTCCCACTAACTACCCACTAGCACGAATCGTTTCTTCATAAGATTAATCTTTTCTGACAGGTTTTTCTATCTTTAAAGCACCCCCTTTGGAATTCATTTTTTCCAACACAACTAAATTGTTTAAAGTTTTCATTGATGGAAATAAAGCATACTAATGTTAATATCCCTAAAGAAAAACCTTTTGAGAATTGCAAGCTAAACAGAGCGCCTATTGCTGAAATTATGCATCAGGTAAACTATACTCATAAATACTAAAGCTCGAAGCTTATGTCCTTTTGATATCTTAAATAAGGGAATTAAAAAAATGATTGAATCCAATCCAATTTTATTTACTATTATTTGTGTTTTAAACCTACAGGCCATACTCTTAAGTGGACTGATTCTAGTAAAAAAACCAAGGCGCTTGGCCAACATCTTTTTAGCCTTATTGGTGTTTTTTTATGCGTTGGTTCCTTTGAACATAGTAATGGTAAATGTGTTGAAAGACTACAACCTGCTTTACATCTTCAGGTATATTCAGATGGAAATGCTTTATGGAATTGGGCCGTGTTTGTATTTCTACACCAAATGCATTACCCAACCAAAATTCAAATTCCAAACAAAACATTTCATCCATTATATTCCATTGGCCTTGGAGTTCATCTTTTACAGGACGGCCATCTACAGGATAGGTTCTAACGGTTTGTATCTAGAGGAAATGCCCACTTATTCTTATATCTATTTAGCAGAGCAATGGTTAGGCGTAATTTCAATTTTAACGTATAGTGTTGTGTCATTAATGATGCTGATTAAATACAAAGACCGGCTTAAAGAGTACTACTCCAAAATTGAACACCTTTCGCATAAATGGTTACAAACGCCAATCATTATTTTTGCCGGGTACTTTATTTTCTGGCAAATTTTAACTGAGATAGACCGGTTTATTTTTGACAGAGCATACAGAGGGTATTACTTCCTGCCAAATTTTGTACTACTCTCTACCATAACGTGTTGGCTAGGGTTTAGAGGGTATATTCAAAAAGAAAGGGAAGTGGTGCTTTTAAAACCTGATAAAAAGACATCAATTGATACACATCTTAGGAAAGATGACGAGTTTCTTGCCAAGTTGAAAATATTGATGAACACAAAAAAACCTTACCTCAATCCAGAACTGAATCTTTCCATGTTGGCTAAATTGCTAAACATAAAACCAAAAGAACTTTCCACAAAAATTAATCAGAACTGCCATCAAAATTTTTATGATTTGATCAATTCATATCGGGTTGAAGCGTTTAAACACCGATTGAAATCTCCTGAACGAGATCAATTGTCGCTTTTAGGTCACGCCTATGAATGCGGGTTTAATTCCAAGTCCACATTTAACCATGTTTTTAAGAAATTTACACAAATCACACCAAGTCAATACCTTAAAACCCTCAAAAAAACGTCCGGATAGACGCAGTCGGTCTACAAGACGCTTTCTAATCAATATGTTTGCCGAAAATTAATGAAAATGAATAGATGTTTTTTGAAACTGAAATGTTACAGAAAAATCTTGTTTTGGTGTGTTTTGATTATAAGTCAATCTACGATAGCACAGCAATATTCAAGAGCAGATATTTTATCAGACTTAGCTTATTTAAAAATGTCTTTGGAAGAAACCCATATCAATTTATACGCTTTCATCACAAAAGAGACTTTTGAAAGGAACTATATCGAGATAAAACAAAGCATTCAAAAAGACAGTTTTAGCAGTCTGGAAGCGAAAAAACTATTTCAACGAATCGTTTCTCAGGTAAACAACGGGCATACCCGAATCCCTTTTCCAATCCCTGAATATATCGCCTATGCCCAAAATGGTGGAACATTGTTCCCGCTAGAAGTGGCCATTGAAAATGGCAAAGCAATGGTAAGAAAAAACTGGTCTGAACATACTGATATTGCAGTTGGAGCTGAATTATTAAATATTAACGGACGGCCTATTAAAAAGGTGTTTGAAGATATTTATCCTCAAATTTCTGCCGAACGTTTGTACTTTAAACATGCTCAATTGGAAAACATGACGCTTCCCAGGTTTTACTGGCTGGTTTTCGGAAAGAAGAATAGCTTTGACGTTGAAATTTTAGCAAATGGCAAACGCCGAAAGTATCATCTAAAGTCCATAAGGGCCGTTGAAGATTTTGAAATGAAGAGAGGTGATATTTTAAAACATAACAGAAATTTACAGTTTCTTGAAAAAGCCTCTGCCTATCTAAGGCCAGGTGATTTTGGAGGCGATTTAGAACAATACAAACACTTCATAGACTCCGCTTTTGTTGAAATAAAGCATAACAACTCCAAAAACCTGATTATAGATTTAAAAAACCATTCCGGTGGCGATGACGCCTTTGGTGATTATTTAGTGTCTTATATCGCCGATAAACCTTTTAAATGGGCATCACGGTTTCAATTAAAAACCAGTAAACAACTCAAAGAAAACACAAGAAGGACGAAAGACACCACCCAAGCCTATTGGCAATCGATTTTAGAACATAAAGATGGTGAAATATATAATTATGATTTTAGGTATCAAAAACCTCAACCTAAAGAAAAGCGCTTTACGGGTAAGGTATATGTAATGGTGAATCGACAATCATATTCACAATCTACCGTCACCGCCGCTCAAATCCAGGATTACGGCTGGGGAACCATTGTTGGAGAAGAAACAGGAGAATATCCTAATCTTTATGCCTCCATTTACAATTATCCGCTACCAAAAACAGGAGTCACTGTTGATGTTTCTAAAGGTAAAATTGAACGCATAAATGGGGTGGACAAAGGCACAGGTATTATCCCCGATATTCTAATCAAAGACCACTTGTTGGATGAGAAAGATGAAATTTTAGAGGGGTTATTGAAAAGTATAGAAGATTAAATTATAAATTGGCAATTACCAATGGATACAATCAATCCAGCCACACCCTAATCTACAAGTTAACATCAAGGAGTATAAACTGGATAAATCAAAATGAATAAATTGTTTCCATTTTTACAATCATACACCCTTTTGAATAACTTGTTTTGCATCAAAAATCACAAATGAGAATTTTACCGGTTATCATCGTGTTAATAAGCTTGAGCTGTATTGCAGCCGTCAAAAAAAAGCATGAAGAGCATACGTCTGATACGGTGAAACGGAGTGAAGTAGCTGACGCCTACTTTTCAAAACTGACAGAACTCGGAGACTTCAATGGTGTGGGTGATTCTACAAAAAAAGGCACAGACTTGGGGCTAAAGCAAGCCTTTAATATGCAATCAGATATGATTTTTAGGTTTATGATATATTAAAAAAGCACGGCTTTCACCGTGCTTTTCTCCTGAATCTCTATCAAAAAATTAACTAAACCAAGATAGATTCCTTTAGCCACGATCTTTTAATTGATCGGGACCTTTTACCATATTATCATTGTGGATTTTGACTGCTTCATTGATTTTGGCTATGATTTCGGGGTTTTCTTTGGAAATATCATATTTCTCTGATGGATCCACACTCAAATTAAAGAGTAATGGAGTCTCATGCTCCACAGCATCGGGACCATAAGGATCCTGTGTAATGTAATGTGCCTTATAATCGCCTACCCTAGCAGCGTAGAGTTTGTCTCCACGGTAGTAGAACATATCATTCCTAGAACTCTTCTGTCCTTCAAACAATACGGGGGCTAAATCCACTCCATCCATAACCCTGTCCGTTGGTATTGGTACGTTGACCATGTTGCTGAAAGTGGTAAACAAATCCATGGTAGTTCCCAAATCGGTAACTATACCGGGCTTTATTCTACCCGGTGCCCAAAAAATACAGGGCTCGCGCATTCCACCTTCCCAAGTAGATCCTTTGCCATTTCTTAACAAGCCCGCACTTCCTCCTTCTTCATTCATAATCAACCAAGGACCATTATCGGATGTAAACACCACAATGGTATTCTCTGCAAGGCCGTTTTGTTTCAAGGCATCAAGTACTTGGCCAACACTATGGTCTATCTCTTCTACCACATCACCGTATAAACCCCTTGGGCTGGTGCCTTCAAATTCTTTTGAAGCAAACAGGGGTACATGGGGGAGGTTATGTGCCAAATACAAGAAGAAAGGTTCATCTTTTTTCTCGTTGATAAATTTTACAGCCTCTTCGGTATACCGCTTGGTAATGGTATGCTGATCTGCTGGACGTTCAACGATTTCCGTATCCCTCATTAAAGGAACATTGAACGTATTGATATCCTTTCGTTCTTCGGATTTCCAAAATTCAAAATACCCCCCCATTGACTTAAAGGGAACCACATTGTCCATATCGTTGCTGTAGGGGATTCCAAAATAGGAATCAAAACCATGACTGGTAGGAAGATACTCTTCTTTGTGTCCCAAGTGCCATTTCCCTATTGCTGCTGTTGCATAGCCTGCCTCTTTCATTTGCTCCGCTATGGTAACTTCTTTTTGTGGTAAACCATTGTGCGAATCGGGGAAAAGTACACGAACTTCGCTACTGGCCATACCGCTTCTCACGGGTAGCCTTCCCGTCATTAAAGCAGCACGACTGGGCGTACAAACACTGGCTCCCACATAAAAGTTGGTCCATTTTTGGCCTTCATGGGCCATTTGGTCCAAATGCGGGGTTCTAATGGTCGGATGTCCGTAAGAACTTAAGTCGCCATAGCCCAAATCATCAGCAAAAATGATGACAAAATTTGGTTTATCCCTTAATGCAACTTCGGTGTCTTCCGTTTGCCCCCCTTGATTTCCCTGACAGGAACAAACTGTGGTTACCACAAGAAATCCTGCGGTAACCCAGAGTATTTTGTTAATCTTTTTAAAATTGAACATATTGATTCTTTGGTTTTATGAATTAATAACCTGGGTTTTGTTCCAAGTTGGGATTCGCATCCAACTCCACTTGGGGAATAGGGAACAATACATGATAATCCTGCGCATTTTTTCCGCGAGCCTGGGCCCTGGAAATAAACACACCGTGTCTTATCTGATCTTCTCGAGCTTTCTCCTCCCAATAAAACTCCCACTCTCTTTCCTGTAAAATAGCATCACGAAGAGATTCTTTGGTAAACCCTGCCAAAGTATATGGCGTAGCTTCCGCTCTTTCCCTAACATCATTTATAAGGTCAATAATCTCTTGGGTCGGGCCTGAGATTTCGTTCAAAGCCTCGGCTCTACTCAATAAAATATCTGCATAACGAATTACTGGCAGGTCATTTCCTGCCCATGCACCTACTGAATTGGGTTCAAAAGGCAGTTTATATGGGAAGGACTGATCGTTTCCAAGTCCTGTGACCAATTCGCCCGTATTGGTGCTTGTCCATTCGGTAATAATTTGATTTTGACGGGTATCGGTTTCTTCAAAGGAATTTACAAAATCATCAAAAAGGTAGGTACGTGCCGCAAATACAGAGTTGTTAGAGAATGGCATCGGAAAATCAGGTGGAAAAGTCAATGCGTTGAGCCCTTGCCCCGTATCCGTCAATGTAGCTCCATCCTTGGGAAGCACCCAAATCAACTCTTGGTTACCTTCGTTATCGTAAGCAAAAATGTCTCCATAATCTCCAAGCAAATCATATTTCTGCAAATCAATTACGTCTTGAGCGGCATCAGCAGCTTTCTGCCATTGCTTTGTATTCAGGTAAAATTTACAAAGTACTGCCAAAGCTGTCCCTTTTGAAGCTCTTCCAAATTGTGGTTCATCCTTGGGCAAACCATTTGCCGCTAAAGTTAACTCCTGCTCAATAAGTGTACGGGTCTCTTCGGCTGTTGCCCTTGGTTGTAACAGCTCATCTTCAGACGATGTATACAATGGGACTCCTCCAAACCAATTATAAAGGGCTGCATAATTCCATCCTCTTAAAAAATGAGCCTCTGCCTTGGTCAATTGTTTAAAATCTTCCGAAAGGTTTTCATTGTCCAAATTGTCCAAAACAAGATTGGCATCACGGATACTGTTGTAATGTACCTGCCATACCGACAAAAAATGAGCATGGTTGGAGTCCCAGGTAAAATCCATTTCGGCTACCCAAAGATTTTCGATAGAGCCTCCTACCCCCCATGTTTCGCCAGCGGTCATGCTGCTCATATGATAGGGAGCCCACGATGATACCGCGCCTACCCTATGTCCATAGGTGTAAGCTGAATTTAATAAAAAGGACAGCCCTTTTTCATTGTTCAGGAGGTTGGATGGTGACAGTTCGGAAAAAACTTCTTCATCCAGCTTATCTTCACAAGCTGTAAAAACGGTTGCCATTAAGGCAATTATAACTATTCTATATAATTTCATTTCTTTATGTTTTGAGTCTTAAAAATTAGCTGTCAGTCCCAAAAGGAAAGTACGGGCCAAAGGGTAGCTACTATAGTCCGCCCTAACATTGCTTCTTCCGAAGGAGTTGGCCTCTGGGTCAAAACCAACATAGTTGGTTATGGTAAACAGGTTTTGCCCTGTTACATAGACACGCAGTGCATTCAAAAAGTCCAAGTTCCTTACCGGAACATTATAGCTCAGCATCACATTTTTCAACCTAAAATAGGACGCATCTTGCACGGTAAGGGAATTCACCTTGCTTCCACCATAGGCATTAGGGTTAACGGATGATGGCCATTTGGTATTTGTATTCTGAGGTGTCCAACGATCCAAAATTTGCTCTGCGATCCTGTTTCTCCTAAAGTTTGCCGGATACAAGGATTCTATCAAGTTAACATTGATTAGGTCAGCCCCTTCCTGGCCTTGGAAAAAGAAATCCAATTGAAAATCTTTCCAAGAAATGGAGTTTTGGATACCGTAGGTGAAATCAGGGAACGGGTTTCCGATAATCGTCTGATCCAATGGAGTAATCGCTCCATCTTCGTTACGGTCTTCAAAAATTGGAAAGCCAGGTTGTGCGGTTGGCTGTGCCGAACCAGCAATATCATCCCCTTCTTGGAATATTCCAGTGACCACATATCCGTAGTAAGAAGCCAATGACTCCCCTTCTTTGATGACAGCTGTATTTCCAACGGATTGGATACTTCCTGTAACAATACTTTCAATACGTCCCAAATCAACCACTTCATTTTTAATGGCCGAAAAGTTCAAGGATGTTTTCCATGAAAAATTATCGGTAGAAATATTGGTAGAGTTGAACAAAAATTCAAAACCACTATTCCTCACTTCTCCTACATTGGTAAGAATAGAAGGATATCCTGATGCCACGGGCAATGGTAGGTTGAACAGAAGATCCTTGGAACTTTTTACAAAATAATCCAAAGTAGTGCTAAAACGACCTTGGTGTATAGAAGCATCAAGACCAATGTTAAACTGCTCCGTAGTCTCCCATTTTAAATCAGGGTTGGCTATTCGCTGAGGAATTACAGAACTTTGCAAAGCCCCGTCCAATACAACATTTGGCCCTGTACCAAAGGTTAGTTGCGAAGCATAGTTTCCAATTTCCTGGTTTCCTGTCTGTCCCCAACTTGCACGTAATTTCAATTGATTGAAGGCTTCGGGAACAAAGTCTTCCTCTTCCAACTTCCAACCAAAGGCAAAGGAAGGAAAGTATCCCCATTTATTATTCGTCCCAAATCGAGAGGAACCGTCCGCACGTAGGGAAGCGGTAAGCAAAAACTTATCAAAAAGCGTATAGTTGACACGTCCTAAATAGGAAAGCAAGGTATTCTCTTCCTTACCACTTTCCAGATCATCATTATTGGTATTACCCAAGCCTAAATTGTTGGTGAGCAGATCATCGGTAGGAAAACCACTAATATTTCCCGAGAAGAAGCGAGTACTGAATTTTTGATAGGTAGTACCCCCTAGAATAGTAAGGATATGGTTTTCATTAAACTCTTTGTTATACGTCATGGTATATTCAAAAAGATAATTGGATCTTTCAAGTACATTGATGTTGGCTATACCTCCTGCAGCAGCACCGTATATAGTGTTTGAATTATTATATATATCTCTTCTAGACGTTTGCCTATCTGTACCAAAATTAAATTTCCCTGATAAGTCATCTGTAAAATTATAGTTTAGAAATGCACTTCCAAAGGTCCGGTTGGTCTCATTTTTACTAGATATGGCATTGAGCACGGTAACAGGATTGTTCACTGTTAGGTTTGCCGATTGGGCAAAACTACCATCGTCATTGTATATAGGTTCTGTAGGGTCATATAATAAGGATGCATATATGGGGCCGGCATTTTCATTGGTCTGGATACCATCTACATTATTGTTATCCTTCACCAAGCTCGTATTGAAATTTAATCCAACTTGGGCTTTCTCACCTATTTTGGTGTCAATATTAATTCTTCCGGTATATCGCTTGATTCCCGAGTTTTGTACTACCCCTTCTTGATCAAAGTAATTTAAAGAAGCATAAAAAGATGTTTTCTCCGACCCGCCACTTAGGGATAGGTTATGACTGCTAATAGGAGCCGAACGGAACACTTGGTCCTGCCAATCGGTACCATTGCCAATGGCAGCTATCTCCTCTGAAGAGAACACGGGAGGGTTCCCTTGGTCGGCAGAAAGGGAATTAATAGCATCAATATATTGGGATGTACTCAAAAGGTCGATTTTCTTGGCCACAGTCTGAAGACCTGCATAGGCGTCATAGGTAATATTGACCTTTCCTTGACTACCTTTTTTAGTAGTTATCAATATAACCCCATTGGCTCCCCTTGATCCATATATAGCCGTAGCTGAGGCATCCTTTAATATTTCAATGGATTGGATATCGGCTGGGTTTAACGAGTTCAGGGGGTTTCGTGGACTTTGATTATCCCCTACCTGTGCAGCACCGCCCCCACTCAAGTTTGGGCTATTATCTATTGGAAAACCATCAATCACATATAAAGGCTCATTACTGGCATTCAAGGAACTCGACCCTCGAATTCGAATGGCCAAGCCCCCACCGGGCGCGGAACTTGCCTGGGTTATTTGCACCCCAGCAGCTCTACCCTGCATCATTTGATCCACAGATGCATTGGCTCCCGGGTTCATATCATCCTGGCCCAAGGAAGTCACCGAACCGGTCAAATCGCTTTTCTTTTGGGTACCATATCCCACTACCACAATTTCATCCAATGCAGCTGCACTTTCTTCCAAAATAACATTAACGGTGGTTTGGCCCGCAACATTGATTTCTTTGGAGCCAAATCCAATGTAGGAGATGACCAGCACAGCATTTTCATCAGACAATTCTATAGAAAAATTTCCGTCAAAATCGGTCTGCACACCATTGGTGGTTCCCTTTTCCAGCACACTGGCTCCTGGTAATGGCATACCACCTTTATCGGTAACCGTTCCCGATACCGAAGCCTGGATTACTGGAGTATTTATTTTTGAAGGGATTGGGGTTGGTTTTTTAAATATGATCACTTGACGATCCTGTACTTTAAACCCTAAATTGAAACGTTCCAATACGGGCTCCAAAATCATTTGAAGTGTCGCATCCTTTTTGTTTACGGTTATTCGGTCACTGGCAGGAAGGGTGCCATCTTTATAAAAAAATATGTATTCGCTGTTCTTTTGGATCTCATCCAATAAGGTTTCCACTTTTACCTCATATAAGTCGAGGGTCATTTTGGATTGGGCATTGGTTTCCTTCGCAAAAAGCGTTGTCAATCCAACAGCTAAGAAAAGTGCAAAAGATTTCATTAGGTCTAAAATGATGTGTCTGGTCACATTTATGCCCAAAAAATGCGCACATCTAGTGTGATAATTCATAATTTTGTCGTTCAGTTAATAGTTTTGTCGTTAATCTTATGCGATAAAACGCATTATAGGCCAAGGGGTGTTGGCGCATCCTTTGGCTTTTTTTATTCTTCTTTTTCAATTTTTCATTGGCAGTAGTTGTTTTTGTTGGTTATTATTTGAGCAATATGCTTTCTTGGTTTTCTACAATTTGAAAATCTGTGGTTTCTTTTATTGTCCTGAGTACCCGAACCATATCTTCGGATAGATCCAAACGACCGGAAAAAGTTTGATACGCCAGTTCATTATTTCCAAAAAAGATGGGTTTGTTATAATATCTGGACAAGCGGGAAGCTATTTCCCCCAAACTACTGTTGTCCAGGGTCAAGAATCCATCCCGCCAAGAGAAATAATCGTCGGGGTCAACCTCCTGGGTACTGATTTTTTTGGATTTTTTGTTAAAGCTGGAAAGTGTTCCCGGCTTCATCAAAAAACCTTTGTCTTCATTTTCATAAGTAATTCTTATACTACCGGATTTAAGCACAGTCTGCATTACTTCATCTTCGGAGTAATGGGATACGTTGAACACGGTGCCCAACACCTCTATACTTTGCTTGCTGGATTTTACCCTAAAAGGTTTATTCTTATTATGGGCCACTTCAAAAATGGCCTCACCTTCCAAATAGACCTCCCTGGACTTTTTTGAAAATGCAGCAGGAAAAACAAGCTTGGATCCTGAATTGATCCATACTTTGGTGCCATCGGAAAGTTTGATGAAACTTCTTTTTCCATAGGGAACCATAACGGTATTAAAAGTGGGCTTGTCAGTATTTCCTATCTGTTGCTCTATACTTTTTCCGTTCCCCATGCTTACATTGGAACCTGTTTTCGAGTATTCCACATGTCCCTCTTCCTCGTCCAGAGCTACTTGGTTCCCCTCACCTAAAATTACAGTGACCTTGTCCGGATTTTGAGGAGCGGTCTTGGGCATATCCCTTACAAACTGGTCTATCGTGGGTTCGGCAGCGGACTCATTCAAAAAATAACCCAATGTTAAAACAATCGGCAATAAAGCCGCTGCTGCCCAATAAAATTGACGCCTTTTTCGACGTATACGGAGTTCTTCCTCCTTTTTGGCAGATGTGAGTAATCTATTTCGTAAATCGGCCTTTCTTTCTTTTGACCAACCTTTTTTTGGAGTATGATCCATAAGTTTTTACATATTCGAGGGCATAATTGTACACCCTTCCATATATAAGAGGAAGAAATGTGGGGAGTATAGACAAATAAAAATGATTTTTTTTAAAAAAGAAGTAATTGCACCTTTTTGCGAAGTATTTTTAAGCTACGGTACAACAAGGTTCTGGCAGAAGCCTTGGAAACTTCCATATGCTCTGCAATCTCACCATAGGATTTATTCTCAACAAACCGGAGGTGTAGGATGCTCTGTTGGTGGTTAGTGAGAGAATCCATAGCAGTTTTAAGGGATTGCTTTACATATTCAACCTGTTCTGCATCTATCCATTTATTCTCCGAAGAAGTCTCGATGTAGTTTGAATCGCTCTTCAACAATCGTTTGAAACTATCTTCTTCGATCAACAATTCCTTGGATTTATTTTTTTTGAATAACCTCCGCTTTAAAGAAGTGGACAGGTAAGCCTTAAGGTTTTGGATTTGCAATGCCTTGTGCCTCGCTTTGAACAAATCCAAAAAAAGGTCATGTACCTGATCTTCCACCCAGGATACATCTGAGACATAATGCAACCCAAACTCCATCAAATGATCTACATGCATATCGTACAAACATCCAAGCGCCTCGATATCCCCACGGTGCAAACGTTCCAACAGCTTTTGTTGGAAATCCAATGCATCACCCTTTTGATTAGTTGAAAGAGGCATTCTTTGAGTTTGTTTAGTTAGTTGAAGTAACTTGTATCTGTTGAAAAATTTACAATTGTCAAATTCACAATTATAAACTTATATTTTAACAAGTTTGGATTCAAATATATAAATTTTTTAAACAAATGATAATTTAAGTGTAATATAGAAACATATTAGAATCTTACTTTTCTTCGTTTTTTCAAGGTACACTCCCCGTTTTAAAGAAAAATCCGGATGCCTTGTCTATATCTTGCCCTGGAGTTGCTCTATAAAATATAGGAACCCTATAAAACTCCTACAGATGAACTCCATTTTATCCATGAAGCATATTTTGACCAAAACCAAATCATTCGTATTGTTCTTAATGTTCTTCGTTCCATTCTCTTTTGTTCTATCCCAAAATCAACCCAATATTGTATGGGTGGTTTGCGAGGATATTTCTCCCTACATCGGAGCTTATGGAGATGCTACGGTAAACACTCCTAACATTGATGCCTTGGCACAAGAAGGGGTTCGTTTTACCCGTGTGTATACCACTGCCGGTGTTTGTGCGCCAAGTAGGTCCTCGATCATCACTGGGATGAACCAAATTTCTATTGGGACTTCCCATATGAGAACAAAGAACAGACCTAGCTTAATGCCCGAGGGAGTTCCTAGTTATTCGGCCGTATTGCCCAAAAATGTGAAGGCATTTCCAGAATATTTAAGAAAAGTGGGGTACTATACCACCAATAATGCCAAGGAAGACTATCAATTTGAAGAGCCGGTAACGGTATGGGACGAAAGCAGTGTGGCGGCCTCATATCAAAACAGGGCTTCTGGACAACCCTTTTTCAGTGTCTTTAATTTTGCCATTTCCCACGAGTCCCAAATCATTTCCCCACCAGATTCTTTATACCATCAACCTGATGACATGGTTTTGCCCCTGTATTACGAGAACACGGCACAAATGCGACACGATAAAGCTGCTTTATACACTAGAATTGAGCAAATGGACAGTGATGTTGGCGAGCTCATTACACAATTGAAAGAAGATGGCGTATATGATAACAGTTATGTCATTTTTTATAGTGATCATGGCGGCAACCTACCCTGGATGAAACGTGAGGTTTTAGAGCGAGGCCTGCATATTCCTTTCATAGTCAAATACCCAAAAGGAACCAATGCGGGCACAGTGAACAATGACCTAATCAGTTCTATTGATTTTGCTCCAAGCATGCTTTCCATTGCAGGGGCAGAAATACCCGATTATTTACAGGGAAAGGCCTTTTTGGGACCTAAGAAGAGTCAAGAAAAAAATCAATATGTGTTTGCAGGCAGAGATAGAATGGCCAATAAATATGATCGGGTTCGCTCTGTTAGCGACGGCACATTTAGATACGTTTACAATTTTGTCCCCGAAGTATCAAAGTATCAAGATTTGGCTTATAGAAAACAAATGGCCAGTATGAAGGAAATCATAGAAATGAGGGATGCCGGCACCATTACGAATCCCTTTTTAATGGACTGGTTTAAAACCCCCAAGCCCCAAGAAGAATTGTATTATACAGCCAAAGACCCGGATGAAGTCCATAATTTGGCAGATGAACCATCGTATCAGAAAAAGAAAGAAGAATTAAAACGAGCACTGTTTCAATGGTTGGAAGATGTAGGGGATATGGGTGAAATTCCCGAAAAGGAAATGGTATTGGACATTTGGTGGCAAGGAAAGGGTGAGGCTCCCAAAACCAGTAAACCTATTATTGACAAAAGCGCTGATGGTATATCCATTTCTTGTGATACCGAAGGTGCGTCAATTGGCTATCGTATTTTTGAAGGGCCAATCAGTGATAGTACAATCGCCCGAAAAGTAAAAACATGGGATTTCTATTACTTAATGCCTCAAAATGACAAAACAACAGTTACTGTTCCCAAACCATGGTCGGTTTATAAAGGAGGTATAATTCCCCTTAAAAAGGGGCAAACCATACAGATAAATGCACACCGTATTGGATATACACCCACTGAAACAACCTTTAAATTCAATTAAATTACAGTGTAAAAAGAAAAAAGCACACAAAGAACAAACCATAAAACAACCTGAACCCCAATAGCTTTTTATTAACTTTAGCAATTAAGGGATTTTGCACACATCGTTTATATTTAAGAACCAATGATACATCAACTAAGCAAACCAATTACCAACCTACTGTACATCTTTCTTGGATCCCTTTTATTGGTTTCCTGTAAGAGTAATTCAAAAAAGGATGAAACTCAAAAAGAAGAAAGTAAAAAAAGACCCAATATTGTTTTTATAATAAGCGATGACCATGCTTATCAAGCCATAAGTGCTTATGGCGGACGATTGGCTGAAGTTGCTCCAACGCCAAATATTGATAGAATCGCCAAGGAAGGAATGCTATTTGACAATTGCTTGGTCACAAACTCCATCTGTGGGCCATCAAGAGCAACCATCCTCACAGGAAAGTACAGTCATCAAAACGGATTTATTGACAATACCATTGGTACCAAATTCGATTTTAGCCAACAGACATTTGGAGAACTCCTCCAACAAGCTGGATACAAGACAGGGGTTTTGGGAAAACTGCACTTGGGAGATACCCCGTCCAAAGGCTTTGATTATGTGGATATCCTACCTGGACAAGGCTCCTATTACAACCCTACCTTCATCAACGAGGAAGGACAGTATCAATTGGAGGGCTATACCACTGAAATTATTACCGACAAGGCCATTAAATGGATGGATTCCGTTAAGTCCCAAAAGCAACCTTTTATGCTGTTTCTTGGACATAAATCCCCACACAGGCCTTGGCAGCCCGGCCCCAATGAATTGGGCATGTACGAAAATGTTGAGATTCCCGAACCTGAAACCTTGTTTGATGACTATTCAGGAAACAGGGAGGTAGCTTCCTTAAACTATATGTCCATTTCCGAAGCAATGAAAATGGAACAAGATCTCAAAATAACGGACCAGCCTCAAAATGGTTTTACCGCGGAACAACAAAAAATGTGGGACTCCATCTATGGCCCGATCAATGAAAAATTCAAAAAGGACAATCCTCAAGGCGACGATCTCACCCGATTCAAATACCAACGCTATATGCGGGATTACCTAGCCAGTGTGGCCGGGGTAGACAAAAGTGTAGGCCACGTCTTGGACTATTTAAAAGATGCTGGGCTAGATGAGAATACCATAGTCATCTACACCTCCGACCAAGGCTTTTATTTAGGGGAACACGGTTGGTTCGATAAACGGTGGATGTACAAAGAATCCTTGCGCACCCCTTTATTGGTAAAATGGCCCGGAACCGTTAAGCCCGGAACGGTCAATACCGATTTGGTTTCCAATCTCGACTTCGCCGAAACCTTTCTGGATATTGCAAAAACCAAAATTCAGGAAGATATGCAAGGAAAAAGCATAGTGCCCGTATTGGAAGGAAATACACCATCCGATTGGCGAAAGGCTCATTATTACCATTATTACGAGCATCCTTCGGAACACGATGTAAGACGTCATTATGGAATTACCACCGATAGGTATAAATTGATTCACTTCTATTACGATATGGATGTGTGGGAATTGTATGATTTGCAGAAGGACCCCAATGAACTGAGCAACATTTACGGAAATCCCGAATATGCAGAGGTTCAGGACAAACTACACAAACAACTGGAGGAGCTCAGGATAAAATATGAAGACAATGATTCCTTAAACCAACAATTTATAGAGGAATACAATGAAAAAGTGAAGAAAAACCCTTTGATCGAGTATTGGAAGCTTTCACCCGAAGAGATGAAAAAATTGTATCAGGAGTATTTAAAAAACAGGGAGTAAAGCTTGAACATCTCACGAACCATTGCAGAATACTTCGGACAAAAACGTTTAAAAAACGAAAACAAAATGACACCTCAGCATACCTTTTCTTTTTACTTTTTATTATTTACCCTGTTTATTGGCTGTAAATCCAAAACGGACCCATCAAAAGAAAGCATTGGCACTTCCAAAACAACAGAGTATGTAAAGCCGAGCAAAGCTCCCAGTGAAGCTCCCGAAGGCATGGTATGGATACCTGGAGGGACATTTTACCAAGGTGCTGTAGAATCGGATAAGATGGCCATGGCACACGAGAAGCCCAGACACCCAGTTGCGATAGATGGTTTTTTTATGGACATTCATGAGGTAACCAATGCCCAGTTTGCCAAATTTGTTGAGGAAACTGGCTATGTTACCATGGCCGAACGTGAGATAGATTGGGAAGAAATGAAAAAGCAGTTGCCCGAAGGCACCCAAAAACCCCACGATTCCATTCTACAGCCGGGTTCTTTGGTTTTTAAAAAAACAAAATCCAGTGTCCCCAACCTGTATGATTACTCCCAATGGTGGGAATGGAAGATCGGTGCCAGTTGGAAGCATCCCAATGGTCCCGACAGCAATATTAATGGCAAAGAAGACCATCCTGTGGTCCACATAGCCTACGAGGATGCACAGGCCTATTGTAAATGGGCAGGACGTAGATTGCCCACGGAAGCTGAGTGGGAGTTTGCGGCCCGTGCCGGAAAAACGGACAGCAAGTTTTTTTGGGGCAACGACATCGACCGGCTCAGTTCTCATGCCAATTCTTGGGAAGGCGAATTTCCTGTGGAAAATACGATGGAAGACGGTTTTGAACGCAGAGCACCGATCATGAGCTACCCCAAAAACGATTTTGGCCTTTACGATATGGCCGGCAACGTTTGGGAATGGACCAGTGATTGGTACAACACCAACTACTATCAAAAGCTGGCTTCGAGCGGGGAGGTCGCACAGAACCCAACAGGGGCAGCAAGTGCGTTCAATTCAAATAACCCTTATGCCAAGGAACGCGTGATCAAAGGAGGATCGTTCCTCTGTAGTGCTTCTTATTGTGCAAGCTATAGAATTTCCGCACGCATGGCCACCAGTCCGGATTCGGGTATGGAACATTTGGGCTTTAGGACCGTTCGCTCAGCAAATATGCCATAATTTTAAAGGTATGGGTACAGCAATTAAAGTGAACAACAAGATTTCACATGTACTGGATATAAAAATCGAGCCCTTTGATGTGAACAAACGCTATACCAGACCACACCGGCACAATAAGTATCTGGAACTGGTTTATTTTAGCAAGGGATCGGGTTTTCACTATATGGATCAAGATTCGTATGAAATCAAACCTCCCATAGCTTTTATCATCAAAAAAGATGAAGTGCACCATTGGCAGATTGATACCGTACCCGAAGGGTATGTTATTATAATTAAAGATGGTTTTTTGGACAAAACATTGGACAAACAAATCAATGATCAATTCAGACAGCTTGAAAATCACCGAGCATTTGAAGTACCCATTGATGCATCGCTCAATTCCCTCTTTAAATTGGCCTCCGAACTGGTTAAGGACCAAGCAAAAGGTTCCCAAATTACGGTAGAAGGAATTCTTAAGGCCCTGCTGTCCAAAATATTGCACTACGCACCCAACAAATCCCATTCGGAACAGAATTTGGCATTTCATTTTAAACAGCTACTTCAAGAAAGCCCAAGAAATGATGTCTCACATTACGCTGATTTATTGCATACCAGCTCCCAGAACCTAAACACGCATTGTAAAAAAGAGTTCGGAAAGACGGCTTCACAGGTAATTGCCCAACAGATCATTAAAGAAGCAAAACGCCAACTTACCTACACCAACCTTTCTATAAGCGAAATAGCTTATGCCTCAAATTTTAAAGATAGTTCCCATTTTATAAAATATTTTAAACGGTTTGAGGGAGTTACCCCACTACAGTTCAAGAAAAACAAGGTTTTATAGGTACCATTCTTTTTTCAAAAGGACTATAATCACACTATTGCGGTATTTAATTTTGAGGCAAATAATATCAGCCTTAAACTATGTTGTCCAGATTCCCCTTCTGCTTTCTTCTGCTCTTGTTCACAACCGTTACATCCGCCCAGATTACTGGAAAAATTGTCGATGCAACGGAGCAAAACCCCTTGGAATATGCCACTGCGGCCCTGTATGACCAATCTTCAGAACAGCTGATTACAGGGGTCATCACGGATTTAGATGGAAATTTTACCATGGAGGGAGTAAAAAAAGGCACCTATTATCTTGAGGCTTCCTTTATAGGATATCGCACAAGAGTGGTCAAGGATATTGAAATCCCCAATAGAAACGCTACAATACAGCTTGGAACCATAGCATTGTCCATGGGCGAAAATCAACTGGATGAAGTTGTTGTTGAGGGAGAACGGGCGGCCATTATCAACAAAATTGACCGACAGGTTTTCGATGCCACCAATTTTCAGAACAGTCAAGGGGGAAGTGCTACGGATGTGATAAGGAACATTCCTTCGGTTACGGTAAACGGTTTGGGCGAAATCAATGTGCGGGGCAGTAGTGGCTTTGTAGTCTTGCTCAATGGTAAACCTGTGCAGGGAGGTGCAACGACCTTATTGAACCAACTACCTGCCAACTCCATTGACCAAGTTGAAGTGATTACAGCTCCTTCGGCCAAGTATGATCCTGAAGGAAAGGCTGGAATTCTCAACATAATCACCAAAAAAGGAGCTATTGACGGGGCATTTGCCCAAATCAATATAAAAGGAGGATTCCCATCCATAGAAAAATATGACAACGCAGAGGCCCATCAACGTTATGGCATTGATGCTACCTATAACGTGATCAAGGGCGATTGGAACATTTCCCTTGGGGCCAACTACCAGCGAAATGACCTTGGAGGACGACGCGAAGGGGATGTCTTTACCATCATTAACGATACATTGACCCAGTTTCCATCCGATGGGGAACGCAGTTTTGACGAGGTGAACTATAGCGGAAGGTTTTCGGTGGATTACACTCCGGACACTACCAATACATATTCCCTCGGTTTTTATGCAGGCAAACGCAGTAAGGACAGGACTGCAGACATCCTTTATTATGACAACCATGCCATAACACCGGCAATGGCTGGGAATCGTGTGTATACCATGCAGTACTTTAACGAGAACCTGAGGATCAGAAAAGGTGACTTTGTTTTGGGAAGCCTGGATTATGCCCACATCTTTAACAACACCTCCAAACTTTCCACATCATTCCTATATGAATATACCTTGTTGGGAGGCCCGACCACCAACCGCAATCTCGGATACCCGGATACAAACACGGTTCTGCAGGACGAATACAATACCAACGACAACCCTTTGCACGGAATTCGCTTTCAGCTAGATTATATATGGAGTCCATTTTCCTTTGGGCAATTGGAAACAGGTTACCAGTACCGATTGTTGAATCATACGGGCGATTTTGTTTATGAAAGAAGAAATAATGTAACTGGTCAGTTTGAACTGGTACCAGAATTTTCGAGCGAGGTGGACCTCAAAAGAAAATTACATTCCGGTTATGCCCAATTGAGTGGTAAAAAAGAATCATGGGAATATTCAGCGGGAACAAGGGTCGAAGCCATGAATCGGGAATTTGACCTTAGGGACAAGACCAATACCATAGATACCACCTATGTGTACGATTACATAAAACTGTTCCCATCCGCTTCGGTGCAATACACATTTAAGAACAATACCAAAGTAAAAGCCGCCTATAGCAAAAGAGTGGAACGCACCACCACATTTAAAATGAACCCGTTTCCAGAACGGGAACACTCCGAGACTTTGGAACAGGGAGACCCTACATTAAAGCCAGAATTTATTGATTTGTTCGAGTTGGGAGTAACCAAAAACTTTAAAGGGGGAAACTCGATTTATGCCACAGTTTATTACCAAGATGTAAAAAATCTGGTCAACCGTGTCAATACTATCCACAACGATACCATCTTGAACCGAATATATAGCAATGTGGGAAAGGCACATGCCTTGGGTCTTGAACTGGGGGCACAATTCGAACCCACGAATAATTGGTCAAACTTTGTGGGCGCTAACTTCTACAACTATACAATTGATGGTTTTTTTGACAATAGGGCTGTAGATTCCGAAACCTTTGTATATTCCCTCAATGCCAACAGCACCGTTGACTTTTCCGAAACAGCATCACTCCAGTTTACCTTCAACTATATTTCGGATAGAAACACGGCCCAAGGACAAGATTCCCGTTTCTACTCCCCTAACCTCACTTTTAGAAAAACCTTTTTTAACAATCGCCTTAGCGCAACATTGCAGTGGCAGAATATAGACCTTGGACTACTGGACACCAATGAGCAAAGAATTACCACTTTTAGGGAGAATGAGTTTTATACAACCACCAATTATGTCTACGAAGTGGATATGATCATCCTGAACCTCTCCTACACCTTCAATAACAGAAAGAACAAATCAAGGTTCATCGACAGTGAGTTTGGAAAAAAAGAATTTTAATCGATTATTGAAACCATAAATTATTTGAAAAATCACCATATACACAGGGACAATTCCCAGTTTTTGAATATCCTACACCTCTCCCCCTTTAACAATGCCCACCAAAATCAGGTAGCACCCAAAAGCATTTTTTATAATGTTGTTTTTGATGGACAGCAAGCATATCTACATTCTATTTCGAAGGATTCAATATTTAGGTAATAATGGCTCTTTTACCATAATCTGAATCAGTATCAGTTTGGATTATGACTCGTTTACTGATCTTGCTCATATTTCATATCCATATTTTATTGGTAATTTGAACAATATCCCATGTCAATTGCAATGAAATACTTTTCGCTGTTCGCCATCTTCACCTCCCTCCTATTCTCTTGTACCCAAAAAAAGGAGAAAACATATCCGGAGAAGTTGCCAATGACGGAATCTGTATATGCTTCCGCCACTGTGCAGCCCGACAGCATGTACCAGGTACACTCCGTGGCCATGGGCATTCTGGACAAAATCTGGGTGGAAGAAGGCGATAAAGTGGCCAAGGGAGACCAAATTCTACAGATTACCAACACCTCGCCCGAACTGAACAAGGAAAATGCCCGGTTGGCCCTTGAACTGGCCCGAAATAATTACAGTGGCACTGCGGCAGTGCTGAGCAGTATCGAGGATGAAATCGAAGCGGCAAAACTCCAGCTCAAAAACGATTCCATCAACTATTACCGCCAAAAAAAACTCTGGGACCAGAACATTGGTTCTAAAGTGGAGTTTGACAACAAAAAACTGGTCTATGAACTATCCCAAAACCGGCTGGAACTCCTAAAAAAGAAATTCGATCAGGCCAAAAACGAACTGGAAACCCAACTTAGACAAGCCGAAAACAATTATAAAACCTCACTCACAACCACCAACGATTTCACCATCATGAGCAAAATAAACGGAACGGTGTATGCGCTCTACAAAAATCCCGGAGAAATCGTGAACACTGTGGAGCCTGTGGCAACCATCGGCAAGAGCGATACGTTTGTAGTGGAGTTGTTGGTGGACGAGGTAGATATCGTGAAACTTCATATTGGACAAAAGGTATTCATTACACTCGACTCCTATAATGCAAGCGTTTTTGAAGGCACCTTGGACAAAATCTACCCCAGAAAAGATGAACGCTCACAAACTTTCAAAGTTGAGGCCTTGTTCAATGACCCTCCTGAGACTTTGTATCCCGGTCTTTCCGGAGAAGGGAATATTGTCATCGCCGAAAAGAAAGAAGCCCTCGTTATTCCAAAAGCATATCTGATCAATGGATCTAAGGTGCTTACAGATGAGGGTGAAACTTCCGTGACCATCGGCCTTGAAAACATGGTCATGGTGGAAATTTTGGATGGAATCAACGAAAACACGGCCATATACAAACCTGAACCATGATCAATTGGAACGTGATATTGGGCATTGCCAAGACCCATCTTCTCACCAAGATGAAATCCACCGTGACCGCCACTCTGGGGGTCACCTTCGGAATCGGTTCCTACATCACCTTGGTGAGTTTTATGACAGGGCTGAACACCATGCTGGATGATCTGGTGCTGAACCAAACTCCCCACATTCACATCTATAACGAAATCCGTCCCTCCCCTGAACAACCCATTGCCCTTTATGACGATTTCAAGAACGCATTCAACGTGGTGCACTCCATAAAACCCAAATTGAGCCAGAAAAAAATCCACAATGCGCTACCCATTCTCAATTATCTAAAAAAACAGCCAAACGTGTATGGGGCCACACCACAGTTAAGGGCACAGATTTTTTATCTATCCGGTTCCATGGAACTGGGAGGCAATCTTATCGGGGTAGATATCATGGAAGAAGTCCGATTGTCCAACCTACGGGACAATATTGTGGAAGGCTCCCCCGAAGCCTTGAAAAATAATGAGAATGGTATTCTATTGGGATCCGGACTTGCCGAAAAAATGTCTTTATCGCTTGGTGACAGGGTGCAGATAAGTACGGTGTCCGGAAATATATTTCCCTTGAAAATAGTGGGCATTTACCAAAGTGGCATTGCAGAAGTGGACAATATCCAAAGCTTTACCAATCTGAAGACCGTACAGCGCATTTTGGGGGAAGCAGAAAATTATGTCACGGATATCAACATCAAATTGTTGGACATTACCGAGGCCCAATCCATGGCGGAACAATTGGAAAAACAGTTCAATGTCAAAGCCATGGGGATCAACGAGGCCAATGCACAGTTTGAAACGGGTTCCAACATCAGGAACCTTATTACCTATGCGGTCTCCATCACCCTGCTCATTGTGGCCGGATTTGGCATTTACAACATCCTGAACATGCTTATTTATGAAAAAATGAAGGACATTGCCATACTCAAGGCAACCGGATTTTCGGGAACGGACGTGCAACTCATCTTTATGGGGCAGGCCATGATCATTGGTGTTGCAGGGGGTATTTTGGGACTGCTGATCGGGTTTGTCCTCTCAAAACTTATCGACCAGACCCCTTTTGAGACAGAGGCCCTGCCCACCATCACCACTTATCCTGTAAATTACGACCCGACCTATTATGTAATTGGAATCACTTTTGCCCTTTTATCAACCTTTATTGCTGGTTATCTGCCCTCCAACAAGGCCAAAAATATCGATCCTGTAAAAATCATTAGAGGAACTTGATCCCACTGTTTATGGAATTTGTATTGGAAACCAAGGATATCAACAAATACTTTCACAAGCCGAAAGAGTTCCACGTACTCAAGAACATCTCCTTTGGTGTAAAAAAAGGTGAATTTACCTCCATCATGGGAAAGTCGGGATCTGGAAAATCCACCTTGTTGTACATTCTTTCCACTATGGACACGGATTATACTGGGAAATTGTACCTCAACAATGACCTGGTAACCGGCAGATCCCAAAGAGAACTGTCCCGCATCCGCAACAAGAATATCGGTTTTGTGTTTCAATTCCACTATTTGTTGTCCGAATTCAGTGTTTTGGAAAATGTGATGTTGCCTGCCAAAAAACTCGGCGAAAAATCCCCTGCCGAGATTGAACGCAATGCCCAGCAAAAACTTGACATGCTCCATATAGGCCATTTGGCGCACCAGCGTGCCTCCCGGATTTCCGGAGGGGAAAAACAACGCGTTGCGATTGCCCGGGCCCTGATCAATGATCCGACCATTTTGATGGGCGATGAGCCTACTGGCAACTTGGACAGCCATAATTCTGAAAATGTGTTCAACATCTTCAAAAAACTCAAGGAAGAACAGGGGCTATCGCTCTTGGTGGTGACCCACGATGAAGATTTCGCCAAACGTACCGATCGTATCGTTCAGTTGGAAGACGGGGAGATAATCGCTCAATGAAACAAGTTTTTGTTCAAACTGAGCAATGGAAGTTGAATCTTGGACATCATCTGCTTGACAAAATCCTTATGGGCAAAGGGGAACAAAGTATTTTTATTGTGACGCTCCAGCATAATCAGGACATCCATTTCCCCGCGCTGAGCGCACCGCTCCAAGTCAAGGAAAACATTGTCCGAATGAATCAGTTCAAATTCCAATTTTTCATACTTTACTTTGTTTTTCAGCTGTTTTTGGAAATAGTGCATCTGCTGCTCCCCTTTTTCCCAATCCAAGGTACTAACATGGATTATTTTAACAAAAGCTTGATATGGATCTGCCAAGGTGTTGATGAGCCAATCTATGGCATGGATATCAGTTTCTTCAAAATCAGAGGCATAAGTTATCCGCTCTATTAAAAATTTATCCGTAGTTGGTGGTACCATCAAGAAGGGAGAGAGGCTTTTCTGGATCATTTTTTTGGTATTGCTGCCCATTATCAAATCCCTGAATGCGTTGCTGCCCTTGCTTCCCATTACAACTAAAGATGCATCAAACTCCTTGACCACGTCAACGATGGCATCGGTTACTATTGCATTTTCCCTTACCATTAACTGGAGTTTTGTGCTATCCTTGATCTGTCCCAGATGTTTTTTACAGAAATCAGCCAGTTTTTTGCGATTTTCTTCAAATGCCTCTTTCTCCATCTTGGCATATGTCATGCTCAAGGGGGTTAATAGCGCTACATTCAAATCGAAAACATGCAGCACCAACAATCTTGAATCAAGTTTTTCGCTAAGGGCATTGGCCATTTTTAGAGCTGCCGCGGCATTGTTGGAACAATCTGTAGCACAAACAATAGGTCCCATAAGTTTTTTGTCCAAAACTATCATGTCGCAGCCTGTTTAAAAATGACCTTGGTCACATACAAATTGCGAAAAAGCCTTTCCATATATCAAAATGAGAGTAGCGGGCATTTTTTTTCAGGTGATTCCCTTCATGGGTGACGCACATCATTTCAATACAGCAAGCCGCTAATTACCTTGGTTCCAGTTAAGTTGTGAAAACATTATTGTGTAACCTAAAAAAAATGTGTCATGTCATTAGTTAAGTTTAGAAGCAGACCCTTTGGAAACCTTATCAAATCTAATTTCTTTGATTTTGATGATTTTTTCGAAAACGAAGTATGGGATTCCGACCTATTAAAAGGTAGATTTTGGAACGGAAAAAGCATGATTCCGGCCATGAACATCAAAGAGACCGACAATGATTATGAAATCGAACTTGCAGCACCTGGTTTTGACAAGAAAGATTTCAAGGTCACCATTGAAAACGGATGTTTGAACATTTCAGCGGAAAAATCGACATCCGAAGAAGAAAAGGATGCGAATTACACTCGAAGAGAGTTCAGCCACAATTCCTTTGAACGTTCCGTACAATTGCCGGACACCATTAAAGATGATGCAGTCAATGCAAAATATAACGATGGTATTCTCAGGTTCAAACTGGCAAAAAAAGAAGAGGCCAAAAAAAAGAAGCCCAAGGTAATCGAAGTCTCATAAATATACCTTGATCCCAATCTCCATTGCAGCTATCTCCACATTTCATTCCTATCTGCAATGGGGATTTTACATTTATACTACATTCCCTAATCCCTGCTATGCTGAAGAATGCCTTTGCCCTACTCCTTGGCCATGCCTTTTCAAATAGGTCGCATCGCTTCTTTCAGTTTCCAAAACAATGCAACTTAGCTTGTGTCCGAACAACCTTAAAACCATTCATTCGAATTCCTTAAATAAACTGGTATACAAATATTTACATCAATAAATCAGCACGTTTGAACATGATTTTTATCATAATAAAATAAGCAAACGCATACTATATTTGATTGGGTTTTTGTTACTGCTCCATTACAATATAGCGCCAAAAAACACTTTCACTGGTATAATGCCATCTAATTTTAGTAAGACCCAAAACAATAATCAAAAATTTCCTCAATCTTAACCTGTTGTTATGACCTAAAGATCGACCTCGAAAATGAAACAGCGAAACTTCAAAAAAGGAAAAAGCACCTCCCTTTTGTTTGAGGGGGACCGAAAGCTACGGACATTGGTGGAAAACCTTCCGGGCATCGTATTTCGCTGTAAAAACGATAAGAACAGGACCATGCAGTTCATTAGTGATGGATGTAAATGGATCACAGGATATTGGCCTAAGGAATTTTGCAGGACAGGCGGCATCACATGGACATCCCTGATCCATCATATGGACGAGGAAGATGTTTGGAACAAGATCCAAACGGCTGTTGACAAAAAGGAAAAATTTCAGCTCGAGTACCGCATAATGGACAAAGATGGAAGTGTACACTGGATCAGCGAAACTGGAGTTGCGGTTGAAAAAAAAGAAGGCACGGTCTTTTTGGAAGGATATATGCAAGATATTACTGCTCAAATTATGGGCGGTAACATCAATATTATCAAGGAAAGGGCTTTGGAAGAAGTAGGAAATGGGATTGTAATCTCCAATGCCCAATTGGAGCAGTTTCCCATCATCTATGTCAACAAGGCTTTTGAAAAAATTACGGGCTATACCGACGAGGAGGTTATCGGAAAAAATTGCAATTTTCTACAACTTGACGATCGCCAACAGCAAGAAATTCAAATCATCCGCGAAGCGCTCTCGACACAGTCCGCATGTTATGTAGAAATCCGAAATTATAAAAAAGATGGCTCTCTGTTCTGGAACGAACTGTCCATTACCCCGGTTCGTGATGTCCATGGTAAAACCACCCACTTCATAGGCATTCAAAATGATATAACGGAGCGAAAAAACCTTGAATTACTGAGAAAAGCAAAGAACGATGTGCTGGAAATGATTATCAAAAAAAAGCCATTGCCAAACATTTTTGACCGGATTCAAGATGTGTTGGAACAACAAATGCGAATCGGCACTGTTGCCATTTGTTTGTATGATGAGAGCGAACAAGTCCTTAAAAGAATATCTGGAAGCAAGATCCATCCTGCCATTGCCAAGGCCATGGACCAAATTTTGGAGACATCCGCCCCGTGTCCATGTTTGCGGGCCATGCAGACCAAAAAAAAGGAAAGTGTTACCAATATCCTTGAAGAGCTTTCATGGTCCAGACATGAGGCTGCACTGACCGAAGCAGGCATCAAATCTATCAGTTCCACTCCCATATTGGACATAGATGACAACGTTATGGGCGTATTGTCCATTTTTTATCCCGATGGATTTATGAGGTCGCCCCAGAAGGAAGACTTAGTGGATGAGATGGCGGGACTCGTAGGTTTGACCATTGAACAGGATAAAATCAGAAAAAGACTCCTAATGAACCAAGAGCGATTGGAAGCGAGATCCAAAGGTCTGGAAATGAAAGTGAAACAGAGTGGACAAGACCTAAAAAAAACCTTGATGGAGTTAGATGTGGTCAACTTTGAGTTGGTAGCGCAAACAGTAGAAACCAAAGTAGCGGAAAAAAGAGCGGAAATTCACGAAGCTATTTTATTGTCCATTGCCCAAAAATTTCCAAAGGGTGCCCTCATTCTGGTAAACGAGCAAATGCAAATAAGCTTTGTGGAAGGTACCGAACTAAAGTTCCTCCAACACCAGATCCGTTCAAACCGGGAATTGTCCATAAACGAGCTTGATGGTTTTTCGGCAAATAGCAAACCGCTCTTACTGACCTGCATAAAGCAAACATTGAGAGGCAAACATTTAAGTTTTGAAATAGAATACCAAAAAAGAAACTATATCGTTAACACCACCCCCCTGTTCATTGAAAATGGAAAGGCCTCCCTTGCGCTTCTTGTCTTATTCAATATATCGGACAGAAAACGGAACGAAGAAAAAATGCTCCAAAACCTTATCAAGGAAAAAGAGCTGAGCGAGCTGAAGACCCAGTTCATCAGTACAACGTCTCACGAGTTCAGGGCACCACTGAGTGTCATTCTTTCCTCCGCTTCACTCATAGAAAGGTTGAACACTCCCGACAAGGACGATAAAAGGTTGGCCCATTTGGAAAAGATCAAGTCCAATGTTCGGCATTTGGTCAACATACTCAACGATTTCCTGTCGGTGACCAAATTGGACGAGGGAGAGACCAAGGCCTCGCCCGAATATTTTGACCTTATCCATTTTTCCAGGTCCCTGATTGAAAAAGTGAGAATGGGAAAGAGAAAAGGGCAGTCCATCATTCTGGAAAGTGAAAAAGTCGAACTGGAAACCTTTTTGGATCCTAAACTTATGCACCTAGTGCTCTCGAACCTGCTCAACAATGCGATCAAATATTCTGATGAGGACCAACCCATCATTTTAAAAATCGAGGACAAGGACCGCCAACTGCACCTTTGTGTAACAGATCGAGGAATAGGAATTCCGGAAGATGACCAAAAGCATCTTTTTCAGCGTTTCTTCAGGGCCAAGAACAGTGTCAACATTGCAGGTACAGGTCTCGGTCTTCATTTAGTCAAAACATATGTGGAGCTCATGGGCGGAAAAATAGATTTTGAAAGCAGGGAAAACCATGGAAGCACCTTTAAACTGGAGTTTCCCAAAAAACACTATACAAATGAAAAAAATACTGGTAATCGAAGATCATAAGGAGTTCCGGGAAAACACTATGGAAATCCTTGAAATGGCCAATTATGAAGTATTGGCCGCCGATAATGGCCGATCTGGCATCCAAATGGCATTGGAACATCTTCCAGATCTGATCATAAGCGACATTATGATGCCCGAGGCCAATGGATATACCGTACTTGAAGTCTTGGGCAAGGATCCAAGGACCTCCAAGATTCCCTTTATCTTTTTGACTGCCAAGGATAGAAAAGAGGACATGAGAATGGGGATGAACTTGGGGGCGGATGATTACATCTACAAACCTTATGAAACGCAAGAACTCTTGGATGCCATAGCAATGCGGTTAAAGAAAAGCAGTTTTATCCACCAACATTTCTCCAAAACATCCGTTGGGATCAACCTTTTTTTTAAAGAAGCATCAGAATATCTGGGCAAGGAACTCACCTCACAAGACAGGGAATCCCAATCTTTCCGTGATAGGGAAGTTGTTTACAGGGAAGGGAATGCTGCACATTTTCTCTATTTTATAGAGGAGGGAAACATCAAAACGTACAGAGGTACGGAAGAGGGCAAGGAAATGGTAACGGGCCTTTATGGCCCAGGGGATTTTGTGGGACAGCTCTCCCTTTTGGGCAATGGCGGCACTTATCTTGAGACTGCCATTGCTATGGAGCATGCCACGGTTCTTGGCATTCCAAAGGAAGATTTCATCCACTTGGTCTATCAGGACAAAGAAGTCGCCAATAAATTCCTTGAGATCATTTCCAACAACATGGCCCATTTGCAGGAAAGGTTGTTGGATATTGCCTATTCGTCCGTGGATAGGCGCGCGGCAAAAGCATTGTTGGAACTTCACGAAAAAGGAATCCTGAAAGATGACCAGCACAAAGGAGTGGATATGCTACGGGAAGATTTTGCCTCCATGATCGGTGTGGCCAAGGAAACTGCCATCCGAACCCTTACCAAGTTCAGGGAGATTGGCCTAGTGGGCACCGACAAGCGGAGAAAACTCACGTTGTTGGACAAGGATAGGTTGAAACGTATCGCCGATTTTGACGATATGGTGTGATTTCATGAAGCGTAGGTCGGGAAACTCAATATTAAAATAACGTTTCAATCTTTTTGGGCTTTTTCCTTTTCCAATTTCCGAAAATACCTCCTCGTTAAAAAGTTGTGTTTTAGTGCTTCCATATTCTGGTTGAACTTATCCGTTCCCTCTTCTATGTTGTGCATGGTCTTCATAAGGAGGTTCGCCATGGTTGTATCTTGGGATACCAAATGGAGCATCCCTTCCTCTGTGTCCATACCTTGTATCAATTTAGTCAGGTCGCGGGTCATTTGCCTGATTTCCAGGCTTGATGTCTCCAAGTTTTCAATGCTGTTCCTGATATTTCCGGCTGCCACGGTATCTGTCAGTATTACCCCGGCAACACTTTCCTCCATATCAATTTTTCCCACAATGGCCTCCAGTTCCAAGAGTGTGGCGTTGGCATGATGGCTGCTCCGCTCAAGATTTTTTATGATCCGTTGCAAGTCCTGCACCATCACCGAATCGTTGAGCAAACGGCCCAAAACCCCTTTTCCTTCCATCAGGGATTGGGTCACCTTCAAAAGATTCGATGTCAGCAAAGCGGCATTTTCGTTTGTAACGTTGAGCGTACTGAGCATATCTTGGGATGAAATCCTACTGTACGATTGGAGTTCGTCTCCATTCTGCACCAAATCGGCCTTTCCCACACTTGGAACAATATTCACCAACATACTGCCCACCAAACCATCGGAACCAATTGTGGCAATGGCATTTTTTCTGATGTGATCCCGCATTTTGTCCTCAATGGTCATATATACATAAATGGTGGTGTCGTTCATCATCTCGATGCGGTTGACCGTACCAATGTTAATCCCTGAAAAACGTACATTGTTGCCATTTTGCAGTCCGTTCACATTTTTGAAAACAGCGCTGAGGGTGAAGGTTTTCACGAACATGTTCTGTCGGTTTCCAATAAGATAGGCCGCGATGAGCAGCAGTAAAGTTCCGGCCACCACGAAGATGCCAAGCCTTATGTTTTCAGATGAAGTTTTTGAAGCCATATCACTTTTTAAAAAATGCGTTTACCATAGGGTCCGACGATGCCGACAGTTCCCCGTAGGTGCCTTCGGCATAATTTGTTCCATCCACCAGCAAGACCATCCGTTCCGAAACGACCCTTGCACAATCCACGTCATGGGTGATGATCAGGGCCGAGGTACCATACTTTTTTTGGATGTTGCGCATCAACTCGATGATCTCCTTTGCTGTTATGGGGTCCAATCCACTGGTGGGCTCATCGTACATGATCAATTTTGGCCTTAAAATGATTGCCCTGGCCAAGGCAACGCGCCTTTTCATTCCCCCGGACAGTTCAGCGGGCATCAAATCCAAGGTATGGGCCAAACCCACATTCTCCAAGGCTTCCATGACATACGGAAGGGTATCCTTTTCTTTACCAAATTTATTTCTATGCCTTCGCATGGGAAATTCCAGATTTTCACGTACCGTCATAGAGTCATAAAGGGCACTCCCTTGAAAAAGGAACCCAATATGGGAACGAAGCTCATCCAAAGCATGCTGGTCCAGGCTACTGATATCCTTTCCCAGCACTTCCACACACCCCCTGTCCGGGGTCAAGAGACCCACCATACACTTGATCAGTACGGACTTGCCCGAACCTGATTTACCCATGATGACCAAGTTTTCCCCTTTGCGCAGTGCCATATTAAACCCTTTCAGCACATGGTTGTCCCCAAAACTGACATGCAAATCTTCAATCTTGATCACCACATTGTCATCAACCTTGGCCTTTTCCACAATGTGTTCTTGTTTTGGATTCATAGTTCATAAAATATATCTGAGACAAAAACAGCAATGAAATCGACCACGAACAATAGCAGGGATGCCATGACCACGGCCGAATTGGCCGCAATGCCCACCCCTGCGGTCCCCTTATCCGAGTTATATCCTTTGTAACAGCCCGTTAGCCCAATGACAAATCCAAAGAAAAAGGATTTGATGGTCGCAGGTACCAGGTCTCCGAAGGAGAGCGCATCAAAAACCGTATTGAAATACAACCTAAAGGAGACATCCCCTTTTAGATTTTCCACGAGCGAGGAACCATACAGTGCTACCAAATCCCCAAAAATGACCAACAAGGGGAGCATGAGCGTGGCGGCCCAAATACGGGTTACCACCAAATATTTGAAGGGGTTAGTACCAGATACTTCCATGGCGTCTATCTGCTCCGTAACCCGCATGGAACCGAGCTCTGCGCCAAAACCGGAAGCTATCCGTCCCGAACAGATCAGGGCCGTGATCACAGGGCCAATTTCGCGGACTATGGAAATTCCTACCATATTGGGCATCCAAGAAACGGCCCCAAATTCTATGAGCGTGGGCCTGGATTGCAGGGTAAGTACCAGACCAATGATAAAACCTGTGGCCATCACCAGGAGCAGGGACCTGTTCCCTACTTGGTAACATTGTCTCAACAACTCCTTGAATTCGAACGGGGGGTTCAGGGCCTGTTTAAAGAAACGGCCCGCAAAATGGGAAAGGTTGCCCACCTCTTTAAAAAAAAGTTTGGTCCTTTCCATAATTTTCATGGGAACTGCCAAGTCTTCCATACTCAAAAATAGGCTGGCAAAACGGGTACTGAAATGACGGTTATCATAAAAACCGTCGTCCATATTGAAGCTCAACTATTTTTATGAAGCATTGAAACTTCCATATATCAGCAAATACACCTTCCCAAATTTTGTACACACATGGGGCCTCAGCAATGGCAAGCCGCTATTTTTACATGTATTGCGACAAGAATCGAAAGAATTCCTTTTTCAGATCGGCATAGATCTGTCGCTGTTCTTCCATTTTTTTTCTAAACTCCGAATGATTTTTGACCAAAATGGTATCCAGGGCGGGCTTGCCGGTCCTTTCTTGGGCCGCTATGTTTGCTTCATGTACCTGTATCTCCCCTTGGAGCTTTTCAATGATGCCTTTGTGGAGCATGAACTCGTTTTGGTAATGTTCCAATTTTTGGAGCACCTCCTTTTTGGTCCATCGCTTTACCAGTTCATCCAAACGAAGGTTGAACGATTTTAACTCATCTTTCCAAAAAGCAAGTTCGGAATCCCACTGTTTGTGTTCAAAATGCAGGTCACTGTTGTTTATGATTACTTTTTCCATGATTATTAACCACTTAATGTTCTATCCCAAAACTACCCCACTCCATACTCCCATGGAATGATCTGAATCATTTTTCCAGGGTCCCTTTTATATTACTTTGCCTTGCTAAATATGGTACATTATGAAAAGAATTTGGTCATTTTCGGCAATGGTCCTTTTGTTTATGGCAATGCAGAGCTGTGGCCCTGTGTTGGTTTCGCACAATTTGGCAGACCCTCCCCCACCCTGGTTTTATCCCAACAGAATTGAAACTGTACGATATGTTTATTTTCCGGAACTGAGCATTTATTACGATCTATCGGCCAGAACCTACATCTATTTTGATGGCGGGGTATGGCTAAGGAGAAAAGTATTACCGCCCCGATACCGTACGCAAGACCTGAACCGATCTCGGTATGAACGTATCAGGAATTACTATGAGGATGACATTAGGCGGTATCACGATCAGAACAATGCGGACAGGGGACGAAGCAATAAAAGTGTTGGAAGAAGGAACAAATAAGCCATAAAGCTTCTTCAGCAATTGGAGCTCTTGTTCAGCCTACAGGCTTGCAATACTTGGTCCGCTTTGCTGCCGTCTCTGTAAATGGTGATTCCCTTCAATCCATATTCCCAAGCGGTCCAATATATCTCCGAAACGGTTTCCACTGGGGTTTCTTTGGACAGGTTTATGGTCTTTGATACAGCATTGTCCGTATATTTTTGAAAAGCATGTTGGTGGCGCAAATGATATTGCCAGGGTATCTCCAAACTGGTCTCGAACAACTTTTTGAGCTCTTTAGGAACCATTTTCGAGCGCTGGACACTTCCCGTTTCCAACACCTCCGATTTCAACTTTTCCGTCCATAGCCCAAGTGTCTTCATGTTTTCCACAAAAACGGAATTGATTTCTGTCTGAGTTTTGTTCCCCATGATCCCGACACGACGATAGGCAATGGCGTACAAGGGTTCTATGGAATATGACGTATCCGCAATAATCGAAATGCTTCCCGTAGGGGCAATGCTGTTGCAGGTGGCATTTCTCATGGGTCTGTTTGGATGGAAAATGCTATTTGCCCATTTGGGAAACACCCCTCGCTCCCCTGCAAGTGATTCGGAAACATCATAACTTTTGGATCGAATGAAACGCATGATCTCCTCGCCCAAGCTGACGGCTTCCCCAGAAGCATAGGGAATTTCCAATCGGGCCAACATTTCCGCCCAGCCCATCACGCCCAGCCCTACTTTACGGGAATTCTTGGTCCGGGCCTCAATTTGAGGTATTAGGTAATGATTTGCCGATATCACATTGTCCAAAAACCTCATTGAGGCTTCGATAGTCTTTTCGAGCATATCCCAATCAACCTTTCTTTTGCCCTTTTCTGATTTGAGCATCTTGGAAAGGTTCAAAGAACCCAGATTACAGCTTTCATATTCAAGAAGTGGCACTTCCCCACAGGGATTGGTGCTTTGGATAATGCCTTGGTCGGGAATTGGGTTGTGTTTATTGATGGTATCCAAAAAAATGAGCCCGGGATCCCCAGTTTTCCATGCTTGGGAAACAATCAGTCCCCATAAAGATTTTGCCTTAATGGCTTTTGTTGCTTCTCCCGTTCTTGGGTTGGTCAGATTCCAATCCGCATCCTCTTTTACCGCCTTCATAAAATCATTGGTAATCCCCACGGAAAGATTAAAGTTTTGGAGCGTTTTGCCTTCGGATTTTGCCAAAATGAATGCCTCAATATCCGGATGATCCACATTCAGGATTCCCATATTGGCCCCTCTCCTTTTCCCACCTTGTTTTACATGCTCCGTGGCCGTGTTATATATTTTGATAAAGGCAATCGGGCCCGAAGAAGTCCCTCCGGAAGATACAATTCTGTCCCCGTGGGGCCGAAGCTTTGAAAAATTATATCCAGTACCCCCTCCATTTTGATGAATCAGGGCAGTGCTCTTCAGTGTGCTAAAAATACCGTCCAAGCTATCCTCTACCGGAAGCACAAAACATGCACTCAGCTGTCCTTTGGGCAATCCTGCGTTCATCAAGGTCGGTGAATTGGGCAAAAAATGAAGATTGGCCATCAAATCGTAAAACCTACCCTCCCAGCCAGCTTTATTCTTCTCCTCCTCTACACTTGCAATATGTTTGGCTACTCTCTTAAAAAGCCCATGGGGTGTTTCAATAATCTTTCCCGAAGGGTTCCTGAGCAAGTATCTTGCCTGTAACAACTGCTGTGCATTGGTTGTTCGTTTCATGGTATGTTGAAATATTCCCACTCAATTATGATGGAAAACATGCCTTGTGGTTACTTTCCTTCGAGATGGGGCAAAACCATAAATGGGATATCGAGATGCATGCCTATTTTTCTGATAACCGGCCGGATGAACAGGCTTTCTAAAAAAGTATGTTTGTTCATGATCATGACCAAGAGATTGATTTTGTTCTTTTTTTGAAAGTCATTGATCCCCTCTATGACCCCATTGATCGGAGCCTCATGGAATATATAAGTATGGGGCTTCAAAAGCTGTTCGAGTTTTCCCTTGTTCTTCATCTGGAATTCTGTCATACTATTACCCGTTGAAATATGCAGGATGTTGATATTCCCATTATTTTCACTTGCCAAAAAAAGAAGTTCCTCAATTATTTTTTTATCATAATCAACCTCTAAATCCACAGGAAATAGGATTTGTTTAGGGCTTTCGTATTCAAATTCCCCGGGAACTGCTATTAGTGGACATTTTGCTTTTTTTATAGCATGGACGGTATTACTGCCAAACAGTAATTCCTTGGCTCCGGTAACACCCTTTGTTCCCATCACAATCAAGTTTATCCCTTCTTTTTTTACCAACTCCCCTATTTCATCCACTAGTTGATTGAAGGCTCCTTGCAATACAAATTTGTGCTTGGGGTTTGCATAATCGGCTTCCAGTTCTTCCTTCAATGCATTTAGTTGATCCATTGTCTGGTTTTGGTAAAAGACCAAAGGGTTTGTTTCATAGGAATCCATTGTCCAACTTTCAATACTGTACACGGGAATACCATAAGTGTGCAACAAATAAAAGGTACATGGCGCATCCTTATAAAGCTTTAGAGCATAGATAATGGCGTTTTTTGCATTTTGGGAAAAATCAGTCGGAAGCAATACCTTTTTCATAGTACATCTATTTGGAAATGTTCACCAAAATTAGAATATAAGAAGCGGCCAAACCATGACTTAGGTCATTTTCAAAACCTTACCGCCCTTTACCCATTTTTTCCCTTGCTTAGTGTAAGGCCCGATTTATGTTTTTAAGAGATAATGTTCTTATTACATCTTGACTTAGATTTGGTTTACAGACCTCTTTTTTTCATTTCCAATTTCAATTTCTCTGGAATATCCCTACACCCACAATTCTTTTGGTGTTCCAAATGCCACACTATCCGTTCATCTACAGTAGGATTTTTGGGCATTTTGTTTGCAATGTGCCAATTCTTGTTGAGTTTCATTATACTTTATTTTAATGATTGATTCCAGCCCATCTGCATAGAAAAGGATAAGATGATCGGCAATGTTAAAATTCTAAAAGGTAGTTGTTACTGTTTTCAAGAGGCAATAAAGTATCCAGTTTCAATATGATCCAATCCGTATACAGGGTTATATTTTTTATGACGGATTCGCCTGCCAAGCCATCTACTCCCTCAATGGTGTTGCTTCCTTCTCCCGACGTAGTGAGTACGATAATCTTTTTAAGATGGTTCTTGTTAGCGTTAACGAATGCATCGACCGCTTCGGGTGGTTTTCCATATTCCCAAGTATGTAATAAGCATACTGCATTAAAATCTGAGTGGTCTATCCTGGGAAGATCGGAAATGTCTATTATCTTAATGAATACCGAATCATTTTCGTAATAGCGGACGACGTTCTGTACCAAGGAATCTTTAAAAGTGCTCCCCTGGGTGGCAATGAGCAGTCTTTTGTCGAACGTTGGGGAATATACCGAATGTGCCTCTACCGTATCCATGGAATAGTTATTCTTGTACCATAACGCCAATAAGAAGAATAAGGCCACGACCATAATCAATATCCAAACCACCACTTTGTACCGTTTCACTTTCATGTTTTCCTTTTTTGAGGTTCCTTTTGCACCGAATGGGCACTCCTATTATGGGTCTTTGCATATTGACCCAAAAGCTCCTCCAAACTTTGCAGATAGTTTTCCAAGGTCTTTTGATCTATATTGGGATGGGACAGCACAGGAAGGGTCATGGGATCTTCATCCAAAAAGTGGTATAGTTCAGGGTATTGCGATTCCATGGTATTGGTCAATATGGTAATCCTGTTCAATATGGAATTCAACTCTCTCATGGTTTTAGGCAACTGTTAACTACAATGCATGTATACTTTATTCGCTTTTCATGATGATAATTCAATAAAATTAGTGGCTAAGGCATACTTTGAAAATGATCTTAATCATACTAAAATGAACACCTTGAATGATGAACATCATTGATAGAGTCAAGTCTTGGTTTTAACTTTCTATTCAAATTGGGCACAACACAGTATAGGGCATTTTTGTGCCTCATTTTTGGATGGATGCTTAAAACACTCAATACTGTAAAAAGCCATGGATTTCTAACAAAGAGAAAAACATGAAGACAGAAGAACAAAATACAATGATTCACATATCCCTTAAAGATGTTGTCTTGGAGGGATTTTTGCACATCCCTGTCCATCCCAAGGGCTTGGTTCTTTTTTCCCACGGAAGTGGCAGTGGCCGTTTGAGTCCGAGAAACAACTATGTTGCCAATATATTGCAACAGAAAGGGATGGCCACACTTTTGTTCGACCTTTTAACCGAATCCGAGGACAAGATCTATGAAAATAGGTTCGACATTGACAAACTCACCCAACGCCTCATCAAAACAACGCAATGGGCCCAAGAACACCAACAAACCAAGGAATTGCCCATAGCATATTTTGGTGCCAGCACCGGTGCCGCATCAGCACTCAGGGCAGCGGCTTTTTTTGGAAACACTATCAAAGCTGTGGTATCCCGCGGAGGAAGACCGGACCTGGCCATGGACGAACTTTACAAAGTAAAGGCACCCACACTATTGGTCGTAGGCTCTCTGGACACCTATGTAATCTCGTTGAACCAAAGAGCATACGAAAATCTAAAATGCAAGAAAAAACTGGAAATAATCCCCGATGCGGGACACTTGTTTGAGGAACCGGGCAAGTTAAGAGAAGTGGCAGATGTGTCAAGTGCTTGGTTATTGAAATGGTTTGAAAAAATTATAGAGGGAAATGTTTAGGAACAGAACAGATGCCGCACTGCAATTGGCAGAAAGACTTGAAAAATACAAGGACAAGAATGTAGTGGTACTTGCCATACCCAAAGGCGGGATTCCCTTGGGGATGATCATTGCCAAAGCCTTGAACGCCCCGTTGGATGTAGCTCTTTCCAAAAAAATCGGCCACCCCTACAACAAGGAATACGCCATTGGGGCCGTAAGTCTGGAAAATGTGGTCCTTACCAATGACCATGGAGTGGCCAAAAGCTACATCACCGAGGAAACGGAACGCATCCGTAAAAAACTACAAAGTAGATTTGAAATGTACCACCAGAATAGGGCACCTATATCTTTGAAGGGTAAGACCATCATTATTGTGGATGATGGCATCGCGACCGGCAATACCATAAAAGTAACGGCCCAATTGGTCCAAAACCAGCATCCACAAAAAACCATAGTGGCTGTTCCCGTTGCGCCCCGGGGTGCCATCCAAAACCTTCAGGATTCCAAATACATTGATGAGGTGATCTGCCTGATCACTCCCCATAACTTTCATGCCGTTGGGCAGTTCTATTCAGAATTTGAACAAGTCTCCGAGGAAGCGGCCACCACTTTGTTAGAACAGGCGGGCCGATAGTGGAAAATGTGATCTTCAATTCAATGGAATGACTCATTCTGTGGTTCATCTACATATCAAAAATGACATGGCTCTCCCAAATATTTTCCCCATTCCTTCCCGCATGGGTGCCGAGATATGAAACACCCCTTATCCTTTTATCGAACCCATCCATCCATTTGCCATAGAGATGGGCCGAGATACTGTTCTCCGACAGTTCTGAAAAATAAACATTACAGAAAAGGTTTTTATGCATATAGGTAAGGGAAAGTATGTCCGAGAGGAAATCGACCAAGAGATCGGTTGCATTATCTGCCGAAATCTCAGCGCTCATCTGACAGTCAAAATGATCTAGGTTGTCACAACCTCCGCTTTTCAGGATATTGTTCATGGTTCCAAGATTATCCCTCAAAAGCTCCTCGAGCGAGGGTGCCAGGACCTTTACCTCAATTTCTGTCTTATACTTTACCAACCCATTCATGGCTTTATCGCTTTTACGGTCACAAAAGACCCCGATCCATGCCCTTCTTTGGGTGTCTGTACCTCTTTAATGTTTTCCAGTTCACCAAAAAGGGTCTGGTTGTATTTCAGGTTTTTGAACCCTGTTTTTTTCAGCAGTTGTTCCAACTCGCTTACCGAATAAAAAGTAGCGTTCCTGTAAAAATGGCTCCGGTCCCTTTTTGCCATATAGGATTGGGCAATACTGCGTTCCTTGTCCAAAAACCCAATTATGATGGCCCCATCGGACTTTAAAACCCGATATGCTTCGGACAGGGCTTTTTTTACATTTTTGAAATGGCAAATGGTGACAAACAGTACAAAATCGAAATGCATTGCGGCATAGGGCAAGTGTTCGGCCTTGCCTTTCATGACCTCGACCCCTCGGTTGTATGCTTTTTTGGCCATTTCCAAAGAAGGTTCTATACCCTCTTTTATGCCCAAGGGCTCGGAAAACCTTCCGGTACCCAGGCCTACTTCAATGCCCCTAATGTTCTGGGGCAGTTCCAAAAACTGCTCCTGCAATGCCAATATTTCGGATTGATACACCTCGGGGTGATCCTCATACCATTGCTCGTATTGCGACACATATTCATCAAATACTTCTGTAGTTGCCATAGCTTACTGTTTTTAGAAAATTTAGTTATTGGTCGCACGATCCACAATAATGCAGGTCGACCATTACAAATTATATGGCCCGAAGCCAGAAGACCAGCACGGACCATACAAACAAAACCAACTAACTAGGAATTATTCACCATCTATTCCAAAAGTAACCTTTGCATTTACACGGTACTCGGAAATTTGGTTGTTCTTTATACAGACCTGCATGTCCTTCACGTAAACAGATTTGATGTTCCTAATAGTTTTTGACGCCTCTTTTACAATGTTGTTTACGGCATCCTCGAAACTCACCGTGGAGTTTCCCAAAATTTCAACGACTTTCAATACTGACATGATATTATAATTTTATGATTTGTAAAATAGCCCGGTACAGGCCGAAGCTTATAGAAATTCCCCTTTCTCATCCACTTTCACCCGCAATACCTTGTCACCATTTTCCAATTTTAATTTGTATTTTTTGGTGGCACCTTTTTCGTTGTGGTAAGTGACCAAATAGATGTCCTTGGTAATGGTCCATTCGGGAAATCTGTCCAAAACGGCCTTTTTTACGGTATTGGGCAAATTAATGTTCTTAAACCTTTCCGCAGTCCGGATGATTCTTCCGTCCTTGTCATAGGCGGCAAGTATCTTTCCTTCGGGGATAAAGAAATTGATGTTGTACAGGTCATAGTCATCCTGATAATACTCAGAACCTTTTACATCGAAGGCCGCCACTTTTCTCCTCAGCATTTCAACAGGGATAGAAGCTTCTTCCTCAGTATCGATGTTGTTCAGATACTTGTAATTGGTCGCGTAAACAATCACCTCCGACAATTCTTCTGTCTTGATGATCTGGGAATGCAAAGAGATGGCAATCCCCAAGGACAATAGTGTTAAAAGTAACTTTTTCATGATTATAGTGTTTTTGTTAATGTCTGGGCAATACCGTTGATCCCGTATTGGATCTGTGGCATTGTTATCACTAAAATTATTGGGAAGCCATACCTTTCACAATGACCTAGATCACTCCTTCAAATATTGTATTATTATTTTCAATTTATTGTGAACTTGATAGTTATCTACCATACTGATAGTGTTTGGACTGACATAAATCATTGGGAATTATTAACCTCGCCATGATATTTGTTGCCTAAATCCAAAACCATGGGCACTTACATCAAACCTTTCAATGAGATACATATAGATGACTTACCCAAAGTAGGAGGTAAAAATGCTTCTCTGGGCGAAATGTTCAATGAACTGACCAAGGAAGGGGTTCGAGTTCCCAACGGCTTCGCTACCACATCGGATGCCTTCTGGGATTATTTGGACAAAAACCACCTCCGAAAACCTTTGGAAGACATTTTGGCCAATTTGGATATCTCCACCTACCGCAACTTGTCCGAAATAGGCAAAAAAGCCAGAGAACTGATTTTAAGCGGTACCTTCTCCGACACCTTTTCCCAAAAAATAGTGGAAGCCTATCAAAATCTTGACAAGAAACACCCTGCCACGGTTGCTGTGAGGAGCAGTGCGACGGCCGAAGACCTTCCCGGGGCGAGCTTTGCTGGTCAACATGATACCTTTTTGAACATAAAAGGAGAGGAGGCCCTTTTGAAAGCGGTGAAAAAGTGTTTTGCCTCCCTATACACGGATCGGGCCATCAAATACCGAAATGACAAAGGCTTCAAACATTCGAATGTTGCCCTCTCGGTAGGTGTGCAGCAAATGGTTCGGGCAGACGAAGGCTGTTCTGGGGTGGGGTTCACGATAGAACCAGAATCGGGTTTTGAAAACGTCATTTTGCTTTCGGGTGTTTGGGGCCTTGGGGAAAACATTGTCCAAGGCAATGTTAATCCCGATGAATTCTATGTTTTTAAGCCCACCTTGAAAACGGGGCATTTCCCTATCCTCCAAAAAAAGAAGGGCGACAAGCGTTTGACCATGATCTATAACACCGAAAGGTCTGGGGAGCCAACGGTAAACATCCAGACCCCGGTTGCCAAACAGAACCTATTTGTCCTCTCCGATGAAGAAATAGGGCAACTGGCCCATTGGACCCTGGCCATAGAGAACCATTACCAAAAGCCCATGGACATTGAATGGGCAAAGGACGGGCTATCCGGAGAACTTTTCATCATTCAGGCACGGCCAGAAACAGTACATCAGGGCAAGGACAAGAACACTTATGTCCAGTACAGACTGATTGAAAAAGGAACCAAACTCGTTTCAGGAAATGCTGTGGGCAGCAAAATCAGGGTGGGCAAGGTCACCCAGTTAAAGTCCCCCAAGGAAGCCAAGAACCTGAGTTCGGAGCACGTGATCGTAACCGATACGATAACTCCCGATTGGGATCCGCTGCTGAAACAAGTGGGAGGCATTATTACCAACAAAGGTGGACGTACCAGCCATGCAGCCATCGTGGCCCGCGAATTGGGGGTGCCGGCCATTGTTGGCTGCGGCAATGCCACCGATAGGCTCCAGGACGGCCAAATGGTGACACTTTCCTGTGCCCAGGGCAAAACGGGCCATGTTTACGATGGGGCTTTGCAGTTTGAGGAGAACAAAGTAAACCTCTCCAATATTCACAAACCCAAAACCGAGGTCAAACTGATCTTGGCCGACCCCGAGAGTGCGTTCCAGCTTTCTTTTTATCCAAATGATGGCGTAGGGTTGTTGCGTATGGAATTTATCATTACACATTCGGTGAAGATCCATCCCATGGCCTTGGTGAATTTTGAAAGCATCAAAAACAAAGAGGTGAAAAAAGAGATCGATAAACTCACAGAGGGCTATCCGAACAGGACGGATTACTTTATAGACCAGCTTGCACAGGGAATTGCCACCATTGCGGCAGCTTTTTATCCTAAGGAAGTCATTGTGCGCCTCAGCGATTTCAAGACGAATGAATATGCCAACCTCATCGGAGGAAAGGATTTTGAGCCCGAAGAGGAAAATCCAATGCTGGGTTTTAGGGGGGCGTCCCGCTATTACAACGAACGATACAAGGCCGGATTTGCCCTTGAATGCGCGGCGATTAAAAGGGTCAGGGATATTATGGGTTTGACCAATCTTAAAGTAATGATGCCCTTTTGCCGCACCCCTTTGGAGGGCAAGAAAGTCCTTTTGATGATGGAGGAAAACGGCTTGGGAAGAGGAGAAAACGGGCTTGAGATCTATACTATGGTGGAAATTCCCAGCAATGTGATCATGGCCGAGGAGTTTGCACAAATTTTTGATGGGTTCTCCATCGGATCCAACGATCTTACACAGCTAACTTTAGGCATCGACCGTGATTCGGAAATCATGGGCAACCTATTTGATGAAAATGAAGCCGCTGCCAAAAAGATGATTTCCATGGCCATCTCATCCGCAAAAAAGACCGAGACCAAAATTGGACTTTGCGGCCAAGCCCCAAGTGATTTTCCTGAGTTTGCCACGTTTTTGGTGGATCAGGGAATAAATAGTATTTCCTTTAACCCGGATGCACTGCTGCAGGGCATGGAGAACATTGGCAAGGCAGAAAAGCGAATGGTGGACAGAAAGAGCACTTTTTTGGCTTGAAAAAGTGGGAAGCGGAACCGAAATCTAAAATGTTAAAGTTTGAAAAAAAGCACCAAACTGATCCAAATCATTCCACAAGCGGAACAATCGCCTTAATTTAGTGCCAAGATTAAGATACAATACGTTCTTTGAAGATAAAAACCATTGGTGTAAGAAATGCAGAAGAGGATACAACTATTTTTTGACTCCTTTTGGAGCGGTGAAAGCGTTTAGGGATAAAAGTAAGTAGCATTCCAGAAAAGAGCGTTGGATAGGATAACTTCTTCTGTGAAACCGGGACATTTCGATGTCCCGGTTTCTCCAAAAACCTTTATTGGAAAACTACCCAACGGTCATAAATGGTGTTTTTAAAAGGCACGAGGATATGCAATCAACCACATTTTTTCAAATGAGGTGAACAATCCTCCTCTCCATGGAAAAATACCTATAAAATGTTTATGGTCTGAGAAGATGCATAAACTAGAAAGGTTTGGATTGTCCACTGTACAATCATTCTTAAACATTTTAGCAATAAGATGGTAGAGAAAGTTTAAGGCAGAAAGCAACTCAAGCCTTTCGAAAGAAACAGGGAGTTTTGGCTCCCTGTTTCCATTTTAAATTACCCCACTCTTCTTTACAGTGGCGTGGCCAGTCACAATTTTTAATTTTTTTGATCAAAATGGAATATTATTTCAGTACCGTTCTCAGTGAAATCACTTTTGGGAAAGCCATACAAAGAACCACCTCGGCACTTAAAGACGAAGGTTTCGGGGTTTTGACAGAAATTGATATTCGGAATACCTTGAAGCAGAAACTGAATGTGAATTTTCCCCATTACACCATCTTGGGAGCCTGTAACCCTTCATTTGCCCATAAGGCACTTCAAATCGAAAACAAAATCGGCACCATGTTGCCCTGCAATGTAATTGTAAGGGATGCCGAAGATGGCAACATAGAGGTGGCAGCAGTGAACCCCATAGCTTCGATGGTGGGAGTCCACAATGAGGAACTGACCGGGATAGCCGAAGAAGTCAGGGATAAACTCAAGAGAGTGATAGAGGCCCTTCAAGAAAGTCATTGATCCAAATAAAGATCGTAGCCATGGAAGCTTCAAACATTTGCCAACACTGTGGCATGCCCATGTACCATCTCACCGATTTTGGAACCAACCGGGATGGCAGCATCAATACGGATTATTGCCACAAATGCTATCAAAAAGGTAAGTTTATCCATCCAAGAGAGGAAAACTTTGAGCAAGAAAAAGTTCTCTAACCATTCTATTTGCCCGGGTCGATGGAACGGCACCAAGACCTAAAAACAATCAGGCAATGACCATTCCTCCGTCCACAACATAGGTGCTCCCTGTGATATATTTGCTTTCATCCGAAGCAAGGAAAAGTACCAAATTCACGATTTCGCCTGTTTCGGCATAACGACCAAAGGGCACACTGGCTTCAAATCCTTTTTTGGCCCGTTGGCTGTCCTCTGGCGAAATGTCGGCCTCTATCCTACGCATCATGTTGGTTTCCACAGGGCCTGGGTGGACGGTGTTCACCCGTATGTTTCTCTTGGAAAACTCCAGCGCAGCGGTACGCATAATGCCCACAACGCCATGTTTACTGGCCACATAGGCACCCAAACCTTCAAACCCCTTTAATCCGGCCACGGAAGAAGTGATGATGACACTTCCTCCCTGCTCCATTTTGGGAATCACATATTTACACCCATACCAAACGCCTTTCAAGTTTATATCGATGACCTTGTTGAAAGTATCATCCGGGTAGTCTGCTATGGGGCTTGAGGTGCCCTCAATTCCGGCATTGTTGAAAAAAACATCAATTTTACCAAACTTATCCAATGCTGTCCGAACATATTCCTTTACAGCATCCGTTTTGGAAACATCTGCCGTACAATGGACAACATTTGCGTCGTTGAACTCTTCAACTGTTTCTTTCAGGGCGTTTTTGTCTATGTCCACCAAAAGCACTTTGGCTCCTTCTTGCAAAAAAACTTTGGCTGTTTCCTTGCCTATTCCTGCGGCACCTCCGGTGATTATGGCCACTTTATCGTCCAATCTTTTCATGGTTTCTGAATTTGTGTACTGATATTGCTGATCTGGAAATCGTTGTCGCCAGTTTTGACCAATATTAGGTCGGGTGAGATAAAGGACGCCTTCAACTCGGGCATTTGATAACGCCGTTTGGTTATCGAAATGTCTTCTCTTTTGCTGATGGGCCATATAATTTCACCCTTGGTGTTCAGTACAACCTCGGTGAAGGCGTACTCATAAATGTTCAGTTGGAAGTCGTTTTTACCCCTGAAGGTTCTTCTGCAATAGATTCCGATGGCCCTGCCATCTTTAAACGCTGTAACATTCAGATATTCAGGTTCGATCACAATGTTTCCTTGGGTATCCATAAACCCGAAATACGGAATTCCCTCATCCTTTATTTCTTGGATGGCACATAGCCCGTTCTTAAATTTTGGATACTTGATTCCCTCGATATCACGCTTCGACTCATCCGCATTTTGGTCCCAAACCACATCATCCCGAAAATCTATGACCAGATTTCCATCTTCGTCGATAAAGCCCCATTTACCATCTTTTTGGATGGCCGCCAGCCCTTCGCTGAAAGGCCCCACTTCGTCCAGATCCCTTATTTTGACCGTTGGTTCGTTCATAGTCTCCAGGGTTTGTGCTCCTACTAAAAATGGAAGGGCCAAAAAAGCCAGTCCCGCCAAATATTTTAGTCTCATAATACATGTTTTTAGATTATTTGAAGGTAGGTCACAAGTTGATTTACAACAATGATTTAAATCAGTAGAGCACCTTTTTGACAAGGCTTCATTACATCTGCGAAATTGTTTTAAAACATTAAATTGGAATAGATCAAACTTTTGAGGTCCTTGGGTAGTTCGTTCCGGATGTCCTCCATTTCGCCCAAGGACACATATTTCCGTAGAAATAAAAATGTGACATCAATGTAAGTCTCGGCGAGGTCGTTCTCTTCCCCGTAGTCGTGGATGGCGGAACGCCCATCAAATTGCTTAACCAGTTCAATAAATTCATCCAGATGCTTGATGCCCGATTTCTTTTTCTTGGGGTTCCAACCATTTACATAGGCTCCTTTGAGAAACGTGGGCAGTTGCGCAATTAGTTGCAGTGATTCTTCCACAGATATGAGCTCCCGTAAGGCATGCATGATCGAAACAAATATCCTGCCCGCTTTTTCGGTGTCTTTTCCCATGCCCAATTGTTTGGCATATTCGTTCAAGAAGGTATTGCCTTCCTGTGCGTATTGATTGAAATTGAGTGCCATAGCTTTTATTTTTAAGATTCACCCATAAAAATGGTGTTTAAAATGGTTTGTTGAAATGACCGCCGTCAATGTCACCCATAAACCTCGGCAACCTATTTTTTCAGTATTAAATCATCGTAGAGTGCTCGATGATCCAGATCATTGTGCCATACATGCTGTACGGGTAATTTCACGCTAAAACATTAACACTAATTTGAAACGTCATGAAAAAATCACTGTTATTTCTATTAGCGATGGGATTGACCTTCCCATCCTTTGGCCAAATCACCAAAACGGAAGAACTCGCTGAAGTGGTGGTCCGTGCCGTGAACTACAAGTACCTTAACAATGTGGAAACAGCTGAGGTTGCTTCTGTCCCTGTTCAACTTTTAGAGCGAAAGGCAGCCGCCTACGATATCAAGAACTCGGACATTTATATGGATGAGTATGACTATTACGAGGTGGCTTTCTACATTCCGGAAGGAATGGTCTTGGCAGCGTATGATAAGGATGGGAAGATTATAAGGACTGCCGAAAAGTTCAAGGACATTAGCCTACCCCAAAACGTAAGGGAAGCCGTGGTGAAACGATTTCCCGGATGGACCATCACCAAGGACATCTATATGGTACGCTATGTGGACGACCGTAGCCCTGTTAAACAGTACAAGATCAAATTGGTGAACGGTGATGAGGCCATCAGGGTAAAATTGGATGCTGACGGAAACTTTTTATAAGCCCGTATCCTTACAACCAAAACCACAAATGGGGAAAGGAACGCAGATTGATTTCCAAAAAATAATTTGAAACGCTAAAAACTTACAAAATGAAAATCTTAATTGTATATGGTACCAGTGAGGGACAGACCCGAAAAATAGCCAGGTTCATGGAAGAAGTGCTTCAAGGGGGGGAACACAAAGTGGTCATTGCCGATGCCACGCAAGACCCTCCTTCCCCCGATCGTTTTGCGGCTGTTATGATAGGTGCCTCTGTTCACATGCAAAAATACCAAAGTAGTGTAACCGATTATGTTATGCGTCATCTGGACAGCCTCAATAAAAAACATACCGCATTTTTTTCGGTTTCCATGGCCATTGCATCCAGTATTGAGGAGGAGCATGAAGATATCAAAAAAATGACTTCGGACTTCTTGGCCCGCACAGGGTGGACTCCAGACGAGGTACGTCATTTTGCTGGAGCTTTGAGATATACCCAATACGATTATTTCAAAAAGCTCATCATGCGCATGATCGCCAAAAAAGAAGGAGGCAGTACTGATACTTCCAGGGACCATGAATATACGGACTGGGACAATGTGAAATCATTCGTCCTCAACTTTTGCACAGAAAGCGTCGCATCATCAACAGGTTAGTGGTTCAATCTTCCCAAAACAATTCACTTAAAAGCTAAAGTCATGGGATTCAATTTTGATCAATATATCACAGAAGGAAATACTTTTTTAAATGACTACGCCAAACAGCTATCCATGGAGAACGACAAGGACAGAGCTGGCAGGATCTTAACGTCCATATTGCACGCCTTAAGGGACATTGTCTCTCCAACAGAGTCCCTACAACTTATTGCACAACTGCCCATGCTCATAAAGGCATTATATGTTAATGGATGGGCCATTGGTAAAAAAAGGGGCAGGGTCAAGAATTTGACGGATTTTATCGATCTCGTGAAAAAGCAAGATGGCTCCGCAGCCATCAACGACTTTGGCTATAATAATGATGTAGCGGAAAACTATATCCATACCACATTTTCGTTCTTAAAAAGATATGTTTCCCAAGGCGAGCTGGAGGATATCAGGGATGTATTGCCAAAAGGTCTAAAAAATATAATTCCATCTCACATAATGAATGCATAAACCATATAAAAGTATTGTTCTTGCTAATACCTTATGGAAAATATTGAATCGTAGAACCAACCTTAGGTGGGCGAATGGGTGTTTTTTTGCCGACCCAATCTATAAAATCCGTACTTTACTTTAATCCAAATTCAGGTCATCTTTCATTTTTTATGTAAATTCCTGTCTAAGCAGAACAAGCTACGGATGTTGCCCAACACCAATGTGTCCCTTGCAATCTGGTTTGCAGTTAAAATATTTTTTGATAATGAAAGGAAATCCATCCTTTTGCAATGTGCCTTGCATTAAAATACTAAAAAGCTCAATACGTTAATGTATTATACCCCTTGGCCTGAAGTTGGAGTATTCGTACAGACCACGTTGGCACCGGCACCAATCCGTCGATAAGTTGGTCCGCCGACACATTTAATTTTTCCATGGCCACACTGCATATACTAACGCGCACCTTGGATTTGTATTTCTGAAAAAAGGTTTCCAGTTTGGATCCCTTTACCAACTCGGCAACTACCTTTCCTTTAACAACGACTTCGTAATCGACTATCTCTACCCCGCTTTCCACCAAAAGATCATACATGTTCAATGCGCCTTTAAAATGGCGTTCATCACTGACCCCAATGGCAAATTGCTTGATGCTTTTTAAATCGTTTACCGTTTCGGCATCCAACCGAACTTGCGCAATAGCATCAACACTGCCAAAAATAACTATGGCGATAAATATGATCAATGTGTGGAATGCTCTTTTCATGGTTCGTAAGTTTAACAATCAATATTTTAAAGATACAACTATTGACTCGCTTCTTTTACAACAATGGTTTTATAGACGGTTATTGGTTTGCCATAAGTGGTAAATCCATCCAAAACCACTTCAAACTCCCCTGTAAGATCAGAGGTATAGAACTCAAATTGTAAGTCTGTATCATCTCCTACCTCAACATGGGGCTCCCACAACAACACTCTTCTGTAATCGGGGATTCTCTTGCCCATTTGCTCCGTAGTGTAACGCTGCTTATAATAATTCTTTTTGGGCATAGGTTTTTCAATAGGAACATTGATACCGTACTCGGGAGCATAGTTTTCAAAAAAATCGCCTTCTATGGTTTTTACCGCCATCATGCCTTGGTAATCCTTACCTGCCATTCTAAACTGATCTCGAACCAAACTAATGGATTGTATTTGTCTAGCATCAAAGTCCTTGATTTTTTCATGGTCTGGCACGTACACCCCATCAAACAGCACAATGGCAGGGAAATCGTTGGCCTTTTCGTTATAGGTTTCAAAATCTTGGGCTATGCGAATGTAATCGCTTCCATCCGGATTGTTTCGATACCCAGCATAGTTGAGCACCTCTACGAGCGTCTCTTGAAAGGTGGGAAAGCGTGTAAAATCGGCTAAATTTATGGTTTCGGGCATACCACCATCAAAAGGATCTATGGGGGTTCCCAAAAGAATGGAATCCGGTTTTACGGAGTAAAATTGATTCTCCAATTGATTATGTATGCTGCGTTGTGCAATAGCTTCGGAATATTCGGGTTTTATATGGAATTGATCAAATATCAGTTGGGAAGCATCAAGATGGGGAACCTTACCCAGAGAAACCTCAACATTCTGGGCATTTTCTGCAACTTGCACAATGGCCCTACCCAATTTGTAATTTTTTCTCAAATAGGTATAGAAATTGCCATGACTGTCCGTTGTGGCAAATTTTAGCAGAAACTCCTCACCCGGAACCGACACCACCATTTTGGCATCGGAAACAGGGATTCCTTGTCCATTGGTCACTCTTCCATACAATAGCTCTCCACGCTGTTCCGGCAGAAAAAGACTGTCACCCACCGTTTTGTCCAATTCTCCCTTTACATTAAAATATTTGTTGGCGTAGGAAATGGCATTTATGGAGGGAAACACCAACATTTCACTCTTTTTTTGAGCCCTTAGGGTGTAATTTCCGTGACCAAGCTGCGCTTTGTAGTTTTTAAGATTTACAACAACCTTTTCCCTAGTTCCGTAAATTTCTTGTTCCAATTTTATTTGTACTACCGATGAGTCCACAGGTTGACTCAATTTTTCGCCAATTATTGCCTTCTCTTCTAAATTATCGGGCAACAATTGTGATTGATCTATTTGATAAGGGTTAATAATGACCAAATCATCCTTAAAAACTTGCTCCATACCGTTATTTTTCATCCATTGGGTATAGCCGAGCAATTTGTAATTTCCTGAAGGCACATGGGTATTAACAAAGAAATCGCCTTGTGACTTACCTTTTTGAAGTCTAACCTTTTGTTCCAGCACATATTCCCCTTGTGGGTTCACCAAGGCTACGTAACCCACAAAACTTATATTGCTGGCGCGATTGTTCTGCGCATTGAAGCAATAAAAGGCATAGTGTAGGTACTCTCCCGTGAACACAATGGGACCGGTATGGTGCAAATACACCTTTTCTTGCGGTAGGCTTTTTAGGTTTTCCAATTCCTCTTCACTACTTATTACGTATTGAGCTTGAACGGGCAAGGACAACGTTGCGAGAACCATAAGTATTACCCATTGTTTTTTCATAAGCTAAGTTTTTAATCTATCCAAAAATCTGGTTTTACATTACTTCCCAACAAGGTACAGTCTCCACAAATTCTTTGAACAAAAATGTAAGGCCCAGGACAAGATGCATAGGGTACCAAATTCTCATCGTATCCCGAAAAATAACTAATGGTCCCTATGTTTACTCTTTCTATTATGGATTGTGGACAGGGATTGGAAACGGGTTCTTGAATACAGTATGACGGATGGGATTCAGGAACGGATTGCAAAAAACAATCAAAAGGAAAGGCAGGTAGTTCTTCGTCGGGGAAAAAATCCTCAAAATTAAAGAACAGTCGCCTGTCCGACACCCCCACGGCCTCCACATACCCCAAAACATTTTCATTTGTCCCATCCTTTCTATGCACGTTTGCATAAAGCGCTCCTGGCTGTATCTGGGAAAATATATTATCCGATTGCGAAAAGCTTTTCAAAGTCTCATAAAAAGAATACGCATCGGCAGATTGTACTTGTTGTTGCACCAGAATACTGTATCGTTCCGAAATAATAAAATTGTCCTTACCAATAAAACGTACCATGTGCTTGGAAACTTTGCTTTCGGGATTTCCCGCAGTACTCAACTGTTCAATAATAGTTGAAGAAACGGTATTATAACATACCCTATTCTCCACTTCTTTGGGTACAACCTCTAAATTGTATGTAGGTACAGGCAAAGCACAGGGGTCATAGTCTGTTAACACAAAATCACTGCCTGCCCAAAAAGGAGAGACTATTTTATAAGTTTCTTCAAAAGTATATCTATAAAATTCCGTGTTTCCTTGCTGGGGTTGACTATCTACATAAATGGCCACACCTTCCGCTCCGCTATCGCTTATAGCTCTTTCAGCATACACATTGGTCAATTGCGAGGTTCCCTCTACAGTTAAAGGGTCAGAGGCATATTCCCTGCCATCACTGGTTGTAATATCCAAGGTATATCCAACTCCCATTTCCAACGCAAATGGCTGATTGGAGAGGTAGATGCCATCATCACCTTCGGTAAAACCGTATTCAGTACCATTGTCGCCCAATACACGGACCGTGGCCCCGCCTTCCATATCCACCGAATCAATGGGGCGACTGCCCAAGGGAATGTATGGATTGTAAACAGTATCGGTCTCGAGGTCCAAACGCAGGCTGCTTCGGCTCAGATACACCTTTTGGGTAATCATTTCATTTGTTAGGACAGCCTCTACCACCAAAGCAGCGGTTTGCTCCTCCTCGCCAAGCGTATCAAGTTCAAGCTCGTCCAAGCATGCCCCAAGACAGAACAATAACAATACTGGCCATATGAGTCTTGACAGTTTCATTCTTCCCAAAAATCTGGTTCTACATTACTTCCCAACAAGGTACAGTCTCCACATACTCGGGGCACAAAAACATAAGGGCCAGGACATGATGCATTGGGCACCAAATTTTCGTCATAGGCACCAAAATAAGTGACCGTACCATTGTCCAATCTGCTCAACAAATCCTCTGGGCAGGAAGGGGGAGGTGGTTCATTATAAATTCTTGCCGTCATAGGATTACAGTTAAAGGGGAACTCTGGCAGTTCTTCTTCCGAAAAGAAATCATCAAAATTGAAGAACAGTCGTTGGTCCGACACCCCTACAGCTTCTACATATCCCAAAACATTTTCACTTGTCCCATCCTTTCTATGCACATTGGCATAGATGGCACCAGATTGTATTTGGGAAAATATATTATCCGATTGCGAAAAACTTTTCAAAGTCTCATAAAAAGAATAGGCATCGGCTGACTGGACCTGTTGCTGCACCAGAATACTATAGCGTTCCGAAATAATAAAATTGTCCTTACCAATAAACCGAACCATGTGTTTGGAAATTGACCTATCGGGACTACCTGCCGTACTGATTTGCTCTATGGTCGTGGATGGAACAGTATTGTAGCAGATCCGGTTCTGCACTTCCCGTTCCACTATCTCCAGATTATATTCAGGGGGAAAGACGGAGTTGTCATAACCGGTGAGCTCAAAATCCACGGGAAGCCAATTTGGCGCCACTATCTTATAAGTTTCCTCATAGGTATAGCGGTAAAACTGCGTATTTCCTTGCTGGGGTTGACTATCCACATAAATGGCCACTCCTTCCACTCCGCTGTCGCTAACAGCTCTTTCAGCATACACATTGGTAAGTTGCGAGGTTCCCTCTACAGTTAAAGGGTCAGAGGTATATCCCGTGCCATCACTGGTTGTAATATCCAAGGTATATCCAACTCCCATTTCCAACGCAAATTGTTGATTGGAGAGGTAGATGCCATCATCACCTTCGGTAAAACCGTATTCGGTACCATTGTCGCCCAATACACGGACCGTGGCACCGCCTTCCATATCCACCGAATCAATGGGGCGGCTGCCCAGGGGAATGTATGGATTGTAAACGGTATCGGTCTCGAGGTCCAAACGCAGGCTGCTTCGGCTCAGATACACCTTTTGGGTAATCATTTCATTTGTTAGGACAGCCTCTACCACCAAAGCAGCGGTTTGTTCATCTTCGGCAAGCGTATCAAGTTCGAGTTCGTCCAAGCATGCCCCAAGAGATGCCAGAAATATGATTCCCAAAATAATTCGATATGAACCTTTTTGAAATTTCATCAAAACTTGAAATTATAGGTTATGGAGGGTATGGGCATTCCAAAAATGGAGCTTTGCAATGCTTTTACTTCACCATCATCCGTCACAAAAAAAACGGAGTACGGATTATTCCTGCCCAGCACATTGTACACCTGAATGGTTATAAAACTATGGGCCAATTTGTTCTTTTTATGATTCCCCTCAATATTGATTCCCAGGTCCAAGCGATAAAAATCGGGTATCCGATATTTGTTACGATCACTAAAAGTGACATAATCGGCATTATTGAACCTAAAGGTTCCCGTAGGATACGTAATAGGTCTTCCCGTTTGATACACAAAATTCATGGATACACTATACCTTCTTGTAAACTTGTAATTGGCAATAACACTCAGGTCGTGCGGTTTGTCAAAATTGGATGGGAAAAACTCTCCATTGTTGATGCGTTCCTCACTGGTATCCCCATCAAATTTATATTTAGATCGGGAATAGGTATAGCTCAGCCAACCGTTAAGATCTCCTCTATTTTTCTTTAAAAGGAATTCCACTCCATAGGCTTTCCCTTCTCCTTGAAGCACTTCGGTCTCCACATTTTCATTGAGCAATAAGTCGGCCCCGGTTTTAAAATCGAGCACATCGTCCATACGTTTGTAATACCCTTCCAAGCTCAACTCATACATGTTCTCATTGAAATTTTTGAAGAATCCGAAGGTTGCCTGATATCCTTTTTGGGGTTTGATGTTCAAATCCGAAAGTTTCCAAGTATCAATCGGGGACACTGTTGTATTATTGGAAAGCGTATGTATAAATTGATACGAATTATTAAAGCTTGCCTTAACCGAGAAATCCGGGGTAAACAAGTATCTAGCAGCAACCCTAGCCTCTGGTCCCCCATACGTTTTAATAAATTCACCGCTATCATAGCTTATAGTGTCCTGTACAGTGGATTCGCTTCGTGGTGCACCCTCTTGGTAGGTATTCTGTGTTGCTTCCCCCATGGCCGCATAAAAAGCATAGCGGGCTCCCACATTGATCAGTAGTTTATCGGATATTTTAAACTCGTCCCCAATAAACAAAGCTCCTTCCAATGCCTGTTCTCGGTCTATGGTTATAGGTTCTACATTGGAATCATTGCCTTTGGGTTCAATGCTCCCGGGATCTACGGAGTAATATTTACCCGATATGCCATAATCGAGTGTATGGGCATCGTTCAAACGGGTGTTCAACCGATACCTTAGCTCTGATTCATTGATGGTGTAGTCCAGTTCAAAGTCACTGCTCCCCTCGTCATCGTAATCAATCCCAAAATTATAGTTGCTGTTACTTGCCGTAAGCACTCCAGTGCTTTTCTCGCTCAGTTTATGTGCCCAGCGTACAGAACCCAAACGGTTGCTGTAATTGTAGAGCGAATCGGAAGTGATGCTAAAATTGTCCTTGCTATAATAGGCGGTGCCACGAATTTCGCTGTTTTCGCTGAACTTGTGATGGTACTTTACTATACCATCAAAAAATGACGCCTCACTATTGCTCAAGTCTTCATCATCCAAAGCTTTCAATATCCAATCGGCATAGGCTCCCCTACCTCCAACAACCAAGGAAGAAACCTCCTTTTTTAACGGAATTTCCAAAGCCAGATTTCCGGTAACTGGTCCTATGGAACCCTCTCCAGATATTTTTTGAGTATCCCCGTTCTTTGTTTCAATATCGAGCACCGAAGAAAGCCTGCCACCAAATTCCACGGGCGGTGCTCCTTTATAAATGTTCACTTTTTCCGTTGTGAATGGGTTCAATGCTTGGAAAATCCCAAAGAAATGAGTTGGGTTATAAATTACCGCGTCGTCCAACAGTACCAAGTTTTGGTCGGTTTTCCCTCCTCTTACATTCAGTCCCGAAGCTCCTTCGCCGGCCGAGGAAATTCCAGGTAATGCTTTGGCTACCTCCAAAATGTTTCGCTCTCCCAATACCAGAGGTATGTCCTTGGATTCTTCGGAGCTTATCTCTTCGCTACCGGAAACTGCTTCTTCAACATTGCTTACGGCATCTGCTTCGACCACAACTTCCTGCAACTGTTCCAAGCTCTCCTGTAATTGAAGGTTCAGGGTACCGTCGTTGTACATGATAACTTTACGTTCCGAATCCCTTATTCCCATGGCACTAGTGGAAATAAGGTTATAACCAGCTGGTAACACCAACTCGTACTCCCCTTGCTCGTTTGTGACGGTTACACCACTTCTACCTCCCACTCTAATGGCCAAATCAGGTATAGGAGCACCTGTTTCGGCGTTGATTGCCCGCCCAGACAATCGGTAGGTTGGCCTTAAATGCTGTTCATTGGCTCTTCCTATTCGAACAACTGGAAGTTTTTCAGTGGTCTGGGATACTTCATCATTATAAAATGTGGGAGGAGGAACATTTCTTTTACCTTGCACAACCGTTGCACTTCCCAAGGTGTCCTTTGTTTGATAAAAACTTGGGGGTAGTTCATCGTAGATAACTGTGTTCTGTAACAAAAACACCCTTTTTTCTTCCTCAAGAAGGTAAAAATTCAATTGAGTCTCGGATAGGACGACTTCCAGAATATTGGAAATAGTAGCCTCTTGAAAGTTTTGTTCCACCTTTAAATCTTCAATCCAGTCATCTAGGTAGAAAAATGAATAACCGGATTTGTCTTCCAATTCCTTAAAAAATTCAGAAGAAGTTTTAGATTCACCCGAAATTGTTATGGGCACATTTTGTGAGAAAGCAAATTGCACCAGTAAAAGCATGGTCAATAAACTTCCCTTCTTTATCAAAGAAGAACGAGGTTCAGTAAAATAAGTCAATGGTTTGTTGAATTAGCTTGCTACAATTTAACAAAAAATTAATAAGACAATGATATTATCTCACTAAAAACCCATTAACTCTTAAAAAAATAGAGGTCTTCTAAATTCAGTAGCTTGAAATTAACAGTTCATCAAAATTTTTGGGCCCAATTTAAACAGCAAATAAAACAATCTCAATTGATGAGTGAAAAATGTATCACCTACGCTTGAACGCTGCCTTTTTTTCGACTTATTCCTGCAATGAGTCCAGCACACGTTGCGCGTTTTCCAATTCCCGTTGCATTTTCTCGTTCTCCAAAATATACTGTTCTTGCAACTGATTGATTTTTCGTTCAAACTCGTCGGCAGGGACATATTCCGGCTCCAAGAAAGTTTCTTTAAAAATACTGATCAATGTAAACAAAAAGCTGATCGTCACCGCTACTATAAGTCCTACGAGCATCACTTTTTCCCGTTTCAAATCAGGAGTGTTCTTCTTCAATAGTTTTCTTTCCTCCTTGGTCAATTTTGGCGTACCCGATAACTGCCCAAGAAACGTATCCCATTTCTCTTCTTCCTTAACATAGAGGTTCATGAATCCACCTTCATCCAAAAAATCTTCGGTATTGGGCGTAGAGGCCAACATAAAAATGTCCATTCCATTGCCACTCATTATATCCAGCAAATCAGGGTCGTAAGTTTGAATTTCCTGCACCAATTTTTGAGCATATTCCAGACTATAATTGGGTCTTAAAAATTCATCATAAAGGGTTTGGACTTGGAAGTAATCGTTTCGCTCCAAAGCATATTCCAAAAAACGGTCTTTTAATTCAGCCTTAAAAAATTCACTCATTTTTCAGAATGGGTGGTTAGTGGGTTGGTTTTTGGTTGTTTAGGCTAAATGTAAAGAATTGGGACGGTAAGATATTCTAATTTAAGGTAAACAATACATGGACTTTAGTTTTGAAATATTGTTATATCGGTTTGAGATGGAGAACTTTTGCTGGAATTGGCAAGTTAAACAATTTCGGCACTTAGGCCCGCCTGCAACAGCTTGCTACATTTAGGCTTTAGGGCAGCATACTCTCCCGTTTTCACGGTACACTTCCCTTTGTAATGCACAATCAAGGAGCATTGTTCGGCCTGTTCGGGCGTATGCTCACAAACATTGATCAGTGTTTCAATAACGTAATCAAAGGTATTTACATCATCATTAAAAAGAACTATCTCGTGCTCATTTGTGGTCTCTTCATCCAGAAGGACATCTTCCAACTCTTTTTCTTTGGTTCCCATAATCTCTTGGAGTTTACGTCTTTCTAATTTACATATTTTGCTGCAACCCAGTTATTCTTCTCCAGATTTTTTTCAAATTCCAAACCGTAGGCGCCACATTTTGAAGAAATTGCATCCAAATCCTCTAAATAGAAGCCACTTAAAAATAAGAAACCTCCCTTTTTTAAGCAAGTTGTGTATATAGGAATATCTTCCAATAAAATATTCCGGTTGATGTTGGCCAGAATAACATCATATTTTTTTTCATCCAGCAAACTACTGTCGCCCTGAAAAACTTTTATATCTGCGCAGTTATTCCGCTCTACATTTTCCTGGGTATTCAAAAAACACCACTCATCAATATCAATGGCCTCCACATCGCCAGCTCCTTTCTTCTTGGCTAAAATAGCAAGGACACCTGTTCCGCATCCCATATCCAAGACCGATTTTCCTGAAAAATCCGTATCCAAAATATGTTGCAACATCATGTGTGTAGTTTCGTGGTGACCGGTGCCGAAACTCATTTTCGGTTCTATGACGATATCATAATCAACCTCAACGGCCTCGTGGAAAGGTGCACGAACCATACATTTTTCCCCTACTTTAATGGGATGGAAGTTTTTTTCCCATTCTGCGTTCCAATTCTGCTGTTCAATCTCTTTACTGGTCCAGCTTATCTCAAAATTTGGATTTTGGAATACGAACAAGTCTTCCAATACACCACCACGCCATTTGGATTTTAGGATGTAGGCCAAAAGTCCTGTTTCGTTTTCCACAAAACTTTCGAAACCCAATTCCCCCAACTCCGCAATCAAAATATCGGTTGCGGGTTGGAGCGGGTTTATTTTAAAATCGTACTCGAGGTAGACCAAGGACATGGTTTAAATTGCCTTGATGATATCCGTGAAGTCGGTAGCCACCAAAGAAGCGCCTCCAATCAAACCACCGTCCACGTCCGGCTTTGAAAATATCTCGGCCGCGTTGGCAGGCTTTACACTTCCTCCGTACAAAATGGAAACATCCTCGGCAATGGATGAATTGAATCCATCTGCAATTGTTTTTCTAATGAATGCGTGCATTTCCTGTGCTTGCTCTGGACTGGCAGTTTCCCCCGTACCAATGGCCCAAACAGGCTCGTAAGCCAAAACAATCTTGCTCCAAGCGCTGGGATCCAAATCAAAAAGGGCGTTTTTCAATTGGCCTTCCACAACAGCAAAGTGGTTGTCGGACTTTCTATCCTCCAACTCTTCTCCAAAACAGAAAATAACCTTTAGCCCTTTTTCAATGGCGGTTTTTACCTTTTTGGCCAATAATTCATCGTCTTCACCAAAGTAAGCGCGCCTTTCGGAGTGACCTAGGATAACAACATCAACATCCAAGCTAAGCAACATATCAGCTGAAATCTCACCTGTATAGGCTCCACTCTCAGCAAAGTGCATATTCTGGGCAGCAACTTGTATTTTAGAATCCTGTAGTGCTTGTTTTGCCGCCTGTAGGTTAACAAAAGTTGGTGCTACTATCACATCTGCATCGGTATCGGGTAGTTTAGCGGAAAGCTCGGCCAACAATTCCTCCGTTTCCTGAAGGTTCTTGTTCATCTTCCAGTTTCCCGCTACAATCTTTGTTCTCATGTTATTTGTTTTTTCTTTAGTGTTATGATTAGAAAGTAAGTTCGTCAAAATCGTTGTAATGGACCTTTTGCTGAATAGTCCCTTTACTGAGCACTAAAATAGCTGGATTGGAACGTACAATAGTCTTCAAAGTTGTTTCATCTGTAAAATAGAACTCAAAATCCAGTCCGTAAGTATCGATTATCTTATTTGCCATATCGCTACTCGAAGCGGACATACCTATGACTTTGTAGCCGTTTTCAATCGCTTTATCAGTCGTTTTCTTTACCTCTGGATAAATTTCTTGTTGTGTCTCCTGAATTTCTTCAGCAGTAGCTCCTTTTGTTAATCCGCCTGTTTTATTTAAATCGTAGGCAATCACCATTACCAATTTATCCTCTTCCAGTAATTCTGCGGCATAATCCTGACCTTCTTGTTCAATAGTAAAGTCGTGTATGGGCGGTTCGTACCCTTCTTGGATTTCGGTGGTTTCCACATCGATGAATTCTCCATCAACAGTGGGGTAATCTCCTTGCGTAATATGAATTTCCTCTATACCGTTGACGTTAAAACGCCATGCATACTCGTAAATGGGTTTTGGAGCATCTTCGGGAACGGACATTCCCTCCTGAATATTTGCCCCAATTTTATAAGGTCTAAAATCTACCGAAGGTAAATGGGCCAATACATGATTTGCAAACAACATACATGCCAGCAACGCCACTCCGCCAACAATCCAATTGGTTTTAGGGCTGAACAATGGCGTAATATATTTTCTGCCGAAAAACAGTATCAAAATAAATACCAAAAGAATCACATCTTTGGTAAAGGACTCCCAAGGGGTTAGTTTGATGGCATCTCCAAAACATCCGCAATCCGTCACTTTATTGAAATAGGCAGAATAAAAAGTCAAGAATGTGAAAAATACGATCATGAGCAGAAGGCTCCAAACGGTGAATTTAGGTTTAAATCCAATCAATAGTAAAATGCCCAAAATCACCTCGACAATAACCACAAAAACAGATATGGACAATGCCAATGGGGTTAAAAATGGCAAATCCAACACCCCTGGACTAAAATATTCCTCCAATTTAAAGGAGAAACCCATGGGGTCGTTCAATTTTATCAGTCCACTGATAATGAACAACACCCCTACTATTATTCTTGATATCCAAACTAAATATTTCATATACTATCAAAATAATTTTTTCAAGAAACAAAAAACAAATCCAAAGCACCAAATTCCAAATTCCACATTTCAAATGCCAAATGCTAAACTTTCTAACGCTTAACCTTATTTAGAATTGAAGATAAAATCCTTCTCAATTCCAACGATTCTTTTATTAAATCTTTGACCAAATCATCATCGGGATTCATCTCTTTTAGCAATCGCAACCAATATCCAGATTCTTTCGCTTCTTTTCTGGCAATTCTCAATCTAAATTGAAAATCCTTTTCGCCTAATTTTTCATTCGCCTCAATGTAGTTCGCACCCACTGAACCAGATGATCGTATTAACTGCTTTCCATCTTCCAAATTACCAATGGAAGCTTTCAATGATTTTACATATTTCCTACAATCCTTTGCAAAGTCAAATGTCCTTTCTTCCAAGTCATATTTTTTATCGGAGGGCATGTAATATTTGTTATTTGGATTTTGGTGCTTGGATTTTGGAATTTTCACCCAAGTGTATGAGCGCGAAAACTGCATAATTAACCATATCCTGATAGTTGGCATCCACGCCTTCGCTTACCAAGGTTGCTCCTTTATTGTTCTCAATCTGTTTTACGCGTAGCAACTTTTGCAAAATCAAATCCGTGAGGGAGCTTACCCGCATATCCCGCCAAGCTTCTCCATAGTCGTGGTTTTTGTCCTCCATCAGCTTCTTGGTAATGGCAACTTGCTCATCATATAGCGCAATGGCCTCTTCGGCAGTAAGGTCTGGCTGTTCCACCACCCCTTTTTTAATTTGGATCAACGCCATAATGGAATAATTGATGATTCCGATAAACTCGGAACGCTCGTCCTCGTCCACCTTTCTCACCTCGTTCTGTTGAAGACCTCGTATACGCTGTGCTTTTATAAAAATCTGATCCGTTAAGGAAGGTAACCTCAGGATTCGCCAAGCAGTACCATAATCCTTGGCCTTTTTTGAAAACAATTCACGACAGGTTTGTATCACCTCATCGTATTGTTGGGAAGTATGCTGCATGTATTGTTGCTAATTTGCGTAAATTTCGTCCAACTTATCTGTGCCCACGAGCACTTTGCCAAAGATAATGAAACCCAACAAAGCATATATTTTTTATGACCATAAACTGCAAAGGTGAGCTTGTAGACTTAAAAACGCCCAAAGTGATGGGCATACTCAACCTTACGCCCGATTCTTTTTTTGATGGCGGAAAGTACAAGGACGAGGCATCCATACTCGGCCAAGTTGAATATATGCTCAACCATGATGCTACATTTATAGATATGGGCGCTTACAGTTCCCGACCTGGTGCCGAGCATGTTCCAGAAGACGAAGAGTTGAAACGGATGATTCCCGTCATCGACCTTATCCTTAAAAAGTTCCCGGATACTTTGATTTCCGTGGATACCTTCCGAAGCAAAGTGGCTGAAAAAAGTATTGAACATGGTGCTGCCATCATCAACGATATTGCAGCTGGAAATTTGGATGATGAAATGTTTGGAACCATTGCCAAATACCAAGTTCCGTATATTATGATGCACATGAAAGGCACTCCCCAATCCATGCAAAAAGAAGCAACGTATGATGATTTGATTAAAGACTTGAGAATTTATTTTTCAGAAAAAATACAAGAGACCACTTCAAAAAAAATCAACGATATCATCCTAGACCCTGGATTTGGCTTTGCCAAGACAACGGAACAAAACTACACACTATTGAACCACTTGGATATGTTCCAAACCTTTGGTTTGCCCATTTTGATAGGGCTGAGCAGAAAATCCATGATCTACAAAGTTTTGAAATCATCGCCACAAGAGGCATTGAACGGCACAACGGCCCTGCACACCATTGCACTTTTAAGGGGAGCCAACATTATTCGGGCCCACGATGTAAAAGAGGCCTCGGAATGTATTAAACTTGTGGAAGCTTTAAAAGAGAATGCACTCTAATTTGAGGTTCTCCTATTTTTGCTAATTTTACAAAAACACTGCGGTTGGATTTTTTAAATTTTCTCGAGTTCAAGATTACGGATATCATCGACATAGTCCTCGTGGCCGCACTCCTGTATTATATTTATAAACTGGTCAAGGGCACAGTGGCCATCAATATTTTTATCGGAATAGTGATTGTTTGGGCACTGTGGAAACTAACCGAATTGCTACAAATGAAAATGATCAGTAGTATGGTCGGCGGGTTTATGAACATTGGTCTTATTGCCTTGATCATTGTGTTTCAACAGGAAATCAGAAAGTTTTTACTGATGATCGGCTCCACCAACTTTGCTTCCAAACGGAATATTTTCAAGCATTTTAAATTCCTAAAGCAAGAGGCCATTTCCACTAGTACCGATGTAGATGCCATTATAGGTGCTTGCGAACGTATGGGCACTTCCAAAACGGGGGCCTTGATCGTAATTGAACGTAACAATTCCTTGGATTTTGTCAAATCCTCGGGTGATGCGATGGACATTAAGATCACACAACCCATTTTGGAAAGTATTTTCTTCAAGAACAGTCCACTGCACGATGGTGCCATTATTATTCAAGATAATTTTATCACTGCCACCAGAGTGATCCTACCTGTTTCCAACGACCGTAATATTCCCCTCCGCTTTGGATTACGACATAGGGCCGCCGTGGGAATCACAGAAAAAACCGATGCATTGTGCTTGGTGGTCAGTGAGGAAACAGGCTCCATCTCTTACATTAAAAATGGAGAGTTCATCCCTTTTAAAAACAGGGAAGAATTGGTAAAACGCATTAAAAAGGATTTGGAGCAATAAGACAATCAAGCCACCTCCTCGGCCAAGAACTGGGCAGTATACAAATCGTTGTAGTAACCACCTTTTTTAAGAAGTTCTTTATGGGTGCCGATTTCAACGATCTTACCGGCATCCATTACAATGATCTTATCCGCCTTTTTAATGGTCGCCAATCGGTGCGCGATAATAATTGAGGTCCTCCCTTCGGTAATCTTATCGGTCGCCTGCTGTATCAGTTGCTCAGAGTACGTATCCACGGAGGATGTAGCCTCATCCAGAATCAAAATACTTGGATTGCTTACATAGGCGCGTAAAAAGGCAATCAGCTGGCGTTGGCCACTGGAAAGCATGGTTCCGCGTTCCTTCACATTGTATTGGTGACCTCCTGGCAAACTCGAAATAAATTCGTGAACGCCAATTTGCTTGGCAGCTGCTTCAATCTGTTCCGTGGTTATGGATTCATCGCGAAGCGAAATGTTATTTGCAATGGTATCGGCAAACAGAAAAACATCTTGCAGTACAATCGCAATATGGGAACGTAGTGATTTTAAGGTATAGTCGTCCAAGCACACATCATCCACCAAAATTTTTCCGGAACTGATTTCATAGAATCGATTGAGCAGATTGATGATGGTAGATTTACCTGCTCCCGTTGCACCAACTATGGCCACTGTTTCCCCAGCTTTCACTTTGAATGAGATTCCGTGAAGTACTTCTTCATCGGGCACATAACCAAAACGGACATCTTTAAATTCAATATCGCCTTTTACGTCTTCTTTCTCAACGGTGCCGTTATCATCAATATGGCTGTCGGTATCCAAAATTTTGAACACACGGTTAGCAGCTACCATCCCCATTTGTAGGGTGTTGAACTTATCCGCAATCTGACGAAGGGGACGGAACAACAGATCCATCAAGAAAAAGAAGGCCACGATAGCCCCTTTGTTGTCCATCCCCACATTTTCTATATTCTGAATCACACCGAAATACACCACCAATCCAATACCAATGGAGTTGGAAATTTCCGCTATTGGGAAAAATATGGAATTGTACCATACCGTTTTCAACCAAGCATTTTGATGCTTTTCGTTGATGACTCGGAACTTTTCCTTTTCAATTTCCTCTCGGTTGAAGAGTTGCACGATTTTCATTCCTGCGATACGCTCTTGCACAAAGGAATTAAGGTTGGATACTTGGGCGCGCACCTCAACAAAGGCCACCTTCATGGCTTGCTGAAAGAGACGCGTAGCAATCAAAATAACAGGCATAATGGCAAACACAATCAAGGCCAATTTCCAGTTAATGACCACCATAATGATGGCTGCCGATAGCATTTTAAGGGCATCGGCCACAATCATAAAAAATCCTTGACTGAATATTTCCCCTATTCGTTGCATATCCGCAACCGCTCTTGTAACCAAAACCCCAATGGAAGAATTATCAAAATAGGTCATTTTAAAGCTGGTCATCTTTTCAAAAAGATTGATTCGGATATCCTTGATCACGGACTCGCCCAATAAGTTCGCATAATAGTTGAACAACAATTGTGTAGTAACCTGACCAAGTAAAAAGGCAAGCATCAACAATACATTATTGAGCAATTGGCCTGCGTCCTTGTTTTCCAGAGATTGGTTGATAATATTTTTTACCAACAACGGAATCCCAATGGCAAATGCTGCGGAGAGGATGGCCACAATGGCCACCAACCAAAAAATGCCCCTATAGGGTCTGGTCCGTGAAAAAACCCGTTTGAACAGTCTAAAATCAAACGCTTTTCCTACATCATCCTTTTTGCTCATCAAAAATTTCTTTTGGATATGAAACCTTGGTCAAATATAATCCTTTTGCGGGGACGGAGACACCTGCCTCCCCCCTATCTTTACTCGCAACAATTTGATGGATATCCTCAGGAGACATTTTTCCCATGCCCACATCCAACAAAGTACCTACCACAGCGCGGACCATATTTCGTAAAAACCGATCGGCGGTTATGGTGAACACCCATTTATCACAATCAATTTTCCAGTGAGCTTCGCGAACATCGCAATTAAACGTTTTTACGTCGGTATTGGATTTGGAAAAACATTCAAAGTCGGTGTATTCCAACAATATTTTAGCTGCCTTGTTCATGGCATCTATATCCAGCGAATGTTTTACAAAATGGGCATGATCAAAAAGAAATGGATCTTTTTCTTTCACCAACCAATATTCGTAGGTACGTTGCACGGCATCAAACCGGGCATGGGCTTCAATAGCAACTTGATGGATTCCTTGCACCGCAATATCGTCCGGCAAAAAGGCGTTCAACCGATATATTAAATCATCTGTATCGGAGATGGGCTTAAAATCAAAATGAGCGAACATCTGCCTTGCATGCACGCCAGCATCGGTTCTACCAGCTCCCACCACTTCTACCTTTTCACGTAAAAGTGTGGACAGGGCTTTTTCCAAAACCTCTTGTACCGTTATGGCATTAGGTTGGTTCTGCCAGCCGTGATATGCTTTTCCGAAATAAGAAAATTGGATAAAATATCTCAATGCGATCCCTTACTTTTAAGCCCATAAAGATAATTCAATCCTTTCCAACACAAATTCAACCTTGAGGTTTTAGCATATTTTTAGCGAAATGACGAAGATTTTATTGCTTTCCGACACCCATGGCCACATGGACAACACCATTTTAAAGTATGCCGCACAGGCTGATGAAATTTGGCATGCGGGCGATATTGGAAGTTTATCCGTTACCGACCAGTTGGAAGCTCTAAAACCTGTTCGGGGGGTACACGGGAACATTGATGACCATATGATTCAAAAAGAATTCCCGGAAAACAACAGGTTTATGTGCGAGGGAGTGGATGTATGGATCACGCACATTGGGGGTTATCCCAACAGGTACGATGTTCGGGTACGGGAAGAAATTAGAAATAATCCGCCCAAACTATTTATTTGTGGACACTCCCATATTTTAAAAGTGATGAACGATAAAAAATTGGGGGTTTTGCACATGAACCCAGGAGCTTGCGGCAAATATGGTTTTCATCAAATGCGTACCATGCTTCGTTTTGTGATCAATGGGGATAAGATTAGCGACCTTGAGGTAATTGAACTGGGCAAACGATAGCCCAAAACATAAAAACCCCGGCCAAAGCCAGGGTTTTTTCGCACTAATACTACTAAGATGTTAGGTTCAACGTAAGCGATCGACAGATTTTACAAGATCTTCATCCTTTTTGATAGCTCTGTTGGCCAGAACCAGAAAAACGATAGAAAATACAGGAATCAGCATCCCAATACCCTTCTCAGAAACCACAGTTTCTCCGGATAGGCTTAGTGATCGATAAACGAAAAATCCTAGTAAAAAAAGGTTCAATATCATATTCAATCTGTTTACCACAAATTGATTTTGTCTTTTCTTGTACATTACAATCGAAACTACGGCCAAGACGGTTACCACATAAAAAACCAAGCTTACAATAACTTGATCTTGGGCAAATACTTCTCTTCCGCCTACTTCCACCCATAAATTCAGGAAAAACGGAAGTATGCCCGATATAAGGCCAACTATCAGTAAAAATAACGTTTGTATCCGCTGAATCATTGTGTAAATTGATTTCGAATGGCAAAAATAGGCGTCTTTTTGATAAATAAGGCCTTATTCTTGAAAAATTATTTGTAATATTGTCTCGTTATAATAAAGCACCTACCTCGGAATTCTTACTCCAGTAGTATCCAAAGATAACTTTACTTCAAATTTTAGAATAACACAAGTTTAACTTATTCCATTACTTAATGTTCGAGATTTCAGATCTAAAAGCTAAAAAGCTTCCTGAGTTGCAAGAAATTGCAAAGGGTCTTAATGTTCCCAAATTCAAATCATTGAAAAAGTTGGATCTAGTATACCAAATACTGGACGTTCAAGCATCCAACCCTAAAGCCGTGGCAGAAACTGTTACAGCAAGCGCAGACGAAAAGCCAGCGCCAAAACCTAAAAAGCCCAGAGCTCCACGCCCTAAAGCTTCGGAGACAAAAAGTACTGAAGGTGATTCTACCCAAAAAGCACCTCAAAAAAGAGAGCCCAGAAACAAGAAAGAGGACTCCAAACCGCAAGGAAAACCCCAAAAAAAGGATAACAAGCCACAGGACAATAAGTCGCAAAGCAACACTCCACAGAAGAATCAAAACAACAATAGGAGGAGCCAACACAACAAAGGCCACCACGACAAAAAGAACAGCAACTTTGACAAGGACCTGAAAAACAGGTACAAAGAACCTGAATATGAGTTCGACAGCATCATAGAGAGTGAAGGTGTGCTAGACATTATGCAAGATGGCTACGGATTCTTGAGGTCTTCCGATTACAATTATCTTTCTTCTCCCGATGACATTTATGTATCACAATCTCAAATCAGGTTGTTCGGGTTAAAATCCGGAGATACGATTTTAGGAAATATTAGACCTCCAAAAGAAGGGGAAAAATATTTCCCATTGATCAAAGTGAACAAAATCAATGGATTGGACCCACAGGTGGTTCGTGACAGGGTTGCCTTTGAGCACCTTACTCCATTGTTTCCAAAGGAAAAGTTCAAATTGGCAGAAAAACAAAGTACAATTTCAACAAGGATCATGGATTTGTTCTCCCCTATCGGGAAAGGACAAAGGGGAATGATCGTTTCCCAACCCAAAACGGGTAAGACCATGTTGCTTAAGGATATAGCCAACGCTATTGCGGCCAACCACCCCGAGGTATACCAAATCATTCTATTGATTGACGAACGCCCCGAAGAGGTTACCGATATGCAACGCAACGTGCGTGGCGAAGTAGTTGCCTCAACTTTTGACAAGGAAGCAACCGAGCACGTAAGGGTTGCCAATATTGTATTGGAAAAAGCAAAACGATTGGTGGAATGCGGTCACGACGTAGTGATCCTTTTGGATTCCATTACACGTTTGGCCCGTGCCTATAACACCGTACAACCTGCATCCGGTAAGGTATTGAGTGGTGGTGTGGACGCCAATGCACTGCACAAACCCAAACGTTTCTTTGGAGCAGCCCGTAATATTGAAAACGGCGGTTCGCTTTCCATTATCGCTACTGCATTAACGGAGACAGGTTCCAAAATGGACGAAGTTATCTTTGAGGAATTCAAGGGAACAGGAAATATGGAACTTCAGTTGGACAGAAGGATATCCAACAGAAGGATTTTCCCTGCCATCGACCTGATTTCTTCCTCAACACGAAGAGACGATTTATTGTTAGACGAAAACACCATTCAACGTATGTGGATCATGCGCAAATATTTGGCAGACATGAACCCTGTTGAAGCTATGGAGTTTATGGAGCAACGTATAAAGCAAACCAAGAACAACGAGGAGTTTTTGCTCACCATGAACGAGTAAAAACCTACAACACTCCATACCATAAGATTACAGACCCTTCAAGTTCTTTGAAGGGTTTTTTGTTGAGTCAATTTATAGAAAAGGCATATCTTTAGTCCGGTTTCCTCAAAAACTAAACATTAAATACTTAACTATGAAAAACAACAAAACGGCTTTAATAGCATTTTTTGGAGCCGCATTACTATTGCTTGGAGCTTGCCAACAAGGCCCCAAGAAAGAAGAACCAACCGAACCAGAAGAAGTTTTACCGCCCGAAGGCATTATTTCTTTAGAAGAATCCAAATCACTCTACGATAATTATACCAAACACAGACTTGGCATAATCAAGGAGTACGAAATGGAGCGATATCCTGACAGAATGCATATTCCTGCTCGGTTTTCATCTTTTAGTTACGCAGAAATAAAACAATATATGGCATTTGTAGAGCAAGAGGCCAAAGAAGCTGGCGTAAAGGTGGAATCACTTCGCTTGTACTTTGCCAATTATCCGGATAAGCCGGATTTTCCTGATGGCAAAAAAGTAGTGCATCCCAGACAGAATTCCATTTTTATCGTCCCCACCATGAACGTAAATGGCCAGGAATACGGCTTCTATATCGGTGCTGATGGAAAGGCAAAGCTTATAAAAGATGCTTTAGGAACTGGCATTGGCAGTAGAAAGGCGAAAAGCAAGTCCTATGCTAATATGATTCCCACAAACATACAAGACGAAGACCAAAGTTTAACATTGGACAGAAGCACAAGTGGCCCGCCACCAAATGGTGATTACTAAAAACACCGATGACCAACGAGCTTTACACCATATTAGTTGAATATTACACAATCCCGCTCTACTTGATAGCGTGGTTGTTTGCCGTAGCTCGTTATAAAAGTTATTTCGATACCCCTTTAAAGTTCTATCCTGTATTTATAATGTATACATTTCTGACTGAACTATTAGGGTACTTTATTCAGTTTAATGAAGAGTTTCAATTTTTTTCAGACGAAAGGTATGATTGGCATAACGTTATAATTTTCAACATATACTCCGTAGTCACTTTTTTATTCTTTTATTATATATATTGGCGGGTTTTAAAAGTACAAAAGCATAAGTCTTGGGTTAAGTATGGTGCACTTGTGGGGGTGCTGGCTTATATCATCAGCTTAATTTTCCAAAACCCTTTTCACACTAATTTATACTATGCCGATTTAGTCGCTTCAATAGTTTTACTTGTCGACATAAGCCTTTATTTCAAAGAAAAAAAGAGAGAAACAAATCCATATCCGCAAAAGTATAACCTTATGTTCTGGACAAGCTTGGGGTTGGCGATATTCCACATTTTCTTCCCCTTTATTTTCCTAATGGGCTATAAAGCACAATACATTTATGTAGAATATCATTTACACGATTTTTTAATGATGTTGATTGTTTTTATGTATGGGACTTTTATAATAGGTATAATCATTCACAAACGAAAGGCTTTTCGATAGCAAAACAAGTAAGCACCCGTTAAGTATATGAGCCTCCAAATATGGGGGCTTTTTTCTTATTTTTACCACAACCAACAACAAGGACTGCCAATTATCAAGCAGTTACCCATAACATAATGGAAGGATTTTACAACTTTATTACCGAACAGTACATTCTTCCGTTCTATCTTATCGTCTGGGTCATGTCCATGGCCTGTTACCAATCTTATTTTGACACTCCGTTAAAGTACTATCCCATTTACTTAATGTACACCTTTCTCACCGAACTATTGGGATACTTCATCAAACATTTTGACGAATTCCAAATAGTGGATATTGAACAGTATAACTGGTACAACGTTATTATATTTAACATCTATTCCGTTATTTCGTTTTTGTTTTTCTATTATATCTACTGGCGGATGGTTAAAAAGCAAGAACACAAAAAATGGATAAAAATGGGAGCGTTGGGAAGTACTGTGGCTTATGCCATAAGCCTATTTTTCCAAAATCCATTTTACAGCAACCTCTACTACGCCGATATGATCGCTTCCTTTATTTTACTTTTTAACATCTGGCTCTACTTTAAAGAAAAAAGAGGAGAACCTACGCCTTACCCTAACAAGCACAACCTCATGTATTGGCTGAGCATAGGATTGGTAATCTTTCATTCGATTTTTCCCTTCCTGTTTTGGACTGGGTATGAAGCTCCAAAAATTTGGGTGGATTACCACTTTAGAACCATACTAAGAATATTGATCCTAATTATGTACGGCTCCTTTCTTGTGGGCATGCTAATTCACAAGCGAAAAGCTTTCAGGTAAAAAAACTGATGCAAAAAAAAACGCCCCCAAATTGGAGGCGTCGATACATCTTTGCTGTACAGGTTTACATTGCCGCAACCTGTGTCATCAATTTACTTTTAAGGTTTGCCGCCTTATTGCTATGAATGATGTTTTTCTTGGCTAATTTATCAATCATACCAACAACAGTGGGCAACAAAGCTTCAGCAGCTTTTTTGTCTTCCTCGTTACGTAATTTTTTGATGGCGTTACGCACTGTTTTGTGCTGGTACCTGTTACGCAAACGTACTGCTTCGTTTCTTCTGATTCTCTTTAGTGCTGACTTATGGTTTGCCATTGCTTAAAATTAATGCTTTCTAAATCCTTTTGTTGTAGCCCGTAGGGGAATCGAACCCCTGTTACCAGGATGAAAACCTGGCGTCCTAACCCCTAGACGAACGGGCCATTATTTCAATTTCAAAGTTTAAACGTACTACAATCTTAAAATAAGCATTTTCTGCTTAAACCTTGTTTTGTAGCCCGTAGGGGAATCGAACCCCTGTTACCAGGATGAAAACCTGGCGTCCTAACCCCTAGACGAACGGGCCATATGGTTGCATAATTGCGGATGCAAAAATACAACTATTTTTAAGTCTTGCAACAGTATTTTTTATTTTTTGCAAGCTCTTTAATATGCTTTTGCAAACAACACCCTTTTATTGGACGGTTTTCCCGTTACCATACACTTACCCTCTTCCTCCTTGACATCAAGTGGAATACAGCGAATAGTGGCTTTGGTCTCTTCTTTTATCCTATCCTCGGTTTCGGCCGAACCGTCCCAGTGGGCAGATACAAAACCTCCTTTTTCCTCGATTATTTTTTTAAAGTCGTCATAGGAATCCACTTCAGTAATATGCCCCTTTCTATAATACAACGCTTTGTTAAAGATATTTTCCTGAATTTCATCCATCAGAGAAACCACTTTGTTCACTACCTCATCGGCTTTTACAATTTCCTTGGATAGGGTATCCCTGCGCGCCACTTCAAAAGTTCCATTTGCCAGATCGCGCTGTCCAATGGCCAATCGTACGGGAACTCCTTTTAATTCGTATTCATTGAACTTGAAGCCAGGTTTATGGGTATCTCGGGTATCATATTTAACGGTAATGCCTTTATCACGAAGCGCTTTTACCAAGGGCTCCACCTTCTCCGAAATGGCATCCAACTGGTCTAATCCTTTATATATTGGTACAATTACAACTTGAATCGGCGCCAATTGAGGAGGAAGCACCAATCCGTTATCATCGCTATGGGTCATCACCAATGCCCCCATCAATCTGGTGGACACACCCCATGACGTGGCCCAAACATACTCTTGTCCGCCTTCTTTATTGGCGAACTTTACATCAAAAGCTTTTGCAAAATTCTGACCCAAAAAGTGAGAGGTACCGGCTTGTAGAGCCTTTCCGTCCTGCATCAATGCTTCAATACAGTAGGTTTCTTCTGCACCCGCAAAACGCTCACTCTCTGTTTTGGTTCCTTTGATCACGGGAACGGCCATATATTTTTCAGCGAAGTCCGCATATACGTTCATCATAAGCTCAGCTTCCTCCAAAGCTTCCTCACGAGTAGCGTGGGCCGTATGCCCTTCTTGCCATAAAAACTCAGCGGTCCTCAAAAAAAGACGTGTTCGCATCTCCCAACGCACCACATTGGCCCATTGGTTGATCTTTAAGGGAAGGTCTCGGTAAGATTGAATCCACCTTCTGTAAGTATCCCAAATAATGGTTTCGGATGTGGGGCGAACAATCAGCTCTTCTTCCAATTTTGCATCTTCGTCCACCACAATGCCACTTCCATCCTCGGCATTCTTCAATCGGTAATGGGTAACAACCGCACATTCCTTGGCAAAACCTTCTACGTGACTGGCTTCCTTACTCAAATACGATTTTGGTATGAACAACGGAAAATAGGCATTCTCATGGCCTGTCTCCTTGAACATCTTGTCCAACTGCCCCTGCATTTTTTCCCATATAGCATATCCGTAGGGTTTTATCACCATACATCCTCTAACTCCCGAGTTTTCAGCCAAATCTGACTTTACGACCAGTTCATTATACCATTTGGAATAATCTTCCGCTCTACTCGTTAACTTTTTACCCATCTATTGTAGTTTGGCACAAAACTTGCGACTTTATTAATAAAAATGATTGGGTAAAACTAATTATTTTTAGTATGTTCAACAATAAAAATTGCGCCATGTTAAAGACTTTACTCCATAAAAAATTACGAATCCCGTCCATTTTGATGGTCAGTGCCATCTTTATGGCATCTTGTGGTTCTTATCAGCAAGCTTCTTATTACGATGATGGCATCTACTCTACCAACAACCGTGTTGTCGGGGTTGAAAAGAAAAATGCCGAAGCAGTAAAAATTGAAGAACAGGAGAACAACATTTACGGCGATTATTTTGGCGACAAAGCAAACGAATACGGTGAAATTTTGGATAGCGAAGTTTTTACCGATGTCGATAGTTATTCGAGTCAGGCCCAAAACGATACCATTCCTTACGGAGAACAAACCGATTACATTGCTTATAACAACAACTATAACGGAAACCCCGGTTGGGGCGATAATCCCACAAGTATTTCCATCAACGTATACGACAACAGTTGGGGATGGGGCGGCTATTATGGTTGGAACGACCCATGGCTATGGAACGGATGGGGATGGAATGCCGGCTGGGGCTGGGGAGGCCTTGGCTGGGGATGGAACAACCCATGGAGATATAACCGTTGGGGCTGGGCCGGATATTACGGCTGGGGATACCCCTACAACGGATGGGGCTGGGCTGGTGCTGGCTTCGGATGGGGTGGATACTATGGCAGGGGCGGCTATTACGGTGGTTATTGGAACCGCCCATACTATAACAGAGGATACTATGGCAGAAACTACGCCTACATGTCAGGACGGAGAGGCTATGCTTCCCGTATTCCAGGAACTACACTAACATCTAGATCAAGCGGATATTCCTCTAGGTTCAGAAACAACAGTGGACGTTCCAATGGAACAGTTTCCAGAAACAATGGTTTGGCCAATAGAAGAAGTTCCAATGGCTACAGTAACAGGTCCAACGTAAGAAGATCGGTAAGCGCAGACGCCGTTGCCAGAAATAGAAACTATAGAACAAGTAGAAGTACAAGGACTTCTCCAAGTTACAATAGAAGTTCAACAACCACACGTCGTTCCTATGGCACAACTCCTTCAAGAAGTAGCCGAAGCTACAATAGAAGTAGTTCTCCCTCGTCCAGAAGCTATAATTCTGGACGAACCACTAGGAGCTATCAATCCAGAAGTGCTACACCAAGTAGAAATTACAGTCGTTCTTCCAGTAGGTCAAGCTCAAGAAGTTACCGTAGCAGTGGCTCTTCAAGAAGCAGCAGATCCAGTGGCACCTACCGAAGCTCAGGAAGTAGCTCTAGAAGTTCAGGCGTAAGTAGATCTTCAGGAGGTGCATCACGTTCTTCCGGAGGTAGAGGCGGTAGAGGTGGCAGACCATAATCCACAAACTATTTTGATTAATCTAAATCATAAGAAATGAAAAGAATCTCAACTTTCATAATGGTATTGGCATGCACTTTCGCAAGTGCACAAACCATTGATGATGTATTGCGCTACAGCACGGAAAACATTCAAGGAACCGCAAGGTTTCAGGCTATGGGCGGTGCATTTGGAGCCTTGGGCGGTGATTTATCCGCACTAAATGTAAACCCAGCAGGTTCTGCCGTATTCAATTTTAGTGAATTGTCCATAACGGGTTCCAACTATCATAGAAACAACGATGCCCTTTATGGCAACACCCTAAGCAACACTACTGCCAATTCTTTGGATTTTAACCAAGTGGGCGGGGTGTTCGTATTCAATTCATCTACCGATAGCCCTTGGAAAAAAATTGCATTGGCCTTCAATTACGATATGGTGCAAAATTTTGACAACGAGTTTATTGCATCTGGAACAACATCCGTGGGTATCGACAATTATTTCCTCACCTTTGCACAAGGTGAACCCCTAGGGCCACTGCGCACACAAGAGGGTGAATTTATTGAAGATGCGTATTTGGATATCGGGGCCAATCTAGGGTATTCCGCACAGCAGGCTTTTCTTGGTTTCCAAGCAGGAATCATTGAACCTGTTGATGACGTTGATGAAAACACCTCTTATTTTTCCAATACGCAATATAGCAATGTCAATCAACGATATTTACAGAATACATCGGGATACAATAGCAAGTTCACTTTGAATTTTGCCAGCCAATATAAAGAAGATTTGTATTTAGGTGCATCCGTAAATTTCCACAATGTACTGTATGATAGAATTACCTATTTGGACGAGGAAGGCTATGATGCGGAATCGCCCATCCAATACACCTCTTTCGACAATTTATTGCACACGGAAGGTTATGGTTTCTCCTTCAGCTTGGGAGCCATTGCCAAATTGAATCAATCCATTCGTGTGGGCGGTAGTTACCAATCGCCAACATGGTATACTTTGACAGATGACACATCACAAAGAATCAATTCCAATTTGGCGGTATCGGATATTGACTTTATCAACTTTGGTATTGTAAACCTTTATGATGAATACAGGATAAAAACACCTGAAAAATACACAGGTAGTGTGGCATTGGTTTTTGGGCAAGATGGACTTATCAGTTTGGATTACTCCTATCAAGATATGTCCAAAGCAGAGCTTAGACCCACTTCCGACCCTAGTTTTGCCGCAGAGAACGATTTTATTGCAGGTACTTTGGGTGCGGTCAACTCCTACCGTTTAGGAGGTGAATATAGGATAAACCAAGTTAGTCTTAGGGCAGGTTACCGATTTGAAGAAAGCCCTTATGCCGACAGCGATTTTGTGGGCGACCTCAATGGATTTTCCGCAGGTATTGGTTACAATTTTGGGGCAAGTCGCTTGGATTTGGCCTACAGCAGAACCGAGCAAGATGTGAATTCCTATTTCTTTGATGGAGGGATTGATAGTGCTGCCCTAATAAACAGAATAAACACCAATATCTCTCTAGGGTATACTTTAAAATTCTAGAAAAGAAGAAAAATAAACAATGATTAGAGGTCTAAAAAATAGTGAAACGCGTCATTCTGAATTCCTGCCTGCCGGCAGGCAAGGTATTTCAGAATCTCATCATATTGATAAACAAATCATTATGAGAACCTAAAACAAGTTCAGGTTGACGAAAATTGACTTTTTAGACCTCTTTTTTTATCGAACCAACGAAAAGTGCCGCCGAACAGATTTGGCCACTAAAATGCCCTCGTCATCACGCTCGTACTCCAAACGGAACCAGTAGTCGGAGGAAGGCATATCCCTGCCATTATAGGTTCCATCCCAACCCACATTCACATTAATTTGTTTTAAAAGTTTTCCGAAGCGGTCAAAAATATAAACCGTTGGATTTATTAATTCCTCTACGCCGTAAACCGTCCAATTGTCGTGAAACCCATCATTATTGGGCGTAAAGAATTTTGGATACCCCACCACCAAAAACTCTTCAGGTTCCGACATTCCACAACCATTTTTATCGTTAATGACCACAGTGTTTATTCCAGGGGGCACATCCCTAAAAACAGGATCATCCTGAAATTCACCCCCATTAATGGCATATTCATAGTTGCCATCCCCCACGGGAACAATCTCCACATTGTATGGGTCGGTCTGGTCACTATTCACAAAATCGTCGATTACCCTAACTTCATCCAGCTCTGGAGTGCCGTAAAAAGTAATCAAAACATCATCGTTATATGTTTGTCCCAAATTATTCTCAACAATAACATAATAGCGCCCTGAATTTGGACTAGTAACAACATACTCCGTTTGACCAGGACTTGTTAGCAAGACCTCTAAATTACCGTTATCTTCTCGATCAACAATCCAATCTACTCTACTAATATTTGGACCAAATGGAGAATTCAAAGCTGACAAAATGATATCCGGATCGCCTTCACAAGCAACAATATCAAACCCTAAAAACTCATCCCGAAGTGTACAATCCAAGGCATTGTTTTGATCCTCATCTACCGAAGTTCCGGTAAAAGTCAGCTCAAAAGATTCCGGTTCATCATCAAAATTGGTGTTGTAGTTATTAATATAGAGGTAATAGATTTCTCCTTCCCTAACATTCAACCATTCATCATAAGTGTTCTGACTCCCCTTTACAAAGGGCGCTCCTTCTCGTCCATCTACAGGGTTTACCCCAATTCCTGTAAAACCCGTATCGTTGTATTCATAGTTGCATCGGATGGGCTGCGCACTTCCATCGCCGATTATGGTACAAAAATTTTCATTGGAAGTTTCATCAAAAGGGCCGTACAGTGCAAAATCCCACTCTGCGGTAATTGGGCTGCCGGGGTTTACGGGCAATGCTTCAATATCAAAACCAATTTGTCCATCGACACCTGCTCTAAATACATACCATTCCGTATTGTTCTCAATATTGGCCGAGCTCACACTTCCTTTTTCCAAACAACCTGTTTGGGTGATCACCTCTGGATCAAAATCATCAATATCACCGCCGCCATCAGTAGTTCCCAAAATGGGCGCATCGGCGCAAACAGGTATGGCAGTTCTACAATCTGGTGAGTTTTGGGCACTAACTACCTGAAATAGAAAGAAAAGGCAGATAGCACTAAATAGAGCTCTCATAGAATTTGGGGCTAGTGGTTACGCTACTTACACCTCATATAACTCTATTAATTATCCTTTTAGTATGTATTTATGCAATAAAATTTGATGCTGATCAATAAACGGCCAGCTTGTTATCGGCGAAGGGAAAAATGGCTTTGTAAATACTTGGCATAAGTTCGGTTGCCATCATCATCCACATAGGATAGTTTGAACCAATAATCGGTGGATGGCAATGGCTTGCCTTGAAAACTTCCATCCCAGCCCGTATCAAACTCGTTCATCTGCTTGATGAGCTTACCATAACGATCATAAATCGTAACAATCGGCGAGTTTAAGGTAGAAAGCCCCTCTATCTGCCAAGTTTCGTTCAACACATCGCCATTGGGAGAGAAAATCGCCAAATATCCAACCACTACAATATCTTCTTCGACCTCCCCGCAACCATAAGGGTCGCGCATTCTCACGGCATGCACGCCCGGTGGAACACCTTCAAACACATTGCTGCTCTGGTATTCGCCCCCATCTATACTGAACTCATACGCACCATTGTTTTCCGTATTGATGGTTACTGTATTGTTAGCGCTCATATCGTCAATATCAATACTTGAAATCTGTGGCATGGTTGAAATTTCTACGGACACCGTCCTACTCGCTTCACAAACAATTCCATTGGATTGATTGGTGACCGTTACCTTATATTCCCCAGCTTCCAAAACCATAATGGATGGTGTTTGCTCACCCGTGCCCCATTGATAACTATAATTGGCATTCGGTTGCGTTTCCCCGATTTCCAAACTTCCAACGGCCTCGCAAATGACCACTTTCTCATCAAAGCTCAACACAGGTGCCTCTATAGCATTCAAAGCAAAGCTTTGGGATGCATCATAACAATCAGGGTTTGCCAAGGAGGTGGTTCGAACGTAAATCGTATCAGAAACACCTGTCAATATATAGTGTTTTTCCAAAGGATTTATCCCTGCTTCGGCATCGGTCTGTGAGTTATGGTAGCTGACCACAAAATCATCTTGATTCATACCACCCAATGCCTCATAATTTTTACTGTTCAAATCAAAGGTCATATCCGCTTCGTAACAAAAAGTTTCGTCCAAAACTGTTCCTGTAATCGGAACATCGTTAAAACCAACCTGCACATCGCTCACAATGCTTTCTGCGGATGTATCTACCACAACACGGTACTGACCAGAATTTTGAACAGTATGGGTTGCACCATTGGCTCCCGCGATTAATTGATAACCACTTCCCGAGTCCATATACCATTCGTAATTCATGGCCCCAGAGGTAGAGGCATCCAAAACCACACTATCGCCCTCGCAAGCAGCAATGGGCGGTCCCAACAAATTGCTTACAATGGAACAATCCAAGGCACTATTGGGGTAGTTTGCCCAAATATTTCCCGTAAACTGGATGGAAAAGCCCGAATTTATATTGCTAAAATTATTGATAAAGAGATAGTAGTCCTCTCCTGCTTCCACTTGAAGCCAATCCTCGTAATGCACCGAATCCTCATCGCCCGTAGGGTCTTCCCCTACTCCAATAAAACTGGTATTTTCGCTATTATCAAAAAAATTACAACGGATAGGCTCCCCTAAATCACTACAATCGCTCGCACGATACAGGGCAAAATCCCAATCTTCGTTACTATTATGACCAATATTAAAGCCCAACTGACCAGATTCAGCGGTTCGAAAACGGTACCAAGCTGAATTGGATTCAATTACACCCGTAGTGGTCTGCTCCAGGCATCCACTGGAAGCCGCACCATTAAAATCATCAATCCCAAAACCATTTGTTCCACCATTTATAGGCGTATTGCTGCATATAGGAACGGCATTAATACAATCTTGGGCCACCTGCGCTTGCGCAGTTTGCCAAAATAGCAGCAACAGTAGTAAGGTCTTGGCAAAAGGTTTAATCATAAAAGACTGTAGGTTTGGATATTATAAAAGTACCGTGGTACTTGTCTTAACAATAATTTATGTTGTCAAACCTCGGCAAGCAGATGTTAAATCCCTCATTAATGTATATCTTTGCTCTCCTTAAGCAATAGCTATGAAACTAGAGCAGGCATTGGAAGAACAATATGAAGAAAGAGGAAACGACCACGTAGGTTCCTCATCGGACACACCTTTAAGAGAAGATGCTTTTGTATTGAGCGATGAAGAAAAAATCGAAAGAATACAAAAAAGCGTAAGGGAAATTATGCTTACCCTGGGTCTCGATTTGGATGACGACAGTTTAAAAGGCACACCTAAACGGGTGGCCAAAATGTACGTACAAGAAATTTTTGGCGGATTACATCCCGATAGAAAACCAAAATCATCCACTTTTGACAACAAGTACAAGTACGGCGAAATGTTGGTGGAAAAAAACATTGTGGTTTACTCTACCTGCGAACACCACTTATTGCCCATTGTTGGGCGCGCGCACATTGCCTATATTTCCAATGGAACGGTCGTTGGTCTTTCCAAAATGAACCGTATCGTGGATTACTTTGCAAAGCGTCCGCAAGTTCAGGAACGGATGAACATCCAGATTGTAAAAGAGCTTCAAAATGTGTTGGGAACGGATGATGTTGCCTGTGTTATCGATGCCAAACACCTTTGTGTAAATTCCAGGGGCATACGGGATATTGATAGTAGTACCGTAACCGCTGAATATGGTGGGAAGTTTAAAGATGAGGCCACAAGAAGGGAATTTTTGGACTACATCAATCTCGATACCGAATTTTAAACACCAACCGTTTAAATGCAATTGTACAAAGACCAATCCTTACGAATCCATAATTCACTTACTGGAAAAAAAGATGTATTCAAACCTATAAACGAAGGCCATGTGGGCATGTACGTTTGCGGTCCCACCGTTTATAGCAATGTGCATTTAGGCAACTGCCGCACTTTTATGTCTTTCGACATGATTTTTCGCTACTTCAAGCACTTGGGGTACAAAGTGCGCTACGTCCGTAACATTACCGATGCAGGGCACTTGGAAAATGATGCAGACGAAGGTGAAGATAAAATTGCAAAAAAGGCCAAGTTGGAGCAAATTGAACCTATGGAAGTGGTTCAACGCTACACCGTGGATTTCCATAACACCCTACAACAGTTCAATTTATTGCCGCCAAGCATTGAGCCTACGGCTACAGGTCACATTATTGAGCAGATAGAAATCATCAAGGAAATCCTTGAAAAAGGATTCGCTTATGAGGTAAACGGTTCCGTTTATTTTGATGTGGTCAAATTCAACCAAGATCACGATTACGGCAAGTTAAGCGGTAGAAGGTTGGAGGATATGATCACCAACACTCGCGAACTTACCGCACAGGATGAGAAAAGAAACCCACAGGATTTTGCCCTTTGGAAAAAGGCAGAGCCGCAACATATTATGCGCTGGCCATCGCCTTGGGGAGATGGTTTCCCTGGATGGCATTTGGAGTGTACGGCCATGAGCACCAAATATCTGGGCGAAACCTTTGATATCCACGGTGGCGGAATGGATCTTAAATTCCCCCACCACGAGTGTGAAATAGCACAAGCCGAGGCCAGTACGGGAAAATCCCCTGTCAACTATTGGATGCATGCCAATATGTTGACGCTTAACGGTAGAAAAATGTCCAAGTCCACGGACAACAACATTTATCCTTCGGAAATCTTTAGCGGGGACAACAATATTTTGAGCAAACCCTACACCCCGGCCGTGGTTCGCTTTTTTATGATGCAAGCCCATTACACCAGTATTTTGGACCTGAGTGATGAAGCCTTGCAAGCATCCGAAAAAGGATACAACCGTTTAATGGATGCCCTAGATAGCATCGATACATTAAAAACAGGTGATACGTCGGATTTTGATGTGGCCGCTTGGAGGCAGAAATGCTACGATGCCATGAACGATGACTTCAATACACCGATTTTGATTGCACAGTTGTTCGAGGCCGTGAAGCACATCAACCTCATAAAAGAGAACAAAGAAAGTATTACAGCCGACGACAAAGAATTATTGGCCAATACATTAAAAGCCTTTGTTTACGACGTTTTAGGCGTAGAAGGTCAAGCCTTGGCAAAAGACGATTCCAATGCTTTAAAAGGAGTTATGGAACTATTGATCGAGATGAGAAATGATGCCCGCGCCAAAAAGGATTTTGCAACATCCGATAAAATCAGGGACGAACTCAATGCTTTGGGCATCCAATTAAAAGACGGCAAGGACGGTACAACCTTTAGCGTAAACTAGTGTTTCACAAATTTTGATTGGTATTCACCTGGTGAAACATGGATTTTTCGCTTGAACAAGCGGTTAAAATAAGAACGGTTCTCAAAACCGCATTCCAAATAAATCTCCTTTATTTTCCTATCGGGATTTTTTAAAAGGTCAATGGCCATTTTTATTCGCTCGCTATTGATATAGTCAATGGGTGTTATCCCCAATTCTTCTTTAAAAGTTTTATGGAAATGGGATTCGCTCATGCAAGCCTTTTTGCTAAGCTCGCCAACGGATAGTGTTTCGTGTAGGTGTTGGGAAATATATTCAATCACATAGGCCAACCTATTACTGGAACTTAATTTTGAAGCGTTTTGGGTATATTTTTCTCGTGTATTGCCCTGTAAAATTCGAATAATCAATTCTTGCAGCATATTGTCCACAAAAAAGTCCTTGGACGGATGGTTTTCCGTAAACAAGTACAATAACCGCTGAATGATTCCATAAATGCTGGCATCGTTGGTAAAATGATAATTGTAATCCATCAAAGCCCATTCAGACCCATCGTGCTTAGGCATGGATTCGTTCATCAAGTTGATAACCTTATTGATTTTTTCATCTGAAATCGCCATGGCCAAACAACGTGTCGGATTCTCTTCGTTCGCCTCAGGAAAATCAATACACATGACTTCGTTGGAAGGAAGTATCAAGGATTCACCTGGAAGAAAGTCAAAAGATTTTTTATCCCGAAGGTGCATTATTTTTTTCCCTATCAACATAGATGCAAGTACAGGTTTATTAAATTGAAGGAGCACCTTTTCTGCTTGTAAGTGGGTTTCAAAAACATGCATGGAGGCATTGTTCAATGTATATGAAGTTTGGTTCTCGACCAAATTTTCAAGTTTTCTTTCCTTAAAAAATTTATCTGGCAACTGCATATTTAAATACCTACTTATCAAATTAAAACCTCAATACTTACTAAATATAAAAAATATGACTCCATTTTTTGTTAAAACCATAAAAACAAAGAGGATTGGTCATGTCATTAATAGTATACGTCAGATGTACAGGATGTAAAATCAATACTTTTATAATCAGTCACTTGCACAAAGTAGGCAGATACATAAAATTTAACTTTAATAAACAGTATTATGAGCAATGTTCAAACTACGGAACAAAGTGTTTTGGAAAAACCTAAGTTCAAAGATCAGTATGAAAACTACATCGGTGGAAAATGGACCCCGCCGACCAAAGGAGAGTATTTTGACAATATTTCGCCAGTAGACGGAAATGCATTTACCAAAATTGCCCGATCCACTGCCGAAGATGTGGACAAGGCCATTGATGCCGCTTGGGCAGCCGCCCCGGAGTGGAACAACTCCTCGGCTACCTACCGGAGCAATCTATTATTAAAGATCGCCGATGTAATGGAAAACAACCTGGAAGCCCTGGCCCGTGCCGAAACCTGGGACAATGGTAAAGCCTTACGCGAAACCCGTGCTGCAGATATGCCATTGGCCGTAGATCATTTTAGGTATTTCGCTGGAGTGATCAGAGCCGAGGAAGGTTCGGTAAGCGAGTTGGATTCCAATACAGTTTCCATGAACGTTATGGAGCCTCTAGGGGTCGTGGGACAGATCATCCCATGGAACTTCCCTATTTTGATGGCAGCTTGGAAATTGGCACCAGCATTGGCTGCGGGGAACTGTGTGGTATTAAAACCTGCAGAGCAAACCCCAGTAGGGATATTAATACTGATGGAGCTGATAGAGGACATCCTTCCTGCTGGTGTACTCAACATCATCAACGGATTTGGCTTGGAAGCAGGAAAACCATTGGCTTCCAGTCCACGTATTAAAAAAATTGCCTTTACGGGAGAAACCACCACAGGGCAATTGATCATGCAATATGCCTCTAAAAACATCATTCCCGTTACTTTGGAATTGGGTGGTAAGTCCCCAAATGTTTTCTTTGAAAGCATTATGGATGCCGATGACGAATTCTTCGACAAATGTTTGGAAGGTGCCGTAATGTTCGCCTTAAACCAAGGTGAAGTATGTACCTGCCCATCCAGAATATTGGTTCAGGAAAGTATTTACGACAAATTCATTGAACGTGTGGTAGAGCGTACCAAAGCTATCAAACTGGGGCATCCACTGGACCCAACTACCATGATGGGCGCCCAAGCATCCAACGATCAGTTTGAAAAAATCCTGAACTACATCCAAATTGGTAAAGAAGAGGGTTGCGAAGTGCTTGCCGGTGGAGAAGCCGCCTACAACGAAGGTTTGGAAGGTGGTTATTACATCCAACCCACTATCTTGAAGGGGAACAACAAAATGAGAGTCTTCCAAGAAGAGATTTTTGGACCGGTTGTCTGTGTAACAACATTTAAAGATGAAGCCGAAGCCTTGGAAATCGCGAACGACACGCTATACGGATTAGGCGCAGGAGTCTGGACAAGGGATATGCACCAAGCCTATAAAATATCCAGACAAATTCAGGCTGGTCGTGTTTGGGTAAACTGTTACCACAACTACCCCGCCCATGCACCATTTGGAGGGTACAAAAAATCAGGTATCGGAAGAGAAAATCATAAAATGATGCTCAGCCATTACACCCAGACCAAGAACATGTTGATTTCTTACGATAAGAACAAATTGGGCTTTTTCTAGGATGGAGCAATTGATAAAACGCGTGTTGGTATCGGACAATGCCATAAAAATCATTGATCAATTGAGGGAACGCCATGGTGAATTGATGTTTCACCAAAGTGGAGGCTGTTGTGATGGCTCCTCCCCCATGTGCTTCCCAAAGGGCGAGTTAATGCTCGACAACAACGATGTAAAATTGGGCACCATTCACGGAAGCGACTTTTTTATGAGCAAGGACCAGTTCGAATACTGGAAACACACACAACTCACGGTCGATGTGACTACGGGACGTGGTGCCAGTTTCAGTCTGGAAATTCCACTGGGACTCCGTTTTGTCATCAAGTCACGATTGTACACGGATGAGGAGCGGGAACATTTGGAACCCGTGCAACCCGCCGAAGAAGTTTAAATCAGGCCCCGACTTTATCGGGGCTTTTTGCTACCTTGTAACCATCTTTTACCAATAGATAGCATGAAGAAAATTTTGATAGCGCCATTTGTTCTGTTGGTACGGTTTTACCAACTTTTTATTTCCCCTATGTTCCCTTCTACATGTCGCTATTCCCCCACATGCTCTCAATACACCTTGGAAGCTTTAAAAAAGCATGGACTGTTCAAAGGTGGTTGGCTTTCCATCAAACGGATAGCGAGTTGTAACCCTTGGGGCGGAAGCGGTTATGACCCCGTACCTTGATGAAGTTCAAGCTTCAAGTTCAAGTGCAGACTTCGGGCATCGGGCATCAAGTCCCGAATTCCAAAAAACAAATTCCAATAACTCAATAACAAAATAACCCAGCAACCTAAACCCAAAAACGGTAATTGGCAGTAAAAAAACTTAGCCTTCAAACAAAGTACGACAAATCCCATAAAGTATGTATGGAGCAAAAAGGAGGTTTAGAAAAGTTAATAGTGACCAAAAATCCTACAAACCAACCGCCTAACCATTCAAAGTAGTTATATTAGTCCCAAAATTTATCTAAATGTACTTTCTAGGATTTGACTGGAACCCCGAAGGAACCCTTTTTAAACTGGGCTTTTTACAAATAAAATATTACAATCTTTTGTGGATTGCAGCCTTTGTTCTCGGCTGGTTCATTATGAAGAAAATCTTCCTGAACGAAAAGAAATCCATGGAAAAACTGGATTCCCTTTTTATCTACACCGTGGTATCCATTATGCTCGGTGCACGTTTGGGGCATGTCTTTTTTTATGACTGGGAATATTACAAGGACCATTTGGCCGAAATCCTTTTGCCCATACGCGAAAGTGCAGACAGTTCGCTCTTCGGCATCATCAATGGTTATGAGTTTACCGGCTTTACCGGATTGGCCAGTCATGGGGCTACTATCGCTGCCATTATTGGCATTTGGTTGTATACCCGTAAATGGAAGGACATTAAAATGCTTTGGTTATTGGACAGATTGGTGGTTCCATCTGCCATCGGAGCAGCATTTGTAAGGTTCGGTAATTTCTTCAACTCCGAAATCAACGGAAAAGTAGTGGACAAATCTTATTTTTTGGCCACAAGGTTTATAAGGGATTCGGATGATATGCCGGCATATCAAGCTATGGCACTCACCAAGGAACAAACTCCGAATGCCGCTTACAAAGCCATTCAACATAACCCTGAATTTTCGGAGATTTTACAATCCATTCCCTATCGCCATCCTGCCCAATTGTACGAAGCGGTTTGCTACATATTTGTATTTATGGCCCTATACCTTTTATATTGGAAAACAGATTGGAAGAATAAACCGGGCTTTCTCTTTGGTTTGTTCATGGTCCTATTGTTTGTAGTTCGATTTTTTGTGGAGTTCTACAAAAAAAGCCAAGGTGGTTTCGAAGATACCTTGGGAATGCTCTCCACAGGACAATGGCTCAGTATTCCAATGATATTTATTGGCATCTATTTTATGCTTAAACCGCCTCCTGTAGAACTTTAATATGATGTACAAATTTGAAAAAATAGCCCTTTTGGTTTTTGTCCTTGCCCTGGCATCATGCAAAACGGAATCTAAACAGGCACTTAAAACAGAATCCATATCCTTTACCAAGGAAGGGGACCTCGCCGTGATAGCTACAGAAACAGACTCCGTAAAGGCAAATTTTGATATAGAGATAGCAGAAACAGATTATGAGACCAAAACAGGACTCATGTACAGAAAATCCATGGAAAAGGAGCAAGGAATGCTGTTCATACAGCCTACCGAGGCCTTGCAATACTTCTATATGAAGAACACAGAAATTCCTTTGGATATCATCTATATTAGTCAGGCCCAAAAAATTGTTAGCTTTCAAAAAAATGCAAAACCGTTTGATGAAAACACCCTACCCTCCAATGCACCTGCAAAATATGTACTGGAGATAAATGCAGGACTTTCGGACCAACTAGGGTTGCAAGTCGGTGACAGCATTAGCTTTTCACGTAATTAAATGCCCAAATATCTATTAGAAAACCAAGCATCGGAGCGATTGATTTTTCGAAAGCTGAAAAAATCGGATTTTGATGATTGGTTGCCTTTTTACCACAACCCCAAATCCACACAGTTTTGGGAAGGACTTCCCACTGACCCTATTGAAGCTTGCAAAACGCAGTTCGACAGGGTTTTTGAACGTTACGAAAACAAGTTGGGCGGGATGAACGCCCTAATTTCAAAAGAATCGGGAGAATTGGTTGGAATTTGTGGTCTGCTCGTGCAAACGGTCGACGATATACAAGAACTGGAAATCGGTTATTCTGTGCTTCCTAAGTTTTGGCTAAAGGGATATGCATTCGAAGCAGCTCAAAAATGTAAGAAGTTTGCGTTTGAAAACAACTTTGCAGATTCATTGATTTCCATAATCCATGTGGATAACATTCCATCACAAAGAGTGGCCATAAAAAATGGCATGCACCTGGACAAAACCACCACCTACAGGGATAATCCAGTTCATATTTTTAGAGTAAATAAATGATAATCGTATTTTTGGGACAATACCTTTTTACCACATGAAGCTACCCAAAAGCTACGCCGTCCTAACACAAAACAATTCCAATACGCAGCAATTGGTGCATAACCTGCTCCGCAACCAACCCATCGATGGTTTAAAGGAACTACAACCATTGAACGGGCTGCTTTTTTCACGGTCAGAAATCAATCGGTACATGGATGAAGAAGAACGGCATGATATTAAAATCCTGACCAAGAATAGCGAACAATCCTTAAAAACGATGAGCAGTGGGGAACAAAAAAAGGCTTTGCTCAATTATTTGTTGCAACAAGACCCTGATTTTATGGTTTTGGTGAATCCTTTTGATAATTTGGATATGGCCACACAGACCAAGTTAAAAAAACAGCTTTTGGATATTGCTTCCAGTAAAATTCTGGTCCAATTGGTGAGTCGATTGGATGATATATTGCCCAACACTTCCAATTTTATTAAGCTGGATGGAAGTAATCTTCATCAATACGATTCGCCCGATGCTTTTTGGAACGAAAACAAAAACGAACCCATCAGTTTTAATGGTACAATTCCACCGCCTTTATCCCCGGTTAAAGTTGAGGGCACAGAATTGGTCAGCCTAAAAAAGGTATCTGTCAGTTTTGATGGTCATCAAGTACTGGACAATATTGATTGGACCATCAAAAAGGGAGAGTTTTGGCAATTGATCGGCCCAAATGGTAGTGGAAAATCCACTATTCTTTCCATGATTACGGGAGATAGCCACAAAGGCTACGGTCAGGACCTGACCATTTTTGGGCATAAAAAAGGGAGCGGAGAAAGTGTTTGGGACCTCAAACAAAAAATAGGGTACTACGCTCCTGCCATTACCGACAAATTTCGAGGATATCACAGTCTGGAAAATATGATCATCTCCGGGCTCCACGACTCCATTGGGCTTTATGTACAACCTACGGACCGTGAAAAGCAATTGGCCAACCAATGGCTTGAGCTTTTACAACTAAACGATAGAAAAAACGATCACTTTCGCGACCTAAGTACCGGTAATAAGCGTTTGGTTATGATGGCGCGCTCCATGGTAAAACATCCACCATTACTTATTTTGGATGAACCTACGGCAGGGTTGGATGATACCAGTGCGAATCTTTTTGTGTCCTTGGTAAACAAAATCGCCAAAGAAAGCGAAACCGCTATCATTTTTGTATCCCATCGTAAAGAGCCAGAGCTAGCTCCAGAGTATATTTTTGAACTACATCCGTCGGAAAAAGGCTCCACAGGTATCACTTCCAAATCATAAAAGTTTCACAAACAAACACTTAACCCACCCATTCATTTTTTTGCTATCTTAAAGGGAATTCAACCATTAACTATTCCCTCACATGCAAAAAATCAACGTTAAGCCAGGCGCCAAACTTGTAGACTACAAGGCGTACGGCTCCCTCTACTCTTCTGTCCTCGATTTTATGGAACAGGCCAAAGAACCCATTGAATCTTTGAGTGGACGAACCATCTGGATGATAAACTCCACTGCAATTGGTGGTGGTGTTGCTGAAATGCTGCCCAGTCAAATGCGAATTTTACGAGAACTGGGTGTATCCATTGAATGGCTTGTTATCGAAGCCAAAAAGGATGCTTTTTTCAGCTTGACCAAGCGAATCCATAATGCCATTCACGGTAGTGGCGATGGAGTTTTCACAGAAGAGGACCGCAAAATTTATGAAGAAGTCAACCAAAACAATCTTGCCAAAGCATTGGAATTGATCAATGATGGTGACATTGTAGTGGTCCATGACCCTCAACCCATGCCTTTGGCAGCCATGATCAAAAAAGAGAAGAAGGTTTCCATTGTTTGGCGGTGCCACATCGGTTTGGAAGAAGACACAGCCGTTACCGATGCCGTTTGGAAGTTTTTGGAGCCTTACACTAACTATTATGACCATTTTGTGTTCAGTCTCCCCTCTTATGTACCCAAACCATTAAAAGATAGAACATCCATTATCCCCCCTGCCATCGACCCGTTGAGCCATAAGAACCGGGAGCTTCAATTGCACAAGTGCATCGGGATATTGTATCAATCGGGTGTTTTGGATGACCACAAGGCCATACTTTATCATCGGTACAAACATTTGGTAAGAAAAGTGATGCCCGACGGTTCCTTTGATTTTTTGGATGCCGATGTAAATCTGGATTTGATTTATCGCCCTATAATCACGGAAATATCCCGGTGGGATAGGCTCAAGGGTTTTAAAGAACTGATGGAAGCCTTTATTAAAATGAAGATGGACAACCGTAAAAACGGAGACCCAAAAAGTCTGGAGTACAAACGTATAGAAATGACCCTTTTGGTCATGGCAGGTCCTGACCCTGCATTTGTATCCGATGACCCTGAAGGCAAAGAGGTGCTACAGGAATTGACAGAAACCTATAAGACAGTGGATAAAAACATGCAGAACGATATTGCGATTTTGCTGTTACCGCTGGATAACCCTAAAGAAAATGCTTTGATCGTCAATGCATTACAACGAACCTCTAGTTTTATTGTACAAAACTCCATTCAAGAAGGGTTTGGACTTACCGCAACGGAAGCCATGTGGAAAAGGAAACCGGTACTGGTATCGAATGCTGCAGGACTCAAATATCAGGTAGTCCATAACAAAACAGGACAGATAAATCCCGACCCAACGGATATTGAAAGCTTGTCCAGAACATTGGCGTACATGCTCAATCATCCTAAAGAAAGGGATAAATGGGGATTTAACGGGCAGCTCAGAGTAATTCAGAACTTTACCCTGTTCAGTCAATTATTATCGTGGCTGGAAACATTGTCAGCTAATAAAGCCTAAAAAACAAAGGCCCTCAAATTGAGGGCCTTTCTTATAAAGTGTAATATAAAAAAACGAAAAACTATGCTTCTGTAGCAGCAGCAATTTTCTTCTTTAACGAGTCGAACATCACAGGTGTTGCGATAAATACAGAAGAATATGTACCTACAATCACACCTACGATCATCGCGAACATAAACCCTCTAAGGCTTTCTCCTCCAAAGATGAAGATGGCCAACAACACGATCAATGTGGTAAGCGAGGTGTTCAACGTTCTACTCAAAGTACTGTTCAATGCTAGGTTGATATTTTCCCCGCCTTGGAATCCTTTTAAACCGGTAATCTCACGGATACGGTCGAATACTACCACCGTATCATTCAGGGAGTACCCGATCACAGTTAGAATCGCTGCAATAAAGGCTTGGTCGATTTCCATATTGAAGGGCATAATGTCTCCTGTCAATGAAAAAATCCCCAACACGATCATTACATCGTGGAATACCGCAACAACGGCGCCCAATGAGAACTGCCATTTTCTAAATCGCAATAGAATGTATAGAAAAACTACCGCCAATGATCCAATAATGGCCAAAAAGGCATTTTTCTTGATATCATCCGCTATGGTCGGTCCTACTTTAACGGATTGTAGGATACCTATTGATTTTTCCGAAGCACCAACGGTGAAATCGTCAAAAGATGTTCCGTCCGGCAAATATTTTTGTAGCGTGGTATAAAGCATATTTTGAATCTCGGTATCCACCTCAACTCCTTCTTCATCCACTTTGTAGGGCGTTGTTACTTTTATCTGGTTTGCATCTCCAAAAGTCTTCACATTGGTTCCACTACCAAAAACCGTATTTAGTTCAGAAGCAATTTCGGAAGGGCTTACTGCTTTTTCAAAACGAATTTGATAAGAGCGTCCTCCGATAAAGTCAACCCCTTGATTCAGTCCATTTGTAAGCAATGAAAAGGTGCTCACGGCTAGTAAGATTCCAGAAACAATGTAGGCTATCTTACGCTTGGACAAGAAATTGATATGCAAATTGGTAAACAGGTTCCTGGTAATTCCTGTACTGAAATCCAATCGTCTTCCCTTTTTGCTCGTATAGGCCTCGATCATTAATCTGGTCACAAATATGGCAGTAAACAACGAGGTAACAATACCGATCATCAATGTTGTGGCAAAACCTTTAATAGGCCCTGACCCAAAAATAAACAGGATAATCGCGGTCAATCCCGTAGTGATGTTTGCATCCAAAATGGAGGACAAAGCATTACCAAAACCATCTGCAATGGCCTGTGCTTTTCCTTTTCCACGGGCCAACTCTTCTTTAATCCTTTCAAAAATAAGTACGTTCGCATCTACCGACATACCAATGGTAAGTACAATACCTGCGATACCTGGCAATGTCAATACAGCTCCAAGGCTCGTCAACACTCCAAAAATCAACAAAATATTGAATACCAATGCGATGTCTGCAAATACCCCTGCCCTACCGTAGTAGAAAATCATCCATACAAGCACAAATACCATTGCAATGATGAAGGACATGAAACCACTATCAATGGCTTCTTGTCCCAAGGATGGACCTACAACTTCCGATTGAATAATATCGGCCGAAGCAGGAAGTTTACCTGCACGCAGTACGTTAGCGATATCTTTTGTTTCGTTTACAGTAAATGTACCTGTAATCTCTGAACGCCCTCCAGAAATAGGTCCTGAAGAAACACCTGGTGCGGTGTACACTTTATTGTCCAAAACAATGGCAATACCAGTTTGATTGTTATAGGCATCCCCTGTCAATTCCTCCCACTCTTTCGCACCACGCGTATTCATGGTCATGCTAACGGCCGGTTTGTTGAACTGGTCGAAAGTATCCTGCGCATCGGAAACCACATCTCCGCTAATTCTTGGGGTGCCTTCCCTGTTGGATTTCAATGCATATAGGTCAGCTACTTCGGAATCTTTTGCGGGGCGCTCCCAAAGAAACCTGGTAAACTGGATATCGTTGGGCAACAATCTTTTAATTTCTGGCATCCTTAAGTACGCACCAAGCTCAGCTGTATCGGAAACCATGGCACGGGCAATGGCATGACTACCTGGGTTGGCTGGGAGCAATTTTCCCAATATTGGATTGGCCTCTTGGGTCATATCCAAGGAGTCTTGGGATACATCGGAAAGCAAGGAATCAATCTCAGATTCTGGTTTGGAAGCCTCATCTTCACTTGTCTCAGGTTCCAAAATCTCTTTTAAACGCTCGTTGGCATTTACCAAAAAGTTTCCTATGCTTTGGTTGCTCTGCGGGTAGGTTTCCCAGAATTCCAATTGTGCCGTACTGGACAACAATTCTTGGGCACGGGCAATATCCCTGGCACCTGGAAGTTCTACCAAAATTCTTCCTGAGTTTCCTTCTCTTTGAATGTTGGGCTGGGTTACCCCAAAACCATCGATACGCTCACGAAGTACCTCGAATGCAGAAACAATGGATTCATCAATCTTTCTTCTGATAATGGGTTTTACCTCATCATCCGTCATTTGAAAGTTGACTTCATCGCTAAGGCCTTTATTGGCAAAAATATCGGGTGATGCCAATTTGGTATCCCCTTTGATTTTATCAAAAGCCTCAAAAAACAACTCCAAATAAGTGTCATCACTATTGGTCGATGCTTCATCGGCATCTGCCAATGCTTTGTTGAAAACAGGGTTTTTGGTATTGTTGGCCAATCCTTTCAAGATATCCTTTACGGAAATCTGCAAGGTTACATTGATACCTCCTTTAAGGTCCAATCCCTTGTTCAACTCTTTTGTTTTGGCATCCTCATAGCTCGTAAAGCCCAAAACAGTGTTGTCACTGATGGAATCCAAATACGATGCCTCTAAAGCTTCACGCTTTGCAACATAATCTTCCTCAGCTTCCGAAATTTGGCTAACTGCGTATGTTTCAGCATCCTTCTCCAATTTACTTGTAATAAAAGTATAGGATAACTGATAGATGCTCACCAAGCCAAAAAGGATTGCGAAAAGCCTTATAAGTCCTTTATTCTGCATTGATTGTTAATTTTTTAGAAGTTTTCTTAAACAGCGTGCAAATATATCATTTCCGATAAGATTTGACAATAGAAATTGATGTAATTGCAATTACAGTTGACGGTTATGTCCTAAAAATGAAATTGTCATTCTGGACAACCATAGAAATCTCCACCTAAATTGATAGGCAATTTCATTACGGTAATGTCCAAAATGACAATTTAATTGGTTGTTATTATGGTAGCGTTTAAACCTCTAGCAGTCCGTTGGTTTTTTTAACGCCAGCCGCACTTTCTTGCATTTTGGCCTTTTCGGCATCGGATAGTTCAATTTCCACAATTTTTTCGATTCCGTTTTTGCCCAAGATTACTGGTACACCAATGCAAATATCGTTCAAATCATACTCGCCCTCCAAAAGGGTGGAACATGGGAACATCTTCTTTTGGTCGCAAGCAATGGCCTGAACCAATCCAGAAACTGCTGCCCCTGGGGCGTACCATGCGCTAGTGCCCAATAATTTGGTCAATGTGGCTCCTCCTACTTTGGTTTCTTCCACTACCCAGTTCATTTTTTCTTCCGATAGAAATTCGGAAACTTTTACACTGTTTCTGGTCGCATGCCCAATCAAAGGTACCATTCCAGTATCGCTATGTCCTCCTATCACCATACCGTCTACATCAGATATCGGTGCTTCCAAAGCTTGGGCCAATCTATATTTGAATCGGGCACTGTCCAATGCACCGCCCATACCAATAATCCTGTTCTTTGGCAATCCAGTGGCCTTGTGCACCAAATAGGTCATGGTGTCCATTGGGTTGCTCACCACAATAATGGTTACGTTTGGAGAGTGCTCCAGAAGACTGGTTGCTACCGTTTTTACAATACCTGCATTGATTCCGATAAGTTCTTCGCGCGTCATACCGGGCTTACGTGGTATACCCGAGGTAATCACTGCGATGTCGCTATTCGCTGTCTTGCTATAATCGTTGGTGCTTCCTGTGATTTTGGTATCAAAACCGTTAAGGGAGGCGGTTTGCATTAAATCCATGGCCTTTCCTTCGGCATATCCTTCTTTGATATCCAATAAAACAACTTCTGCTGCAAAATTTTTCATTGCTATGTACTCAGCACAGCTTGCTCCAACTGCGCCTGCTCCAACTACGGTAACTTTCATTTGTATAGATTTAAATTTTAGTCTTCAAAAATAAGGCATTTGGCTCAGAAAAATGCTGACTTTTACCAGTTTTAGCCACTTCAAGCATTCAAAACGTACAAAGCTGATGTTCGATTAAAATAGGGGAAGAAGATTCATTAATCCCCAAGAACACAAGAAATGCAAATATTTTATCTTTTTTATGCAATAGTTTCCTACAAACCTACGTTCTAATAGTCCCAATTTTAATTTAACCTACTTGACCCATGAAAAAGCTCTTTTCATTGTTGTCCATTATTGGCATTATTGCCTTGAGCAACTGCACAAGCGTACAAGAAAATCACGACCCTATTCTTGGTATTTGGGCAAAAACCGAATCTTCCAGTATTGAGAACAAAAGCACTAGTACCGTTCGAGAGGAATGGATTTTTAACGACGTATACCTGGGCAGGTACCAGAGATATTCCAATTCCAAATTAATTTTTTATACTGATTTTAAATGGTCCGAAGACAATGGGGCCTATTCCATTATATATGGCGACCCTCAAGTAACGGATATTACCGTTAGTTTAAAAAAGGCACAGGAACCTGAAGTATTAACCTTGGACAATGGCTCGGTCTTCGCCACCAGGGAATAACGTGAAGACTACATATATGAAAATAGGAGGCCCCGGAAACGGGGCCTTCTTTATTGGTTGGTTGATTTGTTTTTTTACCTGAACCCAAAGTTGACACCAAAGGTGAAAGTACTGAATTCAGAAATATTGTATTCTGCGTTGAGCCTAAAGAAGCCCAGTTTTAACCTTGTACCCAAGTTGGCCGAAACTCCGCTTGCATTTTTGGAAACGGAAAACGGATCTTCAACGGTTTCCGAAAAGAAAGGCCCGTTGGCCTCGTACGTCCCCAATAAATCAATGTCCGATTTACCTGTTATGTATCCCAATCCTCCATAAAAATTGATTACAGGAATATTTTTTGTAGAAACCACGGCACTGAAATTCCATGTTTTGAAGGATGCATCAATACGTTGGTTCTCACCTTCGATAAAATTAGAATCCGTAAAATCGTATTCTCCGTTCAAGTTGGTATAGCCGATTACCGCCGAGATGGCCACGGGCAACATCTTGTCTGCCGGTAACATTTTGGTAAAGTCATATTGCAATCCTGCACCGAAGAGGCCAATTTTTGCATCGTCATCAAACTTGATCTTGGGCAAAAAGCGTGCTTTCACTTCCAAACCTTTAATCAAACCAACGCTTCCTTGAAGGTACCCTGAAGGGATAAAGTTGAGATTTTCGGAAGCCAGCCCCGAAGGAAGCTCAAACTCCTGACTGAACAAACTACTTTCATCCTCCACAAAAACTTCAACTCCTTCAATATCCCCTAAACCCGTGGCTACCATTCTCGCCTGACCAGGGTTATCTACAAAATCCAAGTTTTCATAATCGGCTGGATCTAGCAAAAATGCTTTTTTATCGTCCTTGTTTTTAAATCCGGTCATGTTTCCGATTATGGAAATTTCAAATCCCCCCAAAGGTTTGGCTTCGGCGGTATTGTACCATCCATTGGAAATACTGTAGATGGATGCCTCGGACACAGGGGCCAGATATGCATTGGCAAATCGTTCGGCATCTGCCACACCTGCGACAAAAATATCGTTCAAGTCCTGGGCTTTTCCCATGGTTACAGAAACTAGTGCTAGTACTAAAATTATTCTTTTCATGATGTTGAAATTTTACCCAAAACTAAAAAACTCGCCTTTGAGGGGCGAGTTTTTGTTGTGAAATAGCTATTACCTATGCATCTATATTCGCATAAACGGCATTTTTCTCTATAAATTCACGTCTTGGTGGCACTTCGTCCCCCATTAACATAGAGAATATTCGGTCTGATTCCGTGGCATTGTCAATCTGCACTTGACGCAATTTTCTGAAATCTGGATTCATGGTCGTATCCCAAAGCTGCTCAGCGTTCATCTCCCCAAGACCTTTATATCGTTGGATACTTGCACCTCCGTTCATTTCTGCATTGATGGCATCACGCTCCTTGTCGTTCCAAGCATAGCGTTTTTTAGAGCCTTTCTTCAACAAGTAAAGTGGCGGAGTGGCAATATAAACATGACCTCCTTCTATCAACTCCCGCATGTATCGGAAGAAGAAAGTCAAGATCAAGGTTTCAATATGGCTACCATCGACATCCGCATCACACATGATCACTACTTTATGGTAACGTAGTTTGTCCAAGTTCAAGGCCTTACTGTCCTCTTCGGTTCCAATGGTAACTCCCAAGGCAGTATAAATGTTCTTGATTTCCTCATTTTCAAAAACCTTATGCTGCATCGCTTTCTCCACATTGAGGATTTTACCTCGCAACGGAAGAATGGCTTGAAAGTTCCTATCCCTACCTTGCTTGGCCGTTCCACCCGCGGAATCCCCCTCTACTAGGAATACTTCGCATTTGGTCGGGTCTTGCTCGGAACAATCGGATAGTTTCCCTGGCAATCCACCCACACTCATTGGGTTCTTACGCTGGACCATTTCACGGGCTTTGGCAGCTGCGTGTCTCGCTTGGGCCGCCAATTTCACCTTTTCCACAATTTGTTTGGCATCATCTGGATTTTCTTCCAGATAATCGGTCAACATTTCGGAAACGGCCTGGCTAACGGCACTGGTCACTTCTCGGTTACCTAATTTGGTTTTGGTCTGCCCTTCAAATTGTGGCTCCGCAACTTTTACGGAAACAATGGCGGTAAGTCCTTCACGAAAATCATCTCCCGAAATTTCAAACTTTACCTTATCCAGCATCCCCGAGTTATCGGCATATTTTTTAAGGGTCGAAGTAAGTCCTCTTCTAAACCCGGAAAGGTGCGTACCTCCTTCGTGTGTATTAATGTTGTTTACATAGGAGTGAAGGTTCTCGGTATACCCGGTATTGTAGACCATGGCCACTTCCACAGGAATGCCGTTCTTTTCTCCTTCCATGGAGATAACGTTCTGGATCAACGGTTCCCGTGTACCGTCCAAAAACTTGATAAATTCCTTTAGCCCTTCTTCAGAATAGAAAGTCTCGGCTATATATTCCCCTTTTTCGTCCTTATTTCTTTTATCGGTCAGTGTTATGGTCACCCCTTTGTTCAAATAGGCAAGCTCACGCATTCTATTTGAAAGGGTTTCATAACTATATTCCGTTGTTTGTGTAAATATGGTGTCGTCAGGAACAAAAGTTACGATGGTACCCGTTTCTTTACTCTCGCCAACACTTTTTACAGGATAAAGAGTTTTACCTCTCTCATACTCCTGCTCCCAAATTTTTCCATCTCTATAGACCGTAGCCTTCAATTTTGATGACAAAGCGTTCACACAGGACACACCCACACCGTGAAGTCCACCCGAAACCTTATAGGAATCCTTATCGAACTTACCACCGGCACCGATCTTGGTCATAACCACCTCCAAGGCAGAAACTCCTTCTTTCTTGTGAAGGTCTACAGGGATACCCCTACCGTTATCCTGTGTAGTTATGGAGTTGTCTTCGTTGATGATTACATCAATTTTATCGCAATGACCGGCCATGGCCTCATCAATGGAGTTATCCACTACTTCGTACACCAAGTGGTGCAAACCTCTGACCCCTACATCTCCAATATACATGGAAGGTCTCATACGCACGTGTTCCATTCCCTCAAGGGCCTGGATACTATCCGCCGAGTATTGTTTCTTATTAGCTTCTTCGCTCATATATTTATCGGTATTTGGCTCAAAATTTCAAATCCTACAAATATAATCAATACCCTATGCAAATGGTCTATAAGAGCCTGTTGAACAGTCTAAGTTATCAACAAATCCTGTGGAAAAGCACACATTCCCCATCATTCATTTTGAAGTCTCCCCCAATAGTTGGTTGGTCAATAAACTTTCTTTTGGATAATGGGCTCAAAAACGTGAACAAAGTAAACCCTATTGTTTACCCAAACAAGCATGGATTTTACGGATTTGACAAAAAAATTTGATTTTTTTTCAATAAACGATATGTTTACCGAATATATAAACTCAAATTTTACATTATGAAGAAATTTTTATTTATGCTCGTGGCAACAATTGGATTTACATTTACGAGCAATGCACAAGACGGAACACAAACAAGTCAAGGAAGTTGGCTTATTGAGGCAAACACAGGGTTTGGCGGGGATGGACTTACAGGACATTCGGCCAATACCGGTTTTTCACTTGTTTCGTCAGATGGTTCCACAATATGGGGCATTGGTGCCGAAGGGGGATACTTTATTGCAGATGACTTGGCCATTAAGGGAGGACTGGGCTATTCAGATTACGATGGCTTGAATATTTTCTCTTATAAATTGGGGGCTAAATATTATGTCATCAGTACTATCCCCTTCCAATTGGATATCACCGGTGCCAGTATTCAAGATGCTCCTGAAAGTCCGCTTTGGCTGGGCTTACAAGGTGGATACGCCATCTTCCTTTCCAACCATATCAGTGTCGAGCCCGGACTGCGCTACAACATGAGCCTCAATGAGGATTTTACCGATGAGGGCATATTTGAATTTCGAATAGGTTTTGCCCTTCACTTCTAATTGAATACAAAACTTGGACCACAATAACTAAAAAGCCCCTTGGATAAGGGGCTTTTCGGACTAATTAAAAAATGAAACAAGTTAGCTTTACTGCTTCATATCGTTTGGTTGGTTTAAACGGGGGTTATTTCACATACGCATCGGTATGGACCTTAGCCACAGCCCTACCGGATGGGTCGTTCATGTTTTTGAACGCCTCGTCCCACTCCAAGGCAATCTTGGTGCTACAGGCCACTGAAGGTTCTTGTGGCACGCTCAATGCTGCCGCATCCGAAGGGAAATGACTTTCAAAAATGGAACGATAATAATATTCTTCTTTCGATGTTGGGGTTTGAATCGGGAATTTGAAATGGGCATTCTCCAACTGCTCATCGGTAATTTCTTCTTCTACCAAAGCTTTCAAGGTATCTATCCAGCTGTATCCCACACCATCCGAAAATTGTTCTTTTTGTCTCCAAGCCACGCTTTCGGGTAAATAATCTTCAAATGCTTTTCGTACCACCCATTTCTCCATGCGCTCGCCGTTAATCATTTTATCTTTTGGGTTAATGCTCATTGCTACATCCATAAACTCTTTATCTAAGAAGGGAACACGCCCTTCGATACCCCAAGCAGCCAAAGATTTGTTGGCCCTAAGACAATCGTACATGTGGAGTTTATCCAGTTTTCTTACGGTTTCCTCATGAAAATCCTTTGGGCTTGGCGCTTTGTGAAAATAAAGGTATCCACCAAACAATTCATCTGCCCCTTCACCTGACAGCACCATCTTGATGCCCATGGATTTAATCACCCTTGCCATTAAGTACATTGGAGTCGAGGCTCTTATGGTTGTAATATCGTAAGTTTCTAGATTATATACAACATCTTTTATCGCATCCAACCCTTCTTGAATGGTAAATTTGATTTCGTGGTGTACGGTTCCGATATGATCGGCCACTTTTTGAGCCGCTGCCAAATCGGGCGAACCTTCCAACCCTACCGAGAAAGAGTGTAGTTGTGGCCACCAAGCATCGGCAGTATCTCCAGACTCTATTCTTTTTTGAGAATATTTTTTGGCTATGGCCGATGTTACGGAAGAATCCAGCCCTCCCGACAACAGCACACCATAAGGCACATCGGACATTAACTGACGGTGCACGGCTGCCTCCAAAGCATCTTTGATTTTTGCTATACTGGTCTCGTTCTCCTTTACGGCATCATACTCCATCCAGTCACGCTTGTACCATTTTACAAACTCCCCATCGGAGCTATGCATGTAGTGCCCTGGAGGGAATAGTTGGATTTTAGAACAGGTGCCTTCCAAAGCCTTCAACTCAGAAGCTACGTAAAAGGTCCCGTTCTTGTCCCAACCAATGTACAATGGAATTATCCCCATGTGGTCACGAGCGATGAAATACTCATCTTTTTCGGAATCATAAATGGCAAAGCCAAATATTCCGTTCATTTCATCAACAAAGTCCGGTCCTTTCTCTTGATAAAGCGCCAAAATAACTTCACAATCGGATTGGGTTTGAAAATCGTATTTGCCATCAAACTGTTTTCTCAACTCTTGATGATTATATATTTCACCATTGGCGGCCAGAACTAACTTACCATCGGCACTGAACAATGGTTGTTTTCCTGAAGCAGGGTCCACAATGGCCAATCTTTCATGGGCCAAAATGGCTTTGTCATCGGAGTAAATACCACTCCAATCGGGCCCACGGTGCCTTACCTTCTTCGACATCTCCAACAATTGGGGCCTAAGTACTTCCGTACTTTCTTTTACATCAAATGCGCAAACTATACCACACATAAAAATAATTTTAGTAACAATTTTGAAACAAAAATGAATGTAAAGATTTATAAATAAAACATTAATCAAGTTTTAGATTACTATTAAAAACTTTTAAATACAAAAAACAACAAAAATGAAATATAATTTATTGTTTATGCTTTTAACCCGAACGCTTTGTAAGGTTGCTTAATTTTCTCGTCTGTATATTTGAAAAACATTTAATTAACTAGTTTTACAAGGAACTTAAATCACAATCATGAAGAAATTGACATTACTACTTTTAGTGCTCTGTACCTCTCTGGCATTCACCACAGATGCCACGGCCCAGAAATTTAGCGGACTTGACAAAAGTCCGGCCGACATTGCCTACTACCCTGCCAGCTCAAGGGAAACCAATAAAGCTGCCCGTGTTATTTATAGCCGTCCACAGTTAAAAGGACGTAGCTTGGCAGAACTTGCCCCTGTTGGTAAGGTTTGGAGAACCGGTGCAAACGAAGCAACTGAAATTACATTTTACAAGGATGCCACTGTTGGCGGAAAAACTATAAAAGCTGGATCCTATGCTCTATTTACCATCCCCGGTGGAGATGAATGGACCGTTATCTTGAACAGCAACTTGCACCAATGGGGCGCTTATTCGTACGATAGCGATAGTGATGTAGTTCGCGCTACTGCTAAAGCCTCTACCGATAATGAAGAGTTGGAAGCTTTTGGTATTGCTTTTGACGATGATGGAAATATGGTTATGGGTTGGGGAACTACAAGGGTTACCTTGCCTATCAGCTACTAGAAAATTTCAGTTTTTACAGCACAAAAGCCCCAAAACTGGGGCTTTTTTTATTGCTCTTTCATCGCATAATACTTTAACAAAAGGGGATTGATAGATTCTTCACCATCCCCTTCGACTGCGCTCAGGGTGACAGTTCAGAATGACAAAACAGTCTTATTTTTTCTGAACACCGCCCAAGAAAACATGTTCCGCCGTCACATTCGGAATCTTTTCAGATGGAACCTTCATAATATCATCGCTTAAGATTACAAAATCGGCGAACTTACCTGGTTCAATGCTCCCTTTTTCATCCTCTTCAAAATTGGAATAGGCCGCCCAAATGGTCATACCCTTCAAAGTTTCTTTCCTGCTCAAGGCATTCTCCATTTGAAAACCGCCTTCGGGGTACTGCTCCACATCTTGACGTGCTACCGCGGCATAAAAAGTTAAAAATGGATTTACTTGCTCCACGGGGAAGTCGGTTCCCAAAGCCACCAATCCGGCTTTATCCAGCAGATCTTTGTAGGCATAGGCACCCTTTACCCGCTCGGCACCCAATCTATCTTCTGCCCAGTACATATCGCTGGTAGCATGGGTGGGTTGAACGGATGGAATGATGCCATTTTCAAAATAATCGAAATCGGATGGCGAGATTACTTGCGCGTGTTCCACCTTCCATCTGCGGTTCGTTTTGCCTTCCAAAGCTTTTTCATACGCTCGAAGTACTACAATATTGGCAGAATCTCCAATGGCATGGGTATTCATTTGGTAATCGGTCGCAGCTATTCGCTCTGCCAAGGCTTCAATTTGGTCCACAGGGGTTACCATAGCCCCAAAATGTCCGGGCTTATCGGAATAGGGTGTTCTCAACGCTGCCCCTCTTGAGCCTAAAGCGCCATCGCCATATACTTTTACGGAGCGAACATTCAAGCCCTCTGTTTTGATGATGTCTTTATCCAAAAAGTAATCTAGGTTCTCGGGATAGTTGGACACCATGGCATAGACCCGAATGGATAACTCGCCTGTTTGCTGAAGGCTATCAATCAGTTCAATGATATCTCTGGACAAACCGGCATCGTTTACCGTGGTCAATCCATAATCCAAAGAAATCTGTTCTGCATCTTTAAGTGCTTGTATTTTTTGCTTCAAACTGGCTGGCGGTATCACCTTGTTGATCAAACCCATAGGGTTATCAACCAAAACCCCGGTAAGTTCGCCCTCCTCTTTTACGATTTCACCGCCCTCGGTTTCGGTATCAGCTGTTATGCCCGCCATATCCAATGCTTTTTGGTTCACGAGATAGGCGTGGCCATCAATACGCTCCAAAGCCACTGGAGTATCAGGAAAAATTTCATCCAGTCTATCTTTGGTCGGGAATTCCTTGACCTCCCAATCATTTTGATCCCAACCCCGACCTAAAATAAAATCTGATGGACGCTCTTTTTGAAACGCCACCACTCTTTCCACTACTTCATCAAAGCTTTGGGTGCCGACCAAATCCACTACTTGCTGATTTTGACCCAACCCATAAAAATGGCAATGGGCATCAATGAGACCTGGAACAATCGTCTTGCCCTCGGCATCCAATTGCTTTTGGGCAGTATATTTTTTAGAGATTTCCTCCGTTTCGCCAACCGCAACAAATTTTCCGTCTTTGATGGCAACACTGGATGCTTTGGAAAAACTATCATCTACCGTATAGATGTTTGCATTGGTAACGATTAGGTCTACTTCTTCTTTAGTAGTACAAGAAAAAACTAAAGCGATGCTGATAAGAAAAAAGAACTTTTTCATTTTTGATGGTTTCTACCAAAAATAGAAAATACAGGGATAATGCTATCGTGTATACCTGAATAAAATTTGTCCGAATGCTGTTTAAAAATCAAACTTATACGATACACCCGCCAATGCCTGGAATCCTTGCACCCTAAAATTGGCCCAACGCTGATAATTGTTGTTTGCAATGTTGGAAGCTTTCACAAAAATGGACAATTGCTCGTTAAATCGATATCCCACATGGGCATTGGCATCAAAAAAGCCGTCCAAAGTGACCGGTGTGTAAACTATAGGCGGGTTTGCAATATTTACTGGACTGGTTTCTGCCAACAAATCATCTCGTTCTCCCACATAGAACAAGTTGGCTCCCATATACCATTGATCGTTTATTTGATAATCCATAAAAACAGATGCTTTAATGGAAGGCAAGTTCCAAGCGGGGTTATCCGTTTCGGTATCGTAATCATAGAATTCTCCATTTACGCCCAACGAAAAGTTACGGTTCACATCCACATTGATTTCCCCGAACACGCCCAAGGTCTTTACATCATCATAAAAAACCTGAAAAGAGTTGCCATAATGATAACTTTTTTCGTCATCTCTCGATGTATTGATGGGATTATGAAAAAACAAGGGCTTCCTGTTTTCCGCCATATACGAACCCTTGACATTGTATCCCACATTGGAGGTCAACTGCCCTTTCAAACCCAAATAGCCTTCATACTGCTGATCAGTTGGAATAATATCCAAGGTTGGGGAAACGTAAGGGTTCTCATCCACAAAATCGTGATAGGAATTTTGCTTTAACTCCCCTTCTATTCCACCGTAGGCGATTACATTTTCGTCCATAACACGGTATGAAGCTGTTACAGCAGGATAAATATAAAAGTTGTTCTCGCTGTTTTCCATATCCAGTCCGTAGACAAGGTTGGCTCCCAAGTTAATGGTCAAATCATCGCGCAAAATCAAAAGACTTGGAGTTACCCCTGCTTGTAGATTACTGTAATTCTTTTCGCCAGGGTTATCCAATTCAGAAATAGTTCCATTTTTAAAACTACCACCTACATAATCTACTTTGGCGGAAATCGTTATCAATTCCTCCGTTACGGGAAGCTCAAAAGTTGGATTGATTACTGCACGGTTTTCAGCAGATTCCGTGGCGTCCCAAAAACGTCTTAACAAAAGCTCCCCACTCTTAAAATAAGAATCTTCCATATTAAAATGCGCCTTGGCCTCCGCATTGAAATAATTTTGCTGCTCGTCCATGGCATTGATCTCATCTTCACTGAACAAATCACTCTGAATTCCATACCAATTGTAAAGCTGGTGCTGTAGCCCAATTGCTGCGCCCCAATCCATATAACGGTCCTTTTTGGTATAGGAAGCATTCAATTTGGTGTCGTAAAAATCAGTTTCCAAGGGTGTTGAGTCCAAATCACCACGCGATGAGTTGTGGGTAAGACCAAAATCCAACAAATCCTCTCCCCTGTTAAAATCCCTGCTGGTATAAAAATCCACCAAAGCATTGTTATAATTGCCCAAACCAACCGATGCATACGAATTGTACAAGGTGGGCGGCGGTGTTCTTTCAACTCCAGAGGCCTTGCCCTTTGCAGGTGTAAAGGTTGATGCCACTGGAACGGAAAATATGCTGTAATTGATTTTTTTCTTTTGAAGCACAATGGAATCGTTCAAGGATGGAGACGACTTAATCTTAAAGGCATCCGAAACGGTAGGGGAATACGGTTTTACCACCGTTACCGTTTCTGTACCAATGTTATCTTCTTCTTGGGCGATAACGGCTCCACAAAGGCTCAAAAAAAGTAATGAAAATATATAGGTTCTCTTTTGCATGCTGTGTCTCGTTTAGTTTTCGTTGGGGTCTACGGATGAATTGCTCTCGGCTTCCTTGGCCTTGATAGTGGCCAACTCACCTTTTGCTTCCGCAACGATTTCCTCAAATTCAGAAAAATTGGAGATTACACTTTCCAGAATGTAGGTGGCCTGAAAAGCATCTCCCAAGTTGTGAAAATTCTTGGCCATAATCACCAATCCCTTTCCTGCCCACTCTTTGTAGGCCGCATAATCCTTGGCCAGTTTTTGAACGGACTCATTGGAAGCCTCATAGGCCTGTTCCTTATTTTTAAAATAGGCATCGTAGTACCAAGCTTCGGCAGCGAGTTCTCCAGAAGCAATCTTCTTCACATCTTGGTAAGCCGTTTTTGCCAAACTTTCATTTTCGGTGGCAATGGCAGAACGCGCTATCATAATCTGCGCATCACTTTTGATGCGGTCATCGATTTTTGGAGCGCTCAACACTTTTTCAGCATAAGCAATGGTCTGCGAATACTCTTTTTGACCATAAAAACCTTTCATCAAATTGGATTGGGCAAAGGTTTTGTTCTCAGAAATATCTGCCGTGCCCTCCAACCTCTTCAAATAGGGAATGGCACTATTGTAATCTTGCTTTTCCACATAAATTTCGCAAACACGGGTCAAGGCCTGTTCGGTGTATTCGCCATTTCCTCCATCGGCAACCGCTTTATATTTTGGCAGGGCCTTATCTTTTTCGCCATTGGCAAAATACAATTGCGCCAAGGCAAAATTGGCGTTCTGGGCGTGCAATCCATTCGGGAATTGGTTCAGGTAATCTTCGTATCCTCGAATGGCGGCAGTCGCTTTTCCTTCAATTTGCTTCCTTTCGGCAGATTCAAAACTGGCATTGTCAAGTTCCCTATCTGTTACCTCAACAAAATCCAAGTTCCGCGCCCAAGCAGCATATTCGCTTACCCGACCTTCGTCCACATAAACCAATTTGGTAGTGGCAACGGCTTGTTTGGCTTCTTGGGTATTGGGATATTTTTGAACCACCTCTTTTAGCTTGTCCAACGCCTGATCGTTACGACTGGAGTTGTAATAAACCAATCCAGAACGCAGCAGTCCACGTGGTGCGAACCTACTTCCCGAGTATTCATCCACTATTCGATCGTAGGTTTGAAGTCCTAAACTTTCTTGGTTATTGTTGATATAGGAATTCCCCAATTCAAACAAGGCATCATCGCGCAATGATGAGCTTGGGTACATGGTCAAAAATTCATTCAATCCATCAATTTTTGCTGAATTGTTGCCCAAAAAGCCATCGCAAAGTGTTTTTTGGAAGGCTGCATAATCCCGTTCGGGACCGTTCATCTTTGATGAAGCATCGTAAGCCTTCTTCGCCAATTGGTATTTGCTGGTCACAAAATAGCTGTCCCCCAAGCGCAGATATCCATCGTTCTTCCTTTGGTCATCAATAGCATTGGAGTTGACCACATTTTTAAAATAGGATATGGCATTATTGTAATCTTTTAATTTGAAATAGGAGTATCCCAAATTGTAATCCAATTGATCATATTCCGGAAGCGATTTGGCAACTGGTGAATTTTGAAACTTAACAAAATCGACCAAGGCTTCTTCAAAACGGTTCAATCTGTAGGCCGATTCGGCTTTCCAATACAAGGCACGAGCCTCAAAACTGGAGTTTTCTGCACTTTTTAAGGATTTATCCAACCTTTCCCAAGCTTCTTCGTAATCACCATCTATAAAAAGTTCTATTCCGCGATAATAGGCAACTTTTTGATAGGTTTCTTTGCTGGCATAGTTTTTGTTCTCCTCTAACAGTTGCATCGCACCTTCAAAATTTCGGGAGGTAATGTAGGAGTCCACCAAAAGTTCTTGAATTTCCATTTGATGCTCATCCTTTGGATATTTTTCCAGATAAGTGGTCAACACCTGTGGAACGGGTTCATAAGCATTGCCTATTTCGTAGCTCAAACGGGCATAGTTCAACTGGGCATCTTTTTGGATTTCTGGGCTGAACTCCATCTGGGAAGCATTTCGGAACGCATTCAAGGCTTCGGATTTTTTGTCCAACTTTAAATAGCACTCCGCCAAGTGATAGTATGCATTTTGAGAGACTGCATTGCTTCCGCCCACAATTTTATTGAATTGCTGGATGGCTTGTTGATAATCGCCTAACTTGTAATGGCTGTAACCCAACAGATAGTAATCGGTGTTGTTCCATTTGCCACGTTTGCCCTTGTATTCTTCCAAATAGGGAATGGCCTCCGCATATTGTTCCAGATTGAAGTAGCTCTCGCCAATTATCTTATTGAGTTCCGAAACTTCTTGACGATTGGATTTTGGCAATTGTTTTTTGGCCATGGCGATGGCTTCTTCAAACTTACCGAGCTTAAAATTCAGGTCAGCTTGGTAGTACGACAACTTCTCATCGAGCAATTCGGGGTCCTGAATTTGGTCGAACCGGGCGCTTGCGGAACTGTAATCGTCCTGCTCATAGGCAATATACCCCAAATAATACTTGGCCTGTGAGCCATATTTTTGGGAGGTGGTGACCTTGTTCAAATAACGTTCAGCTTCCTTTGGACGTTTAGATGCGTACAAAGCGTATCCGTTGTTAAAATTAAAACGGTCACGCTCTGAATATGGCATGGAGTTTTCGTCCACTTTTTTGTACCATTTTAAAGCGTAAGGGTATTTTCCGGTCTCAAAATAGTAATCGGCCACGTCAAGAAATGCAGAGTTTCGCTTTGTGGATGTAGGGTAACGTTCCACAAAATCTTCCATCATTTTATCCGCTCCCCGCTGATTTAACCTAATGGCAGCATTTGCGGCATAATAAGCACTATTGGCTTCGGTTTCACCATCTTTGGTATTGGCCTTTACGGACTCAAAAATGTTTTGCGCGGCTTGGTACTGCTCATTATTATAGAGCGCCAAAGCATCTTGATAGGCTTTGTTTTCGTGGGTATAGATCTTGGTTTCCTGTGCAGAAAGCACAAAAAAGCTTCCCATTAAAATGGGAAAAATAAAGAGGTTTTTTCGATTCATAGTGTTCTACGCTGTTCTCGATTGACTTTACTCATAACGTCAAAATTAAAGCCAAAGTATATTTAAAATGTCATTTGCCGAAATTTACGGATATCTGCTTGTACAACATTCATTTATTGTTACTTTTACCACCAAGTTGCCAGACAACCTCACTGGCCAAACGTTTCAAAACACTTTTCAAAGGGTTATTCCTTTCGTTTTTTGGAACAACAAATTCAAACCTCAACATTTAAAATAAAGCATTAACCCCTTCAGCTTTGAAAAAAGGGCAATCCTAAGGTTGTCCCAAATGTTCAATGTAAATTTTTATTATGACCTACTTAGTTATTATTGTGCTGGTCTTTTTGTTGCTCTTCATATTTATATACAACAATCTGGTCAGCAAAAAGAACAAGACCGAAGAAGCCTACAGCAGCATTGACGTAATGCTGAAGAAAAGAACAGACCTGGTTCCACAGCTTGTAACTACCGTAAAAGGCTACATGAAACACGAGAAACAAATCCTGACGGACATTACGAAGTTAAGACAGCAAATCGTTGATCAAAAGGTGGACGATCGTGAGAGAATACAGCTCGAAGACCAGTTGGGCGACAAATTGGGCAAACTCCAAGTAACCGTTGAGGCCTACCCAGACCTCAAGGCCAGTGAAAACTTTCTTGTGTTGCAAAGCAGTTTGAATGAAGTGGAAGAGCAACTTTCTGCCTCAAGACGATCCTACAATGCAGCGATATATGCTTTCAATACTGCTTTGGACATGTTCCCATCCAATATAGTTGCCAAATTGATGGGGTACACCCCGAAAACAATGTTCATTATTGATCCTTCGGATGCCGAAGTCCCTAAAATTTCAATCTAAAACCAGATTTATATGATGGACTTTAGCAGCATTAAAAAACAACTGCTCCCCTTGCTGGAAAAGGCTGAACCACTTAGAAGAAAGTATCGCAAATATAAAGCAGCAACCTCTCTTGCCATGCTTTTGTTTTTAGGCAGTATAATAGTTCTTCCCATTTTTATGTACTTCTTCAATTACCAATTTACCGAATGGGCCAGAGGGTTGAACGAAAAAGAAATTTGGCTCACATCCCTGCAAATGCCAATGTTTTTTTTGATTGGTGTTTTCTATGTTATCTATGCCATGGCCAACTCCCAAAAAAGAAAATACATGGCTATTGAGAAAGAAATCCTGGAAACCCTTTTGGAAAAAATTGTGCCCACATTCCATTTTGATGCAAACAAACAGATTGATGCCCGGGAAATCGCAAACAGTGAACTGCTGGCACAGCACAATCCATTTGTAAAGGACCAAAGTCTAAACCAAGTCTACAATATGAACCAAGGAGTGCTCTCTGGAAAAGTGGGCAGTACTTCCATTTCCATGGGGAATGTTAAGACAGTTGGGCTACAAGTTAGCCCCTACCTTATGTACATTCCCTTCTATGCACACATATACATGACGTACACCTACCTAAAACCTTGGTTAACAAAAGAGAAAAGTATCGACGAAATGGGAAGCGGCTTTACTGGAATGTTCGCCACTATGGATTTCAATAAAAAATTCAATGGTACCACCGTTGTTCTCCCTGATCAATATGAAAAGAGGATTGGATACATGGCCAAGACCCTACAATCCATGAACTTGGGACGAGACCAATTGGTGAACATGGAAGATACCGAGTTCGAAAATGAATTTGTGGTGTACAGTACCGACCAGACGGAAGCCCGTTACATTCTGTCGCCCTCATTGATGCGGCGAATCACAGCTTTCAAGAAAAAGGTGGGAAGCCAAGTGTTTATGTCCTTCAAGAACGATAAACTTTACATGGCAGTACAATTGCCCTATGGTTTTCTGAGCTTACGGCAAAACCAAAATTTGGTCACCTCCAATGTACTTGAACTTTTCTATGAAGATATTACAACGGCCATCGGCATTGTGGAAGATCTTAACTTGAATACTAAGATTTGGAAAAATGATGCATCTCTTTTTCCAAAAAAATAAGCTTTAACCATTTGCATTTGATGCTACATTGGAGATTCTCTTCACAACAAACCAATCTAAAACTAGCTTGGCACCATGGACTTCAGCAGCATTAAAAAACAACTGCTCCCCTTGCTGGAAAAGGCCGAACCGCTTAGAAAAAAATATTATTGGTATAAAGTAATAGGTTCCATCTCTGTGCCCCTTATATTCTTGGGAACAATAACCTATCCTCTTTTTTGGGGTCCGTTTAATGATAAACTGGCCGAATGGGCTTCAACCATGCCAAAAAATGTGCCATGGTATGAGTTCATTCAAACATTAATAACTTTTATTTGTGGCACTTGTTATTTCATTTTTGCAAAATCCTACCTCCTAAGAAAAAAATATCTGACCGTGGAAAAGCAAATCCTGCGGACACTTCTGAAAAAAATTGCCCCTACGTTTCGATTTAACCCAAAAAAACAAATCAATATCCATGAAATCGCAAACAGCGAATTGCTGGCAAAACACAATCCTTTTGTAAAGGTAAAATCAAAGAAGCAAACCTACAATATGAACCGGGGAGTGCTCACCGGAAAAGTGGGTAGTATTTCTATTTCCATGGGAAATGTGAAGATTATTGGGACACAAATCAATCCTTACCTTATGTACATTCCTCTCTTTTTACAACTTTATATGGCGTATACCCATTTAAGGCCTTGGTTCAAAAAAAAGAGCAGTATCGAGGAAATGGGAAGTAGTTTTACAGGAATGTTCGCCATTATGGATTTCAACAAAAAATTCAATGGCAGCACCATTGTACTGCCCGATCAATATGAAAAAAGGATTGGGTATATGGCCAAGACACTACAGTCCATGAACCTCAACCGGAACCAGTTGGTGAATATGGAAGATACCGAGTTCGAAAATGAATTTGTGGTTTATAGCACCGACCAAACGGAAGCCCGTTACATCCTATCGCCCTCATTGATGCGACGAATCGCAGCTTTCAAGAAAAAAGTGGGAGGCTCAGTGCTCATGTCCTTCAAGAACAATAAACTCTATATGGCGGTACAAATTCCCCATGGTTTTCTGAGTTTACGGCTAAATCAAAATTTGGTCACCTCCAATGTACTCGAACTTTTTTATGAAGATTTTGTAATGGCCATCGACATTGTGGATGACCTCAACCTAAATACTAAAATTTGGAAAAAATGATACACCCCTTTTTCCAAAAAATAAGCTTTAACCATTAATTTTGATGCTGATCACTTAATTTCAAATACTTTTGTGTAGCTTTTGAATTGAAATTATGCCCGAAACCATTGTTAAATTACAAAACGTAGCCGTATTCCAAAACGAGAACTTGGTTCTCAACAATATTGACCTTGAGGTAAAAAAAGGGGAATTTGTTTATGTAATAGGAAAAACCGGTAGCGGGAAAAGTAGTTTTATGAAAACGCTTTATGCCGACCTTCCCCTAAAACAAGGCACCGGGCAAGTAGTGGATTTTGACCTGAAAACACTCAAAGAAAAAGATATTCCCTTTTTACGCAGAAAACTGGGTATTGTTTTTCAGGACTTCAAGTTACTGCCAGACCGAAACGTGAACAACAATCTACAATTTGTTTTAAAAGCAACGGGATGGACCGATTCTAAAAAAATGGACGAAAAAATAGAGGAGGTACTGAACAAGGTAGGCATGAAAACCAAAGGTTTTAAGTTTCCGCACGAACTTTCTGGCGGCGAACAACAACGCATTGCCATTGCCCGTGCTCTATTGAACGACCCAGAACTTATTTTGGCAGATGAGCCCACGGGTAATTTGGACCCACAGACCAGTGTAGAGGTCATGAAAGTATTACAGGATATCAATCAGAACGGAAGAACCATCATTATGGCTACGCATGATTACGCCTTGATTTTGAAATATCCGCACAAAACCCTGAAATGTGATGGCAGTAAAGTTTTTGAAGTCATTCAAAAAGCGATATAATCATCAAAAAACACATATAGCTCATTGATTTTCAATGCAATTACCTGATCACCAAAAGTTTTTGTTACTTTGTTCAAACTAATATTGCTTCCTATATGGAAATTCTTGGTATAGATATAGGCGGATCGGGCATAAAAGGTGCCTTGGTAAACGCCGAAACCGGTGAAATGTTGACCGAACGTTTTCGAATTCCAACCCCAAAATCAAAAAAACCAAAAGACATGGCCAAAGTGGTGGCCGAAATTGTGGAACACTTTAATTATAAAGGCCCTGTGGGCTGTGGCTTTCCATCCATCGTCAAAAACGGGATATGTAAATCTCCGGGAAACTTAGACCCAAGTTGGGTTGGCGTAAATATTGATGAACTTTTTACCGAATACACTGGCAATGAATTTACTGTTTTGAATGATGCCGATGCTGCTGGATATGCCTCTATGAACTATGGGGTAGGCAAAGGAAAAGATGGATTGGTGGTTATGATCACTATCGGAACAGGACTGGGTAGCGGCGCTTTTTACAACGGCATACTTATCCCCAATTTTGAATTGGGCCAGATTCCTTACAAGAAATTTAAGAAGATTGAAAAATGGGCAGCTGCGTCTGCCAAAGAAAAAGAAGATCTCAGTTTTAAAAAATGGGGCAAACGCTTCAATAAGTTTTTAAAATTGGTAGAACTTATTGTTTGTCCAGACCTTATAATCGTTGGGGGCGGAACCTCCAAAAAATGGGAGGAATTCAGTCATCACATCAAAATTGAGACTAATGTGGTAAAGGCCGAACTTATGAACCACGCCGGAATTATTGGAGCTGCCGTATCTTGTTTACGTGAGCAACACCACGGGCATTTGCACTAATTTTTAGGGTTCAGGATTTTAGGAGTCAAGGTTTCCACTGTTATTTGATGCTGAGCTAATGGTTTGACATGAATTACACGAATTTCTCCAATAATCTATTTTGTCAGGAAGATTCAATTGTTATTCTTAGATTTCTCGCTCCTGATGATTGAAATTGTAAAGGTTAACTAAAAATTATTCTTAATAAACAAGGTGAATGAATGACCTATTACAAATTAGATTTCTCACGTTCGTTCGAAATGACGTAGCATTTGTCATTTCGAAATGAGAAACGCAGTGACAATTGAGAAATCTATTTGTGTTTGGGATTTCTCATATTCATTCGAAATGACACAAACCACCAAAAAGACAACCAAGAACTATCAAAAAAAGAAAAGCGAATGAAGTATGCTACTCCATCCGCTTTATGCAAATGTCAAATTGAATTATATCTAAACTACCTTGTTTCTTTTTCTATCCACTTCTTTTAGGTAGATTTTTCTAATCCTCAAGTGGTTTGGCGTTACCTCAACGTATTCATCCTTTTGGATGTATTCCAAAGCTTCTTCCAAGGAAAACTTGATAGCTGGCACAATCTTGGCCTTATCATCAGCCCCGGAAGAACGGACATTGGATAGTTTTTTGGTCTTTGTAACGTTCACTGTCATATCATCCTGACGGGAGTTCTCTCCAATTACCTGGCCTTCATAAATATCTTCTCCCGGGTCCACAAAGAATTTACCCCTATCCTGAAGTTTGTCAATAGAATAAGGAATCGCAGTTCCGTTTTCCATAGACACCAAAGAACCATTCAATCGCTGTGGAATATCACCTTTTAAGGGTTGATACTCCAAAAATCGGTGCGCCATAATGGCCTCACCTGCCGTAGCTGTCAACAATTGGTTCCTAAGACCGATGATTCCTCTGGAAGGGATGATGAATTCACAAACCATTCGGGAACCTCTGGCTTCCATACTGGTCATTTCACCTTTTCTGATGGATACCATCTCAACAGCTTTTCCCGATACTTCTTCCGGCAAATCAATGGTCAAGTTTTCCACAGGCTCACATTTTACACCATCAATCTCCTTAATAATTACTTGTGGCTGTCCAATCTGAAGCTCGTAACCTTCCCTACGCATGGTCTCGATCAATACGGAAAGGTGCAATACCCCACGTCCGTATACCAAGAATTTATCGGCACTATCGGTTTCTTGAACGCGAAGTGCCAAGTTTTTCTCCAACTCCTTTTCCAAACGCTCCTTGATGTGACGGGAAGTAACAAACTTTCCATCCTTACCAAAAAACGGACTATCGTTAATGGTGAAAAGCATACTCATGGTAGGCTCATCAATAGCAATGGTCTTCAATTTCTCGGGGTTTTCAATATCGGCAACGGTATCACCGATTTCAAATCCTTCCATACCAACAATCGCACAAATATCTCCTGCAGCTACTTCCTCAACTTTTAAGCGACCAAGACCTTCGAACGTATAAAGTTCTTTGATTCTGGTCTTCACAATGGAACCGTCTCTTTTTACCAAAGAAACCTGTTGTCCTTCACGAAGTTTACCTCTTTGCAATCTACCAATGGCAATTCTTCCGGTAAAAGAAGAAAAGTCCAGCGAAGTAATCAACATTTGGGTTGAGCCTTCTTGTGGTTTAAATTCCGGAACATGCTCAATGACCATGTCCAATAGTGGCTCAATATTCTCGGTTGGAGTTTTCCAATCCTCGCCCATCCAGTTGTTTTTTGCAGAGCCATAAACGGTCGGGAAATCGAGTTGCCATTCTTCCGCACCCAATTCAAACATCAAATCGAACACTTTTTCGTGTACTTCCTCTGGGGTACAGTTTTCTTTATCAACTTTGTTGATAACCACGCAGGGCTTCAGACCAAGGTCGATTGCCTTTTGAAGCACAAAACGGGTCTGTGGCATTGGGCCTTCGAAGGCATCCACCAGTAATAAGACCCCATCGGCCATATTCAAAACACGCTCTACCTCACCACCGAAATCGGCGTGCCCAGGGGTATCTATAATATTAATTTTTGTGTCTTTGTAAACAACGGAAACGTTTTTTGAAACGATGGTAATTCCGCGTTCCCGTTCCAGGTCGTTGTTGTCCAATATCAGGTCGCCTTTGTTCTCGTTATCACGGAACAACTGGCAATGGTACATAATTTTATCGACCAAGGTAGTCTTACCGTGGTCTACGTGCGCAATGATTGCAATGTTTTTGATTTTGGACATAACCTAAATTTTAAGCCCGCAAAGATACTGCTATTTTTTGTTGTGCAACACACCTAAATGTTATTTTTATCTTATTGATTTAGTGCGAGTTCCAAAATTCTACCCCTTACTCACAACCCAACCGAGCTTTAAGGCAAGAAAAATACCGAAGTTGCTTTCAAATTCATCAAAGAAATAACCGGGGCCAACCTCGAATCGAAATTGTAATCCTTTCTGACCTGTACGCTGAAGACCGTACACAGCACCAACTCCCCCAAAATAATCGGAAACATGGTCCAAATCCCCGATTATCGCCTTACCTCCCTGAATGGCGATGGTGGGCGCAATATAGTTTCCGGTATTGCCAGAGACATTTTTTCCTCTTTCAAGCCGTCTTTCAAAATTATAGTAATGTCGGTATTGGAGCCTTCCAATGGGATAAATACCGAATCCGTTATCCGTAAAACTAGACTCTACATAGGCAAAACCCATAGTAGCCTCTGCTGCAATAGTTGAGTTTTGAGAAATTCCTTGCTCATAGATGATGCCTGGCAGCAACACATTCAGGGTAAGTTGATGGTTTTCAACATTCTTTGCGGATTGAGCAATTCCAATAGCTCCAATGGATAAACATAAAAGTAAAGAGGAAATAGTTTTCATAAATGGTTAGTTTTAATTTCCTCATCAACAATCAAATATTGTACCAGATAGAGGTTATAAACCAACACACCAACGCTTTTCGCTTATAATCCAACCTATACTCAAGTTTACCACAGGCTGAATGGTGCCTTTGAACGGCCCCACATAATACCCTGCCCCTGCATCTATAGAGAAACTAAAACCTGAATCATAACTGCGTTGAATACCATACACCAAACCACCGTAGCCGTGAACACCATCTACCAATCGTCCCTCGACCACTCGACTGCCTGGAGAAAAAATGGCCGCAGTTGGCGCAATATAATTGCCCGAATTTCCGTAAATAGATCTTCTGCGCCTTTCTCTACTATTTAAGTTGTGGTAATATCTGTTCTGAATGGTTATGGCGGGGAAAAAATCGAAATCTTCCAAAGGTTGGGAACTCGCTGGCTCCAAAGCCGCTTGGTACGCCACCCGAATATCCAAAGTACTGTTTACGCCCAAAGCCATTTCGTACTCGACACCAGGATTGATGGCATTGAGCTTAAACTGACGGATTTCGCAGTTTGTACCGTATTGGGCATGTACAAAACATCCTGCGGACAGAAATGCCAAAAGTAGTAAGCGACGCATTGTAGGTTAATTTGGTAATAATATAACCCAAACTTTATCAAAATAGTATGTTGTGATGCCTTTATTTAATCAAGGTACGGGTCCCTTTTTTTGCGTTTTGTGGCCACCCATCCAAAAGTAAGGTTTATCAAAGGTCCATAACCATCGGGTACACCATCCCCTTTATAATATCCAGCACCTATTTCCAAGTTAAAATTGAATCCTTTTTCGTAGGTACGTTGAATCCCGTAGACCATTCCGTAAAATCCAAGATTAAAATCGTCTGGACCTTTCACATCCGTAGAAATTCGTAATTGCGAAAAGAAAATGGCCTGTGCGGCGGCAATGTAATTTCCCGAATTACCAGAAGTGTTTCTGTCCAGTCTTTCCCTTCTATTAAAATTATGGTAATAGCGGTATCGGTTATTGGATGCCAAACCGAACACGTAGCCTTCTTCATAAGTTGCAGTGGCCAAACCTAAGTTGGTAGAGATACTTTGGTTTTTAAAAATACCCAGCTCATAAGTAAAACCAGGGCTCAACAAATTCAATTTAAATTGATGGCGCTCTAAATGCGCCAAATCAAAAGTACCGCCCCGTTCCTGCCATTGTGCATGGGAAAAAGAAGAAATAAAACACAAGACAATAAAAACAAATTTATACTTCATGGTTGATGGTTTAGTTGGATAAATCTAAAAAGGATACCACCGTTTAATAGTATATTTGTGCAAACTTTAAGAAATGGACATCACCAAAATTCCACAGATAAAACATACGGACAGCGATAATTTTTTCTTGTTGGCAGGCCCTTGTGCCATTGAAGGCGAGGATATGGCCATGCGAATTGCTGAAAAGGTGGTCGGTATTACGGACAAACTGAACATCCCCTATGTGTTTAAAGGGAGTTTTAAAAAAGCGAACCGTAGCCGTATTGATTCCTTTACCGGGATTGGTGATGAAAAAGCCTTGAAAATTTTGAAAAAGGTCTCTGAGACCTTCGAGATTCCCACCATTACGGACATCCACCAAATTTCTGACGCTTCTTTGGCAGCCGAATATGTTGACGTGCTTCAAATCCCAGCTTTTTTGGTAAGACAGACCGACTTGGTCGTGGCTGCTGCCGAAACTGGAAAGGTGGTCAACTTGAAGAAAGGACAGTTTATGAGTCCCGAAAGTATGAAGCATGCCGTTGCCAAAGTAACGGATTCGGGCAACGAACAGGTTTGGATCACCGATCGTGGAACCATGTTCGGATACCAAGATATGATTGTGGATTTTCGAGGTGTGCCCACCATGAAACAGTATGCTCCTGTGGTTTTGGATGTTACCCACTCCCTACAACAGCCCAACCAATCTTCTGGAGTTACGGGTGGAAGACCTGCCTTGATCGGAACCATGGCCCGAGCAGGAATCGCAGCAGGTGTTGACGGACTTTTTATGGAAACCCATTTTGATCCAGCCAATGCCAAAAGTGATGGCGCCAATATGTTGGATTTAAGTTTATTGGATAAATTGTTGACCGATTTAACAGCCATCCGCAAGACCATCAATTCACTATAAATACGCTTTAAATTGTTAAAATTTTGATTTCATAACTCTGTAAATCAATAATTTAAATCACTTACAAAAACTTTATTTATAATTAGTCTAAATATTTTTTGCTTGATTTAGCAGTGGAACATACATTTGCAGCTCAAACTTATTTAGACCAATTACAAATAAAATGAAACATATATTACTCATTCTTAGTTTCACAGCTTTTTTTACTTCTCAAGCACAAACTGGAAACTTAAAAGGAAAAGTAACCGATCAAAGAAACAACCCACTTGGCAATGTCAATATTGCGGTGTCCAACACCAGCTTAGGTACAAATACGGACTATTCCGGGGAATACGAAATTTCCAACCTCGCTCCTGGCTCCTACACCTTAACGTTTTCGATGGTAGGTTTTGGCACACAGAACAAAACCGTGACTGTTTACGCTAACCAAACCACTAACATACAAACCATCACTTTGGTGGAAAGGCAAGAACAGCTCAATGAGGTTGTAGTTGAGGGTAACCAAACCAACAAATTCTCGCGCAAAGCAAGTGTTTATGTCTCAAAAATGCCCCTCAAAGACATCGAAAACCCTCAGGTTTACAATTCCATCTCAACGGAATTATTGCAAGACCAGGTTGTTACCAATTTTGATGACGCCCTTAAGAATGCTCCGGGCATCGATAAACTTTGGGAATCTACTGGAAGGGGAAATGACGGCGCTGGTTATTTTTCGTTGCGTGGTTTTGCCGTACAGCCCACAATGATCAACGGTTTGCCAGGTTTAACCAACGGAAGTCCCGACCCTGCCAATATTGAATCCATCGAAGTAATCAAAGGCCCTTCGGGCACTTTGTATGGTAGTAGCTTAATTTCTTACGGTGGTTTGATCAACATCAATACCAAAAAGCCATATTACGGTTTTGGTGGGAATATCTCCTATACTTCTGGCAGCTACGGATTGAACCGTGTAAGTGCCGACGTAAATACCACATTGGGCGACCAAAACAACATTGCGCTTCGTGTAAACACTTCATACCATACCCAAAACAGCTACCAAGATGCTGGATTTAGAAAGTCCTTCTTTTTTGCGCCATCCTTGGCGTTTCAGGCCAGTGATAGACTTTCTTTCAACATCAACACCGAATTTTATAACGGTAGAAGCACTAACCAAACGATGTTATTTTTAGATCGTGGAGCACCGCTTCGTGTGACCAATCTGGATGAACTGGGTTACGATTTCAAACGTTCCTACACCAGCAATGATTTGTATATCGACACTCCAACCTACAGTTTACAAGGCCAGATGAACTATATTTTGAGTGATTCTTGGACCTCCCAGACCGTAATTTCGAGGTCCAATGCAAAGTCTGATGGGTATTACTCTTACTTGTACGAGGTAAGCTCGACCGTTGAAGGTCTTTCAGGAACACCTTTGGAAGACGGCATTATTCTGGCCCGTTACACCAGTAACCAAAACTCCGAGACCTTGGGAACCGATATCCAACAGAACTTTATCGGGGATTTCAATATCGGAACCATGAGAAACCGCTTGGTAGTTGGACTGGATTACCTTAAAACACGAACCATCAACAACAGTACTGGCTACGGAAACCAAGGATTTGCCTATGTTGGGTCGAACCCTGATGAATTCCAAGCCGTTGCCCCTGCCCTACACGATTACTACGGAACCCCAATGGGCACAGGTCGGTACGACTCTGGTGTATTGACCCAGGCAGGTGCCGATGCTGGAATCGCCACTTTGGCTAATCCGGGAGCACAATTCAGCGAAGCTGAGCAAGAGATTTTCAGTGCCTACGCTTCCAATGTAATCAACCTATTGCCAGAATTGTCAGCAATGGCCAGTTTGCGGGTGGACCGTTTTTCCAATGATGGGTACAATCAGACCGCCTTTTCACCAAAATTCGGATTGGTTTATCAGCCTATTTTAAACAGAGTTTCCCTTTTTGCCAATTATATGAACGGGTTCAGCAACGTGGCTCCTGTAACGGAACTATCCGATGGAAACACATCTGTTAGGGCGTTAAACCCAGAACACGCGAACCAATTTGAGGTAGGTACCAAGTTGAACTTGTTCAACGATAGGCTTTCCGCAACCTTCAGCTACTACGATATTACCGTAAGTGATATGGCGCAACGGATTGATACCGATGCCGATAACTATTTCTATACTCAAGATGGTGAACAAACCAGTAAAGGTTTTGAAGCGAGCATTATCGCTTCTCCAGTCGATGGTTTAAATATTGTTGCAGGCTACAGCTATAACGACAGCAAATTGGTGGAAGGAGATACCAGTTTTCTAGGGTTTAGACCGGAAAGCGCAGGCCCAATGAACTTGGCCAATGTTTGGGCCAGCTACAGATTTACCCAAGGCAGCTTGGAGAACTTTGGACTTGGCTTTGGGGGTAACTACGCCAGCGAAAACAAAATCTTCAACAGATCCAACGGTACGTTCGCCATTGATGAGTACACCATTTTAAATGCATCAACCTTTTACGATGCAAGAGACTTCAGAATCACATTGAAGTTGGACAACATAGCCAACAAAGACTATTACAAAGGTTGGTCCACCATCAGCCCACAAAACTTGAGAAGTATTTCTGCCAACTTTACTTATAAATTCTAAGTAAGGTACCATGAAAAAAACAATTGTCACATTACTTCTTAATCCTACCAGTAAAATCGGTATCAGCCTACTATTTATGATTGGAAACCAATTACAAATAAGAATGAAAAATATATTACTCATCCTCAGCCTAGCTGTCTTTTCTTTTTCGCAAGCTCAAACAGGAGGTTTGGAAGGAAAAGTTACAGACCAAAGAAACACCCCCCTACCCGACGTCAACATCATGCTATCCAACACAAGTTTGGGTGCTACAACCGATAGTTCGGGGTCCTATAAAATCGACAACCTTGCAGCTGGCTCCTATACCCTTACCTTTTCTATGGTGGGTTATGGTATGCAAACTAAGACCATCACTATTAATGCTGGACAAACCACACAAGTTCCAACCGTTAAAATGATGGAAAAACAAGAACAACTTAACGAAGTGATTGTTGAAGGCCATCAAAACAAATATCTAGAAAGAGAACCTTCAACATCGCTAAGGTTGAAAACCGAATTGGTGAAGCTTCCACAAAATGTACAGGTAATCAGCAATGAGCTGTTAAAAGACCAACAGGTTACCACCATAATGGACGGGCTTACCAGAAACGTAAGTGGTGTAACAATGTTGGAACACTGGGGACAGTTTGCAAGAATCAACATGCGTGGTTTCCGTTTGCCCGCTTTTAGGAACGGAGTAAACGTTCAGGACAGTTGGGGGCCTTTGGCCGAAGACATGAACACAGTGGAACGCATTGAGTTTGTAAAAGGTCCAGCCGGATTCATGATGTCCGCAGGCGAGCCCGGTGGTTTTTATAACGTAGTCACCAAAAAACCTACGGAAGAATTTGTCGCCAATGCCTCTTTTACGGCAGGAAGCTTTGATTTTTATCGCGGTACCATTGATGTGGGTGGCAAAGCCTCCGAAAATGGAAAGTTGCTTTATCGCTTCAACGCCATGTATCAAACTACGGACAGCCATAGAGGAAATGAGCAAACCGATAGATTTGGCATTGCCCCTGCCCTAACCTATAAGTTTAGCGATAAAACTTCCGTTACAGCAGAGATGAACCTACAGGATGCCGAATCCTTCTTGGGGTCTGCCTATATTTTTGCGCCTGTGGAAGATGGATACGCGAGCCTGCCCCGTGATTTCAATTTTGTTGATACCAATTATCCAAAAACCGACATCCAAGAAGTTACTTTCTTTTTGAATGCCAAACACGAATTTTCAGATAATTGGAGCGTTGAAGGTCAAATGGCATACCTAAGATATGATCAAGTTGGGAACTCTGCATGGATTGGAGGACTTGATAGCGATACCGGAGATGTTGTTAGGACTATATCCCAGTGGGATGCACTATCCGTAGGTAAATATGCCCAGTTATACATCAATGGAGCCTTCAATACCGGCGCTGTTTCCCATAAAATATTGGGAGGTTTCGACTTTAGTGAAAAAGCCTATTGGGCCGACTTTTCGGTTACACTTCCTGTAGATACTGCTACACCTTTCAATATCTACAATCCCCAATATGGCGTCACTATTCCAGAATTCGACCGTTCAGTAAATGTTCAATATAGAAACGGAGGTGCTCCATATAGTGCAAATACGTTAAGAGGATACTACCTGCAAGATGAGATTGGTTTCTTGGAGGATAAAATTCGATTGACCTTGGCCGGACGGTACACGAACTTGTACACTCAAGGAAAAACTGAAAACGATGATGTATTTACGCCACGTGTTGGATTGAGTGTTGATATTTTGCCCGATTTGACCGTCTACGGACTATATGACCAATCTTTCTTGCCACAAGCGGGAATGAGTGTTGATATGGAGCCTTTGAACGACCCTGTTGATGCGAACGATATTGAGGGCGGTATTAAGAAGAGTTTCTTCGATGGACGCCTGAGAACCTCATTGGGAGCCTTCCAAATTACAAAAGAGAACATTTTGACCACTGACCCATCCAATCCCAACTTCTCCATGTATTTGGGCGAAGTCCAATCAAAAGGTATAGAGTTCGACTTGCAAGGGGAAATTACCCCAGAGCTAAATGTAATCTTGAACTACGCCAACACCAAAGTTGAAGTGACCGAAGACCCCAATCCGGACATTGTGGGCACCAGAGTGGCCGGCCACGCCAAACATGTAACCAATGGATGGTTGAACTACAACTTCGCCCAGACATCATCGTTGAACGGGTTCGGCGTTTCCTTGGGCTACCAATACCAAGTGGATAGATCTACTTGGGCCTGGGCCGCAGATAACCAGTCAGACCTTCCAGATTATTTTAGGATGGATGGTGCCCTATCATGGAGAAACAGCAATTTCAGGGTTCAGTTGAACATCAACAATATTTTGGACGAATATCTATATTCCGGTGCCAATTATGGTTCCTATCTATATTGGCAATCGGAACCCGGAATCAATGGAAGACTTACCGTGGCATATAGTTTTTAACATCAAACAAATTAAACAAGTCCTATGTACTCGCATAGGGCTATAAATGTAAATCATTATGAAAACAAAATTCATTCTCTTTTTAACTTGTCTCTTCGGGACCCTTACAGCCCAAGCCCATTACTTGTGGATAGAGACCAATGGAACTGGAAAACTTGGTCAAGCACAGGAAGTACGCGTGCACTATGGGGAATACACCTATGGTGTGATTGAAAAAGTGGAAGGCGAAGCGTTTCCTGCCGTTTCCAAATTTACCCTTTGGGTAATAGCTCCCGATGGCACAAAAACTGAAATAAGCACCGAAGCCAAAGAAGATTATTATCTGGCCAGCTTCACACCGTCACAAAGTGGTGTTTATACCGTTGCCCTGAACAACAATGAAATTGATGTAATCGATTATACCCAGTACGACTTTGGTATTTTCAAAACGCATTACCATTCCACTGCAAAGGTTCAAGTAGGTTCTGATGGTGATACAAAAACGGCAAATCCAGATGGAATCGTAGTAAAACAATTGGAAAATGATGGAAAAGAAATCAAGCTCCAAGTTTTGTACAAGGGGGAGCCCATCGCAAAAAACGAACTTAAAGTCTATGTTGCGGACCTGTGGTCCAAAACCTTGTACACCGACGATAATGGAGAGGTTTCCTTTGCCCTGCCTTGGGACACCAAGTACATTGTGGAGACGACGACCAAAGAAGAAATTCCCGGCACCTATAACGGTGAGGACTATGAATTTATCTGGCATTGTGCCACCTATTGCATAAAAAGATAACCATGGCCACCGGAATTTCCCTTCTTGCGTTTATTTCCTTTTACCTGCTGTACAGTACATCAAAAAAAATGTCGGCAATGGGAAATCTTGGTTTTGAACACTCTATAGCTGAGCATAAAAAAGCCTCAAAATATGTCAGTTTGGCCCTAATGATTTTTTCATTGGGGCTTAGCTGTATTTATTGGGGACTAGGTTCGGGTACGTTCACTTTTTTTATCATTTTGATGACGGTTGCCAGTTTAGTGATTCTCTTGGCACCCTTACGCTTGTTAAACTACCGCTTTTTGGGTGTTCTTTTTTTGTGTTCCATCCTTTTTGAAACCATATTGTTTTAAGCTATGCCTGCCAACAAAAAATATTTGACCCCATCATTCTCGCAACGATTTGCCAAAATTACCGCTGCCATTTTGGGCGGACTTATTGTGGCCGTGATGTTCCATATGGCCTTGGCCAGTTGGTTCAACCATGTGGCGGTCATCATTACCAGCACCTTTACGGCCTTTATCCTTTGGGCTGTTTTAATGGTTATTGCCTTTTTGGGCAAAAATGGCTGGAAAGTCTGGGGTATTTACCTTTTGGCCAGTTTAGTGCTCTTTGTCATATTTTATTTTGGAAATCAAACCAACCCTCTTGTTTAAACCATGGGAAACCGTATCTACAATATCTTGTTCCACACACATACCGTAAGCGGTATTGTAATCAGCGTAGCACTCTACGTTATTTTCTTTACAGGATCTTTCTCCTTTTTTAGGGATGAAATTGCCAATTGGGAACGCGGACATACCGTTAGCCAAGAAGATGCATTGCCCGGTAGCATTAACGGCTACCTTAACGATCTTTCCGAAGAATATAATCTTTATGGCCGTGATGTGGAACTACGGCATTATTACAACGAGAGAAGTATTTCCGTTAATCTGGGTGCATCCAAAGACTCGTTGGCTTTGGAAGATGATCGGGCCCCTGTATTCTTTTATTTAGATCCAGTAGCCAAGACCAAAACGGAAACCTATGCGGAGAACTATCATTTGGGGGAGTTTTTGTACCGTCTGCACTTTTTAGATCAAATCCCCTACCCCTACGGAAGGTATTTGGCGGGATTGGTGGCATTCTTTTTTCTATTTGCCATCATCACGGGGATTTTGGTGCATTGGAACAAGATTGTTTCCAACTTTTACACTTTTAGACCTTGGGCCAAGCTCAAAACCATGTGGACCGATGCCCATACAGCCTTGGGAGTGATAGGATTTCCATTTCAGTTTGTTTATGCCGTAACCGGAGCTTTCTTTTTGCTCAAAGGTATTTTGATTCTCCCAGTTGTAATGGGACTGTACGATGGCGATCAAAACAAGTTGTTTGAGGACTTGGAGTACAACCACCCTGTCTACGAGTTCCAGAATAAAAAATTGAACGGCACCGTCAACTTAGATCAATATGTCGAAGAAATGAAAGCGGACTGGGGTGATTTTCGGGTTACGGAAGCACACATCTTTAATTATGGGGATAAAAATATGCATGCCGCCATCAGCGGATATCTTGGTTACAACACCAAATTGAACGGGGTCGGTTACCGTATTTACAAAATTTCCGATGGTTCCATTGCGCAGGAAAAGGTACCGATTGCCCCAACTTCCTATTTGGATGGAGTGAAAAATATGATGTTCCGACTCCATTTTGGCGATTACGCTGGTTATGGCTTGCGTGTGATTTCCTTTATCCTTGGATTGGTTTCCTGTTTTGTAATCCTATCCGGAATTATGATCTGGTTGGTGGCACGGGACAAAAAAAATGTTCCAGAAAAGCGTCGTAAGTTCAATAAGCAAGTGGCCAATTGGTATATGGCGATATGCCTTAGCTTGCTTCCCGTTACCGCTTTGGAATTCATTATTGTAAAGTTTGTACCCGAAGTAAACAGAGGCTTCCTCTACCAAACCTATTTCCCGATTTGGTTGGCGGCAACGGTGTTCTTTATCCTTAAAAAGGATATTGGTTTCACCAACAAGTGGACATTGATTTCAGGTGGAATTTTGGGTTTATTGGTTCCGATTGCAAACGGAATTACCACGGGTAATTGGTTTTGGGTAGCATATCAAAATGGATATCAGCAAATTCTTTTGGTAGATTTACTATGGCTGCTTTTAGGTATTGTTTCCCTTTGGATCGCCTTCTTTAAACTGAAAACCAAAAGGTCGGAGCTGGTTCCGAGCAAAAGCTAACTTTTGTAAAATCCTTTGTGGTTAACGGATTTGGCTTCTTGTAATAGTTCAACAACAATCTTGCCGTCAATTTCATCCACATTAAAATACCGTAGGGACTTCATCACTTTTCTTCCATCGGTGACCAATTTATCCAAATGGACGGTAAGGTGTGCCGAATTCCAAAGGCACAAATCCACATATCCTTTTTTACAGGAGGCGTTGAAATAGCAAAATGGTTTATCGTTCAAGTAATAGAATGGCAACCTATATTTGAAGTCCAGCCTTACCTCGGGCACCGTGGTTTCTACCAACACTTGTAATTGGATCAATATGCTTTTGAACGGTTCAGGTTGATTAAGAATGTAATCTTCGGCCGGGTTCATATACAATTTCTGTAGCTGTATCCTATTTTCTTTTGAACAGCTTTTTCACCAATTTCATTAAAAAAACTGCTGCCAAACCTATGACCAACCCAACCAGAAAATCTTTCAATAAACTGGGAAGACCAGGAAACAGATGATGAAGATAATCTATGTTGTGATTGAAGATTCCTCCAGACACCAATAACAAGGCGAAGGTTCCCACAACAGAGAGTGCTTTAATGATACGTGGCAATGCATTAACCAACACTCCACCTACTTTGTCAGAGAAACTATCGTCACGGTCATTCAAACGGATTAATCTATACCCGTAATCGTCCATCCGAACGATCAAAGCCACTATGCCATATACCCCGACAGTTGCCAATAAAGCCACTACCGAAACCGTTGCAATCCGTATCGTCAATGGTTCGTTTACCACAGTGCTCAATGCAATGATGACAATTTCAATGGAAAGGATAAAATCGGTAACAATGGCCTGTTTTATTTTTTTTTGCTCCAGTTCGGGCAGTTCTTCTTCGGGAATATCAATAGGGTCTTCTGCATGGGCTTCCTCCTTACGATGAAAAAGGTACTCATATACTTTCTCCGCTCCTTCATACGCAAGGTACACCCCTCCTAAAATAAGAATGATCGTAATTGCGGTCGGAAGATAGGCACTCAACAAAAATGCGATGGGCAAAATAATTAACTTATTCAGAAAAGAGCCTTTGGTTATGGCCCAAAGCACCGGAATTTCCCTGTTGGACAAAAAACCAGTCGCTTTTTCGGCGTTTACCGCCAAGTCGTCCCCTAAAATACCCGCTGTTTTTTTTGTAGCAACTTTACTCATCGTTGCCACATCGTCCATAAGTGCAGAAATATCATCCAAAACAGCAAAAAAACCTGAAGCCATATATGTGTTTTATGGTTAAAGAAACTTCATTGATTGGAAGCAAAATAAACAAATCGAAGCATATTGGTGTATTAAAAAATCTAAAAATACTTTGATTGCCATGTTATTTAACTCCTTCCAAGGACAATAAAGTGGTAACCCAAACAATTACAGAGGAAAAGAAGATTCCTATAGTATTGGCTGCAAAGGCCTCCCGTTTTTTCATTTTGAAAAGGTACGCCGCTATACTGCCCGCATACACCCCTGTGCCAGGCAAAGGAATCATCACGAACAACACAATGCCCAAAAAACCAAACCGCTGTACCTTTTTTCCAGACCCTTTCTTGGCCCTTTGGCCCACATAAACAGCAGATTTCTTATAGAATCGCCATCTGATCAAATACCGATTGATGTGCTCCAAAAAAAACATCATAATAGGGAACACCAATACATTGGCCAAAAAACAGGCTATAAAAACCATATACTCGTTCACCCCTTGGTACATGCCATAGGGTATGCCAACTTTGGCCTCCCCAAAAGGAGATAGGCTCCACAGTATTGCTATGATCAAATCTTTATGCAAGGAATACCAATTTTTACAACCGACAAACCTAGTGAGGATTTTACTTATTTCCACTTTTGGAAACCTTAAATATTTATTAATTGTGATTTCCGAACAATACCACCAATACCAAAAAACATGTAACTACTTTACCCTCAGGTTAACAGTTTGTAAAATATACTTCTTGCGATTGAAGCATATTATATAGTTTTATAGTTTTGACAAAACCATCAACATGAAATTCCAAGCTTTTTTTGCCTTATTTCTCGTAACCTCCACTCTATTTGCACAAGAGCATTCGCACCAAAGTTCCAGAACCCTTGTTTTTCCCGATGTACCTGGATACAAAACCTTAAAAACAGACTTGCACCAGCACACTGTTTTTTCAGATGGCAATGTTTGGCCCAATATTAGGGTCATGGAAGCCCTTCGGGATAATTTGGATGTGATTTCGCTTACCGAACACCTTGAATACCAGCCCCACGCAGCAGATATTCTCCACCCCAATAGGAACAGATCGTACGAAATTGCACTTAATGAAGCTAAAGACCATGATCTGCTAATTGTTCATGGGTCCGAAATTACCCGCCAGGCACCCATGGGTCATAGCAATGCCATTTTTATAGCAGATGCCAACAAACTTTTGAAAGACGAGGCCGAAGAATCGTTTGCAGAGGCCAAAAAGCAAGATGCCTTTGTATTTTGGAACCATCCCGCATGGTATGCCCAATCGCCAAGTGGAAACCCTGTTTTGAGCGATTTTCAAAAAGTACGGATCAAAAAGGGAGAGTTGCACGGAATAGAGGTCATAAATACGGTTGATTATTCTGAAGAGTCGTTGGCCCTAGCCCTTGAAAACAATTTGACCATTATGGGCACCAGCGATATACATGGCCTTATTGATTGGGATTATGTGGAAAAGGGGCACGACCGCCCCATAACCTTGGTTTTTGCCAAAGAAAGGTCTATTGAATCCTTAAAAGAAGCCTTATTTGCAGGAAGAACGGTTGCTGTTTTTAATTCGCTTTTGGTTGGAAAAGAAGAAAATCTGGTTCCTTTACTCAATGCATCGTTAAAATTTGAAAATGCCAAATATATTAACAACACTTCCATTTTAGAGATTACCTTAAAAAATGTGACCAGCAGCGATTTGATATTCGAAAACCAAATGCCTTACACGTTCTATTCCAGTTCGCCGGTTTTTAAAGTACCGGCCGGGGGCACCAAAACCCTACGGATCAAAACTTTGGAAAAACTGGTAGATCTACCTATTAGACTAAAGGCATTAGGGGCATACACTGCTCCAAAGGAGCATCCCATTGTTACTTGGAATGTTAAGTTGAAAGAATAAGTTTAAGCCACGGACGAAAAAGGAGAGCCATTAATGGCTTGATCAAAGTCTGAAGATATTTTGAGGATGTACTCTTTTGGGGTTTTATCTGAGATAGACACCCATTGTTTATCTACGTTCACATCGAAGTAAAAACTGGCAAAATCTGCATCAACATCGAATTTGGACAACAAGAATCGCATGATTCGTGGTCTGAGACTGTATTCCAAATCGATACAGGTTCTTTGCATTGCTGGATTGTCATCTCCAGAAAACACCCAATTAAATGTCACAGGCTTTTAAGAGTTAGGACATACAATATACTAAAAAGCAATGCATTACCAACCTCTAGAAGGTATTTTTGGCCAAAAGGCTACTCTTTTCCGTCTACATAATCTTGAAGATAGGCGTACCGAGGGGTCAACTTCCCATTTTGGGTCATGCGGGCCCTATCGAGAATCCCATCCTTATCGTTGTTAAAGAAGGACGGAATTACATGCTTGGAAAATGCTTCTCCAAAACCTACGCTTGCATCTCTGGGCAACTCGCACGGAAGGTTGTCCACGGCCATTACAGCAATGGCATTTTCGCTTTTAAAATTGGTTTCCGTTTCGGATACGGGATCATAACCGTAAATGGGTTCTGCTATGGTGGACGAACGAATGGTGGATGCTACGGGCCCATCGATATCGCAGCTGATGTCGGCCACTACTTTTATCTTAAAATCGGGCTGTTTAGCATCCTCGCGTGTATACAGATAGGGGGCTCCATCCCCGTAAAAATGTCCTGCGATATAAAAGTAGGTAACTTTAGCAAACCTGAAAAAGTCAGATTTGTAATCTTCTGGATTTTGGAAAAAGTCGGCTTTGCTGCCTTTAGCGCCATCTTTGCGCTTTACATATTGAGACACATCTATTTGGCAATATACGGGTTCGTTGAATGTGTCGGATAGATATTCGCTAGAAGCCACTTGCTTCAATCCCATGGCATCGAGCATTTCCTTGGCTCCATTGCCTACCCTTCCCTTTCCTGTAAGCAATATTTTTATATTGGGCAGTTGTATTTTTTTGAGTTCGGCGATCAAAGCCTGTTGGTCCAGAAGTGACTCGGCCTTGGGCAATTGAAACAAATCGTATTTAAGACCGTACGCCCTGAATCCATTGTAGGCACCAACAATCCCCGCGTAACGGCCAAAGGCCACCAACCTAGCTCCTTTTGCGTTGGTAATGACTTCGTGATCGTACAGTTCAATATTTTTGTTGAGTACTGCTCGCAGTAGTTCTCTATTATAAGGCTGTTTTTTAATGGTATGGGAAAAGAAGAAATACTTTTTGTTGGGAATCAATGCTTCGATAGGCACCTCTTTTACACCTAAAAGCACCTCACAGGTTTCCAAATCCTTGACAATCTCTAGGCCCTTTTCCATATATTCCTTGTCCGAAAATACCCGAATGGGTGATGATTCGACCAAAATTTGGGCTTCCGGATATGTGGAAAGGACATTTTGGCATTCTTCTGGTGATAGCACTACCCTGCGATCGGGCGGATTTTTACGTTCCCTGATGATTCCGAACTTCATATATGATTTTGGTATAATTGTTGACCAAAATAAGAGTAATAGGCAGGGTAAGCAAACTTTTTATTGTTTGATGGATATGAGTTACCTTTGCCGACCGCGTTAGGGATAGAGGTGATATCCTTTTTCTGTCATTTCGAGCGGAATCGAGAAACAGAAAAAGATAAAGCCGATAGCCCGACCGAACTATTGCGAAGCAATATTTTGGTAACGCCCACACTTCGACAGAGTTCATACAGAGCGTAGTCGAAGTACTCAGTGCAGGCAAGTTCTTTGATAAAAAAGTGAGAAAGCGTTTAGGCCCTTCGACTACGCTCAGGGCATAATTCGTTTACGGTAAGCAAAGCTTACCTAACTCATTATGGGGCCGACCGGTTTTGACAGCAAGACCAATGGCGATGTAAGCATGTCGAGCGCTGGGATATAGCTCGTAAATCTCATGTTTCACACTTTTAATTGGCGAAAATAATTACGCTCTTGCCGCATAATCTGAATTATAGTAAGATGTGCCTCGTCCCTACAAGGTAGGGAAGCGAGATGTTCCTGAATAGCCCTTGTTGACGGCGATTCGTTTAGGAGCACCAAAAAAGTCAACACAAGGGTGTCAGTTCGCTTTGGCGACACCTCTAAAACCTAAAGAAGCTAAGTGTATATTAGGCCGTATCTGGTCAGGTATGCATCGAAAATTAAGCAGATACTAAGCATGTAGAAAGCATGGTTATTGCTTGTTTGGACGAGGGTTCGAATCCCTCCGGCTCCACTGAAACACCATCAAAACACAACATTAAACCTGTAAATTACTGATTTACAGGTTTTTTTATTTTACTTGATTTCATTTTATATCAAATATTATCATTAAAAAAGGGACCTATTCGGTGAGCATTAATTTACCTCAAAAAGACTCACCGATTTATTTGTAAGAAATTGATTTTGTGTTAAATATGAAAACTATGTTTTTATATTTTATACTTTTATTTTTGTTAAAAAAGATACCAAAAATGAGTCATTCTTTCTCTCAGCTATTTTATCTCAAAGGAAAACACAAGGAAAAAGACGTGAAAGTGCCTATATACCTACGTTTAACGGTAGATGGTCAACGAAGTGAACTCAGTGTTTCACGCAAAGTTGACCCACAAAAATGGAGTGCTCGTACAGGGAAAATGAAGGGAACGAACCTTGAAGCAAATGAATTGAATCAGTATTTGGATACCGTTAGGAGCAGAATAAATAGAATTCACCGTCAACTTGTAGAAGACAATAAACCCTTTACCTCTTCGGATATAAAAAATTTATATTTGGGCAAAGGTGAAAAGCATAAAATGCTTTTAGAACTCTTTGATGGGCATAACCAACAGATGAAGAAGCTCATTGATATTGACTTTGCACTAGGCACGTACAAAAGATATCATACCACAAGAAACCATGTGGCCGAATTTATAAAGTCTGAATTCAAAAAATCGGATATCCCCGTCCGGGATGTCGATTTGAAATTCATCAAAGGATTTGAGTACTTCCTTAAAACAGTCAAAGAATGCAACCATAACTCCGCTTTGAAATACATCAACAATTTCAAAAAGATTATCCGAATGGCCGTAGCTCATGAATGGATTAGTAAAGACCCTTTCTACAATTATAAGGTACAGTTCAAAACAGTAGAACGGGAATTCCTTTCCAAAGAGGAATTGCAAGCATTAGTGGACAAAAATATTAAAGGAAAACGCCTAAATATCGTTCGGGATATGTTTGTGTTCTGTTGTTATACCGGCCTCTCTTATATTGATGTCCAAAAATTACATCCCGATAATATCGTGAAACATATTGATGGCAGCTTTTGGATCAAGTCCAAACGTACCAAGACAAAATCCAGATTGGGTATCCCCCTACTCCCAACTGCCCTGGGTATTATCCAGAAATACCAAGACCACCCCAAGGTTATCAATGGGGATTGTGTATTACCTGTTTTGAGCAATCAAAAATCCAATGCCTACCTTAAAGAAATTGCTGACCTCTGTGGAATCAAAAAGAATCTCACCACTCATTTAGCCAGACATACTTTTGCTACCACTATAACCCTTTCCAATGGAGTTCCGATAGAAACAGTGGGGCAAATGTTAGGTCACAAAAATCTAAGGACCACCCAGCATTATGCCAAGATCATTGATAGAAAGGTTAGTGAAGATATGGCTGCTTTGAAAGAAATTTTAGGCAATCAAAGTATAGCTAAAATTGAAAAGATGTAGAATCTCATTATTAATGAACCAATTCCTATTTGAAGGAAATCGCAACGTCATGCAAGATAAAAAAGACATTGACCACCATTTGGGCAGCACACCTTTGCGATGACCGTTACCTTTTCCAATGGGGTGCCGATTGAATCTGTTAGCAAAATGCTAGGGCATACTTCTTTAAAAACAACCCAAATCTACACAAAGGTATTGCACAGCAAAATTTAGGACGATATGGAAAAACTGAAAAATGACCCTGCCCTATTGGAATTTGCAAAGTCAATATGAATTTAGCGATATCCTAAAAGGGGTAAGGCTACATCATAACCAAGAGCAGCTTGCAATGGAAAAAGCGTATTTGGGTCTTTTTCTTGAATACTATCAGATATTATAGAACCATCTACAGTTTCCAAAACTGTTCTAACTCTTTCAAGTTTGTCAGAAGGAATTGAAAAGGGTGAATGAGTTCTATATAATATTTGATAATTGTCTGATAAATCCAGAGAAATCCATATACTGACAGTACGTGCCCCCAAAGATGATTTTCTTAACGTTACTGTAGATTTCCAGTTCTCCGTCGAAGCCCATCCCCGATTCCTCAAAACCCATGGCTACTTTCAACGAAGTGTAGGTGCTCGCAAGGGTTTCGAAAAAGAGCAGAGAGGTGACGACGCACTGTCGCCATACAGTTTCAATTCTCCATCCCTAAAATCAATGTCGTGAGTGAACCATTTGGTGCCAACGATGTTGTAGATATCCTTGAAGGTAATCTCACGTTTTAGGGCGTGTCAAAATCGATATAGTCCTTTTCCTTGGTTATCGGGTGCATGGATAGTTTCCAACTCGACATCTGAATAATACAGGTAATTTTCATTCATAGGTTTCTTTGTTCACAAAAGAATCAAGTATAAATACTTGTATTTTACCTAATTCAAAATATCTCAGTGATTTTAACAGGTCTATTCTCCCTAAGTGATTTGATTGCTGCCAGACCTATTTTCAAAGATTGAAGTCCATCATTTCCATCAACCGGTGTCTTGTCATCATTTTCAAGGCTCTTTGCAAAGTCACAGATTTCGTTCTTGTACGCTTCCCTATACCGCTCCAAGAAAAAATGTAAAGGCAAGGCTGCATGTATGCCCTTATCGTTGTATAATTTATGGGAATCCATAAAGTTGTTATTGGACTGAACCATGCCCTTGGATCCAAACACCTCCACCCTTTGATCATATCCGTAGGACGCCTCCCTACTATTATCAATCACGGCCATAGTACCATCAGAATATGTAAGCGTTACCACTGCAGTATCTATATCACCTGACCTACCAATGGCCTCGTCTATAAGAACGGCGCCCTTGGCATATACCTCCTCCACTTCCTTATCGACCACAAAACGGGCCACATCAAAATCGTGAATGGTCATGTCCAAAAAGAGTCCGCCCGATTTTTCAATGTAACTTATGGGCGGGGCCCCGGGATCCCGGCTGGTAATCTTGACCAAGTGGGGTTGACCCACAGCTCCGGTCTTCACTAAATCCTTTACTTTTCTGAACTCTTTGTCGAACCTACGGTTAAAGCCCAACATGAGCTTGACCCCGGCCTTGTTCACAATATCGAGGACCTCCACTACCCTCTCCAATGATAGATCGAGGGGTTTTTCACAAAAGACATGGATACCGGCCTTTGCAGCCATCTCCACATAATCTGCATGGGTGTCGGTTGGTGAGCAGATCACTATAGCGTCTATGGGGGTCATTGTCAACATTTCTTCGAAGTTAGAAGCAATGTACGGTATGTTCTTGTTCCTGGCATATTGTCTGCCCTCTTCCAAGGGATCCATGGCCGCGACCACTTGGACCCCTTCCATTTGGCAAATGTTGCCCAAATGAATCTTGCCTATTCTGCCCAAACCGGCAACGGCGAATTTTGGTTTTTTCATGAATTTGATTTCTATAAACTATAATCCCAATGTTTTAATATAATCCCTATTTGACTTGGCGCATGCTTTTGGGTTTCCCATGCCCGGCAAAATATCTTGTTCCACGACAATCCAATCATCGTATCCAGTCCGGCACAACAAATCCACAATTGCCTTAAAATCAATATCTCCTTTCCCCAGTTCACAAAAAACCCCATTTTTGAGTGCATCGAAATAATCCCCTTGGGCCTTTCTGGATCTCAGGGCAGCTTTGGAATCATAATCCTTAAAATGAACGTGCCAAATCCTGTCCCTGTATTTTTCCAAAGCTTTTATCGGATCCCCTCCTCCAAAGGCATAATGGCCCATATCCAAACAGAGTCCCACCAAATCGGGATCAGTAAGTTCCATAAGGGTATCTATTTCTTCAGGGGTTTCCACATAACCCGCACAATGGTGGTGGAAAACGGTTCTTATGCCAAAAGCATTCTTTACGGCCCTTGCTATTTGATTGGCTCCTTTTGCGAAAACCTCCCATTGGGCCTGTGAAAGTCCCATTTCTGGAGTTATCCTTCCGGCATTCTTAGTTCTTTCCACTACCGAGGCATTGTCGTCCGCCAATACGATAAAGGCATCTTCATAGCCGGCCTTGTGCATCAGGTTTGCTACACGCATGGCAGATTCAAGGCCCTCCAGGTGTTTTGATTTATCTGCCAGAGCAACGGGAACAAAGGCCCCCAAGAGCTGAAGGCCCCTTTTGGTTATTTCCTTTCTCAAAAGGTTAGGGTTGGTCGGCATATAGCCCCAATCGCCAAGTTCGGTGCCCAAATACCCCGTTTCCTTGATCTCGTCCAAAACTTGTTCAAAACCTATTTCTTCAGATTTTTTTTCGAGTTCGAATTCCAGAGCCCCCCATGAACAGGGGGCATTTGCTATCTTGATCATTTGTTATCCTTTAAAATTTGCGCGACCAAATATTTGGCCAACGTTCTATGACCACCTTGGTCTGTGTGAAAAATTCAATGGCATGCTTCCCTTGGCCGTGCAGATCGCCAAAAAAGCTATCCTTCCAACCACTGAAGGGGAACTGAGCCATTGGCGCGGCAACACCTATGTTGATTCCAATGTTTCCTGCATCAGCTTCGTTCCTGAATTTTCTGGCATTGGCACCACTGGTCGTGAACAGGCAGGCCATGTTCCCATAATTGCCTTTGTTGACAAATTGCAGGGCCTCATCAATGTTCTTCATCGATATCAAGCTCATCACCGGACCAAAAATTTCAGTTTGTATCAACTCTTTGTCCAAGGCCACATTTTCCAAAATGGTGGGGGTTATAAAATTTCCCTTTTCATATCCGGAAATCGTTGCATTTCTACCATCCAACAAAAGTTTGGCCCCTTCGTCCACCCCTTTTTGGATGAGTCCTTCAATCCTTGTTTTGCTTTCTGGGGTAATCACCGGTCCCATATCCACATTGTCCAGACCATAGCCCGTGGTCCTGTTCTTTACTGTTTCATAAATGGAATCCTTGATCTCTCCTTTGTCATCGCCCACAGTGATAATGGTTGAGGCGGCAAGGCACCTTTGTCCGGCACATCCATATACTGAATCCGCAATGATCTTGGAAGACATTTCAATATCCGCATCAGGCAGTACGACCACGGGGTTTTTAGCTCCTCCCTGTGCCTGCACCCGTTTTCCATTGGCCGTTCCCTTGGAATAAATGTAACGGGCCACCGGGGTACTTCCCACAAAGCTTACTCCTTTTATGATGGGGTTTTCCAATATCGCATCTACGGATTCCTTGCCTCCATGTACCAAGTTCAACAACCCGTCCGGAATATTGAGCTGATCGATCAGTTCAAAGACCTTCATCATGGTCATGGGCACTTTTTCCGATGGTTTTACGATAAAGGCATTCCCCGTGGCAATGGCGTAGGGCAAAAACCAAAATACGATCATTCCCGGAAAGTTGAACGGAGTGATGCAGGCTGCCACTCCAAGTGGTTGGCGGATCATCATCTCATCGATACCCGTGGCAATGTCCTCTATGACATCTCCTGCCATGAGCATAGGGGTACCACAGGCCACTTCAACATTTTCTATGGCTCTTTGGATCTCCCCAAGCGATTCAGCCCTGGTCTTTCCCGATTCATTGGTAATGACCTCTGCCAATGCTTCCCGATTGTCCTCCAATAAGGTTTTGAGCTTGTACAGTACCTGTGTTCTTTTCATAACGGGTACTTTGCTCCATTCTTTGTATGCTTTATGTGCGGCCTTGGTCGCCCGATCTACATCCTTTGCGGTATCCGCACCGTAAGGGACCTTTGCCAAAACTTCTTGATTGGCAGGATTATGTACCGCTATCGAATCTTTTGATGCGCTTTCGGACCATTTTCCGTCAATGTAATTCTTTAAAATATTCATTTTCTTGTTATTAAGGCTATATTAAAATAATTTTTTTTATTATGAATTGCTTCCGAGCAATATGTAAATCAGTATGGTGACCAAGCATAGCCCAATGGACATCGCTTTGGTGTATTTCCAGGAAACAAGGCTGACCGCACCCACATCTACCATATTGTATGAACTTTTTCGGGGATAAAAATGGGAGACCACAAACATGATGGCCACATTAAGGACAAACTCAATGCCCCACAAATGCACGAAATGGATCCCGTGTTCCGTATAGATCCACGACATAAAAATGTAGAACAGAAGTCCAAATATCAATGCCGCCTTCGCCCCTGTGGCCGAAATGCGCTTCATGAAAAACCCTGCTAACAAAATGGATGCAATAGGGATAAAATAGATACCGTTAAGCTCTTGGAGCAATTGGTAAAGTCCGTCCGGTGCATTGGCCATCATAGGAGCCGCGAATATGGCTACCACCGCCAAAATTGCTGATGTGGCCTTGCCGACTACCACAAGTTTGCTGTCACTTATATTCTTATTGATATGCTTTTTAACGATGTCTATGCTGAACAGCGTGGCCACAGAGTTGAGTACGGAGTTGAACGTGCTCAATACAGCACCCATGATGACGGCCGCAAAGAAACCGATCAGCCATGTTGGCAATACCTTTTTTACCAGTTGTGGATAAACACTGTCCTGGTTGCCATAATAGGCATCCTGAAAATAATAGTAACAGATTACCCCTGGCAACACGATAATCAATGGAATCAGAATTTTGAACAAACCCGTAAGCAAAAGACCCTTTTGTGCCTCCTTAAGGTTTTTGGCTCCCAATGCTCTTTGGACAATGGTCTGGTTCATACCCCAGAAATACAACTGGTTTATGATCAATCCCGTGAACAGCACTTCAAACGGCAGTACGGAATCGGGTGCCCCAACGACATTGAACTTTTGCGGTGCAAATTCATATACTTCGGTTAGGCCGTGCAATACATTGCCATCACCTATGGCCATCAAGGCGAGAAAGGGAATGAGCAAACCGCCCAACAAAAGGCCGAACCCGTTGATGGTATCGGAAAATGCAACCGCTCTTAACCCCCCAAAGATGGCGTAAATAGATCCTATGGCCCCAATGACCACCACGGTAACCCACAAGCCCTGTGTCTTGTCCACCCCCAAAATTTCCGATACGCCAAAAAGGCTCTCTATACCAATGGCACCGGAATACAGTACTATGGGCAACAGAGTGACCACAAAAGAAAAAATCAAGATGACGGCTACTAATGAACGTGTAAAACTGTCAAAACGGTTCTCCAAAAACTGGGGGATTGTGGTGAGTCCCATTTTAAGGTATTTGGGTACAAAAAACACGGCTGCCACAACCAATGCTATGGAAGATGTCACTTCCCATGCAATAACGATGAACCCATTGACGTATGAATTCCCATTCATGCCGATCAAGTGCTCCGAAGAAATATTTGTCAATAGCATGGAACCGGCAATCACTGTCCCCGTAAGGCTTCTTCCACCCAAAAAGTAACCATCTGATGAACTCAGGTTGGTTTTTCTTAGACTGTACCAGGTAAAGAGGGCAACTCCTCCCGTAAAAAGGACAAACGATGCCAGCATGATGATCAAATCTGAATCCATTGGATTGGTTGGTTTAGTTGAGAGGGGTTATAGGTAATATTTTTGGGTCTTCTTATTGTTTTGATAGGTTTCAAAAGATTCTTTGACGGCATCTTTTTCAGATACTTCGGCCACAGCAACATCCCACCAAGCAAAACCTGGCACCCCTTTTTTGCGATCCACTTCAATGTAGATCAAAGTGGTCCTATCAATGGTCTTTGCCTCTTTTAGGGCTTCCTTGAGTTCGGCTACGTTGGATGCTTTTATGACATGAGCACCCATGCTCGCAGCGTTCGCGGCATAATCCACAGGCAGCAATCCACCGTCCAGATGTTCCGTTGCTACGTTACGATATCGGTAGTATGTACCAAAACCTTCGCTCCCCAAAGAAGCAGAAAGAGAACCAATACTGGAATAACCATCATTGTTCAATAAGATGATGGTAAGCTTTTGCCGTTCTTGAATGGCAGTAACTATCTCCTGTGACATCATCAAATAGCTGCCATCGCCCACCATCACATAGATTTCACTATTAGGTCTAGCCATCTTGGCGCCAAGGCCACCGGCAATTTCGTAGCCCATGCAAGAGTATCCGTATTCCAAATGGAAACCTTTCGGATTCCTTGTGCGCCATAATTTATGTAGATCACCGGGCAGGCTTCCTGCTGCACAGAGTACAATGTCCTTAGCTTCAGAAAAATTGTTCACGGCACCTATGACCTCGCCTTGAAAAGCAGGTGTTCCGTTTTTTTCCGCATATATTCCGGATACAAAATCATCCCAGCTTTTGTTGAGTTCCATTACTTTTTCTCGGTATCCCTCCCCTACTTCAAAATCTGAAAGTTGCCGATCCAATTCTTCGAGAATCACCTTGGCATCTCCCACCAAGGGAATTGCACCGTGTTTGAAAGAATCGAATTCGGTTACATTGATATTTATAAAACGGACATTCGGGTTTTGGAAGCCTGATTTGGATATGGTGGTAAAATCACTGTAACGGGTTCCTATGCCTATGACCACATCGGCTTCCTTGGCCACTTCTATGGCCCCTGGGGTTCCCGTAACACCGACTGCACCCAAATTTTGGGGCACATCATAGGGCAACGATCCTTTCCCCGCATAGGTCTCTGCCACTGGAATTCCTGTTCGGGCAACCATTTTTTGCAAAACTTCGGTGGCTCCACTATAAATGGTCCCTCCCCCGGCAACAATGAACGGTTTTTTGCTCGTTTTAATGAGTGAGACAGCCCGTGCCAACAAGCTACGATCAGGCAATGTCCTCCCTATTGTCCATTTTTTTTTCTCGAACATTTCAGATGGAAAGTCATAAGCCTCAGCTTGGACATCCTGTGGAATGCTCAGGGTTACCGCACCTGTCTCCGCAGGAGAGGTCAATACCCGCATGACTTCAGGTAGGGCAGTAATCAGTTGTTCTGGCCGGTTGATTCGATCCCAATATTTTGAGACAGGCTTAAAACAATCGTTTACAGAAATATCTTGCGTAGTATTGGATTCAAGTTGTTGCAATACGGGAGCCACTTGTCTTGTTGCAAAAATATCCCCAGGGATGAGCAGTACCGGAATCCGATTTATGGTCGCCAAGGCTGCGCCTGTGACCATGTTTGTTGCTCCAGGCCCTATGGAGGTGGTACAGACAAAGGTTTCCAAACGGTTTTTAACCTTGGCATAGGCCACTGCAGAATGGACCATTCCCTGCTCGTTACGAGCCACATAAAACGGAAATTCCGGGTCTTGGTGGAGTGCCTGCCCGATTCCTGCTACATTTCCATGTCCCAAAATCCCAAAACATCCGGCAAAAAATTTGTGCTCCCCGCCATCTCGTTCCACGTATTGGTTCTTAAGGTATGCGATGGTCGCTTGGGCCACTGTCAATCGTATTGTTTTCATTGATCTTTCTCTTTTTGGTTGTACTTAAAAGTGCACCTTTTCACAATCCGTTTCATCTTTCCTTCATTGATATTGCACCTGGCTGTTCCATATTTCAGAAACCGCCTTTATCCTCTATAAATTTCAGGGATTCTTCCAGGGTCGGCATAAAATTGGCACACCCATTTTTGGTCACCACCTGTGCTCCGCTGGCATTGGCCATCCGGCATGCTTTGTACAGGCCCCAGCCTTGAAGCAGACCATATAAAAAGCCGCCTGCAAATGCATCACCCGCTCCCAATACGTTCAAGACCTCTACCGGAAACCCGGGCACATCTTCCCGTGAACCATCTTTTGAATAGATGCTTACCCCTTCCGAGCCCCTTTTCACCAAAAGCGTCTCAATTCCCGAAGAAAGCAACCATGTTATTGATTTTTCAATATCCCCTTTGATCTCGGGTGCCGATATCTGTTGGTGTTTGATGACCACCTGTGATGCCTCGCTAAGAGTAGCCGCAAGAATTTCCTCTTCGGTACCTATCGCAATCTTGACTTTGGGCAAAATGGCTCTTACGGTGATTCCAAAGGCACGGTAGTCATGCCACTGATCTGCCCTGAAATCGAGGTCCAAAACAATGTCAACATCATTTTTCTGAGCTATCTCGGCGGCAAGAAAGGTTGCGCTCCTACTGGGTTCAACGTTCATGGCCGTACCGTTTATGAGCAATATCTTATGATCTTGTATGTTGGCCTTCAGTACATCATCTATATCTACTTGGCTATCGGCCGCATTATCGCGATAATAGACTAAGGGAAACCTGTCGGGAGGTTCGATGCCCAAAATGACCGCACTGCTTCGTGCTCCATTTTTGACTGGAATGCAGTCTGTGTTCACCTCTTCTTTTTTCAAAAAGTTGATGATGAATTCACCTACTTTGTCTTTGCCCACCGCTGTAAGCAGGCTGGGTTGAAGTCCAAGCCGGGCACAAGCCACCGCTATGTTCAGAGGAGAGCCTCCCACAAAGGCGTCAAATCCTTTGATATCATTGAATGGGTAACCTATGTTCTGCGAATACAGGTCTATGGAAGATCTTCCGAATGTAATCACATCGTATTTCTTATTGCTCATCTTTTAGTGTTTGTTCATTTGTGCGGTAACCAAGGGCAACCTATTGTCTTTTGTTTTCCATGAACCATAGATCCACTCATGATCGGGATCTGTGGTATTGGCCAAGCACTGGTCGGTGCCGGCCAAAAAATTGAGGTAGTAACAATGGAAACCATGCTCCGCCACTACTGGGTGAAATCCCTTTGGGATCATAACCACATCATTGTGGCGTGGCCTTACTATTTCGTCCAAAGAACGGTCTGCCGTATATACTTGTTGAATGGCATAAGCCTCTGGTTTTTGGAATTTGTAGAAATAGGTTTCCTCTTGAACGGGCTCCAATACATTTCCTTCTGCATCCAAAATCCGTTCATCATGCTTGTGTGCGGGGAAGGAACTCCAGTTGCCCGATGGGGTGTAAACTTCACGCACCACAATCTTACTGCATGCAAAACCGGGTGGTACCAAGTCGTTGAACTGTCTTGTTGCGTTGTCCCCTCCAAAAATGACCGTAGGCGTTTCTTCGGGCGTGATAAACTTTGCTGGATATTCCCCATCAGATTTGCACCATCCGTAGGCAATATCCAAAGTATCGCTCGTTGCGGTCAGTTCAAACCTACTGTCCCTTGGAATGTAGAGGGTGTGTGCAACTCCGCTGAACACATCTTTCCGCCCATTCTTCGTTTCCCATGTTCCCTTATCGCTCTTCACTCTAAAGTTTCCGCTGAGGAGCACAATGACCATTTCATTGTCTCCCGTACTGTGTTCCCAGTTCTCTCCCCTTCTCATTTCCCTAGCACCAAAACTCAGATAGTTCCAATTTGCGGTCTCTGGTGTTATGCTATGGTATGTTCCTGGTATTTTAAGAGGTTTGACCAATAAATGGGATTCTTTTCTCATCTGCTCATTACTATTTTGTTGTTTGTCCTTATTCTTTCTGCCTTGCCAGTGGCTCCCAAAAGTTCAAATTTTTGCAACATGAACTTTTCGTATTCTTGCATGTATTCCTTTCCGGGCAGTATTGGATCGAACAAGTCTGGAGTCTGTTTAAAAAACTCCCGATGCACCCTAGCCCAGAGCAATCTCGTATCGGTCGCAATATTGATTTTGCAAATACCGTACTGTATGGATTTTACTATCTCTTCAGAAGAAACACCCGCTGCTCCCTCGGTCAACTTTCCACCTGCTTGATTGATTCGTTCTATCTCTCCTACATTGACGGCAGAGCCCCCGTGCAGTACAATGGGGAAACCGTTCAACCGATCCTGTATTTCTTTTAGTATATGGAATTGGATTCCCTGGCCTCCCGAAAATTTATAGGCCCCATGGCTGGTCCCGACCGCTACGGCAAGACTATCACATTTTGTGGCATTGACAAACACCGCCACTTCGGATGGTTGGGTGTAGCAGGAATGTTCCTCTGCAATGTCGATATCGTCTTCCACACCTGCGAGCACACCCAATTCAGCCTCCACGACCATATTGGCCTGGTGGGCCTTTTCCACCACGGTACGTGTCCGCACCACATTGGTCTCAAAATCATCGTGGGAAGCATCGATCATCACAGATTGGTACTTTTTCGAGTTAATGGCGTCAAAGGCATGCTCTTCATTGCCATGGTCCAAATGAACGGCATATACAGCCTTGGGATAGATCTTTGCCGCGGCATCGATCATGGCGGACAACATTTTTGCATGGGCGTAGCTCCTTGCCACGGGGGTCAACTGCACTATAAAAGGAGCATTGGCCCGCTGTGCGGCACTAAAAAGCCCGTGCACCTGTTCCATTGTAAAAACATTTACGGCCGCAATGGCATATTTGCCGTAGCAGTCGTTAAAAAAAATCTTGGGAGAAACAACCATGTCCTTTTATTTTTTTAGTGGTCAGACAAAAGCCTTAAACCGAGGTTAAAAGAACAAAAAAAACGCTATGCCCGAAAGCATTGGGGCGAAAACTCCATGCAAAGGTTTGCATGAAAACCACATCAAAATCAATCGGAAATACCGACTGAATCTTCTCTAGAGGACGCCCTTATTACCAGTTCCGGCTTAAACACTTCCATTCTGAATTCTTCCTTGGAATTTTTGTTTTTTATGCGTTGCAATAATATCCTGGCAGACAACATGCCCAAACTGTACACCGGTTGCCAAACGGTAGACAATGCAGGGGAAAAGTATAAAGAATGGGGCTCGTCATCAAAACCGACTATTGAAATGTCACCAGGAATTGCCAGTCCCATTTTTTTGGCCACGTGCATGGCCGAAGCAGCTATATTATCGTTAATGGCAAATATGGCATCTGGGGCATCTTCGAGTTCCAGCAATCTCTTGGTGGGTTTGATACCATCTTTATGGGAAAACCCCTTAACGTGTTGGATGTAGTCTTTTCGCAAGGGCACCTTGTTCTTCTCCAGAGCATCAAGATAGCCTTGGAGCCTATGCTTTGTGGTGCTCAGGTTCAAAGGGCCGCCCAAATGGGCTATTCTTTTGCAGCCTGAACGTATGAGGTATTCCACAGCTTGTAATGCCCCGGAATAATCGTCCACCAAAACCTTGTCGCTTTCCAACCCTGGGCAGTCCCGATCAAAAACCACCACGGGCACATCGTTCTTCTGCAAATTCTTGAAATGGTCAAAACTCTTGGTTCCCGATGAAGGGGATACCAAAATACCATCCACCCGCATCTTGGACAACTTCTTCACCAAGGTGACCTCTTCTTCGTAGGATTCATTGGAAATACAAATCATGATATTGTATTCCGTTGGTCCCACCACATCCTGGATGCCCGTAATAATAGCGGAAAAAAAGTGACTGGTTATTTCGGGCACTATGACCCCTATAGTATTGGATTTTTTTTGAAGGAGCCCCAAGGCCATGGGATTGGGTTGATAATCCAGTTCCTCGGCCAATTTTTTGATGGCTTTCTTGGTATCGTCCCCGATAGCGGGATGATCGTTAAGAGCCCTTGAAACTGTGGAAGGGGCAAGGTTGAGCTTGGCGGCAATATCCTTTAAGGTGACACGTCCCTTTTTCATAGTGGATAGGTATAAATCTTTTCTTCATCTGGTTCTTTTGTACTTTTCAACCCTGAACAGGTACAACTATTAAGGGTTGGAAGTGACCTGTTAACAAAATACAATTATTTTTTCCATTACGCGTCCACAGATTTGGTTACTGCAAATTTAAAATCGTAACGTATTGATTTTCAATGAAAAAATATTACCTATCTAGATGTCTTTCAACCAATCCAAAAGAAACTGGCCCCATTTTGCAAGTCTACCCTTTTGTAGGGCCAGGGCAAATCCATGTCCGCCATACGGGTAAATGTGCATCTCAACCGATATCCTTTTGTCCTTGAGTGCCTTGACCAGCTGAAGGCTGTTTTCCAGCGGGACCACTTCGTCATCGGCACTGTGGAGGATAAATGTGGGAGGCGTGTTTTCCCTTACCTGTAATTCATTGGAATAGTGCTCCACCAAATCGTCGGAAAGCTGCTCCCCCAACAAGTTTTTCTTTGAACCGTTGTGAGTGTAGTCTTCTTTCATTGTCACCACTGGATAGATAAGTGCCATGAAATCCGGTCGGTTCTCATCTTCAAAGTGTGTCCCAAGTGTGGAGGCTAAATGCCCTCCTGCCGAAAAACCCATTATTCCGACCTTGTTGGGGTCAATTTCCCATTCTTCCGCATTTGAGCGGAGCAGTTCCATTCCCCTCTTGGCGTCCAGCAATGGGGTGAGGTGCGGGACCTCATTGGATTCGTCCTCAGGCAGTCTGTATTTTAGAACGGCCGCCGCTATGCCATAGCCATTGAGCCATTTGGCAACATCCGTTCCTTCCTTGTCGTAGGCCAACACACCGTATCCTCCCCCGGGACATATCATGACCATCTTGCCTGTTTTGATGACGCTGGATGGCAAATACACTTCCAAACTAGGCCCTATGACTTTTGAAATCACCCTGGCCTTTGGATTCTTTTGTACTTCTTCGAGATTTGATTCTTTGGCATTCGGGATTTTTCCTTCCCAGAGGGGGATAATGTGGTTTTGGGCCATACACAAATGGAATGACCATAAAAATAGTATTGATACAATATATTTCATTTTCCTAGTTTTTGTCGACCATCAACTGTTTTGCGCATTTAAATTTTACTGTTTCCTATTGCTCTCTGGATGCCCTTTTTCAATCGCAGCCAACGACTTTTTCCAAATCGTTCTTTACTTTCTGTTGTTCCACATAGTTGGTGTACAGGCCTTCATATGGCCTATCGGAAACGGCAAACATGACATCGGTGCAACGGATATTGTCGTACTGACCGTCACCCGATGCGCTTTGCATGTGGAAAATCCGACTGATGTAGCTGTCGTCTTTTGCATCAATGAACGCCCCGATATCATTGCCATAGTTCCCAGGGTTTCTCCAATCGGGCGACACCAATTTGTTGTTTTCCCTGTACCGTCTGAGTTGGAGGAAGTTTTCTTGCAGTATGCCATCAGTTGTGGCAAAGGGCTGAAAGTTGTTGGTGTGCTCACTCTTGGTTATGTTGTTGTTCGGCTGTATATAGAGCACCACTTTTCCGAGCAGCCCCCCTTCCTTCGACCCGTTTTCGTCCATAAAGTACAAGGTCTTGCCATCAACAATCTTGTTTTGATCCACCAGATCCTCATTATGGAACCCGCTGGAACTATGGTACCTCAGCTTGTCCCCAAACTTGTCCTGCATCAAACGAATGATGCTTTGCCATTTGGCATTAGCCATCCATTGTTCGTACTCCTTGAGCTCTGTCATAATGAACAGGGGTTCATGCCCTGGGTTGTCATTGCTCCAATTGGAGATATATGTTATCCAATCTTCCAAGAAAACGGACGATGGATTGTCCACGCTTAAATCTACCTCATCTCCTGGGGCATCATGTCCTAAAACAAGTTCCCCTATCGCTATAGACATCAATTGGACGGATGTATCTTTTTGTAAAAAAAGGTAATATCCATTTTCAGATGGGTACATACCCGCTTCTGCACCGGACAACATATCAGATTCATTGTTGTACTCATTGACCAAATTAGGCTTGCCATTGTCCATGATCAATTGCGAACCCTTTACATCACCATTGGCGCCATAGGAGTTCACAAAGAGTTTTCCATTGGTGATTGAAGCCTGTACCGTGCCAGTGAGCTGGCTTGATGTGCTTGTTTGGTTGCCGTTCGTTGTCCAAGTGTTTCCATTGGTATCGACCGATTCGACCTTGAAATTAGTGACGGTATTTACATTGTGCCTAAACATGTAAAGGTTGTTATCCTGCTCAAAAGGATACAGGGTTTCATTGGAGGGAACGGAATTTTGTTCATAGCGTGTTTCTCCAAGGGCAACATCTCCACCATCAAAAGAGATTTCGATAATCTTATAGGTGGTACTGTCCTTGGCATGCACTGCTGTGTAGGCTGTATTGTTGAACACAAAAGTGGACAGGTTCACATTGGTGTCCCCTATGTTTCCTGAATGCAAGGGAGTCAGTGAAGTGCCATTGAAACTGTAAATGATAAAGTCACCGGCCATTGGTTCGTATCCAAAAATATATAGCCCTTCCTGAAAAGCCAGTATTGAAAATTTCCTGTCGACTTCTTCCAAACCTTCACCTGTATTCTGGTAAACTATTTGTGGATTGCCATTGTCCAGGCTGAATATTTTGATACTGCCCCCGATTTTTGAATAGGAAAGGATATGTGGTTCTCCCATGTGATCGAACACGGTAAATCCATCCACTTGCTCGGCCCAAGTTGTCTGCAAGGCTTTTTGGGTATGGAAGGTGAATAGGTCGAATTCAAAAAACCTGAGCCCCCTTTCCAATTGTGTCCCGATTCCTTCCCTTTTCATCCCTCCAAGATTTCCTGAATAGGAATTGTGGGTCCCTGTAAAGAAAAACTGCCTATATATGGCGGTCGTGGAATCCGTAACAACAGGGTCTGGATCAGGATCCGGATTCTGCCCCTGTTTTGGGGGGTCTGGTTTCACAGCGGGTTCTCCGCTGTCCGATGAGCATCCGTGGGCCACAAAAAAGCCCATCAATGCGATACTGAAGAGAGTTGATCTTGTCATACAACTAATATAAAGTATAAAAAGGGACCTGATCGGGTCCCTTTTCAATTAAAAATAAATCCATATCAATTATCCCTGTTGCAGAACTCATTGTTATCTGTTTTGTCAGCAACAAAATTGGGTTTATTAGCATCTTCCCATTGGGGTGCGTCGGTATCAAAATCGTAATTGCACATTACGTTGCTCACGTCCCAACCCGAAAGGTCTTGGTTGAACACCTTGTTTTCTTTGAACAGGTTCTGCATATTGACCACATTGCTCACGTCCCAACCGGAAATATCCTGGTTAAAGGCGCAATTTTCACCACCGAACATGGTTTCCATGTTGTCCATACTGCTCAAGTCCCAATTATTGATTGAGGGATTGTTAAATCCGCTGTCCTTGAACATGTCCCACATGCTTACTACCTTGCTCATATCCCATGCACTAAGGTCGCCGTTGTAATCGGATTCCCTGAACATCTCACGCATGGTAATCACATTGCCCAATTTGTCGCCCCAACCCGAAAGGTCCTGATCAAAGGCATCGTTCTGCCTAAAGGTGGACTGGAAACTGGTCACATTGGAAACATCCCAATCACCAATGGGCTGGTTGAACGGGCAGTTCCTGAACATGTTTTTCATGGTCGTGGCACTACTCACATCCCATCCGGATATGTCTTGATCGAAAGCGGTATCCCTGAACATGGTCTCAAAAGTGGTCACATTACTTACGTCCCATTGATCTAAAGGCTGGTTGAAATTATTGGCCTTATAGAACATGTCCCACATGCTTGTGACACCGCTCACGTCCCAGTGGTTGATATTACTGTTAAAGGATGTGGCCTCCCTGAACATTTCCCTGAAATTGGTGGTTTCACTTAGGTCAGGGGCATCTTCTGCTGTTATCTGCAGATTGGTGCACTTTCTAAAATAACCGCCGTCATTGCCCAACTTAACTTGTCCCCAGTTGGTGATGTCGATGATGTTTGCCGCACTCTCCTTGGTCATATCAAAGTTGAACCCATTGATTTCTCCCCAAACAGTGACCGTATAGTCACCGGCCTCTGCGTAGGTGTGCGTGGCAGACTCAAGGTCGTAGGTGGCCACTATACTTTCCTGCCCATCGCCCCAGAATACTTTGAAGTTGTAAGTCCCGGTCTCTATAAGTGGAAGGGTTATACTGCCATTGGCATCCACTCTCCAAACGGACACAAATTCATCATCGGACTCAAACGGTTCCAATACTTTTAGATTGATGGTGTATTCCTCTTCCAGCCCAAATCCGGATACCAAAAGGGTGGAAGTCCCAGTAGAAAAACTTTCCCCGGATGCAGGCGAGGTTGTGATTCCATCCTGCAAATGGATGGTGAGCACCATGTCACTGGCATCACAATTTTCCGGAAGGGAAGCTGTAATGCTTCTGGAATAATTGGTAACAGAAACCTCAATATCTTCCTCAATACAAGGGTTTTTGGAGGCTTCTATGATTATGGAGTCGATATAGACGTCCCTGTCGTCAAGGGAAAAGTCTGTACTGTCCACATCACAGGAACTGAGTGCAGCTCCGATAAATGCGATCAATAGGAAAAATTTATAAAATCGTTTCATTGTTTGTGTTTTTATTGATTAATACCCGGGGTTCTGTTCCATATCCGTAATATCAACTTCAGCCTGTGGAATAGGGGCCAACAATCTTATGGGGTCAACGGTGATATCTCTGCCCTCCGTTTGGAAGAAACTGTTCATGGTCTGTATGGCTTTGCCCGTTCGCAGTAGGTCGTACCAGCGGTGGCCTTCACCTGCCAATTCCAACCTTCTTTCGAAGGCAATGGCATTGCGCATGCTTGCTTGGTCGCTTGCAGTGGTGTTGTCCAGACCTGCTCTGTTCCTTACCCTATTGAGATAAATCTCCGCAGTAGAGGTCTTGTTGTTCTCATTGAGGCATTCCGCATATAGTAGCAACACATCCGCATACCTGACCACAAAGTGGTTGTCCCCACCATCTTCCCTGTTGCTGTTGGGTGATGGTGTCCATTTGTTGATATAGTACACATTGTTGGATTCGTTGATCAAGTTTCGACGAAGATCTTCTGCCTCGTATAAATTGTACAGGGAACTTTCCATGGCCATGGCCCCCATGCCCCCTTGGTCATCAGGTTGGGTAAATATGTAATAGAACCGGCTTCCTTCACTCATTCCATCTAAATTGGAGGTGTACTGAATACTGAAGACATCTTCATCGTTGCCTTCATTTTCCACACCAAAAAGGCCATCAATCGGAGCAAGGTCATATTTTTCGGAACCCACGATGATTTCCAATTGTGCCTCTGCTTTGCCAAAGTCCCCTAGTCTCATGTAATGCTTAGCAAGAATGGCACGTGCTGCATATTCATTTGCCCTGCCCACGCTATTGGTTTTTGGCAGAAGTGTTATGGCATCCAACAGGTCTGCCTCGATTTGCGTATAGATTTCAGACACTGGGGTCCGGACATCATCAAACGCATTGGTAGGATCGTCCACCTCCAAAACCAAGGGAACATCCCCATAGATTGTTGTAAGCTGCTCATATAAAAATGCTCTGATGAATTTCATCTCACCAATCCTTATACTTTTCAAGGATTCACTGTCATATAACACATTATCGATTACATCCAACACGGTATTTGCATATAAGATGCCCTCATAGGCATTCTCCCATATACTCCCAACAAAACCAGTGGTGCTGATCCATGAAAAATCTTCCAAAGGTCTCGCACCTCCATTGGAGTTTGGAGCTTGGATATATGCATTGTCAGAAGGAATCTCTCCCCACAGTATCATGTAATAATCATAGAGTGCCTGTAACTCATTATATGTAGCGGTCACTGTCGATTCAACATTTTCCTGTGTGGTGTAATAGTTGTCGGCCAAGATGCCTGTTTCTGGAAATTGGTCCAGTTCGTCTTCACATGCAAAGCATGAAAGCATTGCCAAAGTGTAAATATATATTCGTTTCATAACCATAATTCTTTTTATTGGAATGTTAGATTGATGCCCGCAGAAATGAGTCTGGGAACTGCCGTTGTGCCAAAAATATGTCCTCTGTTCAGTGGGTTGCCCGTGTTGCCTCCATCAGGGTTCATTCCCCTGAACTTGGTCCAAGTGTGCAGGTTATTGGCAGAGACATATACGCGTAGGTTCTTTAAGTGCAACTGTTCCAACACGTCGGAAGGTATGTTATACCCCAACTGTACGCTTCTCAATCTCAGGTAATCCGCATCAAGTACGTTGTAATTGGTGGGGTTTCTACTGGCAGACCTTGTAGCGGTGTTGCCATAAGCATCGGGAGGGGCTAAAAAACCATCCGGATTATGTACAGGGTCCCAATAATTGTTAAAATAGTGGTAGTTGGTATTGGTAAACGCCTCCCCATACTCCAAATATCTGGAAGTCATCTCATCAAAGGCCATTCTTCCCACGGTTCCATTGAAGTTCAAGCTCATGTCAAACCCTTTATAGGCGAGGTTTATTCCAAAACCATAGGTTACTTCGGGGTTGTAGTCGCCCAAAAGCACCCTATCATTGGCATCAATAGTATCGTTTCCATCCGTGTCTTGGAATATGTAGTCACCCACTTCTGCAGATAGGGTAGTATTCTTTCTATTGTTATATTCAGCTACTTCTTCCTCGGATTTCAAAATCCCGATGATCTTATAGCCATAAAGGTTCGCCAAGGACTCCCCTACCCGGGTAATGAATCTTTGATTTCCTCCTTCGAACAACTCATCGGCACCTCCAAGGGAAAGAATCTCATTATTGTTGGTTGCCAAATTGGCATCAAAGCCAAAGCTTAGATCCCCCAAGTTGAAATTAGATCCGCTGAGTTGGAATTCCCAGCCCTTGTTTCTCATTTCCCCAATGTTCTGAAGAGAATTGTTGAAACCAGTATGTTTGGGTACCGGCCTGTCCAACAAAAGATCGGTAATGTCTGCTACGTAGTAATCGACCCCTAGCCTGATTTTGTTGAAAAAACTCAAATCCACACCAAAGTTGTTGGAAGTATTAGTCTCCCAAGTAAGGGCATAGGATGGGGCACTGGACGGGGCGGCACCGGGATGGAGCGTACCATCATAGGGATAGTCCCTTCCTGTGCCAATGGAGGCATACTGTGCATAGTTGCCAATCTGATTATTCCCTGTTTGCCCCCAACTATATCTCAATTTTGCAAACGTGAGTATATCATTTTCCGGAAAAAAGGATTCATTGCTCAACACCCAACCTGCGGAGAACGAACCAAAGGTTCCATACCTATTGTCCCTTCCGAATCTGGAGGAACCATCGGTACGTATGGATCCCGATAGGAAATAGGTATCCTTGTAATCATACATAATCCTACCAAAATAGGAGAGCTGTGTCCATCGGCTTCGTGATGCCCCGGCCGTCTGCACAGTAGAGCCATCTATATTTTCAATGATATCGTTTGGAAAATCGAACCCGTCAACGGACAGTCCAGATGAAGAGCTTTTCTGAAAACTTTGTCCTGCCAATGCATTGAACGAATGCTGGCCAATATCGAAGGTATAGTTGGCCGTGTTCTCTATAAGAACATCCCCCTGATCGCTTCTGCTTTCCGACCCCTGCTGAGGATTTCTTTCACTGATCAATTCACGGTATGCACCGGTGAGCATTGGCGCATACTGGTCGGTAAACTTGTAGTCTAACAGATAACCCAATGAGGTCTTTAGTTCCAGATTGTCTATAGGCTCATAGGAAAGATAGGCATTTCCGAAAGTCCTGAACTCTCTTCTATCATACTTGGACAATTCTGCCATGGCCACAGGGTTTTCTTGCAAGTTTGCATTATAGGGCCTGTTTGCACGAATCTGTGCCTCAATATTGTACCCGGTCGGGTGCGAATCGTCATAAGCAGAGAAAAATGGGTACATATATACCATGGCTCTGCCTGCTGGATCTATAGGGAACCTATATTGGTTACTTCCATTGGTAAGTCCTCTTTCGGAATAGTAACCGTTCATGTTTGCCCCGAACTTCAAGCGTTCACTCAATTTGGTGTTGAACTTGATGTTAGTGGTATAACGTTTTTGGTCTGCAGTAATCACTATACCTTCCTCATCGGTGTACCCCAATGATACTGAATAGTTGGTGGCATCGTTCGAACCGGATACATTTATATGGTGGTTCTGTACTATCCCTGCCCTGTACACAGCATCTTCCCAGTTAAAATCCATTAGACCCTGTTCGTTATTCAGGTACGGAAGGGTATAATCCAATAAAAGTTCCCGCACGTTTGCTCCATTAGCAATACGCTGTGACTCTGTGTCATTAACACTAACATTGTTATGGTTTTTCAGATATGCGTTGTTTCGTCCGTCCCTAAAGAAAATGGCCGCATCATAAGCGTTCAAAAGGTCGTATGTCCCGGTACGTTCTTGTATCCCGGCCACGGAATTAATCTGAACTGTCGTTTTTTTGCTCCGTCCCTCTTTCGTGGTAATCATGATAAGCCCGTTGGCCGCCCGAGATCCATAAATGGCCGAGGAAGCCGCATCTTTTATCACATCAATGGATGCAATGTCATTGGGATTGATGACATTGAGGGAGCTTCCTTCTGCCAACGGAAAGCCATCGACCACCACGAGTGGGTTTGCGCTTCTAGTGATGGAGCCCGCCCCCCGTATGGTTATAGTATTACCATCCCCAGGGTTTCTTGCGTTGGTCAAAATATCGACCCCCGGTAGTTTTCCAACTATGGCCTGGTCGAAGTTGGCGTTGGAATACTCCTGGATACTTTCTGCATCTATACTGACCACCGAGCCAGTGATTTTTTCCTTGGAGCTTGTCCCATAGCCAATGACCACCACATCATCAAGAACATTGCTGGCCTCTTTCAAAACAAAATCCAGGGTGAATACTGATGGGCCAACAGTCTTTTCCATTGTTTCAAAACCCATATAAGAAGCCACCAAAACAGGTGTATCGGAACTGGTTTCAATGGAATATTCCCCATTAAAGTCGGAAATAGCCCCATTGGTTGTTCCCTTCTCCACAACACTGGCCCCTGGAAGAGGATACCCATCACTATCGATAACAGTACCATTTATTTTCTTTTGGGCCCACGAAACCGTTGTAAGGCCAATTAGAAAAATTGTTACCAAAAATTTAAATTTCTTCATATTAGGTTGATTATAATTGTTAATTCGACAACCAAATAACAATAAAAAAACGATTTCGGTAATACGCCTACATCAAAACTTTATGCAAAGGTTTGCATTGGTTAACCTTTAATTTGCAAGCATTTAACCGCTTATTTATGCCCTATTTGAAAACATTTTATAAAGGGTGATAACAGTCTCTGCAAGGAGTGTGAAGGCACTCCCTCCCAATTCTTTGATTCTTAGGGGCTGCAACACCTTTTTATGTGCAAACCTTTGCACAATATTTTTTTAAAGAATGTATTATTTGTCGTTGTTTTGAATTGTCCAATTTTCCCAACTGGGTCTTTGGATGAATCTATCCTTTATAAATGATTTCTATGCACCTTACATTACACAAGTACAAGATTTCCTTGCTCCATTTGGTCATTATCTTTGGTGTCTTCCAATTCCAGTCCAACGTCCATGGCCAGAGCATCCATTCACACAATGATTATGAACAGGCTGTTCCTTTTTGGGATGCTTTTTCTGGTGGTCTCCAATCTTTTGAAGTGGATATATTTCTAAAAAACGGAGTATTATACGCCACTCATGAGGAATCCGAAATAATTGAGAACAGGAACATTGAAAATCTTTATCTCCAACCTATACAAAAGGCCTTGGCTCTAAAACTTGGGAATCAAAAAGCCATCCAAGTGCTCATCGATATCAAATCCGAATCGGAACCGACTCTGCAAGAATTGGTCAATGTGTTGGAAAAATACCCGGATATCATAGGGAACAACAATATCACCTTGGTCATTTCCGGAAATCGTCCGCCCACTGAAACCTACCCAAACTATCCCCCATATATCAAGTTTGATTATCAAAGCTTGGAAAACTTCAACAACGAGAAACTTTGGGACAAAGTGGCTTTAATCAGTCTCAACTTCAAGAAGATTTCTTCTTGGAACGGGTTGGGAAGACTAACCTCAGATGACCTTGACAAAGTAAAGACCACTATCGATAAGGCACACAGCTATGGAAAACCTTTTAGGTTTTGGGCCACTCCCGATACCAAAACGGCTTGGCGGGCACTTGCTGATCTTGGAGTGGATTTCATCAACACGGATATGCCCTTCGTTTGCATCGATTTTGTCAATTCCTTGGAAAAAAGGAGATACAGGAACAAGATTTTCTCTGAAGTTTATACTCCCCGATATACCGTAGATCAAAAGGAGAAACCGGTGAAAAACATCATATTGTTCATCGGCGATGGAAATGGGCTGAGCCATATCTCTTCGGCAGCCTTGGCCAATGGGGGGGCATTGACCCTGACACAATTGAAGAGCATCGGTTTCCTGAAAACTGCCTCAGCGGATGATTTCACCACCGACTCGGCTGCTGCAGGCACTGCTTTGGCAACCGGAAGCAAGACATACAATCGTTCCATTGGCCTCGATACCTTGAGGGAGCCTCTACTAAATATTCCCGAAAAACTGGCCACATTGGGCTTTATTTCTGGTTGTGTTACCACGGACAAATTGACCGGGGCCACGCCGGCTTCCTTTTACTCGCATCAGGAAGATCGGTCACAAGTGACCGCCATTGCAGCAGATTTATCCAAAAGCAAGCTTTCTCTATTTGTAGGGGGTGGCAAAACCGATTTTGAAAACAGGGAAAACCTAATGGGCTTTACCCTAGTGGATCACATTGATGATATTAATGACTCTGGCCATGAGAAGATCGGCCACTTTTTTTCCAATGGCGATGTGCCGAGTGTTCTGGATGGAAGGGGAGATGCATTGGCTAGGGCGACCAAAGGCAGCATCGATTTCCTAAAGGCAAAGAACAAACCCTTTTTCCTGATGGTGGAGGGTGCAAAAATAGACAAGTATGCACATAAAAAAAACGTGGCGGGCATTGTAAGTGAGGGGATAGATTTTGACAGGGCCATTACGGAGGCCATAAAATTTGCCGATGTTTCGAAAAATACACTTGTCATCATTACCGCTGACCATGAAACCTCTGGTTTTGCCATTCCACAGGGTAATCTCAAAAGCAAGGCCATTGAAGGGGATTTCACCACTTTTGACCACACTGCAGCCATGGTGCCTCTTTTTGCCTATGGCCCACACTCCCAAGAGTTTCAGGGTGTGTATGAAAACAGTGAAGTCTTCGATAAAATAATGAACATCTTGAGCATATACCGTGAATGAATTATTAACAATTAGTTTAGTTAGCTTTTAGATGCTGATGTTGAGAGAGCTTGGGAACAAAACCGTTCCCAAGTTTTTTCCAATTAAAACCTGTCACCACTAGCTAATAGATTAAGTTACTTTTCCATGGTCCCTTTCTACTACCCTCCGCTTTGGTATTCGCTATCTTAGAAGTGAAATATTCTGCTTAATTCAACAAATCTTGCCCTTTAAAGTTGTCATTAACAACATACTATCGGGCCTCATCCCGGTAAGTTCCCATTTCTTTCTAACTTTCGAGCTTAATTTTGATTTATGAAAATTCTATTGATTGAGGACGAACCACAAATGGTCAATACTATTAAAGATTCCTTGGAAAAAGAGGGTTATTTAGTTGAATTTGCCATGGATTTCCATAGTGCCATTGAAAGAGTTTTCGTTTATGAGTATGATTGCATCCTATTGGACATTATGTTACCCAATGGAAGCGGGTTGGATATTCTCAAGAAATTGAAAAAAGAGAATAAAAGTGAAAATGTCATCATTATTTCGGCCAGAGATTCATTGGATGACAAACTCGAAGGATTAGAGCTCGGTGCGGACGATTACCTTACCAAACCTTTCTATTTAGCCGAACTCAATGCTCGTGTAAAAGCAGTGCTGCGAAGAAAAGAACTAAATGGAAAGAACTCCATAGAGATGGCTAATGTTGTCCTAGAAATGAATAACCACGAACTGTTGGTAAATGGAAACAACATCCCTCTGAACCGTAAAGAATTTGGTGTTCTCAATTACTTTTTACTTAACAAAAACCGTTTGGTCAGCAAGGAAGCATTGGCAGAATATGTCTGGGGAGATCATTCTGACAATTCGGATAACTTTGATTTCGTGTATTACCAAATAAAAAATCTTCGAAAAAAGTTGAATGATTCTGGGGCGGGCATCCGATTAGAATCAATCTATGGTGTTGGATACAAGCTTATCGAGGTATGAAGCTCCAAAACCAATCCTTAAAATATCTTTCAATCTCCATTCTGGGCATTGTCATTCTTTGGGGCATAATTTTCTACATAAACACACTTAATGAAATCAAAGGCAGTATTGATGAAGGCCTAGAGAATTACAAACGGCTAATCATTCAAAATGCTAAAAAAGATTCCAGTATTTTGGATAAAAGTTATTTTGATGAGAGTTTTTTTTCCATTCAAAGGATGACCGCACCAAAAGCACTTGCCCAAAAAGACCAATACATTGATACCGAAATCTATATGCAGGATGCCGATGATGAGGAGCCCGAACCAGAGCCTGTGCGCATGCTCATAACCGCATTTGAAATCAATGGAAAATACTATCAACTGAAAGTAGCCAATTCCATGGTAGAGGAAGATGACCTAATCAATGAATTGATGAAAGGCGTCATTTTGCTCTATTCCATATTAATCACATCCATTATAGCCATTAATTTGATTGTTCTAAAAAAACTATGGCAACCTTTTTACAAACTTTTGGACCAATTAAAAGGATTCCGTCTTGGCTATCATCAAGAGTTGCCCGAGATTAATACAAAGACCAAGGAGTTTGCCGATTTAAAAAAAGTAATGGACAATTTGTTGAAGCATACCATCAAGACCTATGAGCAACAAAATCAATTTATTGGAAATGCTTCACATGAATTGCAGACTCCATTAGCCATAGTCTCTAATAACTTGGAACTAGTGCTGGAAAACAAGACCTTGGAGAATTCAGATGCCAAGAAGATAACTGAAACCTATCAAATAGCACAACGCTTAATCCGTCTCAACAAGTCCCTATTATTATTGGCCAAGATTGAGAACAATCAATTTATGGGCAGCCACAATGTTTCCATCAATACAATTGTTGCACAAACTATAGATGACTTAAAAGAAATTATAGAATTCAAAAATATTAAAATAACCATAAGGAATACTGCGGAACTTTCCGTTATGATGGACAAATCGCTTGCAAACATCTTGATTTCCAATTTAATCAGAAATGCTGTTCTACATAATGTGAAAAACGGAAAAATTGATATTGCCATAATGGATGAAACATTGAAAATATCGAACTACAGTATGAGTCAAAAACTGAACGATACAAACATTTTCAGGCGTTTTTATAAAGCTACGGGTAAACCTAACAGCACAGGGCTCGGATTATCAATGGTAAAAGCTATCACGGAACTATATGGGTTTTCAATTTCCTACACCCACGAAAATGACCTTCACTGTTTCGAACTTACTTTCAAATAGTTTTCAATTCCCAAGTCTTTCCAAATTTGGGCTTTTCCTTTGTAGTATAAACCTTAATATTTACTACTAATGAAAAAGCAAATCGTACTCATTGTGGTGGCTTGCTCACTTAATTTTTCCAATGCACAGGACATTCCGCAAAGCCAAGTTCCATCTGTAATCGTAAACCAATTCAGCGTAGAATTCGAAAAAGCGACGGACATTGAATGGGAAATGGACGGCACTCTCTACAGTGTTGAGTTTGAAACAGGTTGGTACCTGAACCACACGGTATGGTATAACGAAGAAGGAAATATTGTAAAGCATATAGAGGATATTCAAATAAGTAAATTGCCCAAAGCCGTTAAACAAAAAATCAAATCGGACTTTAGCAACTATATCATTGATGATTTTGAACGTATCACGGAAAATGAAAAAATAGTGTACCGCTTGGAACTTAACTCCCTGATACACCAAGACTGGAATGTGGTTGTGGACAGCAAGGGAAAGATACTTAGTAAAACAGTAGATTAGTATGTCTAAGAGTTTTTTTTCCGTACTATTTGGAATAATATGCTATTCCACCTGTCTTGCCCAAATCTCCCCTCCCGGACTGGGTGATATCAATACTGCTAGTTGGTTTGCTATTGGATTAAAACAAAAGTTGTCAGAAAAAGAGGGGGTGACTTCAACTACTTATTTGGGTTTGGGAAGTAGTAGTAACCCAAACAACTTTAATCCATTCGAAAGAAATGTCATTTACGTTGTAAACCAAGAAATCAAGCATCGTTTCAGCACACAATGGCAATATTCAGGAGCACTGAGTTATCGTTGGCAGAACAATTATATCGATGAGCGACCTTATTTGTTGGATAATCCCAATGCCCGTCAAGAGTTTCGTATTTATGGCAGGTTTTCATATTTGAACAATGCATTTTCTTTAACCTATCGGCCAGAACTACGCTATTTCTTTGACCCGGATTTTAGTCCTGCTAAGGAAACCGTCCAGTTTCGTTCACGCATTAGAACAAAAATAGAGGTTAACCTTAATTCATCAAAATCACAAAAACTTACCACAACCATGGAAGCTCTTTTTTCGGTGGGTAGAACAAATAATTGGGGCGTCTTGAAATATAAAGAAGCTCGATTCTGTATCTATTATTCCATAAGTCCAATTAACAGGACAACATTCAATATTGGATACATGAACAACATTCTAGGTAAGTCCTTTTCAAAAACCGCTCATTATTTTGGCCTTGATATCATAGTTCACAATTTATTCTAAAATACAAGGCTGTTAATGGACTTGAATGAAAATATTGCCCATTACGAATATGACACAGAAGCAAAAAATTAAACTAAAGAAATAAGCCAAAGCAAGTTCGAACCATCCCAGCCTCCTTGGTCAATTGGTCCTTGACCTCCTGATTGGATGCTTTCTGTCTTGCTACCGTTTTTTTTGGTTCCGCTTTGTTTTGTTTTTGTTTCCATGATAAATGAATTTTTAGTTAAACAATATTTGAGCATGGAACAAGTGGTAGACAAAATTTTGGAGCGGCAGGGAAACGGAAATAGGACCATAGGAACGAGGGTGTAAATTAAACTCTGTCTGAAATAGATTTAAACATTAATTTTATTCAGACAGAACCATGAGAACAGAGGAACAGACAGAATTTGAAAAGAAGGTGCTTGACCAGTTCATGTCGGGCAAGAACCTTTTCGGCAAGGGCGGCGC
>NZ_WUEG01000055.1 GCF_010468565.1 Allomuricauda sp. TY007
AAGCATTGTCCTAAAGGTGAAGGAATACACCAAGGGCACACCGGGGGACAACCAAAAACTGGGCATCAACTGGACCGTGTACCACAAGGAAAAACAGAGCGACCCCGTATACGAAAAACTGTACACCTTTGTGGACAAGGGCGATAGCTTGGAGTTCCCTTACCGCACCACGGGCCACTATGCCGTGGAGGCCTACGGCCATAGCGAAGGCATGGACCCCAAAACGGGCGAGGGCGGGGCATGCCTGCAATTGACCATAGCCCACCAGGGCCTGGACACCGAAAAGGGACTGCAGCTCCAGGGCGATGGCGAGGACCGCAACGGGCAAAGGCGCGTACGCCCCACCGAAACGGCCACCATAGCAGTGCCCATGCTGTTCCCCAAGGCCAAGTCCCTAAAGCCAAGGGACCTGTACTGGGAAGTGACCAGTAAGGGAGAAAAACTGCCCTTTACCAAAAAGGGGACAAGCATAGTAGTGCCCCCCTTGAACAACAAAAAAACCAAGAAGGTCACTGCCACCGTCACCTATGAGGGC
>NZ_WUEG01000056.1 GCF_010468565.1 Allomuricauda sp. TY007
GCCCTCATAGGTGACGGTGGCAGTGACCTTCTTGGTTTTTTTGTTGTTCAAGGGGGGCACTACTATGCTTGTCCCCTTTTTGGTAAAGGGCAGTTTTTCTCCCTTACTGGTCACTTCCCAGTACAGGTCCCTTGACTTTAGGGGCTTGGCCTTGGGGAACAGCATGGGCACTGTTATGGTGGCCGTTTCGGTGGGGCGTACGCGCCTTTGCCCGTTGCGGTCCTCCCCATCGCCCTGGAGCTGCAGCTCCTTTTCGGTGTCCAGGCCCTGGTGGGCTATGGTCAATTGCTTGTACGCCCCGCCCTCGCCCGTTTTGGGGTCCAAGCTTTCGCTATGGCCGTAGGCCTCCACGGCATAGTGGCCCGTGGTGCGGTAAGGGAACTCCAGGCTATCGCCCTTGTCCACAAAGGTGTACAGTTTTTCGTATACGGGGTCGCTCTGTTTTTCCTTGTGGTACACGGTCCAGTTGATGCCCAGTTTTTGGTTGTCCCCCGGTGTGCCCTTGGTGTATTCCTTCACCTTTAGGACAATGCTT
>NZ_WUEG01000057.1 GCF_010468565.1 Allomuricauda sp. TY007
AAATTTTGTATGCCGATTGGATCGCCACCGGAAGGTTATACCGACCCATAGAGGAGAAGCTCATGGATGACCTGGGCCCCTATCTTGCCAATACACATTCCTATTCAAGCGAGACGGGGAAAGTGACCTCCAATCTCTATATGGAGGCTCGGGATCGCATCAAAAAACATGTGAATGCCGATGGGGATGATGTCTTGGTGACCACGGGCAACGGTATGACGGGGGCATTGGCCCGATTACAACGGATTATGGGCCTCAAAGGGCCACGGCCGTCCGACCCAAGGGAGGTGCCCGTGGTGTTCGTCACCCACATGGAACACCACTCCAACCAGGTGTCCTGGCAGGAAACCATGGCCGATGTGGTGATCGTTCCTCCCGTGGAAAATATGATGCCCTGTCCGGACAGGTTGGCTGATCTTTTGTGGAAATACAAGGACCGAGCCCATAAAATAGGCGCATTCACCGCATGTTCGAACGTGACCGGTGAGCTGGTCGACCACAAAGGTCTGGCGAAGACCAT
>NZ_WUEG01000058.1 GCF_010468565.1 Allomuricauda sp. TY007
TCTTCGCCAGACCTTTGTGGTCGACCAGCTCACCGGTCACGTTCGAACATGCGGTGAATGCGCCTATTTTATGGGCTCGGTCCTTGTATTTCCACAAAAGATCAGCCAACCTGTCCGGACAGGGCATCATATTTTTCCCGGGAGGAACGATTACCACATCGGCCATGATTTCCTGCCAGGACACCTGGTTGGAGTGGTGTTCCATGTGGGTGACGAACACCACGGGCACCTCCTTTGGGTCGGACGGCCGTGGCCCTTTGAGGCCCATTATGCTTTGTAACCGGGCCAATGCCCCCGTCATACCGTTGCCCGTGGTCACCAAGACATCATCCCCATCGGCATTCACATGCGCTTTGATGCGTTCACGGGCCTCCATATAGAGATTGGAGGTCACTTTCCCCGTCTCGCTTGAATAGGAATGTGTATTGGCAAGATAGGGGCCCAGGTCATCCATGAGCTTCTCCTCTATGGGTCGGTATAACCTTCCGGTGGCGATCCAATCGGCATACAAAATTT
>NZ_WUEG01000059.1 GCF_010468565.1 Allomuricauda sp. TY007
AGGGACTGTCCGCCGGACGGCCCAAGGTCGATCTGCTGGCCATCCACCAAGTTGAACAGGTCCGTGTCCGTTGAGGCATCCACCAAGGTAAGGCCCACAACGCCTTCGGTAAGGGGCCCCGATACATTTATGGCCACAAAATCCGTGTCCGTCTGACCATCGCCATCGGTCACCGTCAGCACCGCATCGTAACTGCCCGCTGCCGTATAGGTATGGACGGGATCCGCCTCGTTGGAGGGCGCACTGCCGTCCCCGAAGTCCCACTCGTAGGAGATTATGCCCACATCGTCCGTGGAATTGCTTCCCGTAAACTGTATTTCCAAGGGAGCGTCCCCGCTTACTTGGTCCGCTTCGGCAAAAGAAATAGGGGGATCGCTCTGCACCGTATTTGCGATTATGGTTATGGTGTCCGTGTCCGTCTGACCATCGCCATCGGTCACCGTCAGCATCGCATCATAACTGCCCGCTGCCGTATAGGTATGGACGGGGTCCGCCTCGTTGGAGGGCGCAC
>NZ_WUEG01000060.1 GCF_010468565.1 Allomuricauda sp. TY007
AGAAGATTCCAGCGTATCTTCTGACTCCAGTGCTGAGGTAATTTTGCCTGCTGCGAAGATGGTTAAGGAAAGGTTTGATTCGATTGGAAATGGTATGCTCTCTTCACAAGAAGCAAGTCAGGCTGCCATAGATTTGATGCTACAGAATAACAAGCTGTTAGACAATAGAAAGCAACTATACAAATCTATTGCTATAATAATAGGAAGATTGCCCGAGAAAGACAAGAAGAGAGCTACCGAAATGCTCATGAGAAAAATGGATTGTACACAGTTATTAGTCCCACCAGAAGATTCCAGCGTATCTTCTGACTCCAGTGCTGAGGTAATTTTGCCTGCTGCGAAGATGGTTAAGGAAAGGTTTGATTCGATTGGAAATGGTATGCTCTCTTCACAAGAAGCAAGTCAGGCTGCCATAGATTTGATGCTACAGAATAACAAGCTGTTAGACAATAGAAAGCAACTATACAAATCTATTGCTATAATAATAGGAAGATTGCCCGA
>NZ_WUEG01000061.1 GCF_010468565.1 Allomuricauda sp. TY007
GGGGGATCGYTCTGCACCGTATTTGCGATTATGGTTATGGTGTCCGTGTCCGTCTGACCATCGCCATCGGTCACCGTCAGCATCGCATCATAACTGCCCGCTGCCGTATAGGTATGGACGGGGTCCGCCTCGTTGGAGGGCGCACTGCCGTCCCCGAAGTCCCACTCGTAGGAGATTATGCCTACATCGTCCGTAGAATCGCTTCCCGTGAAATTTACGGTCAATGGAGCCTCCCCGGTCTCCACATCGGCGGTTGCCATCGCAACGGGCATCCCATCCGCCCCAGTCACCAAGGAAAAGTTCACGCTCAGGGGTTGGCCCATGACCCCGCTGCTCGAACCGCTCCCATTATAGGCCGTGGCCGTAAGGGTATAGTTCCCCAACGGAAGGTCCCTCTCGTTGTAATCGCCCGATAGGTCGCCGAACAACGCGTAGGGCGCTACGCCCTCCCGCTGGGTGGCCGAAACAGGGCCCGTMAGTTCCAGAAGTACGCTGCCCG
>NZ_WUEG01000008.1 GCF_010468565.1 Allomuricauda sp. TY007
AGAATAGATATAAAAGGAGAATCAATGAGAAGAAAATTGAAAAATAAAAACTAAGTTTAACCCAAGGATAGATCAAATCTGGGCAGTCCATTTGCCATGGTCAGTTTCATCCGGCGAAGGTGGGTCAGTTTACCCGGCTTATCCACATTCATTACATCTTCCACAATATCTGAGTTATCTGTTTACGGGCATTCCGGTAAGCGAATACACCAGTATAGGATGCCATACCGCTCTTTGGAATTTTGAAAAGCAGGATTACCACGATTGGGTGTACAAGGAAGAGATCCATAAAATGCTACCCTCCATTGTGGACACGGGAACTAGTATAAACACCGACCTTATGGGGCATCAAATCAAGGTAGGGGTTGGCATCCACGATAGTTCTTCAGCACTTTTGCCCTATATCCGAAGTATTGACAAAAAATTCATATTGCTCTCCACCGGAACATGGAGCATAGTCCTCAATCCGTTCACCAAAGGACTTTTAACTGATGAGGATTCGGTTTCCGATTGTATTTATTATATGCGGATCAATGGTGAGCCTGTGAAAGCAGCCCGCCTATTTTTGGGGAACGAATACAACGAAAAAATCAAGGAACTGTCCCAACATTTCAAGGTGCCCCAAAACCATCACGAATCGATAACTTTTAATGTTGGCCTGTATCAAAAATTAAATGACAATTTCTCTCACAAATTCAAATGGACCAGTCTTGCCGTTGCATCACCCAAAACTAGAGCTCCTATGAATTTCAAAACCTATGAAGAAGGCTATCACCAATTGATGATGGAATTGGCAGAGCTTCAGATCGAAAGCATAAAAAGAGCGATTGGAGCAAATGATATCGATCAATTGTACATTGATGGTGGGTTTGCCAACAATACAATATTTGTTGAATTACTAGCTCGGGGACTGAACGGTATGGACGTGAAGACAACCGACGCTTCTTTGGGTTCTGCATTGGGAGCCGCCATTGCCATTTCCAATATTGAACTGGACCAAAAATTCCTAAAGAAAAACTACGCCTTAAAAAAACACAGATCCCTAATTGCAAATTGACATGGCCCAAAGTTTTGATACCCGCTACCCTTCCGTTGATGATTTAAGGGAAAAAGCCAAAAAAAGGATTCCCCGTTTTGCATTTGAATATTTGGACGGGGGCTGTAACGAGGATGTAAACATTAAGCGGAACACTTCCGAAATAAGGGACATTACCTTAAAACCGACCTATATCAAGGACTTTAAGGGTTCATCCATAAAAACAAAACTCTTTGGTGAAGAATATGACGCGCCTTTTGGTGTTGCCCCTGTCGGGCTGCAAGGGCTCATGTGGCCCAATTCACCAGAAATTCTGGCAAAAGCAGCAAACAAACACAATGTGCCGTTTATTTTGAGTACGGTGACCACCATGGACATCGAGAGGGCCAGTGAGCTTACCGAGGGAAGGGCCTGGTTCCAATTGTACAACCCCGCAGAGGATGCGGTAAGAAATGATATTTTGGATAGAGCGGAGGCCGCTGGTTGCCCAGTATTGGTCCTACTGTGCGATGTTCCTACTTTTGGTTACAGGCCAAGGGATTTCAAAAATGGCCTGGCCCTACCGCCGAAAATGACTTTGGCCAATATCCTTCAGGTTTTGGGCAAGCCCTGTTGGGCCTTACAGACCTTAAAATATGGCATTCCCACTTTTGAAACCCTAAAACCATATACCCCGGAGGGGCTCAATCTGAAGCAATTGGGCAAGTTTATGGACAAAACCTTTTCTGGCCGATTGAATGAGGAGCGTATCAAACCTATCCGTGACAAATGGAAAGGTAAGTTGGTATTGAAAGGAGTGGCTTCAGAAGAGGATACCGAACAGGCAATCAGATTAGGGTTTGATGGTATAATAGTTTCCAATCACGGGGGAAGACAATTGGATGCAGGGGAGTCGACCATTGCCCCATTGACCCGAATTGCAGAAAAATACAAACATCAAATTACTATTATGATGGACAGTGGAATGCGCTCAGGCCCCGATATGGCTCGTTCCCTTGCTCGGGGAGCGGAGTTCACCTTTATGGGGCGCTCCTTTATGTATGGGGCAGCGGCCATGGGAAATAAAGGAGGAGACCATACCATGACCATCCTAAAAGTACAACTACAACAAATTATGGATCAATTGTGCTGCGAACGTATCGAAGACCTTTGCCAACACTTGATCTGATAAACTAAACTAGCACACAACAATTAACGAAACAAACTAAACTAAATGACCCAATATAATATTGAAGAGGATATTGAAGAAATAGAGGGCGGCGAATATGAAAGAGAACCAGTCCCAAAGTCAAAGTTAAAGAGCTGGAAAAGCTTTTTGGGCATGTATGCTGGTGAGCACGCAGCAGGCACGGAATTTGTTATAGGGCCTCTATTCTTGACCACGGGAGTAAGTGCTTTTGATTTGCTCATTGGCCTTTTATTAGGAAACCTTTTGGCAGTACTTAGCTGGAGATTCCTTACTGCAGAAATCGCGGTAAAATATCGACTTACCCTGTATTATCAATTGGAGAAAATCGTTGGCAAAAAATTGGTTATCGGCTATAATTTGGCCAATGGAATCCTATTTTGCTTCCTTGCAGGAGCTATGATTACTGTTTCGGCTACTGCCGTCGGTATTCCTTTTGATATGGAAATGCCGAAGCTAACGGATACCATGCCCAACGGTATTACATGGGTCGTTATCGTATTGGCTATCGGGGCTGTAATTTCGTTGATTGCGGCCAAAGGATACGAAACTGTTTCCAAAGCGGCCAACTATATGTCCCCGATTATTGTTTTGGCGTTCTTGGCAAGTGGTATTGTTGCCCTACGTGATCTTGACGTAAATAGTTTCTCAGATTTTTGGAATATTTGGGGAGAGGGAAGTGAGCCCTTCCCTGGTCAAATAAAATATACCTTCTGGCATGTGATGATTTGGTCTTGGTTTGCCAATGCGGCCATGCATGTGGGCATGTCCGATCTTTCCGTGTTCCGGTTTGCAAAAAAGGCAAACTCAGGTTGGACCACAGCTGCCGGAATGTATGTTGGTCATTATATGGCGTGGATAGCTGCTGCACTACTCTATGCGGTCTATCTTAAATCTCCTGAGGCCCAGACCGCTTTGACAGAAGGCACTGCTCCCAACGTAGCTCCCGGCCCCTTGGCTTACAATGCTCTGGGAATCTTTGGAGCCATTGCCGTTGTCTTGGCCGGTTGGACAACTGCAAATCCTACCATTTACCGTGCTGGTTTGGCTTTTCAGGCCATCATCCCTAAAACCTCAACATTTTGGGTCACTATTATTGCCGGCAGTGTAGCCACCTTAGCTGGACTGTTCCCTGCATTTGCCATGAAGTTGTTGGATTTTGTTGCACTGTATGGATTCATTTTGGCACCAGTAGGAGCCATTATCGTATTTGAGCACTTTTATGGAAAAAAGGCCAATATCATAATGGATTATGCAGAAAAAATGAATGTGAAATTCAATAGGGCCGTATTCTGGTCTTGGATCATCAGTTTTGGGTTATGTTATTTCATCTCGGTTAGGTTTGATGTGTTCTTATCATTCATGACGCTACCTGCTTGGTTGTTATGTGGAGTACTGTTCCTATTGATTTCCAAAAAAACAACCCCTAAAAAGACTAATTAAGAAAATGAAAACTGGAACAATCCTAGCTTCCCTGCTCATAAGCTTATCATTATTAAGTTGTGTTACCTCAACAAAAAGGGATGTTACAACAAGCAATGAAACAGCCGGCACATCAGAAAATGCCCTTGATCCAATGAACCATGTTTTCGTTCCTGATTTTATAGATACGTGTACCACCAATAAAAGGGAAAAAATTAAACTTTTGATCATTGGAAACAGCCTTTCCTTTCATGGAATTGCCCCTGACATTGGCTGGACTCATGAAAGTGGCATGGCCGCTTCAAAAAAAGAGATGGACTATGCCCATTTGTTGTTCCAAAAAATCAAAGATTCATTGCCACAGCATGATGTGTGCATGCGAATATCCAATTTTGCATCTTTTGAAAGAAACCCCATTACATTGAATGACAATTCAATAAATGCTCTTCATTCTTTTCAAGCCGATATCATCGTTTTTCAATTAGGGGAAAATGTTGATGGAGCGAACAAAGACACAATGGAACTATTCGAAAAAAAATATATTGAACTCATCCAATCATTTCGGGGGAATGGCAATCCAGTCATAATACTTACGACCCCATTCTTCCCTTCCCATGTTAAAAACAAAACCATTAAAAAAGTCGCTTTATCCACAAAAAGTTATCTAGTAGACTTATCTCACTTAACACTTATCAACCCTGAGAATTATGCCAAAAATGAAGTGGATTATAAAGGTGATAAATCTATATGGAAAGTTGAAGGTATTGGAATACACCCAGGAGATATTGGGATGGAAAATATTGCCAATCTTATATTTATAGCAATACAACCATCAATGTATTTTAAATCATTTTAATTCTCTTACTCAGGCTTGACCTATTCCTAAATTTTTCACTTTTTGTATTCATTTGGATAAAATTACTATTGAAGCGGACATCGAAATTTTAATGATTTCGTAGAGAAGAAAAAGCAGGAACGATAAACGCTTTTAAATACTCTTAAAGCTCACTTAAAGAATCAAAATGTCCATTTCGAAAAACAAAGCCAAAAAAATATACATTTTCAACAAAAGCCCACTCATTCATATATATTGAAACCTAAATTCCATTTCGCATTAAAATCCATCATTTTTAATGTTAAAATGGTTAAAGTTTGCTAAAAGGTGAGCAATTCGGTGCCTCTTGATTTTGACCCTCTCGGAGGTCCTGAAAAATGGTCATTTTCAATAAAAAGTTCGAGTCCCGTCCACGAGGTCACCTATTCGGTGAGCAAAAAATTTTGAAAAGCTTGAAAACCTTTATTTACAAGGGTTTCCAGAGATAGGTTCTAGTGCCTCCGGCTCCACTAAAACACCATCAAAACAAAACATTAAACCTGTAAATCACTGGTTTACAGGTTTTTTTATTTTATTTGGTTTCATTTATCTTCAATTGAAATCAATGTGAAAGGCATCAAATCGATACCGGCTTTAAAAATCTAAAAAAGTGTAAATCTTCAACTAAAAGTGGACTTACAACAAAAACGGACCATCAGTTAAGAGTCATGTTGCTGATTTTTGGTTATACATTTCGTTTTCAAATCCCCCTATTGTTTTATTGTCCAATGTCGAGAGTATCCCCTCTATTGTATCAGGTCTCTATCCACAGGAATATCGATAGTTCGTTCCGCTTCAATTTCTAACGTCTTAATTGCTTCTGAAACCATTAGGTTTATTATGGCCCGTCTGCTCCGTTTCCAAGAGCCCCTCCAAAACAACGCTAACACGGCCCATTCCCTGGAAAAAATCAAAAAATAAACTTTCAATAGGACTATTTTAGTCTTAAAAATATTTGTGTGTAATGATAAGGTAGTATAGTTTTGTTCCCCAAATGAAAAAGGCATTCGCAAAATATTTGTTCCCGCTCTTTCTCCTATTATTGGGTGGGTTCATTAATTTATATGCAGATTCGCAAGAGACTTCAATTGCGAATAATGCTTGCCATATTCAAAATCTAGAAAATCAACATTCCTCTGCTTATTTCAATGTATTGCAGCTTGGGTACGAAAAAAGGCATTGTACAGAAATTGACATTGAAGAAAAAGATGAGCGTGAGGAAGAAGCCACATCACATAGTTTTTCATTAGAGCATGGCAGTTTTTTAACTGCCATTTTTTTTGCCGCTTCTTGGGGGCAACTGTTTTTGGAATCTAACACAAACCGTGGGTTTTCTATACCCAAGTCCGCTTCATCCATAAGGAAGCATGTTAGGTTTCAGGTATTCCGAATTTAGAATTTTCCTTTTGCGTTTCAAGCAGCCGCTTGTTGCGCAAATCTCTACAACCCTATAGGCAATAATCAATAACCAAGGGCAGGTTCCTTCATGTGGATTCGGACTTCCCTTGACCATTTCTAAACATTTTTTAAACCAGTAAAACTATGAGGAGATTTTCCATCTTCATCGGCTTGCTTGTAGTAATGTGCTATGCAAGCTGCGAATCCAAAGAACACGAGAACAAGGAAGAAACCAAATATCTCGTGTCCAGCCCCATTCAAAAAGACACTTCAATAACCAAGGACTATGTCTGTCAAATCCATTCCATTAGGCATATTGAGCTAAGGGCCTTGGAAAAAGGATACTTACAGCACATTTATGTGGATGAAGGACAACATGTAAAAAAGGGGCAGCAAATGTTCCATATTATGCCAAATGTCTACCAAGCTGACCTGCAAAAGGCCAAAGCAGAGGCAGAAGTGGCCGAAATAGAGTATAAGAACACCAAATTATTGGCAGATGGCAACGTAGTTTCTGCAAACGAACTTGCCATGGCCAAAGCAGAGTTTGATAGAGCCAAAGCAGAAGTCACATTGGCCGAGACCCATTTGGGGTTTACCGATATCCGTGCCCCATTTGATGGGATAATGGACCATTTGGAGGCAAGAGAAGGTAGTTTGTTGGATGAAGGGGAACTATTGACAACCTTATCCGATAACTCCAAGATGTGGGTGTACTTTAATGTGCCAGAAGCTGAATACCTAGATTACATAACCAGTTCCAAAAAGAACGAAAAACAGGTAGTTGAACTGTTAATGGCCAACAACAAAAAGTTCAACCAGTCGGGTGTCGTGGAGACCATCGGAGGAGAATTCAACCACGAAACAGGAAACATTGCGTTCAGGGCTACTTTCCCTAATCCTGATGGCATTTTAAGACATGGCGAAACAGGAAGCATTTTAATGAGGGTTCCCTTGGACAACGCTATGCTTATCCCTCAAAAAGCAACTTTTGAGGTGTTGGACAAAAAATTTGTGTTTGTACTCGATGAGAATGATACCGTACAACAGCGGGAAATAGTTGTGGGTGCTGAATTACCACACCTATTTGTGGTGGAAAAAGGACTTTCGTTGAACGACAAAGTGCTCTTGGAAGGTATCCGAATGGTAAAAAGTGGGGAGAAAATCCATTACGATTTTGAAAAACCCGAATCCGTACTCTCCCACCTTGATTTATACACTGAGTAACAATCCCATAAGCCTTAGTTATTATGTTTAAAAAATTCATTCACAGACCTGTATTGGCCATAGTGATTTCGGTCATTATTGTTTTTACGGGACTGTTGGCCATAAAACAACTGCCCATTTCGCAGTTCCCGCAAATCGCACCTACCACGGTCAATATATTTATTGCTTACCCTGGTTCTAGTGCCGATGTATTGGTGAACTCGACCCTGATTCCTTTGGAAACCTCCATTAACGGGGTTCAGGGTATGCGGTACATCGCATCGGATGCCACAAGTGCTGGTGAAGGAACCTTACGTGTAATCTTTGAACCAGGAACCGACCCCAACCAAGCCGTGGTCCGGGTAAAGACACGGGTGGATCAGGTAATGCCCTTGTTGCCCGAGCTGGTGCAGCGGGAAGGAGTTGTGATTACCCCCGTGCAGCCTAGTATGTTGATGTATGTGAACCTGTACAGTGACGCCAAGAACAACGATGAAAAATTCCTGTACAACTACGCATACACCAAAATGATACCCGAAATCCAGCGTATCAACGGTATTGCAAGTGCCAAGATCCTGGGGAGCCGTAAGTTTGCCATGCGGGTTTGGCTCAAGCCAGACCGAATGCGCGCCTATAACGTTTCCGCAGAAGAGATTCTGGAGTCCATGGAAGAGCAAAGTATTCTTGCCAGACCTGGGCGTTTAGGACGAAGCTCGGGGAAGAAAGCACAATCGTTGGAATATGTACTGGTTTATCAGAACAGGTATAACGAACCCCAGCAATACAAGGATATCATTATCAAAGCCAATGATGATGGGGAAATCCTTACACTTGGCGATGTTGCCGAGGTTGAATTGGGTAGTGAGTTCTTCGATATTTATTCCAATCTAGATGGAGACCCATCGGCATCCATAGTATTAAAACAGACTTTTGGCAGTAACGGTAGCGATGTGATCAAATCCGTTAAAGAAAAACTGGATGAACTTGAGGCTGATATGCCTCCAGGAATCGATTATAAAATCAGCTACGACGTGTCCAACTTCTTGGATGCATCCATAGATCAAGTACTGCATACCCTTCGTGACGCCTTTATTCTGGTGGCTATTGTGGTATTCCTCTTTTTAGGGGACTGGCGTTCTACTTTGATTCCCATCATTGCGGTACCCGTATCGTTGATCGGGGCATTCTTCGTCATGCAGCTCTTTGGACTGTCCATCAACCTGATAACACTGTTTGCCCTTGTATTGGCCATTGGTATTGTGGTGGATAACGCCATTGTCGTAGTGGAGGCCGTCCACGTGAAGATGGAAGAGGAGAACCTTACGCCCTACAAAGCATCCTACGAAGTATTGGGAGAAATTGGTGGAGCCATTATCGCCATTACCTTGGTAATGACCTCAGTTTTCATCCCAATTTCATTCATGACAGGACCTGTGGGGGTATTCTATCGACAGTTCTCCATAACGATGGCAGGATCTATTGTGATATCGGCCATAGTGGCCCTTACATTGACACCAGTCCTCTGTGCCATGATGCTGAAAAATACCCATGGAAAACCAAGACGAAAATCCCCTGTAAACCGATTCATTGATTGGTTCAATGGAAGGTTTGAAAAACTTACGGGACGATATGTTGGGGTATTGAACAAGATCGTAAACCGTAGAGTGGTCACTTTTGGAGTGTTACTGGCTTTCTGCGCGGGTATTTTCTTTACAAACCAAGTATTGCCCGCCGGATTTATCCCCAATGAAGACCAAGGGATGATCTATGCCATCATTCAGACACCTCCAGGAGCCACTTTGGAACGGACCAACGAGGTGGCCAGAAAACTTCAGGCCATTTGCGAGGAGACCGAAGGAGTTGAATCTGTTTCCTCTTTGGCAGGTTATGAAATCATGACCGAAGGTCGTGGTTCCAATGCAGGTACCTGTCTCATCAACCTAAAACCATGGTCAGAACGGGAACATTCCGTGCACGACATTATGGAGGAACTGGAAGAAGAGACCAAGGATCTTGGTGCGGTCATCGAATATTTTGAGCCACCAGCGGTTCCAGGTTTCGGTTCATCAGGTGGTTTTGCGATGCGTTTGTTGGACAAGACCAATAGCACGGATTACCATGAGTTCGAAAGAATCAACAATGAGTTTATGGATGCCTTGCGTGAACGTAAGGAGTTGGCCGGTTTGTTTACATTCTATGCTGCCAATTATCCGCAGTATGAGTTGAAAATCAACAATAAGGCCGCCATGCAAAAAGGGGTTTCCATAGGAAAAGCCATGGAGAACCTGAACATTTTGATCGGTAGTACCTATGAGCAGGGCTTCATCCGGTTCGGACGATTCTTCAAGGTGTACACCCAGGCTGCTCCCGAGTATCGTGGTATGCCATCTGATTTGGAAAAGCTCTTTGTTAAGAATGAAGAGGGGGAAATGGTACCCTATTCCTCATTTATGACCATGGAAAAACGGTTGGGGCCAAACGAGGTAACGCGCTATAATCTGTATAATTCGGCAGCCATCCGTGGATTGCCCGCCAAAGGGTATACCAGTGGCGATGCCATTGATGCTATCCGTGAAGTTGCGGCACAAAATTTACCAAGAGGATACGATATAGCGTGGGAAGGTCTTTCCTACGATGAGGCCCAACGTGGAAATGAGTCCATTTATATATTCATTGTGGTGCTCATCTTCGTTTACTTGGTGTTGGCTGCCCAGTACGAGAGTTTCTTGCTCCCATTGGCGGTAATTTTATCGCTTCCAGTAGGGGTGTTTGGTTCATTCTTTCTGCTCAAGCTCATGGGATTGTCCAACGATGTGTATGCCCAGATAGGTATGATTATGCTGGTAGGACTTTTGGGTAAGAACGCCGTATTAATCGTTGAGTTCGCGGTGCAGAAGCATCGACAAGGCGCAACCATTCTCGAGGCGGCCATTGAAGGTTCCAAACAACGTTTCAGGCCGATTTTGATGACATCCTTTGCCTTTATCGCTGGTTTGATACCATTGGTGGTGGCTACTGGAGCAGGAGCCATAGGAAACCGTACCATTGGTGGTTCGGCCTTGGGAGGGATGCTTATCGGAACCATTTTCGGTGTCTTGTTGATTCCTGGTCTGTACTTCGTATTTGCTAAAATGGCAGATGGCAAGAGTCTTATCAAGGATGAGCATGATGAGCCGATTTCGGAGGAATTCTTTAAGAATGATGACAGCGAGAGCAAATTGCGTACTCGCTTAAAAGAAGTGAATAAACTTTTGAAAAAAATGACCACAAGAAATGGAAAGAAAAAGAAAAATGGTGACCAAGATGAAGCATAGAAAATCACTTTTAGTCGGAATGATAGCGATGGTGGCCCTTTATTCTTGTGTGCCCACCCGTGAGGTTAGGGACGAGAACGTAGCTGTTCCAGAAAACTATCAAAACCAGTCAGCGGATACGGTAAATACGGGATTGGTGGAATGGAAGGAATTCTTTAAAGACCCTAATCTCATTGCCTTGATTGATTCGGCTTTGGTAAAAAACCAAGAGCTGAACATCATGTTGCAGCAAGTGGATATGGTCAAAAATAGGATTCAGGCCAAGAAAGGGGAGTATTTGCCCTTTGTCAATCTTCAGGCAGGTGCCGAGGTTGAAAAAGTGGGCGAGTACACCCGAAACGGAGCTGTGGAAAAGAATCTCGAAGTAAAGGAAGGCGAAGAGTTCCCCGAGCCCCTGACCAATTATATGGTCGGGGCCTTCGCCACTTGGGAGCTCGATGTTTGGAAGAAGCTTCGCAATGAGAAGAAAGCAGCGGTTTTTGAATATCTGTCCAGTGTGGAAGGTAAAAACTTCATGGTGACCAATTTGGTAGCGGAGATAGCTGATTCGTATTATGAGTTGATGGCCTTGGACAATCAAATGGCCATTATTGACCAGAACCTGGAGATTCAGCAGAATGCACTACGCATGGTAAAACTGCAAAAACAAGCTGCCCGTGCCACGGAATTGGCCTTAAAGCGTTTTCAGGCCGAGGTCATGAAAAACCAAAGCCATAAATACGAAATCCAACAGGAAATCGTGGAAGTGGAAAACCGATTGAACTTTTTGATTGGTAGAACGCCTCAACATATTCAACGGGCGTCCGATAATTTTATCGATACACCGATTGATACCATTTACGCAGGAATACCTTCGCAATTGTTGCAGAATCGCCCTGATGTGCGCAGCGCTGAGTTTGAATTGGCTGCCGCGAAATTGGATACCAAAGCGGCCAAAGCCAATTTTTATCCAGAGTTTACGATAAAAGCAGGTCTGGGGCTGGAAGCGTTCGATACCAAATACCTGACGACCACGCCAGAATCTGTTTTGTATTCAGCTATTGGTGATATGGTGGCTCCATTGATTAACAGGAATGCCATTAAGGCACAATATAAGAATGCTACGGACCGACAGTTGCAATCGGTTTATGAATATGAAAAGGCCATTTTGAATGCTTACATCGAAGTGGCCAACCAGTTGTCCAACATCGATAACTTAAAAAAGAGCTATGAATTAAAGGATGGTCAAGTACAGGCATTGACGGAATCCATAGACCTATCCACACGCTTGTTCCAATCCGCAAGGGTGGAATACATCGAGGTGCTTTTGGCACAGCGTGAGGCCTTGGAATCCCGAATGGAGCTTGTTGAGACCAAAAAAGACCAGTTGTTGGCCCAGGTAAATATGTACCGTGCCTTGGGCGGTGGTTGGAATTAAAGAATTTCCTGAAACCAACTATCCTCTGGGCAAGCCATAGGGGTATTTCTCTGGTTTCATTTTGACGCCAGGGTCAAAACCGAAATTTTACTGTTAGATTCCCATTTTCTCGGGAATGACAGTTTCGATGAAAACCCCGATGCATGCATGTTGGGAATTTTTTTCGATTAAATAATCCTCGGGGCAAGCCCCGAGGCATTATTTTAGAATAGATTTAATTGAATATCATCATTTTTGTGCAAAACCTGATAATCCTCTTGAAACTTTAATTTTTAACATATGCAGCTATTACTTTTTCATTACTGTGTCTCCCAACAGTATCGTTATAAAAAACACTGTCCCAAAATCGGAACCTGAGCAAAAAAATCTCCCTTGCTGTACCACTTTTTATTGTTCTTGCAATTTTCGAAGGACTATTGGTGGGCACTCTCTGTAAAAAAAATGCACATGATTTTTGTCGGTTTGACCTGCTTCAAAACCAAAAAATTGAACTTCCCAAAATCATCCGCCCTTTACGGACCCCTTTTTCTATATAACAAAATAATTATGGGACTAGAATCACCATTACTGCCCCTATCCGTTCCTTGTAGTTAATTTCTAATCATTGTTTTCCATTTTTTTGAAATCTGGCTATGGTATCTAAACATGTATAGAAAATCAAAACAATCACACCTTCCTTATATCAGTAAACATGATATTGGAAGCAAATCTGGATTGCAGAAGTAAAACTGTCTTATGGAAAATATAATTTCAACAATATTTACGGAATGGATATCGTCTTAAATCGAAGTCTGATAGAAGACAAACTAGATTTAACGATTCAACCAACCATGTCTTTCGCACTAGGGAACTATCTGGATACCCTGCAATCGATGAAAACGTGATGGCACTTGACAACTATCAAGAAAATCAACAGATAAGTCTTAACCTAAGCTATAAATTCAACGATACGAATAAGGGTTTGAGCAAAAAGCAAAGACGTCTCTAAGAATTACAGCGGGTAGTCGGATTAATCAAAAGTTGTTTAATCGGGTCTGACCTGAGTTGTATCTGCATGGCCACCTAGAAGAACATACAAGACCTAAAGACCAGCACCATCAAATACAAGGGACTATTAAAAAACGGGCAAAACATACCATCTACCCCTAAAAAAACCAACAAAAAAAGAGGCTAAAAAAGGTAGCCTCTATATTTGGTTATGTCTTGGACATCGAGTTATGGTTCTTTATATTAAGGTATTAAGGAGTATGTAAAATCAATTCTTGTTTGGACCACAGTTCCTGTCACCTCTGTTACAGTGTAAATTTCTGAAAAGGTGAATTGAGAGGAATCCTCGTTAAATTCCAAGGCAGTGGTTTGCAAACTACAGGAAGATACCAAACTAAGGTTTTGAGACGCCAATTCCCATGTTCCTGTTGATGCAACAACGTACTCACAATCTTCTTCATATTTCCCCAGTTCGTAAGCATACGACCTATCTTCCTCAAATGTATAAGAAGCATCTTTTTTACATTCAGCGTATTGTGCAAATAGGTCAGTAGATGGATTGTCCGTATTATCATCGGTCAAATCCAATTCTTTGGCAGCTACAATTGCAGAAAGTACCCACTCCCCTACCAATTTTTGCTCATTGGCACTAAGATCTCCTGTAAAATCTTCGGCACATTCCACCCCGTCATCCGAAGTACACGATAGAAACATTGCACCAATACACATCAAGATTCCAGCATTAAAAAGCTTTTCTTTCATTTCAATTTAAATTTTATTGTTTAATAAATGATGGGCAAGAGTTCAAATGGTTGTGTGCGGATTCTAAAAAATCTCTTGCCAAAACTTCATCCAATCAAGACAGTCAATGTTCATTAACCGGTTTTGGGCCGAGTTCATAAAATCACCTTAGCTCTGCATAAAATTAAATCTAAAAAGAGCGGTCACCGGTGTTTATGTGAACAAAACGTCCATTGCCTATTTTCCCTATATTGAACAAGAGGATGATGAAATCGCGGATGAGTTATGGCATAATTGCAAAGCCAAGCTCAAGAAACTCACAGAAAAAAGAAGCCAATATATTGATTGCTGGTAGAAATCCTATTTTTTTTTGCAATAGAAGTACTATCGGAAAACTGCTGATGAGCGCTCAGAAAGTCCCCGTACCTGTAATCTGATAAAGGATTTGCTTAGAGTTCCCTGATTTTTATATTTCGGAACCAGGTTTCAAAATACCAATACTGTAGTGCTATTTTGCCCTCGGTGGTCTGGCCAAACTCAGGATATTTGGAAAAATGGGTCCTTGCTATCTTTTCTTTCCATTCAGGTGTGCTAAAATCTTCCTCAGCAGTAAGAACTCCATTTAGATAAAACGTAACTTTGCCATCCACTTGCTTTATTCGGGTCTTGTTCCACTCCCCTTGTTTCACCTCCACTTTATTTTGCTGAGGTTGAAAAACGTATAAACAGCCCGGCCTTTTTTCTGGAACATCGTAATCCATGTGGTCAGCTCCCAACATTTGATATTCCGGCCCGCTTTGCCATGCGGTCGGAACATCCGGCATTTCTTGTACATTGATAAAAATTCCGCTATTTCCGTTCCCCGCCACCTTCCATTCCAATACTAGTTCATAATCATCATAAGGCTGATCGGTAACTAAATCGCCTGCCGTTAAAGATTCATCGTTGGTATTGCTATGCAGTTCACCATCAACCACCTCCCAAACCGATGTTGCGTTGGGGTCGTTGTATAAATGCCATCCGTCCATGGTTTTGCCATCAAAGAGCAATTCCCAGCCCTGTTCCTTTTCTACATCCAACAATTGGTTATGGGCAGCATTTTCAATGGCCGCTTTTTTGGTTCGCCAAGTATTGGCCTCTTCTTCCTTTTTTTTCTCGCTCTTACAGGAAGCCAGCACCAATAATGCGATAATACATCGGGTAATTCTTGAATACATTTGTAGTTTAGTTTGATTTATAGTGCAGTGGCTAAAGATAAAAAAGAAATTTATCCAATGTTGCCCAGATATACATCAATACAATTTTTGATGATTAAGTGACTTAAGTCACTTTGGGAAAAATCGAGTTTTTATAAATTGCAGTCTATAATTTTTAGAAACAATGAAAGGAAATTTTGCAGCTTTGATCAACAGCGACCAATTAACGCTAGTAGATTTTTCGGCAGAATGGTGTGGTCCCTGTAAAATGTTGGCCCCAATTCTAAAACAGGTAAAAGATGAAATGGGCGATGATCTAAAAATTGTAAAAATAGACGTCGACAAAAACCAAAGCCTTGCCAACACCTACCAAGTTAGGGGTGTTCCTACGATGATTTTCTTTAAAAACGGCGAACAACTCTGGAGAAAATCAGGAGTACTACAAAAGGGAGAAATTGTGCAATTGGCAAAATCGTTCTTGTAAATTTTTGCTGGTTCATTCAAATAAGTGGATGACCAAAAACGGCACCTTGGAGTTAAAGCTCACTTTTTTGATGACAGGCTCCCGTGTCAATCTTTCAAAGAAAGTATGGTTTTGATTGATCATTACAACCATATCAATGGTTTTGTCTTTTTCAACCAATTGTTGAATGGTATTGTTAACTGAAGTATCCTTTTCCACCTCAATAAATTCGTAGTCGATGGATTTAAGGCGGTTTTTCAATCCTTTTTTGGAAGCTTTTTGTTCAGGAGCCAGTGCATCCAAACTGCCTACATGGGCTATCCATAATTTTGCTTTAAAATGTTCAACGAAATTCAAAAGTGGTTTCAGCTCATAGTTTTCAAAGAGGTGTTCATAACCCGTGGCCAATAGTATGGCATCTATTTCTTTTTCTATTTGGTAATCATCGGGCACAGCAATAACAGGGCAAAAATCAACTTCCTTGATAACTTTATAGGTATTGCTTCCCATAAAGACTTCTTTTAAACCAGAGGCTCCTTTGGTTCCCATAATTACGTAATCAATCTCCTCGCGGTACACTGTCTTTCCAATGGCATTGACAAGGTTATCCGGAATGGAACGGGCAATAAATGTATGTTCAGGGTTTTTGTCAAAGCTTTTTATTTTTTCCAATTCCCTTTTGAGGTCTCGGTCGGATTGTTCCTTGATCAAATTGTACAAACGGGTATCGTTGGCTCCCGCCATTTTGGTTGATAAGCCAGAGGCACCCACCTGATAAGAATTCAGGATAAAAAAATCACAGGGAACATCTTTAAAGATCGTCAAAGCATAAGCAATGGCGTTCCAGGCATTATTGGAAAAGTCCGTGGGCAATATGATCCGTTTTTTCTTCACGATTTTATCTCTTAATGTTCTGCATTACCATAAATGGTATTTTAATCTTCAACCCCAGTAAATCTACTGTCGACCTATAGAGCATATCCTCAAAAAAGGAGTGCCTTGAGTTCAGCATAACCAGCATCCCTGCGTCTTTTTGCTCAATCTGCTCCAGAATAACCTCTGCTTTGTTTTTAACGGGCGTTGTCTCAAAATGGAGGTAGCTATTGGCCAAGGTTTCTTCCAAAAACAACTTGTTATCTTCTTGTCGAGGACTGAGTTCATCAAAATCCGTAATGTACAAACAGTATATCTTGGACTTAAATTTACCGGCCAAGTCACCTAAAAGCTTTAACTCCCTTCGCTTATAGGGAAGCAAATAATCTGTTGGAAAAAGAATGGCCTTAGGCTGTCTGTATTCAAAATCTTCCGGTATGGCCAACACCGGGCACTTTACATATTTAAAAGTTTCTATGGTGAAACTCCCGAATGTGGTTTTGCGGTTGCTGGTCTCTCCTTTGGTCCCCATAATTACCACATCAATGTTCATTTCATCCACAAAATCATTTATACTATCTATTAGATTGTCAAAATGCGCTACGGTCTCAAAATTGTGCAGCGGGTTTGGCGGTTCTCCAATTACGGAGTTGACCAATTTATCCAATTTCTTTTCCGTTTGTTCCCTTTTTTCTTCTTTCAGTTTCCCAACACCCTCTAACACTGCTGTTTTGTACTTGCCGTACACCTCCTCACCATAGGCGTGCAACACAAAAAAACAAGCACGCTCACATTTAAAAAGTTCTTGTGCATATTGCAAGGCATGCAAAGCATTTTTTGAAAAATCGGTAGGAATCAATACGGTTTTCATGGGTATCTCGCTTTTATCAAAGATATAAGTAGGTGAGTTGGCAAAAAATGATTTTGGTCATCACCTAAAAATATAAAATTTAACATTCTGAGCATCAAATTGTATTTTACACCCGATAATACGTCGTTAAACCATAACTTATGGACGTTCAAAGGATTCTTGTGTTAAAATACCTTTATCAAGCTTTACCGTACAAGCAGCAAACTTTATCTTTGAAGTTAAGCTATTTATGAAAAAATAGCGTACCATCCACCAAACCAAAATGAAAGTCAGAAATATTGTTTATATCCTACTAGTAGTGGGAATAGGTGCGCTGATAGCGTACAGAATCAAGTCCAATGCGGAAGCGGCGAAACCTAGAGGAACAGGGCCCAGTATCCCCACAGTTACCGGAATGATTCTAAAACCCCAGACTTTCAAGGACAACATTGCCCTTGCAGGAACTTTGGAAGCCGACGAACAGATTGAAATACGAAGTGAGGTGCCAGGGGTTGTTGAAAGCATCAATTTTAAGGAAGGGAGTAAGGTTTCGGAAGGACAGATACTGCTAAAAGTCAATGATATTGAGCTTCGCGCCCAACTTTCCAAAGCACTTACGGCAAAAAAATTGGCCTCCGAAAATGAAAGAAGGGCGAAACTTTTGCTACAAAAACAGGCCATAAGCCAAGAAGAGTACGATATTGCCAGTGCAGATTACCAATCAGCCAGCGCAGAAGCAGAATTGATAGAGGCCCAACTATCAAAAACAACCATAAGAGCCCCTTTTTCGGGAACCATCGGCCTGCGATCCATCTCCAAAGGAACCTACGTGACACCGACTACTGTAATTGCCAAACTGGTCAATACCGATGAGTTGAAAATTACGTTTTCCGTACCAGAGAAATACGCATCACAGGTGAATGTCGGCACTGTTCTGACCTTTACCACTTCAGATTCAAGGGAACAGCACAACGCCACCATATACGCCATAGACCCAGAGGTGGACATTGCCACCCGAACCCTTCGAATGAGGGCAATCATGGACAATAGTGGCAATAAACTGTACCCTGGGGCCTACGCCAATATAATGCTGCCCCTCGAAACCGTGGACGATGCCCTTTTGGTGCCATCAGAATCCCTGATTCCCGTACAAAACGGAAAGAAAATTTTTATCTTGGAGAATGGCAAGGCCAAGGAAGTAGATGTTGAAATCGGGTCACGGACCGGTAAAGCAGTACGGGTGTTGACCAATCTACAACCTGGCGATACCGTTTTGACCTATGGTGTCATGGCTTTGCAGAACGGTTCCCCGGTAGACGTTGTTTTGGAAGAATTTGAACCTTTGACCCAAATCAAATGAACCTCTCTGCCATAAGCATAAAAAGACCGGTTCTCACCATTGTGATGAACATAACCATTATTCTTTTTGGAATCATTGGCTACACCTTCTTGGGTGTGCGGGAGTTTCCTTCCATTGACCCCGCCGTGGTTTCCGTCCGCACCAATTATTCCGGTGCCAATGCGGATATCATTGAGTCACAGATTACGGAGCCACTTGAAAAAGCCATCAACTCCATCGACGGAATCAGGAACATTACGTCTTCCAGCGTTCAAGGATCTAGTTCCATCACCATCGAATTTGAATTGGACAAAGATCTGGAAGCTGCCGCCAACGATGTCCGGGACAAGGTTTCGCAATCCCTGCGCAGCCTTCCCGAAGATTTGGACGCCCCTCCCGTGGTTTCCAAGGCCGATGCCGATGCCGATAGGATCATTTCCATGACCGTACAGAGTGACAACAAGAACATTTTGGAACTTTCCGATTATGCCGAAAATGTCATTGCGCAACGCATTGAGACCATTCCCGGGGTGAGCGGTGTACAGATATGGGGACAACGCAGGTATGCCATGCGGTTGTGGATAGACCCCTTAAAACTGGCCTCCTACGGACTTACCGTGGCCGATGTGCGCGCTGCACTTTTGGCCCAAAATATTGAATTGCCCTCTGGAAAACTAACCGGAGAGAATACCGAACTGACCGTAAAAACCCTAGGCAACCTCAATACCGAAGAGGAGTTTAACAATATCATCATTTTGGCAGATGGAGAAAAACTAGTGCAGCTCAGCGATATAGGCCGCGCCAGTCTTGAAGGTGAGAACATGGAAACCAAAATGAGTGACTCGGGACAACCCATGGTGGCCGTTGCCGTGATTCCACAACCGGGCACCAACTATCTTGAAATTGCAGATGCCTTTTATGAAGAATATGAAAAGCTGCAAAAAGACCTCCCGGAAGATTTTAAACTGAACATTGTTATAGACGACACCGTGTTCGTCAAAAAAGCAGTCACCGAGGTTGCCGAAACCATTTTGATATCCATCGTTCTGGTTATCTTGGTGATTTATCTATTTTTCAGAAACTGGTCCCTGGCCTTGCGCCCCTTGCTGGATATTCCGGTTTCCCTTATCGCTACCTTCTTTTTTATGTGGCTCTTGGGATTCTCCGTCAATGTGCTTACCCTATTGGCCATAGTGCTGGCCACCGGATTGGTGGTGGATGATGGTATCGTGGTCACGGAGAACATTTACAAAAAGATTGAAGAGGGAATGAACCCCATCGAAGCGGCCATAAAAGGTTCCAAAGAAATCTTTTTTGCCGTTATTTCCATTTCCATCACTTTGGCGGCGGTATTCCTTCCCGTGATTTTTTTGGAAGGATTTGTGGGTCGTCTTTTCAGAGAGTTTGGGGTTGTTCTAGGCACCGCGGTCTTGGTATCGGCCTTCGTTTCCCTCACGCTCACGCCCATGCTGAACGCCTACCTGACCAAACCCGGAAAGCAAAGTCGTTCCAAATTCTATCAGGTCACCGAAAAATACTTTGTGGCCATGAACGAGTCCTACAAAAGTGCGCTTGAAAAGTTCATGCAACGAAAATGGCTCAGTTTCCCCATCCTAATCGGATGTTTAGGATTGATTGTGCTTTTCTACTCCTTACTTCAGAAGGAGACCGCACCGTATGATGACCGTAGCTTTGTCCGTTTGAGCGTTACGGCACCGGAAGGATCTTCATACGAGTACATGGACAAATTAATGACGGGAATCACGGAACTGATCAATGATTCCATACCCGAAAAAAAGGTCAGCCTTATTTTGACCTCTCCCGGCTTCGGAACTTCATCGGTGAACAGTGGCCGTGCCAACGTGGCCTTGGTGGACCCTAGCGAACGTGAACGCTCCCAACATGAAATTGCAGAGGATCTAGGGCAATGGGCCAAAGCTTTTGTCGGAGGACGATCAAATGTATCCGAAAGACCTACGATTTCGGTAAACCGGCGTGGTGGCCCGCCTATCCAGTTCATCATTCAGGCAAAGAATTTCCAAAAGTTGGAAGAAAAAGTGCCCGAATTCATGGCCGAGGCCGAAAAAGACCCGACCTTCTCCTTTGTCGATGTCAACCTAAAGTTCAACAAGCCTGAAATCTATGTTTCCATCGATAGGGAAAAAGCGGAAAGCCTTGGGGTTTCTGTCAGGGACGTGGCACAGACCCTCCAACTTTCCTTGAGCGGTCAGCGTTTTGGCTATTTTTTGATGAACGGAAAACAATATCAGGTCATTGGACAGTTCGACAAGCAGGATCGGAACGAACCCACAGACCTTACCTCCATTTTTGTAAAAAACAAAGAAGGTCAGCTCATCCAGTTGGACAACTTGGTGACCACCGAAGAACACAGTAGTCCGCCACAATTGTTCCACAACAACAGATATATGTCCGCCACCGTTTCGGCAAACTTGGCACCTGGTAAGAGCATCGGGGATGGAATCGACGCCATGAATGCCATAAAGGACAGGGTGCTCGATGATTCATTCACCACCGATCTTGGTGGAGAATCACGTGATTTTGTGGAAAGTAGCTCCAACACGGCCTTTGCCTTTGGTTTGGCTTTTCTCTTGATATTTTTGATTCTGGCCGCCCAGTTTGAAAGTTTTATCGATCCCATTATCATTATCCTCACCGTGCCCATGGCCGTTGCAGGAGCCATGTTCTCTCTATGGTTGTTTGGGGAAACCTGGAACATTTTTAGTCAGATCGGAACTATCATGCTCATTGGACTGGTAACCAAAAATGGCATCCTCATTGTGGAATTTGCCAATCAGTTGCAGGAAGAAGATGAAACCATCTCCAAAATGGAAGCCATCATGAAGGCCTCGGTATCGAGATTACGCCCCATTTTGATGACCAGTCTTACCATTGCATTGGGAGCATTGCCGATAGCACTGTCACTGGGAGCAGCATCCACGAGCCGGACCGGCATGGGAGTGGTGATTATTGGTGGCACGTTGTTTTCTTTAGTGCTCACCCTGTTCATCATTCCGGCATTGTACCTGATGTGGTCCAGAAAAAAAGTAGTACGTCCTGAATTCAAAAACCTTGAACTTTCCTCACATGGGCATTAAAATGAGATTACGTATTTTGATATTTATCATGGGAAGTGTTTTTTGTGCAGAAGCACAGGAAGTCCTTACTGTGCAGGAAGCCGTCAAAATTGCCCTCGACAACAATTATCAGATAAAAACAGCACAAAACGAACTAAAAATAGATGAGCTGGGAGCTACCCTTGGGCAAGCAGGGATACTTCCAACGCTGGACGCAAATCTATCGGACAACAACAGCATTCAGAATTTATCCCAGCTACGAAACGATGGTACCCTTCAGGAAAGGGACAATGTAAAGAACAGCAGCTTAAATTACGGTGTAGCTTTGGAATGGACCGTTTTTGACGGCTTGCGCATGTTTGCCAACTTTGAGCAGTTGAAGGAAACCAAAAAATTGGGTGAGGCCGAACTGAAGCAGGCCATCTTGACGACAGTGGGCGAGGTTATGATCACTTATTACGATTTGGTTCAACAGCAACAGCAATTATCGGCCTTGGACAGTACCCTCATCATATCAGAACAGCGCGTGGAGTTGGCACAGAACCGTTTTACCATAGGTAAGGCTTCCAAATTGGAGGTTTTAAATGCCCAAGTGGACCTGAACACGGACCAAACCTTGATGCAACGACAACAAGAACTTTATAAGAACACCAAGATCCAGTTGAACGAACAATTGGCCCGTGACCTGAAGATTGATTTTAAAGTAGTTCCTGAAATTTTTGTGGATCAGAAACTGGCACTGGACGAACTGGAGACCAAGGTAGCTTCGGAGAATCCCCAGTTACAGGCCGAAAAAATAAATAAGCGCATCAGTGAACTGGAGCTCAAACAGATCAAGGCGGCGCGATATCCCTCCATATTTGTGACTTCTGGATATAACATCGGTAGCTCCAAATCGGAGTTGGGCTTTGCCATAAGCTCGGAATCAAGGGGATTCAATTATGGGTTTGGTGCCACGCTCAACCTGTTTGATGGTTTTAACCAGAACCGGAACGAAAAAATTGGTAAAGTTGCTTTGGAGAATGCAGAAATTGCCATTGCCCAACAAGAACAGGCCTTAAGTTCCTTGGTGAACACCACGTATCAGACCTATTTGACCAATATCAGCTTGATGGAACTCGAAGAAAGAAACGAGGCCATTGCCAAGGAAAACCTGGACATCACGGTGGAAAAATACCGCATCGGCATCATACCCACCATAGAGTTTAGGACGGCACAGCTCAACTACATCAATGCAAGTGTGCGTCTGAGCAATGCAAAGTTCCAGGCCAAACTTTCGGAAATCGTGCTAAAACAACTGGCCGGGGATTTGGAGATATAGCATTGAAAAAACCCGCTCCAAAAGGAACGGGCATTTGTTCTTCATATTTAATCGCACCCTATTATGTGTTGCTGTGCATCCAACAACTCTTGTGATTTATCTTTTGTTAGCTACAAGAGTGCAAATCTTTTAAAAAATATTTGCTCAGATACTATTTACCATTAAACCATATCATCACATAGGCAACGATAGCTATAATAATGACAGAAATGGCAATATCTTTCCAATTGTAACTGCTTTTGTTCTTCTTTCTTTCTTCATCGGAAATAGTGGCATAGGTAAGGTTCTTTAGCTTTTCATCTGATGGTGCCGGGGTAGCATAACTCACGACCACAATCAATATAATGCAGAAAAGGAAGAACCATGATGCAAAGGACAAGAAGTTCATATCCCCTAAAAGGAACCAGAAACTTCCGGGATCCAATGAATCTTTGACCAATTCAAGGACAATCCTTAAAGCTCCAACGATAAATCCAACCACCATGGTTACAAATGCGCCTTGAGAGTTGATTCGCTTATGGAAAATACCCAGTAAGAACACCGCCGTAATTGGAGGCGCAATATAAGATTGAACGCTTTGCAGATATTCGTAGAGCACTCCTGAGATATTGGCCATGATCGGAATCCAAATAATACCGATAATCACCACTATTACGGTAGCGATCTGTCCTGTTCTTACCAATTTTTTCTCTGGCGTATTGGGTCTTAATTTTTTATAGATATCCACCGTAAACAAAGTAGAACACGAATTAAATACTGAGGCCAAGGAGCTCATTAAAGCGGCCAAAAGACCTGCTGCTACCAACCCCCGAAGTCCTGATGGCAACAAGTTACTCATTAAAACCGGAAACGCTTCGTCTGGACTGTCCCAATGCAATTCCCCTCTCATTTTCAAGGTAAGGGCAATCACACCCGGAATCAAGAACAAGAATACCGGAAAGAGCTTCAACAAAGCACCGAAAATAGTACCTCTCCTACCCTCTTTGATGTTTTTTGCGGTTAAGGCACGCTGCACGATATACTGGTCCGTACACCAATACCAAATACCGGTAATGGTACTGGCAATTAAAAGTGATGGCCAAGGAAAATCAGGATCTGATGCCGACCTCCACATGTTAAGGTATTCAGGAGTAACGGTTTCTTTCATACTTTCCCATCCACCTACGTGGTCCAAACCAATAAATGTTAAGGCTGCGGCCCCTATTACCAAGATAATGGCCTGTAGTGTTTCGGTATATACCACGGCACGCATGCCTCCAAGCACAGTGTAAACCCCTGTAAGCACAACAGTTGCTATGGCACCTGTCCAAAAATCGATACCAAGGAGTGCGGAAACCACTACCCCACCAGCATAAATGGTCACGGAGATTTTGGTAAGCACGTAGGCCACAATCGAGAAGACGGATAGGATCCATCTGGCTCTTGCATCAAAACGTTTTTCCAAAAACTCGGGCATGGTAAACACTCCCGCTCTTGCGTAGAAGGGCAAGAATACCCAACCCAAAATCAAGACAATCCAAGCCTGGATTTCGTAAATCAGCATGGGCAAACGGTCGCCGGCACCCGCTCCTGCGAGTCCCACAACGTGCTCCGAACCGATGTTCGATGCAAAAATGGAGGCACCGACCACAAACCATCCCACATTTCTGCCCGCCAAAAAGTAATCTTCGGTGTTGTTTTCCTTTTTTCGAATAACCCATAGGGCAATCCCTAGAAGCACCAAGAAATAGATGGATATCGCAATCCAATCAAAAGTATCCAATGTCTGCATAACGGTTTATCTATTTGGTTGATAGTTTGAACATGGTCCTAGAAGAATAGGTTTCTCCAGGATTTAATCTTACCGAAGGAAAATCGGCTTGGTTTGGGCTATCTGGATAATGTTGTGTTTCCAGGCAAAATCCTGAACGCTTCACATAAGTACCTCCAGTTTGTGCAGGCAATGTCCCATCCAAAAAGTTTCCGCTGTAAAACTGTATGCCCGGCTCATTGGTATACACCTCTAACAATCTACCCGTGTTGGGATGGTACGCCGAAGCTGCCAAACCAAAATCTTCTTCTCCCTCGTTAAGCACCCAACAATGATCATATCCTTTGCCAAGATCTAATTGCTCGTTATCGGCTTCAATCTCCTTACCAATTAATTTAGGCTCCTTAAAATCAAAAGGGGTTCCTGCCACCTCTCTGAATTCGCCAGTAGGAATCAAACCTCCATCAACAGGTAAATATGCATCGGCGTTCAAATAAATCTCATGATCTAAAATTTGTTTGGAAAGTTGTCCGGAAAGATTAAAGTAGCTGTGTTGTGTCAAGTTGACAACAGTTGGTTTGTCCGTTACCGCTTCATATTGGATGTCCAATGCATTATCTGCAGTAAGCGTATAGGTCACTTTTACGTCCAATTTTCCAGGGTATCCTTCTTCTCCATCTTGACTGGTATAAGTAAGCTCAACATTCGCACCTTTATCGGTATTTTTAGCTACACCGTTCCATACCACTTTATCAAAACCTTTTTCTCCACCATGAAGATGATTGTCCCCATCGTTCGTGGCCAGAGTGTAGGTCTCTCCATCCAAAGAAAACTTCCCATTGGCAATACGGTTCCCATATCGGCCAATAAGTGCCCCAAAGTATGGGCTACCATCAAGGTATTGTTCCAAACTATCAAAACCTAGGACTATATCCTCATAGTTTCCTTGTTTATCGGGGGCCGTCCAACGGGTAATGATACCACCATAGGTGATAACATCCACTTCCATTCCAGCTTCGTTTTTCAAAGTGAACTTCTTCACTTTTGTGCCATCTGGCATTTCCCCAAATATGGTTTCTTCAATGGGGTTTTGTTCACTTTCAGTTTTTGCGGTTTCCATTTCTGACTGGTTTTCTTTTTTGTTTTGCTTACAGCCTATAGTTGTAAAGACCAAAAGTAAAACACAGTAAAATATAGAAGGTTTGGCTATCCTCATCATTTATAGTTTTATGTTAGTTTGATTACATTCCATGCTGAAACAAATGATAGTATGCTTCGTTGGCGTGGAGCTGATCTTTAAATGCTCTAAGTTTCGTGTCCGAATCTATAACTAAAAGTTCTATTCCGAAAATATCGGCGAAGTCTTCCATGTATTCGGTAGTCAATGCTTGCGTATACACGGTATGGTGCGCTCCACCAGCATGAATCCATGCGGTAGCGGCAACATCCAGATTCGGTTTTGCGTCCCAAAGCACACGTGCCACAGGTAATTTTGGTAAATCGGCCATGGGTTCTACGGCTTCTACTTCGTTTACGATCAAACGGAACCTGTTTCCCATATCAATCAATGATGCATTCAGCGCTTCTCCCGCTGGTGAATCAAAAACCAATCGCACAGGGTCTTCTTTCCCTCCAATACCCAAAGGATGCACTTCGCAAGATGGTTTTGCACTTGCAATGGAAGGACAGATCTCCAACATATGCGAGCCCAATACATAATCTTTTTCAGGGGTGAAGTGGTAGGTATAGTCCTCCATAAACGAAGTTCCACCATCCAATCCTTCGGCCATTACCTTCATGGTTCTTGTAAGAGCGGCAGTTTTCCAGTCACCTTCACCTCCAAAACCGTATCCATCGGCCATTAAACGTTGTACGGCAAGACCTGGCAATTGTTTTAGGGCACCAAGATTCTCGAAAGTATCAGTAAAGGCCTTGAATCCGCCATCATCCAAAAAAGTTCTAAGTCCCAACTCAATTTTGGCAGCATCCACCAACGATTGTCTTTGCGCTCCATTTTTTTGGAGTGATTCTGATAAATTGTAACTGGCTTCGTATTCTTCAATCAATAGATCAACAGCTTTTTGATCTAATCCATCAATAATATTGGTTATGTCCGATGAATCGTAACCGTTTACTGCCACACCAAAACGCATTTGAGCGGCGACTTTATCCCCTTCGGTGACAGCAACTTCACGCATGTTGTCACCAATACGGGCGACTTTCATGTGCTGCAATTCGTCTGCCCCAAAAGCAACTCTCGCCCAAACAGCTAGTTTTTGTTGCACGCGCTCATCTTTCCAATGACCGACCACTACTTTGCGATTTTTGCGCATTCTGGACATCATAAATCCAAACTCACGGTCACCATGCGCGGATTGGTTCAGGTTCATAAAGTCCATATCAATATTATCCCAAGGGATTTCAGCATTAAATTGCGTATGTAGATGACACAATGGCTTACTCAATATTTTAAGGCCGGCAATCCACATTTTTGCCGGTGAAAAGGTATGCATCCATGCTACCAAACCGATACAGGATGGATTGTTGCTTGCTTCACGACAAAGAGCGGTTATTTCTTGCGGTGTGGTAACAATGGGTTTAAAAACCAAGGAGACAGGCAATTTCCCGGCTGCATTCAAGCCATCAACAATATCTTTTGAATTGCTTGCCACTTGTTTTAAAGTCTCTGGTCCGTACAAATGTTGGCTTCCTGTTACAAACCAGATTTCTTTTTTAGATATTTTCATTTACTGTAATTTTTTTATTGACCGTAGTAAGCATTTTTTCCGTGCTTACGTTCGTAGTGTTTTTTTATTAGTGAATCTTTTAGTCTAGGCGCTTGGGGGTTTATCTGTAAGGTCAAGTAGGCCATTTGGGCCACTGTCTCCAACACTTTGGTATTGTAAACCGCCTTGGCCGCGTTTTTGCCCCAAGCAAATGGGCCATGGTTTCCAATGAGTATCATTTCAACCTCGTTGTAATCCAAATTTCTTTCCTTGAAGCAATCCAAGATTTGGATGCCCGTATTGTGCTCGTAATTTCCTTCAATCAGTTCATCTGCCATCGGCGGGGCACAGGGAATATCTTGTGTAAGGTGATCGGCATGTGTGGTTCCAAAAATTGGAATATCCCTTTGCGCCTGCGCCCAGGAAACGGAATACATGGCATGGGTATGGGCCACTCCACCAATATTTTCCCATTTTTTATAAAGATAACTATGGGTTTTGGTGTCGGATGATGGCCTAAGGTTTCCTTCAACCACATTATTATCGTAATCCACAATTACGATATCCGCTGGTTTTAGGGTTTCGTATGGCACACCACTGGGTTTTATAGCGAAAACAGCATTGTCCCTGTCCACGGCACTTACATTACCAAAGGTGTATATGACCAACCCCAGGGCATTGAGTTCCATGTTCGCCTCGTAGCATTCTTCCTTAAGCGATTTGTATTTTGAGCTCATGGCTTATTTGTTTTTGTTGGTTTGCTGTTCCACAAAACTTCCAAGTTGTTTGTAGTCTTCCAATAATTTGGCGTACACTTCCACTTGGGAGGACTGTGGAGAATATTCTGCTTCAAAGTCACTTCCCATTACTTTACTGGCCTCGATCACATTTTTATGGATTCCTGATGCCACCGCAGCATAAATAGCTGCTCCTAAAGCGGGTGCTTGGTCCGATTCTGCCACTTTTATGGGCATGTTCAATACGTTGGCCAAGGTTTGCATAATAAAAGGTGACTTCCTTGCCACCCCACCGATACCGATTACGGTCTCGATTTTCACCCCTTCTTCTTCAAAACGGTCCACGATCATTTTGGAACCAAAGCAAATGGCATTGACCAAGGCCTTGAAAATATGAGGGGCTTTGGTTCCCAGTGATATTCCCGAAATGGCACTTTTTAATTCTTGATTGGCATCCGGGGTTCTTCTACCATTTACCCAATCCAAGGCAACTGGCACAGCTTCGGCAAGTGGGATATTTTCTGCTTGTTCTGCCAAAGAGCGAATAAATTTTGATTCCACCTCGGCTTTAAGCTCGGCTTTTTGTTCTTCGGAAAGCACTTTGGAGTTTAAAACAAGGTTATCAATTGGCCATTGCAACACACTTTTGAACCATGCAAGCACATCTCCAAAGGCAGATTGCCCGGCTTCGAGACCGACCATGCCCGGGATTACCGAGCCATCAACCTGGCCGCAAATCCCTTTGACGGTCTTGTCGCCAATGGCTTCATTGGAGGACACCATAATGTCACAGGTGGATGTACCCATAACCCTCACAAGTGCATGATGGTCCACTTTGGCGCCTACGGCACCTGCGTGGGCATCAAAAGTTCCTACAGCGATCACCGTGCCTGTCGTTAAACCCAACTTGTCTGCCCATTCTTCATTTAAATGGCCTGCAATTTCGTTGGAGGTAAAGGTTTCTTCATACAGGTTATCACGAAGTGAAGCTAAATACGGGTCTAATTTAGACAGGAATTCCTTATCGGGCAGTCCACCCCAGCTTTCGTGCCACATGGCTTTGTGCCCTGCCGCACATCTGCTTCTTTTAAATGTTTTCAAATCCTTTTCATCGGCCAAGAGATAGGTGATAAAATCGCAATGCTCCATCCATGTGTGGGTGGCATCGATTACATTTTTGTCCGCTCTGGCCACGTGAAGTATTTTGGCCCAGAACCACTCTGAAGAATAGATACCACCTTCGTACTTGGTATAATCCTCTCCGCCCCAATTTCTTGCCAATTCATTTATTTCGTTGGCTTCTTTCACAGCGGTATGGTCTTTCCAAAGTACCATCATAGCATTTGGGTTTTCCTGAAAGCCCTCCACACAGGCCAATGCAGTACCATCTTCGGTCACTGGCATGGGCGAAGAGCCTGTGGTATCTATACAAATGCCCTTTACGGTTTCTGGTGGCACTCCACTTTGTTCCATCACGGAACTAATTGTATGTTCCAGTCCTTCAATATGGTCCAAAGGATGTTGCCTAAACTGGTTGATTGCCGGTTTACAGTATTTTTGTGCTTTCCATCTGGGATACCAGAATACTTCCGAGGCCAACTCCGCCCCGTTTTGGGCATCGATCATTACCGCTCTTACCGAGTCAGAACCATAATCGAGTCCTATTACGTATTTTTTCATTCCTCTTTTACTGACTTCTATTTATTATCTAAATCTTGGACAACTTCAGCGTCCGTGTTATATTTTAACTTTATAAATGCTGAAAGAGCGAGATGGCAGGGTAATGTTCAACTGCCCTCCATCAATGGTTGCCGAACTTTCTTTTGGACTGATTTTCATAGGTTCTTTAAAAGAGTTTTCAGCTTCTAAATCGTCCATGGCCATGATCAACACGTCAACATTTTCTTGTGTGTTGCCGCCTTCCACTGAAATGGAAAGGTTTTGTCCTGCTTCCGATGTATTTACCACCTTTATGATCAATTCGTTGGTTTTGGCATCTTTTACAGCGCTGGCATACAGTCCATCTTTTCCGATAATCTTTTCTCCACCTTCAGTAATCTTCAAAAGATCGGTACCTGCATTGGTCGCGTACATTTTTTGTACTTGATAATTTGGTGTTCCAAACGATTCCAAATTATTGAACCAAATCATGTCGGGTGTCCATTGCCAACCATCGGTATGTGCCATCAAGGGTGCATAAGATGTTAGGTGAACCACTTCGGCATTTCTTTCCAAACCAGTCATAAATGCTGCTTCGGATAATGCTGCATTCCAGTTGTTCTTGTTATCGGGACTTGCAGTCGCAACGGTTTGGGCGGCGTACTCACCAGCAAAGACCCTAGGCCCTTTTCTATCATAACTGTCATAACGGTCCGCATTTTCGCGGAACCATTTTGGTGGTTTGTAGTAGTGCTCGTCAACAATTTCGGCATTCATTTGCTTAAGCTGCTTCCAACCGTATTCAAAATAATCTCCTTCTGGGAAAGGTCCGCTACCTGAAACTATGATGATTTCAGGATATTTTGCCTTGATAGCCTTTTCGAAGACCTTGTATCTTTCTATGTAGGCAGGTCCCCATTGCTCGTTTCCAATTCCAATGTATTTCATATTGAAGGGTTCTGGATGTCCCATATCAGCACGAACCTGACCCCAAGCAGTGTTGGTATCTCCGTTCGCAAATTCAATTAGATCCAAAGCATCTTGCACATAAGGACCCATTTCGTCCATCGGCACCAACTCACCAGTGTTAAACTGGCAAGCGATACCACATCCCAAAATGGGAAGGGGTTCAGCTCCCATATCTTCGGACAATTGGAAGTATTCGAAGAATCCAAGTCCAAAACTTTGGTAATAATCGGGTGTTGGTCGGTGGGCAAATTCGGTGTTCCAGCGGTTTACCAAAATTTCCCTGTCTTCAATATCCCCAACAGTTTTTTTCCATTGGTACCTTCTAGCCAAGGTTCTTCCTTCTACAATACATCCACCTGGAAAGCGCAGAAACCCAGGGTTCATATCATCCAACAGTTGCACCAAATCTTTGCGAAGTCCTTTTTTTCTTCCTTTCCAAGTGTCTTGCGGAAAGAGGGAAATCATATCCAAATCTATTTCCCCTTCTCCTTCGAATGTGATTTTGACCTTTGCTTTCATTTCTGATGTATTGGCGGTAAAAGTGGATTCGTAGGTCTTCCAAGAATCACTATCTGGTGTAACCGATGTCTCACCGAGTACATTATCCAATGAATCTATTACTTGAAGTTTGATTTTCTGGATATCACCAGAGCGTTTGGCCGCTTTTACGGAGAAATCGTATTGAGCGTCTTCTTTTATTCCCATTCCACGGAAGCCTTCGTTGATGAGGGCATATCCTCCATCATTTTTTACTTCTACGCGGGCAAAATTGTGATTGGTCCCTTCTTCGGAATATTTGACTACTGATAGGATTCCCGACTCATTGTTATAGGAATGTCTATCGCTATTGGGCTCAACCCAACCTATTTTGGGCAAAGTGAACTCAAAGGAACGGTTCTTGATCATTTCGGCATACAGCCCGCCATCTGCGGCAAAATTGATGTCCTCAAAAAAGATTCCGTACATCGTAGGTTGAATTTTTATGCCCCTATCTTCCATATTTACGACCAGTTCCCTATCAATTTCGACAACGGTACTCTCGGCTTTGGCCTCTTCTTGATTTTTACAACTATAAAAACCAGAGACCAAAACCTGTGTTAAAAACAATGCTCTAATCAATTTTTTCATGTTGTTCAGTTTGTGCATTTTTTATTTTTCCGTTGGCAACCATACCTTCATTTTCCCAATTCCCCTATTGGACCAAGCATAATAGGGTATGGCGGTCAAATTATCGTTGGATATGGTGTTGACCCCTCCCAAAAGATTAGGTCGCATATTGACCTGAAATTCTTCATCGGTGGACAAAGCTATTTTTTCAAAGCCACCCTTATTGTCAATCTCTTCCACTGCATAAACCATTGGGCCATGTTCCAAGGACATTTTACCCTTGTTTTCCGCTACCAATTGATTGGCCTTCACCTTTCTCACCTCCATTGGGAATTCTAGTTCGATCACATCTCCTTTTGTCCACTCCCTTGAAATGGTGAAATAGCCTTCCTCGGCCTGAACATCAAGTTTTTCGCCATTCAGGCTTATCCTGTTTTTTTCATTGACCACGGTGGCATATTGGTAAAGGTCACCGGGCAGCACTTCGTTCCTGGCCCATCCAGGAACCCTGAACTTCATGGTAAACTTGCCTGCTTCGGTGGGATCAACCGTCAGCTTTACTTTGCCATCCCAGGGGTACGTGGTTTCCTGTGATAGTTTTACGGTTTGAGCTTTAAGGTCTACCTTGGCATCGTTCGTTGCGTACAGGTTTACAAAAACCGTATCGTCCGTTTTGGAATAGATCAGACCTGGCATGGCAGGAAGGAATCGTATGACGTTGGTGGGGCAGCAGGAACAATCGAACCAGTCCTTTCTTGTACAGGCCCCTTGATTGAATTTGTATACCCCATCGGATTCCAAGGCATTGGGATAAAAGAATTTTTGACCATCCAAAGAGAGTCCAGAAATCAACCCATTGTACAGGGTTCTTTCAATCACATCAAAATACTTTACATTCCCTGTCAGGTTGTGCAATCTGTGGTTCCAATAAACATCGCCGATTGCTGCACAGGTTTCATTGTAAGCTGTCAGGTTGGGCAATTCGTAGTTCTCACCAAAAGCCTCCCCTTCGTGTTTGGCCCCGATTCCACCGGTGATGTACATTTTCTTGTTCACCATATTGTCCCAAAGGGCGTTTACCGCTTTCAAATATGCAGTATCCTTTTCAATGGCGGCTATATCCGTCATTCCCGCATACATATATACTGCCCTTACGGCATGCCCAACCACTTCATCTTGGTCTGTCACGGGCACATGATCCTGGGAATAATCACCAAAAAGCTCGTGATGTTCCGGTTTTCCTCTATGGTCCAGAAAGTATTTGGCCAAATCAAAATAGTCCTTCTTTCCAGTAGTTTGATAGAGTTTTATCAAACCTGTTTCAATAATCTGGTGTCCCGGCACAGCAGCAATTTTACCTTCCCCCTCACCAAAAGTCTGCACCATCAGGTCCGCATTTTTTATGGCAATGTCCAGAAAGTTCCGCTTCCCAGTAGCCTTGTAATGCACCACGGCAGCTTCGAATAAATGTCCTGCATTATAGAGTTCGTGGCTCATGGCCAAAGATTCCCAACGTTCACCCTTGTCCACCTTTACCCAACTTGCCGGGGGGGTTGCGGGGTCTATGGTCCGCCAGGTAGTAAGATATCCATCCGTTTCCTGTCCCACTTTTATGATGGACACCAAGGAATCCAGCAATTTTTCCAGTTCGGGGTTGGGTGCGCTGATCAGCGAATTGGAAGCCCCCTCTATAATCTTATACACATCCGTATCATCAAAGGGCATGGCCCCTTTAACAGAGCCTTCCATCTCACCGCCGGCAATCAAAAAGTTATCAAAGCGTCCTTCTTCCTCACATTTGTCCAATGCGTATTCAATGGTTTTTTCCTGAACCCTTTGTATTATCGGCAACCAGAATTCATCCTTCAACTTTACATTTTGGATGTTTACTGGCTCTATAGCGTAATCAGGTGCCACACTCACCTCATTCCCTTGTCTTTGTTCTTCCTTGGGTTGCTGTTTACATGATACCATAAACAACAATACTCCTCCTGTTATCAAAAGTAGTTTTTTCATTATCTCCTATTTTCCCTGTAAGACAATGAGTGAATGTGCGGGAATGGTAAGCAAAATTCTACCCTTTTTCAATTTAGCTCCCTTAAACTCCTCCGGGGCCACCTTTTCGGGATTATCAAAGGAATTATGGTCCTGTAGCTTTTCCGATGTCAAGATTTGTCCAGAAATGTTTTTGATGTCCAAACCGGAAATATCCAGCTCTACGGGCATATTGTTTTCAGGATCTATGTTTACCAAGGAGATATGAATTTTGCCCGTTTCGTCCTTTGATGCGGATACAGATAAGGCAGGAAGTCCCCTGAACATTGTATTTTCTTCAATTTTGGATGGCAACAACTGCGCATCTTGATGCACTTTGTACATGTGCATGACGTGATAGGTGGGGGTTTTGATCATTTTTTCCTCATCGGTGAGGATTACGGCCTGCAACACATTTACCATTTGGGCCAAGTTTGCCATCTTCACCCTCTTTGCGTGGTTATTGAAGGTATTGAGCACCGTTCCTGCAATCATCACATCACGTATGGTATTCTGTTGGAAAAGCACCCCGCTTGCCACTTCTGGTTCGGCATCGTACCAGCCTCCCCACTCGTCCACAAAAAGATCCACATTACCTTCAGGATCGTACTTGTCCATGATTTCGATATGCTTGGTAACATACTCCTCCATTTTCAACGCCTGTTCCATCGACTTGAAGTAAATCTCGTCATCAAAATTGACAGATGGCCCTTTGTTGGACCAATCAATGACTGCGTAATCATGAAGGGCCACGGCTTCCATTAACTCATGAGGTACATTTTTCATCAGGGTTTCCGTCCAGTGATAATCATCTTCCGATGCACCGGATGCAATCCTATATACTTCGGTCTCACCGGACCAACCTGGCATAAAGGTGGCGTACTGACGGTAGATGTCAGCATAGTACTCGGCAGTCATGTTTCCACCACAGCCCCAGGTTTCGTTGCCAACCCCCCAATATTTTACTTTCCACGGCTCTTCCCTGCCATTTTCACGGCGCCAATCGGCCATGGGGCTAATCCCGTCATGGTTGGTGTACTGTACCCAGTCTATCAACTCCTGTACAGTGCCACTGCCCACATTGGCAGAGAGGTAAGGCTCCGCACCCAATTCTTCACAAAGGTTCAAAAAATTATGGGTTCCAAAGCTGTTGTCCTCTGTGGTTCCGCCCCACCATCGGTTCACAATAGTAGGCCTATCTTCTTTGGGCCCTACCCCATCTTTCCAGTGGTAGGTATCGGCAAAACATCCTCCGGGCCATCTTAGATTTGGGATATTGAGCTCCTTAAGGGCCTCGATAATATCATTTCGGACTCCATCGGTATTGGGAATGATTTTGTTTTCCTCCCCAACATAAAGCCCTTCATAAATGCAACGCCCCAGATGTTCGGCAAAATGGCCATAGATATGTTTACTAATTTGTGGCGAATTGGATTCTTCTGTTATTTGAACCACAACCGATTGTTGTGAGAACAACTGTATTGAGAAAATCAGGCAGAAAAGCAAGGCAAAATATTTCATAAAAAACTGAATTACGGTTTTACAAAAAGTCAAAAAAAGACCATGAACCTACCATGGCCTTAACTAAAAATTACTAAACTTAAACCAACCCAAACAAGCCTACTCAATCAACTATTGAATATTACTTTTTGAAGTGTTGTTTTTACATTTATAAATATAGCAAAAGTTTTAGCGTTAAAACAAATTAAATTACAATTTTTATGTGTTTAATTTACACAACAAAAATTTAAAAGACAATCAACTGATTTTATGTATTTTAAATATCCTTAAGTACTGAGCAATTTTTTTTATTGTAAATTTTGAAGGGACCCAAAGAGATTTTGGGGCCATTTCCGTACTGGATATTTGTCAGAAAAAATTAGTTTTAAGAATTTAGGACCCATGGAAATACCCAAAGAAGCAAAAGTGGCCAAAGACATCAATTCGCAACTCAATTTTTATCAGAAAGAAGATCAGGTCCTTTTGGCCGTGGACTGTATTATTTTTGGTTTCGACAAAACCAACCTGAAAATTTTGTTGATCAAGCGTAATTTTGAACCTGAAAAGGGGAAATGGTCCCTAATCGGCGGGTTCTTGAAAAAAAATGAAAATCTTGATCAAGCTGCGATACGGGTACTGAACACCCTAACCGGATTGAGTGACATTTACATGGAACAGCTCTACACCTATAGTAAGGTAGATCGGGATCCTGGACAGCGAACCATTTCGGTGGCCTATTTTGCCTTGATCGATGTGGATTCCCATCAGTTTGACGGGATTCAAATCGATTCGGCACGCTGGTTCGACCTTGATGAAGCTCCCGAGCTGATTTTCGACCATAATGAAATGATCCGAAAGGCCATCTCAAGATTGCAGCGCAGGGCCATGACCATGCCTATCGGTTTTGAACTGCTCCCCGAAAAGTTCACCATGCGGCAGCTTCAAAATCTTTATGAGTCCATTTTGGACAAAAAACTGGACAAGCGCAACTTTATCAATAAGATCAATTCTTTGGATGTGTTGGTGAAATTGGACGAAAAGGACATGACCGTTTCGCGCAAGGGTGCCTATCTGTATGTTTTTGATAAAGAGAAATACGAGAAAAAAGTGGAGGAAGATGGCTTCAGTTTCAAGCTTTGATCATAGATCAAAGCTTGTGCCGATTAATCTTTTACTTTTGAAGGCTTTGTTTCCACCATCAACTTTTTGATTTCAATTTCGGTCAAGGCATGATCGTACATCTGCATGGATGCCATATAGCCCGAATAATTCTCCCCTATATCGGAAGCCCCGATTCGTATTTTGGCATCATCAATCTGTGAGGCCAAGGTCATGATTTGTGAGTTGTCCAATTTGCCATCCACATAGATTTTCTCTGCTACCCCATCAAACGTTAACACAATATAGTGCCATTCATTAGCTGATGGAAGATTGTTGTATTTCATATCAAAATGGCCATCCAAGTGTGCTGCAGCTCCATAGTTGCCACTGTTAAAATGCAAAGCATTGTAGGAATTGGCCAGATTAAACCTGAACCTATCGCACCAGGACACCAAACACTCATCCTCTTTGCCTATTTGCGGATTTTTGACCCATGTGGCCACCGTAAATGCTCCGTTCCATTCCAGACTTTTTGGAACTGGTCTGTCCAAAACAAGTGCCCCCTTGGTGAAGTTGAATGCCCTTGTCCCTTCCGCATCCTCTTCAATGGTCACTTCGCCTTCTTTCTCAAAATTTCCCCCAATGTTCCCTTTGTTGGGCAGAATGGCAAGGTCATGTTGGATAGGTAAATCATTTGCATCAATAGCTACCAATTGCCTATTTAAACTTTTTGCTCCAGGGCCTTTTTTTGATGGTTTGTTTTGCAAATTCAATGGAATCTCAAATAAAGAATCAAATACCTTGATGTTCCAAACCGCTGCGTACAGACCTGTTTTTTCTGCATCCAGCACACTAAGTTTTAAATAGCGAGCATTGACATCGTTGTCATCAATCATGGGACTACCGGAAACCTTGTTATTGGAACGATCTGCATAAAGTTTCCAGTTTTCACCATCAGAGGAATATTCTAGTTTATATTGGTAGTAATATCCTGCAAACTCAAATTGGGTCATTACCCTTTTTATGTCGGTCAGTTTGCCCAAATCAATGGTCAAATCCTGCGGAAACGAATTGTCTCCAGCTTTCCACATAGTAGCGTTATGGTCGTCCGTGGCAAAGGACGGCTTGTACCGATAATTGTATCGAAGCGACTCTAAACGGTAAAAAGAAGAGGCTATGGCCTTGGTATTTTTTGCCAAATTGATCGGGACATCCGATTTCGCCAAATCCTTAAGGCTTGTTTCACCTGGGATTACTTTTTTGATGGTGGAATCGTTCTCGAAAACCATTTCATCCATACTTACTTGACGAGACAAACCACCACGTGTCATGGGATAATCGTGCTTGTGGTAAACAATGTAATAGCGGCCGTCCTCTTCCAACACAGAATGATGCCCAGGCCCATGAACGGTTCCCTCCTCATTGGTACCAAGAATAGGATTGTTGGCCCCAGGGGTAAATGGTCCGTATGGGCTGTCGGAATATGAATATCTTACGTTATAGGTTTCATCATGGCAAGAGCCTCCCGAATACATTAAAATGTATTTATCCCCTTTCTTTATCATATAAGCTGCCTCAAAAGGTTGCGGTGTTTCTTCTAACGGAATGTTCTTTGCGCTGCTCACCTTTGTCATGTTTCCACTGTCCAATTCACCTATGGCATACCCTCCATTATAGTGGACCCAAGTTCCCCAATAAGCGTAAATTCTTCCATCATCATCCTTAAAAAATTGGGCATCCAGAGAAGGAAACCCTTCCCTTGGATAATTATGGGCGATTACTGGAGTATCATCCTTATTCAATTTTTCCCATGGTCCAACAGGAGTGTCGGAAACATACCCATAAATATTACATCCAGCCTGACAGTTACCAAAATACAGATAGTATCTTCCATCTTCTCCTTCAATAATATCAGGTGCCCAAAAATTTCTCAGATTAACAGATTCCAAGGAGGGAACTTCCATGGTATAATTGTACCAATGCTCAAAATCCTTGCTATACCAAACCGTAGGCACCCCGGATGCCAACATTTCATTATCCGTTGTGGCGTAGATATAGTAGGTATCACCAAACTTTTTGATGGTAGGGTCTGCAAAGTACCCAGGAAGGATCGGGTTCACATTTTCAATAGAAAGCTGCCCCATCTTTTGCTGTCCAAAGACATTGCCCCATGCCAAAATCAACAACAATATGTTCAGCACCCTATTCTTCATTCAATTCCTCAGGTTAATCCTCTAATTTTTAAAGTTTGATGACAGTTTCCTTCTTGCCCAACTCAATTTGATATGCTCCCCGCACTTTTTTGAAAGGAAGTTCAAGCTCTCTTCCTTCCACACGTAAGTAAGCGAAGGGCGTATGTGCTGTTTTTTCTTCCAAAGTCAGGGTTACACTACCTGTTTCATGATTATAGGACACCGTTTTAAACGATCCGGCATCCAATGTGAGCCATAGCTTTTTGGGAGCAATGAACACTTTGGACTTTGCGGCCGTGGTCAATTCCATTTCCACCTCATCCCCTTTTTGGGACAAATTGCCTCCAAAGGCCAACCAGCCTAAATCTTCATCTTTGACAAGGTAGGAAGAGGTGTTCACTGCATATCCGTAGAAACCGGAGCCATAATCCCCAGAAATGCCATCAATTTTAAGGGTTGATGGGTATGAATGGAACGCTGCCGGGCCAAAACCATCTTGAGTAATATTGGAAATTCCGCCCAAAAGACCTCCGTAACCGACTTTCAATAGATACAGATCATCTGGTTTTTTTCTAAAATGGCTCAACAACGGAATGGCATTCAACGATGACCCGTAATGGTGGATTTGACGTTCCACCCTAGATGTCTCCCCTGCTTTTCCTCCATATAAGAAGTCCCAGTATCTTCTGGCATTTCCGTTATAGCCCCAGTGTGGCATAGTGGGCATGTAAGCCAAAATGGCATTCAGGGTAACCATCGCCTTTCGGTCATATCCGAAGTAATCGGACCACATATACACTTCCTCTTGTCCTGTGGAATCCCAAGGCATTTCACTGCCAAAAGGATAGTCCAAAGCCTTCCAGTGGTCCGCTCTTTCCTTCATCCGCTCTTCCAAGTCCGTGGCCATATTTGTAAGCCCTTCATTTTTCAAATCTTCAAGAATAAAAAGGAACACGGAACCTTCCATCTGTCCGAACTGGGCATAGTAGGGAGCTTTCTCCACCATGGCCACACTGGTGTGGTAGGCATTTTCCAAATACCAATTCCAAGGACGGTTGTCCACAAGCCCTTCATGGTAACGAGACAAACGGTACATTACCCAATAAGCAGCAGCTACGTGTGGATAATTATAAGACCTTCCCGGGTCGTTGGCATGTTCATGATCCCACGCGGCCCAAGTGTTGTAGTTGATTTTATCACTGTAAGTTCCTTTGGGCAAAGAGTCGGGTTCGTAGTAGAACACACTTTTCTTAACTCCATATTTGTTGGGACCATCATTATACTGTATTCCTCCCCACAAGGTTTCATCAATAAACCCTTGTATTTTTTTGATTTCTTCTTTATCAGGTTGCACCAATTGTTTCATCACCGCGGCCAACCAACTTCCTGCTCCGCCTTCATCACTCAATCCACTGATCCAGACCCTTCCATCCTGCACTACCTGTTCTTTTTTTTCATAATCGTAGCTAATGGCCGAGGGATTACGCCCAAAAGGATCATTGGGATCATCAAACCATTGCTCTGTAGTCAAAAAATGGCCAAAATCCTTGATGACATCAGCTTCAGGCTTGATGACTTTGTAATTAATGGTTTGTTCAACGCCATCATTATACGTTATAGTAAGTCTTGCTCGGCCCCATTTTTTACCTTGAACGAAATATTTTTTCTTTCCAGAAGCGGTTGCACCTTCTTCTTTAACCTTTAAAGCCCCATTGGGCTCAATATTTATAGAAGCTATATCATTTTTGTAATCAACAAACAATTGACCCTCTATATCTTGAGGCAACACATAACCCGGCACACCTACAGCCACAGGATGCTCTTCTTTTACCAAGGTTTCTTGAACATTCTTGATACCCTCTGTAAGGACAAATTTTAAGGCAAAACTTTTGGTTTCGTTCGGCTGAAGCACCAACGATGTGGGTTTGTTCCACTGCTCTACTCCTTTCCACTCTTGTTCGGCGTAAGCCTTGCTGTGGACCATCCATTCGTGAAAACCTTCAAAAACAATGCTTTTTGGGGTGGCATCGTCTAATAAGGGCCTGTAAGCTTCAAACCCCATGTTTTCTTTGGGCAATACTAATAAAGCAGAACCTTCACCGCTCAATCTTTTTACTTCCAGATACCCTGCATCTTTACCAATGTAGGGATCAAAAAAAACGTTCTGGGCATGAGTTTCGGTCAATGATTTACCTTCGAGGATATTATTGAAAATCATCGGAACGCCCATGGCTCCTATTTCCACAGTAGTGTTCTGCTGATTGGTAATTTCAAAACGCATTACCAGTTGTTTGTTGTCCAACTCATAATAGCGTTTTACCGAAACAGGTATGTCACTGGGCAAGGTGTTGGCCAAGTCGGCCGCTGCCAAAACATTTCCATATGCTTCTAAGGGGGTTACCGCTGCCCGATTGGTAGCAGTGGAATAATCCTTCCACTTTCCATCTACACCTTTTATCCTAAGGTTGATGTCGCCCAAATGATACAAACTGTCCTTATCCCTGATTTCGAGACGCTCTCCCGGTGTGAAATCAAAATAGGGTTCGCTATTAGGTCTAAGGGCCGCAACGGTTTGTGATGCCCTAACCAGTTTTAATTTAAAATCGGGGGTGTTGAATTTTTGGTAAACATCGGCAATGCCCAAGGTCGATTCCCTTTGCTCCACCCTGCTCCAATAGGTTTCTTGTGCTTTTATGGTTGATATGGCGGCCATACACAATGCGGTGACCACCCAAAACTTTACATGCTTCATTTTTAGTGTCAGTTTAGTTTTAGAAGAGAGGTGGATTACCTCATCCTATTTTAATATAATCTGTAAATGCTTATTTGAATGCAGTGGAAAACTCCCACTTGGTTTTATAGTTTTTGTTTAAAGGAAGGTCTTGCAACAAAGCGCGCAATAGCTCTATGGGCATTCTGCCTTCTTTCATTACCCGATCATGAAACTGTTTTTCCGTCCAACCCTTATCCAACATTTCGTTTCGAAGGGCATAAAACTGGAGACCGCCCATCATGTAAGCCAATTGGTACAATGGCGGATAATTGGTCGTAAAAGAGCGCCTCACCTCTGCCTCGGCATTGGCATACTCATGACCAACTTCATCAACCAAAAGGTCGATACATTCCTGCGGGGTCATTTCACCTAAATGGAATTTGAGCGAAAAAATGATTCTGGCGCATCTGTGAATTCTCCAGAACAGCATACCCATTTTTTGTTCCGGGGTTTGGGGAAATCCCTTGTTCCAAAGAATAATTTCCCAATATAATGCCCATCCTTCCGTCCAAAACGGATTATAAAAAGGTCTTCTATAACTTTTGTGACGGCTGGTCATGAAATACTGCAAGTTGTGCCCTGGCAACAATTCGTGCTGCACCGTGGGAAATGAGAAATTCGGATTGTTGCCCCGCATGCTCATCAACTTATCGTTATGATCCATTTCCATGGTTGGATAAGAAATGATGATATCCCTACCTCCCAAAAAGAACGGATTGACCTTTTGCCTTTCGGGGCTCATCATTTTCATTCCCCAGGTTTCCTTGGCCAAATCCGGTAAGGTAATCAAATCCCTTTCTTCCACAAATTCCACCGATTGGCTGTAAAGGTCCATGATGGCCTCTGGCTGTTCCCCTGCCGGAACATAGGTGTTCTTTACATGTTCCAAGGCCTTTTTCCAGTCATCGCCATACCCCAATTCGCGGGATGCCTTTATCATCTCGTTTTTGCACCATTCAAATTGCTCTTCGGCAGTTTTTATGAGTTCGGCCGGAGTGTAGGGAATGAATGCCATGGATAGGCTTTCATTCAATGCGTCCTCACCGATCGGTTTACCTATAATGCCGCTGCCATCGTCCTTGACACTGTTCTGTGAATAGTTGTTTTTAAGGAATTCGGCATAAGCGGTCAACTTTTCGTTGAGTTTTTCATAGGGTTTTTCCACCCACCATGTAAAGTCCGGGTCGTATCCGTAGTAAAAATTGTATGCCTCTTCCAATCCTTTTTGGAAAGAAAGCATCAACTCTGAAGCTTTATCGGCTGTTTGCCAATCCTTAAAGGGCTTGTTCTTCCATGATTCCATTTCGGAATCAATGGCTTCGGTGGCATCTTGAAATGTTTGTGCCAGTTTTTTAGCGTCCGGCTTTTTGCCCCTTCGTCGGTCTTGGATAAATGGAAAAATATCCTTGGCAAAATTGCCTACATCGTCAACTTCTTTATAGGCATCATAATCCTGATTTAAAAAGTATTCGCCCTTGGTCACTAGGTTCTTTAAAAGAATATAGTCCACCTTGCCTTGCTGTGATAAAGAAGCAAAATCAATATCCCCCATTTTCTTTTCCCAGTCGGAATAGAATGTGGAGAAACGCTGGTAATATTCTTCGGATTCATCAACAATGTATGTTCGGTTCAACGCCCAGTTGTCCGCTTCAAATTCAGTGACGATATCCGCCATTTTACTGGTCTGTGCCGTTGCCAAAGAGCCGACCATGGCCAACGTTATGATTCCTATTTTCTTCAAACCCATACTGCTCATGTTTCGTTTTTTTGTTTTCTACCTAAAGGTAGTGATTGGTTTTGCTTTTCATTGTACACCATCATCTTATTCCAGTGTCACGTCCAAATACACCGAATGGCGTCCATACGTCTCATAAAAAGGTTTAAAAAGCACTCCATCAATGGTAAATTGCAATGTTTTGGGGTCACCTTTTATGGTTTTACCTATATCCTCTGCATCCAAGGTTACTTTACGCCATTCGTTTCGTGCCTCGGGTTCCTGTGCCACCAACAAAACAGGACCGTAAAAAAGGCTAGCGATGTTCTGTTGGTCCATTACGGGGTCCAAATGGAATTGGAAGGGCATTTCCAAATCAATAAGGTCTCCATCTTTCCATTTACGGCTTAAGGTAAGGTAAGTACCTGGCACAGCTTCCACTTTTTCAGGTTTACCGTTCACTTTTACAGAAAACCCTTTGGTAGCCCATTGCGGCACCCTAATGTTCAAATCAAATTTTCCTTTGCCTTTTATGGTCAACTGTGTATTATCTTCCTTCGGAAAAGCGGTTTTTTGCTCAACAGTGATGTTCTTCTCGGTCCATTCCAATGTTGATGGAACAAAAAGGTTTACATAAAGTGCCTTATTATCCCTGCTTTTGAAGTAAATGGAGTTTTGGAGCTTGGTACTGCTCTCCAAAGCGGTACCATTGCAACAGGTAAAGCCACTCATATCTGCATTTCCGAACCGCTTGACAGAACCTGGTCTCAATGGTACATGATAGGTATTGGCCGGACTGTCCTCCGCCACCGATGCGAGGATATGATTGTATAGTCCACGCTCGTAATAGTCCATTAATTCGGTACGTTGATCAAAAAGGAATAGATTTTTGGTCAGTTTGAGCATATTGTAGGTGGCACAGGTTTCATTTTGACCTCCCGATGAAAAACCATTTTCGTATAATGTAGCTGGTTGAGCGATAAAGCATTCCGCGTTCGTGGGATTTCTGGCCCCAGCAACCCCGCCTATGCTGTACATGTAATCATTTTTGGCTTTGTACCAGAAATTGTCGGCCACTTGGTAATATTCAGGGGATTCCGAATCGCGATATATTTCCAACGCTCCCACAATTTGGGGAATATGCTGATTGGCATGCAGTCCACGAAAGGAGTCTACATTTTTGGCCAATCCATGCGAATGTTCTGCATCACCAAAAAACATTTTGATATTATCGAACAATTGGGCCACTTTGAGGTAACGGGGTTCATCGGTGATTCTATCCAAACGGGCCATGGCCTCGTTCATACCCCCAAACTCACCTGCAATATAAGTGTTCCACATGCTAATCAATGTATCGGTAGGTAGCTGGCTCAATCGGGCATATACCCAATCGCCCATTCCTTTGGCAATCTCAAGTGCTTTTTCATTTCCACTGGCTTCGTAAATGTCCATTAGTCCGGCCAAAATCTTGTGCAAGGTGTAATAGGGCGCCCAAATTTGCGTAGGCTGTGTTCCGTAGGTCGCTCCTTTTTCCAACATAATAAATTGGTCTGGCGGATAGGCGCTTATAAATCCTTCGCCCCAATTCCAATAATCGGTTCGGATACCGTTTTCGCTCAGATCAGAATCATAGGTTGATTTACCTGGGCCTGGAGGAACCGCCGTTGGGTCTGCTTCGTATTCCCCACCTGTATTTACCGGCTTCCCTGACATTTGTGATAGCCTGTACAATACATCCACCATGTAATCCATTTTATCGGCAAAGTTGGCCTGTAGTTCTTTATCGTAACCCGTACTGGCATAGGCTTGGGCTATTGCCGTAAGGTAATGTCCTGTAGCATGCCCCCGTAATTTGGTTTCTTGACTGTCCCATACGCCCAAGGGTTTTGCTCCCTCTGGCTGTTTCTGACCAAAGGCATTTCGGAACATATAGAGAAAGGAATCCGGGTTGGTCTTCGCCAATGTATTTATAAATTTGTCCCGGTTTTCAATAAATTTTGTTTGCTGACCATGGGCATCGGTATTGAGTGATACCTGATCCAATCCAAAAACGTCCAGTTTAAGGCTGGGTGTATCCGATTCTTTACCTGCTTTTACCGTAACTCTGGCCTTTGGTTGAAAATCCGTACCGGAAACCTGACCTGTGACCACATAATTTCCAGGTTTTGAAACTTCGGAATTATCTGTTGGGGATGGCCACAACACTCTCACTTTTGGGCCTTCGACTCCATTGCGATATGTGCCTTGGACGAAACGGGGCAATCTTGGTAAAAAACCTACTTCGGTTTCTACATCAACATCAGTAACACCTACCAAATATTCATTGTACAATTGTGGAGTATTTGGAGTGAATTTTGGAAGATCATCTTCTGGTTTCTCTCGTTTCACTATTTCGTCACCCTTCAGGGCTATGTAGTGTATCCTTGCTACCTGCTTTTGGCTCAAAGGAATCCGGTACAATCTAAAATCGTGAATTTTGGCATTGAGGTAAGGATTTCCTGATGTAATTGACCTACCTATATAAAGTAGATTTTCGTGCGTGAACAATTGCCACAACTCCATATCCATATTTTCAACTTTGGCCACTTGCTTTCCATTGATGAAAGTGCTCATGGTTTTTGATGGAATATCGAGAACCACGGCAAGGTGGACCCATTGGCCAGTTTCTATTTTTGAGTTTGGTGAAACAGCTTCATACGCTTTCTTACCATCTTTGATTATTTGCACTTGGTATCCTTGGTCGTCTTGGGTACCCGATGGGGCAACAAAAAAGTGTGTCCTACCATCCTTCCCAAAATCAAAAAATCGTTGGCCAGACTCCAGTGTCTGAAAGTTGACCCAGGCGGTAATACTCAGGGATTCTTCCCCTTCCAGAGATTCACCGGGAATGGAAACATAGGATTTGCCGTCACTGGACAAGGACAGCACTTTACCAAACTGTTCATCGTCTTCAAATTTGGTGTTTGGTCCATAGATTCTTCCATGGAGGTTATTTCTGGACCAATCCTTGGCATCCCCATCAAAAATGTATCGGGAAACCATCCCCGTTTCACCAATTCCGTCCAAAATCTGATTCCCGCTCTGTGCTTGTACAAAACTTGTACCCCAAGCAGAAAATAATATTATTGCACCAACGAACAACTTACTTAACTTCATAATTACTCTTTTCTCCATTACTTATACTAACCTCCGGTCCTTTGTTTATTTAATTTTTCTAATCGTAGATTTCCTCCCAAGAAGGTGGCTCAACATCCATCAAATGTTTTACAAAAAAGTCCTTGCGCTTTCTTTCCCCAAAATCCCCTCCTGAAGAATGGCCCATACCGGGTATGGTCACCAGTTCAAAATCCTTGTTTGCTTTGATCAGGGCATTGGCAAATTGCATGGTACTTGCCGGATCCACATTATCGTCCACCTCTCCCAATATCAACATTAAATCCCCGCCCATTTGGTCTGCATTTTCCACATTGGAGCACTCGGCATAATGTGGCCCTATAGGGTACCCCATAAATTGCTCGTTCCACCAAATTTTGTCCATCCTATTATCGTGACAACCACAAGAGGAGACTGCTACATCATAAAAATCCGAATTAAAAACCAAGGCGGCGGCCGCATTCTGACCTCCGGCAGAAGTCCCAAAAATTCCGACATTGTCCGCATCCATATAGGGATATTTTTTTGCAGCTTCCTTAATCCAAAGTTTTCTGTCGGGGAAACCGCCATCTTTGAGGTTTTGCCAGCACACATCATGAAATGCCTTGGAACGATTGGACGTTCCCATACCATCTATCTGTACTACTATGAACCCAAGTTCGGCCAACGAGGACATGGACCAATAATAGGACCTGAAATCCTTGGGCACAAAGGAACTATGGGGGCCGGCGTAGATGTATTCTATTACCGGATACGTTTTATTCGGGTCGAATGTTGTTGGCCTAATAATAACTCCCCAAATATCGGTGACACCATCTCGCCCCTTCGTGGTAAAGACCTCGGGAGCAATCCAACCTTCTTCCAGCAAAGCTGAATGGTCCGCCTTTTGCAACTCCATTACGGTCTTGGCATTTTTGGAAGATTTTAAAAGGGTAATTGGTGGTGCATCCACCCGTGAATATTGATCGACATAATAGGCGTAATCATTGGAAAATGTGACCTTGTGATTCCCATTTTCCTTAGTGAAACGGGTAAAGTTATTGCCATTGAAGTCTACTTTGCAGTAGTGCAAAAAATACGGGTCCTGACCTTTATCCATTCCACTTGCCGTGAAATACACTTCTCTGTTTTCCTCGTCCACATGGAGGACCTTGCGTACCACCCATTTGCCAGAGGTAAGCTGTTTTTTTACTTTTCCTGTTTGCCCATCATATAAATAAATGTGGTTCCAACCGTCGCGTTCGGAAGTCCAGATGATTTCCTTGCCATCGGCCACATCATATCGGTACTTTTTACTGCTATAGTCAATAAAGGTGTCACTGGTTTCGTTCACTAAAACTTTCAGGTTTCCTGTCGAGGCATCTACCTCAATCACTTTATATGCTTGGTGGCCCCGCTGATTGTATTCGAATGTAAAAGCACGGCTATCTTCCCTCCATTCGATATTGTTCAAACCAAATTGATGGCTGAATTCGTCCGTTGGAATAGGGATATGTTTTTGAGCATCTATCAAAAACAGTTGTGGGCTTTTAAAAGGAAGTTCATCCCCGGGTTTTAAATAATCCCTGGATTGCAACTTGGGCTGGAACTGGTCCTTTGGACTGGACTCGACAAAATATATTTTTCGGTCGTCGCCAGGACGCACCTTGTACGCCATGATTTTTTTGCCATCGGGCGACCATTTTATGTATGTGGAGTAGAAGAATCCGGGAGCGCCATCATAGCTCAACTGGGTTTCCTCTTCAGTCTTATTGTCCTTGATGTATAGGTTACTGTTTTTGATAAATGCCGTCTGACTGGAGTCAGGTGATACCACTGGAGGGTTTTTGGTTTCATCAAACCTACTTCCCCAATAGCCTCTATTCCTGCTTCTATCCTCAACACTCGCTTCAATTACCGTTAGTTTATTGGCATTGGGACGATAGGAAACCCTTGCCTTGTCAAAAATGAATTTCAACTCGCTCAAATCCGTATCAAACTCCAGCTCACTAATCTCTATGTTCTTCGGATCTACATCCTGATCAAATTCTTCGGAAAGCAATTTGGCCAAGACCTCATGATCAAAACATTTTGCTTGCATTTTTTTTGTCGGATCGACCCACAGATACTCTTTTCCTTCAGCAGTATTGTTAACATACCATAACAGGTTATTTTCAAGCCAATGAAAAGTTGAGGGCGAGTTGGTGACCTTGTTCCGGAACAGGGAATCCAACGCTATCGCCTTTTTATATTCCGCTAATGTTCCTTGGGCAAATGCCACTCCCGAAGTTAAAAGTATAAAAAATACACTTATTTTTTTGACAAAAGATTCCATAGTTTAAATAAGTCTAAAACTAGAGATAATCTCTCGTTGAAGACAAATTCAAATTACCAAATACTGATACTATATTACCCTTAACACCGAAATTCACAAATAAAACGGCAATTAATCGATTACTCTTCCTGCTAATATCCAGAAAAACAATCCGTTCAATTAAAATCTTTCAGGAGAAAGCTGGGAAATATTCATGGAGTTTTTTACTCCGGTCACCTCTTCGGCAACTAACTTTCCAGTTATTGGCCCCAAGCTCCACCCCATCATGGCGTGACCGGCGGCAATGGTCATATTTGGGTATTTTGAGGTTTTGCCAATGTAGGGCAACCCATCTGGAGAAACTGGCCTGAGCCCCGATGTGGCACTATTCAATTCATCCGGCTGTATTTCCACATCCCGATAGTGAGCCTTAACAGCTTTCGCCAAGGCTTCCACCCGTTCTTTTTTAATGGCGTTATTGTTGCCAGAAAACTCCATGGTTCCCGCAAAACGGGTAAAACCATCCATAGGGGTTATGGCCATTCTGGCATCTACCAAAATGGTGGGCAACGAAATATCCGTAGGCCTATGCACATCCATACTGTATCCTTTTCCACCTTGGATGGGAATGCTCAATCCCAAGGAAGATGCCAATTTTGGGGTCCAACTACCACTGGCCAAAACAAATTCATCCGCATCAAAAACAGTGTCCTGAGTTTTTAAGGACGCAATTTTTTGATCCCTAACGGTAAACCCTTCAACCTTTTGGTTGAACCTGAACACAACACCTTGGGACTGTAGCCAATCCTTTAGTTGCTGCATAAAATGGTTTGGGGTCATATGGGCATCACATTGATAGTGCACCGCCCCTTTTACCTTGTCTGAAAAAACGGGCTGGATTTCTTGCAGCTTTTCCTTGGAAAGTATGGACACCTCAAGCCCTTCCCTAATAGCCTGTTCGGCTACTTCACATTCTTCATGTTCGGCTTTGTCGGTGCAATAGGCCATCAGCACCCCTTTTCTTTCGTAGTGAAAATCAAATTCGTGGGAAGCCAACAGCTCTTCATACAAACTCCTGCTCTTCAAGTTCAGTTCCTTGAGTATTGGAATGGCTTTTTTGACCTTGAAAGTGGTTGCCGACTTTTTAAAAAGCAAAGCCCATTTGAAGAATTCCATGTCCCATCTGGGTTTTATATAGAAAGGACTGGAACTGTTGAACATCCATTTAAGGCCTTGGGTAATGATGCCCGGTGCGGCCAATGGAATAAAATGGCTCGGAGTGATATATCCAGCATTGATAAAGGAGGCTCCACTGGTCATATCGGTTTGGTCCAATATTGTAACATCATACCCTTCCTTTACCAAATAGTAAGCACTACAAAGGCCGGAGATTCCTCCCCCTACAACAATCACTTTCTTCATTTTGGAAAATTGGTTTATAATACCTGGAACCCATGGGCGTATGGGTCGTCATCGTCTATAATTATGTTGTTATAGCCCGTTATCTGTGCCCACCCTTGAATACTGGGTACAATAGCCTTTTTGCCAGCCAATGTGGTTTCCTTCTCAATCCTTCCAACAAACTTGCTTCCAATAAAGCTTTCATGGATAAAGGGCTCAGTTGATTTTAATTTGCCTTTGGCATACAATTGAGCCATACGAGCAGAGGTTCCTGTACCACATGGGGAACGGTCTATGGCCTTATCCCCATAAAAAACAGCATTCCTTCCTGATGATGTTGGGTCCAACGGCTCCCCTGTCCACAACATATGGCTTACATCCCTAATGGTACTGTCCTCCGGGTGTATGAACATATTAGGATATTTCTCATTGATTCGTTTCCGGACTACTTGGGAATAATGAATAATCTGTCCTGCCGTAAAATCTTGCACACCTTTGAAGTTTTCTTGGGGGTCCACGATGGCATAATAGTTTCCGCCGTAAGCCACATCAAAAGTAATTTCACCCAGTTCAGGACACTCAATGGTCAAGTTTTCGGCGGCCAAATAGGATTTTACATTGACCAAACGGACCCAATCCACCTTCTTTCCGGTTTGTTTGTATTCAATTTCCACCAATCCCGCAGGGGCTTCCATCCTGATTTTTCTGGGTATTTTGGGAACGATCAATCCCTCTTCAATGGCCACGGTAATGGTTCCGATGGTCCCATGCCCGCACATGGGTAAACAGCCGGAGGTCTCGATAAAGAGAATGGCAAAATCATTTTCGGGTTCATGAGGTGGGAGCAAAATGCTCCCACTCATCATATCATGTCCCCGAGGCTCAAACATTAACCCTTTTCTAATCCAGTCAAATTCCTTAAGGAAATGCTGTCTTTTTTCACTCATGTTGCCCCCCACCAAATTGGGGCCGCCCCCTGCCACAACCCTTACCGGATTCCCGCAGGTATGTGCATCAACACAAAAAAAAGTTTTTCTCGCCACTCGCTGTCTTTAAAACTGACACATTTATTTTTAATAGATTTCTGCCTGTATACCTTACCCTTTTAGATGGTCGGGCAACAGATTTTTTGGGAAAGACTGATAGCTTACAGGCCTTACCCATCTTTTGATAGCGTGTGTACCCACGGCAGTAAAACGAGAATCCGTAGATGCCGGATATGGTCCACCGTGCTGCATGGATGGACATACCTCTACTCCTGTGGGAACTCCATTGTAGATAATTCTACCTACTCGATTCTGAAGGGTGTCCACGATTTCCATTAAATCAAGGGAATCATTTTCCTCTGCAATAAGGGTACCCGTCAATTGTCCTTCCAGTCCTTCTATAATCTGCAAAAGCTCTGCTTCATCCTTGCATTGAACCACCATGGAAAAAGGTCCGAAAACTTCTTGGTGCAATTTGGGATTGGCCAAAAATTCTGTTCCAGATACAGTCGCAACCACTGAAGCTGCATAATTGGGTTCTAAATCTCCTTCAACTTTACCAACAACTTCTACTCCTGATTGTGAAGTTACATCGTCTCCTTTTTTTTCGTAGCCACTTTTAATATTTGGATGCAGCATGCACTGAGGATCCAAAGCAATGGTCTCTTTTGCCAATTCTTTGACAAAATCTTGGGTGCTTTCGTTTTTTACGGTCAACAACAAACCTGGATTGGTACAGAATTGACCTGTTCCCAAGGTAATGGATCCCGCATAGGTCTTGGCGATTTCATTTCCCCTTTTGGAAAGGGCGCTGGGTGTAATGATAACCGGGTTGATGCTTCCCATTTCAGCAAATACGGGAATAGGCTCTTCTCTTTTTGCTGCCAAATCGAACAAGGCCCTTCCTCCTCCAATGCTTCCGGTAAAACCGACTGCTTTTACTTTAGGATGATTCACCAAGTCCACCCCCGCTTGAATTCCTCCGTTAATGCTGGAGAACACGCCCTTGGGCATTCCGGTCTTTTCCGCAGCTTTTACAATGGCCGACGCCACCAGTTCGGATGTCCCGGCATGCATAGGGTGCGATTTCACAATCACGGGGCAACCTGCTGCCAAGGCGCTGGCCGTATCGCCACCTGCTGTGGAATAGGCCAAAGGGAAATTACTGGCCCCAAACACGGCCACGGGTCCCAAGGGAATCATTGTCTTTCTCAGGTCATCCTTTGGCAACGGTTTTCTCTCCGGTTGGGCGGCGTCGAAGGTGTTTTCCCTCCAATCGTCATTGGCAACCAGCTCGGCAAAGGACCTTAATTGGCCCATGGTACGTCCTCTCTCGCCAACGGCCCTCCCTTCGGAAAGCCCGGATTCTGTGGTGTAGGTATCCACCAATTCTTGGTCCAAGGCCAAAATTTCATCGGCAATGGCATTCAAAAAAGCCGCACGCTGCTTTCCTGATATTTTTCTATAGGTTTTGAAGGCGTTCCATGCTGCGGTAACGGCCTCCTCGATCTCTTCTTTTGTGGCTTCCACAAAAGTAGTTGGGTTTTCAATGTTCAATTTTGGATTGACTGTTTTGAAAACAATCTTTCCCGTTGCTATAAAATCTCCTGCGATACAGTTTTTACCTGTAATCATACTACACTTTTAAGATGTTTATATTCTGGGAGCACGGGCCTATTTTTCATGGCCGTTTCAATCACCTTGATCACCCGCTCCCTTTCTTTTCCTTGCAAGGGCAATCTTGGGGGTCTGACATTTTCAGTGCCTATTCCTGTGGCCACTTCGGCCAATTTGATGTTCTGCACCAATTGGGGGCTGATGTCCAGTTCCAACAAGGGCATGAACCATCTGTAGATTTCAAGTGCCTCGTTGATCTTTCCAGCCTTTACCAATTCGTAGATGGCAACGGTTTCCGCTGGATAGGCACAGACCAATCCGGCCACCCAACCATCGGCACCGATCACCAAACTTTCCAGACCAAGGGTATCCACACCCGTGAATATCTTCAAGCGATCTCCAAAGCGGTTTCTCAACCTGATGACATTGGTGATGTCCCTTGTGGATTCCTTGATGGCTTGAATGTTATTGCACTCCAACAATTCTTCCATCATGTCCAAAGTTACCTCTATTTTATAATCCACAGGGTTGTTGTAGATCATGATGGGCAGGGAAGTACTGTTCGCTATGGCCTTAAAGTACGCCACAGTTTCGTAATCGGTTGCCTTGTAACGCATAGGTGGCAGGACCATTAGTCCTTGTGCGCCGACTTTTTCTGCGTGCTGCGCCACGGCAACGGCCTCTTTGGTGCTCTGCTCGGCAATATTGATAATTACAGGAACCTTACCGCCCACAATATCCAAAGATGTCTTGATCAAGGTTTCCTTTTCCTCTTTGGTAAGGGTGCTTGCTTCACCCAAAGTACCCCCTAAAATGATTCCGTGGACCCCAGCTTCTACCTGAGCCTTAATATTTTTTTCAAACATGGCAAGGTCCAATTTGTCCTCACTTGTAAATTTTGTTGTTACAGCAGGCATAACGCCTTCCCAATGTATCATAATGCTTAGTATTTTGATTACAAAAATAAAATACAACAAGCCAAGAATCGGTCTATTTATTAGCTCGTTGTGATACTATATTGACCCAAATTATTGACCAAGGACGATTTTTTAATGATATTTGTATAAAAAATGAAAGTTCTCCCATTCAAAATACCAAAACCCAAAGATGAAGCCTTGGTCTACCAGGTAGACCGGGAACGGGTTTTTTATGACCAGCTTCATCAACATGCAGAAATTCAGATAAGTTATATAGCCAAAGGTGCCGGGTCTCTGATCGTGGGCGATTCGATCAGTGATTACAAGGAAGGGGACATCTTGGTCATTGGAGGGTATGTGCCCCATGCATTTAAAAGTGATGTTTCGGCTTCACCAAAATCGCTTATGTACACTTTGTTTTTTGACATCAATTCTTTTGGCAAGGATTTCTTCCGTATTACAGACCTTTCATCAACTAAAGAATTTTTTAAAAAATCGGAGCTTGGAATGCGAGTGATTTCCAATACAGAAATCATTATTGAAGAGTTCAACAAGTTGAAGACACAGAACAAGGTGGAGCAAATAGCCACGCTTTTGATCATTATCAGCCATATAATGCAATCGGAAACTGAGCCTTTGTCTTCCTTTGTATACAGAAAGTCGTTCTCTGATGATGAAGGGAAACGGATGAACGATGTGTTCAAATATGCTATGGACAGGTTTCACGAGCCCATTAACCTTGATGAGGTGGCGGATGTAGCCAATATGAGCAAAAATGCTTTTTGCCGTTACTTTAAAAAGCGGACGAACAAGACTTTTTTCCAATTCTTGATCGAGATACGGATAGAAAATGCCTGCAAGCTTATTTTAAACAATCCGGAACTTGCCATTTCCATGATTTCCGACCAATGTGGCTTCAACAATATTGCAAATTTTAATAGAAAATTTAAAGAATTGAAGGGCTGTTCCCCCACACAATTTAGGGCCCAGTTTTAATTTGGCCCTTACCCCATAAGAAAAGGAACTTGGGTGTTTTTCTTCTTGAAATTTACACAACCCATAAAATTATAAAAGCGGATGGAGACCCATCCGCTTTTTCACTAAACAACAAACTCAAATAATTACTAAATAAGAATATGCTTGAATCGTATTTTTAATTTAATACCCAGGATTCTGACTTAGATTGGTATTGGTATTCAATTCTTCCAAACCTATTGGAAACAATGTGGTATGTTCTCCTTGCGGCGTGTGATTATACCAGTTTTTTGTCTGGTACACGCCAAATCGAATCATATCGGATCTTCTTCTGGCCTCTGCGGCAAATTCCCAACCCAATTCATCCAAAAAACGACCGTAAGGCACCGCTGATTGATCCCCTGGATTATCAATGGTTCCATCTTCGGCCAAAGTACCGTACTCTACTGTGGTGTCACCTTCCAATTCAGCTCCGGTAACTGTTGCTTGGGCAGGGTTCTCAAAGGAACGCATACGCACTTCGGTTACAATGGCTGCTGCTTCATCGCTCTTGTTGGTTCTAAGGAGTGCTTCGGCCTTCATCATGAGTACATCGGTATATCGCAAGAAGGGAAAATCAACACTTAGTCCTCCTGTTGCTCCTGATTCTATCTCATATTTTCCACATCGGAAACCATCGGTAAAATCACAATCATAAATACTTGGCATTTCCTTTCTCAAGGTCATTACCACACTACCATCCGATGCATTCAATTGATCTCCCATCAACCAAGTATCCTCCAAACGGTTGTCGTTTGGATCATAACTATCTATAAACTGTGGGTTACAGCTAGATCCACCCCATGGCTGGGCCTGCATATCAAAAACCAATCGATGATCGGGCAAAAGCATTTTCATGTGAGCACTCCATTGTCCCGCAAAAATTTGATCATAGGGTATGGCAAACACCATTTCTGGATTGGTTTCATTATCTGTTTTGAAAATGTCGGAATAACTAGGCGACAATTCAAATGCATTACTGTTGATGATTTCGTTACAAGCTTCTATGACCTTGCTCCATTGTGGGGTTCCGGTGTACACTTCGGCATTGAGATATACTCTGGCCAATACGTGATAAGCGGCCCATTTGGTCATACGTCCGTATGTAGATTGATCAACGGTTTCTGTTAAGCTAGGTATAACCTCGGTCAATTCAGATACTATAAAGTTGTATACCTCTGTACGGCTACTTTGTACCGGAAGTTCATCGCTATAGCTTGCAATGATTGGTACATTTCCGTGGGTGTCCACCAACATGGAATAGTATAGGGCCCTTAACGCTCTCATTTCGGCAACGATGGATGCTGCTTGCTCCTCACTAACGGGAAGTTCTCCCGATTCTATCTGAAGTATTACCCTGTTGGCACTATTGATCCCGTTGAAACAGCTAATCCATGTGTTTCTTGGCTGCCATTGGGTCTCTGTCCATTCGTGGAAATGCATCCGCTTGTAGGTACCTCCATCATCCCATCCGTTGGGTCTTGTTGGGGTTACAAACATATCGCCAGGTTCTTCCTGTAGATCAAAATATCCTTGCCATCCCATTACAAAACGCATGGGTGTGTAGGCCGAGGCCATTACCGAAATTATATCCGACTCGGATGGCGTGAACGAAGACTCGGTTACTTCCGAGAACACTTCTTCTTCCAGGTCGGTACATCCGATTGGCAGCAACAATAAGCTGACAAGGAGTGTCAATAATTTTATTTTAAGTGAAATCACTTTGTTCGTTATATTTTTCATAATCTTATTTTTTTAGAATGTGAAGTTGATACCCAATGTGAATGTCCTGATGGAAGGATATTTATCCCTCTCATCATTACCAGGGGACAATCCATTTCTGTTCACTTCAGGGTCTATCCCCTTATACCCTGTTATGGTAGCCAAGTTTAGACCTGATGCGTAAATACGGAAGCTCTGGGCAAACTTAATGGCATCTTTTGGCAAGGTGTAGCCCAAGGTAACATTGTCTATCTTCAAGAAGTCCCCATCTTCTACATAATAACTCACAAACCGCTGCACATCTTGCAATACGGCTTTGCCGTAAACCATATCGTAAGCAGAATCCAAGGTATTGTAGCTTATTGTTGGGTTTTCATAGAACATACGGGAGAAATTCAATATCTGATAGTCCAATGCGCCTCTTAAATTGACCATTAAATCCCAGTTCTTGTACCTTACCGTATTGTTCCAACTGTAGTATGCCTTTGGCAGTCCGTTACCCAATACCTGTCTGTCATCATTAGTGGCCTCGGTGGCCGGAACCAAAGATCCATCAGGTCTTTCTATGACCCAAATACCGTCATCGGTAATGTCAACACTTTTAAGTCCATAAAAATTACCGATCGGTTGGCCTTCTTGCACACGGTGCGTACTTATTTGGATAGGCTCTCCGGTGTAGCCTTCATCAAAGAAATCATTGGTCAACTGGAATTCATCATTGGAAAGCGACATGATTTCGTTGGTGTTTGTAGAATATGTCAAGTTAGCGGTCCACTGAAAATTATCTGTTTGGAACGGAGTTACATTCAATAAAAACTCTAGACCGGTATTCTTGATTTGCGCAACGTTGGCGGCAATGGTACCGAAAAAGTATGGAGGTGTTGGCACACTATAATTGAACAATGCATCCTTTGTAGTTCTGTTATAATAATCAACAGATCCATTGATTCGTCCATCAAGAACACCAAAGTCCAATCCCAGGTTAAACTCTTCCTTTTTCTCCCAACGTAAATTTGGATTGGCATTACGTGAAGGTATCAGTTGCCTTACCCATTGTCCGTTATTTAAGAAATAATCTCCGTAGGTAAGTCCGCTCAATGATTGATAATTGGAACCTGCATTGATTCCGGTAACCCCAAAACCAGTCCTTAACTTTAGGTTGGAAAGCCAATCCCAATTTTCTGCAAAGGATTCTTGGTTTACACGCCATCCCACTGACACACCTGGAAAATTACCCCATTTATAATCCTCACCAAATCGAGAGGAACCTTCACGGCGCAAACTTGCCATTAACAAATAGCGATCATCATAATTATAAGTGACCCTAGAGAAGAACGCAATCAATTTATCGGAATTCTTGTAGCTGCCCATTCCGGCCTCACCCAATTGAAGTCCTTGTCCGCTACCAAGGTTGTTATAAGTAAAGCCATCTGTTGGAAAACGTCGGTTTGTGGCCCAAAAGCCTTCGTTGGTATTATCTTCATAATTGTAACCTACCAAACCTGTTACTTTGTGTTTTCCGAAGCTATTGTCGTAATCCACGGTAAACTGGCCATAATTTCCTACATAATCATCCGTTCCCCTAGAAGCAAATCCCTCTTGTCCGTTTTTTGTGGTCGAAACATGATCCTTGGTTTGGTAAAACCCTCTAATATTTGAATTTCCTTTACGGGTATATAATCCCTTAACGGTAACATGATCTCCAAAATCATAACTCAAGGAAAAGTCAAACCTTGTGTTTCTATACCTGTTCTGGCCTATGGTCTCTTCAATATACGCAACTGGGTTATCGTAGAAATATACATCTCTTTCGTACCAGCTTCCATCTTCATTGTATACCGGCTCAGTAGGGTTCCTAATAATGGCCTGTCTATATATGTATGGATTAAAACTTTCACCGTCACCAAGGGCATTATATGTTTGTTCGCTTAAAATCACCCCAACATTGGCCTTTAATCGGTTGTCGAACATCGCGTGGTTTACACTTACTCTCGCTGTGTGTTTTTTATTGTCCGATTTCTGAAAAATACCCTCTATATCTCGATAGTTCAAAGAAGCTGTCATATTGGAAGTTGAGTTCCCTCCCCTGAAAATAAGGTTGTGTACTTGGCTAAAGGCATCTCGGGTAATCTCATCAACCCAATCTGTATTTGCGCCAAAATCTTGAAGATTGGCCCCATTAAAGGTGTATCCCTTTTCAAATTTTTGTCTTAGTTCACCTGCATCCAAAAAGTTCATTCGGTTGGCTATGGTAGAAAGTGAAGCGTACCCATTATACTCAATGGTCGATTTCATATCATTTGTTCCTTTCTTTGTTGTGATGATGATCACACCATTGGTGCCCCGGGTACCATATATTGCCGTAGCGGAACCATCTTTAAGTACATCAATGGATTCGATATCCTCGGGTGCCACGGTATTTAAACTCCCCGGAACCCCATCGACCAAAACCAAGGGGTTGGTCCCACCCAAAATTGAAGATGTACCCCTTAAATTAATTTGTGTGCCCTCGGTAGGGTCACCTGATGGAGCAGATACCGATAGACCGGCAACCTTACCCTGAATAAGTTGCGCCGCATCCTTTACGTTACCCTGCACAAAATCCTCCGATTTTACCGTTGCCACCGAACTGGTTACATCGGCACGTTTTTGCGTACCATACCCGATCACTACCACCTCCGATAGTTGTTGCAAGTCCTCTTTCAATACCACATTTATAGTGGATTTTCCTTGTACCGGGATTTCCTGACTCACAAAACCTAAATAAGAAAACACCAATACTGCATCGGATTGCGAGGTGGTAATCTCATAATTCCCATCAAAATCGGTAGCAGAACCATTTGTGGAGTTCTTCTCCAATACAGCTGCCCCTGCAATAGGGATTCCCTGCTCGTCCGTAATGCTACCCGTAACCGTCTGTTGGGAAAACCCAGCTTGCGCCATGAAAACGCAAAACAAGGACAAAACAATCTGTTTTTTAAGACAATTGGTTCCCAGACATTCTTTAAATAAAAAGTTAGCCAATTTCATAATACATGTTAATTAGTTGAGTTAATTTTTCCTGTAAAAACCATTGCTCAGCATCGTTAATATTGATTTAAAGATTAATAAGCGTTAATTTTACACTTGTAAATGTAAACTTATGTATCAGAAGATTTCTGGAAATATTATCCGGTTTTGATATTATATTGACCAATCAAGGCTATTTTCCTTATCATAATCGACTTAATCCTATCAATACACCTATATTAAGTATAATTTCCACACTTATTTCTATGAAATTGATTTTATTAAAAATTAGGATGATACCCTTTTTACCTTCCGTATAATCCTATCCCAAAAAAAGAAACACATCATTCCTCCAACTCAAATTAAGTGCAGATAAAACCCTAACTTTAAAAGCCAATTTTTTAGACTTTGTACACCATCATCGACATAGAAACCACAGGTAACGGAATCAAGGGAAATAAGATTACCGAAATCTCTATTTTTAAATATGATGGCAACCAAATCGTGGATGAATTCACTTCACTGGTAAACCCTCAATGTCCCATTCCCTATTTTATAACCGGACTTACAGGAATTGACGACCAAATGGTGCAAAATGCACCTACCTTCCCGGAAATTGCAGATACTGTAAAATTTATTACGGAGGGTTGCATTTTTGTGGCCCACTCCGTTAATTTTGACTACGGTGTCATTAAAGAAGAGTTTAGGCAAATTGGCATTGATTTTACTCGTAAAAAGCTCTGTACGGTACGTTTATCCCGTAAATTGATTCCCGGTCTACGTTCTTACAGTCTGGGAAAGTTGTGTTCTGCGGTCCAAATTCCCTTGGTGGACCGCCACCGTGCCCGGGGCGATGCGCATGCTACAGTTCTTTTATTTGAAAAACTTTTGAGAAAACCTGAATCAGAGGTGGTTTTTAAAAAGTTTTTGAACGCCCGAAGTCAAGAAGCTACCCTTCCTCCCCATCTGCCCAAAGCTGTTTTTGACAAGATTCCCCAAAAACCCGGTATCTATTATTTTATGAACCAAAAAGGGGAAATTATTTATGTGGGAAAGGCCATCAACCTAAAAAAAAGGGTATTGGGACACTTTTACGACAAGAGCAAGAAAGAAATCCAAATGTGCAGTGAGACAGCCCACATTGATTTTAAATTGGCCGGCAGCGAATTAGTGGCCCTTTTAATGGAATCCGCAGAAATAAAAAGATTGTTTCCACCCTATAACCGTGCCCAAAAAAGAACTGGACGGCAATACGCCATTTTTGCCTACGAAGACCGAAATGGAATTATGCACCTTGCCTACAATACCATTAAAGGGGTTCCCAACCCATTAAAAGTGATTCATAACCAAACAGAGTGCCGAGCATATTTGGAAGAAGTCTGCAAAAGTTTTTTGCTCTGCCCAAGGTATTGCCATTTACAACAGACCAATGCGGCTTGTTCCCATCATGAGATAAATTCCTGCGAAGGTGTTTGTAGGGGTGATGAAAATCCTGAAGATTACAACCAAAAGGTCGAGGAAGCTATTGACCACATGAAAATGTTGTCGTCCGAAGTCAGGATCATCAAAGAAAAAGGCAGGGTCGAAAATGAAAGTGCCGTGGTTTTGATTGCGGATGGTATTTACAAAGGCTTTGGCTTTATCGATACGGACATAGAGATATCTACCCTAGAAGATGTAGAAGCTTTTATTACCCCACAGAAACATACGGTGGAAACCGAAAGTATTCTTACCCAATATTTTTTGAAACACGACAAGAGTCAAATACTTGTCCATTAAAGCATCTTACCCTTAAGCTATGCTTCTGGCTTTAAAGTCACTTTAAAACGAACTGAATCATTCAGTTTTTGAAACCCTTGATGCAAATCCGTCTGTTTTACGGCATAGGGATAAAATGAAATAGGTTCAATGCATACCATATTCCGCACCTCTGTCCAGCACATAAAATTTCCAAAACCTTCGGTTTTAATGGTGATTTCCTTCTCATCTTTTAATGTGATGGAAGTACAATCTGCCACTTGAAGCGCTCGATTGCCAAAGGCCAAAACCTTCTCTAACGTAATTTCTTGTCCCTTGGCCACAATAATCGGTGATTTTGAATGCAATTTAAAAGCAGGGTGATATCCTAACATAAAAGGCATCCCTTCTTCTCCCAAAACTTTAAAATGAACTTCCAGCCCATCATCGGTCAACAAAAAGGATTTCTCGAACCTAAAATTGTAAGGCCATGATAAAAGCGCTTCGGTAGATTTTTCTGGAAATTTTGAATTGGGAACTTTGGTTCCCGATCGGTATTGCTTTACAAAAACGGCAGAAGTATCGGTTTGGTGCTCCAACTCGTATGCCATTTGGCGCAAAAGTCCATGTTGGTCTTGAATTGCATCCCCTTTAGGTGTTTTTACACGAAAATCAGACTCGTTTACTGGGCCGATTATCGGGAACATTTCAGTATCGGCGCTGCCCCACCCCGGGCTTCCTTTTTGGTGAATAAATTCGTGTCCGTTTACTTCATAGCCCACAAGTTCCCCCACATCAATCTTTACTATGGAAGTATTTGTTTTTAGTGTTACCATTATTTGGTATTTATCAATCGGTAAATCAAAATGGCTGTACGTTTTGTCAACGCTTCAATGGTATTCAAGTTAACGGTTTCCTGAGGGGTATGTGCTCCAGAGCCCATAGTGCCCAATCCGTCCAAGCCATCCACATAATTGGCAACAAAAGAGATATCGGCAGCACCTCTTTTGCCAGGGTCATAAGCCAATACCTCACCTTGTTTTAAATCCAAACTTACCTCGTTAAGTATGCTCAACAATGCACGATTTCCTTCTGTAGGCCCCATGGCAGGGTAGCTATCGGTAAAACTAATACTTGCTGAGGTCTGTGGAAGATTATTGGCTGCGATTTCCCTCATTTTGGCTCTAGCTCGTTCTTTTTGCTCTTCGGATATAAATCGAAGCCCACCTTTAACCACAGCTTTTTGAGCAACCACATTGGTTTTACCAAAGGCATCACCCCTGCTGGTCAGTTCATCATAATTCACAAAAGTTCCACCAAGCAGTACACCTGGATTAAAGGTTAGCAAATCCTCTCCCTTTACATCAGTGTAAAATTGATGTAGAATTCGGGACATTTCAAAAATGGCACCTGCTCCTGTATTTTCACTAAAAACACCAGAGGAATGTGCACGTTTACCCTCAACCTCAACGGCCCATCCCGAGGACCCTCTTCTAGCAACAGTGGCATAGTTGAAGCCAGTGGAGGTTTCAAATCCCAAGGCAACATCGCTTCGCTTTGCGGCATCAATCAAATCCTTTCTACTGATGGACAAAGGTTTACCTGTACTCTCTTCGTCCCCAGTAAAGGCTACAATAATCTGTGCATCATCCAACAGACCATTGTCCGTCAATGCTTTTAGGGCATACAGCACAATTACATCGCCGCCTTTCATATCGTTGCCACCCGGGGCATGGGCAATACTGTCGTTAACCATTTCAAAAGTTTGAAACGGACTATCTTCCTCAAAAACGGTATCCAAATGACCAATAAGTAGTAGCTTTTTTCCTTTTGGGCCCGAGGTTTCGGCAAATAAATGACCTGAGCGATTCATTTCGGCTGGCATTTCTATCCACTTGGTCTCAAATCCGATATTGTCAAAGGCATCTTTAAAAACCATCCCCACTTTTTTAACGCCTTCGGCATTAAGGGTACCGCTATTTATGTTCACTACCCTTTCCAAAAAATCAATTGCATCGGAATTATTTTTTTCAATGGTCGAAACAATCTTTTTTTCGGTTCTGGAAAGTTTTTGTGCAGTTATGGATGCAGTTAAAAGCAAAGCAAATAAGGTGGAATAATATTTAAATGTCATGGTGGGTTATTTTGTTTGACAAGTTATCAATTTAGATTGAAAAGCCCACATGGGAAAATAGCTTCTATTCGAATTGGATGGCTTTTACCGGCGTTATTTTAGTGATGATGTACGATGGCACCAAAAGCATCAGCAAACAGAGCAACATTACCCCGATATTCAAAAGTAAGATGGTTGGCATATCCATGTGCACGGGAATGTAGTCGATGTAATATTCCTCGGGATTCGGAAATTTGAACATACGGTACTTATTCTGAAGAAAAATGAGTCCCAGACCTATGAGGTTGCCCCAAAAAAGCCCGATGGCGATCAAATAGGCAGCGTTGTACAAAAAGACCTTTCGGATGCTCCAATTGGCAGACCCCAATGCTTTTAAAATTCCTATCATTTGGGTTCGCTCTAAAATCAAGACCAACAAAGCTGTGATCATGTTGATACCGCCAACAATGATCATAATGCCAATGATCAGGGCAATATTAAAATCAAAAAGGCCTATCCATTCAAAAATGCGGTAATATTTACTTTTGATGTTTTGCGTATCCAAAACGGATACCGTTTTACCGTAGATTTCGTTGCTTTTTTCTTCCAATTGGTCAAAATCATCGATAAAAACCTCAAAATTACCAATTTGGTTTTCTTTCCATTTGTTCATCCGTTGAATGTGGCGAATATCCACAAACACATAAGTCTCATCAAACTCCTCAAAACCGCTATCATAAATACCAACGATCTTAAACCTCCTATTGTTGGGCATTTTGGAGGCATCACCATCCCGAAGAAAAAAGGAAAAGAAGGTATCGCCAACTTTTAACCGTAATCTATTGGCCATTAAACTGGATATGAGCACCTCCTCGTTCAGTTTACCGCCATAATCGGGCAATCTGCCCTCGACCAGATATTCTTTAAAGGTGCTCCAATCGTAATCGGTTCCCACGCCTTTGGCCAGCATACCTTCAAAAGTATCGGCTGTTCGGATAATCCCACCTTTGGTGGCCACCGCCTGTACGTGCCTTACGCCTTCTATATTCTTAAACTCAGGATAAAAATCTTGATTTATAGAAACCGGCGTCAGCGAAACCTCGGAATTGTTGTTGTCGAAATTGGAAATTTGGATATGGCCATTGAATGCGGCGACCTTTTCGCGAATTTTATTTTTTAGGCCGACACCCGTTGCAATGGCAATGAGCATCATTACCACACCGATTGCGATTGCAGCGATTGCAATTTTTATTATCGGGGCGGAAATACTAATTTTATGTTCCTTCCCTGTAACCAGGCGTTTGGCAATAAATAACTCTAAATTCAACGAATGCCCATTTTATCTAAGATCAAAAGTACAGTTTTATTGTTGTTTTTGGTGTTTTCATCATGCAAGGGACAACAAAAAGAGGCTATTTCTGCTTCAGAACCCTCAACCGAAGCACCTGCTCCCATTAAAGTGGCCGCTAATCGTACCGAAGTTTATCTCCCCCTTTTAAAAGGTAAAGCAGTAGGTGTAGTTGCCAACCCAACTAGTGTTGTTTTTAACGAACAAGGGCATACACATTTAGTGGATTCCCTACTTTCCTCTGGTGTTGATGTGAAGCAAGTTTTTGCCCCCGAACACGGTTTTAGAGGTACAGCTGATGCCGGGGAACATGTTAAAGATGGTGTGGACACCCAAACTGGCCTGCCCATAACCTCCCTTTACGGCAAAAACCGTAAACCTTCCAAAGAACAACTGAGCAATTTGGATGTCGTTGTTTTTGATATTCAGGATGTGGGAGTTCGATTCTACACCTATATCGCCACCTTACAACTGGTGATGGAAGCCTGTGCCGAAAATGATATACCCATTATTGTTTTGGACAGACCCAACCCCAACGGGCACTATGTAGATGGCCCTACCATGATGAAAGAACACACCGGTTATTTGGGAATGAACACGATTCCGTTGGTCTACGGGATGACGATTGGCGAATATGCCCAAATGTTGAACGGCGAGGGGTGGTTGGAAAATGGCAGCAAAGCTGATTTAACGGTTATTGAATTGCAAAATTATACACACGAATCCGAATATCATTTGCCTATTAGACCCTCTCCAAATTTGCCCAACCACACATCAATTACGCTTTACCCCAGCTTGGGCTTGTTTGAAGGCACCAATGTGAATGCAGGACGTGGCACCGAGTTCCAATTTCAACGTTATGGGACATCGTTTATGGATAGTACAGCCTATGATTTTAGTTATGTGCCCGAACCCAATTTTGGCTCTAAATATCCAAAAGAGGAAGGCAAGACATGTTATGGTCGAGACCTATCCAAAACCCCCAGAATGAACGAAGTGACTATGGAATGGATCATTGATGCCTACAACAACACCTTGGACAAGTCCAACTTCTTTTTAACAAGCGGTTTCACCAAACACGCAGGCACTCCCTTACTTCAAAAACAGATTGAGCAAGGTATGACAAATGAAGAAATCAAGGCCACTTGGCAAGCGGATTTGGCAAACTTTAAAAAAATACGAGCGAAGTACTTGATTTATGATTGATTTAAACGCTGACACGCCTGCCACTAGGCAGGAATTGCACAAATACCCCTCTTTGTTCATTCTGATTTTAGCGAAGAATCTTTACGTCACCCTGAACTCGTTTCAGGGTCTCACTCCAATGGGATTCCGAAACAAGTTCGGAATGACGGTCAATAGTAATTGACACGAATTTAACAAATGTTTTGTCCTCTTGAACTTGTTCACGTCATTTCGAACCGAAACCCAATTGGTATTGGGTGGAGTGTGAGAAATCCATTTTATGAAGCTTGAGATTTCTCAATCGATGCTTCGCATCTCATTTCGAAATGACTTTTCATCGTCATGCTGAACTGGTTTCAGCATCTCATAGGAGTGGCACGGAATGACAATTTGTTTGTCTTTTTAAATTATCAAGGCCGTGGATTGGATTTAGAATCATTCGGATTGTCCCCTTGAGGGAACCTGAGAGGTGTTGTTGAAATATGTTTTTTGACACGAATTGCTCGAATTTTCCAGAATTGGATTTTCGTCATTTCGAACGGATGTGAGAAATCTGAGGTTAGCTGAGATTTCTCAATCGCCGCTTCGCATCTCATTCCGAAATGACCTCTTGATTTTCTGTGGTCGGTCTACGATATTTATGAAAAGGCTGCTTTAGCAAACCTTTAATGCTGCTGTTCTCCTTTTCATCGGGAAAGGTATCCACTCCGTAAACAATATCTTTTACGTCCATCGACATGTACGTACCAAATAATCTGTCCCAAATGGAGAAAATGTTTCCGTAGTTGGAATCGGTATAAGGTAACTGATAATGATGGTGGACTTTGTGCATATCAGGGCTTACAATAATCCAACTGATGACACTGTCCACCCTTTTTGGCAAACGAATATTAGCGTGATTGAACTGTGAGAACACCACGGATAAACTTTGATACAGCATAATTATACCAATTGGCGCCCCTACAAGTATAACACCTGCCAAAGTAAATGCATATCGAATCAAACTTTCCAATGGATGGTGCCTGTTGGCAGTCGTGGTATCCACATTGTGATCGGAATGGTGTACTAAATGAACCATCCACAAAGGTTTTACTTTGTGTTCTACCCAATGGGCCGCATAAGCACCTATCAAATCCAAAAGCATCACCCCGAGCAAAACATAAAGCCACAAAGGCATCTCTGGCAGCCAGTTAATGATACCAAATTGGTTTTCCACCGCCCAATCCGATGATTTTAACAACAAAAATGCCAGCGGAAAATTCACGATAATTGTGGTCAACGTAAAAAAGAAGTTGGGAACGGAATGTCGCCATTTTTTATAGGGAACATTGAAAAGTGGTACCACACCTTCCAAAATCCAGAAAAAAGTGATTCCGCCCACCAAAATCAGGCTGCGGTGCCAAGAGGGAATGGTATCGAAATAAGAAATCAGTTGCTCCATTCCTTCAAATATAGCAAATCATTAAAATTTTATGGATTTTTTCATCTCCTCCACAATATTATATGCAGCAGGACAAATTGCTACATTTTTTAAGGTAAGGTTGGTTATCTGTTGGAACTTTTTTCTATCCGTATGCGGAAACTCGCGGCAGGCTTTGGGGCGAACGTCGTAAATAGAACAGTAATTATCGACCCCTAAAAAAGTACAGGGCACACTTTGCAATACATAGTCGTTTTCTTCATCAACCCTTAAATATTCATCTATAAACTGGGAGGGCTTCATCCTAAAATATTTAGAAATCCTGTTAATATCAGCATTGGTGAACAACGGACCCGTAGTTTTGCAACAATTGGCACAGGTGAGGCAATCCGTGCGTTCAAATTCCGTTTCGTGCAGTTCCTGCATCGTATAATCCAGGTCTTTGGGAGGGCGCTTTTTTAACTTGGCAAAAAACTTTTTGTTCTCTGCATGTTTTTCCTTGGCTCTTTGGGGTAATTCTTCCAAAATTTCATCCATAACAAAACAAACATTTCTTATCTATAATGTACCAAAGCTCTTATAAAACGTCATACTGAACTTGTTTCAGCATCCCACAACCAATAGCACTCAATACTTTATGATGAGACCCTGAGACAAGCTCAGGGTGACGTACATTTTTATGTGCAGACAAACATTCAAGAACAAACTTATCCATTTTAAGGCTTTCCAAACAATTAAAATCACACCTTTGTAAAATAAATGCGAAACATGGCAGATGTTTTTGGAAGGGCCCTATTGGATTATCAAAAAGGGGACTATACGGAGGACATTAAAACGTATTCATCTTTAGATGAAGAAGATGTAATACCCGTTCCCTATTTGTTCCGAGAGTTTGATGAAATGCCTAAAATTGAGCAAAAAGCACTTCAATTAGCTCGTGGAAAAGTCTTGGACATTGGTGCCGGTGCTGGAAGTCATGCCCTTTATCTACAAAACAAAGGATTTGATGTCACCGCCTTGGACAATTCTGAAGGATGCATTGCCGTTTGCAAGGAAAGAGGCATCCGTTCAACAGTTGTGAGTGATGTTTTGGATTATGCCAATGAACGTTACGATACCTTGCTTCTACTTATGAATGGCATTGGATTGGCAGGCAAACTGAACAATTTAAGCCGTTTTCTACTGCATTTGGCCTCATTATTGCAGCCCAACGGACAGATTCTGTTGGATTCCAGCGATATTGTTTACATGTTTGAACAGGATGAAGATGGTGGTTACTGGATTCCCAATGATGGAACCTATTATGGCGAAGTAGTTTTTGAAATGGAATATAAAGGCCAAAAAGGCAAAGCGTTTGATTGGGTTTACGTAGATTTCGATACCTTGCAAAACGCTAGCGAATCCAATGGATTGGATTGCGAACTTGTAATTTCTGGTGAGCATTTCGACTATTTGGCTAAGCTCACATTAAAGAAATAATAGTTTCCGATGCGGAACGTTTTAGTACATATTGACTTGTTATGAAAAAAATTGCGCTTTACGCTTTATGTAGTTTTGGATTACTGATAAGCTGTTCCAAGGATTCGGATATCTCATCAGCGGATTCCACCATTAACATTGACAAATCTGGAAATCGCCTATCCACAGGGGCTTCTGCTAGAAACTTGTTATCCAATGATACTTTTGACAAACTTTTGATTGAAATTGATTATGTCACCGGTTTTGCCCCCACCGCTGGAGCCATTGCCAATTTTGAGGAGTTTTTAAGGACGTACACCCACAAAGAAAACATTGAGCTTAAATATACTGCACTATCCTCTCCGGATGAAGAAACATTGACCCTTGAAGAAGTAGTTGACCTTGAAAATGAAAACAGGGACGAGTATAACAATGGCTCAACATTGGCCATTTATATTTACTTTGCCGATGCCCCTGCCGACAGCGACGATGATAGTGAAGGACTAGTAACCTTAGGAGCTGTGTATCGCAATACTTCCATGGTCATTTACGAATCTACCGTAAAAAAAATAGCCAACAGCAGCACATCAGTAAGTACTGAAGAGGTTGAGACTGCCACGCTCTTGCATGAGTTCGGCCATTTATTCGGTCTGGTTAATTTGTCAACCCAATCCGTGAACGAGCACGAAGATCCCGAATCCGACAACCATTGCAATGTGGATGGTTGTTTAATGCGCTCGGAACTGGAATTTGGGTCTTCTTTGCTTAAACAAATGGAAAAAAATGCTTCCAAAGGCTTGGCTACCATTCCAGATTTGGGTCCCGAATGTATTTTGGACCTTCAGAAATATGGGGGGCGTTAATCTTTTAGCTTAAGGAATATTCAAATACTTATGGGTCTGTAGGGAAACTTTCCATTTCGGATGCTTCATTACATAATCCACAATTTGCGGAACCATTTTGTCACGAACACTCCATTCGGGTTGTAGGTAGAGTATGCAATCATCACTTACTTGCGCAGCTTGTTCCTCGGCAAAAATAAAATCGTGCTTGTTGTAAATAATGACCTTAAGCTCGTGGGCTTTTTTATAAATATCGCCCACGGGAAGTTTGTTTTTTTTAGGCGACAGGCAAATCCAATCCCAAACACCCGTCAATGGATAAGCTCCAGAGGTTTCGATATGAATCTTCATGTTTTTGGCCTTAAGCCCTTGGGTCAATGGGCCCATGTCCCAAGTAAGCGGCTCACCTCCTGTAATAACAATGGTATCCGAATATTTTTCAGCATTGGCTATAATACTATCAATAGGTGTTGGGGGATGTGTTTCGGCATTCCAACTTTCCTTAACATCGCACCAATGGCAACCCACATCGCAGCCGCCGATTCTTATAAAATAAGCAGCCGTACCTTTATGGTAACCTTCCCCTTGAATGGTATAAAATTCTTCCATCAGGGGCAACATCAAGCCCTTTTCCACCAAATCCATCACGTTTTCTTCCATCATGGTGCAAAGATAATTCACTTCTATGGTTTGGCCCTATTTTACGGCAATAACATCAATTTCTATGCTACCGTTGGCCGCAATGCCTTTAGCTGCAAAGGTGGTTCGAGCTGGTTTTTTGGTGAAATATTGGGTGTAAACTTCATTAAAGGCCGAAAAATCATCAATATCGGCCAAAATCACGGTGCATTTTACCACATGCTCCAAGGTCATATCATGTTGTGCCAAAACGGCCTCGATGTTTTTAATGGCCTGTTCAGTTTCAGCTTTGACCCCGCCTTGAACAAGTGTGCGAGTCGTATGGTCCATCCCTATCTGGCCAGCCAAAAAGTACATATTACCAGCCTGTACCACATCACTAAAAGGAGCGTTTTGTTTTTTGGGCTCATGCGACTTATGGAAAATAATATCGGTGGTTTCTTGTGCATAGGAAGTGGCCATTGCCCCTCCCATCAAAATAGACAATATTGCATAGTGGAAAGGTTTCATAATCTCATTTTTAGTTTTGCTTAAAATTACCCTATTTTTATCGGAAATTGAACAGGATGGGCAGCAAAGAAGAATTCTTTGAACACATAGAACAAGGTTACAGCATGAAGGGCGATTACATCACCTTGGGTGCCGGAATGTTGGATGGCGAAACCATGACCAACGCTTACATAAAGGTTCCCTTAAAAATGATGAATCGCCATGGCCTAATTGCAGGGGCAACGGGAACCGGAAAGACAAAATCGTTGCAAGTTCTGGCCGAAAACCTATCCGACAAAGGGATTCCCGTGTTGCTCATGGACCTTAAAGGTGATCTTAGTGGCATTGCCCAACCCAGCCCCGGACATCCAAAAATTGATGAACGTCAAGAAAAAATAGGCCTACCATTTGAAGCCAAGGGGTTTCCCGTGGAAATCATGTCGCTTTCTGAACAGAACGGTGTTCGCTTGCGGGCCACGGTATCTGAGTTTGGTCCTGTATTGCTTTCCAGAATCTTGGACCTGAGCGTTGCCCAAGAAGGTATTGTTGCTGTAGTATTCAAATATTGTGATGACAACAAGCTGCCACTCCTTGACCTCAAGGATTTTAAAAAAGTACTGCAATATGCCACTGGCGAAGGGAAAGAGGAGTTCCGAAAGGAGTACGGTCGTATTTCAACCAGTTCCACGGGAACCATTTTGAGGAAAATTATTGAACTGGAGCAACAAGGTGCCGACCTCTTTTTTGGGGAAAAATCTTTTGATGTGGAAGATTTGGTCAGAATTGATGAAAACGGTCGTGGCTATGTGAATATTATCCGTTTGACCGATATCCAAGACCGTCCGAAACTCTTCTCGACCTTTATGTTGAGTCTTTTGGCAGAAATCTACTCCACTTTTCCCGAACAAGGGGACAGTGACAGACCAGAGCTGGTGCTGTTCATAGATGAGGCCCACCTGATTTTTGATAATGCCAGCAAAGCACTTTTGGACCAGATTGAAAGTATTGTGAAACTAATTCGTTCCAAGGGAATCGGACTTTATTTTGTGACCCAAAACCCAACCGATGTACCAGATGACGTTCTAGCGCAGTTGGGCTTAAAAGTTCAGCATGCGCTCCGTGCTTTTACCGCCAAAGACCGAAAAGCCATAAAACTAACAGCACAGAACTATCCCATTTCCGATTATTACGATACGGCAGAGGTATTGACTTCGTTGGGAACCGGAGAGGCTTTGATATCCGCCTTGGACGAAAAAGGACGCCCAATGCCATTGGCAGCAACAATGATGCGAGCGCCGATGAGCCGTATGGATATTTTGAACGATGATGAGATAAAAGATGTACTGGGCCAGTCCAAATTAATTAAAAAATACAATGAGGAGATAGACCGTGAAAGCGCCTACGAAATCCTCAATGAAAAAATTGAAAGAGCGGAAAAAGAAGCCGAAAAGGAAGAAAAATCAACATCCCAAAGGTCTTCCAGCAGAAGAAGCACCCGAATGAATCCTGTGGTTAAAGTTTTAACCAGTGCTACATTCATCAGAGGTGTTTTAGGAGTATTAAAAAAAGTGATTCGATAATATATATGAAAAAGACAAGCCGAGCAATTGCCCTGTTTTTTGGGGTTGCAATAATCCATTCTTGCCAAAGGGATACCACATTCTTGATTACAGAAACCAGTGTTGGACCATTGACCCAGACCACCAAGGTCAGTGAATTGGAAAGCACCTTTGTGAAAGATTCCGTTGTTGGAGACACAGCCCGAATCAACTTGGGTACATCCGCCAAAAAAATCGAAGTATTTGAAAAGGGAGGCAAACACCTCTTGACCCTGACCCCAAATTCTGATAGCATCCCCACTGTTCAGAATGTTAGAATTATGGATTCCAGATATGTATCAGAAAAAGGAATTGGGCTTCAAAGTACTTTTAAGGATATCCAAAACAAATATGATATCAAAAAAATTGTGACGACTTTAAACAGTATTGTGGTCTTCCCAAAAGGTAGCAATCTTTATTTTACCATTGACAAGGAAGAGTTGCCCGAGAGTTTACGCTACTCAACTTCGGATATTGAAGCGGTACAAATACCGGACAATGCCAAAATCAAATATTTGATGTTGGGATGGGAATAGTTTAACTGGGTTAAAGCAAGCCGAATTTTTCGCGGTTGGCCAAAACCTTTGGACTGTTATCGTGCATCCATTCGGCCAATTCCAGAAGTTTTTCCACATAAGATTGCCCAAAATCCGTGAGACTATACTCTACACGGATAGGTACTTCAGGATACGCTTTACGGGCAATGTAACCGTCCGCCTCAAGAACTTTTAAGCGTTGGCTCAACACCTTATTGGATATTCCGTAAACATATTTCTTGAGTTTGTTGAACCGGAGCAAAGGAAAATATCCCAGCCAAAGAAGAATCAATATACTCCATTGGTCAGAAGCTACGGACATTACATCGCGAACCGGGCATAATTCGGGCGGGTTCTTGTAATCTATATGTCCAAACATTTTTTCTAATTTTTTTACCGTCCTAATTTTCTGATTATCAGCGATAGTTTCCATTTACACACTTAGTTTTCAATCCTTCACTTCTTTTGTTTTCTAAAATGAATATGTACTTTTAGTATCAAATTAAGAGTAAGTTACAAAAAGTAACCTTATGAAAAAACTACTCAACAAAATACTCCCATTGGCCTACGGGCAATACTATAATGTTTATACACTTATTGCACCCAAAAAAGCGGCCGATAGTGCTTTTCATTTGTTCTGTACAGTCAGAAAAGGGAGGGTTCGACCGGAACAAGCAGCCTATTTGGACGGAGCCAAACTAGCCATTGAAGAGGTTGCAGAGCATAAAATACAATCCTACCATTGGCCAGGGAACAAAGAAACCGTTTTGTTGGTTCATGGTTGGGAGAGCAACACCTTTAGATGGCGCAACCTTATCAAAAAACTTAAGGAAGCTGATTTCAACATTATTGCTTTTGATGCACCTTCGCATGGCTATTCTTCTGGAAAACACTTATATGTGCCTTTGTATGAGGAAGCTGTAAACTATATGGTAACAAAGTACAATCCAAAACATTTGATTGGGCATTCGGTGGGCGGTATGACCATTATTTACAACCAATATAAAAATCCAAGCGCCTACGTTGAAAAAATGGTCACCATTGGTTCTCCATCGGAATTCCACGAGATTATGGAGCACTTTCAAGATTTGTTAAAGTTCAATAATAGGGTGATGAAATACTTGGATAAGTACGTATACAACCGCTTTGGATTCCGGATTGATGAGTTTTCTACTTCCAGATTCGCACAATCCATCAGTAAAAAAGGGTTGTTGTTTCATGATAGGTATGACAACATTACACCTTACCATGCCTCTGTGGCGGTAAATAAAAATTGGAAAGACAGTACGTTGATAAGTACCGAGGGATTGGGACATTCCATGCATCAAGACGATGTGAACGACCAAATCATATCTTTTTTGGAAGCTTGACAAAGTTGTCCTAATTTTCAAGAAAAATAGACCATGCAAAAAATAACCCCTTTCCATGTTGCCGTGCCTGTCCACAATTTAGATGAATGCAGAACCTTTTATCGCGATGTGCTTGGTTGTGAAGAAGGAAGAAGTGCTGAACAATGGGTGGATTTCAACTTTTTTGGACATCAATTCGTGATTCATTATAAGCCAAAGTCCGAAGAAGATACACATACCAATCCTGTTGATGGTAAAAATGTACCTGTGCCCCATTACGGCGTGGTTTTGCCATGGGATACCTTTCAAACATTTTCCAAAACATTAATAGAAAAGGGTATCGATTTTGTAATTGAACCTTACATTCGGTTTAAAGGGGAACCTGGGGAACAGGCGACCATGTTCTTTTTAGATCCTGCCGGCAATGCTTTGGAATTCAAGGCTTTTAAGGATATGGGGCAGTTATTTGCTAAATAAGTTTGGGGCATGAAAAAATATAACAAACTAATTGCATCCATCGCTATTGCCGTTACACTTTGCTACCTTTTATACAGTTTTACCGCCAAAAGGGACATAACTAACAACTCAAGTTGGGTTCAGTTGTTCAACGGGAAGAATCTTGATAATTGGACGGTTAAAATTCATCATTATGAGGTTGGAGATAATTTTGGCGATACATTTAGGGTAGAAGATGGTATTTTAAAAGTACGATACGATAAATATGAAGGTGATTTCAACAGTCGTTATGGCCATTTGTATTATGACGAACCTTTTTCGAGCTATCATCTTGCTGTGGAGTATCGTTTTGTGGATGGTTGGTATGAAACGGCTCCAGAGTACACCATGTTGAACAGCGGAATTATGTTTCACTCCCAAGATCCGCGAACCATGCCAAAAGAACAGGATTGGCCTATTTCAGTTGAGCTACAATTACTTGCTGGCATTACCGAAGGTGTACCCAGACCAACCGGAAACATGTGTTCTCCCGGAACGGATGTTGTATTTGAAGGCCAAGTGGACCCTCGGCACTGCATTGAGTCCACCAGTGACACCTACCCTGTAGGGGAATGGGTTCGCGCTGAACTTATTGTACATGGAGACTCTTTGGTTACCCATATAATCAAAGGCAAAAAAGTGTTGGAATATACTAAACCACAAATTGGAGGTGGTGTGGCCAATGGCTATGATGAGAAGATAAAAATTGATGGCACTCCACTGAAAAAAGGATTTATTGCACTTCAAAGTGAAGGACAAGCCATAGATTTCAGAAAAGTTGAAATAAAAGTTCTAGAGGAAGGGGATTGACCCATTAATCAATGGTAAGGCCTTTTCTTTGTACCCAGAAGTAGGCAAAAACCATATTGGGCAGCCAACAAAGCCAGGCAACTATTTTGTAGGCCAGTAAAAACTCTCCGAATATGATAGTTAGGAGCGGTAGCCAAATACGAAGGGTGACCGCTGCAAAACAAGCTGCGTAGCTGTAGATCATTAAACCTTGATGCAGGGAAAGGTCTTTGTTTTTTACCGCAATATAGGCTCGTAGGGTAGTAAAGAGCCAAATCACTCCAAGACTTATAAAGCCCAAGGATGAAACAATGCCGCCAGTGGCAAAAAACCCAAGGTATACACCGCACAATCCACTTATCAAAGCGGATAACACATATACTTTCCCAATATTTCTATGCCATTTTAGGTGTTTGGACCTCCACTTTTTGACAAACTGAGACCAACCCACCAACAGAGCCAAGCCTCCAAAACTGATATGGCCGTAAAAGGCTGTTTTCCACAGTGTACTTGCCAATAGTTCATTGGATTTGTTCATTAAAAGTCCAAAATCCTCGGTCGCGAATATATAGATCAGTGGGTAGAGACCTATTCCAATGGCCAAAAACACAAAAACCACCCAAGCTACTTTGTTCCTAACCGTTTGAGACATATTGCCTTATTTACCAAGAAGTAAGTTATCGATTATTTGGATATAAAAACAAGAAAATGAGCCGTAATTCGTTATAAACGTACAAATTAGGCCTTCGAGGCATATCCAAATCTTACGAGTATGAAGACAATTTTACTTTTGGTCACCCTTATTTTTTCTGCCATGGCAGTATCCAGCTGCACCAATGACGAAAGTGACACCGAGTTTGAATTTTTAACACCCGAAGAAGAGCAAGAAGCTGCTTTAAAAACTGAAATAAAGCAGAAAGAAATTAACTAAGTACTTAGGCATTGTGACGCTCTCGTGCCAACAAGGTGTTCTTGAGCAACATGGCAATGGTCATAGGTCCCACACCACCCGGTACTGGCGTAATGTACGATGCTTTTTTGCTTACATGCTCAAAATCCACATCCCCTGTGATGTAATATCCTTTTTCCTTGGTTTCATCTGGTACTCGGGTAATCCCCACATCAATGATGGTAACTCCATCCTTGACCATATCCGCCTTTAAAAACTTTGGAACTCCCAAAGCAGATATCACAATATCCGCCTGAAGCGTTAATTCCTTTAAGTTTTTGGTTCTACTGTGCGCCAAGGTCACGGTAGAGTTTCCCGGATTCCCCTTTTGGCTCATTAAAATACTGATGGGCCTGCCCACAATATGGCTCCTACCGATAACCACGGTGTGCTTCCCTTCGGTTTCTACTTTATAGCGCTTTAACAATTCCATAATACCAAATGGAGTTGCTGAAATGAAGGTTTCCATATCCAAGGCCATTTTCCCAAAATTGGTGGGGTGAAATCCATCCACATCCTTATCGGGATCTACGGCCATAAGCACCTTTTCCTCATCAATATGTTTGGGCAAAGGAAGTTGGACAATGTAGCCATCTATGGCTGGGTCGTTGTTCAATTGGTGCACTTGCTTTAGCAAATCTTCTTCCGTGGTCTCTTCGGGAAGATGGATCAATGTGGATTCGAACCCAATTTTTTTGCAGGAACGCACTTTGCTGCCCACATAAGTTAGACTAGCGCCATCGTTACCAACCAAAACGGCTGCCAAATGAGGGACTTTTTCGCCCCGTTCTTTCATTTGGGCCACCTCAACGGTGATTTCTTCTTTAATCTGGTTCGATACTTTTTTTCCGTCGAGGATTTCCATGGGTTGTGTTGGTATTTGGTTCTGACTTCTGACTTCTGACTTCTGACTAAAGTTATCTCATGTTCTGCATCATCTGCATCATCTTCTTGCCTCCGCCACCTTGCATCATCTTCATCATTTTGCTCATTTGATTGAATTGCTTGAGCAACTGGTTCACTTCTTGTATGGAAGTTCCACTACCGGCAGCAATTCGTTTTTTGCGGCTTGCGTTCAATTTGGACGGTGTAGATCGTTCTTCGGGCGTCATGGAATGGATAATGGCTTCAATATGCTTGAAGGCATCATCATCAATATCCAATCCTTTCAAGGCTTTTCCTGCGCCAGGAATCATTCCCATGAGGTCCTTCATATTCCCCATTTTCTTGATTTGCTGAATCTGGCTCAAGAAATCATCGAACCCGAATTTATTTTTGGCAATTTTCTTTTGAATCTTACGTGCCTGTTCTTCATCGAACTGCTCTTGTGCACGCTCCACCAAGGACACCACGTCTCCCATACCAAGGATACGGTCGGCCATTCGGGATGGGTGAAACACATCTATGGCTTCCATTTTTTCCCCAGTACCGATAAACTTGATGGGCTTGTCCACCACGGATTTAATGGAAATGGCGGCACCACCTCGAGTATCACCATCGAGCTTGGTTAAAATAACCCCATCAAAATTCAGGACATCGTTAAAGGCCTTCGCGGTATTCACGGCATCCTGACCTGTCATGGAATCCACAACAAACAAGGTTTCCTGTGGCTCAATGGCTTTGTGGATGTTGGAGATTTCGGTCATCATCTGCTCGTCCACGGCCAAACGACCTGCGGTATCGATGATCACTACATTGCACCCAACACTTTTTGCATGGGCAATACCTGCCTTGGCAATGGCAACAGGGTCGTTGTTATCCCTATCGGAATATACTTCTACCCCTATTTGGTCCCCGACTACGTGCAATTGATCTATCGCCGCTGGACGGTACACATCACAGGCTACCAAAAGTGGCTTCTTTGTTTTCTTGTTTTTGAGATAATTGGCGAGTTTACCTGAAAAGGTGGTTTTACCCGAACCTTGCAGACCTGACATTAAAATTACCGATGGGCTGCCTGAGAGGTCTATATCTTCTGATTCGCCTCCCATAAGTTCGGTAAGCTCATCTTTAACCAATTTTACCATGAGCTGGCCAGGTTGAAGAGAGGACAATACATTTTGGCCTAGTGCCTTCTCTTTGACCGTGTTGGTAAATTCCTTGGCTATTTTAAAGTTAACATCGGCATCGAGCAAAGCTCTTCGAACTTCCTTAAGGGTCTCTGCTACATTGATTTCCGTTATCTGGCCATGTCCTTTGAGGACGTGGAGTGCCTTGTCTAATTTTTCGCTTAAATTATCGAACATGTGTTCTTTGTTTTAAAGAGGCACAAATTTAAGAATAATATAAAGAAAAAGGACGGCTTTGGGGCTAGCCGTCCTTCTTTTGGAAAAAAAAGATTGGGGAAAAATTCTATGGTTTCTCGAACACCAAGGTATCCAAAGAACCATCATCGCTTTCATCAGTTAGTTCAATTCGTGTGGAAGTAATAGAAACCACCTTCCAATCATTGGTCAACCCTACAAAATCATCTCCTGTATCAAAATTGATATAGAACTTCAAACCTTCTTCCGAATCTCTTAGTACCCTCCAAAGACCATTGGCCACAGGGTCTGCATTGATCAATACTTCCATCTGGTGCATCGTCGAGAAGTTAAACTCCATTCCCGTGTAAGCAGTTGTCAGTTGTATTTCTCCCTCTTGGTACAGGGCGATATTCCAAGGGCCGTCCATGGCAATGTTCCTAATTTCGGTAACATCGCCATCATCCGCACTATCATCGCATACTCGCAGAAGTACCATTTCATTGTCTGAGTCATCAATATTAAACTTAAATCGGCTATCTGTAAGCTCACTGATGGGCCACTCATAACTCACCTCTGGCTCGCCTTCCATAGTAATCATAAGAGATAATTTCAATTGACTGTTGAGTCCGATGTCCCAACTGCCTTGTGAAACATTTACACCATTGCCAAGGATAACCGTTCCTCCTGTCTTAAACTGGAATTCATATCCAAGAAGCCTTTTGATCTCACCCCCTTGGTTTATTACCTTTTTTACAATCCATTCACATTCTTGCAGCATTGAAATCAAGGTTTCCCTATCTACTTCGGACGGTTCTGCATCACAACGTTCTTTAAGTATTATTTTGTTGCCATTGTCCTTATAGAGCTTTATAAGATTATCGTCCAATTCATATACGTACCAACCCAAAGTAAAGTCGGCAACAGCTTCAAAATCAACATTCAAGAGCACACCGTTTTCCGCCACGCTGGTAGTCCATGTTCCAGTTATACTGGTAGTTGCACTGGCGAGTACTACTGTTCCATCTTGGGAAAAGGTCATCAACTGTTCAAAATATTGCTCTGTATTATCGACCTCATCGCGGATTACTTGTCTAACTTCCAGAGGACAGGCCAGCAAAAGGTCATTAAGTTCCTCTAAAGTGAAATCATCATCGTTATAATCATTATCATCGTCCTCATCACATTCATTTTTGGATGTTTCCAGTGCTGCGGCAAGTTCCGCATTGCTCCTGACCGTAATTTGGGTGCCATCATGTTTTTTTAGAGTAACGGGGAACTGTATGCTAATCAGTTCATTGTCGCCAAGTTCATCAAAAAACCTCCTCATACCTAGGTCGTTCTTTATCTCTACCTGATCGGATTGTTGGTTATCCACACCAAAAGTGAACAAGGTAATTGGGTAAACAAAGTCGATACACTCTATATCGTCATCGTCGCCCCCTTCAATACACTCACGGGCCATTTTTTCAAGCTCACCATAGTTTTTAATGCTTATCTCGGTAAAATCGGAAAGGGTAACTGTAATGGGAAAAGCAATGTCCAAAACGTCGTTGTCGTCGTCCAATTCATCAAAAATTTCTTCAACGATTTCCAAATCACTTTTAGAATCGATTGTCACATCAACCCCATTTACATTCACTGTATAAGGAAATTGTATGGCAAAACAACTGGCACCATCGACAATATTGTCAAAAGAACCATCATATGAAGACGTATTTTTAATCAATATAGCCGTTGTAGAATTGGCTGCAATGGCCTGTCCTTCGCCGCCTTGGTCAATCTCTTCGTATTCTTCCTGACAAGAGGACAAACTTAAAACAAGTACAACCAGTACTGTGCGCAACAAGTTGTCAATCAACTTTTTCATAACTTTTGAATTTTGGGGTTATAATTCAATCTTAAAACAACCCTTCTTAAAAAAACCCTACTTTTTCTTAAAAATTTTCAAATATATTTGAACCGAAAAACAAACCCCCATCCATGAGCAACGTATGCGAAGATCATGTTTTCAGCAAAGTTTTTAAGACCCACTCCAAAACGGTCTTCAATTATATCTTTTACAAATTTGGGAATGAGGAAAAGGCTCACGACGCCGTTCAGGAAGCATTTGTAAAATTATGGCAAAACTGTGCAAAGGTAAGTCCGGAAAAAGCAAAATCCTACGTTTACACCATTGCCAATAATCTATATTTAAATGTAATCAAGGCAGAAAAGGTTAGATTAAAACATGCTGACAGCCTTGTTAAGGACAGAACAAATGAGTCTCCAGAATTTTTGATGGAGGAAAAAGAATACAAGGAAAAATTGGACAATGCCCTTAATGCTTTGCCCGAAAACCAAAGAACTACTTTTTTGCTCAACCGGATTGATGGAAAAAAATATGCGGAAATTGCAGAAATGGAAGGAGTGAGCATAAAAGCCATTGAAAAAAGGATGCATTTGGCACTCAAGAGCTTACGGGAACATATTGATGGTATTTAAAGTAGATAAAGATAGACGACAGAAAAGAGACAGAAGCCATTGAACTTGATGTTGGAAGCGCGAAGTCAGTTGGCAGTTGGCAGTAGCCCCAGCTTTTGTCGTTTGGCCCTGATCCACGGATCTATGCTCTTGAACTTGAACTTGAACTTGAAAGGTAGGGTATTTTAAAAGGTAGTTGTTATTATAACGTAAAGCATAAAACCCATGCAAGAAAATTATTTGGCAAAATGGCTCAGTGGAGAGCTTTCAGAAGAGGAACTTAGGGAGTTCGAAAATTCCCGAGAGTTTGCCTCGTATCAAAAGCTCAAGGATGCTTCAAGCAAATTAAAGGCCCCCGATTTTGACACGGAAAAAGCCTTGCAGCGCTTGAAAAAAGAGCATATTGACAATGCACCAAAGGTGATTTCCCTGAACCCTTTCAAGAAATTCCTGAGAGTTGCTGCCGTTATTGCCATACTCCTTGCCGGTTCTTATTTTTACGTGAACACCCTAAACGAAAAAGTTACCACGGAATACGCAGAGCGTTCCGAGGTTATACTGCCCGATAATTCCGAAATCTTTTTGAACGCAGATTCACAGGTGTCCTTCAATAAAAAGAATTGGGACAATAAAAGAAATGTTGATTTAAAAGGAGAAGCTTTCTTTAAGGTCGCAAAAGGAAAAAAATTCACGGTTTCCACCAAACACGGAACGGTTGCCGTTTTGGGCACACAATTTAATGTGGAAAATAGAAAAGGTTTCTTTGAGGTGACTTGCTACGAAGGTTTGGTAAGCGTCACCTACAATAACAAAGAGACCAAATTGCCTGCTGGAACTTCTTTCTTGATAATCAATGGCAAAATTGTTGACGTTGGGAGACCCAATGGCACGCTACCATCTTGGATGAACAATGAAAGTAGCTTTGAGAGCATACCCCTAAAATATGTTTTTGCCGAGCTTGAAAGACAGTTCAATATAAAGGTGTCCTCAAAAAATATTGATGAAAATCTCTTATTTACAGGTTCTTTCAACAACACAGACCTAAATATGGCGTTAAAAAGTATAAGTACCCCCTCCAAAACACGTTACAAAATAGAAGGAGACAACGTACTTTTTTATGCTGGGAACACACAACAATAAGCATTTAGGCCTCGTCCTTGTTTTTTTGCTTTTCATACTCTGCGCCGCCAATGCGCAGGAAAGGCAACAATCCCCCATTGGCCTTATTTCCTATATAAAAACGTTGGAAAACCGTTTTAACATCAAGTTTTCCTATCTCAATGAAGATTTGGAAGGACTCACCATTTCCATTCCCGAAAACCTTAACTCACTGGAAGGAATTCTACAATACATTGAAGATAAATTTCGTGTAGAAACAAAAAAACTCAATGAACGGTACTACACCCTTACCAAAGAAAACCGCGTAAACCTTTGTGGCGTAGTACTGGATAATTTTGAAGAAAACACGGTAATAGGTGCAACCGTAGAGGTATTGGGAACCAATATTGCCAAAATTACCGACAACAATGGCCGCTTTACCATGGAAAACATCCCCCGTGATGCCTCACTCAAAATTCGCTACTTGGGCTACATTACCAAATATGTAAAGGTCGAAACCCTATTGCAACAAGGTGGATGCCCTAAAATACTATTGGCACAGCATTACGAACAATTGAATGAAGTATTTGTGTACAAATACCTTACCTCAGGAATCATAAAGGAAAAAGATGCCAGTATTACTCTGAAAACTGACGAATTTGGCATCCTTCCAGGATTGATAGAACCGGACATCCTGCAAACCGTACAAGCCCTACCTGGTATTAAGAGTATAGATGAAACGGTATCGGACATTAATGTACGGGGAGGGACCAACGACCAAAACCTAGTGCTTTGGAACGGCATCAAAATGTATCAATCCGGGCACTTTTTTGGTTTGATATCCGCTTTTAATCCCTACCAAACAGATAAGGTGACCATATACAAAAATGGAACCCCGGCAAATTTTGGCGACGGGGTGAGCAGCGTTATCCAAATGGAAACCGGAAATACCATTACCAATATTTGGAAAGGGGGAGGTGGATTTAATCTGATAAGTGGAGACGTTTATGGAGAAATTCCAATAACCGACAAGCTCTGCATTCAATTTTCGGCCAGGCGTTCGGCAACCGATTTTTTGAGTACTCCCACTTACAAACAGTTTTTCAACAGGGCCTTTCAAGATAGTGAGATAACGGTTGAAAACAACAGTTCGGCCGATAATGAATTCATCAGGGACGAAGACTTTTTCTTTTACGACTTTTCCGGAAAAATCCTTTACGACCTCAACAACGACCACAAAATCCGACTAAGTGCCATTCACATCAAAAACAATTTAAAGTACGAGGAAACCAATGTTTCCGCCAATGAAACCAACATAAGCCTATTAAAACAGGACAACTTATCGGTGGGTGGGCAGTTGCAGTCCGATTGGTCAGATAGATTTTCATCACACATCAACATGTATTACTCGAGATACAACCTGGATGCCCAAAACGTTTTTGCCAATGAAGTGCAGCAATTGTTCCAAAACAATCAAGTAACGGAAAACGCCCTAAAACTTAACACAAAATATATCCTTACCGATGAATTCAGTTGGAACAACGGCTACCAATATATAGAAACAGGTATTATCAATGCCACTAAAATCAACCAGCCTGACTTTAACAGTAAAGTAAAAGGCGTTATAAGGACCCATGCCCCCTTTTCTCAAATCAATTATAATTCACCAGAAAACAAGTTCATTGGAAAAATCGGTGCCCGCTTTAACTTTATTGAGAACCTGGACACGTTCAAAAAGTTTTTGATCGAACCAAGGATCAACCTGAATTTTAAGTTGGCCAATTATGTAAGAGCCGAAATTTTGGGTGAGTTTAAAAGCCAGACCACCAACCAGATCATAGATTTGGAACAAAACTTTTTAGGTATTGAAAAGCGACGGTGGATTCTGTCCAACGATAGCACACTTCCTGTTACCAAAAGCAAACAAGGTTCCGTTGGCATCAATTACGAAAAAAACAATTTTTACGTTGGGGTCGAAGGTTTTTACAAAAATGTGGACGGAATAAGTACCAGCACACAAGGATTCCAAAACCCACATCAGTTTTCGGGTGAAATTGGGAGTTACGATGTTAAAGGAGCTGAGCTGCTCATCAACAAAAAAGGAGACAATTACAGTACATGGTTGAGCTATGCTTACAATAAAAATGATTATACTTTTGATTCGATAGTACCGCAGTCCTTTCCCAATAATTTGGACATAAGGCACACGCTTACCTTTGCAAGTACCTATACTTATAAAGACTTGAAGTTAAGTATTGGACTAAACTATAGAACAGGAAAACCTTTTACGGAGCCTATGGAAGGTGATGAAGGTTTGAACCAAGATTTTTTTCCACCCAGAATCAATTATCAATCTCCGAACAGTAGCCGATTGCCGGAATATTTTAGGGCGGACGCCTCCGCCATCTATAATTTTCAGTTAAGTAGAAGCATTGGTGCCAATGCGGGACTTTCCATTCTAAATTTTACGAATAGAAAAAATACGCTCAACAGATATTACCGTGTAAACGCGGATGATGAGATTGAAACCGTAGAAAACGTTTCGCTGGGCATTACGCCCAATGTAAGTTTTAGGGTGAGTTTTTAAATTTTGTAGATTTATCTCATCAATCTCCCCGATTCAGCAAGTCTGAATCACCCCTCTTTTGCAAAGAGGGGAGCTATTAAAAGAGAGATTGATGAAAAAAAGAATCCATAATCGCAAAGAATTAGAACATTTCCGAAAAAAGTTGAGAAAGAACTTAACCCCTGCCGAAGCCTTTCTGTGGCGACATCTAAAAGCTAGAAAATTACAGGGAAGGCGTTTCAACCGTCAGCATAGCATCAAAAACTATATTGTAGATTTTTATTGTGCATCTGAAAAGCTGGTGATTGAATTGGATGGAGCTGTTCATAATACACCTCAAGCACAAGAATACGATGCAAAACGTACTAAGGTTTTGAATGAATTAGGTTTTACCGTAGTCCGCTTTGAGAATAAAATGGTATTTGAAAATTTGGAATCCGTACTCTCGGAAATTTCAGAACATTTTAAATAATCCCACAGGCTTCTCCCTTTAAAAAGGGAGATGTGTTTTGACATTAAGTCAAAACACAGAGGGATTATTACATCCGCTCAGGAACATTAATACCCAATAAGCGGAACGCCGACTGAATCACCTCTCCCACTTTTTGGGACAACTGCACCCTAAAGTTTCTCTTCTGCTCATCGGTTTCGCCCAAAATGGATACTTGCTGATAAAAGGAATTAAATTCTTTTACCAAATCATAAGTATAATTGGCAATCAAGGCAGGGCTAAAGTTTTCCGCCGCCAACTGAACTGTTTCGGGAAACAATTGGATCTGTTTCAACAACTCCTTCTCCTTCTCGTGTAGGTCCATGGAGGTCTCGACTGCGCTCGACCCAACATCCTCTGCCTTGCGCAAAATAGATTGAATCCTAGCATAGGTATACTGAATAAACGGCCCTGTGTTCCCTTGAAAATCTACCGATTCTTCAGGGTTGAACAAAATACGTTTCTTAGGATCCACTTTTAAGATGTAATATTTCAAGGCACCCAAACCTATGGTTCGGTACAATTGTCTTTTTTCTGCTTCGGAATAGCCATCCAACTTGCCCAATTCTTCAGAAATGGATTCAGCGGTATCTTCCATATTTTTGATAAGGTCGTCCGCATCCACTACGGTACCTTCCCTACTCTTCATTTTGCCGCTGGGCAAATCCACCATTCCATAACTCAAATGGAACAACTGCTCCGCCCAAGAATAACCCAGTTTTTTTAAGATAAGGAACAAGACTTTAAAGTGATAATCCTGTTCATTGCCCACAGTATATACCATTCCCTTGATATCCGGATGGTCTGTCACCCTTTGAATGGCCGTCCCGATATCTTGAGTCATATACACTGCCGTGCCGTCGGAACGCAGTACAATTTTTTCATCCAAGCCTTCATCGGTAAGGTCTATCCAAACACTACCATCTTCTTTTTTGAAGAAAACGCCTCGTTCCAGACCATCTTTTACCACATCACGGCCTAGTAAATAGGTGTCGCTCTCGTAATAAAGGGTATCAAAATCAACCCCCAAGTTTTTGTAGGTAATATCAAAACCATCGTACACCCAACCGTTCATTTTTTTCCAAAGTGCCACAACATCATCATCTCCAGCCTCCCATTTACGAAGCATTTCTTGGGCCTCCAATAAAATTGGCGCCTCCTTTTCAGCCTTTTCTTTGGGTGTGCCCGATTCGACCAATTCGGCAATCTGTTCTTTGTAGGCTTTATCAAAGGCCACATAGTATTTCCCCACCAAATGATCTCCCTTTAAACCAGAAGATTCAGGAGTCTCTCCCTTGCCAAACTTTTGCCAGGCCAACATACTTTTACAAATATGGATGCCACGGTCGTTGATAATCTGGGTTTTGTAGACCTTTTTGCCCGAAGCCTTTAAGATTTCTGCTACTGAATATCCCAAAAGATTATTACGAATGTGCCCCAAGTGCAACGGCTTATTGGTATTGGGAGATGAATATTCCACCATCACGGCATCATCCGACTGGGATTTTACATAACCAAAATCTGTTTCATCAAAAATACCGTTGAAGAAATTAAGGTAGTAGCTATCAGCAATAACAATGTTCAAAAAGCCCTGTACCACGTTGCATTTTAACACTTCATCAACATTCTCAACCAAGTACTCCCCTATCTTAGTTCCAATCTGAACCGGGTTTCCTTTCACAAGGCGCAACATAGGGAATACCACTACGGTAATATCGCCCTCAAAATCCTTTCGGGTAGGTTGAAATTCCACCGTGGGCAAGTCAACTTGGTACAGTTGTTTTACCGCCTCGATTACTTTTTGGGTCAAATCGTTCTGCAAACTCATCTATAAAGGCTTTTCAGGGCGCAAAACTACGCAATTTTTGGGCTTTTCCCACACCCTTACCAAATGGTCCGCCGTAATTTGAGTATTTTTAGATATGCTTTTGAACGTCTCCTACAACGATAAAACAATCACCAAAAAAATTGACGATGCCGTAGGCAAACCCATCCCTATAAAAGAGCGCTTTGCCATGGGCGGGATTGGTTCGCCAAAACTTTTTGTTACCGAAGCTAGCTTGGATATATACAATCTACTCGTTCTTGATAACAGTACTAATAGCTGTAACATTGAAATTCGTCCGAACGGCATCATTGTTCGGTTCCGTGCCCGTTTAGAGACCTACGGGCTTATCATCCCCTACTACAAATTGAACGTGTACAAAGGTGATATCGGAATCTACTCCATTTATATGGATCATTACTTCATCAAAGTAAAGTCGGATACCAAAGCTATTCAGCGATTCTTCCGTAAATTAATGGACCATCGTGCGGATAACCTACCCACCAATTTGGAAGACCTATGAAAATATTGCTGACAGGGGCCAATGGGTACATTGGGATGCGCATATTGCCCAAACTTTTGGATATGGGCCATAGCGTGGTTTGTGCCGTTCGGGATGAAAAACGGCTTTCGGTCGATGCTAAAATCCGCTCAAAAATTGAGGTTATCGAGATTGATTTTTTGGACGACCCCGAAAAGCAACAAGTGCCCAAGGATATTGATGCCGCCTACTACCTCATACATTCCATGACTTCCTCGGTCACCGATTTTGATGAAAAGGAGGCACAAGCTGCTAAAAATTTCAACACCATTTTGGAGAACACCCAATGCCAACAGGTTATCTACCTCAGCGGCATCGTGAACGACAAGGAACTCTCCAAACACCTCAGTTCCAGAAAAAATGTGGAAAAAATTCTTTACAAAGGCCCGTTTGATGTTACAGTGCTACGTACAGGAATCATAGTAGGCTCCGGAAGTTCCTCTTTTGAGATTATTCGTGATCTCTGCGAAAAACTGCCCATAATGATTACCCCTAAATGGGTACTCACCAAAACACAGCCGATTGCCATTCGCGATGTGATTCAGTTCCTTACCGAAGTGTTGGGCAACAAAGAAACTTACGGTCAATCCTTTGACATTGGTGGGCCCGATATTCTTACCTATAAAGATATGCTGCATGGCTATGCCAAAGTGCGTGGGTTTAAAAACTGGATTTTCACGGTTCCTGTGATGACCCCAAAACTATCCTCTTACTGGCTCTATTTTGTGACCTCGACCTCTTACAAATTAGCTACAAACCTGGTGGATAGCATGAAAATGGAGGTTGTGGCCCAAGACAATCGCCTGCAAGAAATGCTGGGAATTGAAACTCACACTTACGAAGAGGCTATCGACTTGGCCTTCAAAAAAATTGAGCAAAACCTCGTCATCAGTAGTTGGAAAGACAGCATTGCCAGCGGACAGATCAAGGAAGACCTCGAAAACTATATCCAAGTACCCAAGTACGGTGTGCTGCGGGACAAAAAATCCATTCGTATTAAGGATGAGGATGCCGTTTTGGAAAATGTTTGGCGTATCGGTGGGGAAAACGGTTGGTATTATGGTAATTGGTTGTGGAAAATCCGTGGGTTTTTGGACAAGCTAGTAGGTGGACCGGGACTACGACGTGGAAGAACCCATCCCGATAAAATTTTTCCTGGTGATGCACTGGATTTTTGGCGAGTGCTTCTGGCCGACAAAAAAAGCAAACGATTGCTGCTTTTTGCCGAAATGAAAACCCCGGGAGAAGCTTGGCTGGAGTTTAAAATTGAGGACGGCGTGCTCTACCAAACCGCTACCTTCCGACCCAAAGGTTTATTGGGACGATTGTATTGGTACTCCGTGCTGCCGTTCCATCTATTCATTTTTGGGAACATGATCCGGAATATTGCAAAAACTGATTAATCTCAATGTTTATTTTTAAACAAATTACTGTCATTCTGAAGAAGCGTAGCGACTGAAGAATCTCCTTTTTAAGCTCAAGTTTCAAGTTCAAGAGCAAAAGATTTCTCGACTGTCCCCTTCGACTGCGCTCAGGGTGACAGCTCGAAATGACGAATCTTCCTAACTCCCAACTCCTAACTCCTAACTCTTGCGCTGTTAAATTACTATTAACCTGTATCGGTCATTCCATAATTCTTCGCACTTTGTCACAAAATTGCCCAAAGTTCGTCTAAACCACAGACAACCTTTCCTCCCCAAAAGGCGTCTTAACATTGAAACCATATCTGTAATTATGTCCGTAAAACAGACCTTATTTCTTGCTTATTTTTCGCTTTTGATAGCACTTTCGATGGCCGCCCAAACCATAAGTTCGCGTTTGGTGGATGCCAAAACCCAAAAAGGAATACCCTATGCCACCATACAATATGGGGAGCACCAAGGAGTAATCACTAATGATGAAGGCCGTTTCAGTTTTGTATTGGAAGAAGGTACTACCCTGCCCGATTCCATCTATGTAACCTCTATGGGGTACGAAAAAAAGGGCTTCACTTTAGAACAAATGCAGGATAGCTTGGTTACTTTGAATGCCAAGGCCATTGAATTGAGCGGTGTTTATGTGTTCGACAAGGAACTGGAGGTAGATGACATCATTGATAAAATGATAGAGAACATTCCCCAAAACGTGAACAAAGCCCCCATAAAACAACGATTTTTCCTTCGGAAATCGGAACTGGCCAATATGCACAAAGTGGATTTTGGGTTCGAAAAATCATCCATCAAAGAACTCAACAAGGAATTGATGGACAGCATTGCCCGATCTATTCCTAAAAATGCATCGCACTATACCGAAAGTTTTGGCGACTTCTATAAAAACAACACCGATTACAAGCTCAACATACTAAAAGCGGCCGACCTCTACGATAAACGCGATGTGAGCTCTTTTGAAGAATTGGCCGAACACATGGAGGATATTTTTGCCGCAAACGTAAAACCAGGTTCTTATCTAAAGATAAAATCGGGGATTTTTAGTGAAAAGATACAAGTGGATTCCATTCTGGACACCATGGACGACGAACGGATGGACCAGGCAAAAAAACTGAAAGCCCAAGTAAAAAAAGACAGTGTTTCGGGCTTGACCGATAGCCAACGTTGGCAGTTCAAGGAACTATTGAGCCAACTGTACTATAAAGAAGATACCAAATTGGATTTGGTGGACAAAAACCGCCGTTACGAGTTTAAACTGGCAGGCTATGCCGATATCGGGGATGCAGGCGTGTATTTGGTCGACTTTTGGCCCAAGCGAAGCAGTGCGGATTTCAAGGGACGTCTCTACATCAATATTGAGGACTTTGCCGTAATGCGGTTGGACTTTGCCAATACCCAACGCCTGCGCAACTTTAGGTTATTGGGCATTACCTATCGTGAAACAGTGTACAAGGGCACCATGCGATTTGCCAAACTGCCCAATGGCAAGTACGACCTACAGTTTATGGAATTGGCCGATGGTAAATATTTTGGTGTGGACCGTCCGCTAAAAGTGGTGGAAAAGAACAAACACGTAAAGGGACGCCGCAAGCAGAACGAACTAAAACTCAACATCGACTTTCGGATGAACATGACCAACAAATGGGAACTCGTGGTCTTCAACCAAGATAACATTGCCGAAAGCGAGTTCAAGTCCTTTAAAGAGGATAAAACGGTGAAGGCCACTTATATGCCACGCTACGATGCGGAGTTTTGGAAAGGCTATACCATTATGGAGCCCAACCAGGCCATTCGGGGGTTTACAGCCGAGGAGGAAGATTAGTTATGAGTTTTGAGTTAAGAGTTCTGAGTTTTTAGTTTTCTTCCGTACCCTTGGGCTTTTACCCTTCATCATCTTGCCATATATGACATGTACCCGTTGACAAAAAATGTATTTCTTGCTTATCATATGGAAAAAGTAGAAATTGTTTGGCAATGGATGGAAGACTGGTACGGTTCTCCTGAGGAACTCGCCAAAGTTTTGGATTTAGCCTTGGAAATGTTGTTTTATTTGGAAGAAGACACGTTTGACCGCAAGGAAGTGCACGAAGTGGTCGCTGCACTTAGGGGGATTGTGGTGGGGTTGAGAAAATGAAATGCGAAGCAGCGATTGAGAAATATCAGTTACCATCAGATTTCTCACATCCGTTCGAAATGACAAAAAGCCAATTCGGGAAAATTTGTGCAATTCGTGTCATAACCAAAACACCAACTGCCTTTTTACACCCCTAAGGTCCCCTCAAGGGGACAATCCGAATGGTTCCGAAAAAAATCAAAGAGGTTTTTATTATCTAAAATGACAAACAAATTGTCATTCCGTGCAATTGCTGAGCAAAGTCGAGATAAAACACGGAATCTAAATCTTCTGGATGGGATGCTGAAACCAGTTCAGCATGACGGTGAAAAGTCATTTCGAAATGAGATGCGAAGCAGCGATTGAGAAATATCAGTTACCATCAGATTTCTCACATCCGTTCGAAATGACGAAAATCCAATTCGGGGAGATTCGTGAAATCCGTGTCAAATAAGGAATAAAGATTTCTCACACTCCTTTCTGTCGGTTCGAAATGACAAAAAGGCTACTTCGTGAAATTCCTTCCCATGGCAGGTCTGTCTTATCAAAATACTCCTTTGCACAACACCTCTCCGGCCTCCTCAAGAGAATAGTTTATGCCTTCGGCAAAAACACTTCCGCCATCATACAGCGGGCGCTCCCACCACCACAGGTCTCAATGGTATCCAAAGGACTGTGGATAATGGAGCAATGCTTTTCAATGGCTTTGATTTGTTCATCGGCCAGACTGTTGTAGGCCTGGGTACTCATCACCATAAAACGTTTATCGTCGGCACCGATTACCTGCAACATGTTCCCTGCAAAATGGCACATTTGCTCTTCGGTAATCCGGATGACTTCCTTGCCGTCCATTTTAATATGGTCCACCACGTTTTTTCGTTCCTTTTTATCATCGATGGAATCCAAACAGATAACGGCAAAGGTTTCCGCCATGGCCATCATTACATTGGTATGGTAAATCGGCAATCGCTCACCTTCGACCGTTTGATTGGCATGAAAAATTACGGGAAAACAATCAAAATCTTCACAAAATTCGATAAACAGGTCTTCGTGGGCACGCTCGGAGAGTGCGCAATACGCTTTTTGGTTTACCCTGTCCAATAGAATACTGCCTGTTCCTTCCAAAAACACCTCTTCCTCTTCTGCGGCTGTATAATCCATAAAATTATTGATCACAAAACCGTTCGCTTCCAAGAGTTCAAAAATATCCTCTCTTCGTTCCTTTCGGCGGTTCTCTGCAAACATGGGATATACGCACACCGTTCCGTTGGCGTGAAAAGAAACCCAATTGTTCGGGAAAATGGAATCCGGGGTATCCTTTTCCATATTGTCATCAATGGTAATCACATTTACACCATGTTCCCGAAGTACCTTTACAAACTGGTCGAATTCTTCTTGTGCCTGTTTATTGATTTCAGCATTTTTTTGATGCGGGTCTTCCTGAAAATAATTGTTAACAGCGGTCTGCTCGTTCATCCTGAAGTTTACGGGACGCACCATAAGAATGGTGTTTGTAATCTGCTTTTTCAATGCTTTGACTGTTTTGGTTATACCTGTGGCAGCAGGAAGTAGGGTTAAAAATTATGCTCTGATCAAAGGCATGGTGCTACATCGCAACAGACCTTCCTGTTTGGCGATTTCGGCATAGGGAATCTCCTCAACGGTGAATCCTTGTTCACGCAGCCAGTTGTTCAATCTTGTAAAATTCCTTTCTGAAACTACGACTTCAGGGGAAATGGAAAATACGTTGCTGAACATTTGATACATTTCTTCCTTATTGATTTCAAAGATATTATCCGGCCCGAAAAAATCCACCAGATATTGGTATTCTTCTTCCACTAGAAATCCATTCTTGTGCAATATAGCCTTATCCTTCCCCACAGGTTGAAAACAGCAATCCAAATGCAATGCATTTTCTTTGGGGTCGATATTTGATTTTCTGAGTTCGAAGGATTTTACGGTTTTATAGGGGAACATACCCCGAATAAATTCCACTGCTTCCCTATTGGTACGTGCCGTGATATAATTTGCGTAGTCTGCGCCCGAATAGGTTCCAATAAAAATATGGTCATTCCAGGGCATTACATCGCCCCCTTCTATATGTACTTCTTCTGGTGGACGAACTATTTTTTTGGGGTCTATTTTATCCAATACATCACGAATGGCCATAAACTCACGCTCCCTATCGGGCAATATATTGGCATGAAACAGTTTGTCCTCTATAACAAAGGCAATATCCCTTGCAAAAATCTGGTTGCAATCCTTAAGTATTTCCGGTCTATAAACATCCACCCCATATTTATGGAACACTTGGGCAAAGCCTTCCATTTCTTTAACCATATCTGCTTCTTTGGGATAAGTTCCCGCCTTAATATGCTCTATGGATTTAGGGTCGTAAGCCTCATCAATAGTAGGTATAGGTCCACTACTTTGGGCCGTTCCCAAAATAACAGCTTTTAATTTACTGGTCTCATCAACAATGTTCAATTCTATCATACATGATTCATTAATGGCCAAAAAAACTGGCCGTAGAAAGTGATAAGGATAATCTTTGGATTACGGTGGCAAATCTAGTGTTTTACTTCAATTTCCTCCATGTTAAATGATAAAATTACCTACTTTATCCAAGGTTTTCCATTGAAGAAACAAAGGAATATAATTTTAAATCAATGATTTGTATATCAAATGATTGAAATGAGAAATAAAATGTAAGAAACTGACTTTCATCAGGTTTTTGTTTGCATTAATCACTACATTTGCAATAAGATTTTTCTTACATATGAAAAAATTGCTATTTACATCGGTTCTGCTGGCTTCAGTTTTTATTACATTGAGCGGGATGAATGCGTTTCAAAAAATGGAAGATATTAATTTTAATTCCAAAGAACAGATGGAATCTGTTTACGCTGTGAAATATGATGATTGTATCACAGAGAGTGATTTTCCTGAGGGTTACCTATCTATAAATCAGGATGCTGACCCAAATTTAGATTGGAATATTATGAAGGTAAACCAATCCATTAACAAGTATCGCAAATCTTTAGAGTCGACTTTAAAGAACTTAAGTACTGTGGATGCACATGATTTTATTCATCAAACATTTCAAAAGGCGAAAAGTTCCATGGAAAATGACAACACTTCTGATATACAGAAACATTATTTTAGAGGTATTATGCGAATATGCTATGACAAAGACAAGGATTTAAATCAAAATAGCGTAACCATATTATAGTTCCCCCACAAAAAAGGGGCGAGATTCGCCCCTTTTTTATTCTTTTCGTCCCAAATCTTATCTTTTTTCCAACGGAACAAAGCTTCTTAGGTTTTCCCCTATATAGACTTGTCTTGGTCTTCCAATGGGTTCTTTTCTAAGTCTCATTTCTCTCCATTGCGCAATCCATCCCGGTAATCTGCCGAGAGCGAACATTACGGTAAACATTTCTGTGGGTATGCCCAAAGCGCGGTAAATAATTCCTGAGTAGAAATCTACATTGGGGTATAGTTTTCTATCCACAAAGTAGCTGTCTTCCAAGGCTTCTTTTTCCAATCCTTTGGCAATGTCCAAAATAGGGTCTTCAATACCTAAGTTGCCCAATACTTCGTCAGCTGATTTTTTAATGATCTTTGCTCTTGGGTCAAAGTTTTTGTAAACACGGTGTCCAAAGCCCATTAATCTGAAAGGATCATTCTTATCCTTGGCCTTGGCCATATATTTTTTTGTATCACCTCCATCGGCTTCAATCGCCTCCAACATTTCCAAAACAGCCTGATTGGCACCTCCGTGCAGTGGTCCCCAAAGCGCGGAAATACCCGCGGAAAGCGAGGCAAAAAGTCCTGCATGTGAGGAACCAACAATACGTACAGTGGATGTAGAACAGTTTTGTTCGTGATCTGCGTGCAAAATCAATAATTTGTCCAAGGCATCAATAGCAATCCTATCTCTCTTATACTCTTGGTTAGGTCTTTTGAACATCATTTTATGAATGTTCTCGACATAACCGAGGCTATCATCACCATAATCCAAAGGAAGCCCTTTTTTCTTGCGCATGGTCCAAGCCACCAATACAGGGAACTTTGCCAATATACGGACAATGGAGTTGTACATAGCCGATTCGGATGACACGTCCACACAGGACGGGTTGAAGGCCACCAATGCACTGGTCAATGAAGATAACACTCCCATTGGGTGTGCCGATTTTGGAAACCCGTCCAAAATCTTTTTCATTTCCTCATCCACCTGCGACTCTTCTTTAATATCGCTATGGAATTTTTCCAACTGTTCTTTGTTTGGCAATTCACCAAAAATCAAAAGATAAGCTACTTCCAAAAAGTCGGCTTTCTCGGCTAAATCTTCAATTGAATACCCTCGATACCTCAAAATCCCCTGCTCACCGTTTAGGAAAGTAATGGCACTTTCACACGATCCGGTATTTTTGTAACCGGGGTCTATAGTCACCATTCCTGTTGAGGACCTCAAGGTTTTAATATCTATGGCCAATTCATCTTCAGTACCTTTGATAACGGGGAATTCATATCTTTTCCCCCCATATTCGAGTATAGCTTTATCCGACATTTTATATTTTAATAGATTAGTAAAAATAGAAAGCGGAAAATACGAAAAACCGCAGCCATTAACAATTTCCAGCCACTATTTGTGTTGATATTAACGCGAAAATGATATAGAAAATTTACTTAATCGAACTTGTAAAGTAGTTTGTAATATTGATCAACGGATTTCTCCCAGGTGAAACGCTTTTTTCTTGCCGCGGCCTGTATTTTTTTCCAGGTTGGTTTATCATTTTCAAACACATCCAGAGCTATATCCAAAGCTTCCAACATGTTTTTTATTTTCTCGTCGTAACTGTCCCCATCAAAGGCAAAACCAGTTTTCATGTGCTCCACCGTATCCTTTAACCCTCCCGTGTGATGGACCAAACAAGGATTGCCGTTTCGCATGGCCAACATTTGGCTAATGCCGCAGGGTTCAAAAAGGCTGGGCATAAAATATAGGTCGGACTCCAGATACATGGAGTCAATCAGCTTTTCCGACTGGCCATTGGTAAAAACAAAGTTCTTGTGTTCGTAGCTCAACTTTCTAAAAAGCTCCTCATACTCCGGTGCTCCGGTTCCCAACAACATAAATATACCATCGACCTTCTCCAATTTTTTCAATATTTCCACAAAGGCTTCGGGCGAGCGCATAAAAAAATAAAACTTTTGCTCGGTTAATCGAGCAACACTGGATGCAATGAATTTTGGTCGCAGCTCCACAAAATCCATGATTTTCTCTCCTGTATGTGCCAAAAAATCGGCTTTGTATTTTTTATCCTCTTGCTGTAGCCACCTGAACAATGCCTTGACCGTATTTCGGTAAATATTACCTTTCTTTTCTTTGTTGATGTTTTTGTAATTGCACCCGTTCAAAATACCAAACAAGCGCCCTTCCTCATCTGCTTTCTGCAAATCTTTTTCCAATCCCTCCCCTCCAATGAATTCGGGCGGGGAACTGGGCAGCAACACATCTTCTTTATAGGATGGTGATACGGTATGTACGGCATCTGCAAAGCGAATCCCCACGGCCATAAGGTTGATACAATCCTGATACCTGTAATCCATCAACTTTTGATAATCCAAGGGTACGTTGGGGAACCAATTTTTTACGGAGGAATAATTATTGTCAAATGGACGTATGCCCTGAATGGCCAGGTTATGGATGCTATAGACTATCCTAATATCCTTAAGGTTGGTATAATCCGGATGATATTCGCGCAGAAACAACAATAGGCTAGAGTGCCAATCATGCAGGTGTACCAAATCCACGTCCCCAAACGCTCCCTGTTTTATAGCTTCTGCCACTGCTGTACAAAATATAAAATACTTAATGGCATCGGTATAGAAAGGTTCCTCTGGATCGTTATGGTATATGTGTGCAATATCCCCGGCCTCAATCTCTGGATGATGCAGTACATAATGGAAAATATTTGGGAACTCCTTTTTAGGTTTCACCTCATATAATTCTGCTGTGTAGCTTAAGCCCCGTAGCGTAAAATTTAAGGTAGTTCTGGGCAATCCTCCATGATGCAGTCTTGAATAGGCCGGGACCACAACATGCACCTTGTCTCCCCGATCCGAAATTTGTCTGGGCACATCCCGAACCACGTCGCCCATACCGCCCGCTTTACAATTTTCCAAAGCATCATTTTCGGCGGCAACAAAAAGAAAGTTATTCATATGGGAGAATTTGAATGGGTGTTTAGTTGAACCCTTAATTTAACCAAACTTTGTTATTGAAACAAAAAAAAGCCTTTCCCATTTGAGAAAGGCTTTTTGTATGCAAAATTATTATTATGCTTATTTTACCTTAAAAGCTTTTTCTTGAGGGTAGTAAGCAATATCGCCCAACTCTTCCTCAATTCTCAATAACTGGTTGTACTTGGCCATACGGTCACTTCTGGAAGCGGAACCTGTTTTGATTTGACCTGTGTTCAATGCCACTGCCAAATCGGCGATGGTATTGTCCTCGGTTTCACCTGACCTGTGAGACATTACAGATGTATAACCAGCATTTTTTGCCATGTTTACAGCTGCTATGGTCTCTGTTAATGTTCCGATTTGATTTACTTTGATCAAAATGGAATTGGCGATGCCGTTCTCTATACCACGGGACAAACGCTCAACGTTTGTTACGAACAAGTCATCCCCAACCAATTGAACTTTGTCACCGATCTTTTCAGTCAAAACTTTCCAACCTTCCCAATCGTTTTCATCCATTCCATCCTCTATGGAAATAATCGGGTATTTTTCACAAAGGTCGGCAAGATACTGAGCTTGCTCCTCAGAAGTACGCACTACGCCTTTACTTCCTTCAAATTTTGTATAATCGTAAGCACCATCTACATAAAATTCTGCCGAAGCACAATCCAATGCAATCATAATCTCGTCGCCCAATTTGTATCCGGCTTTTTCAACGGCCTTTGCAATGGTGTCCAAAGCATCTTCGGTACCACCTTCCAATGTTGGCGCAAAACCACCTTCATCACCTACAGCAGTGCTCAAATTACGATCGTGCAATACTTTCTTAAGGTTATGAAAGATTTCCGTTCCCATTTGCATGGCGTGGCTAAAACCCTTTGCCTTAACCGGCATTACCATAAATTCTTGGAAAGCGATTGGTGCATCGGAGTGCGACCCTCCGTTGATAATGTTCATCATCGGAACTGGAAGCGTATTGGCGCTAACACCACCTACGTATCGGTACAATGACATACCCAACTCATTCGCTGCAGCTTTTGCCACTGCCAATGATACCCCCAAAATGGCGTTGGCCCCCAATTTTGATTTGTTTGGAGTACCGTCCAACTCGATCATGGTTTGATCAATGTGGTTTTGTTCAAAAACCGAAGTTCCAATCAATTCCTCTGCAATAATGGTATTAACGTTTTTCACGGCTTTACCAACTCCTTTGCCCATAAAGGAATCGCCACCATCGCGTAACTCAACGGCTTCATGCTCTCCAGTAGAGGCTCCGGAAGGTACTGCTGCCCTCCCCAAAATTCCATTTTCCGTTACTACATCTACTTCCACTGTTGGATTTCCTCTGGAATCCAATATCTGTCTTGCATGAATGTTGATAATGATGCTCATTTTAATTCAATGTTTTATAGTTGTGATTATTGGCTAAAGATACAAAAGGTAGCGTTTTTAGCTCCATGATATTACTCACAAAACGCACCTAAATACTTAAAAACAAAACTATATCGTTTTAGTTTTTACTGGCCTTGATCAAATCGAAGAACTGGTCGAACAGATAATCTGCATCGTGTGGACCTGGACTTGCCTCTGGGTGATATTGTACCGAGAATACATCCTTGTTCTTCATTTTGATTCCTGCCACGGTCTGATCGTTCAAATGGGTGTGGGTGATCTCCAACTCTGCATTTGCTTCCGTCTCTTCCCTATTCACCGCAAATCCGTGATTTTGAGAGGTGATTTCCCCTTTGCCTGTTACCAGGTTCAAAATAGGGTGGTTGATTCCCCTGTGACCATTGTGCATCTTATAGGTGGAAACACCATTGGCCAAGGCCAATACTTGGTGTCCCAAGCAAATTCCGAACAATGGTTTGTCGGAGGCAATCATTTCTTTGGTGGCTGCAACGGCATCGGTCAACGGTTCCGGGTCACCAGGTCCGTTGGATATAAAATAGCCGTCCGGGTTCCATTCCTTCAATTCATCATAAGAGGTGTTATATGGAAATACTTTGATATACGCTCCTCTTTTGGCCAAGTTTCTCAAGATGTTCTTTTTGATTCCGATATCCAAAGCAGAAATCTTGAATTCAGAATTTTCATCTCCGTAGAAATAGGGCTCTTTTGTGGATACTTTGGATGAAAGTTCCAAGCCTTCCATGCTTGGTACTTTGCTTAACTCTTCTTTCAATTCATCAATGTCGTCCACTTTTGTGGAAATCAATGCATTCATGGCTCCATTGTCTCGTATGTAGCTTACCAAAGCACGGGTATCCACATCGGAAATGGCCAATAGGTTGTTCTTATCCAAGAATTCCAAAAGACTCATTTTGGCATCTGGCCTTGAATATTCATAACTGAAATTTTTACAGATAAGACCTGCAATCTTTACAGAATCGGATTCCACTTCATCTTCGTGGGCACCATAGTTACCAATGTGTGCATTGGTGGTCACCATCAATTGACCGTAGTAAGATGGGTCTGTAAAAATTTCCTGATAGCCAGTCATTCCAGTATTGAAACATACCTCTCCTACTGCGGTACCTTCTCTTCCCCCAACGGCCTTGCCATAAAAAATGGTTCCGTCCGCTAACAAAATCAACGCTTTTTTCTTTGTGTGATACTTCATTTTGTGCTCTAGTTTCAGTTAAGATAAAAAAACATAAAAAAAGGATAAGTTTTCACTTATCCTTTTTCCTAAAATATAATAGTTAATATCATTCTTCTTATTCTTCAGAATCGTCAGTTTTGGTTTCAGCTGCTGGAGCTGGTGTCTCAGCCTTCTTGGCACCACCGCCACCTCTTCTACTTCTTCGGGTCGATTTCTTCTTAGGCTTACCTGCGTTGTATAGCTCGTTGAAATCTACCAACTCGATCATCGCCATGTCTGCGTTATCTCCCAATCGGTTACCCAATTTAATGATTCTTGTGTAACCTCCCGGTCTGTCACCTACTTTTTCGGCAACTGTGCTGAACAATTCTGTTACGGCCTCTTTACTGCGCAAGTTACTAAAAACAACCCTTCTGTTGTGCGTACCTTTCTCGGTAGTCTTGTTGTTCTCAATCTTTGCTTTTGTAATCAAAGGCTCAATAAACTGTTTCAACGCCTTGGCTTTTGCAACCGTGGTGTTGATTCTTTTATGCTCTATTAGGGAACTTCCCATATTGGCCAACATGGCCTTTCTATGGGCAGCTGTTCTACCTAAGTGATTAAACTTCTTTCCGTGTCTCATTGTTCTAAGTTACCATCTTGCTACCAAATCCCAAACAATCAGGAGAGCAAAATATGATTATTAATCTTTATCTAATTTGTATTTGGAAAGGTCCATACCAAATTGCAGGCCTTTGTTGATGACCAATTCTTCCAATTCGGTCAATGATTTTTTACCGAAGTTTCTGAATTTCATCAAATCGTTTTTGTTGAAGGAAACCAAATCTCCCAAAGTATCCACTTCGGCAGCTTTAAGACAGTTCAATGCCCTTACGGACAAGTCCATGTCTACCAATTTGGTTTTCAACAACTGACGCATGTGCAATGATTCCTCATCGTAGGTCTCGGTCTGGGCAATTTCATCAGCCTCAAGGGTGATGCGCTCATCGGAGAACAACATAAAGTGGTGAATCAAAACCTTAGCAGCTTCTGTCAAGGCATCTTTTGGGTGGATGGAACCATCTGTGATGATTTCAAAAACCAATTTTTCATAATCGGTCTTTTGCTCTACCCTATAGTTTTCGATGCTGTATTTTACGTTCTTTACAGGAGTGTAAACAGAATCAACCGCAATGCTACCCAAGGGAGCATTGGATTTTTTGTTTTCTTCTGCAGGAACATAACCACGACCTTTTTCGATAACAATCTCCATGTTGATGCTCACTTTGGGATCCATGTTGCAGATTACCAAATCTGGGTTCAACACTTGATATCCCGAAATAAATTTCTGGAAATCACCAGCGGTCATTTGCTCCTTTCCGCTCACGGAAATTGATACTGTCTCGCTCTCAACATCATCAATCTGTCTTTTGAACCTAACCTGTTTTAGGTTCAGAATAATTTCCGTAACGTCTTCAACAACGCCTGGTATAACAGAAAATTCATGTTCAACTCCATCTATGCGCACAGAAGTGATGGCGAAACCTTCCAAAGAGGAAAGTAAAACCCTTCTCAGCGCATTCCCAACTGTTAATCCATAACCAGGTTCCAAAGGGCGAAATTCAAATTTCCCTTCGAAATCTGTTGAATCGATCATTATAACTTTATCGGGCTTCTGAAAATTAAGTAATGCCATAATTGGATTAATGTTGAATTCTTATTTAGAGTATAATTCGACGATCAGCTGCTCCTTGATGTTCTCAGGGATCTGAAGTCTTTCTGGGACGGCAACAAATGTACCTTCTTTCTTTTCAGAGTTCCATGTAATCCATTCGTAAACACTGCTATTGTTAGCCAACGAGTCTACAATGGATTGTACGGATTTGGATTTTTCCCTAACACCAACAACATCTCCTGCTTTTAGTGAATAGGATGGAATGTTTACTACCTCTCCATTTACGGTAATATGACGGTGCGATACCAATTGGCGTGCCCCTCTCCTTGATGGGGAGATACCCATTCTATAAACCACATTGTCCAATCGGGATTCACACAACTGAAGCAAAATCTCACCGGTTACACCCTCTTTTCTTTTGGCTTCACCAAAAAGATTACGAAATTGTTTCTCCAAAATACCGTAAGTGTATTTTGCTTTTTGCTTCTCCATCAACTGGATTGCATATTCAGACTTTTTACCACGGCGTCTGTTGTTACCGTGTTGTCCTGGAGGGTAATTTTTCTTTTCGAATGACTTATCGTCTCCGAAAATCGCTTCTCCAAACTTTCTAGCGATCTTTGTTTTTGGTCCTGTATATCTTGCCATCTTCTTTTAGTTTGAAAGTGCGATTATGAATTAAGGCTTATCCTTCGATAATCTAACTGCACCTTCGGGTGAAGACCCTTTTTAGGGGGCCGTTAAACAATATAATTGATAATTAAACTCTTCTTCTTTTCGGTGGTCTGCAACCGTTGTGCGGAAGTGGAGTAACATCTACGATCTCTGTTACTTCGATTCCTGAGTTGTGGATGGAACGGATAGCGGATTCCCTACCGTTACCAGGTCCTTTTACGTACACCTTTACTTTTCTCAATCCTGCTTCGTGAGCTACTTTGGCACAATCCTCGGCTGCAATCTGTGCTGCGTAGGGGGTGTTCTTTTTAGAGCCTCGGAATCCCATTTTTCCAGCGGAAGACCATGAAATCACATCACCTTTCTTATTGGTAAGGGAAATAATGATGTTGTTGAAAGATGCAACCACGTGCGCCTCTCCGGTAGCATCTACGACTACTTTGCGCTTTTTAGCTGTTTTAGTACTTGCCTTTGCCATACTACCTACTTATTATTTAGTTGCTTTTTTCTTGTTGGCAACTGTTTTTCTTTTTCCTTTTCTGGTCCTAGAGTTGTTTTTGGTACGTTGACCTCTCAATGGCAATCCAGATCTGTGGCGAATTCCACGGTAACAACCAATGTCCATCAAACGCTTGATGTTCATTGAGGTTTCTGAGCGAAGCTCTCCTTCAATGGTGTAAGCTCCCACTGCTTCCCTAATTTTACCGATTTCATCATCGGTCCAATCGGAAACCTTGGTATCTTCACTTACTTGGGCTGCTGCCAAAATTTCTTGTGCCCTACTTTTACCTATACCGAAGATGTAGGTAAGCGAAATAACGCCACGCTTTTGTTTAGGTATATCTACCCCTGCAATTCTTGCCATAATTACCCTTGTCTTTGTTTAAATCTAGGATTCTTTTTGTTGATTACATACAATCTGCCCTTTCTGCGAACAATCTTGCAGTCGGCACTTCTCTTCTTTATTGATGCTCTTACTTTCATGTAACTAGTATCTATACGTAATTCTTGCTTTTGTTAAATCGTATGGGCTCATTTCCAACTTTACTTTATCACCGGGAAGCAACTTGATATAGTGCATACGCATTTTCCCAGAGATGTGCGCCGTTACCACGTGCCCATTTTCCAATTCTACCCTGAACATTGCATTGGACAATGCTTCAATAATAGTCCCGTCTTGTTCTATTGCTGGCTGCTTTGCCATAAATTATGCTACTTTTCTGTTTTTACCGGTTTTCATTAAGCCGTCGTAATGTCTGTTCAACAAATAAGAATTTACTTGTTGTACAGTATCTATTGCTACACCAACCATAATCAATAGTGATGTACCTCCATAAAACAATGCCCATCCGGCCTGTACATCCATCAACTTTACCACTACTGCCGGCAATACTGCCAACAAGGCCAAAAAGATAGATCCAGGTAATGTAATCAAGGACATTATTTTGTCCAAATAATTTCCTGTTTCCTTTCCAGGACGTATACCTGGTATGAAACCACCGCTTCTCTTCAAATCATCTGCCATTTTGTTCGTTGGCACAGTGATCGCCGTGTAGAAGTAAGTGAATATGATAATCAATACTGCAAATAAGATGTTATAAGCCAATCCGAATATATCGGCGAACTGTACTTCCATCCACTGACCTGCAGCGGTATCATTAAAAGTTCTACCAATCAAACTTGGTGCGAACATAATTGCCTGTGCAAAGATAATGGGCATTACTCCAGATGCATTCAACTTTAGTGGAATGTACTGACGTGCTCCCATTACGTTCTTTTCGTACCCGCCAGAAGCTGTTCTTCTTGCGTACTGAACTGGAATTTGTCTAACTGCCATTGTTAGGTAAACACTGGCCAAGATTACCAAGAACCAAACTATCACCTCGATCAACATGAACATGATACCTCCTGTGTTGTTGGTCGTTCTTGAAACAAATTCTTGTGCAAATGCTTGTGGCAATGTTGCGATGATTCCCACCATAATCAATAGGGAAATACCGTTTCCGATACCCTTGTCGGTGATTTTTTCACCCAACCACATGGCAAATACACATCCTGTTACCAATATGATAACAGCTGGAACGATGAAATCCAAACCTTTACCTAAAACAAATGCACTGTCCGGAACGCCCAAGGCACCAAGACCGTACAAATAGGCAGGGGCTTGAACGATACAGATACCTATTGTTAACCAACGGGTAATCTGATTGATGGTTTTTCTACCGCTCTCCCCCTCTTTTTGCAGTTTTTGCAGGTAAGGAATTGCAATTCCCATCAACTGTACCACAATGGAAGCGGAGATATAGGGCATAATACCCAAGGCGAATACCGAAGCATTCGCGAAAGCACCACCTGTAAAAGCATTCAGAATACCCAAGATACCATTTTCAGTCTGGGTGGATAATTCCGCCAACTGGGCGGTATCAATACCGGGAAGAACAACTTGTGCACCGAATCGGTAGACCAATAATAATCCCAATGTTAGGATAATACGTTGTCTTAGCTCATCTATCTTCCAGATATTTGATATGGTCTCAATAAATTTCTTCATGCTATAACTTCTTATAAACTTATTGCCTCACCTCCAGCTGACTCGATAGCAGCTTTTGCGGAAGCAGTAAATTTATGAACAGATACCTTAAGTGATGCTTTTAGTTCACCATCACCCAATATCTTTACCAAATCGTTTTTGTGGGCCAATCCGTTCTCCAAAAGAGTTTCCAAGGTAACCTCGTTTTTAACAACGCCCTTATCTACCAACTCTTGTAGTTTACCTAAATTGATTCCAGTGTACTCTTTTCTGTTTATGTTAGTAAAACCAAACTTTGGTACACGTCTCTGCAATGGCATCTGACCACCTTCAAAACCAATCTTTTTGGAATATCCAGATCTAGACTTGGCTCCTTTGTGTCCACGGGTAGAAGTTCCTCCTTTACCGGAGCCTTCTCCTCGTCCTACACGTTTTCCTTCTTTGTGCACAGCGCCATCCGCTGGTTTTAGATTATTCAAATCCATGTGCCTTTATATTTTAAGCTTCCTCTGTGGAAACCAAGTGTTTTACCTTATTTACCATTCCAAGGATACTAGGAGTTGCTTCGTGCTCAACTACCTGTCCGATCTTATGCAATCCAAGAGCCTCCAAAGTTCTTTTTTGGTTCTGTGGCTTTTTGATGCCGCTCTTTACTTGTTTAACTTTAATCTTTGACATGTTATCCTCTATTTATCCTTTAAAGACTTTTTCCAAAGAAACTCCTCTTTGCTTTGCAACGGTGTCAGCACTTCTCAATTGCAACAAGGCATCAAAAGTAGCTTTTACCACGTTGTGCGGGTTGGAAGATCCTTGCGATTTAGACAATACATCCTGTACCCCAACAGCTTCCAATACGGCTCTTACGGCTCCACCGGCGATTACCCCGGTACCGTGCGATGCAGGCTTGATGTAAACACGTGCACCACCGTATTTTCCTTTTTGCTCGTGAGGAAGTGTTCCTTTGTTCAATGGAATACGGACCAAGTTCTTTTTGGCATCCTCGATAGCTTTAGCGATAGCTGTGGCAACTTCTTTGGATTTTCCCAAACCATGTCCAACAACTCCGTTTTCATCACCAACAACAACTATGGCTGAAAAACCAAAGGCTCTACCACCTTTTGTTACCTTGGTAACACGTTGTACTCCAACCAATCGGTCTTTCAACTCCAGTCCACCTGGCTTTACTATTTCTACGTTTTTGTATTTCTGGTACATAGTTTATTAGAATTTTAGTCCTGCTTCCCTAGCTCCTTCAGCCAATGATTTTATTCTTCCGTGATATAGGTTTCCTCCCCTATCAAAAGCTACGGCTTCAACACCAAGCTTAAGAGCTTTTTCAGCTATGGCCTTACCCACGTTGGTAGCTACCTCGGACTTTGTTCCTTTGGAGTCCACATCCTTATCTCTGGATGAAGCTGCCGCCAAAGTTACACCTTTATCGTCGTCAATCAACTGGGCGTATATTTCTTTATTGCTTCTGAATACAGACAACCTTGGTCTTGCTTCAGTTCCGAAGGATACTTTTCGTATTCTTCTTCGGATGCGTAATTTTCTTTCAGTCTTAGATAATCCCATAGTCTTAATTATTAAGCTGATTTACCTGCTTTTCTTCTTAATTGCTCACCTACAAACTTCACACCTTTTCCTTTGTAAGGCTCTGGCTTACGGAAACCTCTGATCTTAGCGGCTACCTGACCCACCAATTGTTTGTCGTGAGATGTTAGTTTTACGATAGGGTTTTTCCCTTTTTCGGAGATGGTCTCGATTTTTACTTCGGGAGCGATGTCCAGAACAATGTTGTGGGAGAACCCTAGGGCCAAATCCAATTTTTGTCCTTGGTTGCTGGCTCTGTAACCAACCCCTACAAGTTCCAATTCCTTTGTCCATCCATTGGTCACACCTTCTACCATATTATTGATAAGAGCGCGGTATAAACCATGCTTTGATTTGTGTTTATTGTCATCGGAAGGTCTTTCCAAAACAACGCTTCCGTCCTCGACTTTAATGTCAATCCCTGAAAACTCTTGGGTAAGTTCTCCCAATTTACCTTTTACAGTAACAACGGAATCTTTCACTTCTATAGTGACTCCATCAGGAATTTTAACTGGACTGTTACCTATTCTTGACATTTTTCTTCTCTTTTCTCAATTAATATACGTAGCACAATACCTCGCCACCTACGTTCTCTTGCTGGGCCTGCTTACTCGTCATTACCCCATGAGAAGTAGAAACGATAGCGATTCCCAATCCATTCAACACTCTAGGCAAATCGTTAGAGTTTGAATACTTGCGCAGACCGGGCTTACTTACCCGCTGCAATTTTTTAATGATGGGCTCCTTGGTAAATTTATCGTACTTAAGGGCGATTTTGATGTTCCCTTGTACTTTGTCTTCCTCGAATTTATAGCTCAAAATATATCCTTGATCGAACAATATTTTGGTAATCTGTCTTTTTAGATTGGAACCGGGGATATCTACAACCCTATGACCTGCCTTGCTGGCATTTCTCAATCTGGTCAAATAATCTGAAATTGGATCTGTAAGCATTTCTTTTCTTTATCTAAATTACCAACTTGCCTTTTTAACTCCAGGAATCAAACCTTTGTTGGCCATTTCCCTGAACATAACCCTTGATATACCAAAAGTTCTCATGTAACCACGAGGTCTACCTGTTAGTTTACAACGGTTCCTCATACGAACAGGAGAAGCATTCTTTGGCAACTTTTGCAAAGCCTCATAATCTCCCGCCTCTTTTAGAGCTTTTCTTTTCTCGGCGTATTTCTCTACCATTTTAGCCCTTTTTCTTTCGCGGGCTTTCATTGATTCCTTGGCCATACTAGTTCTTTTTAAAGGGTACTCCCAGTTCGGTTAACAATGATTTTGCTTCTTTATCAGTTTCAGCGGAAGTAACGAACGTGATGTCCATTCCGTTGATCCTGTTGATTCTATCTATATTGATTTCTGGAAAGATGATTTGCTCGGTAACACCCAAATTGTAGTTACCTCTCCCGTCGAAACCAGTGGCTTTAACTCCAGAGAAATCACGCACCCTTGGGAGGGCACTGGTGATCAATCTATCCAAAAATTCGTACATGCGCTCACCTCTCAATGTCACTTTGGCACCAATCGGCATACCTTTTCTCAATTTAAAGGTTGCAACGTCTTTCTTTGAAAGCGTAGCTACTGCCTTTTGACCTGTGATATTGGTCAGCTCGTCCACGGCATGATCGATAAGCTTTTTATCTGAAACAGCGGCACCGACACCTCGGCTTACCACTATTTTCTGCAACTTAGGAACCTGCATTACATTCTTGTAACCAAACTCTTCCGTTAGCGCCTTGATCACGCGCTCCTTATATTCTTGCTTTAATCTTGGAATATAACTCATGACTAAATTACTTCATTGGATTTTTTGGAAAACCTTACTTTTTTCCCGTCCCTTACTTCGTATCCAACACGTGTGGCATCGCCAGACTTTGGATCGATCAAGGAAAGATTGGAAATGTGTATTGGGGCTTCCTTTTTAGTTATGCCTCCTTGAGGATTGTTCGCACTTGGCTTTTCGTGTTTGGACACCTCATTGACGCCTTCCACGATAGCTTTGTTCTTTTCACGGTCTACTTGAAGTACTTTACCTTCGCTGCCTTTGTGGTCTCCCGCAATGACTTTTACCGTATCCCCTGTTTTTATTTTCAACTTCATCTTTCTGATATTTCTTTTATAGCACTTCAGGCGCCAATGAAACAATCTTCATGAATTGTCTGTCCCTCAATTCTCTTGCAACAGGACCAAATACACGAGTTCCTCTCATCTCCCCAGTTGGGTTCAACAACACACATGCGTTATCGTCGAAACGGATGTAAGAACCGTCAGGTCTTCTCACTTCTTTCTTTGTTCTAACAACAACTGCTGTAGACACAGAACCTTTCTTTACAGTACCGTTTGGAGTAGCTTCTTTTACGGTAACAACGATTTTGTCACCCAAGGAAGCGTATCTTCTCTTTGTTCCTCCTAGTACGCGGATGGTCAAAACTTCTTTTGCACCGGTATTGTCCGCAACTCTTAATCTTGATTCTTGCTGTACCATAATTATTTAGCTCTTTCTAGGATTTCTACCAACCTCCAGCATTTTGTTTTGCTCAATGGTCGTGTTTCCATTATTTTAACGGTATCACCTTCGTTGCAATCGTTCTTCTCGTCGTGGGCAACATATTTCTTGGTCTTTAGAACGAACTTCCCGTACATGGGGTGCTTCATTCTTTTTACCTCAGAAACCACTATCGATTTCTCCATTTTGTTGCTGGTAACAACGCCTATTCTTTCTTTTCTTAAATTTCTGTTTTCCATAAGGCAGAACCGATTATTGTAATTCCCTTTTAGTTAATTCAGTTGCAAGTCTTGCTACCGTCCTTCTAGTCTTTCTGATCTGTAAAGGATTTTCCAAAGGAGTAACAGCGTGTGCCATCTTTAAGTCGGCATGCTGCTTTTTGAACTCGGTCAAACGCTCCTTTAGCTCTTCAATTGAAAGTTCTTTTATTTCTGATTGTCTCATCTTTCTTCTCAATTAAAAATTAGGCGGAATAATCCCTTGCTACAACAAACTTGGTCTTTACCGGAAGTTTTTGTGCCGCAAGCCTCAAGGCTTCCTCAGCAATATCCTTTGGTACACCAGCAATCTCGAACATGATTCTACCTGGCTTCACCACGGCTACCCAATATTCCGGAGCACCTTTACCTTTACCCATACGAACCTCAAGAGGTTTTTTGGTGATAGGTTTGTCCGGGAATATTTTGATCCACAACTGACCTTGTCTCTTCATGTATCTTGTCGCAGCGATACGTGCAGCCTCTATCTGACGGGCAGTAATGAAGTGCGAATCCATGGACTTGATACCGAACATTCCATTGGAAAGTTGGTGCCCTCTCTGAGAGTTCCCCTTCATACGCCCTTTCTGGGCCTTACGAAATTTTGTTCTTTTTGGCTGTAACATTTTACCTTACTTTATCTTATTACTTTCTACGACGGGATTTCTTGTTATCCTTGCCGCCTTTTCCTTGACTCTTGCTCAATCCTACCAATGGGGAAAGCTCTCTTTTACCGTAAACCTCTCCTTTCATGATCCATACCTTTACGCCCAATCTACCATAGGTAGTGTGAGCTTCGTGCAAGGCATAGTCCACATCTGCACGAAAAGTAGACAATGGAATCCTTCCTTCTTTGTAAGATTCGGAACGTGCCATCTCAGCGCCGTTCAAACGTCCGGAAATCTGAATCTTGATACCTTCGGCATTCATACGCATTGCTGCTGCAATGGCCATTTTGATGGCTCTTCTGTATGAAATTCTGCTTTCAATTTGTCTTGCAACACTTGCAGCTACCAAATTAGCATCAAGCTCAGGTCTCTTAATTTCATGAATATTGATCTGAACCTCTTTGTTGGTGATCTTCTTAAGCTCTTCCTTAAGTTTATCTACCTCTTGACCTCCTTTACCAATGATGATACCAGGTCTGGACGTGGTAATGGTAATGGTAATCAGTTTTAAGGTTCTTTCTATAATAACTCTAGATACGCTAGCTTTTGCTAAACGCGCATATAGGTATTTTCTGATCTTATCGTCTTCAGCCAGTTTGTCGCCGTAATCATTTCCTCCGTACCAGTTGGATTCCCATCCTCTGATAATTCCTAAGCGATTTCCTATTGGATTGGTCTTCTGTCCCATATTATTCTTCTAGCTTTGAACGTTGTTATTGGCCTCCAAAATCATGGTAACATGATTGGAACGTTTTCTGATTCTATGTGCCCTACCTTGTGGAGCTGGTCGCAATCTCTTCAACATGGTTCCACCGTCCACACGGATTTCCTTGATGTAAAGATCTGCAGCCTCGATATCTGCACCTTCATTTTTAGCTTCCCAGTTAGCAATTGCGGAAAGTAAAAGTTTTTCCAACTTTCTGGACGCTTCTTTAGGGTTGAACCTAAGGGTTGCCAATGCCATCTCAATTTGCTTACCTCTTACCAAGTCAGCGACCAAACGCATTTTTCTTGGAGAAGTTGGACAATTGTTAAGCTTTGCAATAGCAAGTTGCTTCTTCTCTTCTTTTAACCTTTCGGCCATTTCTCTTTTACGAACTCCCATAGCTTACTTACTTTTTACCTTTGTTTTTAGCCCCTGCATGACCCCTAAAAGATCTTGTAGGTGAAAATTCCCCAAGTTTGTGACCTACCATGTTTTCAGTAACGAAAACGGGAACAAATTGTCTACCGTTGTGCACTGCGATGGTTTGCCCAACAAAGTCTGGCGTTATCATAGAGGCTCTAGACCACGTTTTGATAACTGATTTTTTACCTGATTCTATATTGGCCTGGACTTTTTTCTCCAGACTAAAATGAACGTATGGTCCTTTTTTTAACGAACGTGCCATTTACTTTTCTTTTATTTCTTTCTACGTTCTATGATATATCTATTGGTGTCCTTAGTTCTAGAACGTGTTCTGAATCCTTTAGCAGGAATACCGTTCTTAGATCTTGGATGACCTCCTGAAGCCCTACCTTCACCACCACCCATTGGGTGATCAACAGGATTCATAGCTACTGGTCTAGTTCTCGGTCTTCTACCCAACCATCTGCTTCTACCGGCTTTACCGGAAACTAGCAATTGGTGGTCAGAGTTGGAAACTGCTCCAATCGTAGCCAAACAAGTGGCCAAAACCATTCTTGTTTCACCAGAAGGCAATTTCAAGGTCACGAACTTACCGTCTTTTGCCATCAACTGGGCAAAAGTTCCAGCACTACGTGCCATAATAGCTCCTTGACCAGGTCTCAATTCTATACAAGACACAACAGTACCCAACGGAATTTCACCCAACGGTAGTGCATTTCCAATCTCAGGGGCAGATCCAGCTCCAGACTTGATTGTCTGACTTACCTGCAATCCGTTTTGGGCAACTACATATCTTTTTTCACCATCCTTGTATTCTACCAAGGCGATAAATGCAGTTCTATTGGGATCGTACTGGATAGAAACCACAGTAGCTTCCACTCCTTGTTTATCCCTTTTGAAATCGATGATTCGATATCTTCTTTTGTGACCGCCACCTTTATGGCGCATGGTCATCTTTCCTTGACTGTTCCTACCACCTGTCTTTTTGATCGGAGCAAGCAAGCTTTTCTCCGGCTTATCAGTAGTAATCGCGTCAAATCCGTTTACTACTCTAAAACGCTGACCAGGGGTTATCGGTTTTAATTTTCTAACTGACATTTCTCGTCTTTATAGATTACTGTAAAAATCAATAATATCACCTTCAGCCACATCAACGATTGCTTTCTTGATTGCATTCGTCTTACCGTGCTGAATTCCGGTTTTTGTATAACGACTCTTACGCGTTGGGCCATAGTTCATGGTTCTTACCTTTTCAACAGAAACACCATAAGTAGCCTCTACCGCTTCCTTGATCTCCAACTTATTAGCAGTTGGATTTACAAAGAATCCGTAGCGATTGAAAAGCTCGCTATCAGCGGTCATTTTTTCCGTAATGATCGGTTTAATCAACACACTCATGATACTTTTATTTCTTTAGGTTCGATTCAATTCCTTCCAAAGCGCTTTCGGTCAATACTAAACTTGTTGCATTAACAATTTTGTAAGTATTTAATTCTGAGCCTGTTACAACTTCGGAGCGTTCCAAATTACGCGACGACAAATATACGTTATTATTTGAATCGCCCAACACAATAAGGGACTTTTTATTTTCTATTCCCAAGGAAGACAAGAAATTAACGAAGTCCTTGGTTTTTGGAGCTTCAAAATTGAAGTCTTCCACAACCATTATAGATTTCTCTTTGGACTTTAAGCTCAAGGCAGATTTTCTGGCCAATCGCTTCATGTTCTTGTTCAACTTTTGGGTGTAATCCTTTGGTCTTGGACCAAAGATTCTACCACCACCTCTAAATATTGGTGATTTAATACTACCGGCCCTTGCGGTACCAGTACCTTTTTGTTTTTTGATCTTTCTGGTACTACCAGCGATCTCTGCTCTTTCTTTGGCTTTGTGCGTTCCTTGTCTCTGATGGGCCAAGTACTGCTTTACATCCAAATAAATAGCGTGCTCGTTAGGCTCTATGGCGAAAACATCGTCAGAAAGGTCTACCTTTCTACCTGTTTCTTTTCCTTTGATATCTAAAACTGCAACCTTCATTACTTCTCAATTGTTACGTAAGCATTCTTATGACCTGGAACACATCCTTTAACTACCAAAAGATTTTTCTCAGGAACCACTTTCAATACTCTCAAGTTTTGAACTGTCACTCTTTCACCACCCATTCTACCGGCCATTCGCATACCTTTCACAACTTTGGAAGGGTAAGATGCAGCACCGATGGAACCTGGGGCTCTCAACCTGTTGTGCTGACCGTGGGTCGCTTGACCAACTCCACCGAAACCATGGCGTTTTACAACACCTTGGAATCCTTTTCCTTTTGATGTACCAATGACATCAACAAACTCTCCTTCTACAAAAAGGTCAACACCTACGGTGTCTCCCAATTTGAATTCACCTTCAAACCCCTGGAACTCAACGACTTTCTTTTTTGGAGAAGCACCTGCTTTTTTGTAGTGACCTGTTTCGGCCTTATTAGCACGTTTTTCTGCCTTGTCATCGAAACCTAGTTGAAGGGCACTGTACCCGTCTACCTCTTCGGTTCTGACTTGGGTAACCACGCATGGCCCAGCTTCCAATACGGTACATGGAACGTTCTTTCCATTCTCGTCGAAAATGCTGGTCATACCGATTTTCTTACCTATTAACCCAGACATATTTAATTAATTAACAATTATTTACTTTTTATAACTCCGCCAATTTCTTGGCAAAAAAATTGGGTCAAGAAAATATTCTGTTCTGACCCAGATTTTTTTCTTTCACCGTTTTTCCCGGACCGTCGTTCGGGACATGTCTATGCTGAACTTGTTTCATCATCTCTTTATTGAGACACTTCGACTTCGCTCAGTGTTTGTTCGGCTAAAACTTTCTGTAAACCAGAAAGCCAAGTCCTCATCAAACTTTGATCTCAACCTCCACTCCACTTGGAAGTTCCAACTTCATAAGGGCGTCGATGGTTTTTGATGAAGAGCTGTAAATATCCAATAATCTCTTGTAAGAGCTCAATTGGAACTGCTCCCTCGATTTTTTGTTCACGTGGGGCGAACGCAAAACCGTAAATATCTTTTTGCGTGTTGGCAATGGAATTGGTCCAGTTACCACAGCACCTGTTGTTTTTACTGTCTTCACGATCTTCTCAGCAGATTTGTCCACCAAATTGTGATCGTAAGATTTCAATTTTATTCTAATTTTTTGACTCATCTTGCTGAAAAATTAAGCGGTTACTCCTTTAGCTGCTTTGATTACTTCCTCCGCAATATTGGAAGGTGTATCTGCATAGTGTGAAAATTCCATTGTGGATGTTGCCCTACCTGAAGACAATGTCCTCAAGGAAGTAACATAACCAAACATTTCCGATAGTGGCACTTCAGCCTTAATAACCTTGGCCCCTGCTCTATCCGACATGCTGTTTACCTGTCCCCTTCTACGGTTCAAATCACCAACAATGTCACCCATGTTTTCTTCTGGAGTAAGTACCTCCAACTTCATAATTGGCTCCATAATTACCGCTTTCGCTTTTTTGGCAGCAACCTTGTAACCCAATTTTGCAGCAAGTTCGAAAGAAAGTTGGTCGGAATCCACTGGGTGGAAAGAACCATCTTTAAGGGTAATTTTCATGGAATCCATTTCGAACCCTGCCAAAGGACCATTTTTCATAGCCTCTTTGAATCCTTTCTCAACGGATGGGATAAATTCTTTAGGAATATTACCACCTTTGATCACATTAACAAACTCCAGTCCGGATTTACCTTCTTCAGCTGGCTCCATAGTAAATACGATATCCGCAAATTTACCACGACCACCTGTCTGCTTTTTGTATGTTTCCCTGTGATCGGCTGTTCCGGTAATAGCTTCTTTGTACTCTACCTGAGGTTGACCCTGGTTAACATCAACCTTAAACTCACGCTTTAAACGATCACAAATAATATCCAAGTGAAGCTCGCCCATACCAGAAATAATGGTCTGACCTGATGCTTCGTCTGTTTTTACCTGAAAGGTTGGATCCTCTTCGGCCAATTTTGCCAAAGCCATACCTAATTTATCAACATCGGCCTTTGTTTTAGGCTCTACTGCGATACCGATTACAGGATCAGGGAAGTCCATACTCTCCAATACGATCGGAGCGTTTTCAGCGGACATGGTATCCCCAGTCTTGATATCTTTAAATCCAACGGCTGCACCAATATCTCCAGCCTCAATATAATCTATAGAGTTTTGTTTGTTGGAATGCATTTGGTAGATACGTGAAATACGTTCTTTTTTACCTGAACGGTTATTCAAAATGTATGAACCTGCATCCAAACGACCAGAATACGCTCTAAAGAATGCCAAACGACCTACAAATGGATCGGTTGCAATTTTAAAGGCAAGTGCCGCAAAAGGCTCTTTTGGATCTGGTTTTCTTGTGATTGATTCACCGGTTTCGGGATGAACACCTACAATATCATCTTTATCCAAAGGTGATGGTAAGTAACGGCAAACTGCATCCAACAAGAATTGAACTCCTTTATTTTTAAAGGAAGAACCACAAATCATAGGAATAATAGCCCTATCCATAACGGCTGCACGTAAAGCGGCGTGTACTTCATCTTCGGTAATGGAATCTTCATCTTCGAAGAATTTTTCCATCAACTCCTCGTCATATTCGGCAACAGCCTCAATTAAAGCAGCTCTGTACTCCTTAACTTCAGCCTTCATTTCTTCAGGAATATCAACAACATCAAAAGTAGAACCGAAGTTATCTTCGTGCCACACAACAGCTCTGTTCTTGGCCAAGTCAACGATCCCCTTAAAGTCAGCCTCATCACCAATTGGCAACACAATCGGCACTGCATTGGAACCCAACATCTCACGAACCTGCTTACACACGTTCAAGAAGTTAGAGCCTTGACGATCCATTTTGTTTACGAACCCGATTCTTGGCACTTTATAGTTATCGGCCAATCTCCAGTTGGTTTCGGATTGAGGTTCAACACCATCAACGGCACTGAACAAGAAAACCAATCCATCCAACACACGAAGAGAACGGTTTACCTCAACCGTAAAATCAACGTGTCCGGGAGTATCGATAATGTTAAAGTGATAATCCTTTGTATCCGGCAATGCTTGCGCGTTCTCCATTGGGAACTTCCAAGTACATGTTGTAGCCGCAGAAGTAATGGTAATACCACGCTCTTGCTCTTGCTCCATCCAGTCCATGGTGGCCGCACCATCGTGCACCTCCCCAATTTTATGACTCACACCTGTATAGAAAAGAATACGCTCTGTAGTAGTTGTCTTTCCAGCATCAATGTGAGCTGCAATACCTATATTCCTTGTATATTTTAAATCTCTTCCCATTGTATTGTTTAGAATCTAAAGTGTGAGAACGCTTTATTGGCCTCGGCCATTTTGTGTGTATCTACTCTTTTCTTCACTGCCGCACCCTCTTCTTTGGCCGCCGCTAAAATCTCAGCCGCCAATTTTTGCGCCATGGATTTTTCGTTACGCTTTCTTGAAAAACTGATCAACCATTTCATGGCAGTGGATATCTTTCTATCTGGACGAATCTGCATTGGAATCTGAAATGTTGCACCACCCACTCTTCTACTTCTAACCTCAACGTGTGGCATAACATTGGAAAGAGCATCTTTCCAAAGTTCCAATCCGGTTTTTTCTTCGTCAGTATTTTTCTCATCAACGATTTCTATTGCATCATAGAATATCTTGAACGCAATTGACTTCTTACCATCCCACATCATCATGTTCACAAAACGCGTAACAAGTTGATCGTTAAATTTTGGATCTGGTAATAAAGGTCTCTTTTTTGCCTGCTTTTTTCTCATCTCTCTTTCTTAAAAATGATTAATTTTTAGGACGCTTTGCACCATACTTAGATCGTCGTTGCGTTCTTCCCGCAACACCTGCGGTATCCAAAGCACCGCGAACGATATGATATCGCACACCAGGCAAATCCTTTACTCTTCCGCCCCTTACCAATACTATCGAGTGCTCTTGGAGGTTGTGTCCTTCTCCAGGGATGTATGCGTTCACCTCTTTACCATTGGTCAACCTTACCCTTGCAACTTTACGCATTGCAGAGTTTGGTTTTTTTGGTGTAGTAGTGTAAACACGTGTACAAACCCCTCTCCTTTGAGGACACGAATCCAAAGCAGCCGATTTACTCTTCTTGGTAATCGTGGCCCTTCCTTTTCGTACTAATTGTGAAATTGTTGGCATTAAATTCCTTTTAAAAACTAAATAACCCTCATTTTGAGGGCTGCAAATGTAATGATAATTCCCAATAATTCAAACCCCCTGTAATTAAATTTAAAAGGAAACTGAAAAAAGTTAAGACACAAACTTAAAACCAGCCGTTCAACAGTAGAGAACAAACACAAAAAACAATCAAAATCAACCCCCTTATATATTAAGGTATAAAGCCCCAAAAGCCAATTCCACCCTATTAACATTGCCATAACACTTTCAAAAGACCCTTATTTACCACTTTTAAAATCGACCATATATCGACAAAAAAAACACACACCCCTATTATCTTTAGGGTGAAAAAATGAATTTTATATATAAAACAATTACATGCCCTTAAAATTACATAGCTATCAATAAATTTTACTCATTTTGTAGTTATTTCAATTAATGATGTTCTCTTAAAGATTTTATAAAATTAGTTTGGATTATTAACATGAAATTATGATTTTAGCGATTAGCTAATTCAAATAATTTAACAATGAGAACAAAACTTAATGGATTGTTAACGCTATTATTGGCGTTTGTTGTGCATATATCCTATGCGCAAGACAAGACGATTACAGGTACAGTTACGGATGCCGATGGGCTTCCGCTGCCTGGGGTCAACATTGTCGTTGAAGGGACCACTACTGGTACCCAAACAGATTTTGATGGAAATTACGCCATCAGCGCAAGTGAGGGGCAAACATTGCTTTTTACTTACATTGGGCAAAGACCCTCGACAAAGGTTGTCGGCGCTAGCAGCGTAATCAATGTCCAAATGGTGGAAGACACCCAAGCCCTTGAAGAGGTAGTTGTTACCGCACAAGGTATTAAACGTGAAAAGAAAGCCTTGGGTTATGCGGTTTCTTCTGTTGGTGAAGAAGACTTGGAGCAACGTGCCGATGGTGATGTTGCCAGAGTACTTTCCGGTAAAGCTTCTGGTGTTAACATTACCGCTGCGGGTGGTATGTCCGGTTCTGGTACCAATGTTGTGATCAGGGGTTTAAGCTCCTTTAGCGGAAGTAACCAAGCACTTTTTGTAGTGGACGGTGTTCCTTTTAGTAGCGACACTAACGCTCAGGGCAACTTCCTTGATGGAAACACAGGTTCTTCCAGGTTCTTGGATTTGGACCCGAACAACATTGCCAGTGTGGAAGTACTTAAAGGTTTGGCCGCTGCCACATTATATGGTACACAAGGTAAGAATGGTGTAATCTTGATTACAACCAAAGCCGGTTCTGGTGAAGGCGGTGCCAAAAAAACAGAGATTACTGTAAACCAATCTTATTTTGTCAATGCCATGGCTTCCTTGCCAGATTATCAAGATGAGTATGGTGGTGGTTTTGACCAATCTTTTGGATGGTTCTACAGTAACTGGGGACCTAAATTCGAAAGAAGTGGAGTTGCAGGATGGGGAAATCAACCTGCTATCGACGACAACGGTACACTGCCACACCCTTATTCGACAACTGCGATTCAAGCTACAAGGGACGCCTTCCCAGAGCTCCAAAATGCAAGATATGAATGGAGACCTTACGATAGTGTTGAAAACTTCTTTAGACCGGGTGGTGTAAGCAATACATCCATCAATATTAACGGTGGTACTCAAGATGGCTCTACATCATTCAACGTAAACCTAGGTTACTTGAACGATGAAAGTTTTGTCCCTGGCAACGATCTACAGCGTTTTAATATCTCTGTTGGTGGTAGAACACAACTTACAAACAAATTTACCATTAGCGCTGCCATGAACTATTCCAGAACTGACTACCGCACCCCTCCAATTGCGGCAAGTAGAGGTAATGGTAGTTTAGGTTTCTCTACGTTCGGTGCTGTATTCTTTACGCCAAGGAACGTTGACTTAATGGGATTGCCTTTCGAAAATCCTATAGACAATTCCAGTGTGTACTATAGAAACGGTAACGATATCATGAACCCAAGATGGATTGTGAAAAATGCACAAAACTCCCAGTTGACCAACAGGTTCTTCTGGAATGCTTCTGCTAACTACGCACTTTCCGACAACTTGGACCTAACCTATAGAGCAGGTATGGACTTCTATACCGAAAGAAACACTCAATATTCAAATAAAGGTGGTGTAACTTTCAACAATGCCATCTTCGGTTTCTTGAACACATACGACAACAACAATACTATCTGGGACCACTACTTGGCACTTAATGGTAATTATGACCTTTCTGAAAAATTGGGTATGACTTTCACCGCGGGTGCTACAACAAGGTCTACCACGTTTGACCAGCAAGGAGTTCAAAGTACAGGACAGTTGGTCTATGGAGTGGTACGTCACTTTAACTATTCCAACCAATTACCTATCCAGTATACCGAAAGAAGAAACATCGCCGGTGTTTTAGGTCAGGTAACCTTGGATTATGACAACATGTTGTTCTTAACAGGTTCCACCAGAACAGATTGGGTATCTAACTTGATTACGGAAAACAATAGTAGAACATACCCCAGTGGAAGTATTTCTTTCTTACCAACGGCTGCATTCCCAGAATTGCAGTCCCAAGGAGGCCTTAACTTCTTAAAGTTGAGAGCTGGTATCGGTTCTTCCGCTACTTTCCCAACAGCATACCCTACTGTAGGAATTGTTGAGCAGAACACACAAGTATTTGGTGAAGGTGGTGAGGTCACTACCAACCAAGTTGCAAACTTCAAAGCAAATCCAGACTTGAAGCCCGAGCTATTGTCTGAATTCGAATTAGGTTTTGAGTCCAGATTTTTCAATAGCCGAGTTTCCTTGGATTTCACATACTTTGACCGTACAACCAAGGACTTGATCGTACGCGAGCCTTTATCACCATCTACAGGGTTTACTTTTACTCAGAGTAACGTTGGTAAAATTGAAGGTGATGGTATCGAAATCGATGCTTCCGTGGACTGGTTCAGAAGTGATTCTCCGGATGGATTTAACTGGAACACTAGAGCAAATTTCTCCACGTACAATCCAGTAGTTACAGAACAAGAGCAAGACATCATTATATATGCAGGTAGTTCCACCCTGTTCGTGGGTGGTAACGCTGCAATTAAAGGTAAACCACTCGGAGCCATGGTAGGTACAGCTGTTGGTAGAGATGCAGATGGAAATTTCCTAGTAAATGATGCCGGTGATTATGTTATTGTTGAGCAAGATTTGGATGGGAATGTTCCTATAATTGGTGATCCAAACCCAGATTACATCATGAACATCATCAATACCATGTCCTTCAAAAACTGGAACTTTGGTTTCCAATTGAGCCACACCAAAGGTGGTGACATCATGTCAAATACAATCGCTACCCTTCTTGGGCGTGGTTTGATTACTGAAACTTTGAATAGGGAGAACACTTATATTTTGCCAGGAGTCTTGCAAAGCACAGGCGAAGTGAACAACAAACAGACAAACAACGCATCTTACTACTTCGACAACGTTTTGTTCGGTCCGGCCGAATTAAAGGTTTACGATGCTTCGGTAATCAGATTGCAGGAGGTTTCTTTGGGCTATTCTTTCCCGAAAAAGTTTTTGGACAAGACTCCATTTGGTACTTTGACCATTACTGCACAAGGTTTCAACCTTTGGTATGATGCCTACAACACACCAGATGGTGCTAACTTTGATCCAAACGTTCAAGGCGCGGGTATCGGTAATGCCCAAGGATTCGATTTCATCAACGGACCTAGTGCTAGAAAATACGGTTTAAGCGTAAAAGCATCGTTTTAAATAAAAAAATAGCTAAAATATTATGAAAAAAATAGGTAAATACATAACCGTTGTCTTTCTATTAGCAGGATTATTAAATTCTTGCGAGACAACCGATTTGGATCTCCGGGTGAGTCCTAACGACCTTGCTGCCGACCAGGCAGACCCTGCATTACTACTGAATTCGATTCAGCTCGCCTACGCGGCTAACATTTTCGATATCAGCCTGTTAGGAGGTGAATTAACAAGGATTGAGTATATGAGCGGAAGAAACTACTTTAACAACTATCCGGGTTCAACACTCGACGATGTTTGGGAAAGAACTTATAGTAGTGGTTGGGGGGACGATGAAGTATATTCAAGCGATTATGATTTGGGTATCTTCACTAATGTTCAAAGACTAGAGGACATCAACGCAACAAGCGATGTGGATTATTCCTTTCATATTGCAGTGGGCAAAACAGTTCAGGCCCACATGCTTATGTTGATTACCGATTATATCGGTGGGGCGGTTTACTCTGAAGCGGGTGACCCAGACCAGTTCTCAGCTCCATTATTGGACGATGGTGAGGCTGTTTATGCCAGTGCATTGGCTTTGTTGGACGAAGCTGAAAGTTTATTCGTCAAAAATACTGGGACAGTGGGAGCCACAGATTTCTTTTACGATGGAGATACTTCCCTATGGATCAAAGCGATAAATTCAATCAGGTTAAAAGCCTATATCACTACTGGCAACACTAGTGCTTTTGATGCTGTAATTGCTGAAAACAATTATATTGATGAAGTAGAGGAAGATTTCCAATTCCAATATGGAAGCCGTGAATTGCAACCGGATACTCGTCACCCTGACTATGCGGACGATTACACTCCGAGTGGCGCAGATCTTTACCGTGCCCTTTGGTTAATGGAGTATATGCAAAATGTGGACGATCCTAGAATTCGTTATTACTTTTATCGTCAAACTGGTGCTACTCCTGGAGCTCCTGGAGTTGATCCAGACGAAGAGTCATTAGCCTGTTCCTTAGCAGTACCTCCAATTCACTATCAAGAAAGTGAATGGCAATATTGCAGCCTACCAAACGGTTATTGGGGTAGACAACATGGCAACAACGAAGGTACACCCCCTGACGGATTTTTGAGAACTGCAATAGGCGTGTACCCAGCAGCCGGTAAATTTGACGACAGTGATTTTGCTGTAGATGAAGATGACCCCAGCTATGACCCAACAGTAGGTTTGGGCAAAGGTGGTGGCGGAGCTGGTATACAGCCGATTATCCTTTCATCCTATGTAGATTTCTGGAAAGCCGATAACGCTATGGCCAAAGGGGAGTCCGATGCCGTAGTTGCGGAATTTTTTAGGTCTGCACTCACCAAATCCATGGCAAAAGTAAGACCGTTTGGTGCTTTAGACCCAACTGCCGATTTAAGTTTTGCACCTTCAGAAGCGGATGTAACAGCATGGATAGATGGTATTATTGCCGATTTCTTGGCAGCTACTGGAGATGACCAAATGAACATCTTTGCCGATCAATATTTTGTTACTCTGTATGGTGGTTCGGCCGAGGCCTACAACTATTATAGAAAAACAGGATATCCAACGAACCTGGCCCCAAACTGGGAAGCTAATCCAGGCCCGTTCCCAAGAACCTTCCTTTACCCTCAAACCGAGGTTATCACAAATCCGAATTTGACACAAAAAACGGATATGACAGGACAGGTTTTCTGGGACACCAATCCGGCATCACCAGCATTCCCAGAAGCTCAATAACATAAAAAAATTGAAAATCATGAAATTTATAAATAAATCACTTTTAGCCGCAGCTCTAGCGCTAGTAGGATTCACATTCAATTCGTGTGATGATGGTGACGCTGTGATTGACGAAGTATTTGCCAATACCACAAGTGGTATTGTGCTAAGGACAGTGAATGTGGAATCGGACGAACTGCCTATTGGGCAATCCGACTCCTACTTTGCTGTCGAATTAGAAATGCAGGACGAAGAAGACGGTGCCCTGGTAGAAAGCCTAGATGTATACGTTTCCTTTAAAGACAACACAATTGAAGAAGGAGAAACGGATTTTAGTGCTGCTGAAGTTCAAGTTGGGACCGTTTCCAGTTCCGAGTTCACTATTGGGGAATATGGATTTCCAAGATACTCCTATAGCATTACTCTTCCAGAAATGTTAAGCGCACTTTCTCTATCCGAGTCCAACGTAGATGGAGGCGATGTATTCTCCATCCGTTTCGCAGCCAATTTGGTAGACGGAAGGACGTTCTCAAATGGTCAGAACACAGATACTTCTACAGGGTCTTTCTTTGCATCTCCGTTCCAATACAATGCAACGGTTGTATGCCCTCCAACTCCTCCAACTTCTGGGGAATGGACGATAGACATGCAAGATTCCTATGGAGATGGATGGAACGGTGCTTCAGTCTTGATAACCATTGACGGTGAGGCTACCAACTATCTAATAGAGGATGGAGCTGCAGCATCTGAGTCTTTCAATGTTCCTGATGGAACTGAGGTTATCTCCATTGAATTTGTATCTGGAGATTGGGATTCTGAAATAACCTTTCAAGTCACCTCTGCGAACGGTAATGTGATTTTGGACCTAGGTCCAAGTCCTACTGCCGAAATTGAATTGTTGAACTACTGCTTGGACAACTTATAGTCCATCAAACATTCAACCAAAAAAAACCTGGATTCAAGAATCCAGGTTTTTTTGTTCTTAATTAGAATTATCCTACGTAATTTCTTATCTTTTAATCACAAATAAAAACACAATACATTAACATTCAATTACATGAAAAAATTCATCACACCATTACTACTATTTCTAACGGTCAATCTAATGTCGGCTCAGTATGCCGGTCAAGTAGCATCGGGCAGTTCTTACAACGCTGCGTCCAATGCACTGGTCTCGTCTGTAATCGGCGACATGGATGATCAATATGATCGCCTATCCAAACAAACAGGAATCGACGATTTTGCCGGTTCCCCATATACGAATGATACATTTGTGCAAACCCCTGTTTTTTATGATGATGAAAGTATGGGCTCTTACTTTTACAGATACAATGCATACAACGAAGAGATTGAAATAAAAAAAACCAATTTATCAGAAGAAAAGATAGCTGCACTTACCAAAGATAAATCCATAAAAGTGATGGTAAACGGTAAACCTATGGGCTTTGCCACCTTTATTGACAAAAAAGGAAATACCCTGAACGGCTATCTAACCACAGTTTTAGATGGCAAAACCTACGACCTCTACAAAAGGGTAAATGTAAAGTTTACCGAGGGACAAAAAGCACAAAACTCCTTTGTTAAGGCTGTTCCCAATAGGTTTACACACTTTATTGAATACTACTACCAAGAAAAAGGGGTAAACAGAATAGATGAGGTTCCCTTGAAAACCAACAAAGTGGCCAAACTGTTCAAAGAGCCGTTAAGATCAGAGGTGAAAAACTACATTAAGGACAATAATTTAGATGTTAAGGAGGAGTCGGATTTAATTAAAGTATTCAACTACTTGAACGAGAAATAACATATCCTTTTTCCTTAATCAACCTACACATGTTAAAGTCATCAATCAAAATATCTCTGGCAGTAATTTGTTGCACACTCCTTTTATCTTGTTCCAACAACGACAACTCCATTACTCCCGAAGAGTCAGGAGAAGAAACCCCGGAACAAGGAGAAACACCAACGGAAGAAACTCCACAAGAAAACAACAAAGAGGTTGTGGAAGGTGATTTGGGCACAGCAACCTACTTTAACAAAGCTTTGGCAGAAGACCATTACATCCTGGTAAACGACGCCATGAGCAACCGTGTTTATTTAATGGACAAAAATGGTGGTTTGGTGTACGAATGGCCATTGGGAGACCGTAAAATTGGAAACGATGTTGTGCTGCTTGAAGATGGAACGCTATTAGCCGCATTACAAGCTGAAGGACCCGATATATTGTTTGGTGGCTTTGGAGGGAAAATCCAGATAATCGACAAAGAAGGCAATGCGCTGTGGGACTTTACCTATTCCAATAGCAACCACCGTTTGCACCACGATGTAGAATTATTGCCCAACGGCAACGTGTTGGGCATTGCATGGGAAAAAATGACCCAGGAAGAAGCCTTGGCCAATGGCTCCAACCACAATACCGACCTTTACCCGGAATCCATTCTGGAAATTAATCCTACCACGGATGAGATTGTTTGGGAATGGCATGCCAAAGACCATTTAATCCAAGATTTTGATGATACCAAATTAAATTTTGGGGAGGTTGCTGCAAACCCGCAATTGATCGACCTAAATTATGTAAATGCTGAAAACGGCAATATTATGCACATTAACGGTCTTGGTTACGATTCCATCAACGACCTGATATTTTTGAGCGTTAATTTTTACAGCGAAGTATGGATTCTCGACCACAGCACCACAACCGAAGTGGCGGCATCCCACTCGGGCGGAAATTTTGGAAGAGGCGGAGACCTGGTGTATCGCTTTGGTAACCCAAGTGCCTATGGCGACGATGATTCCGAAAGGATGTTTGTAAACAACCATTACCCAAATTTATTCGAGCCTGGAAAAATGCTCATTTTCACCAATGGAGGTGACCTTGGCCAATCCACTGTCCATGAACTGGCGCTTCCCGATGCACTTGACCAAAAGTCGGTTCCAAACCTTACCAATCCTGAAATCCTTTGGAGTTTCACCGATACGGAACTGTATTCCCCAAAAGTTTCCGGAGCTGTTCGCCTTCCCAATGGAAACACCCTTATTACCGAAGGTGATTATGGTATTTGGGAAGTTACAACCGAGGGAGAAGTGGTTTGGAAGTTTTCAGGAGATGGTTTTTTCTGGAGATCTTACCACTATGCTAAGGACCACCCTGGAATTATTGCTTTAGACTTATAAGTCTTGTTGCTACTTATCTTAAAAAATAATGCCCCCATTGGAAATGGATAGGCTACTTTATTGCATCTTTGCATTTAAATTGCAATAAAAATGAGCAGTCAAATCTATGGGATACGGGCCGTTATGGAAGCCATCAACGCCGGACAGCCCATCAACAAGATATTTGTCCAAAAGGGTCTCAAAGGCGAACTTTACAAAGAACTGGAGTCCACCGTTCGTAAAAATGGCCTTAGCCTATCCTATGTTCCGGTTGAAAAGCTGAACCGCCTCACCCGAAACAACCATCAAGGGGTAGTAGCGCAAATATCCCCTGTACAGTTTCATCAATTTGAAGAGTTGGTGGAACAAGTGCTATCCAAGGAGCAACTTCCCTTGTTTTTGATGCTCGACGGAGTTTCAGATGTTCGTAATTTTGGTGCCATTATCCGAACTGCGGAATGTAGCGGAGTGCACGGAATCATAATTCCAAAAAACGGAGCTGCACCAATTACCGACGATACGGTTAAAACCTCGGCGGGAGCAGCCTTTAATGTACCCATTGCCAAAGCGGACCATCTAAAAGATGCCATTTTCTACCTGCAATCTTCAGGTATTGTGGTTACCGGAGCTACCGAAAAAGCCGATGATGAGATTTACGGAGTGGACTTTAACCGGCCTACTGCCATCATCATGGGATCTGAAGAAAAAGGCATCTCCCCTTCTACCCTAAATATTATTGATCACCAAGCAAAATTGCCACTAATGGGAAAAATTGGTTCATTAAACGTTTCCGTGGCCTGTGGTGTTTTTCTTTATGAGGTGGTTCGGCAACGGAGAGGTTAATCATCACTGGACTTTTTATAGTGATATTTAATTTCGATTTTCTGTTCGGATTCTTCCGTAGTGGTCTCGATAAAATTACCATCTTCATCAAAATGTTTTAGGAAAGGGTCGTTGGCCTCATTAAAATCTTCCCGTTCCCAATCATATTTTCGAACCTCGGGAATCCGTACCTTGGTGACCAGCGCAAGCGCAAGCCCCGTAGCAAATCCAGCAAGGTGCCCTTCCCATGATATACCATCCTTTACAGGAAAAATATACCAAATCATGCTCCCGTAAATAAAAACCACGATCAATGACAGTGCTACCAACCGATAATGTTTGGCAAAAATTCCTTTAAAAAAAATAAAGCTCGCCAACAAATAAATTACACCACTTGCACCAATGTGGTACGATGGCCGGGCAATGGCCCAAGTAAGCAATCCGGACGCCAGTGTTCCGAACAATAATATCCGAAGCGCCGCACTTTGGTAAAAATAGAACAGAAAAGCCGTTAACACGGCCAATGGAATGGTATTGTTGTACAAGTGCGTTATGGAACCGTGGATAAATGGGCTAAAGAGTACTCCTTTTAATCCAGATAACTTTCTTGGGTAAACTCCATAATCGTTTAGGTTGATGCCAAACTGCACCTCGGCCCAAAAAACAATCCAAATAGAAAGTACGGCTACCAATGGCGCCAACACTACTGCATTAGAAAACTTAAATGTATCTGAATCCATATACCTACAAAATCAAACATCCCGCCACAACCTTAAATGTATACAAATTGTCAGGTCGACAACAAAAATCCTTTCCAAATTAAGAACAATGGACCATCAAATTTATTTTATTTTTGATGCATGAACGAACCTTTGGCAGAACGAATACGGCCTAAAACTTTAGAGGATTACATCAGTCAGCAACATTTGGTGGGAAAGCAGGGCGCTTTAACCACCCAAATCAAAAACGGTGTTATCCCCTCCTTGATTTTTTGGGGTCCCCCTGGAACGGGAAAGACCACCTTGGCCAACATTATTGCTTCTGAAAGCCAACGGCCCTTTTACACTTTGAGCGCCATTAGCAGTGGTGTAAAGGATGTTCGAGAGGTGATTGACAAAGCAAAGCAAAGTGGAGGATTGTTCACTTCCAAAAACCCTATCCTTTTTATTGATGAGATTCATCGTTTTAGTAAATCCCAACAGGATTCATTGCTTGGTGCGGTGGAAAAAGGTTGGGTGACACTTATTGGAGCAACAACGGAGAATCCCAGTTTTGAAGTGATACCTGCACTTTTATCAAGATGTCAAGTATACTCCCTAAACCCATTTGGAAAGGATGACCTTATTGCGCTGTTGGAACGGGCCATTAAAACGGATGTCCATCTTTCCAAAAAACAAATTGAGTTGAAGGAAACGGAAGCCCTGTTACGCCTATCGGGGGGAGATGGACGAAAATTACTCAACATTTTCGAGTTGCTGATCAATTCGGAGGGTAACGACAAAATTACCATCACCAACGATTTAGTGCTCAACAAGGTTCAGAAAAACACGGTGCTGTACGACAAAACCGGTGAACAGCATTATGATATTATTTCAGCCTTTATAAAAAGTATTCGGGGAAGCGACCCGAATGCGGCTGTATATTGGTTGGCCCGTATGATCGAGGGCGGTGAAGATGTAAAATTTATTGCAAGGCGAATGATCATCTTGGCATCCGAAGATATTGGAAATGCGAATCCCACGGCCCTTGTATTGGCCAACACCACTTTCCAGTCCGTTACCACTATTGGATACCCTGAGGCTAGGATAATCTTGAGTCAATGCGCCACCTATTTGGCAAGTTCGCCAAAAAGTAATGCCAGTTACATGGCCATTAACGAAGCCCAACAAAAAGTGCGTCAAACTGGAGATCTTTCAGTGCCTATACCACTCCGGAATGCCCCTACCAAATTGATGAAGGATTTGGGGTATGGAAAAGGATATGACTATGCCCATAACCACGAAAATAATTTTGTGGATTTTGAATTTCTTCCTGATGAAATTACCGGAACTACTTTTTACAAACCAGGAAACAACCCAAGGGAAAATTCCATGAAGGATTTTTTAAAGAAAAGATGGAAGAACAAGTATGATTTTTAGAACTTGATATTCAGTTCTTCCTGTACTTTTTTACCGTTCTCGGAATACTCCAACAGCCATTTGCCGTCTTTTTGAAAGACCACAGCATTGTTACCCTGGAAATCGGTCATAAAAACATTTTCCATTGAAGTAGCTTCCAGCCTTAGCACAACTTTCGGCGTCCTGTCCACCAATTGGTAGCCATTTTCGGTAGGTTGGGCATATAAAAGGCTTTTGGGAACCGTGGTCATCTTATCTTTACCGGAGTCCCTTATAATTGTTGAAGGTTTTGGCTCTACACTTTTATAAACCTGTTCTTCCATAGTGGCCTTTTGTTCCACAACGTGCTCTTTGGACACTTCTTCAACCGATTTTACATCATCCTTAAAACTAACAGTAACAGGTGCTTCCCTCTTTACTTCTTCTTTTTTGGGCTCATATGCATAATCCATACCGGCATAGGAAACAAATGCTTCCTGTATGGCATTTTTATAGGCCTTATCATATTCCTTGATCTTACTTTTCCCCTCAACGGACCTAAATACTTCAACATTGTTACAATCCTTGAGGGCAATGGTCACTTTTGTGGAAAAAAGCGAGGAATCATCAACCAAGTCGGCCATAAGTCCCAGACATCTATTGCCTGCCAAATCTACAGGCAAGGCATCATCATAAACAACATTAAAACCGTTTTGCTCAAAATAGTATTTTACCAAAGTGCTGGTCTGATACTCGTTTACTGATTTGAAAGCGTCAAACTTTTTTGGGACTATAATATATTTATAGCTGTTTAATTGTGCGTTTACGGCACTGCTCAATCCCATTGCCAAAAGCAATATGTACAATATTTTAGATTTCATATAGTGAAAAGTAATCAATTACTGTTCCAAGATATGATATTAAATCCGAACTGTAAAGAGGCGTAATGACTATCGGCCACATTGCTATAGCTTAAAAGGTTGTCTGCCAATACATAGAAATTAACGGGCCCAAATTGAAGGTTTGCACCCAATCCAATATTTGTAAAAGAATATTTATCAACGGTATATGTGGCTTTTAAGGATGCGGTTTTTCCAAACCTTCTTTGGTAAAAACCGGTCAATGCAGCCTGTACGCCCCGAGGCCTTTTCATCATAAACAATTGACCTCCGACACTATTTCTAAAATAATCAAGGCTACTTCCTCCTCCACTTCCACCATTAACAGCGCATCCACAATTGTCCAAAACAGATCCACCTCCCTGGCCAAAATCATATTTTATGGAGCCGTACACCTTTACTGGTCGCCAAGAAATATAACTGGATTGGTTTTCGCCTTGTGGCAGCGCCGCATCAATCTCATCTATGAGTTCCTGCCATAAATCGTTGTCCACATTGTTGATGTCCTCCGGAAGAAAAACAGAAATCCCGTCGGTAGTTGTACTTCCGCTAAAGGTGTAGTTCCATACATCTTTGGAGTTATTGATAAACCCAATATCCAAAACACTTCCCGTTATTGTGGTCTGCGGATTAAGATTATAACTAAACCCAAAATCAAAACCAAGCCCCAGGTTTCCACCCAACAATACCCGCTCCGTAAAAACACTTGCCAAATCTTTTTTTGTGGTGCCCGTATCTTCTTCAAGAATATCGTAAAACTCCCTTATGCCTGCCGTTTGGAGCTGCATATTGGCATTTATTGTGCTCTCGTATACATTATTCTGACCTTGTCGCGTAGTAAAGGAACCTGAGTTGTTTATGGACTGGAATTGAAAAATACTGGAATATATTTTAGCCCTTGCCCCCAAGGTAAGTGACTCGCTCACCTTTCTGTTGATTCCAAAATGAAACACATTGATCATCTCTCCACGAAGATTTAAATCCCCTAAATCAAAACTCCGCCCAATGTTGTTGCCTCCATTACCTTCAAATGCCAAAATAGCCAAATCCTTGGGCCAATACGAGATGATGTCCATTTCACCGTACATTCCAAAGGAATAATAATCATCTGGTCTGTTCTTGCCCCTAAACCCTACGGTGATTCCCTCTATCTGGCTTGTGGTACTGAAATCGTCTTTGTCCGACATTACATCCAACAACCGTTCTTGGACTTTTGTGGTAAAATCAACACCATCGTTGGCAAAGAGATCGTTCACGGTAACACCACTGGTTGCACCTTGTACAGATAGTCCAGAAATCACCGGAATGCCGGCATGCCATTTTTGAGAAGTCTTGACCCCTGGATTTACCATCAAAGATTGTGGGATTTCATAAAAATCGTACAACAACTCCTTGTTTTGGGCAAAAACAGTGGTACCACAAAATAAGACAATAAATATAAGTTTTGGGGCTATTCTCATTGTAGTTGAAATACAAATTGCGCTCCAGAGCGTAAAATAATTTTAGGGTCTTCGGCCGACGAAACACTTATGCTGTCACTCAAATTATTGGCTGTAATTCTTAAGCTCGAAGTGTTTGTGAGTATATCAATGCTTTTGCCTCCGGGGCCATAGGGGATATCCCAAGTTTCCGAAGAGTTTGCTTCAATAGTAAAGAGTTCCGTGTCCAATAATTGTCCTGCATCATCCAAAAATTCAATGATTATCTGCAATTCCTTGCTGGTGGTATTATCCATCTCGTAGGTAATGACGCCCTCCAAAAGACGCTCTGCCACATATTGCTCATTGAATGCATCAAAATTTACTTCTTGAAAATAAAAAGAGTTTAGTGGCCCTGCTGCGTTTATGGTCTCTTCATCGGATTCCAAATAAAAAAGACCCGAGGCCAAAGTTGGGGTTACCCTTAAATCATCAATCTGATCAAAATCTTGTTCTTCGGTACACGAAACAACAAAAAATATGAAACCAATTGCCAAGAAGATCGAATAGCATAATCTTTTCATCGCCAAAAACATTTTCGAGTGTCAAAAAAATGGGGCACACCACTTTTTATATAACTCTATAAAATGTTTTTTATTTCAATCAGGTCGTCAATCATTGTACATTCACCATGGTCGGAATCCTTATGGAAATTGTAATGGAGTACCTGCATTCCCATGGCTTTTGCTCCCAATATATCCGCTTCGAGGTTATCCCCGACCATCAATGAATTTTGTGGATCTACCTGTGCCATATCCAATGCAAGCTCAAAAATATAACGATTTGGTTTCTTGACCCCCGCCATTTCGGAGTCAATAATTTTCTGAAAATAATGATCGATCCCGCTCCCTTTCAGTTTTTTTGACTGCACTTCTTGAAATCCGTTTGTAATAATGTGCAGTTTGTATCTTGGAAAGAGATATTCCAAAGTCTCCACAGTATTGGGCAACAAATGGGTAAAAGATGATAGGTGAGCAATATAATCGTTGGCCAACACATTGATTACCTCATCGGAAACATGTACGCGGAGCACATCAAAAGTTCGTTTTAAACGCTGATAGCGCAGTTCGGACTGACTAATCACGTTCTCCCGGTACAATGCCCACATTTGCATATTGATGGGCGCATAGACCTCCAAAAAACCGTCCAAATCCACCTTTACATTATTATCTACCAATATTTTGGCAAACGTAAGGGCCGAGTTCTTCTCAAAGTCCCAAAGAGTGTGGTCCAAATCAAAAAAGATGTCGGTTACTTCGTGATCAAACATAATAGCGTTTTAAAATGGATTGATAGAGCTCCATCCACTCCAATTGTTGCTTGCCCCCTAAGAGTTCGTTGGAAAAAACCAGAACAAAATCACCCTTGACTTGTTTCACCAATCGGTACACTCTATCCATTTTCTCAAAAACCTCTTCTTTGCTTTTATACTTGATCAGGGCATAGTCGTGCATGGCAAAGGGATGTATTTTTATCGGTTGCCTTACCTCGGTGTTGATGTCATAAAAATAAAAAGGGGTGCAGGTTCCGGCCCTAAATCCGATTTCGTGGGTATATCCCATGGAAAAATCATCGGTAAATTCGGTTTCCACCAAGTTTCGATAGGTAGCCGGAACATTTACTTTGTTGTACCTAAGCCTTGCATAGCTAATGGGCCTATTGATCAAATTGCCCAACTGTTTTTTCTCTTCCCGAAGCACCTCTTTATCCATGGTCGACACAAAGGATGTACTCAAGGAAACTACGCTGTAATCGGCCACGGATTTTATCAGATAACGGAACTTATTGTTATTGGTGGATACATTTTTATCGTGGGCGGAATGTTTGGCGAACTGGAAAAAGAACATGGTCTTGATCGGGAATTTCTTGTGGATGTCCACCAGCTTGAAGAAGTTATCGTACGGGTCTTTTTTGAGTCTCAGCATAACGGAGAAGCGCTCCCATATATCCCGAAACCTGAGCCTCCATAAATCCAATAAAAAGCCACCTATGGTACGTGAAATTCCACGCATGGCATAAGCGTGGGAGGTAGTTACATTGATAATCGGGGTAAAATGGTAGTTCTTCTCTTTATTTTCAAGGTCGGGAAAACGCTCTTTGAGCACTTCCAACAATTTGTAGGCCCAAAGGTCTACCACTGGAAGTTCCAGAAAGTTATTTTGGTAAGCTATGCTTTCTTTCACGGGAAACCTACCAACACTGTCCTTAACATGTGGCAAATATTCTTCATATCGGCTCAAGAGAAAAAAGCTGGCCGAAAAAATATCAAAAGGAATGGTGCTCTTCTCTCCTGCTGAAAAAAAACAGGGAATACCATCCCAATCAGAAACTTTTATTTCCAAATCGTTGATTCCCTGCTCAAACAAAAGATCGTTGCTCCTAATAAAAAATTCATTCTGGAGCGGTTGCTTGGAATAGGTCATCTTAGGCCCAGTGTGTTTAATAAAATCCTCGACCTTTGTGGTAAACCCCATCTCCACCCCCAAGATTTTCTCAAAAATCTGCTTGGCAGTATAGGTTAAACGGTTGGTTACCTTATGGGTGAAAATCAATAACATGGGCTATAGTATTCCTTTGTCCGCAAAACTCAGGTATTGGTTTTGGGCCAAAATCAAATGGTCCAAAATCTTTATATCCAAAGCTTCTGATGCCACTTTTAATTTTTGTGTAATCTGTTTGTCGGCAGCACTTGGCTGTAAAGTTCCCGATGGATGGTTATGGGCCAAAATAATTCCAACGGCCCCGAGTTCCAAAGCCTGTTTCAGCACCAATCGTACATCCACCAAAGTTCCCGTAATACCACCTTTGCTGAGCTGTGCCTTGTGTACAACCTTGTTGGAATTGTTAAGGTATACAATCCAGAACTCTTCGTGCTGCAATTCCCCTACCAATGGATACAATAGTTCGTAGGCATCGTGGCTGCTCTGTATTTTAACGATTTTTGAAGTATTCTCCAACCGTCTTCTTCTACCAACCTCCAAGGCTGCAGCGATGCTTACCGCTTTTGCTTCACCAATTCCTTTGAACCGCATCAATTGGTTTACCGACAGTTTCCCGAGCTCGTTCAAATTATGGTTTACGGAAGCTAGTATGCGCTTGGAAAGTTCCACGGCACTCTCGTCCCTACTTCCCGATCCAATCAAAATAGCGATCAACTCGGCATCGGACAGTACAAAACTGCCCTTTTGCACCAATTTCTCCCTGGGCCGATCATCATCTGCCCAGTTTTTAATGGAAAAGGAAGCTAGTTTTTCTTGCATGGGCTAAAGATAGGAGAATAATTTTATGTAATTTTCAATATAAATCCTTCATTATGAAATCCCTTTTCAACACTGAGGCACACAAGGAAATCGTATCACGCATCGATCAACTTTCGGAATCTTCAAAAAGGCAGTGGGGCAAAATGGAGGTGGGTCAAATGCTCCATCATTGTCAATATCCCTTAAAAATATCTTTAGGGCGGCACAATCCCAACAACAAACCTAATTTTATATTGAAGGTCATGGGCAAATTCTTTAAAAAGAGCTTGTACAACGATAAGCTTTGGCGTAAAGGACTTCCCACGGCCAAAGGTTTAAAAGTAGTGGACGATAAAAATTTTGATGAAGAAAAGAAAGTGCTAGTGGGCCTAATCAATGATTTCCACAAAGAAAAAGGTAAAAAAGAATGGGACCCGCATCCCGTATTTGGCACTTTTACTCCCAAACAATGGGGACAGATGCAATACAAGCATTTGGATCATCATTTAAGGCAATTTGGGGTTTAGCTACTATTGATAAGTGGCCATAGCTTCGTAAAATTCCACTTCGTCAATTCCCATTTGCTGACAAATCCACTTGGCACCTGCCATATTTCTTAAATCGGTGATCTCTGAAATTTCCAAGGGCATTTCACCATCTGGCGTGTCCAAAAATACTTCACCATCCACTTTTTGATACTCTGGGGTTCCATATGGAAACTTTCTGATAGGGTTTTCGGATGATTCCACAAGTTGTTTTACTTCGGCATCCTCATCATAATAGGTAATGCTTCCACCTTTTACAATACTATCCACAAAAATACCGTACTGTTCCGCGCAAGTCTCGAAATTGGTGTAAAAACCACCTTCTTTAAATGCAATATCGCTCAATAGAGCAATGTTGGGTTGATACTTATGAAATTGTGGTTCGGTATCAATAACGGATGAAGGTGTATCTCCTCCTTCAATGACAATAAAGTCGTTTTCTTCTGATAGATGGATTCCATTGGGAGATGTCACAGCATAATCCACTTCAATTTCGTTATAGTCGAGCACGTGCAAAATCATTGAGGTTAGCCTTGCAGTATTTTCACTCCCCGCCACTACCACACGTGTTTTGTATCTGTTCAGTTCGAACAATAATTCTGGGTAAGATACCAATCTGAGGTTAAGCTCTCTTGCCTTGACCAACTCCGGATTGTCTTCCTCCACGGTGGCACCCAAGACAACCACATCCAATTGATCATTGATTTTATCGGAAAACCATCCTTCGCCTTCAGTTTGCAATCCCTGTTCTTGCATTATGGTCTTTAGGGATTCATCAAACACCGCATCGCTGCCCGTTACGGTTTCGCCTTTTTTGTGCAATGCAATGGCCAAGTTGTACATCTGTACCTCGCCTAAACCTATAAAATGTACCTGCATCAGTTCAATTTAGGATTCAAAAATAGCCAAAGCTGAAACCATTGCAAACATGGAAGCTCTATATTAATTTTTATCTTGGTGCTAAATTTGAGAACCATGAACCTATCAGAAATAGAACCACGGGAAATAATGCCCGGTTACCACGGAAAGTTGGTCCACGGAGAACGGATGAGCTGGGTGTTTTGGGATGTGGAGCAAAATGCGGAAGTGCCAGAACACCAACACGATCATGAACAAATCATGCACGTAGTGGAAGGAACATTTGAGTTTACCCTAAACGGAGAAAAAGGAACCTACACCAGTGGGGACATTGTAGTAATCCCTTCCAACGCTCCACATAGTGGAAAAGCATTGACCCCATGCAAATTAATGGACATTTTTAGTCCCACAAGAGATGAATACCGATAACCATGAACATATCACTAAAAGGAAAAAATGCTCTCGTAGGAGGTAGTAGCAAAGGAATTGGAGAAGCCATCGCGCGGCAACTGGCCGAAAGTGGCGCCAGCGTAACGCTTATGGCGCGAAGTGAGGGACGGATGCAGGATTTAATTGATGAAATGGACAGCACCCAAGGGCAAAAACACCAATACCTGTCCGTTGATTTTACCAATTTTGAGGAGTACAAAGCAAAAATATCAGCTTTCTTCGAGACCAATACCGTAGACATTTTGGTAAACAACACCCAAGGTCCCGAAGGTGGAGGTGCCTTGGAAAAGAACGTTGAGGATTATCAAAATGCCTTTGACCTCTTATTCAAATCGGTGGTGTACACTACTGAACTTGCCCTGAAACATATGCAGAAAAACAAATGGGGCAGAATTATAAACATTGCATCCATATCGGTAAAGGAACCTTTGAATTATTTGGCGCTTTCCAACACCATTCGGGCTGCGGTGGTCACTTGGGCCAAAAGTTTGGCTTACGACGTTGCCAAAGATGGCATTACCGTGAACAGTACCTTGACGGGCTATTTTGATACCGATCGTATCGCGCAATTGAACTCCAAAAAAGCGGAAAAATTAGGAATTTCCCCAGATGAGGTGCGTGCCAACATGGAAGAACAGGTTCCTGTAAAACGGATAGGCGATCCTAAGGAGTATGGTTATTTAGTGGCATTTTTGGCCTCGGAACAAGCCGCTTTCATTACCGGAACCAATATTCCCATTGATGGAGGACTGCTAAAATCTCTTTAAAAAACTGATTTATAACAAATTAAACCTTATAAAAACTATCAGATATTCATTTTTTGAATACTTTTATTGAGTAACCAATAAAAATTCAACTCTATGAATTCAAAAGTTTTTTTGGTGGTCCGCATACTTTTGGGGCTTTTTGTCCTAGTGTTCGGACTAAACAAGTTTTTAAACTTTCTACCTGCGGGTGGCGAAATGCCCGAAGCGGTCATGAACTATTTTGGTGCCCTGTCATCCACTTACACCCTAAAATTAGTGGCCGTGGTCGAGGTATTAACCGGGCTTGCCCTGATCTTTAACAAGTATGGCGCCCTCATGGCGTTAATTTTGATGAGCGTTGCCGTAAACGCTGTTTTGTTCCACATCACGCTCTCGCCAGATGGCCTTCCCCCCGCTCTTGCCCTACTGATATTGAACATTGCAGTTCTGTATGGGTACAAGGATAGGTATAAGGAACTATTAAGGGCCTAAAACAAAAAGACAGCTTTCTGTCTATATGGGCACCCACCTGCCGAACGGACAGGTGGGCGCTTTTTTATAAACTCATACGATCTTTAAAAATGTAGGATTGTCTGCGGGACACCTCCACTTCTTCTCCGTTTTTTAGGGTAAGCTTTAGTTTGCCATTGAACCATGGTACCACATTTTCTATATAGTTGGTATTGACAATTTGCTGTCGGTTCGCCCTGAAAAAAGAATCTTCCGGCAATTTTTCCTCTACTTGGTTAAGTGACTTGTACAACATGGGTTTCTTGTCATCAAAGAATACACGGGTGTAATTGCCCACAATTTCGAACAAGCAAATATCGCCTATCTTCACCAACCAACAAGATTCGCCATCCTTTATAAAAATTTGACTGTTCTCCGTTAGTTTTTTATCTGTGGATGTGTTTTCTTGCTTGTACGCCATCTTGGCGCGAACCTTTTCCAAAGCCATATCAAAGCGTTTATTGCTCACGGGCTTTAGCAAATAATCCAAGGCATTGTACTCAAAGGATTTTATGGCATACTCATCGTAAGCCGTGGTAAAAACGGTAATTGGAACATCGTCCAGCATCTCCAAAAGATCAAAACCATCCTTTTCGGGCATATTGATGTCAAGGAATAATAAATCCGGGGATTCGGAATCGATAAGTTCCGCACCTTCATCTACGTTGCTTGCTTCCCCCACCAACTCTAAATCATCGTGTAATTTAATGAGTTCCTTGAGCTCATTACGAGCCAATCTGGAGTCTTCAACTATTACCGCTCTGATCTTCATACCAAGGGAATTATGATTTGTGCCACTACTTCATCCGATACTTCTTCCAATTTAAAGGACGCACTATCGGCATACAACAACTTTAAGCGCTGTTCGATGTTTTTCAATCCCAGTTTGGTGGAATCCTTCGAAATATTCAGTTTTCCCGTATTCCGCACCTCAATGAACAAATCGTTGTTCTTCTTGAAGATGGCCAACAGAATCCGGCCGCCATTTTTAAGGTTGGAAATACCGTGCTTGACTGCATTTTCTATCAGTAATTGAATGATCATGGGCGGAATCCTAAGGTCCAATGTATTCTCCTCTACCTGTTTTACAAACTCCAAACGATCCTCGAACTGTATTTTAGACAGGTCGATATAGTTATCCACTACCTCCAATTCTTCACGAACGGGGATATCGTTAATGTTGTTCTTAGTAAGGGAGTATCGAATAATCTCGGAGAGCTTGGTGAGCATTTCCCTAGATTTTTCCACATCTTCCAGCATTAAACCACGTATATTGTTGAGGCTATTGAACATAAAGTGTGGGTTGATTTGTCCTTTTAAGGTGTTTAACTGAGCTTGTTTCAAGCTAGTGTTCAACTCCAACCGCTCTATCCTGTTCTGATTTAGTTTTAAAAGCAGTTTGATGACCAAATAGGTAATTGCCCAAGCCCCGACCAAAAAGACCGAATTAAGTACTTGCACCATGATTTTGTCATAGCCTTCGAACATGTGCAATTCCGTCTCTGTCAGTTCTGGACCAAATTTTATGTAGATATATCCGAAAAATACATTTAAAAGCCCAAAAATTGTAGAAGCCACCAAGGTGGACACAATAATTTTAATGACTTCTTTGCCTCCGAAAGAATCAAAATGTACATTTCTTTTAAGGTACCAGCGCAGCATCGAAGTGGAGAAAATACCTATAAAAATTCCGACGACCACCGAAAAAATGGTCATCTCTATACTAATATTCTGGGGAATCAACGCTGCTATGGAGTTAATAAAACCCCACCCCAATAATTGAAGGGTCCAAAATGCTATATTTCTTTTACGAGAACTTAATTCCATTCCATTGGGCCAGATTTGCCCAAATTTACATTAAACCAATACAGTATTGGCTATACTAGGGTTTTTGTACCGATTTTCTTTTAAAAGGGTTGCAACACGCCTTTTTCTGAGGTAGAAATGCAATCCACATCATGGTTATGCCCGAATAGAAAAATGGAAAGTATTCCATGTATTCCCACGCATTGAATCTTCCGAAAATCCCTATTAGTAAGCTAAGGATCCCCATGGCAAAAACAACTTTTTGTGTTGTGTTCAGCTTTCTCATATTAATGAATTTTGTGACTGTTCGGACAGATTATAAAATAATACTTACTAAAAGTGAAATAATCAATTTGGCTAGTGCTATCATAACTTTTGTGTTTTAGAATTTATTTCTGAAGCTAAAATACAGGACCTCTCTTGCCTGATGAAGTGATTTATGACAAGTGGTAATTTTGCCCGACCGAACGGTAAAATCATTAAATTTTGGCTAAAAAACCCGTAACAAACTGGTTTTAAAGGCTATTTCACCTTTGGGGGAAATTTGGAAAATACCTTTTTTACCAGGTTCCTAAGTTTGTCCTCCCTAACACTGGGAGAAGCATTTTCCCGGAATCCGCTCTCGGCCACAGCCTGCCAAACAAGGGCATCCCTTTGTGCATCCACCAAATCGAACTGAATGCTGCGCTGCATGTTGGAACCGCCCAAGGGCAATCCTACGGATATACCCCCACCTACATTTCTGCCACCGCCACCAATTCCCACCCCTACATTGTTACTGGGCGCACTCCTGTATTCATTGCTCATGATGTTGATGAAGAGTTCCGGTTCCTCGGCCAAACGGTAACCCCTGGCTTTTAAGGTTGAATCCATAGCGCGAAGCAATCTTTTTTCATCCAATTGGCTCAGCCCAGATTTCATGTCCGAATAATAATTGTAAGTGGAATAACTTGAAAAATCGACCGCCTTATCGTAGTCATAATTTACCTTAACGGAGCTACAAGACATTAGTGCCGACACCAATAGTATGGAAAATAAATAACGCATGATGGGTCTTTTGGGTTCTCCTAAATTTAATCAATAAATTGATTAGATGGCAGATAGTGAGCCGCTATTCGTTCAATAGCTTCCAAAGTCTGTCCTTAAGTTGTTGAATTCCCAATCCGCTGACGGAAGATATAAACATGTAAGGCACATCTTTAAAATCCTCTTTCATGTCCTCATCCATTTCATCAATAAGTTCCTGGTCCAGCATATCGCATTTGGAAATAACCACCAATCGCCCCTTATCCAACAATTCTGGATTGTATCGTCTCAACTCGTCTAAAAGAATATGGTATTCTTGACTGATGTCCTTACTATCGGCAGGAATCAAGAACAACAATGTGGCATTGCGCTCAATATGGCGCAAAAAATAGTGCCCCAGTCCCTTGCCTTCGGCAGCACCTTCAATAATTCCGGGGATATCTGCCATCACAAAACTCTGAAAGTCCCGGTATTCCACAATGCCCAAATTAGGCTTTAGGGTAGTAAATTCGTAATTGGCGATTTTAGGCTTGGCCGAGGTCATTACCGAAAGTAACGTTGACTTCCCCGCATTGGGAAAACCTACCAGTCCAACGTCCGCTAAGACTTTAAGTTCAAGGGTCAAATGGCCCTCTTGCCCCTTAATACCGGGCTGGGCATACCTCGGGGTTTGATTGGTAGCACTTTTAAAATGCCAATTGCCCAATCCGCCCATGCCGCCTTCCAGTACAATTTTTTCTTCGCCGTCCTCAGTAATCTCAAAAAGTATCTCGTTGGTTTCGGTATCCCTTACCACGGTGCCCAAAGGCACTTCCAAATACACATCCTCTCCATCGGCCCCAGTGCTACGGCTTTTGCTCCCGTGCTCTCCGTGGCCTGCTTTAAAATGCTTTTTAAACTTGAAATGGACCAGCGTCCACAAGTTTTTGTTCCCTTTGACTATAACATGACCTCCACGACCACCATCACCACCATCGGGACCACCTTTGGCCACATATTTTTCGCGACGTAAATGCGCAGAACCCTTACCTCCGTTTCCGGAAGAAATGTGCACCTTTACATAATCGACAAAATTTCCTTCGGTCATATTCTAATATAAAAAGTCTTTGTTTGGAATCAATTACAGGGAGTCGATTACTTTGCTCAACCGCTGGGTAATCTCATCAATCTCTCCGATTCCGTTTACAGAATGGAATTTTCCCTGCTTTTCGTAATATGCTTTTAAGGGAGCCGTTTTCTCATTGTATTCATCAAAACGATTACGGATCTTGCTTTCGTCTTGATCATCGGAACGGCCGCTACTTTTGCCGCGCTCCAACAAGCGGGCCACCAAAACATCATCCTCTGCTTCAAGGGCGATGGTAGCATTTATTTTCATGTCCTTGGATTCCAAGAAATTATCCAATGCTTCTGCCTGGGCCGCGGTTCGAGGAAATCCATCAAAAATAAAACCTGCCGCCTCTGGACTTTTCTCCACTTCGTCCTTTAGCATATCTATGGTTACCTCATCTGGCACCAAATCACCTTTATCAATATAAGATTTGGCCAAATTTCCAAGTTCGGTTCCGTTTTTAATGTTATAACGGAACACATCTCCTGTAGAAATATGTTTCAAATTATACTTTTCCTTTAGGAACCCTGCTTGGGTGCCTTTTCCTGCTCCTGGCTTTCCAAAAAGCACTAGGTTGATCATATCTGTTTGATTTAATTGGTAAACTTCTCTTAGATTTCGGCCCAACTCGTTATAATCCAGCCCATACCCCACAATAAAATGGTCGGGGATCTCCAGACCCACATAATCTATGACATACTCACCATTGTATACATCCGACTTATAAAATAGTGTGCCGATTTTAAACTCTTTTACATTGGTATTGGAGAATAGATGAACCAACTCTTTCAAGGTGCGGCCGGTATCCACAACATCTTCCAAAATAATGACACTCTTTCCTTCAATTTCCTCAGGAACATCCAAAAGGGTCTCTACAATACCTGTTGATGTTAAACCTTGATAGGAACTTAACCTTACAAAAGATACTTCGCAAGGGTGCTGGTAAGCCTTCAAAAAATCGGCCACGAACATAAAGGCACCATTGAGCACACCCACAAACAAGGGTGTTTCATCCTTGTAATCCTCGGCAATCTCCTTGGCCATTTTATCTATGGCCGCAAGGATTTCCTCTTCTTTTATATAGGGCTTAAAAAACTTATCGTGGAGCTTAATCAATGTTCTCAAGTTATGGTCAGGTTGGCAAAGATAATATTTTTAAAGCTGCTAAGCCTTCACATCTTTTACAGCCTCGTGGATTTCACTTATTTTTGCTCATATTCAATATATAAATCAATGCAATTTTTCTCTTCCGATTTTAAACTGGGAATTTTAGGTGGTGGACAATTGGGCAAAATGATGCTCTACGAAACCCGAAAATGGGACATACAAACCAAGGTGATGGATGCTTCGGCCGAAGCTCCTTGCAAAATAGCCTGCAACGAGTTTGTTCAAGGTAGTTTGATGGATTTTGATGCCGTCTACAATTTTGGAAAAAATGTGGATGTCCTCACCATCGAAATTGAAAACGTAAATGTGGATGCCCTTGAAAAATTGGAACACGAGGGAATTAAAGTCTATCCTCCAACCAAAACCTTGAGGACCATCCAGAACAAGGCCGTTCAAAAATTGTTCTATACCGACCATGGAATTCCAACAGCTCCTTTTACAAGGTTTGCCTACACTTCGGAAATAGAGGATAGCATAAGCAACGGTGGCCTTTCGCTGCCATTTGTTTGGAAGAGCGCCCAATTTGGGTATGATGGACAAGGGGTAAAAGTCGTTCGAAAAATGGACGACCTTAAAGACCTGCCCAATGTGGAGTGCATTGCCGAGAAAATGATTGATTTTAAAAATGAATTGGCCGTTGTGGTAGCACGGAACGCCAAGGGCGAGGTAAAAACCTATCCCGTGGTGGAAATGGAGTTTCACCCAGAGGCCAATCAGGTGGAATACGTAATCTGCCCCGCAAGAATTGATGATGCCGTGGCCAAAAAGGCCCAAGAAGTTGCCTTAAAAGTTTCGGAGCACATAAAACACGTGGGGTTGTTAGCCGTGGAAATGTTCCAGACCAAGGAGGACCAAATTCTGGTGAACGAATCCGCCCCAAGACCACACAACAGCGGACATTACAGTATTGAAGCAGCATACACCAACCAGTTTGAACAACATATCCGTGCCATTTTAGGATTGCCACTTGGAAAAACGGACAGCAAAGTGGCCGGAATTATGGTTAATTTGGTAGGAGCCGAAGGCCATACTGGTGATGTGGTTTACGAGAACATCGAAGAAATATTGGGGATGGATGGGGTTACACCGCACATTTATGGTAAAAAACAAACCCGTCCGTTTCGTAAAATGGGTCATGTAACCATTGTGGACGAGAATATGGCCAGAGCTCGGGAAGTAGCACAGCAGGTAAAAGAAACGATTAAAGTGATAAGCAAATAAGATATGAGCAAAGTAGCCGTAATTATGGGAAGCACAAGCGACCTTCCCGTTATGCAAGACGCCATCGATATATTAAAAGAATTGGGTGTTGCCGTGGATGTGGATATTGTTTCTGCCCACAGAACTCCAGAAAAACTCTTCAGCTTTAGCAAAAGTGCCCACACCAATGGCTATGCTGTGATTATTGCAGGAGCGGGAGGCGCCGCACATTTGCCTGGAATGGTGGCTTCGTTATCGCCGTTACCTGTTATCGGAGTTCCTGTAAAAAGCAGCAATTCCATTGATGGTTGGGATTCCGTTTTGTCCATTCTACAGATGCCGGGGGGTGTTCCCGTTGCCACCGTAGCTTTAAACGGAGCAAAAAATGCTGGAATACTTGCCGCACAGATTATCGGAAGTTCCAATAGTGAAATTATGGACAACATCATTTCCTATAAAGAAGGCCTCAAGGAAAAAGTCATCAAAGGTGCCGAAGAGGTAAAAAAGAGCTTTTAGAAAATCATTTTTGGTTATGAACTATAATCAAATTGGCATATTGTTGGGGATTTGTGCTATTGTCTTTTTTGGTTTTACACTAAAGAAAGTAAACAACCCTTACCTAAAAGGTCTCTGGAAGAGTGGCCTTTTGGTCTTCTCCCTATATGCAGCTCTTTTAATCTATGTTGAAATACGTTGGCAATTCATTTCAGATTATGCCAGCAAATACGATCTCAACGGAAATGGCTTTGTGGATTTAAACGAGTATTCCGAAGAGGCCATCGCCGCCATGAACAAAATGACCAGTGGCGCCAAAGAAAAAAGTTTCGCCGCCCTCACCATTGCCGGACTTTCTTCAATAATCGGTTTTGCTTATTTGTTGAGTGATTGGGCCGTAATACGTTTTAAAAACAAAGAACAGAAGTAACAACTATGAACAACCCATTGTTAGAGCCGTTTAACCAAGCTCCATTTTCAAAAATAAAGAACGAACATTTTAAACCTGCTTTTCTTCAAGCCATTGAGGATACCAAAAAGGAAATCGATACTATTGTAAATAATCCAGAACCGCCCACTTTTGAAAATACCTTGGAGGCCTTGGACTTTTCAGGTCAGCAATTGGACCGTATTTCGAGTATCTTTTTCAATTTGAATTCTGCCGAGACCAACGAAGGAATCCAAAAAATAGCCCAAGAAGTATCCCCCCTATTGTCGGAGTTCAGTAACGATATTACTCTAAATGAAGGTCTTTTTGCTCGTATCAAAACTGTTTATGAACAACGAGATTCGTTGAACCTCACCCAAGAACAACAAACCCTTCTTGAAAAAAAATACAAGAACTTTAGCAGAAACGGGGCCAACTTGAAGGAAGAAAACAAAAAGCGTCTTCGTGAGATAGATGCAGAACTCTCCAAATTAAAGCTCACCTTTGGTGAAAACGTATTGGCGGAGACCAACAAATACGAAATGCTGCTGACGGATGAAAAAGATGTGGAAGGACTTCCCGAAGGCACCAAAGAAGCAGCTGCCCAATTGGCCGAATCCAAGGGCAAGGAGGGTTGGTTGATTACGCTGGACTATCCGAGCTACATCCCATTTATGAAATACGCCAAAAACAGGGAATTGCGCAAGAAACTATCCCTGGCCTTTGGCAGCAAAGGATTTCATAATGATGAACTGGACAACCAAGAAAACGTAAAGCGCATTGCAAATCTTCGTCACGAAAGGGCAAATTTATTAGGCTATAAAACCCATGCGCATTTTGTGCTAGAAGAACGTATGGCCGAGACCCCAGAAAAAGTGATGGATTTTTTGAACGAACTTTTGGAGAAATCCAAACCAGCCGCCGAAAGGGAATTTGCCGAACTGGAAGCTTTCGCCAAGGAGCTGGACAATATTGACCGTTTGGAAAAATGGGACAGTGCTTATTATTCCGAAAAGTTGAAACAAAAGCTGTTCAATTTGGATGATGAAAAACTGAAGCCCTATTTTAAATTGGAAAATGTGATAAACGGGGTGTTCCAAGTTGCGGAAAAACTCTTTGGACTTACGTTTAAAGAAGTGGACAACATTGACAAATACCACGAAGAGGTAAAAACTTTTGAGGTTTACGAAAACGACAAATTCATTTCCTTGTTTTATGCCGACTTCCACCCCCGACCCGGAAAACGTGGCGGTGCTTGGATGACCTCTTACAAACCCCAATACACTTTGGGCGGAAAAAATAGTAGGCCGCATATTTCCAATGTGTGCAATTTTACCAAACCCACAAGTTCCAAACCTTCTTTGCTTACCTTTAATGAAGTTACAACGCTGTTCCATGAATTTGGGCACGCCTTGCACGGCATGTTGGCCAATACTACTTACCCTAGCCTATCCGGAACTTCTGTGTACTGGGATTTTGTTGAACTGCCCAGTCAAGTAATGGAAAATTGGTGCTACGAAAAAGAGGCTTTGGAACTCTTTGCCCATCATTATGAAACTGGGGAATTGATTCCTATGGAGTTGATAGAAAAAATAAAAGAATCCGCCACTTTCCAAGAGGGAATGGCCACGGTTCGCCAATTGAGCTTTGGGTTGTTGGACATGGCATGGCACGGAAATGACCCATCAAGCATTAAAGATGTAAAAGCTTACGAAACACAAGCCTTTGAAAGCACCAATTTGTTCCCAGAAACACCAGAAACCTGCATGAGCACCTCTTTTGCACACATTTTTCAGGGAGGATACTCATCGGGCTACTACAGTTATAAATGGGCGGAAGTATTGGATGCGGATGCCTTTGCATATTTTAAGGAAAATGGAATTTTCAGTAAATTGGTAGCGGACAAATTCAAAGAGCATGTACTTTCCAAAGGAGGCACGGAAAATCCGATGGACCTCTATAAAAAGTTTAGGGGAGCCGAACCGAACATTGACGCCTTGTTGAATCGGGCAGGACTGATAACTAAATAGCAAGGGTTTTTACACCAATTTGGAACCGCAATAAGAAAAGTGATGGAAATTTACTATCTTTCATTACCTGACCCCATAAAGCTTGAGAGCTCCCATAAATAATCAAGGCTTACTTTGTTATAACCAACCCCGAAGTATATGAAAAATTGGGACATTAAGGATCTTGGATCAGATAGTTTGTTTACGGAAACCATCAAACTTGCCAAAATAGGTGTCTATGAACTTAACGTAGTCTCCAACGAAATTTATTGGAGCGATGTTACCCGCGAAATCACCGAAGTTCCTGATGACTTTGTCCCATCCTTGGATAATCTTGCTTCCTTTTTTAACGAAGGTCAATACAGGGATATGGCCCGTGACGCCATGCAAGAAGCCATCTCAAAAGGTAAGTCCTATGATTTGGACATGGAGGTGGTAACAGCCAAGGGCAATATCAAGTATGTCCGTAATGTGGGAAATCCAAAAATGGAAAATGGGTTTTGTGTAAAATTATTCGGTTTCCTCCAAGACATTACTGAAAGAAAACAGACAAAAGTTGAGCTTACCAAAAAAATCCAACAACTCAATCTTGCCGAACAATTATCCCAAATTGGCTATTGGGAATGGGATATTTTGGCCGACAATATTATTTGGTCGGACAACCTATATCGCATATTTGGTCTGGAAGTGGGCACTCCCATCCATTTTGAACGCGTTGTCGAAGCAATACATCCCGATGACCGAAAAACTTTTCGTGAGAATGCCCAAGAGTTTATCGACGAGAAACGGTTTCGAAAATTTATGCACCGCATAATTCACAAAGACGGCAGTGTCCATACAGTTGAGTTGATCGGGGAACTCATCATGAATCAACATGGCGATGTGGTAAAAATGATCGGAACCACACAGGATATTACCGAACACCGAATGTCCGAAATCAAGTTTAGAGGTTTATTGGATTCCGCACCGGACACCATGGTCATTGTTGATCGAAAAGGTATCATCCAATTGATCAATAAGCAGGCAGAGAAAATGTTTGGCTATAAATCATCGGAACTTATTGACGAACATGTGACCATTCTTGTCCCAAAACGACTTTGGGACACCATGGAATATTATGCTGAGACATTTTTTAAAGCCCCAAAACATACCGGGCTTCCTGCGGACCTTGATTTTTTTGTACAAAACAAATCAGGTTTCCAAATACCCGTCCAAATTACCCTAAGTCCACTGGAAACCTCCGAAGGCCTTCTGGTATCGATTGCCGTCAGGGATATTACGGTTCAAAAACAGGCAGCGCATCGAATTATGGAGACCAACAAAAGTTTAAAGGAATCGGCCAAGCGACTGAAGGCCCAAAATCGCCAATTGGAAGAGTTCAACCAAATCACATCACACAATCTGAGATCCCCGGTAAGCAATCTCAATGCCTTATTGGATATTTACAAAACGGAAAAAAATTCCAAAACCAAGGAGATGATCATCGGTAAAATTGAGTCAGTTACAAAACATCTTACATGGACTTTGGACACCCTTGTGGAATCCTTGCTCATTAAAAAAAGTGCTCAACAATCTTTAGAAAAAAGCCATTTCGACAAAACATTGGAAAGAACAAAAGAGATGCTCGCGGCCGAGATTTTAAAGACCAATGCGGTCATTACCTCTGATTTTTCCGAAGCTCCCACCGTGATGTACAACAAAATCTATTTGGAAAGTATTTTCATTAATCTGATCAGCAATTCCTTAAAATACAAGGCGAAAGACAGGGCTCCCGAAATTTTTGTGAAATCAAGGATAAACGATGGAACGGTACAGCTGGAATTTAAGGACAATGGTTTGGGAATCAATCTTAAAAAGAATGGGCACAAACTCTTCGGGTTCAGCAAGGTTTTCCATAGAAACGATGACGCCAAAGGTGTTGGCTTATTTATAACAAAGGCCCAGGTGGATGCCATGGGCGGGAAAATTTGGGCCAACAGCGAAGAAGGCAAAGGCACTTCTTTTTTTATAAACCTATAACTATTGATGATTATGAAATCAGTTAATGTCTTTGTGGTCGATGATGATGACATCTATCAATTTACAATCGGTGTAACACTTAAAAGTATTCCTGCAGTGCGTTCTACCCGTACCTTTTCCGATGGTGCAGAAGCACTGGAATATATTGTAGTACACCAGAATGACGTTGATGAATTACCGGACATCATCTTTTTGGATATTAACATGCCTATATTGGATGGGTTCCAATTTATGGAAGAGTTTATCGAACTACTTCCCAAATTGAACAAAAGTATCAAAGTATATATGGTGTCCTCTTCGATGGATCCCAAGGATATCAAAAAGGCGGACAGAATTGAGGAAATATCCGATTATTTGATCAAACCTTTAAACTCCAACGACATCAAGGAAATCGTGGCCAAACTGTAATCCGAAGCGCCAGAAGAGCTAAACTTGACCGTTTTTTCAAGGTACTTTTTGGAACGACAAATCAAAAACTTTTGTAAAACCTTTACTTGGCTGTTAGACTGATTACTTTTATACGTCTAATTCCAGCCAAACATGGATTAGGTGTCCAAAAACCATTACATTTGGTAATTCGATACGAAAATGGCCAAACACAAACTTCAACCGGACAATTGGGTCGACCTGTACGCAGACTACCTGTTCAACTATGCGGTCTCGCGCGTGAGCGATGCTGAAATTGCCAAGGATTTGGTACAGGAAACCTTTTTTGCAGGTCTCAACTCGGCCAAAAACTTCAAAGGTGATGCTGCCGAGCGTACTTGGTTGGTATCCATTCTTAAGCGAAAAGTAATCGACCATTACCGAAAAATAAATTCGAAAAAGGGAAAAGCAGAGGTACGCATAAATTATAACTCAGATTCGGAAGTAGAAGGAGATTGGTTGGAGGAGCAAGTAGCAGACCCTTTCAGTAAAGACGGAGATCACTTGATCGAAAATGAGGAACTCGGTTCGGCAATTCAGGACTGCATCAAAAAATTACCCCAAAAACAGGCTTTGGTATTTAAATTGAAAACCATACAAGGCATGAGTACCGAAGATATTTGTAATGAACTTGACATAAATCCGTCCAACTTGTGGGTAATGATCCATAGGGCAAGGACATCGCTTATGGGTTGTTTAAACGAAAATTGGTTTTAGGTATGAAGATTTCGTGCAAAGAAGCATCGTGCATATGTGACAAATCCCAATATAAGGAAGCGAGTTTGTGGGACATTATAAAACTTCGCTTTCACCTTCTTTATTGCAAGGTTTGTCGCAGCTACTCCAAAAAGAATGGTGAGTTGACCTCGTTGTGCGACCGAGCCGGACTTACCATGCTCTCAGAAGACGACAAAAAGAAAATGAAGAGGGAATTGGAAGAGAAACTCTAAAAATAATTCTCCGTCCACCAGAATAAGCAAAACCAAAAAATCGGGATAGCCTCCACCCAAAACATCACAAAATACTTGGATTGCATTCGCTTCTTTGAAATCAGCACAAAAATAAGTGCTGCGGACAAAATGAGCCGCAACACGATTTCATTTTGATGTATTGAATCCTTTAGAAAAGTCATCAAGAAAAAAATCAAAATCAATCCCACTCCCAATCTAGTAGTGTTTTTCACACCCAAGACCTGTGGCAAAGTTCGGAGTCCCCTATCATCCCATTGCATATCCCTGATTTCAAAAGGAAGAATCAACACCAACACCAACAACATACGTTGGATAAATGTTACGGCAAAATCCCAATCCAAGGTCATTTTTGCATCCAGCACGGGCAACAAAACCGTAAATCCGGCCCAGACAAAGGCCACAATATAAATTTTAAGGCCAGCCAAATTCCTTAAGTTCTTGGCGCGTGGCAACAAAGGAACTGCATACAGAGCGGACAACACGCCCAAAACAACGGTCGCCACCCATATTTCCTCATCCAATTGTAGCAAAAAATAAATGGCGAAAGCAAACGAAACAAAGCTGAATATTTGAATGATTTTGTGATAAGCATTCGATACTATGAGGTACTTATATGCCTCAACACCATACTTGATAAAATTGTAACAAACGATTACACTAAAAAAGATAAAGCCCAATAAATTGATATCCGAAGAGCTGCCCAACAAATGAAAGGTAACGCCCGCCATGGAAATAACCGCAATGGCCACATGAATACTGGCATCCAGATAAAAATCGAAAATAGTTTTCAGGCTTTGCATAGGGTAAAATCCAATAGCTTTAACCAAGGGTTAACTTGTGGTTAACAACTTTGGTTCAGAGACCTTCAAAATTGACCATTTTCATCGAATTAATCCCTAATTTTGTGCACTTTATTGGATTGAACATGAACACAGAGGTTTTTGCCGCCAGACACATTGGCATCACAGAGAGAGACTTACCCCACATGCTCGAGACCATTGGGGTGGAAAGTATGGAACAGCTCATTTATGAGACCATTCCCGATGACATCAAATTAAAAAAACCATTGGACCTTCCGGAAGGAATCAGTGAACACGAGTTCCTGAGCCACCTGAACGAACTGGCCAAGAAGAACAAGGTTTTCAAAACCTACATCGGATTGGGATATCATGAATCCCTAACGCCATCGGTCATCAAAAGAAACATTTTGGAAAACCCGGGCTGGTATACCGCCTACACCCCCTACCAAGCAGAGATTGCACAAGGTAGATTGGAAGCCCTCTTGAACTTCCAGACCATGTTAAGCGACCTTACTGGCATGGAAATCGCAAATGCGTCACTTTTGGATGAAAGTACCGCTGCAGCCGAGGCCATGAGTATGCTGTTCGAACTGCGAAGCCGAGAGCAGAAAAAGGAAAATGTTGTAAAGTTCTTCGCTTCTGAAGAAATACTTCCCCAAACCCTGAGCTTGCTGAAAACACGCGCTATACCTTTAGGTATAGAATTGGTTGTGGGCAATCATGAAGATTTTGATTTTTCCGATGAATATTATGGTGCGTTGTTGCAATACCCAGGAAAATACGGTCAAGTCAATGACTACGAATCCTTTGTGGAAAAAGCCAAGGAAAAGGACATAAAAGTGGCGGTTGCTGCCGATATTTTGAGCTTGGTGATGTTAACCCCTCCAGGTGAGTGGGGCGTGGATGCCGTGGTGGGAACAACACAGCGTTTTGGAATCCCATTAGGTTACGGTGGCCCTCATGCTGCATACTTTGCAACCAAAGAAGCATATAAAAGAAATATCCCGGGTAGGATTATCGGAATTACCCGAGATACCGATGGCAACCCTGCTTTACGTATGGCGCTTCAAACTAGGGAGCAACACATAAAAAGAGCCAAGGCAACTTCCAATATATGCACTGCCCAAGTATTATTAGCGGTCATGGCTGGAATGTACGCCGTTTATCACGGACCGGAAGGCTTAAAATATATTGCCAACAAAGTACACAACAACACCAAAAAGTTGGCAAAAGCATTGGAAGCCCACGGGTTTGAACAATTGAACAATGCTTACTTTGACACCATTAAGGTTAAGGTTAAAAACACAGGTCGACTTAAGGAGGTAATGGAAAGTAAAAGCATCAATCTATTTTACATTGATGATACCACCGTATCCATTTCCTTGAACGAAGCTGTTTCCGAAGCAGATGTAAACACATTGGTATCCTGCTTTGTGGAGTCACATAATCTGGATGAAAAATCCATCGAAGGAATGGATTTAGATGAAGTAATTCCAGCTTCGCTTCAACGACAATCTCCATTTATGGAGCATCCTGTGTTCAATTCCTATCATTCCGAGACCGAACTGATGCGCTACATCAAAAAATTGGAACGTAAGGATTTGGCGTTGAACCACTCCATGATTTCTTTGGGAAGTTGCACCATGAAATTGAACGCAGCTTCCGAAATGTTGCCATTGAGCTGGGGCGAATGGGGCAACATCCACCCATTTGTTCCTTTGGACCAAGCCGAAGGTTACCAAGAAGTACTAAAATCCCTTGAAGAGCAATTGAACGTAATAACTGGGTTTTCCGCCACTTCTCTACAGCCCAACTCAGGTGCTCAAGGAGAATATGCCGGTTTGATGGTCATCCGAGCCTACCATGAATCCAGAGGCGAAGAACACCGGGACATTTGTTTGATTCCAGCTTCGGCACACGGCACCAATCCAGCCTCGGCAGTGATGGCTGGCATGAAAGTCGTTGTGACCAAAACTGACGAAAAAGGAAATATTGATTTGACCGATTTGCAAGAAAAAGCAGAAAAACATGCGGAAAACCTTGCCGCATTGATGGTCACATATCCCTCTACCCATGGTGTTTTTGAATCATCCATCAAACAAATCACAAAATTGATTCATGATAACGGTGGACAGGTCTACATGGACGGTGCCAATATGAATGCCCAAGTAGGGTTGACTAATCCTGCGACCATTGGAGCCGATGTTTGCCACTTGAACCTGCACAAGACCTTTGCCATCCCACACGGAGGTGGAGGCCCGGGCGTAGGTCCTATTTGTGTTGCAGAGCAATTAAAACCGTTCTTACCCACGAACCCAGTGATTCCAACAGGAGGAGAAAATGCCATAACAGCCATCTCTTCGGCACCTTGGGGGAGCTCCCTGGTATGTTTGATTTCCTACGGATACATCAAAATGTTGGGAGCGGAAGGACTTACTAACGCAACCAAAGGTGCTATTCTGAATGCCAATTACATCAAAGACCGCTTAAAAGGTAAGTTTGATGTACTCTACGCTGGCGAACGAGGACGTGCGGCCCACGAAATGATCGTTGACTGTAGACCTTTTAAAGCAAATGGCATAGAAGTGACCGATATTGCCAAACGCCTTATCGATTACGGATTCCACGCACCTACGGTATCCTTCCCCGTTGCTGGAACTTTGATGATAGAGCCCACAGAAAGTGAGAGCCGAGCGGAACTTGATCGTTTTTGCGATGCATTATTATCAATTCGAGAGGAAATTGACGAAGCTTCAGTGGATGAAACGGACAATGTGCTGAAAAACGCACCACACACCTTGGCAATGCTCACCAGCGACTCATGGGAACACCCGTATAGCAGGGAAAAAGCGGCTTTCCCATTACCTTATGTGGCCGAGAACAAATTTTGGCCAACTATCCGAAGAACGGATGAAGCGTTTGGGGATCGTAATTTAATGTGCTCCTGTGCACCCATAGAAGATTACGCAGAAGCCTAAAACCCACTATAAACATTGAGAAAAGCCTTGATTCTAGAATTAGATCAGGGCTTTTTTCGCATCCTGCAATATATAAGTTACCTTTTGAACATTGTATAATTTACTATGCATGCATAATATTAACAGCCCAATACCTTAAATTGTATTGACCAAAACCTCCACACAATATGAAAATCGGCATAACAGGTACTGGAAGTTACATACCTTCCATAATTACCAAAAACGAAGATTTTTTGAATCATAAGTTCATGGAAACCGATGGATCGTCCTTTGAACAACAGAACAATGTGATCATTGAAAAGTTTGAAGCCATAACGGGCATAGCCAACCGAAGATATGCGAGGCCCGACCTTAAAACATCGGACATTGGGTTTTTGGCGGCCGAGGAAGCGATTGCCAGTGCCAAGGTCGATAAGGAGGAACTCGACTACATCATATTTGCCCATAATTTCGGAGATCTCACCCCAGGAAAAATCCAAGGGGACACTTTACCAAGTCTAGCAACCCGCGTGAAGCATTTGTTGCGCATCAAAAATCCAAAATGTGTGGCCTACGACCTTATTTTTGGTTGCCCGGGTTGGATTGAGGGTATAATTCAAGCAAATGCATTTATTAAAAGTGGGATGGCCAAAAAATGTTTGGTCATTGGAGGAGAAACCCTCTCCAGAGTTGTAGATCCTCATGATCGTGACAGTATGATTTTTTCCGACGGCGCAGGGGCTGCCATACTCGAAGCCAACACAGCCAATGGTGAAATATTGTCCCATGCTTCAGTAACCTACGCCAATGAAGAAGCGTATTATCTGTATTTTGATAAATCCAACAGCCCTGCGGAACCCCAAGAGACGCGGTACATAAAAATGCAGGGGCGAAAAATCTACGAGTTTGCCTGCATCAATGTACCCAAGGCCATGGCTTCCTGCCTTGATGACAGCGGAGTCAATATTGACGACGTTAAAAAGATTTTTATACATCAGGCCAACGAAAAAATGGATGAGGCTATCATCAAACGGTTTTATAAAATCTACGGCAAGACAGTTCCCAAGAACATTATGCCCATGAGCATACAGGATTTGGGAAACAGTTCTGTTGCCACTGTGCCTACCCTTTACAATATGGTTCTTAAAGGAAAACTGCCCGAACATGAAGTAAAAAAAGGAGACGTTGTAATTTTTGCGAGTGTCGGAGCCGGAATGAACGTTAATGCGATTGTTTACCAGTGTTGATGTAGAAAAAACAAACTCAATAACTGAACAACCCAATAACATAAAAACTAATTTGGGATTTGTGGTTTGTTTTTTGGAATTTTAGCCCATGTACGAAAACAACTTTCCCAACAAACGTTATAAACATACCTTAGCGTTCCTCAAAAAACATATCGACCCTTCGGAGTCCATCTTGGACCTTGGAGTTGAAAATCCATTTTCAGAAATCATGAAATCCAACGGATATCAAGTAAAGAATACCTCTGGCGAGGATTTGGACCTGGATTTTCAAAGTGTTGCCCAATCTGATGCCGATGTAGTGACCGCCTTCGAGATTTTTGAGCATTTAGTCGCTCCATTGAATGTACTAAAGGAGGTAAAAGCGAATAAATTGGTAGCAAGCATCCCCATGCGATTGTGGTTCTCCCCAGCTTACCGAAGCAAAACCGACCCATGGGACCGGCACTATCACGAGTTCGAGGATTGGCAATTTGATTGGCTCTTGGAAAAGGCAGGATGGACTATCAAAGATTCTGCTAAATGGACAAACCCAGTCAAAAAAATTGGATTACGCCCTATTCTACGGTATTTTACAAATAGGTATTACATTGTTTATGCTGAACGTGTGCCATCAAAAGGCGAAGGGTAAAGGGGCAAAAGGTGAATGAAGTTCAAGTATCAAGTTCAAGCATCAAGTGCATCTAACTAAGTTATTGGGTTACTGAGTTATTTAGTTACTTCTGACATCGAGCATCGTACATCAAACCCAAGTACAAGTGCAAAAACATAGAGAAGAGAAACAAGAGCAAAGGCTCAAGTTCAGAGTTATGAGTCATGAGTTAGCAATTTACAAGTTATTGGGTACAGCACACCGCCACTGGCAACTGACTGACTTCCGACGTTTCGACTTTAGTTTATCCTGACCGTAACCGAAGGGTTCAACATGGCAAATCAAAACGACATTTAACAAGAGTTTCAAGCAATTGGTGTAATTCGTGTCAAAAGAGAGAAGAAAAACAAGAGCAGAGAATCAAGGCACAAAACTTCGTGCATCGTGCTTCGGACATCTGACTTCTGACAAGTTCAAGTGCAAGAACCAAGTTCAAACTCAAGTGTATCCGACTAAATTATTGGGTTAATGAGTTATTTAGTTACTTCTGACATCGAGCATCGTACATCAAACCCAAGTGTAAGCCAAAACTCAAGTGTCAAATTCCAAAAATCAAAAATTGGAATTACTGCGAACTGCATACTAACTCCAATCTCCTAAACATAAAACTAATTTGGGATTTGTGATTTGTTTTTTGGAATTTTAGCACATGCGCATCAGTATTGTTATTCCAGCACATAATGAAGCTTCTTATTTAAAAGACTGTTTGGATTCTTTTGTGGCCCAAACTTACTTGCCCAATGAAATTATTGTGGTGGATGATAATTCTTCTGATGATACATATGCAATTGCAAAAAGCTATGCACAAAAGTACGATTGGGTAAATGTGGTACAGCGTAATTCTACCGATGAACATATTCCCGGCAAAAAAGTGGTGGACACCTTCAATTTTGGATTGGAACGAGCTTCGGAACACGACCTTATCGGCAAGTTTGATGCGGACATTATCCTGCCCCACAATTATTTTGAACTTATCGTCAATCAATTTCAAGCCAATTGGAAACTGGGAATGTGCTCTGGACTGTTGTACATCAAAAAAGGCGACGAGTGGATCTATGAAAATATCGCGGACAAAAATCACATCCGAGGTCCTATAAAACTCTATCATAAAGCTTGTTTTAATAAAATTGGCGGATTACGCCCAGGTGTAGGCTGGGACACCGTGGATACCCTTTTGGCCAAATACCACGATTTTAATACCCTGACACTCCCGGAACTCCAAGTAAAACACCTCCGCCCAACTGGACATGGGTACAGTACCAAAAATTATCAAGCAAAGGGTGTTGCCATGTACAAGATGCGTTACGGGATTATCCTCACCAAAATTGCCGCATTAAAAATGGCTTGGCAGGCCAAAAGTCCCAAATTATACTTCCAAGCAATATGGGGCTACCTCAAAGCTTTCTTCCAACGGCAAGCAAAATATGTCTCCAAAAAAGAGGGAAAGTTTATCAGAAGCTATCGTTGGAAGGGAGTTTGGTCCAAAATCCTATAAAACCACTTGTAATTCTTCATCCGTCAATTGAAAATGGGCATTCGTCAATTAACAAGGCTTTGCTATGTACGAAACTGGTATTTTGCTGGAGCAAAAGAATTTGCATAAAGTAAATCCATTCATAAATCAAACAATACTATAACGTATGGATCCATCTACCCAAAACCTACATCTTATCCCCAACCCAGTTGACTTAAAAAGAATATGCAAAGCTTATGCAGCTTTGGAAGCTATTCTTGTACCCGACCGAACAATACGAAACAGCAGTTACAACAAAGATCATGGCGAAACCATGGAACTTTTTAATTACCGTTTGGATCCAGCGGGTACGGACATGGCTATTGTTTTTGGCAAGCAGGGAACCTGTATTGTCGGATTCTATTATGAGTGTGACCTTATCGCCCGTTTTGAAAAAGCCCACTTGGCAAAGGAAGAACTCGAAAGGAAAAAATATAAATGGTGGATGCTAAAAAAGTTCAAACCCACACCCGTTTGGGAAATTTACTATGATGCGGTCAACTTGCCCGAAGAGATTGAAAAATTGATGGAAGAACCTGTGATTGACCAAACATCATTTTGTGTTTGGCAGACCAAAACGGATAAAAAGTGGCAAAAAGGGTGTATTTCAGCTTCCAAAATCGAACTTGACGAAGATGTTTCCGATCTGGAAGATGGTTCGGATTTTTTTCTCCGCGATTTTGATGGGAACCCTGTTACGGTTAAAAATACTCTGGGTCAATTTATTGAAAAAGATTTAGACATGGAAACCATAGAAAAGGTTGTCAATGGGGAAGCAATTACAAAAGAATTTGTCCAAAAACTAAACCCTGAATACCAAGATCATGAAAGTTTAAAATCCGATCTGGATGAAATTGGATTCCCCCATCAACTATAGTAACCCGTTTACAAAATTTATAAATCACAAACTCACTCCAAAACCTCCCCAATTGGCTGTCCCGTAGTTCCACTTGGGAACGCAATACCAAGCAACGCTGCTATGGTGGGGGCAATATCGGGTATTTCGGTACGGTTTACCGTACTACCCTGCTTAATACCTTTTCCGTAAAGCAATAAAGGCACATGAGTGTCATATATTTGAGCTGAACCATGAGTGGAACCTGTTCTGCTGTACGAAATGTACCCCACATTTGGCACAATAAGCACATCGCCCGAACGCTTTTGGTTATAACCGTTCTGCAATATGTAAGGTATGCCTTCCAAATACTCGTTTGTCCACATTTGATGGGCCGTGTACACTTGACCTATTCCTTCGTAGGACAATAGTTCTTTGGCAATATCTTCTTGGGCATCATCAAGGTCTATATCCAAATTGGTCAAAATCTTATGGTCCAAAAACAATTGGTAATTGGAAAGGTCACGCACCACATCCGTTGTCCCATATTTATACTGAAGAAATTCGGCAAACTTTGTTTGCGTACCCTTCATATCCAAATAACCTGCTGGAATCTTGGAATCCATCAAATAAGAAGGCACATTAATGGCAGCATGGTCGGCAGTCAAGAAAACGGTATACTCATCTTTACCTACTTTTTCATCCAAAGTTGAAAAAATTCGGGCCAAATCTTGATCCAACCTTATGTAGGTATCTTCCACTTCTTTGGAATTAACTCCATAAAAATGCCCCACATAATCGGTACTGGAAAAACTAATGGCCAAGAAGTCTGTAATGGTATCGGCCCCTAAATCCTCGCCTTCCAAAGCAGCCAAGGCAAAATCTGCGGTAATGCTGTTTCCGTACGGCGTAGCACGCAACAGACCAAACTGACCGTTGGCATCCCACAAGTTGGGTATATCGTGCGGGAAGGTGTTACTTGTCTCCCCTTTTTGCAAACCTTCATAATTATTGGCATCCAAACCACTTTCCACATAAGTTTCAATGGGTTTTAGGGTCTTCCAAGGTTTTTTATAGGCTTCAACCGCGTCTGAATTGTTGAAATCGGTCACCCATTGCGGTAAGGTTTCCATGTAGTAGGAACTGGTAATCCAGTTTCCCGTTGCCCCACCTTCAAACCAATAGGCTGCATTGGCTGCGTGACCCGCAGGTAAAATAGCGCCTCTATCTTTTAGTGCCACGCCAATTACCTTTCCTCTTTTTTGAGTGTGCAAGCGCAACTGATCGGTAATGGTGGTTGTAAGCATCCTGTGGGGGGACATTTGCCCTGCATCGGAGGTAGTTCCTACGGATGTGTAACTATCATCCCCTGCACAATACACGTCTTGCCCAGACTCCTTATCGAACCAATCATTGCCAATAATACCGTGCATGGAAGGTGTTGTACCGGTATAAACCGATGCATGACCGGGCCCCGTGCTAGTTGGAGCATAGTTAAAATGGTTGTTTTTACAATTAAAACCCTCGTTCACCAATCTTTTAAACCCTCCTTCTCCATATTGGTTCCAAAAACGGGTAAGGTAATCGTACCGCATTTGATCCACTACAATACCTACGACCAATTTTGGTGTTTGGGCAATGGGTTTGGGCTGTACTTCAGCATCGTTCTTTTTTCTTCGTTGTCCGTATGAAATACTGATGATGCACAATGCTAAGATGGAAACTATAAGGTTGGTCTTTTTCATGGTATGGATTTAATCAAATAAGAGCAAAACTATTGATTTCTGTCGTTTAAAAATTTAAATGAAGGTTAAAAGCTGCACAATATTCTTATTTTTATCAACTCAAGTCCAAAAAAACGCATGAAATACCTAGAAGCGATCGGGAAATACTTCATCATGATTTGGGAAGTATTTAAAAAACCTACCAAGTGGCGCATTATGAAAACCTTGATCTTCAAGGAAATTGATGAGCTTATCTATGGCGCCATGGGCATCATTATATTCATCTCCTTTTTTATAGGTGGAGTTGTTACCATACAAACTGCCCTGAACCTAACCAACCCCCTTTTACCCAAAAGTCTTATTGGATTTGCAGCAAGGCAATCCGTTATATTGGAATTTGCACCCACCTTTACCTCCATTATAATGGCGGGAAAAGTAGGCTCGTACATTACATCCAGTATAGGCACCATGAGGGTTACCGAACAAATTGATGCCCTCGAAGTAATGGGAATAAACTCTTTGAACTATCTGGTTTTTCCTAAGATTGTGGCCACCATGTTGTATCCCTTTGCGGTTGCAATTTCAATGTTCGTTGGTATTTTGGGAGGATGGGTAGCAGCTGTATTTGGAGGTTTTGCTCCGAGTGGCGATTTTATTCAGGGACTACAAATGGATTTTGATTCGTACCATGTAACCTATGCGCTAATAAAATCGGTAGTTTTTGCCTTTGTGATTGCCACTGTTCCCTCTTTCCATGGTTTTTACATGACCGGCGGTGCTTTGGATGTAGGAAAGGCCAGCACCACATCCTTTGTTTGGACGAGTGTTGTTATTATTATTGTGAATTACATTTTAACACAATTGTTATTAGGCTAATGATCGAAGTAGAGAACATACATAAATCTTTTGGGGACAACCATGTTCTAAAAGGAATTTCCACACGTTTTGATAAAGGCAAGACCAACCTGATCATTGGACAGAGTGGTTCGGGAAAAACAGTATTCCTTAAATGTCTATTGGGACTTTTTGAGCCTGATGAAGGTAACATTTATTACAATGGTCAATGTTATTCCGAACTTTCGGCAAAAGAGAAAAGGAATCTAAGGCAAGAAATGGGTATGGTTTTCCAAGGAAGCGCCCTTTTTGATTCTATGACAGTGGAAGGCAACGTGATGTTCCCCTTGGATATGTTCACCAACCAATCACTATCCGAAAAACAGGATAGGGTAGACTTTGTTCTAAAGCGTGTTAACTTGGTAGATGCCCACAAAAGGTTACCCGCAGAAATTTCTGGGGGAATGCAAAAAAGAGTGGCCATTGCACGGGCCATTGTAATGAATCCCAAATATTTGTTCTGCGACGAACCCAACTCCGGGCTTGATCCCAAAACAGCTATTTTGATTGATAACCTTATCCAAGAAATCACTCAGGAATACGACATAACCACGGTAATCAATACCCACGATATGAACTCCGTGATGGAAATCGGGGAAAAAATAATCTTCTTAAAAAACGGGCATAAAGAATGGGAAGGCACAAACATGGAAATCTTTAAAACCGACAATGAAGCGGTAACCGATTTTGTCTACTCCTCGGAACTCTTTAAAAAAGTTCGACAAATGTATATTGAAGAACGGAATTGATGCTTTGTTCTTAGGTTATTGGGCTATTGGAATTTGTGATAATGCTTTAACTATCTTTCGAGAAGCTCAAGTTCAATGGTCAATTTTCAAAAATCAAAAACAGGAGTTATTGCTGACTTCCAACAAGTTCAAACTCAAGCATCAAGTTCAAGAACAGAAAAATTCGTGATGATTCGGGAAATTTGTGTCAAAAGGAAAATAGAACAAAGAGAAGAGAACCAAGAACCAAGAACCGAGTTAGGAGTTAGGAGTTACGAAGTTATTGAGTTACTGCCAACTGCCTTCGTGCTTCGAGCATCCGACATCCGACATCCGACTTCTAAATAAAAACTACTCCACTTCCTTAATTACAAGGGTTGTATCCTGAAGCCTCAATTTTAACCAAGCGAGCATTTTTTTAGTGTCCGTCTCTTTTTGTCCAGAACTTACCTCATCTTTCCAATCCACCTCAAAAACTGGAACCGTGTCCATTTTTTTAAAATCGGTACGCACCTGATAGGAAAAACCAAGTGCTTCAATATTTTCGTAATTAGCTTTGGCCTCTGCACTAATATCTTTGAAAGGCACCTGTTTTCCTATATTTTTGGTCAAAGTGGTCAATTCCTCTTCTAGCATTCTGATTTGCTCATCCTTGTTCAGCAATTCGGCCTTGTTCTTCTCGTACAATTCACTTACGTAATTGAACTTTTCCTCTGAATCATCTTGTCCTCCCTGAATTATATGTAGCTCGGCATTTTTAAGTCGGTTATATTCATTTTTTTGGGTTCGCCATGTATTGACCACATTTTCAGGAACCGATTCATCTCCCATGAACACAACCTCTATCATTGAGGTTCCATCATCCACATATTCCAATTTGGTAAGGTTATCCACATATCTTCCAGCACCCTCAAACTGGTACACTTCCACGGTATCTTGTAAAAAGCTTTGTGCCTGCTTCATAAAAAGTGATTCTTGGAATACCTTATAAAAGGTGAATCCTGCAGGTATCATCACCAAAATTCCTGTAATGGAAGCCAAGCGGGCAATTAGTCTCCTGCGCTGCGAATTGGCGTAGCGCACCATGGGAAACCGCAAAAACTTGATGACCAAAAAGGTGGCCAGACCAATAAAAATGGTATTGATGGTAAATAAGTACATGGCTCCCGCCGCATACCAGGGTTTACCAATGGCCAGTCCAAACCCTACTGTACAAAGAGGCGGCATCAAAGCGGTTGCAATGGCCACACCAAAGATAACACTGGCAATGGTGCCTTTTTTGGCCCGTGCAATCACAAGGGCAAGCCCTCCAAAAAACGCAATCAGCACATCCCGAATATCCGGTTTGGTCCGTGCCAAAAGTTCGGACGATTCATCACGAAGTGGGAAAAGGTAGAAGAACAAAAAAGCAGTGATAACACTCAAAACCACCATAACGGCAAAATTTTTGAGCGATCGTCGCAACGTATCAATATCATTTATGGCCAAGGACATCCCCATTCCCAAAATAGGGCCCATTAGCGGGGAAATTAACATGGCTCCGATCACCACAGCGGTCGAGTTGGCATTTAATCCAACGGAAGCAATAAAAATAGAACATATCAAAATCCAAGAGGTGTGCCCCTTGAAAGGAATATCTGCAATAATGGATTCTTTGGTAGCGGCTGGGTCGGTATTGGAACGAATTTCCAACAAGTCCGAAAGAAACTTCCGCATACTCCCCAAAAGTCCCTTAAAGTCCTTTTTTACTTCATCTCCGCTGTCCTGAGCTGGAGATGTTTCCCTATCTTTTTTTTGATCTTCACTCATCTATTATTATGCAAACTGGTCCCCAAATTTATCTTTTACTCGGTTCAATACTTTTTTAATATCCTGTTGTTTGTCCTTGGGATAAATCAAAAGTACCTCTTCTTTATCCACAATAATATAATCTTCCAGACCGTCCACCACTACAATTTTTCCTTTTGGTGAACGAATCATATTGCCTTTGGCATTTTCCAAGAGCACTTTGGCATTGACCACGGCGTTTTCTTCTTCGTCCTTGTCCAATTTATCGTACAGTGCTCCCCAAGTACCTAGATCGTTCCAATCAAAAGCTGCGGGCAAGGTGTAGATGGATTTGGATTGTTCCAAGATAGCATAATCAATGGATATGTTTTCTGCTTTGGCATAATTTTCTTGGATAAAGGCTCTTTCATCTTCGGTATTATAACTGGAAATACCTTTGCCGAACAATTCATATTGACTTGGCTGATACTTTTTGAAAGCTTCAACAATGGTTTCCACGCTCCACATAAAAATACCCGCATTCCATAAAAAGTTGCCCTGCGCCAAAAATTCCTTTGCAGTTTCATAATCCGGTTTTTCCCTAAACTGAGACACCTTCTTAAGGTTTTCGTCACTCTCTTTTTCAAATTCTATATAACCAAAACCAGTGTTGGGAAATGTTGGTTTTATGCCCAAGGTGCAAAGTGCATTTTCCTTTTCGCATTTATCAAAACAAGTTACGACGTCTTTTTCAAAGGCAGCTTCATCCTCTATCCAATGGTCACTGGGTGCCACGATCATTACCGCATTGGGGTTCATTTTTTGGATCTTTAAGGAGGCATACAAAATACAGGGAGCCGTGTTTCGCATGGCAGGTTCCAAAACGACCTGGTCCTGCTTTACCTTTGGTAATTGCTCCAAAACCAAATCATTGTATCGTTCATTGGTCAAAATCAAAATGTTTTCGGTGGGGATAAACCTGTTTAAGCGATCAAAGGTTTTTTGAATCAAGGTTTTGCCCGTCCCCAACATATCGTGAAACTGTTTGGGGTTGGATGATGTACTCACGGGCCAAAATCGGGAACCAACTCCCCCTGCCATTAAAACTGCGTAATAATTCTTGTTCATTTTTTTATTTTCTGTCATTCCTGCACTTCATTTTATTCAGCATAAACTCCAGCAAGAATCTATTTTGATTTTTCACTATTGATGGACCTCCTCTCGACTGCGCTTAAGATGACCAGTTATTCAACCAGCTCAACCTCGGCGTTGGGCTGAAACAAATATAATCGCCCCGTTGACAACTCCACACATTCGTACCGTTTTACTTTTTTATTTCCTTTTTTGAACAGTCTACCATTGTACAACCTAAAAACGCTGCCTTTAGGCAATTCGTACACGTAACTGTGCTGCCTTTCTTCCACATCAAAAGCTTTTAGCGCAATGGACAATCTGGCATCGGTACTACTACTTGCCTTTGGGTTTTTAAAATGGTTTGCAATAATGGGCAACAATTGCGAGGGAAACACTTCTGGTCTAATAAAGGGAACCATTAAATGCTGAAAGGTGCGTTTCCATTCCACACCATGTGGTTTTATCCGACGCCCGTACGTTTCAAAGGCCACCAAATGCGCAATTTCGTGAACAAGTGTAATTAAGAATCTGTATTTATTGAGCGAGGCATTGACCGTAATCTGGTGCAATCCATTGGGCAACCTACGATAGTCTCCATGCCGAGTGACCCTATGATTTACAATCTTTAAATGCACGCCATGTGTCTTGATCAATTCAAAACAGGGTGCTACGGCAAGCTCTGGAAGGTATTTTTGAAGGGTTTTGTCCACTGGGATAAAGTTACAAGTTTATCCATAGAGTTTCACCTAAATTAAAACTAGGGCGTACTATTACTAACCTGCAACAACTTTCCATTATAGAGTTTTTGTCCGGTCATGGCAAAATCTTTGATATATGTGGCCATTTCCAAGGCGGTTACAGGAGCTTTGTAGCCAGGAAATGCCTCTTCCAACATTTCGGTCTGTACCGCACCCAAGGCCAACACATTAAAACTTGGGCCAGTTTCTTTATATTCTTCGGCCAAGAGTTCGGTAAGGGTAATAACAGCTCCTTTACTGGAACTATAGGCGGAAAGTCCGGGAAATTTCATGCTGCCCTGCACCCCGCCCATTGAACTTACGGTCACCACGTGTCCTTCTTGCCCCATCATGGGCAGTACGGCCTTGGTAATTTCAGCAACACCAAACACGTTTACTTTGTAAACATTTTCAAACTCTTCCGCTGTGGTTTCGGAAAAAGGTTTGTTCAGCAATCGCCCTGCATTGTTGATGAGCACATCCACCACATACCATTGCTCCAAAAATTCATTCAGTTTTTGAAAGTCCGTTGAGTTGCCCAAGTCGAACGGAATGGAATGCACATTGGGCAGATTGAGATTTTTCACAGGCTCGGCATTTCTAGACAAAGCCAAAACCTGATGTCCTTCCCTGGCAAAAAGCTTGACCAGTTCAAAACCTATTCCTCTGCTTGTTCCTGTAATTATAATATTTGCCATATTTATGTTGATTTGTCATTCCTGCACTTCATTTTATTCAGCATAAACTCCAGCAGGAATCCATTTTGATTTTTACCAATGATCTTTAATTCAACTTAGAATCTCTCGACTGCGCTCGAGATGACATTCTACTCCCTCAATTTGATTTCTTGAGTAGCAGCATTGGCAATATCCTCTATTACCGGAATGGTCTTGTTCACTAAAGTAGCCATGTGACCGAAATCCATCAAATCTGACTCATCGCCAACTTTGTGATAATAAGCAAAATTTGTGAAGTCAAAGGTGCAGAAAGTGTGTGATGGCACGCCAAATTCTTCATGGAACGGATAATTATCCGAACGTTGATATAAGTTGAACTCTTTTGCCGTAGGCAAAAAGCCAACTAAATTCTCTTCTGCATACGTATTGCTGACCTCTGCCAAATTGGACATATCATACCCTGTTATGTACATGAAATAATCTTTTCCTTTCAAGGGAACTCCGGTCATTTCAAAATTGAGCATGGTATAAAGGTTCAAATCCTGTTCCTTTAATTTTTTGGCCAAGTGCTTGGATCCCAACAAACCTTTCTCTTCGGCGCTGAACAAAGCAAAAATCAGACTACGTTCGTTGGTCTTTTGGGTACCGAAGTAACGGGCCATTTCCAAAACCGTTGAGGTTCCCGAAGCATTGTCGTTGGCCCCGTTTGCAATATAGTCCCCATTTTCGGGCTCTATGGTACCGATATGGTCGTAATGCGCACCAATCAGGATGAATTCATCTTTTAAATCAGGGTTGTTACCCTCAATTACCCCAACAATATTGTAAGATGTCTTTTTAAAGTTTGATAAGGTATCGCGATAGGTTTTAAAATACGGTTTAAGTCCGTAGGACTTGAAATAGTTCTCGATATATTTTGCTGCCATTTCAATCCCTTCACTCCCTGCTTCTCGTCCTTTAAGATCGTTGGAAGCCAAATAATCCATCATCTCCCCTATTCGTTCAGCATCGGTAAATGTATTGTTTGATGCTGTGTGCTTTGATGATCCAGTAGTTTCAACCGTTGCAGTTTGAGCTACCTGCGTGGATCCGCAGCCTACTGCAAAAATTGTCGCCAGAGTATAAAACAGTATTTTCATTTGTGTTGCTTTTTGAATTTTTTAAAGATAAAAAAAGCATCCCGAAAAGGATGCTCTTTGATGTATGTTATTGAACTCGTCTTGAGTTTCCAATATTCGCTGCAAATTGGTCTTTTGCACCCATATTTCGTCTTTTTTTTACCCCGTAGCTCTGCTATGAGGCTCAAAAAAACCTTCATCTGGGCACAAAATCTTTAATTTTCGCTTGAATTTGACAACTCAAGACGAGTTCATTGAATGTCCCCTTCGATTGCGCTCAGGGGTGACATTTTAAAACTATGCCAACATGGTAACCGGGTTTTCCAAGTATGCCCTCAATGTTTGAAGGAATTGAGCACCGGTGGCGCCATCAACTGTTCTGTGATCGCAAGCCAAGGTAATCTTCATGGTGCTGCCTGGTACAATCTCTCCATTTTTCACTACTGGTTTATCCACAATAGCTCCAACGGACAAAATTGCTGAATTCGGCTGGTTGATGATGGAAGTGAATTCCAAGATACCGAACATTCCCAAGTTGGATACGGTAAAGGTGCTACCTTCCATTTCATCCGGCTTTATTTTCTTGTTTCTAGCTCTTCCTGCCAAATCTTTGACCGCGGTTCCAAGTTGGGTCAAACTCAATTGGTCGGCAAATTTGATTACGGGAACCACAAGACCTTCATCTACGGCAACGGCCACTCCCATGTGAACATGATGTTTGTACAACATGGAATCACCGTTCCAAGAGGTATTTACCTGCGGATGCTTTTTAAGGGCCATAGCACATGCTTTCAAAACCATATCGTTGAAAGACACTTTGGTATCGGGCAAATTGTTGATTTGTGCACGTGAAGCCTTTGCATTGTCCATATCCACCTCTATAGTAAGGTAATAGTGCGGTGCGGAGAATTTGGATTCCCCCAAACGCTTGGCAATCACCTTACGCATGGTAGAGTTTTTAACCTCCTCTATGCTTTCTTCGCCAACAGGCAAAGCAACAGGTGCTACTGCAGGAGTTGCCTCTGTTTTATCCGCTGAAGGAGCTGATTTTGCAGCTGGCGTAAAGTTCTCTATGTCTTTTTTTACAATTCTTCCATTATCGCCTGTTCCTTTTACATCTGCCAAGTTGATGCCTTTCTCTTCGGCAATCTTTTTGGCCAATGGCGAAGCAAAAATGCGCTGTCCATCTTGTGAAGTTGAAGCGGCCTCTTCTTTTTTGGAGGTTTCCTCAGCCTTTGGAGCTTCTTCTTTGGATGCTTCTTGCTTAGGAGCACTCTTGGAAGAACCTCCCGAAGCTTGTGCCTTTAATATGGCATCAACATCGGTTCCTTCTGGGCCTATAATGGCCAATAGTGAATCTACAGGAGCTCCTTCGCCTTCTTGAATACCGATATGCAACAAGGTTCCGGAGTAGAACGATTCAAATTCCATGGTAGCTTTATCGGTCTCGATTTCAGCCAATATATCTCCTTCTTCCACTTCGTCGCCAACACTTTTTAACCAGCTGGCCACGGTTCCTTCTTCCATGGTATCGCTCAATCGCGGCATGGTCACGATTTCCACTCCTTCAGGGATATCGGCTGGCGCACTTGCCGGAGCTGAACTTTCCTCGGCCTCGGCTTCGGGTTCAGAAGCATCTTCTTCTTTCGCCGCCTCGGACGGACTACCAGAGCCGTTCAACAGACCGGAAATATCTTCTCCTTCCTCTCCAATTATGGCCAAAAGTGAATCAACCGGGGCTCCTTCACCTTCCTGTATTCCGATATGGAGCAAAGTTCCTTCATGAAAAGATTCAAATTCCATGGTGGCTTTGTCCGTTTCGATTTCAGCCAATATATCTCCTTCTTCGACTTTGTCCCCTACGTTCTTGAGCCATTTTGCCACGGTTCCTTCTTCCATGGTATCGCTCAATCTAGGCATGTTGATTACTTCTGCCATCTAATTATAATTTATGTTGTAAAAATGGATAGTCTTCTTGCTCGTAAACGGTGTCGTACATTTGTTCTATTGGTGGGAAATCTGATTCTTCAGCAAATTTCTCGCACTCTTTTACCAAGTCCTTCACCTTTTTGTCGATTTTCTTGAGGTCGTCTTCAGATGCATATCCTTTCTCTAGGATAACATCTTTTACCTGAGTAATCGGATCTATCTTTTTATACTCTTCTACTTCTTCTTTTGTTCTGTAATGTTGGGCATCCGACATGGAATGTCCACGATACCTATATGTCTTCATTTCCAAGAAAGTAGGTCCGCCTCCTGTTCTTGCTCGCTCAATGGCCTTGTCCATCTCTTTGGCAACAATCGCAGGATCCATTCCATCTACGGGACCACATGGCATTTCATAACCGAGTCCCAACTTCCAGATATCGGTGGAGTGCGATGTACGGGCTACGGATGTTCCCATGGCATAACCGTTGTTCTCACAAATAAAAACTACGGGCAATTGCCACAGCATGGCCAAGTTGAAGGCTTCGTGAAGGGATCCTTGCCTTACGGCGCCATCACCCATATAACAAAGGGTTACGGAATCCCTTTTAAAATATTTATCCGCAAATGCCAAACCGGCTCCCAAAGGAATTTGTCCCCCTACGATTCCGTGTCCACCATAAAAACGGTGCTCTTTGGAGAAAATATGCATAGAACCGCCCATACCTTTGGAGGTTCCTGTTACTTTTCCATAAAGTTCAGCCATCACTTTTCTTGGATCCACACCCATACCTATCGGCTGAACGTGGTTTCGATAAGCGGTGATCATACGATCCTTTTCTAAGTCCATTGCATGCAATGCACCTGCTAGAACTGCTTCTTGACCATTGTACAGGTGTAGAAAACCTCTAACTTTTTGCTGAATATATACGGCGGCAAGTTTATCCTCGAACTTTCTCCAGAAAAACATGTCCTCGTACCATTTAAGATAAACTTCTTTGGTAATTTTTTTCATCTATAGTAGTATTAAATGAATTTCCCCTGTAGTAGGGAAGAGCAAAAATACATATATATCTGTTTTGGAAAAAGAATTGAATTAAGAATCGCCCAAAAATGAGCTATTGAATGCCAAAGGCAAAATATCGGCCATGGAACTACATTTGTAAATCGGGCCTTTTTCCGACCTTAACAACAACGAAATTGGAGTATTCTGTTTTTGTTCGTACTCCATAATGGATTGTCTACAATTGCCACATGGCGCCGCAGGGATATCTACCTCATGATTAGATGAGGAAGCACTTACTGCAATGGTCTTTATGGCTACTCCTGGATATTTTGCGCCTGCATGGAAAATGGCCACGCGCTCGGCACAAAGGCCCGAAGGGTAAGATGCGTTTTCTTGGTTGTTACCAATGACCACTTCCCCATTTTCCAACAATACTGCCGCACCCACTTTGAACTTAGAATAGGGCGCATACGCATTCTCCCTGGCCTCAGCAGCGTCTTGTAACAATTTTTGGTCGTTTTGTGACAACTCTGTTTCATCCTCAAAAATGAGCAGTTCAAAACCAATTTTCTTTTTTTCCATCTAAACTTGGGTGTATTCAAAAATAAAAAAACCTGCCCAAGGGACAGGTTTTTTCCTATTTATTTTATGCTTTCTTAATCATTGTAAAATTCTTCTCCCAAGTTAAAAGTGAGCGAGAATCGCAAGGTGTTTTCCAGTGGGTTTCTAACCTGTGAGGTTGAGAACAAATAGGAAAGATCTATTTGCGCTGATTTAAACATAAAGCCAGCTCCAAGCGTAAAGAACTTACGGGAACCTTTTTCTTCACTTTCGTTAAAGTAACCGCTCCGCAACATAAAAGCTTCTCTGAACCTATATTCGGCGCCAAGGGCCCATGTCACTTCTTTAAGTTCTTCCCCGAATCCATCCGGCGCATCACCGAAAGATTCAAAGACTCCCTTGAAAAATCCTATTTGCTGGTATTCATTGTTATCATCCGAATCAATATCCCCATCTCCATCAAAATCTCTTGGTGTGGGCACCAAAAGTTTATTGAACTCTGTATTGATGGCCAGCACATTGTCTTGGTCGAAGATAAAATCAAATCCACCACCGAACTTTAGGTTGGTAGGCAAAAAGTTTTCCTGTCCGCCTTCATCATATTGTATGGAACCGCCCAAGTTGGATATATTAAACCCAGCTCTCCAACGTCCATCAAAATTACTGTAAGCTATTTCCGGAGATCGGTAAAAACCCGATACATCTACTGCAAAGGCATTGGCCGCCTGAGAATCTTGTATACCATCCTGAAACCTGAGATTGGAACTGATAAATCTACCTGCCACGGCCATGGAAAAGGTTTGGCTCAATTTTAAGGAATAAGAACCATCCAAGGCAAATTCGTTGGGCTTCACCAAAGTGGCCTGCTGATCAAATGTTTGCCTCAATTCAATCTCTCCCAGACCAAAATAACGGATACTAAAGGCGAAAGCACTCCTATCATTTAATTTATTGTAAAAGTTGGCATTTAATAAGGATACATCGTTTACAATGCTTTCCAAATACGGGGTATAGCTAACTCCAATACCCATTTTTTGAGTGGCGAATGCATATTTTGCAGCGTTCCATTGTTGGGAATACACATCAAAAGAAGTGGCAACGCCCATATCTCCCATACCAGAGGCCCGTGCATCGGCGGCAATCGTCAAAAATGGTACGGCTGTTGTAATGGCCCTTTCTTGCTGAGCGCTAAGTTGTGCTGCCATAAACAGGAAGGCAACCACTATCAATAACTTTTTCATTCTAAAATTTTAGCATTTAGTGTAGTCTTGGTTCCAATAAAAAGTTTTGGAAGCAATACAAATTAAACGGTCTTTTGCCTAAATTCTTATATTGGAACACATATTTTTTAGAGTTAATCGTCCAAAACACTACTATTTTGGTTAAATGGTAAAATTAGGGTCGAACATCTTTCCCAAACCGTTAAAAGCCAATCATCTTATACTAATTTACCCCCTTCTCCGTTACAGAAGTGTAGCATGTACCAATTATCACATTGCTAGAAATATTTGATGAGCACAAAATATAATGGCAAAAACACCGTTTTAATGCCATTGAAGGATTTTAAAAATCAAAACAAGTCGAAGTTACTGAGGGCAAATAGCCCTGAGTTTTAAAGTACTCAAGCCCAAATTATGAAAAAACACTTAATTAAAGTTGTACTTTCTTGCGCCGTAGTGATGGGAGGTTTTTCCAGTTGCAAAAATACCTCTTCATCCAAGAACGTCTCCAGAGCCACCGGTTGGAAAATTAATGCCAAAGAAGGGGGATTTCAATACAATTCGGATTTTAAGGAGCAAGAAACTCCTCCAGGAACCGTATTTGTAGAGGGTGGAACGTTTACCAAAGGTAAGGTCCAAGACGATATTATGCACGATTGGAACAACACCCCGACCCAACAACACGTGCAATCCTTCTATATGGATGAAACCGAAGTGACCAACGTAATGTACTTGGAGTACTTGGACTACCTCAAAGAAGTTTATCCTCCGGACAACCCCAATTACGCCAACATATACAAAGGCGCACTACCGGACACCTTGGTTTGGAGAAACCGATTGGGCTTTAACGAAACAATGACCAACAATTATCTAAGACACCCTGCCTATGCAGAATATCCCGTTGTGGGTGTCAATTGGGTGCAAGCCACCCAATATGCCGAATGGAGAACAGATAGGGTGAACGAAGTAATGCTGGAAAGAGAAGGGTATTTGGCCGAAGATTCCAAATACAAAGTTCTAAACGGCGAAATTGAGGGCACTTTTAGTACCGAGGCTTATTTGAACAATCCAGAATCTGTTTATGGAGGCGAAATAGATTCCCTGCAAGGAAAACAAAAGAAAGATTCCATAAATGCATTTGCCAAAAGAAGCAGTGGTGTAATAATGCCCGCCTACAGGCTACCCACCGAAACCGAATGGGAATATGCCGCCCAAGCTCTTGTTGGAACCAGAGAATACAACAACTACAGAGGCAGGAAAAAATATCCATGGGAAGGTGATTACACCCGTAACGGACAACGAGTAGGTCGAGGAGATCAATTGGCCAACTTTAAACAAGGTAAAGGTGATTACGGCGGTATTGCCGGATGGTCCGACGATGGTGCCGATATTACCGGAGAAGTCAAATCTTACAAGCCCAACGATTTTGGACTTTACGACATGGCCGGAAACGTAAACGAATGGGTGGCCGATGTGTACCGTCCTATTGTTGATGATGAAATAAGCGATTTCAATTACTACCGCGGAAACGTTTTCATGAAAAAAGCCATTGGCGAAGATGGAAAAGTCGAAATATTGAGAGATGAAATAGTTTATGATACTTTGCCCAATGGTAAAATCGTGGCCATCAATCTTCCAGGAGAAATCAAGGAAGTTCCGGTTACCGAAGAGGAAACGTATTTAAGGACCAATTTTGACAAAAGTGACAACCGTGGTTTTAGAGATGGTGACCCAGGTTCCTCTAGATTCTTTAGCCGTTTTAGCGATGAAGAGGACAACCAAAGAATGTATGATGCGCCCAAACATTCTGTAGAACGAAACGAAGAAGGTGAATTGGTTCGACAGTATGATGAGTCAAACTTCAGAACCTCATTGATCAACAACGAAGTCCGTGTGTACAAAGGTGGATCATGGAGAGATCGAGCTTATTGGTTAGATCCTGCCCAGCGTAGATACTTGCCACAATATATGGCAACAGACGATATTGGCTTTAGATGCGCCATGTCCAGAGTTGGGTCCAAATCCAGAACCAAAAAAACGGTACGCCATAAAAAAGCGAGATAAAAAACTTCTTGAGTATTTTAAAAAACCCCGGCCAAAAGGTCGGGGCTTTTTTTTATCTTCGATTTATGACAATAAAAGAGTTGCATGCTCTATTTTTAGAGCACCCCACTATATGTACGGACACCCGGAAAATCACCGAAAACTGTCTGTTCTTTGCCTTAAAAGGGCCAAATTTTAATGGAAATGCCTTTGCACAAGAAGCTCTGAACAAAGGTGCAGCCTATGCCATTATTGATCAAAAAGAAATTAAAACTTCGGATAGACTGCTTCTAGTTGACGATGTTTTGGCCACCCTGCAACAGTTGTCCACCTACCACAGGAACCATTCCAAAGCAAAAGTAATATCGCTAACGGGAAGCAACGGGAAAACCACGACCAAGGAACTCATCAATGCAGTAATCTCAAAAAAATACAAGACCATAGCCACCAAGGGAAACCTCAACAATCATATTGGGGTTCCTTTGACCCTTTTATCCATTAAGGAAGATACCGAAATCGCCATTGTGGAAATGGGTGCCAATCACAAGAAAGAAATTGAATCACTCTGCGGCATTGCCCAACCCGATTTTGGATACATTACCAACTTTGGCAAAGCCCATTTGGAAGGTTTTGGAAGCATTGAAGGAGTGATCCAAGGCAAAAGTGAGCTTTACGATTATCTTAAGGCCAACGATAAATACATCTTTTTAAATGCAGATGATGACGTTCAGAAAGAAAAATTAAGTACTTACACCAAAAAGATGGGCTTTAGCACGAGCGACCATCAATATTACAACATCAAATTTTCCGGGGTTCACCCTTATGTCTCATTAGAGGTAGAAGGAACACAAATACATACACAATTGGTGGGCAAATACAACTTTCCCAATTGCTGCGCCGCCATTTTAATAGGAAAGTATTTTAATGTTCCTTTAAAAGATATTAAATCGGCCATTGAAGTGTATCAACCACAAAACAATCGCTCACAAATTTTGTCTAAAAATGGTTTCGATATTGTTCTGGATGCCTACAACGCCAACCCGACCAGCATGAAAGCTGCCTTGGAAAACTTTAGTTTAATGAAGTCCAAAAGAAAGACTCTGATCATTGGAGATATGTTCGAACTTGGCAATACGGCAGCCGAAGAGCATCAGGCCATTGCAGATTTTGCAAAGGAATTGGATTTTGATGATGCCTATCTGGTGGGAGAAAATTTCTATGGCACCAATACTACATTGAAAAAGTTAAAATCGTTTGATGAACTAAAAGAACATCTTTTGAAAAACCCTTTGGAAAAAGGAGCGCTTTTAATAAAAGGTTCTCGTGGGATGGCTTTGGAGCGGGCGTTGGATTTGCTGTAAACACATCGTTTATCTGAACTTTAAAGATGTTCAACAAAATTCATGCGTTTGCCCAAGACCCGGACAATAAAAATTTCATCAACACGATTAAATTGGAAGAAAATAACATGAGCCCTATAGCTGTAGTATTTTAAAGCACCTGCAATGGTCGACGCATCCTTTGCCAATTCAGGGCGTTCGGCAAGTTCTTCTAAAAAACTTTCCAAATTCAACAGATACTTGGCGGCCTGATCAGGGCCAAAATACTTTATCCCATATTTATAGATACCGACTAAGTCATTTTGGGCCCTGGCAGATAAATTATAATTCCCCATTATCAACTTTTGTGATAATGTCACTTATTTTTAGATTACTTCTGCCACTTTGTAGACCATCGTCAATTGCGGTCTTAAGCTCTAAGAGCTTCATGTTCTCCTCCTGGTCCTTTCTTACCAAATACCTTATATATTCACTGTCATTGGTAAAATCACCTGATTGGACCCTAAGTTTTATCCAACCATCTTGTTGGTTTGTAAAAGTGATTGATTTTCTGACTGTTTCCATAATTTTATAGCTATGGTGCAATATAACACTTTTTTGCACCACAGAATGCAGATGTCAGCTCTTTTAATTTTACAGTAGAGATTTTCTCTTCTTTACTATGTGGGACAGCAATTGTTTATTTGAACTTTATTTCGTTGAAACAAGAAGTTCCCGAACATCCACGTCCAAAGCTTTTGCGATTTGAAATAGTGTTTCAACCCTTGGTTGCATATCATTCCTGCACCATTTTGAAATTGTTGTTCGGTTCATATCCAATTCTTCCGCCAACCAATTATTGGTTTTTCCCTTCTCAGCCAAAACTGCTTTGATACGATTGAATACTTCTTTTTCCATGTTGGGAAGTTGTTCCGTATCAAAAATAGTCACTTAACTCTATATGCTCTTATCTTAAATTTATGCTTTATTATATTCATTAAAATATTTTTTATATTTTAATTTTGCTTTTTACGATTCAAATAAATATTTTAAAGTTTTTTTTGAATATAATCACAAACCATGAGCAAAAGTTTTTCCCGATCAGACCTAGAACAAATCATCAGCCTACAACTGGAAAGCCTACAAGCCATGCAAAAGGTATTGGACGGTTTACGTAACCAAAACGAACGCTTGGAGCGCAGTAACCAAAAACTAAGAAAAAGAATTTCTGAATATGAGTAGAAAAAGTGGGATATACTGGATTCGAACCAGTGACCTCTGCCCTGTCAAGGCAGCGCTCTAAACCAACTGAGCTAATATCCCTTTGAAAACGGGGTGCAATATCGGAAATTAATCCCAATCTCCATACTCTGCCGAGTTCTTTGATGTCTCGTGCAGGGTAATATGCAACAATTGTCCCTTTTTAAGCTTTGGTTTTAGGATATCGTAGATGACTTTTACGAAGTACTCCGTTGTTGGGAGTAGATTTTTAAACTCTGGACAATCCTCGTTCAAGTTTTTGTGATCAAAACGCTCCTCAACCTCATCCTTGATCAAAGCACCCAGATCGGCCAAATCCATAACAAACCCAGTATCCGGGTCAACCTCGCCCTTTATCCTCACCTCAAGATCAAAGTTATGACCGTGAAAACTAGGGCTGTTGCACTTTCCGAACACTTCAATGTTCTTTTCCTTGCTCCATTTTGGGTTATGGAGCCTGTGTGCGGCATTAAAATGGGCTTTTCTACAAATCGTGGCAATCATGCTGCAAAGTTAAGTTCTTTTTCTGCAATCATATTTTATTGATTCAAAAAAATATGCAAAAGGGTCTTGAACCTTTCAATTTCAAATTGAAATTCAAACTTGTTCTTGTTAACTTTATACAATAGGCAAACAGCCTTCAAAATAACATTTGAAATAAAAAATAATACACTATGAAAATTACCTTTTTAGGACATGCTTCTTTCTTGATCGAGATGAACGGAAAACATATTTTGATCGACCCTTTTATCACCGGCAACGAGATGGCATCCGATATTAATATTGATGACCTTAAGGTCGACTATATTTTTCTGACCCATGGCCACCAAGACCATGTTCTTGATGTGGAAGCTATTGCAAAGAACAATCCAGATGCTTTATTGGTCTCCAATTTTGAGGTGGTGAGTTGGTTTGCCAACAAAGGCATCGACGGACATGGCATGAACCATGGAGGAAAATATGCCTTTGATTTTGGAACGGCCAAATATGTAACTGCCATCCACTCCAGCATGCTGCCCGATGGAAGCAACGGGGGCAATCCCGGGGGATTTGTACTCTGGGACGATTCAAAATGCATATACATTGCCGGGGACACTGCCTTGACCAAGGATATGGAGCTGATTCCTAAAACCTGTCCAAAATTGAATATTGCAATTTTACCTATTGGGGACAATTTTACCATGGGATACGAAGATGCCGCCATTGCCAGTGATTTTATCCAGTGCAATCAAATCATCGGATGTCATTATGATACCTTCCCTCCTATTAAAATAGATAAATCCAAAGCAGTTGCGTATTTCGACAAAAAAGGAAAAAAATTGATGCTTCCAGATATTGGAGAGTCCATTACCATCGATTGATACGGTTTACCCGGAAAAGCCGGAAATAGCATACCATCTTTGCCATAAAAATTCAACATAGAAAGTTTCGGATTCCACTAAATACTGACGCTTTACTCCATGGTAAAGTCTTTTTATCTGTCTTTATTCAATAATAGTTGTTTATGAGAGCTCCAGTTATATTCAGGAAAATTGAAAAAATGGATGTGACCTTCCCGCGATAGGTTCTTAATTATGTGTACCTTTGGAAAAGCTTTAGGGGTATTCTGTAAAGAATTGAGAGAGTCCCTTGGAACCTGATACGGCTCACACCGACGTAGGGAAAAGCGAAACAGGCATCACTTGTTGGTGTACCTTTCCTTTTGTTTTCCGATTAGCTCCTAAGGCCATTTTAATTTAAAATCAATAATGGCAATGGAAAAAAATCTCTGGAGACACATTCAATCCGTAAAATCAAAATCACCGCTGGTGCATAACATCACCAACTATGTGGTGATGAACAATACCGCCAATGCACTATTGGCGGCAGGTGCATCCCCGATCATGGCCCATGCAAAATCCGAGGTCCGTGATATGGTGGCCCTTGCCAATGCCACGGTAATCAATATAGGCACCTTGGACGAATATTGGGGCGAGACCATACTTTTGGCTGCCGAAACCGCCCATGCATTGGGCAAACCATGGGTTCTGGACCCTGTTGGTGCCGGGGCCACCCCATTTAGGGATAAGACCCTCCAACAACTATTGGCGTTCAAACCGACCGTTGTCAAAGGTAACGCCTCAGAAATCATGGCATTGGCCCAAACAAGTCAAGAACCCACCAAAGGAGTGGACAGTACAGCTACAAGTGATGAGGCTGTAGCAGCTGCCCACACGATTTGTTCAACATATGGTACCATGGTCTGTATATCCGGTGCCAAGGACATCATCACAGACGGCACCCAAGCTGTCCAAATAGAAAATGGACATCCATTAATGGCTAAGGTGACCGGAACGGGCTGTACTGCATCTGCATTGATCGGTGCCTTTATCGGAGTTACGGAAAATAAGACCGAAGCCGTGACCGCCGCAATGGTCTTGATGGGCATAGCGGGCGAACTCGCGGAAAAACGATCCAATGGTCCCGGCACCCTACAATTACATCTTATTGATACGCTATATACCCTTTCGGAAAAAGAGTTTTTCGATCATATCAAGATATGCAACCTATGAAGCTCCATTCCCAATTCCCTTATGCCTTGTATTTGGTCATTTCAGAAGAAGCCTGCCGTGGAAAAGATATATTGAAGGTTGCGGAACAGGCTATCCAAGGAGGTGTCGACATCATCCAATTACGTGAAAAGCAATTGAACGAACCCCTATTTTTGGAAAGGGCAAAACGATTAAGGGAGATTACGGAGAAATATGGTGTCCCATTGATCATCAACGATAATCCAACCATAACCTCCAAGGTCAATGCTGCCGGTATCCATGTGGGCAACAATGATATCCGTCCTACAACACTACGACAACAGCCTCCTTTCAAGGAAAAGCTCATCGGGTATTCCATAGAGTATTTGACACAACTGGACAATTTGCAAACGATGGTATCCGACTACCTCGCGATAAGCCCGGTATTTAGGACCGACACCAAAACGGATACCGTGACAGAATGGGGTTTGGAGGGCATATCAAAAATCCGACAGTTGACCCCCAAGCCATTGGTGGCCATTGGCAATCTCCATGCAAAAAATGCCAAGACCGTTACTAAGGCCGGAGCGGATTGTATCGCCGTGGTATCCGCCATTTGCGGTGCCGACCAGCCACAAAGAGCAGCCTATGAACTAAAAAATGCAATCCTGACATGAAAAAGTACACTTATCCCTCGGTTTTGTCCATTGCCGGTTTTGACGGGAGCGGAGGAGCTGGAATCCAGGCAGACATCAAGACTATATCGGCATTGGGATGTTACGCCACAACGGTGCTGACAGCCCTGCCCGTACAGAACACTCAAGGGGTGCGAAACATCTACCCCATACCATTGGAAGCTGTTGAGGACCAAATCGAAGCGGTTATGGACGATATCATGCCCGATGCCATAAAAATAGGAATGGTGCACACCCCTGAATTAGTGGAAAGGATAGCGGGTACCTTAAAAAAATACGAAGCGGTACCCATCGTGTTCGATCCTGTTATGGTGGCCACCAGTGGGCATCGGCTTATCGAAGAGGATTCAATAAATGCCCTGATAGAGCAATTGCTCCCCATCGCAACGGTCATTACACCAAATATGGATGAAGCAGCCATCTTGGCCAATATGAACGTGAAGACATTGGAAGAAATGAGAATTGCCGGAAAACAAATCAAAGAACTGGGTTGCAACAGCATCCTCATGAAAGGAGGTCATCAAGAGACGACAAATATTACCTCCTTGTTTTTTGACCCAAACAGTCGATGCCATCCTTTTGAAGTGACAAAGATCAGAACCAACAATACACACGGTTCGGGCTGCACCCTGTCTTCTGCCATTGCCGCTTATTTGGCACAGGGCAGAACCCTTTTTGAAGCCGTAGATCTTGGCCAACGCTATGTGCACCGTGCCATTGACAGCGGAAAAAATGTCTGGACCGGAAAGGGGAACGGCCCCTTGAACCACTTTTTCAACCCTCAAAAAATGATAAAAAATGAAATGGAGTGAACAGACTTGGGAAAAAATAGATACGACTTACAAGGGCATCCTGAACATGCCATTTGTCCAAGAGTTGGCAAACGGTACCCTTCCCAAAAACAAATTTCAGTTTTATATGGCACAGGATTCCCTTTATCTGGAGCATTTCGGCAGGGCATTGGCACTGATAGGTGCCAAATCCCATGATATAGGGGATGCCTTGACCTATATCCGTTTTGCGGAGGGCGCCATAGTCGTGGAAAATGCGCTGCACGAATCCTATTTTCAGGATTTTGGGGTAACGGACAAGGGTACGATACAACCGGCATGCCATCACTATACCCACTTTTTAAAGAGTACGGCAGCTTTGGACCCCGTGGAAGTGGCCCTGGCCGCCACTCTGCCCTGCTTTTGGATCTATAAAAAAGTGGGCGATCACATTTACAAAGAACAACAAATCGCCAACAACCCATACCAACGTTGGATCGACACCTATGGTGGGGAGGAATTTTCAAATAGTGTCCAACGTGCCATCATGATATGCGATCTTGCGGCGGAGCGTAGCACCCCTGGCATAAGGACCAGAATGACCGAAGCTTTTATCCACGCCTCGCATTTGGAGTATCATTTCTGGGATGCAGCATATACCGAAAGAACATGGAATTGATATTGAAGGACAAAAAAGCCATCATTTTTGATATGGACGGGGTGTTGGTGGAAAGTGAAGGCTTATGGAAGCAGGCCGAATTTGAGATCTTTTCCTCTCTTGGGGTATCGGTAACAGAAAAAGGCAGCTTGCTGACCCGGTCCATGACTACCATGGAGGTCACCCGGTTCTGGTATGGACAGTTTCCTTGGAAGGGAAAAACATTTTCCGAGGTGGAAGCGATGGTCATCCAAAGGGTCATGGAACTGATACAGTCCGAAGATTGTGTCATCAAAGGGGTGAGGGCCTTTATCAAAAAACTTAAAGCAGAACACTATAAAATAGGATTAGCGACCAATGCACCGCAAAAAATCATTCCAACGGTATTGGAAAGGACAAAGACCACAGAGCTGTTCGATATAGTGTCATCCGCCGATGCCGAAGTAAAGGGCAAGCCGCATCCGGCCATATACCTCAACACGGCCAAAAAGCTAAAGGTAAAGCCTTGGGAGTGTGCCGCAATCGAAGATAGTCCAACAGGAATGGAAGCAGCCAAGGTTGCTGGGATGACGGTAATTGCCTATACCAAGCAGCATGAAAACAAAGCCTTCAAATGGGCCGATCATGAGATTGACAGGTTTTAATATCAACTACCTTGAAACTAATCCCTTACATAAAAAAGCAGTCTACAAACATGGGAAAGGCTGGGAACGATAGGGCTTAGCCTTCTTGACGACCTAGCACCCCTATAAACAGAAAAGTATGAAGGAAGCAAAAATTTACATTATTGGTTCGGGAGCCATTGGAAAGGCTCTTGCGGTTTTTTTACAACAGGAAAACAAACAGGTTCTTCTGGTCAGGGGGAGTGTGGATCATATACCCGACACTGAAGAAACCATTACCGTCATTGGAAAAGAAAGCACATTCCAACAAAGGATAACGACAACAACCTTTAAGGGCCTGCAAGCCATCAATGGGATTGTTTTGATTACCGTAAAAGCATTCGCCAATAGGGAAATCGCCCAAAAACTGAAAGAAAAGGAAGGGGATTTCTCCGTGGTGCTCCTCCAAAACGGACTCCATGTGGAACGTCCCTTTGAAGGGTTTGATAACGTATATCGTTGTGTCCTATTTTCCACCAGTCAAGTAACGGGCGACAATGAGGTTACCTTTAAATCCGTGACTTCATCACCAGTGGGGAGCGTAAGGGGAAACAACAATGGACTTCAGGACTTGGTCGATACGATCAACACCCAACACTTTGGTTTCCGAAGTGAAACCGATATCACTCCAATACTATGGACAAAAGTAATCGCCAATTGTGCCTTTAACTCCATCTGTCCCTTGCTCGAAACCGACAATGGCATTTTTATCAGGAATTCCGAAGCAGCAAAGTTGGCCAGAACCGTTATCGAAGAGTGTGTTGCATTGGCACAAGAACAAGGAATCAATCTTGACAAGGATGCCATAGAAAAAAACTTATTGCTCATCAGTCAACGCTCTGATGGTCAATTAATTTCCACCTATATGGACATCCTTCAAAATAGAAGAACAGAAATTGAGAGTTTGAACCTTGAAATCTCAAGAATGGCCAACGACATGGGCATACCCGAAACGGTAACGCATACAAGGTTGCTCGGGGAGTTGGTTCAATTAAAATCAACCATAAAAATAAAATAACGTGATTTCCATAAAGTACTGATTGGATAATGGAGAAAAGGGTTATGGTGATAAGTACCATACTATTTTCCACATACCCAAAGGTAATGGGATAGGAAGGGCAGCGCCAGAAGTTATTAACCTCTAGAACATCCGGACTAAAAGTATCTGAGTGATGGAACGCCAGATGTTTTCCCGAACATATAAGCATGCTTATTTTCCTTTATCCTTACTTCCCCACCAAGTTGAACATTTGTCCTAAGAATAAGGGGGATTAAAGTTCTTATTCGGCTCAATTCTATAACCCTAACTTATTAATTACAGATTTGTGTAAAATCTTAAATCCAATTTTATATATTTTGGAGTTGCCAATCAAAACCGACCCCATGCTAAAAAGAATTACACTATTAGTCCTTCTAGTAGTTTCCCATTGCTTTGTATTCTCTCAAAAAGATGAAATCAGCTTGATTTCATGGAATATCAAGGACTTTGGCAAAACCAAGAACATGGAAGAACTCAACCAAATTGCCGAAATTGTTAGGAACACCGATATTCTTGTTATCCAAGAGGTGGTGGCTGGATATGGTGGTGCACAGGCAGTGGCTAAACTTACGGATATCCTAAATCGAAAAGGCAGCAAATGGGACTATGTGATCAGTGACCCCACCAACAGCCCAAAATATGTTTCCGAACGTTATGCCTTTATTTGGAAGACCCATCGAATCAAGATCAAAAATAGGGGGTGGCTTATCTCGGAATTGGATTCCCTAATTGATAGAGAACCCTTTTTGCTGCACTTTTACATAGATGGAAAACAGTTTACGGTGATTGATTATCATTCCAGACCCTACAACAAAGATCCAGAAAGTGAGATCCGGGCACTCTCAACCTATGTTATCGATTCCCTGAAAACCCCTTTGATCATTGCCGGGGATTTTAATGTGGATGAAAGAATGCCCGTCTTCAACACCTTAAAAAGGGTGGGATACAGGGCAACCATCACAAACCAAAAAACCACCTTAAAAAGGATTTGTAAAAGAAACGGTTACCTGAATTATCCCATCGATAACATTTTTTATTCCAAGGACATCCAAAAAATAGAAGGTGATGTTATTGACTTTGTCAGATTTTGCGACCAGTTGGAAAAGGCCCGGAAATTATCGGATCATTTGCCTGTTTTTTTGAGGTTCAAATTGAGTATTAGTGAATAGAACCAATCCTATTTTGTTGAATGTAAAGTGCAAATGCCACCAATACAATAATCAATGACATGACCAAGCACCCGCTATTTTTTGCCTTGGAAAAGGTTTTACGATAGGTCAACCCAGGAATTCCGGTCCGAATGGAATATCCTTTTGAACTTAAACTGCCCCGTTTTCCCCGATAGCTTGGTGTGATGCCTGATTTACTGATATTCAACCCAATGCCTTTTCCAAGTTTTATCTTTTTGTGAAATCGGAATGCCATGACTATTTGTTTAAGATGAAATCGAAGATTACTTTTTCAATATGGGAAGGCAGATCGGCATTCTTTATCTTGAATTTTTTGACCCCCATTTCCCGAAGCCAGTTTCCCCAATAGGTCTGGATAATATCCTCGGCATAAGGATTGTCGCCATTATTGCTTTGGATGCCCAAAACCAGAACTTCCAAATTGTCAAGACCGTCGGTGGCAGGAATAAAACCGAGATTCTTTCTTTTCATTTCTTCTTTCCAATCCGATCTATTCAGTTGAAGTCTATTCAATAAATTGGGAGTCAAATAGGACGTCTTGCCATTTTTTTCATCCCTAAGATTTGCTTTATGGTACAAATAACCATCCGTTAAAATGACCAATATGTTCCTTCTACAGCTTTCAATGCAATAATCATCAATATGATTTTGAAAAAAACCCCAAGTATCGGAACCTGGGTATTCCCCTCCTTTTGATGCAGCCCGTGCCAGTTTATATATTTGGGTAGGCACAATGGAATACCGCTCAATGGTTTTGGGCATCCACTCATTTTTTGAAACTCCCTTGACATAGTCAATTTTCAATTGTTCTGCTAATGTGTTGATTTCGGCTTCTGATGGGGCAGGTTCAAAAAACACTTCCATCTTATCATAAAGCAATCCTAATCTCTTACCCCTGATATGGTTGTTGAACGATCTTGCCAATGAAAGAATGTATGAGGAGTCTTTGGTTTGCTGTTGTGGCAAATCAATTCTATCTGAAAGATCCAACAGAATACTTACGTTCAAATTGTTCTTTTTGTTTTTCAAAATATGGGGCTCACACGCAATATCGTTCTTTGCTCCCATTACAATATTGATTGCCTTCTCTTTTGTCCTAGGGTCATCTTTACAGGAAAGAGCAGAAAAAATAATCAGCGCCAAAAGCCCCCTTAACACTTTATTTCTCATTTTATAAGGTTTTTGTAAATACAGTATTCTGATAATCATCCCTAACACCAACCCTGTCCAAATGAACTTTGCTTACTTCTATACATTCTTCAATAAGCCTATCCTTTTCTGGTTTTGCTATGACCAATTTTTCATTGATAAAAGTCAACCATCCTTGTAAATATTCTGAAGCATATAACTTGTATTCTTTGGTAGGCACTATGGTTCCATCTATGATTCGTTGCAGCTCATTTATTCTTCCTCTTGCCTTTGTAATCTTTTCCTTTAGTCCCTGTATAAGGGATTTTAACTCGTCTATTTTGGCCTTGTTATCATGAATTTGCTCTCTGTGGATCGCTATTTGTTCGTTTCGCTTCCGAATGGCATTCTTGACCTTGTCCTTTTCTTTGTGTTCTTCCATCACAAAGTCAAAAATGAATCCCCAAATGAGATAGGCAATAAACCCTAAAAAAATTATCAACCAGAATTCTTGGCTTTGTACAGCTTCGGAAAATCCATATGTGGCATTTTCATCCACCACATTCAGCTCCCAGAGTTTTTTTTCGACAAAAAAGGCCAACAGGACATCAAAGGCCAATGTAGCCAAAACTACCCCAGTAAGTTTAAAATAGGAGACCAGTTTCTTCTTCTGATAAAACATGTGGATAAGATATCCCAGTCCAATAAAAATAAATGGGGCAAAAACCACAGTGGCCAATGCCTGAAATCCGTCTTCTGAAGCTCTAATGATGGCATCTGGCACATACCATCTTTGGTCGTCATAAGTAAATTGTTTTTCCATTGCAGAGTATACCACAGAAGCATAAAACGTAAACAGGTATACCGTAATAGGTGCCAATACCACTAGCCCTATCCAAAATTTAGCGGAAGCACCCTTCTTTGCAGGTACGCCATAAACATCAGGATTTTGTGGTAGGTCAGTAATCTCAAATTTTAATTCTTTAATGGTTTCATTTATTTCTTGGTTCTTATCTTCTTTTTGTTTGATACTATCACTGGCATTGTCAATGGCAACCTGAAACCCTTTGATTTCGGATTCTTTGGCATGCTGCTCTTGGGTATACGGTTTTTTGAGTTCTTCCTGTTTATGCCTTAACTCTTTTTCCTCATTCTCAAACTTTGCATAAATGGCATCCAAACAAATAGAGAGTGTTTGGGAGTTTCCCATATTTCTGGAACTATCTCTAAAACCTGCTTCATGATAAGTACGTTTTCTTGACTCCTCGGAAAGTCCATCATCACTTAATTTTAATATTGGATCCTTTGGTTTTAACTGTATCAAATCTTTTAATCCCATGGCTAGTTGTTTAATGCTGTTATGATTTCTTGTTTGGTTTTCTTGGCTTTTACCGCTTCAATCAAATAATTGGACAATGGTTCTATATTTTCATCCAAAAACCCGAAGAGCTTTATATACTTTTCCAAAGCGTTACGTTCGTCATCATTTACCACACCATCTGCCCAGATCATTGCCGTAAAATCGCATAAGAATTCAAGTTTTTCACTAAGTTCTTCAGGAACAAGATTGTTGGTGTCAATAGGCTGCAGCAGTATCCCGTCCAAATGTTCTTTTGAGATTCCCCGTTCTTCGGCAAACCCATAAAGCATTTTGAGTTCAAGAGCACTAAATTCACCATCGGCAAGTGCTATCTGGTACAGTCTTAAAAAGTGACTTTTGAGTACTGTGGGTATTTCTGTTTTTTCCATAATGGGTTGATTTATATAATTCGGTCTCGCTCGTATTTCTTCACTTTCTTTTTAGTAGTAGGTACAGGTTTTACTTTTTTTGGACGATTGATGATGACCTCTATGAGAAATAATATCCCTGTCAATATATCTAGGGGAACCCAATACATTTTTTTGTACAGGTATATGGGGAAAATGGGATTGAACAGTATCGCAACCAATCCGAACAACAGCACCCAATACAAATGCTTTCTGTTCTTGACAATGACCACCAAAGCCCCAATGAAGATTACCGTACGTAACAGCCAATAATATTCCCGGGGAACCCTTAAAACGGCCAAAAACAGCAGCAGGGCACAACAGGCAGAGGTAATGCGTACGATATTGTCAAAAAAATTTGTGCTCATTTGAAAAATTTAAATCTTTCCAAATCTCCATTAAAGGGTCGTATCATCAACCTCCGCATTGGGCGCATCAAGCTTTACCGCCGCAATGCCATTTTCACAACCCTGTTTGGAAACATACATTTCGCTTGTTGCGATCACTTTACCATTCGAGGCAAATAGGTTAAAGTAAAATTGATTGTTTCTACTTTTGGAGATAACGAATTTTGGAAAATCCATGTTTATCGGTTTTAATGGTTTGTTTCCCAAACGTAACCCCATTGCAACACAATCCCTTACAGATTTCCGTAATGCAAAAAGGTGTCGGAAAACTTTGTCAGTTCAATTTCCTCCGGAAATCGTATCGAGAACAGCCCAAAAAGGCACATCTCGATACAAAATCGCCTTGCGATTCCACTCGATGTGACATTACCAGTTTATATAAACAGAGGGTTAGTCTTCCCAACCGCATAGGGTACGGCCCATTTCTTTGGCCTTCTCTAAAGTGACCTCGTAGATTTTGGTGGAACAACGGGAAAGGCCTCTGCAATGCTTGTTATAGTGGTATTTTTTACTCCCTTTACCCTTGCAGATATAGACTTTGTCAGCATCCAAGGTTTCCCCAAAACCGCATAGGAAAACAAAAAGTACCGGGATTAGAATAATTCTAGTTGTCCTCATAATACCCTACCGTTTTCAATAGTTCTTCCTCAAACTGATAGATATCGTCAATGGATTCCATTAAATGTCTGGTTTCTTCCTTCTGCTCATCAAAAACACCCAGATACTTGTTCCCACCATTCAAATGAAGTCGACATAAGGGTTTTCGGTTGTTGTCATCCAACAAAATTCCGAAATACGATTGAGTATCCCTGTGAACAATGCGCTCAACAGGCAGTTTCCGTCTTAAAATGGCCACCACAATCCGATATCCTTCCAATTCTTCTTCCGTAGTGTTGACCTTGCTTATTTTTTCGGGTTCTTTGTCTTCTTCTTGCTGTTTCTCGGTTTCCTTAGTCAAGGCAGCGTTTAAACGGTCGTTGACCTTTTCGCTTATGGTCTGGGTAAAGGCCTTGCTTACCAAATCGGTGAATTCCCCCATTACCTTTTCGGTAAGCCGGCCTGAATAGACTTCTCCCGCAAACAGTCTCACAAAATCGTGCGAAGGGGATTGCAGTTCCTCGGTGATCAGTTTCTTTATTTCCTTGGTGTATTTTAATGAGCTTGCATTGTCCACAATCTCATCTATATTAAAGTTGGATTTGTGGAACTTGGCAATTTCATGGATGGTATTTTCCTTTAATTGGGTGATATCGAATTCCAAAAAGGGTTTTTCATCCATTTTATTGGCAGATTCCAAATCGGTGTAAAATTGATATTCGATACCATTGGTAAGCAGGGCAAACCGGGTTTTGGTGGTGTGAAAATACCGAAACAACTGGGAGTTGTGGGCGGTGAGTTTTTCCTTCCAGTTTTTACATTCAATAATAATGATGGGCTCCCCATTCTGAAAAATGGCATAGTCCACCTTCTCCCCTTTTTTAAGCCCCAGATCTGCCGTGAATTCCGGCACCACTTCGGTGGGATTAAACGTATCGTACCCCAATAAGTTGATAAATGGCAGCACAAAGGCATGCTTGGTGGATTCTTCGGTATCTATCCGGCCTTTGAGCTTGACCACTTTTTCGGCCAGGGCTTTGAGTTGGTTTTGGAGTTCCATGATTATAAACCTACATTTTTGGCTTCCTCTTTTTCAATTTCTTTCCACTTCTTATAATTGGTCTCATCCTCGGCTTGTAGAAATGCGGCTGCCACCATACCTGCTTGAACATAGGCATCCATGGCAGAACCGCTTCGCTTAGCAATTTCGTATTGCCGTATTGCATCTTCCGCTACTTGATTTTCAATTTTATTCATTTCAGTTTTCGCCTGACTTTCAAGACCGCCGCCAAAGAAGTAGCTTATTGTGATTGCAAGTATTACTATCGCTAAAACGAATTTGACTAACTTTTTCATAGACATCAATTTAAGTAGTATGACATTCTTTGGAACAATGCACACAACCATTGGATTGTATGTAGCTCTTCTTTGCTTCCCTAACTGCAGATTCGCAACTAGAATGAATTCCTAAATCTTTCTTACTAACAACAAGTGTTAGCCAATAACAGCCTTCTTTGTGAACCTCATGATCACCGTTTTGTTGAGCAGTCCTGTTGACATAATATCTTGGCATGATTTCAATTTTAGAATTAACAATCCAAACCTAAACCCATTAAAAGACAATCCCTTACAGATTTCCGTAAGGGACTCTAATTTGCTTGAACGGACAATAAGAAACGAATAGATTTTATTTCCTACTGTCCATTATGGATAGTTAATGGTCAGTGTTATAAAGCTTTTATTCACTTACTTGCTCTAAATGACTTTTCCATTCAACAGGAATGTCATTGAAGTCATAAACTTTCAATCCTCCATTTTGAACACTCGCTGTGGATTGTACCAAAGTTTCATTAAGGAATTCAGTTTCCAGCTTATACATGGCTCCAGTTGCAGGATCAATGATAAGCATGCCTATGAGCCCACCTAGAAGTAAATTTCCAAAGTACCACCCATCAAGTTTAAATTCTACTGGAAGTGTTTTGCTGTCATATCCAGTTTTTGAAAAAGTTACCTGGTATCTAGCTTTTCCAAAAAATCCGCTCCCTGCTTTTAACTTTAGTGTTGCAGGTGTTTGCCCAGAAAAAATTTCAATGCCTTTTTTGTCTTTTATGACAATTTTGGCCTCGCTTGGAGCACTATTGATTGATATAGGATAACTTCCTTTACTTACAATGGAAGCACAACTTGAAAAAAGAACTGTTGTTGCCATAAAAATGGCTGTCATCTTGAAGGTTGATTTTTTAATCATGCGAATGGTTTGGTTGGTCCTAATCGTATGGCTTTTCGGTTTCGCCTCGTTTTTAATAGTGGTTTCTGAACTCCACTTCAGTAATTCTATTAATAGACACTCAACTTGAGATTTTAACATAGCCCCAAACCTAACCCCATTAAAAAACAATCCCTTACAGAAATCTGTAAGGGATTAAAATTTATTTGAATAAAGGGGAAGTCCAGACTCAGATTTTACCTTCCCTGACCAATTTGGCTATCAGGTGATGTGTATTTTTTGCCCCAAATTCATCAAATAGCCTGCTCACTTTTTTGTCGATAGTGCTTTCGCTATTGGGAGTGATGTTCTGTTGCTTGAGCTTTTCAGAAATCTCCTTTTTGGTGAGACCGTCGGCAAGGTCCTTCAAGATCATAAGATCAAATTCATCCAGTTCAAACACATTATCCGTAACATTCAGACTTACATGGGGAGAAACAAATGTGCGGTTATGGTACACCTCTTGTATGGCGTTCACCAGTTCCGTTAACCCATTGCGGCCCTTGCATACATAAGCATTTATGTTTTCTTCCTTAAAAAGTGCATTGATCGTTGCTGGATTATCCACCATGGAATTCACAATGATCTTTAAATTGGGCTGTACACTTCTCGCGGCCTTTATAAGTTCTTGACCAGAGGCAAGTTTACGCTCCACATGGTCCTTTTTGAAATAAAAATCGGTGATCAACAGATCATACGGCTCTTTTTGGATGTGGGCCAATTTTAATCGATTGTAGGCCTTATCGCAATACAACTCTTCCTGGATTATTGGAATATGCAATTTGCTTTGAATGGCATCCACAATGCCTCGATTGGTATCTTGAAAGTCTTCAGCGATCAGAATTTTTTTGAACATAGTAGGTAACTGTTTTAGTTCGGAATGGTGATGTTGGCCTTAAAACCATTTCCCTTTCCTGAATCAAATGTAATGGTTCCCCCTATGGCCTGAATACGCTTTTCTGTATTCCGAAGTCCATTTTTGGCGTTCAGTTCTTCAATAGAGGCTCCAATACCATCATCGGTATAGTCCACTTCCAGCATTTTGCCCTTTCTGTGGAATGCAATGGTAATCAAGGTGGCTTCGCTATGCTTGTTCATATTGATCATTAATTCCTGAAGTACCTTGTACAGTACGGTTTTGGTCAATGGCGCTATGGTTGTCCAATTGATTTCCTTACTCCCAGTGATGAACAGTTTGACGCTTGGCGGTGTCCTAAAACGGAGCATTGCCAAAAATTCCTGCTTAAAACTAGGGCCAGTGTCCACATCATTGATCTCCCGGGAAAAATCCCTCGTTTGGTTATAAAGTGTTTCCAAATTGTCCAACACATTGGATTTATCGGCTTCGTTTTGCACCAATATCATTGCCTTGTTCAGCTTTCCGCCAAGGTCATCATGCAACTTACGGGACAGTTCAGCTTCTGTTTCCAAAGTGGCTTCCAGTTTTGCCGTTTTGTTTTCCTGTTGCAACCGTTGTGTACGTTGCCTAAAAAAGTAAATCCCAAAGCCCGATGTCAGCAAGAGCAATGCCAAGCCAAAGTAGGATATTGTTTTTTGGGTACGTTGGCGGGTAACCTCCAAGGCTTTTTCGGCATTTTCCTTTTCCAATCGTAAATTTTCTTCTTGTTTTACCTTATCATCATATTTATACTTGGCAAATTGGGTCTTTACCTTTAGTTCTTGCTCATACAAACTATCCTGTAAAAAAACATAGCGGTCACGCAGTTGCGCATTGTTGGGCTCCAAAGGCATCAAGAATTTTAAGGCATCCTTTTCTGCCCGCGGCATTTTTATGGTTTTTGACAGCCCGATCACGGTATCAAAATAGGCTTTGGCCACTTGGGGTCGGTCTTTGGAGTAAAATTCGCCCAAATGGGTATAGCTCGCAATTAGCCCCCTTTTATCATCGTTTTGGGTGCGTATATCCAATGCTTTTAAAAAGGAATCTGCTTTGTTTTCTTTTCCTGATAGCCATTGGGCGTAGGCCAGATTGTCCAATACCCGGGCATATAGTGTAGAAGAGTGGTCCAAAGAAGAATCCGAACTTATTTTTTGGAGTATCCCAATTGCATCTTTATACTTTCTATTATCAATAAGAGTTACAGCTAAATTATTTTTATAACCCAATTTATCTTTTTTGACACTGGATGCTGCAATTGCTTTGTTATAATATTTAACGGCATCTGAATAATTCAAAAGTTTGCGATGGTCCGTGGCCAAAAGATTATAACATTGTGCTATATACGTAGTGTCCTTTTTGGATTTTAAAAACTGTATGGCTTCGGTAAGGGTTTCTTTACTTCCAAAGAAATCATTAAAATCCTTTTGGATGGTACCCATATTTAAAAGGTTTCTGCCTACCCAACTACTATCACCAATTTGCTCATAATAACCTTTTGAAAGTGTATAATTTTGAAATGCTTTTTCTGAATTATGTACTATTTCGGAGAAATAATGGCCCATTAAATAATGTTGTCTTGCTAAATTGAAAAGATTATCATGATGAACAATGGAATCTACAAGTTCACCATGATAAATTAGCAAACTGTCATATTCCTCGTTTAGAAGATGAAGAACATTTTTTTGATAGAGAACATAACTGTAAAAGGTATCCTTCTCTTTTTTCTTTAAATAAAAGTATGCTTTGTTTGCAGCTTCGAGTCTTTCTTCCAATGAAATGTCCTTGTTTTTGGAAACTTCATATTGAAGTATAATGCTGTCACTAATACCTTGAGCTTCTGATTCGAAAACTGAAGTTCTAGGTGTACAAGAAAAGTAAAAGATGACTGCAATTAGTAGTGATATTTTTTTCAAACTAACATTTTATGAGGCATTAAAGAAAAAAGAGCCATACCCGAAAGCATAGCTCAAATTACTAAAATTATGGTGAATTAATTATCCCCATCTGGAGGCGGTGGTGGTGATGGATTTTCATCATCCCCTTCCGTTGCCACAGTATGGTACAATGTCTCAGTGTCTGCAATGTCTTCTTTGGCGCAAGAAAACATGAACATATTCAAAATAATGCCCATTAGGGCTATATAAACTCGTTTCATAATATTTGATTTAAAATTTGACAAAGGGGTGGCTGTCCGGGATTTTCCCAGAGTTGTCTTTGGCTTTTCAGCCACCCGTGAGTTTTGGAGTACTCCTTTGTTTTTGGAAAGTGGAAACTGTAAGCGGCAGACTTGGCTACTTTCCGATGGACCAAATACTGGCCGTCTTACAGATTTCCATAAAAATGAACCTTGTACAAATACTATGTTTAGCTAGACATAGCAGGAATTCATTTTCAGAGACAAAATTATAGGCAGTTAAAGGCTATCTTTATAGGTGATTCCAAGAATTCCAATGATTCCTGTGAATTCCATAAAAATTCCAGAAATTCCAAGCCAACCATGGAACCAAAGACAATTGAAAGCTATAAAAGAGAGATTTTAGAAAAGTATAGAAAGGATAAGGGTGGGGAAATGAGAGGTTATCTTGCCAACCCTACCCGTAGACAAATTAGGGAGGCCTGTCTTTGGCTATTGGATAAAAGAAGATTGAAGTATGATGAACAAACTTTAAACAGATTTTTTCAATTTGAAGAAGGTAAAAACAGGGTATTACATGTTCAACAGTTTAAAGCAGACAAGTTTCTGCCCATTGTTAAATTCCTAAAAGAAAAGACAGGTGATACAGGTACTGAGAATTTAGAATTGATTGCTTGGCTGATCGATTTTCGACCAAGACCTTATGTAGAATACTTAAAGTCCAATAATTCAACCTCTGGAGAATTCTCAATAGACAACTCTGAACCTGAAATTGTTGATGAAACAGCCAATACGAAGACAGTTACAAACCCTCCTCCATGGAAACTAATTGTTGCTATCGGCTTTGTCCTTGTAACTATTACATTGACCACATTGGTTTTAAAAAATCAGTCCTCCAATAGCCAAACACTCTCTCCAAACCAATGCATGGCCTGGGCCGACACCTTATATGTAGAGGTTTCTTGTGCCACAAAACCCTACTCCAAATACGGAACTTCAGTTGAACCCTTGGATAAAATGAAGCTGGAGAATTTCAAAAAAGTGGAGGTCGATATGGCCACCCAATTTTTTGCCGAAAAAACCAACAAACCCTTAATCTGGTATTACAAAAACAAAAATGGGGAAATTGAATACTATACTGCACCCGGTTTGCATCCCATAAACGGAGAAACCTTACGAAAAATAACACCTTATATTATTCAAACATACGTTCCTGTACATCGATATAAAAAGGAATCATTTATGCAACAATGACTTAAACCGGTGTCAATATTGATGACCTTGAGGTCGATTATATTTTTGTGGCCTACGGGCACCAATACCACGTTTTGGATGTTGAAGCTATTGCAAAGAACAATCCCAATGCTCCTTTGGTCTCCAATTTTGAAGTGGTAAGTTGGTTTGCCAACAAAGGCATCGACGGACATGGCATGAACCATGGCGGTAAGTTTAAATTTGACTTTGGCACCGCCAAATACGTGAATGCCATCCACTCCAGCATGCTGCCCGATGGCAGCAACGGGGGGGGGG
>NZ_WUEG01000062.1 GCF_010468565.1 Allomuricauda sp. TY007
TTTAACAAAAAAAGCACTTAGACTTTTTACAGATAGATCTAATCTAAAGGTGGGTCACTTTGGCCCGGCGGGGGTGGGTCACTTTCGTCCGGCCAGCTATGGTCACTTTAACCCGGCGAGGGTGGTATACTATGTCCGGCGTTTCCAGCGTGGTTTAGCACGTAATTTGGCAAGTACACACCAAACTGAAAATCCGCGAGGATTTTCAGAAGTAGGCAAGAACAAGCAATTACTTATAGCCATCTTAAGTTTGATTCTCTTTAAATTGATATAATAATCAGAAAGAACAAAAGAGAGGAACAAGGTCAATATAGCCATGGGAAGTATCGATTCCGTCAACATTGATGACTCCCTCTCTTTTCCACTCAAGAATTCGTTCAGTTCTGTGAGACCTAGATCTCGATTTCAAGTTGTTGAAGCTTAAGTGGAGCGTCCTTTCCAAAACATTTTCCTATGAATAAAGATAAAGAAATCCACGGAGTGGACATCAGCAAGGAT
>NZ_WUEG01000063.1 GCF_010468565.1 Allomuricauda sp. TY007
GACTGAAGGCCCTCCAGCTCCCTGTCCAGGCTTTTCAATGAACGCACCAAGGACAAATGCACCGTCCTTGAAGGTATGCCCAGGACCTTTTCACCGTGCAGCTTGTTCTTTACCTGTGTCCGCTGTTTGAGATAGATGTCCATCAATGCCAACAATTGGAGACTCTCCGCTTGGTCCTCGCACTTGCCGTCGTACAATGGAACCGTATTGACCTTGGCATATTCCGCTATGGCCTTGGCATCGCTCTTGTCCGTCTTGACCTTGGAAAGCCTCATCTGTACAAAACGCTTTACGGACAAAGGGTTCACAACCGATACGGCCATGCCCTGGTCATAAAGGAACTGTGCCAATAGGTAATGGTAATAGCCAGTGGCTTCCATTACCACCAGACTGTTGGAGTTCAAACCGCTGCAATAATCCCTGAACCCCTTCAAGGTGTTCGGGTACTGATGGTGGGAACCTTGGTGGTC
>NZ_WUEG01000064.1 GCF_010468565.1 Allomuricauda sp. TY007
CGGGCAGCGTACTTCTGGAACTGACGGGCCCTGTTTCGGCCACCCAGCGGGAGGGCGTAGCGCCCTACGCGTTGTTCGGCGACCTATCGGGCGATTACAACGAGAGGGACCTTCCGTTGGGGAACTATACCCTTACGGCCACGGCCTACAACGGCAGTGGTTCGAGCAGCGGTGTCATGGGCCAGCCCTTGAGCGTGAACTTTTCCTTGGTGACCGTGGCGGATGGGATGCCCGTAGCGATGGCAACCGCCGATGTGGAGACCGGGGAGGCTCCATTGACCGTAAATTTCACGGGAAACGATTCTACGGACGATGTGGGCATAATCTCCTACGAGTGGGACTTCGGGGACGGCAGTGCGCCCTCCAACGAGGCGGACCCCGTCCATACCTATACGGCAGCGGGCAGTTATGATGCGATGCTGACGGTGACCGATGGCGATGGTCAGACGGACACGGACACCA
>NZ_WUEG01000065.1 GCF_010468565.1 Allomuricauda sp. TY007
TAAGCATGCCACAATTTGATATATTATGTAAAACACCACCTAAGGTGCTTGTTCGTCAGTTTGTGGAAAGGTTTGAAAGACCTTCAGGTGAGAAAATAGCATTATGTGCTGCTGAACTAACCTATTTATGTTGGATGATTACACATAACGGAACAGCAATCAAGAGAGCCACATTCATGAGCTATAATACTATCATAACTGAACTAACCTATTTATGTTGGATGATTACACATAACGGAACAGCAATCAAGAGAGCCACATTCATGAGCTATAATACTATCATAAGCAATTCGCTGAGTTTCGATATTGTCAATAAATCACTCCAGTTTAAATACAAGACGCAAAAAGCAACAATTCTGGAAGCCTCATTAAAGAAATTGATTCCTGCTTGGGAATTTACAATTATTCCTTACTATGGACAAAAACATCAATCTGATATCACTGATATTGTAAGTA
>NZ_WUEG01000066.1 GCF_010468565.1 Allomuricauda sp. TY007
ACAACGTAGAAATTTCATTAAAATTGACCTATACCCCTTTTCATTTGACCAATACTCAATTTGAATTGGTATTTGGTCTCATTGGAAAAACTCCCGATACTGCATCACCCTGAAATCAAGGGTATTGAAATCAGGATTTTTGTTTTTTTAATTCTTTATAAGCCTGCTAACTCCCACCCGCTCGGTTGGTGGCTCCCGAAGGGGCGGTTAATGAGAAGGTCTTAACTGTTCTCATCTCGATAGTTATCGGGAGCGCTCGAACTGACAGGCAGTAAGCTTTTTACACAGCCTCTTCTTATACTTATATACAAGGCACTTATTCATTATTGCCTTTTTTCTTTTGCTGTCCGGGGGCATAAGCTTTGGCATTTTTTGCTCCCGTCATTTTTTTGACTTGACCTGGTGCAGTACTCCTTTTAACCGTTCCCCTATTGGCTGTACCTCGATAGGTGG
>NZ_WUEG01000009.1 GCF_010468565.1 Allomuricauda sp. TY007
AGTGAAGGCAATGGCGAAGCAAGCTTTACGGTGCCCTGCGATTGGGAGAACAAGCACAATAAGGACAAAGAAGGCCAGCCACGTCATTTCTATTTAAAAGAAAAGGAAAGCGGCGAGGAGTTCCCGAGGGCCTACTACGTAAAGAACCCCAACAAAACAGATGAGGAGAACAAAAAGAACAGCCAGCGTATAGGTGCCTTGATGTTAAAAGTGGCCAAGAGCCTTGAGCGGGACAAGGCCCAAGAAAAGAGCAGTGCCGTGGTGCTTGGGGAGGAGTTGGTGATGGAAGAGGACAAAGTAAAAGATTCCAAAAAAGAAAAAAGGGCTCCTTGGATGGAAATTGCAAGGAAGGAAACGAAAAAGGCAAAAGGATTGCCAGAAAGTTTAGAGCCGCTTTATGGAATGGTTCAAAAATATCACGATAACTCCCATATTAAAGATAATCCAAACACAACGAGAGTAGAAAATGATCCGACATCTGTAGCGTGGTGTTCTTCTTTTGTCAGTTGGTGTTTGGATGAGACAGAATACAAAGGAGTTAAAAGCGCAGCATCAAGACACTACATTTCTAACTCTTCTGAAAATAAGCATAAACTTAAAAGTAATGTGGTTAAGGTTGAAGAACCGTTTTATGGGGCAATTGCTGTTTTTTCAGATTGTGATAGTGCTGGAAACACAAAAACATCTGGTCACGTAGGGTTTGTATTTGGTAAGTTAAAGGATGGGAAAATAGCCTTGTTAGGAGGGAATCAAGGAAATAAATTAAAGATATCACCATACGATTGTTCTGGCAAAGCATTTTATTCATACCAGAAAGGAAATGGAACCAAGGTGTATAAAATTTTTAGAGGATATTTTAAACCTAAAGACTACACAATTAAAGAAGCAGATAAGCTTAACAATAATGATGTATATAAAAATGTAAGTGTCGCAAATTTTAAAGTAACTTCAATAGAAATAGATACTTCTGAAGGAGAATCATCGAGATAATAAACCTGATATGAAAAAAGTGAACATATTCTTATTTGTATTGTTATCATTATGTGCTTGCAAAGAAAATGGACATGCTAAAAATTGTCTTACAGTATCTGATGATAAAATTATAAACACTTACTTTTTAGATATGAAAAAAGCCATTGAAAGCAATGATAGGGAAAAAATTAAATCTCTAATCGAATTCCCCATTCAATCCGGTTTATATGAGGAATTTAATAGCACTGATTTTACTAAAAATGAATATCTCTTCAGTATGGTTAGCTCATACCTTGTTGAAGACTTAATTGATAAAAAAGAAAATTCTGATTTGAAAAGAAGTGTAAATTATATATCCGACAATGATTCAAAATGCCATATTTATGAGGTGTCAAATATATTTCCTGAACAGGAATTTGCGGTTTTTTTCTACTTAGAAAAAATCAATGGCAAAATAAAACTGGTCAAAATTGATTTTGCAGGTTAAACAAGGTAATGAATTAAACTTTTTAGATGAATTACCGCAGCGTTTACTATGCGTCCAACCCGAACAAGACCGAAGAAGAAAACAAAAAGAACAGCCAGCGCATAGGTGCCTTGATGCTAAAAGTGGCTAAGAGCCTTGATCGGGACAGGGCCCAAGAAAAGAGCAGTGCCGTGGTGCTTGGTGAGGAGCTGCCTCCACCAGAGAAGAAAACCTTGGAAGAAGGAGCCTGCCCTGAATGTGGGAAGAAGCATGTGGATATAGGAAAACCAGAGCATTGGGTTACTCAAAAACCTAAAGAGTGCTGGGCTGCGTGTATAAAGATTCTTACTAATTATGGATTGCCTCAATATTCTGGTTATCCAGATAAGAGAATAATAATTGCTAATCAGGTCGGGGACAAGATGATAAAGGCTCATTATACAAAAGGAATTTCTTATATAAATGAGCAATTAGAAAAAGGCAACCCAATACTAGTGGGAGTTGATAGGTCATTAGCGGCAAATACTTACAATTCGCATAAAGCCACTGACCATTTTGTGGTTATTGTTGGAAGAAAATGCAATGGTTCATCGGTTATTTACCTCTTTTATGAAGTGGGTACAAAATACGAGGAAAAAGGAGTGAGTATGGACAATTTTCTAGAAATAAAAAATGGTCTATTAATTGGCTCTCCCATTTATAACAAGAAGCATAAATATACTGTAACAGAGGTCAGGAAAAATTTATAAAACATGAAACATACTATCTATATATTTATCTTTTTAATGTGTGTTTCGTGCTTTAAAAAGGTTAAAAGAAACTTAGACAACCCTTTATCTGAGCGTACTTTATTAAGAGTAAAACCAACAGATTCGGGCAATATCATTTTTAATTCCTGTTGGGCGAATGTTCCAAAAATCAAATTTTATAAAGGGGATAGTTTGTATCGAGATTGGGGACAGGAGTCACATAATTACCATATAAAATCATATAGAAAAAAAGAGAATCTTATCATATATGAGATAATCCCTTCGTATATAAAAAAGTCAGGTGACTTAGGAGATAAAATAGAGAGTTTAAAAATTTCAGTAAAAGATTCTCTGTATGTCAGTATAAATAATGATCTGTTTATAGATAGTTTGTATTCTTCTCTTTTACCATACTATAAACAACCATGTGAAGAATGTTATGAGAAAGAACTATGTGATAAGTGGAAAAAAAATGGCGAGTGGTAAAAGGCGATACGGTAACAGTGAAGGTAGAGACAAGGAACCTAGTTGATAAGACCTTGGTCTTCAACTTATGGGAAGAAATCAATTGGGGCTTTGACAGGGAACTCAGTGAGAGCATAAGCATTGCCATAAACGATGAAGGCAAGGGAGAAGCCACATTTACCGTGCCCGAGAGCTGGAGGGAATATGGCGACCCGAACCAAGTAAGGAAGTACTATCTTAAGGAGAAGGAGAGCGGTGAGGAGTTTCCGAGGGCTTATTATGTAAAGAACCCGAACAAGACAGATGAGGAGAACAAAAAGAACAGCCGCAGGATGGAAGCATTGATGTTAAAGGTAACGGACAACCAAACCTTGGACGAGGCAACAGAAAAAAACAGTGCCGTGGTGCTTGGTGAGGAACTGCCTCCGCCCGAAAAGAAAACCTTGGAAGAAGGAGCCTGCCCTGAATGTGGAAAGAAGCATGTTGACTTGAGAAATGCATTGACTTTTGAATCTCAAGCTCCAGGGTCATCTAATTGCGGTTCAATTGCCAGGAACATAATAAAGCAGTTGGGGATTAATTGTGAGGGTTCGGTTAATCAAGAAGGAAAACCTGTTTTTTATCAATTGGCCATGGAAAATAAAGACCACTCAGAATTGGTTTTTAGGGAAGGACCTTCAAGATTGGGACTAAAATACCTAGATACTGCTCTTGATAGAGGGTATCCTGTGAGAGTGGGTGTAAATCATCATCTAAGAAAGAAAAAGACCAGAAACAGGAACATCAATGAATATACTACCGACCATTTTGTAGTTGTTGTGGGCAGAAAATGTGTTAATGGGTTGATAAATTATGTGTTTTGGGATGTAGGTTCATCTAGGGGAGCAAGTACCGAATGGGTTTTTGAATTATGTGATGGATATAAGCTAATTGCCAATAAAACCTATAGATCAGATAAAGCAAAATATACTGTAACCCAAATAGCAAGATTAATAAAAGGCGGGACATTCATAAAAATTCTCAGTATCATGCTCCTTGTTTTTTTAAACTCATGCACTTTTAATTATAAGTCCAAACATCCTTTAGAAAATAAGACTCTGATTGAAGTCAAAGAAGATGGTCAGGGAAATCTATACAATTATCAAGATTGTGAAGTGAGTGCCCTAAAATATAGATTTAAGAACGGCAGACTATATGTTTTATTTCATCAAGATGAAACAAATAACATGACCATAAAAAAGATTGAGAGGAGGTATGATACGACTGTTTACCATACCGATGGGTATTACAATTATACTTTTGGCTTTTATCGGTTAGATTCTTTAAGATGGAGCGAGACCCGCTACCATTCAATACTTGTAGATAGTCTTTATGCAGCTAAATTACCCATCAGAAAGCGCCCCTGTTTGGAATGTTGGGATGAGGAAGAGTGTGAAGAAAGGATTAAAAACGGTGACTGGTGAAGGTAACTAGTAGAAATTATATAGGGGAAACCTTGGAGTTTGAGGTATGGGAGGACAAAAAACGGGACAACCACACGGATGAATACAGCACATTGGGACACCTGGGACGATGAAAAACTGCCAGAGACCGTACAGATAAAGATAGACAGCGAAGGCAATGGCGAAGCAAGTTTTACGGTGCCCTGCGATTGGGAGAACAAGCACAATAAGGACAAAGAAGGCCAACCACGCCATTTTTATTTAAAAGAAAAGGAAAGCGGTGAGGAGTTTCCGAGGGCTTATTATGTAAAGAACCCGAACAAGACAGACGAGGAGAACAAAAAGAACAGCCGCAGGATGGAAGCATTGATGTTAAAGGTAACGGACAACCAAACCTTGGACGAGGCAACAGAAAAAAACAGTGCCGTGGTGCTTGGGGAGGAGCTGCCTCCACCTGAAAAGAAAACCTTGGAGGAAGGGGCATGCCCTGAATGCGGGAAGAAGCATGTGGATATAGGAAAACCAGAGCATTGGGTTACTCAAAAGCCTGGATTATGCTGGCATGCTTGTGAAAAAATTCTTATGAATTATGGCTTGCCAAACGGATCTGGGGGGAAAGGAGATATAAATTATTCTAATGCAATACAGGTAACAGAAGAAGTAAATGGAAAGCTAGAAACGAAAAAGGCAAAAGAAGGAATTGAATATTTGGATAAACAGCTAGATATTGGAAATCCGATTCTTGTGGGAATTGACCATACAATAGGATTAAAGAGAAATGAAAAGACAACAGACCATTTTGTTGTAATAGTAGGAAGAGGCTGTAACAAAGGGAAAGTGTTCTATACATTTTATGAAGTAGGGACAAGACATAAACATAAAGGAACCAGTAATCTGAATAAGTTCAAGTTAAACAAAGATAATACTTTAAAAGGGTCTCCCATCTACAGCCCAAACAAGAAATATACAGTATCTCAAGTAAGAAAGAATAAATAATATTATGAAACTTCATTCATTCGTTCATTTATTCATTTGTTTACTTGTTATATATAGTTGTGAAAAGAACAAAGATTTTAGCTATGAAGAATATTTGATTGGTAAAACTTTTATACAAGTAACACCTAATGGCACTGGAAATGTTTTGTATCTGCCCTGTGATGCAAATATCCTTAAAATTAGATTTGGAGAGACATTATTTCAAGACTATGGACAGGAACAATCTGATTTCAGGAAATGGGGGATAAAACAATACTTTCAAGACAGTGTTAAAATATATTATCATTATGATGGTAAGGAGGCTCCTAACACATTAGATATTAAAATCGATAGCATAAATCATTTTATTGAATATAATAATGTACGCTATTTGGATAGTGTTTATGCAATTAAACTGCAACATATAGTACAACCATGTGAAGAGTGTTATGAGAAGGAGTTATGTGATGAATGGAAAGAAAATGGAGAATGGAAAAAATTTATCAGAAATCAATTTGGTGGCCGACTCTAAAATAGACATAAACGGCCAAGGTTTTGGCGAAGCAAGCTTTACAGTGCCCTGCGATTGGGAGAACGCACACAATAAAAACAAGGAAGGCCAACCACGCCATTTCTATTTAAAAGAGAAAGAAAGTGGCGAAGAGTTCCCAAGGGCCTATTATGTAAAGAACCCCAACAAAACAGATGAGGAGAACAAAAAGAACAGCCAGCGTATAGGTGCCTTGATGTTAAAAGTGGCCAAGAGCCTTGAGCGGGACAAGGCCCAAGAAAAGAGCAATGCCGTGGTGCTTGGGGAGGAGTTGCCTCCACCTGAAAAGAAAACCTTGGAGGAAGGAGCCTGCCCTGAATGTGGGAAGAAGCATGTGGATTTAAGAAGAACTTTGAAAAGCAAAAAGCCATTCGGACTGTAACAAAAATTTACAGAAAGCGACTCAAAAATATGGAGCATTACTTTTTGTTAAAAAAGTGTCAAGATTCAAGAGTGTGGATCAATCTGAAAACAAATCATTGTTTATTTCTTTATGCAGTAACAAACTATAATCTCTAATCTAGGATTTTAGGTTAAAATTAACATAAAGCTAAATGAGCACTACTTAATTTTAAGGCCCATGGGTTTGGACAGACCGATTTTTAACATACACCGCCCATTTTTAATTCAAAATAAATCAAATAACTAACTTATGAAAAGAAGAGATTTTGTACAGTACGCTGGTATGGGTGCAGGGGCCATAATGATGCCCTCGCTTCTTTTGGGGAATGATATTCCTGCAGAAGCGTTGCTCGAACCAGGTATGGATACCGTACTTAAAAAGAAAATGGCCGATGTAGCCCTAAATACGGCAAAGTCCATGGGGGCCACCTATGCAGATGCCCGAATAGGAAGATATTTAAACCAATATGTTTTCACTAGGGAAGATAAGGTTCAAAATGTGGTGAACACAGAATCCTTCGGGATTGGAATACGGGTGATTGCCAACGGAACTTGGGGCTTTTCCTCGACCAATGATGTGACCGAGGACGGTATAAAAAAAGCTACCCAACATGCCGTTTCCATAGCCAAAGCCAATTCCAAGATTCAGAAAGAGCCCGTAGTGTTGGCTCCAGTTGAGGCACATGGCGAGGTTTCATGGAAAACACCCATAAAAAAGGACTTTAAAGAAGTACCTATCTCCGAAAAGGTTGATTTGCTTTTGAGCGCAAACGCCGCTGCCATGGAAAACGGTGCCAACTTTGTGAACTCTGCCCTTTTTATGGTGAACGAGCAAAAGTATTTTGCCTCTACCGATGGATCATATATTGATCAAGACGTACATCGTATTTGGCCAACCTTTAATGTTACGGCCATCGACCGTGCAGCAGGTAAGTTCAAAAGCCGCCAGGCATTGAGTGCGCCGATGGGTATGGGCTACGAGTACATGGATGGTCTGGAATCGGAAAAACTCTCAGGACCCGAGGGCATTACGCTGTACAATAGAAGTTACGATATTATCGAGGACGCCACCATGGCGGCCAAGCAGGCCAAACAAAAATTAACGGCAAAATCGGTTGAAGCCGGTAAATATGATTTGGTTCTTGAACCTAACCACCTTGGATTGACCATTCACGAATCTGTAGGCCACCCATTGGAACTTGACCGAGTGCTGGGTTACGAGGCCAACTACGCAGGCACTAGTTTTGCTACATTGGATAAATGGAAATCAAAAGACTTTAATTACGGAAGCGACATTGTAAACTTGGTTGCCGACAAGACCCAAGTGGGATCTTTAGGTGCCGTAGGTTATGATGATGAGGGCGTAAAAACCAAAAAATGGGATTTGGTCAGAAACGGAACCTTGGTCAACTATCAGGCTATCCGAGATCAGGTTCACATGATCGACCAAAACGAATCGCACGGATGCTGCTACGCTCAAAGTTGGGAAGATGTACAATTCCAACGTATGCCTAATGTTTCCTTGGAGCCAGGTAAGGAGAAGTATTCTTTACAGGATATGATCAAGGATGTGGACAAAGGAATCTACATTTTGGGCCGTGGTTCGTACTCCATTGACCAACAACGTTACAACTTCCAGTTTGGAGGAACCTTGTTCTACGAAATCAAGGACGGTGAAATTGTAGGTATGCTCGATGATGTAGCTTATCAATCCAACACTCAGGAATTCTGGAATTCTTGCGTTAAAATTTGTGATAAGGACGATTACAGATTGTTCGGTTCATTTTTCGATGGAAAAGGACAACCATCCCAAGTAAGTGCCGTATCACACGGTAGTTCCACATCAAGGTTTAATGGAATCAACGTAATCAACACAGGTAGGACCATTTAAGGTTTATTCAAATTAAATAATAAGACAATGGCTATATATACAAAAGAAGAAGCAAAAAAGATTTTGGAAAAGGCTTTGAGTTTTTCCAAGGCCGATGCCTGCGAAATAAACCTAAGTGGAAGTAACAGCGGTAATATCCGATATGCAAGAAATACCGTATCCACTGCAGGGTATCGCTCAACCCAAAGTTTGGTTGTACAATCAAGTTTTGGTAAAAAAGTGGGTACTGCAACTATTGACGAGTTTGATGATGCATCCTTGGAGAAAGTGGTGAAAAGAGCGGAGGAACTAGCTCAATTATCACCGGAAAACCCAGAGTTTATGCCTCCTTTGGGGCCACAAGAATATGATGAATCCATCACTTTTAAAGAATCTACCGCCAATGTAACACCAGAATACAGGGCGGAGGTAGCCAATAAAAGTATTGTTCCCGCGGCGGCGAAAGATGTAACCGCAGCAGGTTTCTTAGACGATTCGGCCCAGTTTTCAGCCATGATCAATTCCAATGGACTTTTTGCTTACAACAAATCCACCGATGTAGATTTTACCGTTACCATGCGTACCAACGACGGTACAGGGTCAGGTTGGGTGACTAGGGATTATAACGACATCTCCAAGTTTGATGCGGATGAGGCATCAAAAACGGCGATAGACAAAGCAGTAATGTCCAGAGAAGCCCGTGCCATAGAACCAGGAAAGTACACGGTAATTTTGGAACCGGCAGCATCCATTGGCCTATTGCAAAACATGTTCCGATCTTTTGATGCACGATCTGCCGATGAGGGTAGGAGTTTTATGTCCGCAAAAGAAGGTGGAAATAAAATTGGGCAAAAAATAGTGGACGAACGCGTTAATATTTGGTCAGACCCCTTACATCCCGATGTGCCGACATCCACTTGGAACGGAGCAGGGCAACCCTTAAAGAAAACCAGTTGGATAGAAAATGGTGTGGTGAAGAACTTGGCCTACAGCCGTTACTGGGCAGAAAAGCAAGGCGTGGATCCCGTACCATTCCCAAGTAACGGGATAATGGAAGGTGGGGACGAAAGTCTTGAGGATATGATCAAAGGCACCAAAAAAGGTATCTTGGTCACACGCTTTTGGTACATACGAAGTGTAGACCCACAAACCCTATTGTATACTGGTTTGACAAGGGACGGAACTTTCTACATTGAAAATGGGCAAATCAAGTTTCCTGTCAAAAATTTTAGGTTCAACGAGAGCCCGATTATTATGTTGAATAATTTGGAATCCCTTGGGCAACAGGTACGTGTCGATGGAAACTTAATACCTTATATGAAGATTCGTGACTTTACGTTCACCAGTCTTTCGGACGCGGTATAACCATAAGGATTGAAACAAACTGGTGGTCAGGTTATCCTTGACTGCCAGTTTTTATTTTGGCAAAGATTTTAGCCTACGACCCAAATAATGTTGGACAACGAATTCTTTTTTACACGATTGCAGTACGAATCAGGAGATTGGGATGTGGATCAGCGTATGCCCTCCAATTTGTTGAATTCCTTGGTCGAGTACACCACCTTAAAAGTGGATACACAGGAGAAAATCATTACCCTGGCCAGCGACGATATTTTCAAAAGCCCATTCTGTTATATTTCCGGCCATAAATTGGTTCAGTTCACCAAAAAGGAACGGGAAAATTTTGAAAAATATGTGCGAAATGGCGGTTTTGTCTTTGCAGATGACTGCAACCACGATATCGATGGACTTTTTGCCAAATCGTTCGAACGCCAGATGGAAGAAATATTCGGGCCAGGAGAACTACAAAAAATTCCCAACGACCACGAAATCTATACCATTTTCTTTGAGTTTGATGATGGTCCCCCCACCACATCCCAAGAACTGAACGGTTGGGGAGATGACCTAGTGCACGATTATCTGAAAGCCATCATAATAAATGGAAGAATTGGTGTGCTTTACAGTAACAAGGACTATGGCTGCGAATGGGATTACGACTTTAGAAACAAACGCTGGTACAAAATAGACAATACCCGATTCGGGGTGAACATTGTGTTATACGCTTTAACCTCTTAACGATACTAATTTGGATAAAAAACTACAACAAATTGCAAGTGAAGTAGAAGGGCTCTCAGAAAAACTGACCGCTCTTAAAAAAGAAATTGGCAAAGTCATCATTGGCCAAGAGGACACAGTTTCCCAACTGCTCATTACTTTTCTTGCAGGTGGGCACGCCTTGCTCGAAGGTGTACCGGGATTGGCCAAAACATTGATGATCCGAACGCTCTCCAACGCCATCGACTTAAAATTCAAACGGATACAGTTTACCCCCGATTTAATGCCGTCGGATATTATCGGAACAGAAATATTGGAAGAGGACCATACAACGGGAAAAAAATTCTTCAAGTTCAACAAAGGGCCGATATTTTCCAATATTATTTTGGCGGATGAGATCAACCGAACACCCCCAAAAACACAGGCTGCTCTTTTGGAGGCCATGCAAGAGTTTGAAGTGACCTATGGCGACAAAACCTATCCTTTGGATAAACCTTTCTTTATTTTGGCAACACAAAACCCCATTGAGCAATCAGGAACCTTTGTATTGCCAGAAGCACAACAGGATAGATTTTTGCTCTACATCAAAATAGGTTATCCAACGGACGAAGAAGAGACGCAAATTTTGAAGGCAACCACGGGAACCAAAAAAGCCCAGTTGAACAAGGTGCTTTCAGGCGAAGACATTGTAAGATTACAACAATTGGTTCGTGAAGTTTCCATTAGCGATGGGTTGATTCAATACGTGAGCGATGTGATTCGGGCCACTCGTCCCGATACGACTTCCGTGGACTACGTGAAACAGTGGGTGGATTGGGGTGCAGGCCCTCGTGCCGGTCAGGCGATGATTTTGACCGCAAAAGCCAATGCACTTTTGGAAGGTAGACTGGCCGTGACTCCAGAGGATTTAAAAACCGTTGCTCTGCCCGTACTAAGGCATAGGGTACTGGTGAACTTTAGAGCCGATGCAGAAGGAATCACATCGGATACGGTAACGAAAGAAATACTGAAAGTAGTTCAATTAAGGGATAAATAATGGCAGCAAGGGACTACCACGACCTTTTACAACCCGAAGTTATCAATACCGTATCGGGCCTTAACTTGATTTCGCGTATTGTGGTGGAGGGATACATCTCTGGTTTGCATCGGAGTAAAAGTGTGGGTCCTGGCATGGAATTCAGTCAATACCGAGGTTACGAACCTGGGGACGACCTACGATTGCTAGATTGGAAGATGTTGGCCCGTTCAGGTCGCTATTACATCAAACAATCCGAAGTGGAAAGTCATGTCACCGTTAAGTTTATTGTAGATGCCAGTGCTTCCATGGAGCACGAAGAAAACGGAATTTCCAAATTGGAATTTGCCCGTGTCATAGTGGCCTGTCTGTCCCACATGGCACAGAAACAGGGGGATTCCGTAGGGCTTTTTGCGCTCAACGAAGATGATTTTGTGAGCATTTATCCCAAAGCGGACCAAAAGCACTTCAACCGTTTGTTATTGGAATTATTAAAGATTTCCACCAAAGGGAAATGGCCCGAACTCTCCATTGCTTCCAAAAGAATCCACAATAGGGGAGAAAAGGAACTGGTATTTTTCCTGACCGATATGTACGAGGACCTCTCCGAGCTGTCCGACTTTGTGAAGAACTTCAAAACGGCCAACAATGAGGTGGTGGTGCTTCAAATTATGGCTGGAAAAGAAATGGATTTTGATTATAAAAAATCCGTTGTTTTTGAAGATTTGGAAACAGGGGCAAAGATAAAAGTGGATGTGAACAAAGCTAAGGCATCCTATTTAAAAGCTTTGGAGGAAAAAGTAAAGCAGACCAAGGAGCGATTGCTCTCCCAAGGAGTAAACTATCATCTTTTTAGAATGGATGATGATTTGGGAGATGCATTGCAGCTCTTTTTAAAAGAACGAATACGATTGGTATAAATGGTTTTTGCGAATCCGTCATATCTCTGGGCACTTTTGGGACTTTTGGTACCCGTGGCCATTCATTTGTGGAGCAAAAAGGAGGCGAAAACCGTAAAAATTGGAAGTATTCAATTGTTGGACGAATCCAACTCCAGACAATCCAGTAGTATCCAATTGAACGAATGGTTCTTGTTGTTGCTGCGAATGTTGATTATTGCTTTGGTTGTTTTGTTGATGGCAGGTCCACAATGGCGTACCAAAGGCAGTCAAAAACAAATAACCTATCTCGTGGAATCGTCTATTGCCAATGAAGCATCCATCAGCTCTGTTTTAGATAGCTTACAAGAGGATTCGCCCGTTTTTTTATTGAAAAATGGTTTTCCTAAGTGGGAGGTCGATGCCGATTATCAAGCAGATATGGAGCAAGCCAACTATTGGCAATTGGTCCAAAAAATGGATTCGTTACGCTCGGATAGCATTGTGGTTTTCACCCAGGCGTTGGTAAAAGGAGTACGATCTATGAGACCTGCCACACAGAAAAAAATCCATTGGGTGGTTATGGAGCCACAAGAAACACAAGATAGACCCTTACTGGCGGTTAAACGAGATTCAGGGGTGGAATTGATTACTGCTTCAAGCAGCGGTAGAGCAACCAAAATCAAAAAGGAAGTATTGAATGAGGGCTTTAGTATCAGTAATGACAGCCTTCGTCTACTTTCCGAAGAACCTGTCACCATTCCTTTGAAAACTATAGATACCCTTCAAATCAATCTGTATGTGGATGATGGTTTTGAACGCGAAGGAAAATATATCGAGGCATCTTTTAGGGCATTATCGGCATTTTTGAAACAGGAAATTATCATTCATAAAGAGAATGAGAATGAGAAACCAGCCAGTAACCAAGTTGACTTGAACATTTGGTTAAGTAATGAGCCCAAGAATGATTCGGAAGGGAAATGGTTGGTTTATCAAGAAAACCCTTTGGCAAAACAGTTGATTGCATCGACAAATGCAAAAAACATATTCCATCTTACTTCAAGCTTAAATTCAAAAAACACGGTTGCTCAGCATTTGCCCGAACAGTTGCTCAGCACCTTGGATTTGGACAACGACCTTAAATCGTTGGTAAGTGAGGTTGATGTAAGACAATTGGACGAGGCAGCGCTCAAACCCAATTATGTGGCACCAAAACGGAAAAGGGAACGAGCAACTTTACTTGATATTTCCCTCTGGGTATTCTGTACGCTAACTGGGTTAATGATTGTCGAACGCTTGCTATCAAACTATAAAAAGCAATGATGGGAGCAGGGGCAATACAACAATTTCAGAAACGATGGCAGCATTCCAAATATGTGGAAGGGCTACTTTACGCTGTGGGATTTGGTGTTTTTTTATACCTGTTGACCCAGAACATTGCCTTGGGAGTCCTTGGTTTTTTAGTGTCGGTAGGGATTGCTTTGTGGATTTTAAAACCTTGGAAAGTAAGTTCGGAAAACGCCGTGGGCTATATTGATGCCCATGTACCCCAAGCGGGATTCAGCAGTGGACTTTTATTGTCACCGACTCATGAACTTTCCGATCTATCCAAATTGCAAAAATATCGGGTGGCTACGCAATTGGAGCCCGTTTTGTCCAAATTGAAACCTCCCCACAATTTATTCAGGGCGGCACTTACCATGTTTGGGCTAATTATTTTGGGAGTTGTCGGAAGCTTTGTACTTAACAAATATGAAAATCGATCAGGAAGAAGCCCGTCAAACAAGGAGCAAATCACTTTTGCCCCAAAAGATAGCCTTTCCACCACAACCGAGATTCCAGAATTGATAGCGACCAATATCACCATTGAATATCCAGCATATACAAGGAAAAGTACTTTGAATACTTCGGCTCCCAATATTAAAACTGTTGAAGGTTCAAAAATCACCTGGAACCTTAAATTTGATGGCGATGTACAAACAGTAAAGATGGATGTAATGGGTGAACACATTGATTTTACAAAAAATGAAGAATCGTATCGATTGACCAAGACGCTGACTGCATCGGGATTTTACAGTTTCACTTTTAAAGATGATAATGGAAATGATTACGTAAGTGATCTGTATTCCCTGGAAATGTTCAGTGATGAACCTCCCGTGATTGAAATTGAAGGCTTGGATAATTACAGTTACTTCGAATTTGATGATGATAAACGTTTGATACTCAATACCAACATTTCTGATGATTTTGGCATTGCTGATGCATATATCATCGCTACGGTGAGCAAGGGTTCGGGTGAATCGGTGAAGTTTAGGGAAGAGAGAATTCGTTTTGACAACGAAATCCCAGAAAGGGAAAAACAATTTCAATTAAAGCAGCCCTTGGATTTGGACGCGCTTAAAATGGACCCGGGGGATGAACTCTATTTTTATGTGGAGGCGTTGGATCAAAAAACGCCAACACCCAACATTGGACGTAGTGAGACCTATTTCGCTGTAATCCGAGATACGGTAACTGATGCTTTTGCGGTCGAGGGCAATTTGGGCGTGGATTTGATGCCCGACTATTTTAGGAGTCAGCGTCAATTGATTATCGATACCGAAAAACTCATTGCGGATAGACCCAATATTTCCGAAAAAGACTTCAAGTTCAGGAGCAACGAACTGGGCTTTGACCAAAAACAGTTGCGTTTAAAGTACGGACAGTTTATGGGTGACGAAACCGAAATGCAAACAGCACCAGGGCAAGTTTCACACGAAGTAGGAGAAGATGGGCATGAAGAAGGACATAAGGATGATGAAGAAGACCTTTTGGATAAATACAGTCACAAGCATGATAGCGATAATGAACACAATTTAGTGGAAGAGCAAGGACACGATCATGAAAGTGAGGAAGAAGAGGAAGATCCCCTGCACGATTATTTGCACAATCATTCGGACCCAGAAGCATCGACCTTGTTCGAAAAATCCTTGAAAGCTAAGCTTAGGGATGCGTTGAACATTATGTGGGATGCAGAGCTGCATTTGCGACTTTATGAGCCTGAAAAATCCTTGCCGTATCAATATGATGCCCTCAAAATAATTCAAGACATTAAAAATAGTGCCCGAATTTATGTGCATCGTATCGGTTTTGACCCACCGCCCATTAAAGAGGAAAGCAGGCTGAGCGGGGATATTGAAAGCATCAGCAATTATGATAAGCGACAAGAATTTGAATACCAAAAATCATTTGCATCCACAAGGCAAGCTATAGCTCGTTTGGAACTCCTGATTCAAGATAAAAAGCAGTTTGATGCAGCCGATAGTGCTCTTTTTGTTGATGCAGGAAACGAATTGGCACAAAAAGCCATTTCGGAACCCTTGAACTATTTAAATGTTTTACAAGGCTTACGCGATCTTGAAAAAGTGTCCAATAGAACCAAAGAGAATTATAAAGGAGTCCAAAAAAATCTATTGGAGGTAATTCCCGAGGTAGCGAACAATCCGACGAAAAGGGCCGAATACCAAGACGAAATCAATCTATTGTATCTAAAGGAATTAGGAGTTTATGAGTGATGGGGCGGTGTTTATGAACCAAAATTTGTTGTGGCCCGTGATTTTGATCGGTCTGGTGCTATGGGCGGTTTTTATCTGGAAAGAATGGTCGCAACGAAAGGAGCAAAGGTTTTGGGTCAAATTGATTACAGCTTTTTTGGCGATAGCCTCATTAGCGATGATCGTACTCAAGCCGAGTACTTGGCAAAAATCAGCTGGTGGAAAAGGGATTGTTTTGATCGAAGGATATCGACCTGAGCAGTTGGACAGTCTCAAATCAATTTACAAAAGCATACAAACCGAAGCGTATTCCAAAGGAAGAACATTGTCCATTGTGGAAGATGTGGACTCATTGTTTCTTCTTGGTCATGGTTTGGCACCTTTTGATTTTTGGCAGGTGGAGGATGAATCCGTTGCCTTTTTGGGTGGTGAAACGGTGGCGGGGTGGACAGACATCTCGTATAAAACTGAAATTCCCCTGGGCGAAGTTTTGTCCGTTAACGCCAAATATTCCAAACCAAAAGAGGGACATTGGGCCATTCTGACCGATAATGGGGGCAATCCTTTAGATTCTTTGCTTTTTGAAAAAGGACAGGAGCAGGTGTTGCAGTTTAATGCCAAACCCAAGGCAGGCGGACAATTTGTTTATCATCTTTTAGAGAAAAATAACAAAGGGGATATGGTGTCCGATGAGCCGCTCCCCATACAAGTGTTGGAAGGTGAACCCTTAAAGATTTTGATAGTAAATACTTTTCCCACTTTTGAGACGAAATACCTTAAAAATTTCTTGACAGAGAAAGGACATGAGGTGCTGGCCCGAACACAGCTTACCAAAGGTAAATACAAGTTTGAGTATTTTAATGGAGCGTCAAATCCCATTTATGGTTTTACAGAGGAGAGTCTGAAAGATTATGACCTTCTGATTATTGATACAGGTTCCTATACGGGTCTGGGAAGTGCTTCAAAAGCGGCAATGGAGAAGGTTGCCAAAATGAATGGATTGGGCATTTTTATCCAGCCCAATGAAAGTTTGTTCCGACTTTCCGAGAATCAGTTGCCATTACAGTTCAATCGTGATTTTGTTACTGAAACTTCGTTGGGTGAGCCAGCGCAAACCCTTCAAAAATATCCGTATAATTTTCAACAGGATGTTCCCGTACAAGAAATTTTGGTGGACTCTTTGGCGGTAGCGGCCTATGTTCCCGTGGAAAAAGGTAAAATGGGCACTACGGTGCTTCAAAACACCTATCAGTTGGTTTTAGACGGCAGCGATGGACTATATGCCAATATTTGGAGTCAAATTTTAAACTCTATTGTAAGAGGGCAAGATAGGGTAGTGGAATGGAAAGCTGTAACGCAAATTCCAAGACCTGATCAACCTTTTGAATTTGAACTTCGTACCTCTTTAAATAATTTGGAGGTCAAAACTGGGGAAGGGGCAAACATTCCTTTGCTTCAAGATGGTTTGGTACCCAATAAATGGACGGGAGTTGTATACCCACGAAAAACGGGATGGAACCAACTTCAGGCTTCCAATGATTCCATTTCCCAGTTTTTGTATTACGTTTTTAATGAAGACCAGCGTGAATCAGTCACAAGGTCAAAAACTTTGGAAGCCAACTTTCGCGAATTTGGAACTCAAAACAATTTTAGCACCTCTGTTTCAACAACAAAAGATGCCTTGAGACCGATTTCATCAGTGTGGTTTTATGGTGTACTTCTTTTATGTTTGGGTTGGTTATGGTTGGAGCCTAAGCTGTTTGACTAGGGGTTTTTATGGATGATTTTGAGGTGGTTGCAAGAACAAGGTTGTGCTTAGTATAATTTCTATTTATAAGTATATTCATTTGGCTCAATATGAATGAGTACATGTCCTAGGTTGGGAATTTCTTTTCGTAAATAATCTTTTAGATGATGAGCAATCCAATGGCCTTTTTCCACAGAAATTTTCCCATCTACAATGGCATGAAGATCTACATGATATCTCATTCCAGACTTACGGATAAAACATTTTTCAGTACCTAAAATTCCATCTACTTGCGAAGATTTTTTCCGAATCTCTAAAATTAGGTCATCGTATTGGTGCTCATCCATGATTTCGCCAAGTGCGGGGCGAAATATCAAATAACTATTGTAAAGTATAAAGGCCGATGCCAAAAGGGCTGCCCAGTCATCTGCCGTTTCATAGCCCTCTCCAAATAGTAGTGCTATGGAAATCCCCAAAAATGCCATTATGGAAGTTATCGCATCACTTCTATGGTGCCAGGCATCTGCCCGCAAGGAGGAACTTTGGGTTTGTTTACTTTTTCTGATGACTACTTGAAATGAAATTTCTTTCCATAGGATGATGCCTCCCAAAACAATCAATGTCCAAGGTTCTGGAATTTTGTGTGGGGTTTGAATGTGTTGAATGCTTTCGTAGGCAATGATGGTTGCCGAAGTCACCAAAAAGGCCACTACAATAAATGTGACCAGGGGTTCTATTTTTCCATGCCCATAAGGATGGTTCTCATCTGGTGGTTTTTCGGCATATTTGAAGCCCAACAAGACCAAAAAGGACGAAAAAATATCGGTAGTGGATTCTATGGCGTCGGCGATAAGGGCGTAGGAATTCCCGAAAAATCCAGCCAAACCTTTTATCAAGGCCAAGCCCACATTGCCAAGTATGCTAAAATAAGTGGTTCGTATGGCGGTTTTTTCGTTGCTCACTCTTTTTCATTAGATGTTGCTAAGATCGTGATTGCTAAATAAAAAAGCATCCAAAAAATCCCCAGCTTTTTTATGATCCAAAAAGCCGGGGATTCAACCAAGTAAAAGTCAGTTGGTCAATTTTCGGTCAAAGTTGCTTGTGCAGCTGCCACCCTTGCAATGGGCACTCTAAACGGAGAGCAGCTCACATAGTTCAGCCCTACTTTTTGGAAGAAGGCCACGGAACTTGGTTCCCCTCCATGCTCACCACAGATTCCAACTTTAAGGTTGGATTGTGTTTCACGACCTCGTTTGGTACCCAATTCCACTAATTGGCCCACACCTTCTTGGTCCAACACCTCAAAGGGGTCTACTTTTAAGATGCCTTTTTCAAGGTAAGTAGGCAAGAATTTCCCTGAATCGTCCCGGGAATATCCAAAGGTCATTTGGGTAAGATCATTGGTTCCAAAAGAGAAAAAATCTGCATTTTCTGCAATTTTATCGGCTATCAATATAGCCCTTGGGATTTCCATCATGGTACCTACGGAATACTCCACAGTGTCCTTACGTTTTTTGAAAACTTCTTGGGCCGTTGTATCAATAATTGCTTTTTGTTGGTTAAACTCTTCCACGGTACCTACGAGCGGCACCATAATTTCAGGTTTTACATGGATACCATCTTTCTTCACATTGAGTGCTGCCTCCAAGATGGCCTGTGTCTGCATTTCGGTGATTTCTGGATAGGAGTTCCCTAATCTACAGCCGCGGTGTCCCATCATGGGGTTGAACTCTTCCAGTTCGGCCACTTTGCTTTTAACAGCGGACAAAGAGATGTGGAGTTCTTCGGCCAATTCTTTTTGTGTAGCTAATTGATGGGGTACAAATTCATGCAATGGCGGATCCAACAATCTAATTGTTACAGGAAATCCTTCCATAGCCCTAAAAATCCCCTCAAAGTCGTTTCGCTGCATGGGAAGAAGTTCTTTTAAAGCTTGTTTGCGTCCTTTGATGGTATCGGCCAAGATCATTTCTCGCATTGCTTTTATGCGGTCCACTTCAAAGAACATGTGTTCGGTACGGGTCAAACCAATGCCCTTTGCTCCAAAATTACGTGCGATCAAGGCATCTTTTGACGTGTCGGCGTTTGTTCTGACCTCCATGGTGGCGTATTTGTCGGATAGTTCCATTAATTCAGCAAATTCCCCGCTCAATTCTGGTTCCTTGGTGCCAACCTTACCTTCTAAAATATTACCTGTGGAACCATTTATGGAAATCCAATCCCCTTCGTGGTACTCATGGCCATTAACTTTAAGGGTTCGGGTTTTATAGTTGATTTTTAAAGCACCAGCCCCAGAAACGCAACATTTTCCCATTCCCCTAGCAACTACAGCTGCGTGGGAGGTCATGCCCCCACGGGCAGTAACAATGGCTTTGGCAATGTTCATGCCCTCTACATCTTCGGGAGAGGTTTCCACGCGTACTAAAATGCTGTTCTTAAACTTATCGGCCTCATCGGCAAAGAAAACAATCTGGCCGGTGGCCGCGCCCGGCGATGCAGGCAAACCTTGTGCAATTACTTCGGCATCCTCCAAAGCTTTAGGGTCAAAGACAGGATGTAAAAGTTCGTTCAGTTTGTTGGGTTCTATGCGCATTAGGGCCTTTTTCTCATCTATCAACCCTTCTTTAAGCAAGTCCATGGCAATTTTTACCATGGCGGCACCGGTACGCTTGCCATTACGGGTCTGCAAAATCCAGAGTTTACCTTGTTGAATGGTAAATTCCATATCCTGCATGTCTTGGTAATGTGTTTCCAGTTTGTTTTGGTACTCGAACAGTTCCTTATAAATGTTGGGCATCAATTCTTCCAAAGATGGATAGCTTTCTTTGCGCTCTTCTTCATCTATTTGAGCCAGTTTGGCCCAACGTTGTGATCCCAACAAGGTAATTTGCTGAGGGGTGCGGACCCCGGCGACCACATCTTCCCCTTGTGCGTTAATAAGGTATTCCCCATTGAACACATTTTCACCGGTTCCGGCGTCCCTGGTAAAGCAAACCCCTGTTCCTGAATCTTCACCCATATTGCCAAAAACCATGGCCTGTACATTTACAGCGGTGCCCCAATCTTCGGGATAACCGTGCATTTTTCGATAATATAGGGCGCGATCACCGTTCCAGCTATCAAAAACAGCGGTAATGGCACCCCATAGCTGGTCCCATGGATTGGTCGGGAAGGGTTTTCCTGTTCTTTTTTTTACGATTTCCTTAAAGTCATACACTAAATCTTGAAGGTCTTGAACGGTAAACTGGGTGTCCTGCTCAATTCTTCGCTTGTCCTTTAAATGATCTATGATTTCTTCAAAGGGGTCAAGGTCGTCTTTGGATTCTGGTTTGAGGCCCATAACCACGCTACTGTACATTTGAATAAAACGACGGTAGGAATCCCAAGCAAATCGTTCGTTCCCCGTCATTTTGATGACGCCTTTGATGGACTCGTCGTTGAGTCCAAGGTTAAGAACGGTATCCATCATGCCAGGCATAGAGACCCTTGCCCCGGAACGTACCGAAATCAATAGTGGGTTTTCATCATCGCCAAAAATACTTCCCATGGTTTCTTCGATGCGGGTTATGGCAGCCCGAACATCGGGTTCAATACGATTTATTACGGCTTCTTTCCCCTCTTCGTTGTATTGCGTACAAACTTCTGTTGTTATAGTAAAACCGGGAGGTACAGGAATACCGATACGGCTCATTTCGGCCAAGTTGGCCCCTTTGCCACCGAGCAGTTCCTTCATATTACGTCCACCATCTGCCTTTTTGTTACCGAAGGAATATACGCTGAGTTGGTTTGCTGCAAGTGTTTCCATCTTTTTTATCTATTAAGAGATTGATAAATGCTAAAATCCATATGTAAAATTAGTTGCTTCTTGATCTTCAGAACATGATAAAAATCAGGGTTTTGGCCCTTACAACTGTTTAAATCTTGATTTTGTCTTTTTACAAAAGTGATTGATCAAGTACGATGGATAGCAAGTAGATTTTATTAAAGAAACTTAAAATAAATCACATTGGTACATGGGAAAAAACCAAATTAGATAAAAAATATTTGATGGTTAAGTGCTAAAAATCAGGTTTTTAGGAAAAAACTGACAAATATCATCTTTTAAGAATTTTCCGTAAAGGATCTTTGACCCAACAAAAAACAAGAACTATGCAATACCATACAACACACCGACAGTCGCTTTTAAAAGCAACAATCCTTTGGATAACATTTGCCCTTGTACCACTTACGCTTTCCGCACAAAATTTTAAGCTCAACAACGGGGAAGGGAAAGTAGTGGTAACAGGAACTTCGACCCTTCATGATTGGGAGGAAGTTGCAGAGCAAAAATCAGGTTCAATTACATTGGACAATACAGGAGAGCTTCCAAAAATCAACGCTTTAAAGTTTACAGTTGAAGCTGAGAGCTTAAAGAGTGGAAAGGGAGCCATGGACAAGAATACTTACAAAGCGCTCGAAACCAAAAAATACAAGCAAATTGTATTTGAGTTGAAAAGCGTGAAAAGTATTTCCCCGATTACAGCTAACTCTAACAGGTATAAGGTGGTCGCCACAGGTAACCTTACCATTGCAGGAAGTACCAATACCATTGATTTGCCCTTTAACCTAACGATTAAGGATGATAGAGTGCTGCTCGAAGGCAAGAAACCTTTAAAAATGACAGATTACAACATAGAACCTCCCAAGGCACTTTTGGGTACCATTACCACAGGTGATGAGATCGAGGTTCTCTTTAACACCGTTTGGAAATAATTAAATCTTAATACTCAACTAATAAATTTAACGTAATGAAAAAATACACAAAATTCGGATTATTGGCTGCTGCATTTCTTGTAGGGCTTATGGGATATTCCCAAAATCGTCAACTGGACAATTTCCGCTCGCCGGACAAAAATGGAGTAAATGTTTTTGAAGCTCCAAAAGACACAGTAAGTACCTTTGATGGGGTAAAAGTAAGAGTGGGTGGATCATCTACTTTACAGTTCCAAGCAGTAGATCATGAAAACTCGGGGGCCGTAGAACTTATCCCGATAGGGGACAACTTTAACCTGGCAACCGCAAACCTGGATTTGGATGTGGCCTTGGCCAAAGGTGTGAGAATGCACTTGAGAACGTACTTGTCATCCCGTCACCACCCAGAACCTTATGTAAAGGGAGGATATTTTCAAGTGGACAACTTGGATTTCATTAGCCCTGGACTATTGGAGGAAGCCATGAAGTACCTGACCATAAAAGTGGGACACATGGAAAACAACTATGGTGATGCCCATTTTAGGAGAACCGACAACTCGCAAGCCATGCACAACCCATTTGTTGGTAACTTGATCATGGATGCGTTTACCACAGAGGTTGGTGGAGAAGTTTACTTCCAAAAAAATGGATTCATAGGTATGTTCGGGCTTTCCAATGGTAAATTGAACCAAGCAGTGAACAATCCAGAAACCACAGGAGCTTCAATATTGGCCAAATTGGGATACGATAGTCAAGTGAACGAGGATTTGAGACTTAGGCTTACTGGTTCCATGTACAGCACAAACAAATCTGCCAGAACATATCTTTATAGTGCCGATAGGGCAGGATCTAGATACTATTTGGTTATGGAAGATGTTGATGCTTCTACATCGGGCAATTTTAGATCAGGTAGATACAATCCAGGTTTCAACAACGAGATTACTGCCTTTATGATCAACCCATTTGTAAAATATAAAGGATTGGAGTTTTTTGGGACCTTTGAAACTGCTTCCGGTAAGACCGATGCTGAAACAGATGATAGAAATGCTACGCAATTGGCAGGTGAGTTGATCTACCGATTCGGCAACAATGAAAATTTCTACTTGGGAACTCGATACAATACTGTAAATTCAGACGACCCATCAGGATCGGAAGTAACCATAGATAGATTCCAACTTGGAGGTGGTGTATTCTTGACCAAGAACATTTTGGCCAAAATAGAGTATGTAAACCAACAATATGATGGATACGATACCACAAGTATTTTCCACGATGGTGAGTTTAAAGGGGTTTTATTGGAAGCTGTAATCAGTTTCTAGACCATCTTAATCTTTTTAACAAGGCCTAGGGCAGCAATGTCCTAGGTCTTACATCTTAAAATTATTATATTTAGGTGTCATGTTGACCTCAATCCCACATATCACAAAAACCCTGTTGTTAGGATTATTTCTTATATCCTGGTTCAACTTTAACGACCCGGAAAGGGAAACCAAAGTAAGGGTAGAGCCAGAGAGTGAGGTTGTGATTGCCGGTACCACCAACGTTAATAACTTTACCTGTAAGTATAATTTACAGGAGTTGGAGATGCCCATTCGTTTGATCTATGATGAAAAGTCCGAGCAAATTCTTTTTAAAAATGCAGAACTTACATTGATCAACGATTGTTTTGATTGTGGGGGCAAGGCCATTAATAGAGATTTTCAGGAATTGCTCAAAACAGAACGGCACCCACAAGTGGGACTAAAACTTCTATATGTGGAACCCCCATCACCAAATCAAAGTATGGTGGATGTTGGTGTCGAAATTAAGATTGCCGGTGTTTCCCGAAAGTACCAGACACTACTTTATTGTGAACAGACAAAGGATATATGTGTCAACGGCACTTTGGAACTAAAGCTTAGCGATTTTGAGTTGGAACCTCCAAAGAAAATGCTTGGCATGATCAAGGTTGATGATGAAATAAAAGTCCATTTAACATTACAGTTGAGTGAGATTTGATTGTTGATCACTTGTTATAAAAAATCCGTTGGAATGTATATATCTAACGGATTTTTTGTTTTTTCACACGTTTCATAAAACCTATAATCAGTATCTTGTGAACCACATTTGAAACTGAGATTAACTACAAACAACACCAATGGACAGAATTTTATCATTTAAAGGGATCTTTACCCTCGCCTTTACACTATTTTCAATTACATTTTATGCTCAAGACAGTTTTGGCGGACTCGCATTGTATACTGTGCGTGAAAACATGGGGGAAGATGCCAAGGCTACTTTACAAAAGGTGGCGGATGCAGGTTATGCCTATATTGAAGCTGCTGATTACAAAGACGGAAAATTTTATGGCATGGAGCCACAAGCATTTAAAGCCTACGCAGAGAGTTTGGGGCTAGATCCAGTAAGTGCACACATGGGAAGTGTAACTTTAGATAATGCGGATCAACAAATTACTGACACCAAGGCCGCAGGGTTTGAATATTTTACCATTCCCGTACCACCAATGGGCATGTTCACTTTTGATAGGGAGAACAGAACGATGGGGATGAAAGGTACCATGAAGGATTTTGCCGATATTTTGACCACATTGGGTAAAAAATGCAAGGCTGCGGGATTGAAACTATTGTACCACAATCACGATTTTGAATTCAAGGACAATGAAGAAGGAATAAAACCAATAGTTTATTTGCTGGAAAACACAGATCCAAAATATGTAAACTTCCAAATGGATTTATATTGGGTTACTAGAGCTGGAGCAGACCCGGTAGCTTATTTTGAAAAATATCCCGGAAGATTCAAATTATGGCACGTGAAAGACATGGACGAAGAAGGTAAATTTGCCCCGGTAGGTGAGGGAACCATCGATTTTGGCAGGATTTTGGAAAAAAAGAAGGCCTCTGGCATGAAAAAGTATTTTGTGGAGCAAGATATGACTTGGGACAAAAAGCCTTTGGAGGTTATCAAGATTAGCCATAAAGGCTTGAAAGAGATAGGTTTTAAGTAAAAATTAATGTAACCGTTTTGAAACCCTATTCATAAAAGTGATAAGAAATCAAAAAAATATTTTTTACAATCGGTTACATTAGTATCTTTGCACCCGCAAAGTTTGGTCGCGTAGCTCAGCTGGATAGAGCATCTGCCTTCTAAGCAGACGGTCGAAGGTTCGAATCCTTCCGCGATCACTAGTAAATAAAGGGCTTTGGAGATTTTTATATTTCTGAAGCCTATTTTTTTGCAAACAATTTGCAAACACTTCATTTTTATCAAAAAGAACAACAATCTGTTTGCCAACTTTTGATTCGATTTATATCAATGTTATCTGTTTTTGGTATGGCCCATTTTTCTATTCTAGAAATCCTCAGATTTTAATTTAGAAGATTTTAGTTTTATCTAGTTCATAATAAGAGATACTAAAATCTTGGGAGAATTAAGCATATCCCACTAGTCCTCTTGTTATAGAAGGATAGATGGACGTGCCTTAAGTAGAATATCCATTGCTGCAGGATTCATATTGAAAGTACATTTTCGATTATCTATTATCCATTTAGATATTCTTTTATATGAAATCACTCACTATCTACGTACCCCTACGTAAATGTTGTACATGGGTGCGTATTTTATTTGATTTTACATCGATTTAACTTGCGGCGTGAAAGAATAAAGACATATTCACATGCCCAAATCATCTTTTCAATCCCTATCGATTGCACTAGTCTTATTGGTTTTATGTTCAACGAGCCTGTTCGGACAAACCGTTAATCGACCTCATACATCTTTAGGAAATTTGACCAATAGCGAATGGACTCCATTGCCCTACGAAGGGGGAGGTCATTCACGTACCCGGGCCACCATGGACGGTTATTTGCCAACATTGGAAGACGGAGCGGTGGCCGTAGAGTTTATCCTTAAAGGAGGCGATGGTGGACGTGCCACCTGGCAAGGTTTGGTAGCCCAGAAAATAGGACGGGGCGGGGAAGGTGGCACGGTTAGGTTTACCTTGCCCATTACCAGTGAAAATGCAGGGGACCGGCTCCATTTTTTTATAGGATCTCGAGGGGAATCCGATGTTCATGATGTTGCCGCCAGCGGCGGCGGTGGCGGAGCTACGGCAATAACTCCATATGGGCAACCTACTAATCCCATAGTGGTTGCAGCAGGTGGTGGTGGTGGAGCGGCAATCGAAGCTCTGGTTTCCCATGGATATGGTGGCGGCATAGCAAGACATGGAAAAAATAGTTGTAATTCGCACGGATTAAGAGTGGATGATGCTACTTCGTATGGAAGTGGCGGGGTAGCTCATAGAGGCTTAATTAATGATGTTGAGACTACTTTTCATCCATTTTCAGGGGGCGGGGGCAGTTTATATAGCACACCTGAATCAACAGTGTTATTTGAATTGGAAGTTATGGGAAGTTCACCCAATGAAGGTGGTGCCGGAGGTTATCATCCACCAACTACTGTATATGAGGGAGATTGTTCGGGAGGGTTATTAGACCCTAATTGTACAAAAATAGTGGTTAATGATATCAATCGTGGAGGTACGGGCTGGGCCGGTGGCGGGGCTGGCGGAATATTTTATGGCCACCCGATTGGACCTTCACCCAAATGCTCAAATCAATATATTGGGAAAGGGGCCTCTGGCGGCGGTGGCGGCGGTTATTATGGCGGTGGTGGCGGCGATTTGGAACGTGGCGGCGGTGGCGGACAATCGTATGGTAACCTTAGTATGGTAAAAGATTTAGTAGAGACAGAAGGAGGAACGACTGACACCCCAGTTACTGGCTATATACAATACCGAGTGATTTACGATGAAGAGCCCCCTGTGGCAGTATGTAAGGATATTACAGTGTCCCTTGATCCGGAAAATCCCTTATTGGCCGATGGTACCGTTACCATAACAGCTGCCGATATTGATGCAGGCTCTTATGATGATGTCTATGTCGCATCCATGTCCCTATCACAAACTACTTTTACCTGTGATGACGTTGGTACCGTTCCGGTTACTTTAACGGTCCTTGATGGAAGGGGAAATGGGGCTACCTGTACGGCCAATGTGACCGTAGTGGACAATACCCCTCCCTTTATGCTCTCGATGACCAATTTTATTGAAATGGGGCATAATACCTCTATAGAGTTAAAACCGGAAGGTCCCTTCGATGTCTCCGAAAATTGTGGTAGCTATTCCGCTGTGGCCAGTACGCGTACGGCAACTTGTGCCGATATAGGCACCAATGTTTTGGTGCCCATTGAGGTAACCGATCAATATGGGAATTCAGCAACCTATAATTACGTGTATCAAATCAGCAAGGATACGCCTCCCATCGTGAATACCAAGCCGGCCACTATTTATCTGGGAGCTAATGGGGGCGCAACCCTAAGGCCTGAAGATATAGATGATAACAGTATTGACGCCAATGGTTGCTATACGAGTTTTACCAGAACATTGAGCAAAACCGATTTTACCTGTACTGATGCGGGAACGCATACGGTTACCTTAACGGTAAATGACGGTTATAATTCGGCTTCGGCCACAGCCACGGTTACAGTGGTAGATCCCTATGATCGCAGTTCGGGTATCATTTATGTGGATGAGAACGCGACGGGATCAAACAATGGAACCTCATGGAACGACGCATATACCGATTTACAAGATGCACTAGCTTTGTCTGCGAATTGTGGGTTAACGGAGATATGGGTGGCACAAGGGACTTACAAACCGGGAACGTCCGAATACGATTCTTTTGTCATTCCCGAAGGGGTTACCCTTTTGGGAGGCTTTATCGGAAATGAAACTTCATCGGACCAACGGAATTGGAACGCAGTGCCGACTCTGTTAAGTGGGGATATCAATGGGAATGATATGGCAGATGCAGGGGACAGCCATACCATTGTGACAGTGACAACTCCTAATGTGACTTTGGATGGACTTATCATTGCGTATTCCTATGCGGATGATCCTTCGGACAATAGTCAAGTGGCCATTGGCCGCACAGGAGGTGGGCTTTATATAAATCAAGGTGAAAGCTTTGTACTCAAGCATAGCATATTGCATGATAATACGGCCTACAGTGATGGAATCAATGGTGTGGGAGGCGCGGTAATTAGTTTTACCGGTGATACCAAATTAATAAGTTGCTTGCTGTATGATAATGTTGCCTCCACTGCTGGAGGTGCTGTATCCGGTGAATCCGGTGAAGTTGAAATTATAAATTCCACCCTGAGCGATAATACGGCTGTCACTGGGGGCGGTATCCATTTAAGTGATGGCACCTTGTTGGTGGCGAACTCCATTCTTTCCAATAATGCCGGTACCAATGGCCATATCAACCTGGTTGGTGGATATGCACGCCTGTATAGTTCATTGGCATATAATGGGACTGTTTCTGGAGATGTGATGCAAAGTCGAAATCTGACAGTAGATCCAGAGTTTGAAGATGTGGTGGACCATGATTATAGGGTGAAGGCTACTAGTCCTGCCATAAATGCTGGGAACAATAATTTTGTGGTATCGTTAGGGGCACCCGAAGCGGCAGTCGATTTGGCTGGAAATAAGCGCATTTACGACTATGTCAACGGTGGTATTGTTGATATGGGCGCCTATGAGTTACAAGACAAAACACCAGTGGCCATTTGCCAGGATATTATAGTAGCGCTAGATGCAAACGGTAGTGCCGGTATAACCCCGGAGGAAATAGATAATGGCTCTTATGATGAGGATAATGGAATAACGCTTACCCTCGATGTTACAGAATTTGATTGTTCAAACCTAGGAACGAATGAAGTAATACTAACCGTAACGGCCAATAATGGGGTAAGTGTCCAATGTACGGCAACTGTTACCGTGGAGGATACCTTGGCTCCAGTTCCTGATTTGACAAGTCTGCCAGATGTAAATGCAGAATGTGAGCTAAGCAATCTCTCACCCCCGACGGCCACGGATAATTGTGTTGGGGTTGTAACGGCAACCCACGATGCTACTTTGCCGATAACAACCCAAGGTACCAAAGTGGTCATATGGACCTACGAAGATGCAGCTGGAAATACCAGTACCCAAACACAGAACGTGATTATAGAAGATGCGAGTGCACCTGTTCCCGATCAGGCTAGTTTATCGGATATCACATCTGAATGTGAGGTAAACAATCTAACGGCCCCAACGGCCACGGATAATTGCAGTGGTTTGCTAATGGCAACCCATGATGCTACTTTGCCGATAACAACTCAAGGTGCCACGGTAATCACATGGACCTACGAAGATGCATCCGGTAACACCAGTACCCAAACACAGAACGTGATCATTGATGATGCCGATGCACCGGTTCCTGATCAGGCSAGTTTACCGGATATTACCGATGAATGTGAGGTAARYARTCTAACGGCYCCAACGGCTACGGACAATTGCAGTGGTTTGCTAATGGCAACCCATGATGCTACTTTGCCGATAACAACCCAAGGTACCACGGTAATCACATGGACCTACGAAGATGCATCCGGTAACACCAGTACCCAAACACAGAACGTAATCGTTGATGATGCCGATGCACCTGTTCCCGACCAAGCAAGTTTACCGGATATTACTTCTGAATGTGAAGTGAGCAATCTAACGGCCCCGACGGCCACGGATAATTGTGTTGGGGTTGTAATGGCAACCCATGATGTTACTTTTCCGATAACAACCCAAGGTACTACGGTGGTCACATGGACTTACGAAGATGCATCCGGGAACACCAGTACTCAAGCACAGAACGTGATTATAGAAGATGCGAGTGCACCTGTTCCCGATCAGGCTAGTTTATCGGATATCACATCTGAATGTGAGGTAAACAATCTAACGGCCCCAACAGCTACGGATAATTGTAGTGGTGTGGTCACGGTTACCCATGATGCTGTATTGCCCATCACTTCACAGGGGACCACAGTGGTCACATGGAGTTTTGAAGATGAAGTTGGGAATAGCAGTACACAAACACAGAATGTAATTATAGAGGATACTACAGCTCCTGAATTGATTTCGGAACTGGATATCGAGCTTACAGTATATTGCAATGAAGTACCTGAAATCCCAAACCTGGTTTTTGAGGATAACTGTGATATGGAGGTTCAAATTGAATATGGTCAAAATGAGACCATTTCAGGAGAAGGATATCTCATTGAGCGTTACTGGATAGCTTCCGATGCCAAAGGAAATGAAGAACGTGTTGAGCAAAATATCACAGTATTGCCAATGCAGATAAACCCTGATGATAACATTGCCGTATGCATTACTGAAACCTATTTGGACCTCTACGAAAAAATCGAAGGGGAAGCAGGAAATGGAATCTGGGAATCCCAAAACAAAAATATCAATTTAAATGGCTCGGTAATCAATCCATCAACCTTATCGATGGGTACGTACACCTTTACCTATACCGAACAGGTTGGAATGTGTGCCAATCAGGTGGTTGTTGAGGTAAGGGTAGAAGATGTCTGTGGAACGGATGGAACATCAAAAATGGGGGTCTCAAAGGTACTTACCCCGAATGATGACGGGCACAACGATTACTTCATTGTGGAAGGCCTCGATACAGATGGAAATAAAATTTCACTGATGGTATTTGATCGTTGGGGACAGCAGGTTTACCAATCGGATGATTATCAAAACGATTGGAATGGTAGACGAGGCAATAACCAAGGTAAACTGTCTTCAGGAACCTATTTCTATGTGATACAGGTGTTGAATTCCAATACGAAACCCATTAAGGGAAGTATCTACATTGGCACCAAATAAAAGATTAAGATGAAGAAGTTTATATTATTGATGGTCGTTGTGGTCGTGTGCCATCACCAAGCCATAGCCCAACAGGTACCACAGTTCACACAATACTTGTACAACCCCGTTAGTATCAACCCTGCATTTGCAGGAAGTACAAAAGGCTTCTCGGCCATTTTGATGCACCGTTCACAATGGAGTGGTTTCGAGGGGGCACCATCCACACAAATGTTTTCGGCACATACCCCTTTGCACAATGAAAAGGTAGGGCTGGGGCTTTCGCTTGTGAGCGATGGTTTGGGCGAAGAAAAATTTGATTACCTCTATGGCGATTTCTCTTATACGCTGCAAGTAGGTAGGACTACTCGCCTAGCTTTTGGTATAAAAGCAGGCTTTACCCACTATGCGTTGAATCCTAACCTATTGAATAGACCCGATGTGCAAACGGATCCCTACTTCAACTCCTATGTAGCGAGCTGGTCGCCCAATGTGGGGGTGGGAGGCTTTTTGTATGGAAAAAGGTGGTATGTGGCGGCATCGGTACCGCAGATGTTTAATACAGATTATATAGGTTCAGGGGATGAAATATTTTATAGTGCCACGGACAGCCCCAATTTATATTTTACGGGCGGGTATGATTTTCTCCTTGCCCAATCCATTGTATTGAACCCCACAACCATGCTTATAGTTGCCGATCAAGCTTCGGTTTCCGTAGATGCAGGGGTCAATGTTAAGTTTTACGATCAATTTATGCTGGGGGTCAATTACCGGTTTAATAGTTATGATGCCGTTGGTGGCTTGGGAAGCTTTATGATAGGTAAAAGGTTGATGCTGGGATATGCCTACGAAATCCCAGTATCAGGAATCCGTCCATATACTGGAGGTACACATGAGTTCTTTTTGAGGTACGACTTTATTCCAAATATAAATTAAAACTATATGCAGTATCCATTGGGTTCCAATGTTGATGGGAGTAAAGGGAATTGCAACGATGTTGGTACAGGGTACGTTGAACATTTTAGGTTGGGCAAGGCAATATATTTGTACGCCGATCCATCAAAGTTTAGGTAATAATGGTATTTTTATGTTTGTGTATAAATGCCCCAAACCCATACTGATTTTATTTTTTTGTTTGGTTTCCGGAATATCTCGTTCCCAAAACTTGGGAGACCATGACAAAGTAGTGCACACTTTGGATTCAATTTCAAACTTTGTAGAGAGAGCGAACTATTTGCTTGAACTTATTGAACAAGAAAGCATGGACAATGATGCGGTGGCCAAACTTGCTCTTCAGTACAGGGATTCGTCATTGGCTAAAAAACGATGGGAGGAAGCTTTGATGTTCACAAATGCCTTGGGGACATATTACATTTATCAATCCATCAACCATAAAAAAGCATATGGTATATTGGATGACTATCAACCCTACGTTAATTTCAATGTTGATGAAAATCAGATAGCGCTTTTTTACATTAACTATGCTGAGGCTTCGACTTATATGCAATATTATAAGAAATCCTTGGAAATATTGGATGAGGGAATCCAGTTCATGGAAAAGCAAAAGGATTCATCGTTATATGAATTCGGTTATGCGTATTTGAAAGCAGGTGAAAATAGTGATAAGGTCAACGAAATTTCCGAAAGTGTTGCCTATTTTGAAAAGGCCAAGAAGATATTTGCCCATCAAAAGGATACATTGATGTACTTGTGGGCGCAGAATGGTTTGGCACAACTCTATGGTAAAAATGGGCTTTATAATCGGGCACAGGAGGCCCGTGGCGAAGTATTTGAAAAGGGAACAGCCATAAAAGAGTATCAGGTGGTTGCCATTGCACGTTTGGCTGCCTGTAATGAGGCCAACCGTAAAAATGACTTTGCCGAAGAGCTTCAACAAATTCGAATGGCCCTTAAAGAAAGGAACCATGAATCCGATGTACAGGGCATAGTGGATATTTTGACCCTTTCTTATGCCGTTTCCACTTATGCCAGGAACGGGATACGGGATACTTCGGACTTATATAAACGGGAACTTGTTTCCAAGATAGGCCCTCATATCAACAATCCTTTTTTAGAAACGTACTATCATTTGGCCATGAGTTGGAATACATTGGCCAACAACCAACTTACACAAGCAGAAAGGTATGCCCAAAAAGCCCATAAAGGGGTTAAGGGAACTTTGGAAGCCCAAAACATTATGCGTTCAGAGTTGTTATTGGCAAATATTTATGAGAAAATGAACAATTTGCAAAAATCCCTCCAACACTTTAAAAATTATGCCAGAATGAAAGATTCTGTCAATAATGTGACCTCTAGGAGAAGGTTTGCCTTTATTCAAGCCGAACTTGAAACAGAAAAGAAGGATATGGAGATTGCACAACAAAGACAGGATATTAAAATACTGGATGCCCAAAACAAAGAAAAAACATATTGGTTGGTCTTTGGTGGTGTCATACTTGTTGGGGGGTCTGGTTTTCTATGGCTATATCGGAATCGTAGGTTTGCAGAGAAAGAGCAGGAGCTTACCGAGAAATATTCTCAGGACTTGTTATGGCAACAAGAAAAGGAAAGGGAACATATAGCGAGGGAATTGCACGATAGCATAGGGCAACAACTGACCATAATGTCCAAAAAAGCGAGGGATACTGATCAAAAAGAATTGCTGCAACTCTCCCAGAATACCTTGGAAGAAGTCAGAATGGTTGGAAAGGGCCTTCTTCCCCCTACATTGGTCAGTTTGGGAATTACAGGGGCGATTCAGCAGCTTATCTATACTTTTGATGAAGAGTACAGTATTATTTTTACCTTGGAAATGGATTCGATTGAGGGCTGTTTTACCAAGGATAAAAATGTAAACCTCTATCGTTTTATACAAGAAGCATTGACCAATATGGTGAAACATTCGCAGGCCACAGAGGTGTTGGTCGAGGTGTTAAAGGAGACGAATTGCGTAAAGTTATTGATTGAGGACAATGGAATAGGTTTTGACTATGAAGAAAAGCATAAGGGGCAAGGTTTGGGCCTTAAAACAATGGAGAAAAGAATTCGTATGATGGGGGGGACCATTCAAATCCAGACCATGAATAAACGAGGAACCAGCATTATTGCCAATATCCCAATATCAGATGCATAATACCCATACCATATTGGTGGCCGACGATCATCCCTTGTTGTTAAAAGGGTTGGTAGATGAACTTGAATCCAAAGGATATAATGTGATTGCTCAGTCAACCAATGGCTTAGAGGCTTTGGAACAACTATTGGACCTAAGACCCGATATTGCTATTTTGGATATTCAAATGCCGATGCTTTCTGGAATAGAAGTGATAACAAAGGCAACGGATGCAGGCTGTACTACCCGTTTTATCCTACTTACTTCCCATAAGGAGGAAGGGCTTGTTTATAGGGCCAAACAACTGGGAATCAGTGGTTATTTGCTTAAAGAAGAACCTTTTTTGGAAATGGAAAGGTGTATCCTAAAGGTGAGTGCAGGGGAAACGTACTTTAGCAAGACCTTTGAACAAATGGTGGAAACAACCATTAATCCACAGCTAAAAAAACTAAAACTACTGTCTTCTTCAGAACGCACTATTCTTCGAATGGTGGCGCAGTCAAAAACGTCCAAGGAAATTGCCGAGGAGTTGTTGATTTCCTTGCGAACAGTCCAGAAGCATAGAAGCAATATCATCCAAAAATTGGAATTGGGTGGCGGAGACCAATGGACTTCCTGGATTTCCAAGTATAAGGATTTAATATTGTCACTATAATCATAAGCCAGAAATACGTACCCCTACGTAAAAATCGTACTGGGGTACGTATTTTTATTGAAGGTATGGTAAGTTATCTTGTGTTTGAAAACATTGATTTTACTATATGTTCAGCCCCCGACCTCCATTCTCTTTTATTGAGCCTTGTTTGTACATTTTATGCTCGTTGGGTCCAAACCATATCGAGCATTTGCTTTTGTCCAAGAAAAAAGATGGTTTTCAATGTGCCTTAAATGATGATGTGTCTGGGCAGGGAGTTCAGCCCATAATGGGTTTAATTGCATGTACAGGACTATTTTCCAAAATGGATTCTGAAATGGATAAACACGTGGTGAACATAAATTATTTAAAAATTTTTAACCCTATTTCAACTTATGGTCGTCTTAGTAGTGTTATGAGAGGAAACAAACATAATGGTATACTAAAGTTACCTAGCATCGTAAATATTTACATAATTGTTAAGTCGTTTAGTTAGTTTGAAATAGGGCAGTCTTGGATTGCCCTATTTTTTGTGGCATAAACGGTGGAGTTTAATAGTGTACAGTATAAATAACCCCTTAAAACTGAAAGCCAATAAAACATACCGCCTAACTACCAAAGAATACAAGGTTCTTTTTGATACCCACCACGTTTCACTTTGTTTGTTTTGCAATCGTTATTTGAACGATATCGAGATGGCAAGGGATGTCGTACAGGAGGTTTTTATAAAAGTTTGGAACAAAAAAACGGTTTTTAAAAGCCAGAATACTGTTAAATCTTATTTGTATACAGCAGTAAAGAATAGAGCGTTGGATGTGCTGAAAAGCAAAAGGTATAAATCGAAATGCGACTTATCTGTCGAGGCCATTCAAAGTATGGAAACCGATTCTTTTTTTTCAACTGAGCTCGTATTGCAAGAAACGGCACGCTTGGTGGACCATGCTGTGGATACCTTGCCATTGAGATGTAAAAAAATCATAAAACTAAGTTTATTGGGCTATAAAAATGGTGAAATCGCCAATGAATTGGAGATAACCTTGAACACTGTAAAGGCCCAGAAAAAAATAGCCTATCGTAAGCTCCGTTTCCAACTTCGGGAACACATCGCCTTAGTGGCACACATCTTTTTGCCATAGAAAAGAAAAATGTTTAACCCCATTTGCATGTAACATCGTCTTTAAACTAAAGAAAGCAACAATTACTACCATATGTTAAGGGATTTCGGCAAACTAATCGAACTGGCTAAAAAACTGGCTAGAACAATCCTACTTCGAGAAAGGATTGATGAGGTGGATACCTCAGAGGAGCTGAATCAAGACGAGCGGGATTATATCATGCAAAAATTGGCAGAACCCAGTCATTGGCTTGAGAGAAGTCGTTTGAAAAAGGAGGTGGATGAAACGCACGCAAGGGAATGGGAAAGGTTAAGAGCAAATACAGTTGCGGATTCAAAGCTTAGATATTTAAAAATAATGGTCAAAGTTGCCGCTATTTTTATCGGTGTTGCTGTCTGTACCTACTTTTTTTTAAGTGGAAATTTTACGGAGGAGGGGACTGGTGCATTGCCCGAACAAGAATCGATTACCCTGGAACTTGAAAATGGTGCTGTTGAAAAACTGTCAAAATCCGATAATCGACTGTTTAAGAACAGCAAAGGAAACGTCGTGGGGATGCAAAAATTCGATAAACTTGATTATACCCAAGCAGAAGAACGGTCCAGCAGTTCCGATAGTGATAAGAAGTCAATAGAGTATCATAGGCTCACCGTTCCTTATGGTAAAACATTTCAACTTGTCTTGTCCGATGGGACCAAAGTGCATCTTAATGCGGGAACGTCCTTGAAATATCCTGTGCGGTTTATCGAAGATAAAAGCAGGGAGGTTTTTATGGAGGGTGAAGCTTTTTTTGATGTCCAAAAAAATAAGGAACAACCATTTATAGTTAATTCGGGTAATCTAGGTGTCCAAGTGCTGGGGACCCAATTTGTGATTTCTTCCTACCCTGAGGATGCATTTATAAATACGGTTTTGCTTGAGGGCTCCGTTGGGTTGTACAAAAACCAAGGTTCTCAGAAAAAAGACAAGGGAAGGTATACCATGTTGGAACCTGGGTTTATGGGGGCATGGAGCAAAGAGGAGGAAAATATCGCTGTCACAGAAGTGGATACGGATATTTATACCGCATGGACTAAGGGAAGGATGGTGTTCAGCCACATGAAATTTGAGGACATCATCAAGAAATTGGCGCGATGCTACAATGTGTCAATCACAAACAACAACGTAGAGCTTGGAGAAGAAACCTTCACGGCGACCTTTGATATCAAAATTGAATCAATGGAAGATATACTGGAGTCGTTCAAAAGAAATTACGGCTTTGAGTATGATATTGAAAACAATCAAATCAATATTTACTAACCAAAACAATCTGCCAATGAAATGAACTTTTGAATATAAATAACCATCACTCTAGAAGAAAAAAATCGGAAAATGCTGACACATTCCCCGATTGGATAAAAGAGTGATTTAAACCAAATGTTAAATCATCTTAATACAGAACAAAGATATGAAAATCCTTTCGATGTTAAGGGGCATGCCCCCCTTATACTTGAAGTTAGACCTTAAAATGAAACTGACAGTCTATCTTTTTATCATTTCCCTTTTTCAGGTTCAGGCAAGTTCCTATGCCCAGAACACCAAAATCACTTTGCATTTAGAGAATGTTAGTGTTGAAAAAGTGTTGAGAGAAATTGAGTCCAATACGCAATTCAAATTTTTGTACAACGATAACGAAATTGAATATGCCAAGAAGGTCTCTATCAATGTAAAAAACAAACGCATTTCCAAAATTTTGGAAGAACTCTTCTCGAAAACCCCAATAACCTATGAGGTTTTCAAAAAACAAATAATACTTAAGCGTTCCTTGCCTAGGGTGGATGAAGACAGACCAAAAAAAAATACGAAAACCAATAATTACCAACAAATGGTTTCGGGATCTGTCAAGGACATTGACGGAAACCCATTGCCAGGGGTCAATGTTTTGGTAGATGGAACCACTAATGGAACCCAGACCGATTTCGATGGCAATTATTCGATAGAAGCGGATGAAGGTGACATACTTGTGTTTTCCTATATGGGAATGATCACTCAGCGTATTGAAGTGACCACCGATGTAGTTGAAGTGACCATGAAAGAAAATACAAGTGAACTAGATGAGGTGATCGTTGTAGGTTACGGGGTGCAGAAAAAGGAAAACCTGACGGGAGCCGTTGGGGAGACTTCTAGCGTGGTCCTTGAAAACAGGGCCGTCCAAAATGCCGGTCAAGCTTTACAGGGTACAGTTGCCAACTTGAATGTAACGACCAACCCTGGTTCACCGGGAAGAATTGGTCAAGGCTCTGCCTTTCAAATCCGGGGACTTGGTGATATAAATGGCGGAGCGGCACCACTGGTACTCATTGATGGTGTACAGGGCGATTTAAACCTTTTAAACCCGATCGATATTGAGAGCATATCGGTGTTGAAAGATGCAGCATCGGCTGCAATCTATGGGGCCCGAGCAACTTTTGGGGTCATTTTGGTAACCACAAAAAAAGGTTCTAGAAAGCAAACCACGGTAAGTATTAACAGTTCGGTGTCGAACAACGCTCAAACTGTTTTTCCAAAAACAGTAAATTCCCTGCTTTATGCAGAAACAGTGAATGCAGCTGCGGCCAACTCGGGAATGAACCCGATTTTTGGTCCAGACCAGATGGATAGAATACGACAATACCTTTCCGATCCAGGGAGTATTCCGACCACGGTCCCCGAGCCCGGAGATCCTTCGCGTTGGAGTTATGGACTGGGTAACGCAAATGTGGATTATTTTGATGCGTACTACAGTGATTCCATGGTAAGCCAAAAACACGACTTTGCGGTAAGTGGAGGAGGAGACAATACAGATTATCGTATCTCTTTGGGCTACCTGGACCAAGATGGGATTTATGAGATAGGACAGGATAACTACAAACGGTACAATCTTTTGGCCAATATTAATACGGATTTGAACGAGAAACTCAAGTTTAGCTTTCAAACCCTGTACAATAGAGGTTTTACCAATGAACCTTATGACTATTCGGCACAGACAGGTGACCTTTTTCATATTACCTATACGAGGCAGCCACACTGGCCACTGTACGATCCCAATGGATATCCTTTGTGGACCTCGGAAATCCAATATTTTGAAGGATCAAGACGTAAGATTAGGGAGGATGAATTAAAATTGATGGGAACCGTGGTGTTTGAGCCCATAAAAGATTGGAAAACCACTGCACGGTACTCGTACTCCAAATTAATGACGGAAGTCAACGCCCATCAGGCTGTTTTACAGGCACATGATACGGATGGGAATCCATACGATATTCAGTCCGTCAATTCTGTGAGCAAAACAAATGCATCAAGGGATTATGAAAGTTTAGAGTTGTTCTCTTCTTACGATAAAACCATTGGCGGACACTATTTTAACGTGCTACTCGGAGGCCAGAGAGAAGATTATACCCGCAATGCAATATCGGGTTATGTTCCCAATTTGGTCACCGACGCCATACCGTCCTTGAATACGGGAACAGGTATTAGGCAAACATCCGATTCAATTGATGAGTGGGTCAATATTGGTTTTTTTGGCCGGGTAAACTACAATTACAAAGGCAAATATTTGTTTGAGGCGAATGCTAGGTATGATGGAACGTCAAAATTTCCTGTGGGAAATCAATGGGGATTTTTTCCGTCGGTATCCGCAGGTTGGAACATTGCCAAGGAAAACTTTTTCAAGGTTGAGGAAATCAACTCCCTTAAGCTAAGGGCTTCCTATGGAGAACTCGGGAATCAGCAAATTTCAAATTACCTCTTTTATGCACAAGTCCCCATTCGTACCAATCTGGGGTATATAATTGATGGTGAGCGGCCCAATTATATTTCTGCGCCAGGGTTGGTCAGTAATAATTTAACCTGGGCAACAGCTAACACCTTGGATTTTGGTTTGGATGTAACGATGTTGAAGAATCGTTTGAGTCTGAGTTTTGATTGGTTTGAAAGAAAGACTTTGGATATGGTTGGTCCAGCAGAAGCTTTGCCCTCAATTTTAGGAGTGGGTGTCCCGGTAACCAACAATGCAGATATGGTGACCAAAGGATTTGAATTGACCTTGGGTTGGAACGATGTCATTAACGAAGAGTTCAATTACTCACTACAATTCAATTTATCGGATAACTTTTCCAAGATTACCAAATACAACAGTACAACCAACAATATTTGGGGCTTTTATCCAGGCAAGGAGATTGGTGAAATATGGGGGTACACCACCGCGGGAATTATCCAAAGTGATGAACAATTGAACAATATGGCCGACCAGACGACTTACATCTATGGTGGAAACTGGAACCTCGGAGATATTGAATATACCGATTTGAACGGAGATGGCGTAATCTCCCAAGGGGAAAATACCATCGAAGACCCAGGAGATTTAAGAAGGATAGGAAATACAACACCGCGTTATGCCTTTGGATTCACTACCAGATTCGATTGGAAAGGATTCGATTTCAATATGTTTTGGCAGGGTATTGCAAAAAGAGAAGTTTCGTTGGGTGACATTCCGTTTTATGGTCTTACGGGAAGTTGGACACAGCAAGTGTTCGAAACAACACTGGACTATTGGACACCCGAAAATACGGATGCCTATTTTGCGAGACCGTATGCAACGGGCGAAATCAGGAAAAACCAGCAACAGCAAACAAGATTTTTGCAAGATGCTTCCTATATGCGGTTGAAAAACCTTCAGTTGGGCTACTCCCTACCGAGTACTGTTTTGGATCCTTTAGGCTTTAGTAGGCTTAGAGTTTATGTTAGTGGAGAAAACCTACTGACCTTTTCGCCCATTGATGAGAACTTTGACCCGGAAAGACTTCACGGATATTATGGTCCGGGTAAATCATACCCATTGTTTAGAACAATTACCATGGGTGTAAACATTGAATTTTAAAATTGGATAAGATCATGAAAAAATATACACTAGTCACAATGATGGCCGTACTACTTGTTGCGATGCTATCATGCGAAGATGAATTGACCACTATTCCAAAGGACACTATTACCGATCAAGGTATTACATTCTCGGCCAATGAGATGGAAATGTACGCCAACCAGTTTTACACATCTTTGCCGGGAACCATGGCTGCATGGGCGTGGGAATCCGATGCTGCATCTGATAATAATGTTCCAGCTTCATTTACATCATATCCATTGGCATTTGGAACCCAGACTATTCCCGCTTCAGGTGGAGGTTGGAATTGGGGGAACATCCGCAATGTCAATTTTTTCTTGGACAATATTTCTGTCTCCGAAGCGCCGCAATCCGCTCAAGACAAGTATATTGGGGAAATACTATTTTTTAAGGCCTTCTTTTATTTTGATTTAATGAAAAGGTTTGGCGATTTACCTTGGTTGTCAACTACATTGGATGTGGACTCTCCGGAACTGTTCGAAGGACGTTTGTCCAGATCGGTGGTTGCCGATTCCATACTTTCCGTATTAGATCGTTCCATTGAAAAGCTGCCTACAAAAACACAAACCCAAGAAGGACGTATCCACAGGGATGTTGCTCTTCTTTTTAAAGCCAGGGTGGCTCTTTACGAAGGTACTTGGGAGAAGTACCATGCAGGAACTCCTTTTGAAGGTGATGGTAGGGATGTGAACAGGTTTTTTGTCCAAGCCAGGGATGCCGCTGAAGAAGTCATGGAAAGTGGATATACGCTTTACAATGATTTTTCACATCCCGAAATCCCCAATGGCTTCAGTTACTGGAGATTGTTTTCAACACCAAGCTCAGAAATTTCAGGAATATCAGAAGTGCTGTTGGCAAGAGAGTACAGTGCCGATTTGGATTTGATCTATTGGGGTCAGCAAATCAGAACCTCCGGAGGGCCCAATGGACAAGGAATTTCAAAATCTTTGGTGGATGCTTACCTGTGCGATGATGGATTACCAATTAGTGTAAGCCCGGAGTATATGGGAGATGAAACATTGGAAGATGTGACGACCAATAGAGATCCTCGCTTGAAAATGACCGTATCGACCCCAGGGATGCCTATCAAGATATCCAATGGGGTAGTGGACAGGTATGAACTGCCCTTTCTAACCTTGAATCCATGGCCCAATACCACGGGGTATCAAATTTACAAGTGGCTCAGTCCATTTATAGCGACTGAAGATGCTTCTGGGAACAATACCTCCAATGCCGTTCCCTTGTTCAGATATGCAGAGGCATTGTTGATAGCTGCCGAGGCACATGAAGAACTGGGAACTTGTACCCAGGCAGTGTTGGATCGGACCATCAATTTGCTAAGGGACAGAGCAGGTGTTCCCCATCTTAATGCAATAGTTGGTTTTACCGATCCCAATTGGAATTTTCCCGAACTATCACCTTTGATGAATGAAATCAGAAGGGAAAGAAGAGTGGAACTGGCCTTCGAAGGATTTAGAACAGATGATCTGTATCGTTGGGCGGCCACGGATTTGATTCGAGCGCCCAGACTTGGGTCCAAATTGGAGCAATGGAGAGATAGACCCTTCGAGCCCGCCTATGATGTGGATGAAGTATCCCCTAGGGTAGAAAATGTTGATGGCTATATATCTCCTCTGCTACAAACCTTTGGCGAAGGGGAAGTAGGATTTGACCCTTCAAAAAACTACTTGGCACCTTTACCTGTAGACCAGCTTACATTAAACCCAAACCTAAAACAAAACCCAGGATACTAACCATAGCATTTTTATATGCAGTTTAGTTGCGGCCTTCCAATTTTTGCGGAAGGCCGCATACTAAATGATGGAGCATTTTGTGGTCATATCCGTCTTCACCTTTTACACTCCATGTCCTCAAAACACAATCTCTTAAAATGAAATTATTTCAAAAAATACTAATGTTCCTAGGGCCTTTGGTCATTGTTTATATGCTAATGGTATGGTATTCGGCCCCTCAGAAAATACACGTGTACTCTGATGAGACCAATGATCTGTTCCAAGTAATCCAAAACTTGGAATATTTGGAAGTGGTCCGCTATGATAATTTGGATGAATTGATACGTGGCATTGGTGAGGGAGAACCTTCGCTTATTTTAACCGATACGTATCCAAACGAACGACTAAAGCTTCCAGACGATTTTTTCAATTTATTGAAAAAGAAGGAATGTCGATTTTATGTCGAGTTCGTGGATAAACTTCCAGGGGTGGAGATTCAACCAAAGAATAAAATATCAAAGTATGAACGAGCAGTGGTCAATTCCTCTTTTTTTGGAGGAATTCCCGATAGCTTGGACATTTTGGCCGTCAATGGCCTGACCTACATTCCTACCCAAGTTTCCAATGCCCATATCGTTGCGGCTAGGGTTGCTGGTCTGGATAATGCTATTTATGGAATTCCCAAAGAGAATAATCCTTTATTGTTCAAATTGAACGATTATAATGGATTGGTATCGACAACAGGGCTGAGCAATTTCATAAAAGGAAGGTACGCCCCACAAGTTGAATGGCAGGGGGTATGGAAAGGTATACTTCAATTTTTATTGGCTGATGGTACTGTAGTTGAAGGGTTGGACTGGAATCCTAAAATACAGACCACCTACGCCCGAAACGAGCAATTACCGCTCGATTACCAGAAAAAAAGCCTTGAAAAGGGCATTGATTGGTTCATAAATGCTAAAATGCTGGTGCCGTCAAATTACAATGACATTATTGGAAACAATCATAACAAAGAAATTAAAACCAAATTCATCAATTGGAATGATACCATTCCCAATGGAGATGGTAGCAATGGGGTATTCGAATGTATTTTTTCCAGAATTGATGAAAAGGGGAATCAACCCATTGGGGTTGTGCTCAGGGGCGATTGTACAGGAGAGGTGGCAGGTGCCTTTGCCGCATCGGGAAAGGCGCTTGGTAAGGATGAGAACTACGAAATAGCCAATAACCTTTTGGAATTTTATCTGAAAGAATCATCTGCGCTGAAAGGGGAGTACGATGATCCGAGCCATGGAGCCTATGGACTTGTACCTTGGGGGATTTCCAGTTATGCATGGTACAAAGCCAATTATGGCGACGACAATGCCCGTTTGTTTCTGGGAGCCATTATCACAGCGGCAATTACGGGAAATACCGAACAGGATGATACATTGATGCGTATGCTACTCGCATTACACCGGACCACAGGTGTAAATGGTTTTAGAGGGGACCGGATTGATTTGCCCCAATTACAGGAAAACGGCTGGCAACATTACTATAATGGCCATACGGTCAATCTCTCGCCGCACATGGAGGCCTATCTCTGGGCCTGTTTCCTTTGGGCCTATGATAAAACAGGAGACCCCATTTTCTTGGAACGTACTAAAAAAGCAATAAAAGCCACCATGGAAGGCTATCCCCATGAATGGAAATGGATGAACGGACTGGCACAAGAAAAGGCCAGGATCTTACTGCCGCTTGCGTGGTTGGTACGTGTTGAAAATACCGAGGAAAACAGAAAAATGCTCTATACTGCCCTGGACGGATTACTGGACCTTCAGGATGAAAGTGGTGCCATAAGCGAAGAGTTGGGAAGCATTGAAAAAGGAGTTTTTCCACCTTCTAAAAGTAATGCCGACTATGGATTGCACGAGGCTTCTTTGATTGCAAAGAACGGAGACCCCGTTAGTGATTTGCTCTATACCACCAATTTTGCATTAGTAGGTCTGCACGAGGCTTGGTATACACTCAAAGATCCCCGGATAAAGAAATCGGTTGACCAATTATCGGAGTTTCTTTGTCGTATACAGGTAAAATCTCCGGAACATCCAGAGCTTCATGGGGGATGGATGAGGGCGTTTGACTTTGAAAGATTTGAACATTGGGGTTCCAATGCCGATGCTGGCTGGGGTGCATGGGCCATAGAAAGTGGATGGACACAAGGTTGGATTACGACCATACTGTCTCTGCGTGAGCTGGATACATCTATCTGGGATTTGACCAAGAATTCTAAAATCAACAACCATTACGATGCATTGAAGAAAGAAATGCTGCCGATCGGACATCAATAGATAAAGCAACCAAACAAAAGAAAAATGAGCTTGGAAAGCGAAAAAAGCATAACAGAGAGCTTGCATCAATTGAAGGAGGTGTATCGTTCTGCACTTTTTGATGACCTTGTTCCTTGGTGGGAAACCCATTCCGTTGATAAAAAGAACGGAGGGTACCATACCCGCTTGGCGCAGGATGGCACACCCTATTCCGAAGACAAGGATATGTGGATGACGGGCAGACAAATATGGATGTTCGGTCATTTGTACAATAGGTTTGAAAAAAGGGAAGAATGGAAAAACATCGCTAAACATGGATTGGACTTTATGATATCCAATGCATTTGGCGAAAATGGGAAAATGCACTTCAGATTGAACAACGTTGGCAAGCCCGTTTCTTCTGTACTGAGTTTGTATACCGAAGTTTTTGGGGCTATTGCATTGGCCGAATATGCAGCACTCAGTAAAGATGATGGCTTAAAACAGCGTGCATTTAAGATGTACGATTTCTTGTTGTCTAGATTGGGGAAGCCATCGGATACACCCATGTTGGGCTACCCGCTCAACAGGCAATTCCACTTGCATTCCCATGATATGTGCCGAATAACCGTGGCAAAGGTGTTCAAGGATATTTGGCCCTTAAAGCGACTTGATGATGACATTACTTTATCCATCGAGTCCATTTTAAATAGGCATTGGAAGCCGAATGAAGGGTATTTGTTGGAAAATGTGGGAATGGACGGTTCCACTATGTTGGATATTCCCGAAGGTCGGCTTTTTCATCCAGGACATGCTATTGAAAGTGCATGGATGATTATGGAAATTGGTATCGAACGGAATGAAAAAGAATGGATTAACGAAGCAATAGCTATTATTTTGGCATCACTGGAACATGGATGGGACAAAGAATATGGAGGTATTCGTTACCTGACCAATATCGATTGGACCCCAACACATGAACTGGAAGCGGACCTAAAATTATGGTGGCCACATGGAGAGGCATTGTATGCTTTGTTACTGGCGTGGCTTCATACGGGTAGGGAAGATATTAAAGTATGGTACTACAAGGTACATGAATATACTTTTACCCGTTTTCCAGATAAGGAACATGGCGAATGGTATGGTTATTTAAATCGGGAAGGAAGTCCGGTTTGGTCGACAAAAGCCAACGGATGGAAAGGATTTTTCCATATACCTAGGATACTGTTCAGGTGCCATCAATTATTGGAACTTACCATTAAATCAGCTGAAGAAAATGACTGATTTAAACAGTAAGGCAAAAGTAGTGTCAACAAGAAGACCTTTTTTAGTAGCAAAGGTCTGTATGGTGGCTTCACTGGGAGGCGTATTGTTTGGCTTCGACACTGCTGTAATTTCAGGAACTGTTGGTATGGTCGAGGCTCAGTTCGAGTTGGACAAAATTGAAGTTGGTTGGTTTGGAAGCTCCGCGTTAATCGGAGCGATTATCGGTTCCTTGGTTTCAGGTTCCCTAGGGGATAAATATGGACGCAGGTCCATACTTATTGTTTCCGCGGTACTTTTCTTTTTTTCCGCACTGGGCTCTACTTTACCCTCCTCATTCAGTTTGTTGATTGCCGCAAGGCTTGTCGGTGGCCTCGGAATTGGAATTGCTTCTGTCTTGGCGCCATTGTATATTTCCGAGTTTTCCCCTGCTAAGATAAGGGGACGTCTTGTGGCTTTGTACCAAATGTCGATCGTAATCGGCATATTGTTGGCTTACTTCTCAAACTGGGGAGTATTAAACCATGCTCATGCCAATCCAAATGGTTTTGGTGGTTCAGGAACCATGTACAAGATTATGGTTTCAGAAGTCTGGAGGGCCATGTTCGGAACTGAAATGGTGCCTGCCCTCTTGTTTTTTCTGTTGTTGTGGACAATCCCTGAAAGCCCGAGGTGGTTGGTCAAGGAAGGATATATAGAGAGATCGACAAGAATTTTGGAGAGAATAAATGGAAAGCTATTGGCAAATGCTGAATTGAAAAACATACTTGATGCTCTGTCGAACAAAGGCGGTTCATTGAAAGAACTGCTGAAGCCTGGTTTTAAAAAAGCCTTGATCGCAGGGTTGGGACTTTCTGTATTTGGGCAGTTTACCGGTGTGAACATCATTGTTTACTATGGCCCCGACATACTCAGGGATGCTGGCTTGAATTTCGACGGTGCTTTAAAGTTTCAAGTAGCCATTGGTCTCATCAACCTTGTTTTTACGGCTTTGGCCCTTTGGAAAATAGATAGATGGGGGCGTAGGCCATTGTTGATATGGGGTATGTTGTCCGTCTGTATATCTTTGATTGTAATAGGGATGCTCTTTTCGATACCGTCGATTCCTAGTATTTGGATTGTGGTAATGTTATGTGTCTATATGGCAAGCTTGGCATTTTCCATCAATGCTGTCATATGGGTTTTGTTGGGTGAACTTTACCCAACCCGAATCAGGGGGCGTGCCATGTCCGTAGTGACTTTTGCCAATTGGGGAGCTAATTTTGGAACTGCGTTTTTGTTCCCTTGGTTTGTTTCGGTCATTGGAATGAATGCAGGGTTCTTTGTTTTTGCAGGGTTTTGTTTGATGGCAACGGTTTTCTTCCATAAAATGATACCCGAGACCAAAGGGAAAACCCTTGAGGAAATCGAAGAATACTGGAGAAATAAAGGATTACAGGAGGTCGAAACCATGGACTAAGCTTGGACGTTGATGAATTGAAATCAAAGTCAAACGGAATTACCAGTGGTAGTGTAAATGGTTTTTTATGATTAATATTGTTCAAGTATTGAAAAACTAAGAATCAACTATAATTATATATTGTGCTGTTATGGCCAAGAGCTTTATAGCGTACAATTTTCCAAGTCAATCGAAACATATCCCCATTTGGTGCATTTATTGTTTTTGGATGCTTTTTATTGGGGTTCATTCCGCGTTCTCCCAAAAATATACATCCCTTTCTGAACGTGAAAAGCACCAGCTTCGCACAACCTCCCATATCTTAATTGACCTTAGGGAGATAAGCTTGGATTCGTTGATGTTCCAGACATTGTCCGATAATGTTCCATGGGCCGTAGTCCCTTCGGGAAATAGGGAAAAAAACGACAACTTTCTCGACCTATACGCCCATTATGGCAATCAATTGATAGTGTTGGGACAAGAGCGGGCGATTTCAAAAATTCCGGAGAACCTTTCCGTGATCTGGGTGGCTGATTCGGATATGTTTACCTTGGAACTAGATTCGCATAGGAACATTGATCAGACAAAAAAATCAAGCGACAAGGAACTTTTAAGCATATATGCAGGCCACGGGAACAACTTTACGTTTTCAAAGCTTCTTGATATTTGGCAAAGCCTAGGGAAAATGCCCAATTTCATCAAAACTGAAGCGTCTTTTGAACATCTTCACAGTTTGGTACAGCAACTAAATATCAATCCAAAAATATTTGGGGTTGTACAAACGGAAAAAGGATTGTTGGATGGGGTCATCTTTAAGGATTTTGGAGATACTCAGGTAGGGGGACATTTTAGCTATCCAGTACAAGATACCTTGGCTCTACCCATATTGGTTCCCTACAAACCTGGATTTCATTTTTCGCCTGACATTATTTACACTAGTCCAGAAAACCTAAATAACCAAAAAGAATTTGTTGGTTTCCCTTTGGATGCTGAATATGGTCTTTCTCATCATTTTGAATTTAAGGATGGGGTTACCGATAAAATGGCGAAAAATTCGAAGGGACTAATTTCAAATGATGTTGGTGTAAGAAGGGATTCGTTGTATGGAAAGGTCAGTTATTTTGAAGGAGGAGCCTATGTCGATGTGGGAATATCCAGTAAATCATCATTGAAGGGCAACTTTACCATTAATGCGTGGATAAAACCGACTAAATTAGGTCAAAACAACAGTATTTTAGGGAAGGGAGATAATTTTGTGTTCAAGATCCACGATGGCTTTTTAACCTTCACAATGGCAGGTATCAAGGATTACGTATCAACTTCTTCGCCTATTCCCTTAAATGAATGGTCCCATGTGGCCTTGGTACATTCCAAAATGGAAAACAAACTTTTTTTCTATATCAATGGGGAACGGACGGATAGCGTAGAACTGATTTCTGAATATGAAACATCAGATTATAACATACTTATAGCGAGTAACCTATGGGAAGAATTTTTTGAAGGCTACATCCGGGAGATAAAAATATGGGAGCGCGAATTGAATGACTCGGAAATCAAGGTACATTATAATCAAACAAAAGCCTTGAACAAGGAAAACCACATCTTTGAGTATGCGTTGGTATTACTGGTCTTGTTTGGAGGTGGATATGTTGTTTTTAGGTATTGGATGAAAAATAAGGTGGCGAAGGGGGAAAAAACAACACCCAGAATGGTCAAGTTTAAAGCCCCAAGAGTAGATGAGCAGCATTCCACACAAATATTATGCTTTGGTCCTTTACAGATTATTGATGAGCACGGTTTGGATGTTGCAAAAAAGCTGTCCCCACTTCAAAAAAAGCTGTTCATGATCACCTTTTTACATGGTCAGGGAAGTGAAAAGGGTATAGATACCAAACGTCTTACCGAATTGTTATGGCCTGGTAAAAGTGTTGCAAATGCAAAGAACACGCGTGGCACAACAATTCAAAATTTGAGACAGTTGTTGGACACATGTCCTGATCTTGAGCTGCTTTTCAAGGATAAACACTGGGTTTTGCAAATGGATGAAAAGTGTTACTCGGACTATACCACGGCAATGCAATATTTGGAATTTTTGGAGAGCGATAATTATTCGGACAAGCAACTGGAAACTGAACTTCGAAAATTGATTCCCATTGTTAAGAAAGGAAGACTATTTGCCAATACCAGTGCTCCCTGGCTGGATCCATTTATTGAAAAGTTCAGCAACCGGATTGTGGAGCAATTTATCCAAATCAGCAAAAATCCGATTATTAAGACTCATACGAACATAATGCTTGATTTAGCCGAAGTAATTTGCCTATATGATGACCTTAATGAACATGCTTTGAAGATGAAACTCAATGTACTCATTGAACAAGGAAAGCTTAGTTTGGCTCATCAAGCTTGTCATAATTTTAAAAGGCAATATGAAAAACTCTACGGAGAAGCCTACGAAGTTTCTTTCGAAGAAATGATAGCCTCCCAATGATAGCTTATTCATGCCTTTTGATGGAAAATCCTAAAAAAACCACATTTTTTTAATCCATTACCCCATTTGGTACCCCTTTTTTTAAGCCTGTGCTTTTTTATTTGCGACATCATTATTCAATGAGCTTGTTGTAAATAATCAAATCAAAGCATACCAGATGAAAAAAGAAATGAAAAGCAGAAGGGGGTTTGTCAAAAAGTCCTTGATAGCGGCAACCGGGATAAGCATTATACCAAGACATGTATTGGGAGGGCCAAACTTTATACCTCCTAGTGACCAACTTACCAAAGCGGTAATAGGTGTTGGTGGGATGGGCCAGGGCCACCTAACTTATGAAGGAACCAAATTGTTGGCCATTTGTGATGCTGATGGAAAACACTTGGCGGATACACTTAAGAAAGTTGGTGCCGATGTAAAGGGATATCGGGATTTTAGGGAAGTATTGGACAGACCGGACATTGATATTGTTCACATTGCCACTCCTCCACATTGGCATGGGCTTATGTCCATTATGGCCGCCGAGGCAGGTAAGGATGTGTGGTGTGAAAAACCAATGACCAGGACCATTGGCGAGGGGAAACGTGTGGTTGAGGCAATGAAGGTCCATGGGAAAATGTTTAGGCTCAACACTTGGTTTCGATTCAAGGATAACTTTTATGGAATGGGTACACCCGTTAAAAAGCTTAAAAAAGTGGTCGATAGCGGTGCACTCGGATGGCCATTAAAAGTGACCATAAGCGGGGTGACCGGCTTTAATTGGAAATTTTATTGGGTTGGGAAGGAGAATTTGGCACCGCAATCCGTTCCAGCCCAGTTGGACTATAATATGTGGTTGGGACCAGCTCCCGAAAAACCGTACAATTCGCATCGAGTTCATTCCACCTTTAGGGGCTATTGGGATTACGATGGCGGTGGATTGGGCGATATGGGCCAGCACTATATTGATCCCGTTCAATACTTTTTGGGAAAGGACCATACCAGTCCTGTCAAGGTTGAGGTGGATGCCCCGCAACAGCATTACGATGCCATCGGAACTTGGAGAAGGATAACGTATACCTATGCCGATGGTTGTCAAATCATATTGGATGGTGAAAACCGCGATAAGAATGCAGCCTATATCGAAGGGCCCGATGGCAAGATATTCAATGGATTCAAATCCACCATTCCTAATATTGAAGGGCTTATTAATACCCTTCCCGATCCCGAAGAGCAAATCACATCGTTTTCGGAGTCCGTGAAAACCCGTCAAAAATTCGCATTGAACGAAGAGAACGGACACCGTTCCGCAACAATTGTCAATATGGGGGTTGTGGCTTTGCGATTGGGTAGAAACCTCGATTTTGATCCGGTCAAACAAGAATTTGTAAACGACCCGGAAGCCAACAGGTTATTGGATCAACCCATGCGAACCTCTTGGGCCGATTGATCATTCACTTTAATTTCCAAATAGAACAAAAAAAGTACAGATCAATGGAGTGTATGTTGCGTTTCGAAATCAAATCGAAGTAGGAAGTACACATTGGTCAAAAACCACAAAAAAATGAAAAGAATACAATACCATATAACGACGCTCTTTTTACTCTTTGCCCTACAAATTTCCATAGGCCAGATCAACCGGACTTTGGAAACCAAAGTAGTGGATATATTGGCGCAGTTCCCAACCAAGGATTTGGAGCATTCGGACAAGCTAATGCAAGAAATATTGGAACTGGGCACCGAAGGGATTCAAAAGTTCCATGAACGTGTTGTTCCCTTGGGAACAGGTAACGATACCCAAGCAAGGTATGCTGTCCATAGTTTAGCGGTTTATGCAGGCAAACATCGGGCAGCTGTTGTCGAGAAAACACTATTGAGCGCTTTGGAGAAGGCACAGCATAAAGAAGTAAAAACATTTTTTATAGACCGTTTGGCGTTTTGTGGAACTGATGCAAGTGTTGAAACACTGGGTAAATACCTAACCGATAAAGAACTATATGAACCCGCATTGGCCACTTTAACCTTTATAGGAACTCAGAGATCGGCAGAAGCGATTCATTCTGCAACCAAATCAGCCGAAGGTATAAGGAAGGCGGCATTTATTGAATCATTGGGACGTTTGCACTTTGATTCTGCATCAAAAACCTTGGTGGAAGTACTGTCCGATTCAATGTCCGAAGCTTTTCTAAAACAAAAAGCAACGATGGCATTGGCGGAAATCGGTAGCCCAGATTCGTACGACACTCTTGCCAAAGCGGTTGAAAACGAAAAGTATCAATTGGGTGATACTAAGGCCGTTATTGCATATATCCATTATGGCAATAGACTTGTCGACGAGGGGAATTTGTACTTGGGAGAGCGAATAGCCAAGTCATTGTTGAAGAACTGTACTGAGGATAACCAGTTGAATTATAGAGCGGCTGGCATCAATATGCTAACCTCTTCCATTGGGAAAAATGCAACAAAGACTCTTTTGAAAGAGGCAAAGCATCATGATACGGCCTATAGGGGAAGCGTACTAAAGGCTGCAGGTCAGAATCTAACATCTACGGAAGTATTGAAATGGGTCAGATTATATAGGAAAATTGACGATGACGGGAAGATACAGCTTCTGGAAATGCTGCGAGAGCATCAAGAACCTGAAGTACTGGATAAGTGCATTGTCAAGGCCATCGAATCTGACAATGAAAGCTTAAAGTCGGCAGGGATACGGGCTTTGGATTTTCAAAAAAAGGAAAAAGCATTGCCACTACTTTTTAAAACATTACAAGGGGACAACACCGACACAACTTTTGCAACCATAGAAAATACGTTGCTCAAAATTGTAGATATTGACGATGCAACGTTGATTGCAGAAGAATTATCCCATATTGAAAATCAGAAAGCAAAAGCAGTATTGGTAAATGTGTTAGCCGACCGAAATGCCACAAACCAATTTGAAGCAATTGCAGGGTTATTGGATAAAGCAAATCCCGATCTGCAAAAAGCCATTTACAAGGCAATGCCATCCGTCTCGGCGAAAAAGAATTTATCCAAGTTGATGGAAATGCTCTCAATGGCAGAAGATGAAGCCAATATCAATTATGCGCAGCAGGCAATTGTAAAAGTTCTTAGCACCACTAAAAGGGAAAGTTCTTTGACCATTTATGATGCGTTTGCGGATTTTGAAGATAAATCAAAATTGATCCCAATACTTCCTGCAATAGGGGGGCAAAAAGCATTGACGCTGATATCGGAACAATTCGAATCAGGTAACAGTAAAGAAAAAAAGGCAGCAATACAGGCACTCGCGATATGGGAAGGAAACGAGAGCTTGGAATATTTGTTCAATACCATAATCGATTCAAAAGGAGATATTAGGGATTTGGCTTTTCGTCAATATTTGCAAAAAGTTGCTACTTCCGACCAACCCGATGACCAAAAACTGTTGCTCATACGAAAGTTGATGCCGTACAGTAGCAACTTGGCAGAGAAGAAGCAAGTGATACAAGCAGCTCAAACAGCGAAGACATTCCTGTCCTTGGTCTTTGTTTCTGATTATTTGGATGATGCAGACTTAAGTGCTGTGGCATCCAATGCTGTGATCAAGATTGCCTTGCCAACACCAGGCGCCAACAATGGCTTAAGTGGGGAGGTGGTCCGGGAGGCCGTATCAAAAAGCATGGCAAATTTAACAGGTCCCGATAGTCAATATCTCAGGATTGATGTTAAGGAGTTTTTGGATAAAATGCCCAAGGAAAGGGGGTTTGTATCCATATTCAATGGAAAGGACCTGACTGGTTGGGAAGGTTTGGTCGAAAATCCCATCAAAAGAAATAAGATGTCCAAAAGCGCCCTGAAAAAAGCCCAAGAAAAAGCAAATGCACAAATGTTAAAGGATTGGTTTGTAAAGGATGGGGTCATTGGCTTTCAAGGGGAAGGCTACAATAACATCTGTACGATAAAGGATTATGGGGATTTTGAGATGCTGGTGGATTGGAAAATAACCCATGGTGGAGATAGTGGTATTTACCTCAGGGGAACCCCACAAGTCCAGATTTGGGACACTGCTCGTACCGATGTGGGAGCAGAAGTCGGCAGTGGAGGATTGTACAACAACCAGGAAAACACAAGTAAACCTTTGGTGGTTGCCGATAATCCCATAAACGAGTGGAATACCTTTAGAATCAAGATGGTCGGAGAGCGAGTCACTGTCCATTTAAATGGAAAATTAGTTACCGATAATGTTGTTTTGGAGAATTATTGGGATAGGGACCGGGCCATTTTTGCAAAAGAGGCCATCGAGCTTCAAGCTCATGGCGAAGATTTAGGCTTTAGGAATGTTTATGTCCGTGAAATTCAGTCCGGCAATGAACTTTTAAGTTCTGAAGAGCAAAAAGAAGGCTTTCAATCCCTTTTTAATGGAAAGGACCTAGATCATTGGATTGGAAACAAGACAGATTATTCGGTTGAAAACAATGAGTTGGTGGTTCAACCGGAGCATGGGGGACACGGAAACCTATATACTGCCAACGAGTATTCTGATTTTATTTTTCGATTTGAATTTAAACTGACTCCGGGAGCCAACAATGGTCTTGGAATTCATGCTCCATTGAAAGGTGATGCAGCCTACGTTGGAAAAGAGCTGCAAATTCTGGACAATACGGCACCGATCTATGCCAATTTAAAGCCCTATCAGTATCATGGTTCAGTTTATGGGATTGCGGCCGCAAAAAGAGGGTTTTTAAATCCGGTTGGCGAGTGGAATTCCCAAGAAGTCATGGTAAAAGACGACCACATCAAAATCATACTTAATGATCACGTCATTCTTGATGCAGATATTAAAAAAGCCTCTGAAAATGGTACAGCGGATGGTCAGAATCATCCAGGACTTCAGCGAGATAGTGGTCATATTGGTTTTTTGGGGCACGGTTCGGTACTCTGGTTCCGAAATATCAGAATCAAGGAATTAAAGTAAGGAATCCCCAAGTTCTTGAAGATTTGAATATTTCTCCAATAAATTTTAAAAAGGTAAAAGACATAATAAACCAAATGGGCGACCTATTGGAGTTAGTTGACGAAGATGGGCAGGGTTTGCCCCCTGCCTTTCTATACATCAAATAACGAAAGCAAAAATAGATACCAATTCAGCCTTGCCAAAATATGAATATGATAACATTACGACCATTGGATTATGCCATAATCCTGTCATTTTTCGCTATTACCCTGGGTATTGGGTTCTATGTATCCAAGAGCTCTGGAAAAAGTAGTTCGGAATTCTTTCTGTCGGGTAGGTCGATGCCATGGTGGCTTTTGGGCATATCAATGGTCGCCACTACCTTTTCCACGGACACGCCCAATCTGGTCACCGATATAGTACGGACCAACGGAGTATCGGGTAATTGGGTCTGGTGGGCCTTTTTATTGACCGGTCTTCTGACGGTCTTTATATATGCAAGGTTGTGGCGGAAATCCAATGTCAATACAGACCTTGAGTTTTATGAGCTGAGGTATGGAGGCGCACCCGCAAGGTTTTTAAGGGGATTTAGGGCTATTTACCTAGGGGTGATCTTCAATGTGATAACCATGTCGGCGGTGACCTTGGCGGCCATCAAGATCGGAGGTATCATGCTTGGTCTCGAGCCATGGCAGACAGTTCTTATAGCAGGGTTGGTAACGGTTGTTTTCAGTGCAATAGGAGGTTTTAAGGGGGTTGTGTATACGGATTTCATTCTCTTTTTTGTGGCAATGGGGGGAACCATAGGGGCCGCCTATTACTTGGTGAACATCCCCGAAGTGGGAGGTTTGGAAAATCTTTTGTCAAATCCGGATGTCAAGGAAAAATTGAACATGGTACCGGAGTTGGACAATACCGATGCATTGATCACATTGATTATCATTCCACTGGCCGTACAATGGTGGAGTTCATGGTACCCGGGGTCCGAACCCGGGGGTGGAGGATATATTGCACAACGAATGCTCTCCGCCAAAAATGGCAAGCATGCCATAGCAGCCACTTTCTTTTTCAATATTATGCATTATGCCGTCAGACCTTGGCCTTGGATATTGGTGGCGCTGGCCTCTATTGTTGTATTTCCGGACCTTCAGAGTTTGCAACAGGCCTTTCCAATCATATCCGATGATAAACTAGGGCACGACCTGGCCTATTCAGCTATGCTGACCAAGTTGCCCACGGGTCTTTTGGGATTGGTGCTCACCTCATTGGTGGCAGCTTACATGTCTACCATTTCGACTCAGCTAAACTGGGGTTCTTCATATATTGTATATGATTTTTATAAGGAAAGAATCCATCCAAAGGCATCGGAAAAAAGATTGGTGGCTGTAGGGAGAATATCCACGGTAGTTTTGATGGTACTGAGTGCCGCATTGGCACTTTTGCTCCAGAATGCCCTACAGCTTTTCGAGATATTGCTCGTTTTTGGTGCGGGGACAGGTTTGATATTTATCCTTAGGTGGTTTTGGTGGCGAATCAATGCTTGGAGCGAGATTACTGCCATGTTTGCTTCAGGAATACTTTCCCTAGCTTTAAAGCTGACCCCTTTGGGAGATTATTTATTTTCCGTTAATGGTGGCCTTTTACCAAGTTGGTCGGAGTATCCCATGGTGGTATTTACCACTACGTTGTTGTGGTTGGCAGCGACCTACCTTACCCGGCCTGAACATGATGAGGTGCTCTATGGATTCTGTGAAAAAATCTGCCCGGGCGGACCGGGATGGCGTAGAATAGTCGATAAAGGCAAAACAGAAGGGGGTGAATTGGGGAATGACGAAGATTGGAGCGTTCCCAGCGGGATATTGGCGATGCTTTTGGGCACGGTACTAATCTATGCCTGCCTTTTCGCTGTAGGCCATTGGATATATGGGGAGTGGATTCTGGCGGGCACTTTGACTGCTATAGCGGCCGTTTCGGCCGTATGCCTTATGCTTACATGGAAGAAAATAGAAAAGATCATAAAATAAACTTGAAGAACAATTTTAAATCATACAGAATGAGTGCAGTGTTACGGTCAATACAATATGAGCTGGCAGGACAGTTTGAGGCCACCAGATATGAAAAGGTGCATAATGTCAGCTTCCAAGACTCCGATCAGGGATCATTGCAGGTTGCCAAGGAAATATCAGACTTGATCCGCGAAAAATCGAACAAGGGACAAAAATGTGTTCAGGGTGCGTGCCGAAGGCAGGAACAAGGAAACCGCACAGAGGTATCAGTTCCTTGGTTTGGCAAGCTATGCAGCAATGGACGCCTTTGTGAGATATGATTTCCTTAAAGGATAAACTTTATATATGGTATTGATAGCGGACAGTGGTTCTACCAAATGTGATTGGCAGGTTTACAATAAGATGGGGGACATGGTGTTTCAAAAGAGCACAAACGGCATCAATCCCATGATTCACTCTGATGATGATATATTGTTGGTTCTACAAGAGCTGAAAAATGATATTTTAATTGAAATTTCACAAATAGAATTTTACTGTGCCGGTGGTAAAAATGAAGAGTCACAACAAAGATTGACACGAGTCTTTCATCAATTGTTCAAACGAGCTCAGGTGCGAATTGAAGACGATCTGGGAATGGCGGTAAAATGTACTAAAGGCGTACCTGGTGTAGTATGTATTTTGGGTACGGGCTCGAACAGTTGTTTCTTTGATGGAACCAAGATTCATAAACGATTGCCCGATCTGGGATATCAGGTTATGGACCTGGGCAGCGGAAATTATTTTGGAAGAGAGTTGCTGCGCAGTTATGCCTATGGTTATATGCCCCATGATCTGATGGAAAAATTTGGGAATAGGTATGACCTCGAAAGTAAAGTCATACTACAAGAACTTTATCGGGGAGAGAACCCAAGTTCCTATCTGGCAAACTTTGCCAGGTTTATGATCGAGAACCATGAACACCCCTTCCATCTGGCGATGATAGAGAAAGGGATGGAAAAGGTTTTTGATTATGTTTTGAGGCCTTATCAGTATGAAATCAAGCGACACCCCTTGTATTTTATCGGTTCGATTGCCTTTCATTTACAAGACCACTTAAGGGAGAAGGCAAAAGTGCAGGGGTATGAAGCAATTCACTTTATAGATAAACCGATTAAGTACTTATCAGTAGCATCACAGATGTAATGGGAATGGTCTTTTTAGGTATTTCATATTTTTAATTAACTTTTTTTATAATTGAAATGTAGCTTATGGTGGACTAGTAGTCGGGCTTGGCCTAATGAGGATGATTTTTTCAAGCTCATACATGCAGAACACTTGCTCGAAATTAGACCTGAATGAATACTATGTTTAGGACTTAGCGTTAGTTACCGTTTTTTTGACTGAACAACAACGGTTGCAGAGATGTTTGGTTTGATGAAAAATTAAAAATTATAATGAGTCTTACCCTCATATTGGACTTAACACTATTTAATATTTTTCGTTAATTTTATTTTTTAGGAAAGAGATTACCAAAAGTGGCCTGTAATTCGGTTAGTTACAAAACATAAGCAAGGCGAAAGCTAGTAAATAAAGGGCTTCGGAGATTTTAGATTTCCGAAGCCCTTTTGCTTGTACCAAACCTATTAGGACAAAAATCAAAGTTTCTCATTCTTGTTAAATTGAAGAAGTGTGAACCCTTGGTTGCCAAGCCCTACCATATATGATAGCAAAAACAGGTTCAGGTAAGGCAGGTCAACGGCACTCCAATACATCCCAGTGCTTCCCAAAAAGTTCGTTTTTGGGATTGGTATTAGAATATGCAAATGCTCATTCTATTGAAATACCATTTAAATCTTCCAACTTGGCCACACATCCCCAATTATATTTCTGGCGGTTATCGCCCGACAGTACAAAGGTCAGTTCATTGGAGCCTTTGGATAAATTCAGCACGGTCTGTTCATCATCCACAAAAACCCTACCTTCCATACCCTTTTCCGGAAGTGGCCTAAAGTTCATTCCCCCATCGAACAGGACTTCGGAATTCAATAAGATCACCAAGTGGTCAGCGTAATCAAAGTTTAGTTTGACATCCTTATCGGAATCAGATACTATGTTACAGGTCAGAGTGACCGTTTTGTCCATATCATCATAAAAGCGACTGATGTTTAAAATGCCATCCATGTCGGCAGTTACCGTTTTAAATTTTTCTCTGTAATCGAATAGGGAATCCACTTGGGCCATAAAATTCACCGAATCCTTGGCAAAGGGTTCCGATATTTGCCACTTGGTCAAATAATTCGGAGAAATCACCTTTTCGGTATCCCGTTGTTTTGGCACATTGGAACTTTCAATTTCCCGAATGGATACATCGCTAAAGTAAACCTGGCCAAAGGTGCTGTACAAGCTTATACCACCTTTCTTGGAATCACGCTTTAGGTTATCAACAACAAAGGTCGGGGTATCCATATTCTCAACATAAACGGACATTTTGTCTTCAATGACTTCCACCTTTACATGGACCCAAGTACTTATGTCCAAAAATACTATACCATCTTCCCGTTTCTCGAAAAGCAGTGCTTTATTGCTTTGAGGGTCGTAAATATAGGAAATGGTCTCATCGGGAAAGTCCAAGAACGATTCCTCCGAGAATATGATACCTTTCTCCTCCAGTGCCTTTAAAAGTTTATCGCTCACTTTCCCTTGGACCAGTTGATTCTCCAAGGAGGGTGATAAAATGGCCACTTCCTTTCTCGGGTATTCAGCATTGCCTTCATACTTGGGGTAGTTATAGAGTTGCCAAGGCAAACTCCCATTATAGATGGGAATGTACTGTAGTGCATCCTTTTTTCCGCTCATCATCATTCTCAGGTACAGGTATTCATAATTTTCTTTATCCTGAACCCTAAAGCCCAATCCCGGAACTTGGCCATTACAATGAAACTCCAATTGGAAATTTTTGAAATCTTTGTCCTTGAGATAAGCTTTTTGGCTTGGCTCCAAGAACATCGCATATTTTCCCTGATGGTCCACAACTTTCAACGTATCCGTAGAACCGTCCATATTTTCAATCTGCCAATTGTTTTTGGTAAAGGCAAATTCTTGGGCAATAATGTTCTTTTTGTTTTCTTGGAGGCATGATACTAGAACAATGGCTATGGCAAGTATCAAGAGGTTTCGAATGCTGTTTTTCATGAAATGATCTATTTTTGATGTAATCGACTTACGGTATACCAATGTAAGGTTGCCTGCAAAGTTTTTAGGTGCATTGGTTGTTCATCTTTGTTCAAGTTTGTTCATAGTCGACATGGATTTATAAATGGAGAAGTTTAGGAAACATATCAAAGCCTGTTTTCAACGAATTGAAGAAAAATTGGGCAAGGAATCTTGCAGCAAGTGGGACACCCATGATTTTAAGGCCCTTAGCGAGAGCATTCAGGAAGAAACGGGCACATTGTTGAGCGTATCCACACTAAAACGACTTAGTGGAAAGGTAAACTATGCATCTCACCCGAACAAGACCACTTTGAATGCACTGGCCAACTATATTGGTTTTAAGGACTGGGGCGCATTTTCCAATTACTGTGATGGTAAGTTTGTGAAAGAGGAAAAAAAGAGCAGCGCTAATTTACCGATGAAATCTTTAATAGTCTTTTTATTGCTTGGTATTGCGCTTTTTTCATCCGTATTTTTGGCAGCCAGGAAAAAAGATATCACCTATAATCCTGATGATTTTGCTTTTAATGGCAAGTCGGTCACCATGGGGCTTCCAAATTCTGTTGTTTTCAGGTACGATGCATCTGCCGCAGAAGAAAAAGCGAAAATAGAGATCCAGCAGGATTGGGACGAAAGCAAGCGGGTACCCGTCAATAAAAATGACAGTGTTTCCACCAGCATTTATTACCGGCCAGGATATTTTAAATCCAAACTCGTGGTCGATGAAACCATTGTCAAAGAAAAAGGTATTTTGATTCCCACGCCGGATTGGGTGGGGGTCATTGAGACGGATTCTGTACCTATTTATTTGGACAGGGAGGACTATCGTTCGGAAAAATCCTTATCCATAAAAGCCAGCTCGCTAAAGAAATATGGGGTGGATCCACGAGCATCAAGAACTCCCGTCGGCTTCTATCAAATTAGGGACTTTGGGGAATTATATACTACCGATTTTGAAATGACAGCTTCAATCCGGAACGATTTCAAATCCGGTAAGAGTCAATGTCAAACTGCACAATTGGTGATTGTTCACGAGGATGGACCAATAAGTATTATGCTGACCGACAAAGGCTGCATTTCCGATATTATGCTGTACGCATTTGATAAGACCATAGATGGAAAGAAAACAGATCTTTCCGGTTTTGGTGTGGATTTTACCGATTTTGTCGAAGTGAAATGTATTTCAAAGGACGGGAAACTGGATATTGTAATGGACAAACAACCCATATTCTCATTTAAAGTGCCCGATATTCCAAAAAAAATCGTTGGCCTCAGCATCCATTTTGAAGGAGCTGGGACGGTCCAACATGTAGCGTTTAAAAATAATAGAGGAATTATGTATTCTACCAATTTCTAAAAACTAAAAATGCTTAAAATTTTACTTTTTCCTTAAGCCTCAATGAAATTGAAATTACTTTCCAATGCAAAAGTTAGAAAAGATATTGCCCAATAAATCATCTGTGGTCACGCTTCCTGTAATTTCTCCCAAGTGATAAAGGGCTTGACGGATATCGATGGCCATCAAATCGCTGGACAATTCCATATCCAACCCTTCCTTTACTTTTTGGATTTCCTCCAAGGCTTTTAGCAATGCATCGTAGTGTCTGCTATTCGTGATGATGGTAGTATCACCGCTCAACGCTCCTGAATCCACTAAAGAAAGGAGTTTTGCTTCCAACTCCTGAATTCCTTCTTTAAATTTAGCTGAAAGAAAAAGTACATTGGGAATTTCTGATTTTATCTTTTCTTTCTGCCCTGGGTTTAGGAGATCCATTTTATTACAAATGGGCAACAACTGTTTGTTGGGGTAGCGCTTCTGGATTTGATCCAATTCCGCCTTGTCAAAATCCATTCCATCAAATAAGTAAATAATGAGCCGTGCCTTTTCAATTTTGTCAAAGGTTCGTTCAATCCCTATTTTTTCCACTACATCCACGGTTTCGCGGATTCCTGCCGTATCAATAAACCTAAAATTGATGCCTTTTATGCTGATATGGTCCTCGACCGTATCTCTTGTTGTCCCCGCAATTTCACTCACAATAGCTCTCTCTTCATTAAGCAGTACATTGAGCAGGGTTGATTTGCCTACATTGGGTTGCCCCACAATAGCTACGGGGATTCCATTTTTTATCACATTTCCGAGTGCGAAGGAGTCAATTAATTTCTTTAGTACCTCACTAATGCGGTTGAGTAGTTCGTTGAACTGGGTTCTGTCTGCGAACTCCACATCTTCTTGGGAAAAATCGAGTTCCAGTTCAATAAGCGAAGCGAAGTTCAGCAGTTCTTGTCGCAGTTCTTGGATTTCATTGCTGAATCCACCCCGCATTTGTTGCATGGCAATATCATGGGCAGCTTCACTGTCACTCGCAATCAGGTCGGCCACAGCTTCAGCCTGACTTAAATCCATCTTGCCGTTAAGGAATGCTCGTAGTGTAAATTCACCTGCCGATGCCGAACGGCAACCATTTCGCAACAAAAGCTGAATGATCTGTTGTTGGATGAACGGGGAGCCGTGGCAGGAAATCTCCACAACATTTTCACCGGTATAAGAGTGTGGTCCTTTAAAAATAGAAACAAGAGCTTCGTCCAAAATCTTTTCTTGGTCCACAATATGGCCCAAATGAATGGTATGGCTTTTCTGTTGGGCCAGTTTCTTTCCCTTAATGGATTTAAAAAGGGTATCCACTAGGGTTATGGCATCTGGTCCGGAGACCCTTATCACTGCAATGGCCCCTGTTCCCGAGGGTGTTGCCAAGGCTACAATGTTATCTGTGTACGACATAGGGACAAAAGTACAAATTAGCTGGTGTTTGTAACATTTTTAGTGATTTGTATACTAATAAGATGAATCATCAAAATCAATCAAAAATGGAAGTTATCAATCAAAAAGCAGTTAGGACGGACAATACCTTGTTGGCCGTGACGCATCTTACACAACTTTTATCGTATGTTACAGGATTTGGAAGCCTGATTATACCCTTAATCATTTGGTTGTCCTCAAAAGATAAGGTGGAGGGAATGAACGAACATGGAAAGGCCATTATCAATTTCCAGATCAGTCTGATACTTTACATCATCATTAGTATTCCTGCCATTCTTCTTTTGGGCTTGGGTATACTGGGCTTGATAGGAGCGGGAATCCTTGGGTTTATATTACCTATTGTTAATGCGGTCAAGGCTGCAAATGGTGAATCTCCATCACATTTTATGACGATTAGGTTTATATCGTAAAAACAAAAAAGCTGGAACAATTTGCTCCAGCTTTTTCGATTATGGTTGGGTAGTTAATTTAACTATTCAGCATCACGGGCATCACCAGCATGGTCACATGCTCACCTTCATCCAGTCCATCAATAGGAGTAAGAATACCTGCACGGTTTGGTAAGCTCATTTCCAAAGAAACTTCATCGGAAGACAAATTGTTCAACATTTCCAATAAAAACCTGGAGTTGAAGCCAATTTGCATATCGTCACCTTGGTAAGAACACGATAATCTTTCTTCTGCCTTATTGCTGTAATCTACATCCTCTGCAGAAATATTAAGTTCGGCACCGGCAACTTTTAAACGTATTTGGTGCGTGGTCTTGTTGGAGAAAATGGAAACCCTTCTGACCGAGCTCAAAAATTGATTTCTCGCAATGGTCAACTTGTTGGGGTTTTCCTTGGGAATCACCGCTTCGTAGTTCGGGTATTTGCCATCTATCAACCGACAAACCAATTCAGTATTGTCAAAATAGAATTTGGCATTGCTATCGTTGTATTCGATGGTCACTTCTGATTCGGAACCTGCCAAAATACCTTTTAACAATGTTAATGGTTTTTTGGGCATGATGAATTCTGCCACTTCGGAAGCAGTTACATCTTGACGTTGATATTTTACCAATTTATGGGCATCAGTGGCCACAAAAGTCAAATTCTCTGGAGAAAACTGGAAAAACACCCCGCTCATCACTGGGCGAAGATCATCGTTTCCGGCGGCGAAAATGGTTTTGTTGATGGCTGTTGCCAAAATATCGCCCATTAGGGTAGTGGAACTCGGGTTGGAAACTTCCACCGCTTTTGGAAATTCTGCCCCATCGGCATATGCCAAGGCATATTTACCGTGGTTGGAACTGATTTCTACCGTATTATTGTCCTCAACCACAAAAGTCAATGGTTGTTCGGGAAAAGTTTTTAAGGTGTCCAACAATAAACGTGCTGGCACGGCAATGGTACCTTCCGAATCGGAATCCACTTCCAAAACGGCACTCATGGTCGTTTCCAAGTCCGAGGCGGAAACTGTAAGTTTACTTTCTTTAAGGTCGAACAAAAAATTGTCCAGGATGGGCAAGGTATTGCTATTGTTGATAACTCCTCCCAAAACCTGAAGCTGTTTCAATAAATATGTACTGGATACAATAAACTTCATCAACGAAATACTTTAGTATAGTTGCTCTTTTAGCAGATTTCCCTTCAAAAAGGGCGTATAAAATCAATAAAAACAAATATATCCCAAATGGATTTAGCAGAGAAACAAATTTATCAACAGTTAGACGGTAAACTTACGCTTTCTGTAGTAGCTGAAAAACAGGCCGAACAACAAGGTTAAAACGACTGGTAATCCAATGTTTACAAGCTGCCACTTGTTTTTTTGTTCTGCAATTTTTTTGACATCCAAGAGCGGGATGGATACTTTCTTGTTCCGAATGTTAATAAGCCCACTATTGTCTAACAGGTAATTTGTGCTGTTCACCAAGAATTCCTTGTTGCCATAAAAGCTGTTGGTCCATTTATCGTAGCCCAATTCCAAGGGTCTGCCGTTGCGTAGTTGGTTTTTGATGACGTCCCCATCCGAAATCACGATCATTTTATTTTCGGGACCTTCTTCCATCGTGTTTTGTAGCTTTAAAGGTTTTATCCTGTTTTTGTACATAGAGGTGAAACTGCCCTCGATCAGGACGGCTAATGGCAAATTACCGTTGTTATACGTTGCTTGATCGGGCTGTTGGTTGATCATATCCAAACTCACTACTCTCGGGATTCCATCCGTTTTGGAAAGTGGCGAACTCTGCAACAAGATGGTTTTTTGATAATCGTTTTCCAATACGTCCATTGGACTGGTAAACTGAAAACGTACCGCTTCAATATTAGTATTGATAGGATGATTGTTCTGCGAAAAAACCATTGGGTAATAAAACCAAGGCAAGGGATTGTACTGCGAATCGTTTCCTTCTCCCGTGGCCAAAACTATTTGGGTAAAATACAGGTCGTTGACCAAAACTGGATTGATGCGCACTCCATATTTAAAGAGCAAATCTTTCAAATTAAGGTCTCTGGGAACGGCAATGGCCTCTCCGCCACCTGCATAAATGCTATCCATTTCCATATTTACCTGATCTAGCATCCAAATGGATTTGCCTCCTTGAACCATATATTGGTCCATCACGTATTTCTCTTGGTCGGTAAACGCCTCTGTAGGTTTGGCGATAAGGGCGAGGTCAAAGTTTTTTAGCTGGTCCAAAACGTTTTGTGGATTGGAAGCCACCGAATCCAACGTTATGGCACCTATGTTGTAATAATCGCGAATGGTTGTAAGGTAATCGGCAATAAAAATATCATCCAGTTCGCCATTTCCCTTGATAACGGCTATGCTCTTTTTTTCTTTAATGCTAAGTTTGGTGAATGCATCGGCAAAGGCATATTCCAATTGTTGTACCGAATTGTTGATGCGATCCTCGGCCGTGGAGCCTAATTTATTCTTCAGTAAAGGCACTTTTACCGTCTGGTCGTTGTAATTGACCATGGCCCAAGGAAAAACCAGCTCATTGGATACCTTTCCGTTCTCCTCAACGGTAACATTGGCGGGCTGTAATCCCAAGCTTTGTAATTGGGCGACCGTTTCCTGTGGATTTTCGCTATCCTCCATGGGGTCCACCAAATTATATTTGATATTGCTGTTCTTGGACCCAAATGATTCCAACAATTGAATGGTTTCAGCTTTCAATTTGGAGAACTCTGCAGGAATGTTTCCATCCAGTAATACATCCACAATTACGGGCGTTTCAAAATTTTGGGCCACTGCTACGGCAGGCTCCGAAAGCGTATAGCGCTTATCCTCGGTAAGGTCGAAACGGGTATAGACAAAACTGGCCAATAGGTTGATGGCCACCACGGCTACAATCACTTTTACGATGGATATAAAAAACTTCCCCATTACCTTGGCAATTGTTTTAAACGTTGAAAAGTGAGATACAAAAACAATAAGGTCAATGAGATGAAGTAGACCAAATCTCGGGTGTCTATCACACCTCTTGCAATACTATCAAAATGTGCTTTTGCCCCGAGTGATTGTATGGTTTGTTGCGTTTCTCCATTCGTAAAAAGTGAAGATGCAGCATCAAACCCGTTAAAAATCAGAAAGCAGACCAAAATCCCCACCAAAAAGGCGATAATTTGATTATCCGATAGCGTAGAAGCAAATATCCCGATGGACGTATAACAGGCCATCAAAAACAATAATCCAAAATACGAACCCAGTACGACGCCGAGGTCGTAATTTCCTTCTATCATTCCCAGTCCCGATATGGCAAAAACATATATTATGGTCGGGATTACTGCGATAACGCACAAAAGAAAGGCGCCCCAAAACTTGCCTAGTACCAATTTCCAGATGGAGATAGGTTTTATCAACAGCAATTCCAGTGTGCCCATTTTTCGTTCTTCGGAAAAACTTTTCATTGTGATGGCGGGCACCAAAAAAATAAAAATCCAAGGGGCCAGCAAAAAGAAGTTGCTCAAATCGGCAAAACCGTAGTCAAAAATGTTGTAATCGCCCTTGAAGACCCACAGAAAAAGTCCATTGAGCAGTAAAAACGAACCTACGATCAAGTAACCGATGGGCGATGTAAAAAAAGACCGTACCTCTCTCTTAAAAATTGCGAACATTAAGATGGGTTTGTTGATTGAATTTTATGAACACTCCAAGCTTCAGGCTTATCGGCGAACAATTTTTTAGTGTTGCCCCAAACCTCTTTAAAGAAATCGGAATTCCTATAACTGTTCAGGTGTGATTCCGTATCCCAATAACTATAGGTGAAAAATATATTTGAATTTGTAATGTCTTGATACAATTCTACCATATTACAACCTTCAAAAGCCAAAATACCGTTTTTGCTTTCTTCAAAGATTCGCTCAAAACTAGCAATATTTTCGGGTTTAAAAGTCAGTTTTACAATGCGTATCAACATTTATAGGAAATTTATGGTTACTGTGTCCCTATAATTCAGCCCCAAGAGAGAAGAGGCGCCCCCAACGGAGTTCAGGTCACTTTTATAAATAGCAAGTTCTATGTATCCTGCCGAATTGAACAGGGCCAAGGCATCACCAGGCCCTTTTCGTTGGTTCCGTTCCAAATCATAATTTATGATGCCGTTATAGCTCTGGTGTACCTGCCGTATTTTGGTGGTCCGTGCAATGATTTCAAAATCACGCCCGCTGCGGTATGCTTCGAACAGGCTTTTCTGAATGTTTGTGACCACGTTTCCATAGTTATCAATATATATAACGTTACCTGTAATGGTTTTGCCCTCGTTGGTGATGCGTGGTTCAAAATCACGTAACTCCTTCAAACGCTCCAAAGGTTTGCCAATTACCTCCAACTTACCGCCACGCGCAATATGGCAGGCTACTTGAACAAAAATATTGAGCACTGGAAAGGCACCGGCCTCTGCATTGGGCAGGTTGATTTCCACGACTTTTTCAGGTTGCACCTCGGAAGTTATCAAGGAAATGACCCCGCTGTTGGCACTCACAAAATAGTGTCCATCCACTTGCACAACAATATGTTCGTTTTCAGGGGACAATTCCGAATCGACCCCAACAATATGGACCGTTCCCTTTGGGAACGAACGGTAGGCATTCCTAAGGATATAGGCGCATTCCTGAATATTGAAAGGACTAACGGCATGCGAAATATCAACAACGTTACTATCGGGGAGATTGCTCAGTATTGCCCCTTTTACAGCACCCACAAAGTGGTCCTTGTATCCAAAATCGGTAGTTAAGGTTATGATCGGCATACAATACTGTTGATATGTTTTTCCGCGTCCAAATTGATTTTTAGTTAAGTTTGTTTGTAAAATTAGTCAAAAAAGAAAGAATAAAATTCTTCAAAAACAACTGTAACACCTCACAATTTTTGAACGAACTTGTAATAGAACTTACGGAAATCAGCCCCCAAGAATTTTTTGGACAGCAAAACTCGAATATTGAGTTGCTTAAAAAATACTTTCCTAAGCTAAAGATTGTAGCGAGGGGCAACAAGATCAAAGTATTTGGAGACGAAGAACTTTTAGAGGAGTTCGACAAACGCTTTGACGAACTCACTGGTCAGTTTGCTAAGTACAACAAACTTGATGAAAATATGATCGAGCGTGTACTTACCAGTACCAGCAAAGAAGAATATACATCATCAAAAAGCAGTGGCGATGTTTTGGTGCACGGGGTTAGCGGCAGATTGATCAAAGCCCAGACCGCTAATCAAAGACGCATGGTGGATGCCTGTAAAAAAGACGATATGGTTTTTGCCATTGGCCCTGCAGGTACCGGTAAGACCTATACTGGTGTAGCTTTGGCCGTAAAAGCCCTGAAAGAAAAACAAGTAAGGCGTATAATCCTTACGCGTCCGGCTGTGGAAGCAGGGGAGAACCTTGGTTTTTTGCCAGGTGACCTTAAAGAAAAGCTCGATCCTTACATGCAGCCTTTGTACGATGCTCTTCGGGATATGATTCCTTCGGAAAAACTCGAAAAATATATTGAGGACGGCACCATTCAAATTGCACCAATGGCATTTATGCGTGGTCGAACCTTGGACAACGCCTTTGTGATTTTGGACGAGGCCCAGAACACTACCCACGCCCAAATGAAAATGTTCTTGACCCGTATGGGAAAGAACGCCAAGTTTTTGTTGACGGGTGACCCGGGCCAGATTGATTTGCCACGTAGGGTGATTTCAGGTCTAAAGGAAGCTTTACTTATTTTGAAGAATGTGGATGGCATCAGCATTATCTATTTGGATGATAAAGATGTGATCCGACACAAATTGGTGAAAAAGGTGATTGATGCCTATAAAAATATAGAGCACCAGAATCAATTCTAGAGAAAATTATGGGAATGAATACGCTTATGTCCACGGATTTTAACTTTCCTGGGCAAAAATCAGTTTATAAAGGAAAAGTAAGGGAGGTCTATACCTTAGAAAATGATGTTTTGGTGATGGTGGCCACAGATCGCCTCTCCGCTTTTGATGTGGTAATGCCCAAAGGAATTCCGTACAAAGGTCAGATTCTAAATCAAATAGCCACCAAAATGATGAAGGATACCGAAGATATTGTTCCCAATTGGTTGATGGCCACTCCCGACCCCAATGTGGCTGTGGGCAAGGCCTGTGAGCCTTTTAAAGTGGAAATGGTAATTAGGGGTTATATGTCCGGCCATGCTGCACGCGAGTACAAAGCAGGCAAAAGATTGCTTTGCGGTGTACCAATGCCCGAAGGGATGAAGGAGAACGATAAATTCCCAGAACCCATCATTACACCTGCCACCAAAGCGGAAAAAGGAGACCACGACGAGGATATTTCCAAAGAAGATATTTTAAAACGGGGTATTGTATCCAAAGAAGATTACGAAGTCTTGGAAAAGTATACCCGAGCCCTATTTCAAAGAGGAACCGAAATCGCGGCCAAACGAGGTCTTATTTTGGTAGATACGAAATACGAATTCGGTAAGACCAAAGACGGGGAAATTGTATTGATCGATGAGATTCACACTCCTGATTCATCACGCTATTTTTATGCCGATGGATACGAAGAGCGTCAAGAAAAAGGGGAGCCTCAAAAACAGTTGTCTAAAGAATTTGTTAGACAATGGTTGATTTCCAATGGATTCCAAGGGCTTGAGGGGCAATCGGTTCCCGAAATGTCAGACGAGTATATTGAATCGGTTTCGAACAGATATATCGAACTTTATGAGAATATCACTGGAGAAAAATTTGTAAAAAGTGATATCTCTGATCTACAGGAAAGAATTTTATCCAATGTAACAGCGTACTTGGCAAAATAGTCATCACTTACTTGTTACCTAACTAATAAATTATAGGGAATTCTGTGAATTCCCTTTTTTTATTGCCTCAATAGTAATAAATCTTAAAACTAAATTGATATATTGACCTGGCACAAACGAATTAACTAAACAAACCACCAAATCATGTCTGAAAAACAAAAAAAGGCTACGGCCTATTGGAGAGAAAACTTAAAGTACCTAGTCATATTGTTGAGTATTTGGTTCTTGGTCTCCTATGGAGCAGGTATTCTCTTCAAAGATGCTTTGAACAACATTCGTATGGGCGGATTTAAACTTGGGTTTTGGTTCGCACAACAAGGATCTATCTATGTGTTTGTCATCCTCATTTTTGTGTATGTACGCCTAATGAACAAATTGGACAAGAAATACGGCTACAACGAAGATTAACCAACCAAATGCCCAAAACTTATGAATGATGTACAAATATGGACCTATGTCTTGGTCGCGCTATCCTTTGGACTTTATATAGGAATTGCCATCTGGTCTAGAGCTGGTTCAACAAAAGAATTTTACGTAGCTGGTGGAGGGGTTTCCCCATTGGCCAACGGTATGGCAACGGCAGCGGATTGGATGTCAGCGGCTTCCTTTATTTCGATGGCTGGGATTATCTCCTTTGCTGGTTACGATGGCGCTGTATATTTGATGGGGTGGACAGGTGGCTATGTACTTTTGGCCTTGTTGTTGGCACCTTATCTTCGAAAGTTTGGAAAATTTACCGTGCCCGATTTTATAGGAGAGCGTTACTATTCCAAAACAGCCCGTGTTGTAGCGGTTTTTTGTGCCCTAATTGTTTCCTTTACCTATGTGGCAGGACAAATGCGCGGTGTTGGCATTGTGTTTTCACGATACTTGGAAGTTGATATCAATACAGGTGTTGTTATCGGTATGGTGATAGTTTTATTTTATGCCGTTCTCGGAGGAATGAAAGGAATCACCTATACCCAAGTGGCACAATATTGCGTTCTGATATTTGCCTTTATGGTGCCTGCAATCTTTATTTCCATTCAAATGACAGGCAATCCAATTCCGCAACTCGGATTTGGTGACACCTTATCCGATGGTTCCGGAACCTATCTTTTGGATAAACTGGATGGTCTATCCGAAGAACTCGGTTTTGCAGCCTATACGGATGGCTCTAAAAGTACGATTGATGTATTTGCTATTACCCTTGCCTTAATGGTGGGTACCGCAGGATTACCTCACGTAATTGTTCGCTTTTTTACGGTAAAACGAGTACGTGATGCCAGAAAATCGGCAGGATTGGCATTATTGTTCATAGCCATTCTGTATACCACGGCACCGGCCGTGGCAGTTTTTGCAAGAACTAATCTTATTGAAACGGTAAGCGGAAAAGAATACACAAATATGCCTGAATGGTTTAGCCGATGGGAAAAAACAGGATTGATAGCCCACGAGGATAAAAATGGAGATGGTAAAATTCAATATGTTGCCGCACCCGAAGTAAACGAATTGACGGTTGATCGGGATATTATGGTATTGGCCAACCCTGAGATTGCAGATCTGCCCGCATGGGTCATTGGTTTGATTGCTGCTGGTGGGCTGGCAGCAGCTTTATCTACCGCAGCAGGGTTGTTATTGGTGATTTCCTCCTCGGTTTCCCACGATTTGATCAAGAACGTGCTTAAACCGGACCTTTCGGAAAAAGGAGAGCTTTGGGCAGCGCGAATTTCCGCAGCCCTTGCCGTTGTTGTTGCGGGGTATTTCGGTATCAACCCGCCAGGCTTTGTGGCGGCCGTGGTCGCCCTGGCTTTCGGTCTTGCTGCGGCATCATTCTTCCCAGCCATTATTCTTGGGATTTTTTATAAGAAGATGAATAGTAAAGGAGCTATCTCGGGGATGGTCGTAGGACTTTGCCTGATGCTTTTTTATATGCTGAAATTCAAATTTGGAATTTTTGATGGAGGTAAAGAAGCTGTCTCCGACCTACAAGAAAGCTGGTGGTTTGGTGTATCACCCGAAGGGTTTGGAACTATAGCAATGCTAGTCAACTTTATTGTTGCCATTGCGGTGAACCAATTTACTGCCGAACCGCCCGAAGAGGTACAAGAAATTGTTGAGAACATTCGTGTTCCCAGCGGGACAGGAGATGCTGTTGGGCATTAACATGGGAAATTGTACCAATTCTAAAAAGCCCCGAGCATATTAATATTAGCTGGTTATAGGAACCTTTATAGTGACGGTAGTTCCTTTTGGTTTACCTTGGGCATCAATCTTATCGGTTATTGTCATTAGTTTTTGCTCAATAGTTTCGGCAAATAAGGAGTTTATACGTTTCTGGGTAACTTCCATACCGCGTGATGTTTTGTTTTTTTTGAATTGTTTTGATGCTTTTCTACCTATGCCGTTATCGTCTATGGTACACTCCAAGAAACCATTATTTCTTGCGAAGGAAATGTTCAATATTTTTTCTCCCTCTTTTTTGTTGAGCAATCCGTGAAGGATGGCATTCTCCACAAATGGCTGGATCATCAATTGAGGAATCTCAATGTCTTGGTAGGAAAGGTCTTCGTCCACAGATATGTTGTATTGGAACGAGTCTTCGAACCTTAGGGATTCCAACTCAAGATAGCGGTTTATAAATTGAATCTCCTCAGAAAGCAAAATACGGTTTTCCATGGAGCTTTCCAGCGTCTGTCGCAAAAGCTTGCTAAACTTGCTGAGGTATTTTATGGCCGAAACCTTATTATTGGTGGTCACTAGGTTTTGAATGGAGTTGAGAGAATTAAAGATAAAATGCGGGTTTATCTGTGCACGCAATAACTTACGGTAGTTTTGAATGGAAACTTCCTGAATGCGTGATTTTTCTTCGTGCTCTGTTCGGATTTTGTACCCTAAACCGAGCAAGAAAACAGAAATTTCGGCCAATGAGGCAATTCTTAAATAATTGAAATTGGATAAAAGAAAAGACATCAAAGACCCAATGCTGAACAAGAGGGATCCTATAATAATAAACCAAGTAAGCTTGTTTTTTCTTTGTAAAATCAAATAAGTCACTCCGAATATTTCCATTAAAGAGAGTGCTATCATTCTAAAATCCAGAAGAATTAAATGCAGTTGGTAATGTTCTAAAAGTAAAATAGAGCTATCAAAAACGATTAAGAAAAGTAGAAGCGTAGTAAAAACAGTAATAATTTTGTCGATTATAGGGTACGTTTCCTTTGTGTTTAAAAAATACCGCGTAAATAATAGGTAAAAAATGATGGCCGCCATCTCCAGAACCGTGTTCAGAGTGTAATTGAGAAGTGAAAATACGCCAATATGTTCCTCGTAAAGGTCAGAAGAGATTCGGCAGAGATACAATATTAAAAAGAACACGTACAGGGCATAATATATATACTCGCGCCGTTGGTGCGTACGATAAAAAATGATGGTCATGATAATCACGAGATAGGCACTGCCCAAAAACAACTGGGATATTTTTGTAGCGGTCGATTTTTGAGTATATAAGATTTTGTCCCTTAAGTAATCTTGTAGCTCTTCTTTATAGAAAAAAATATTTTTGTACGCCAGACTAACGCGCTTGCTAACGATTGAAAATTTAAGGTAGAGAAACCGACCATCTATCAAGTTATCCTTATCAAAAGCAAATTCACCGGTAAAATCCTTATTAAGCTGAAATGCACCCATTATTTTAGACGCTATGTCGCCATTTGACTCCCGATAAAAAATCTCTGCTTTGTTAAGGTAACCAACTTGCAAAATCCAATTTTCGTTCGAAAACAGTGAATCGTACTGGGAAAAATCCAGCTTGGCCCAATAAATGTCATTTGGATGTGTTTTGGTAACCAAAGATTTATCTTGGTACGAAAGCGTACTTGCTTCTGTAATAGAAATGGTGTCTTGACTGGTTTTAAAGAGCGTGTATGGAACAATGTTGCCACCCTGTAGTTGCTCAGCCTGAGCCACGGCCAGCCAAGAGAAAAATAACAATGAAAGTATGGTTCGGTTATGCTTCATTCAAAACATAAATATAACCAATATGATAATTATTTTAAGACTGGGTCATATGCATGTCCACAAAGGCACATTGGATATAGACTCAGGCCTATAATTGCACTCTTTTTCCTATTTTTAAGCCGCATAAAAATTTATCAAACCCAATGAGTAACTACCACATCAAACATTTGGAAGAATATTTTCAAGTTTATCGCAAATCCGTAAGAAACCCCGAAGGATTTTGGGAAGAAGTAGCCGAAGAACACTTTCACTGGCGTAAAAAATGGGATTCAGTTTTGGAATGGGACTTTACCAAGCCAGAGATTAGTTGGTTCAAAGGTGCTAAGTTGAACATTACCGAAAACTGTATTGACCGCCATTTAAGAATCCGAGGTGATAAAACTGCCATACTTTTTGAACCCAATGATCCTAATGAAGAAGCAGAACATATTACATACAGCGAACTTCACGAACGCGTTTGTAAGTATGCCAATGTGCTAAAGGAAAAGGGTGTTGAAAAAGGAGACAGGGTAGTTATTTATTTGCCAATGATTCCAGATTTGGCCATATCCGTTTTAGCTTGTGCCCGTATAGGGGCCATACACTCTGTGGTATTTGCTGGATTTTCATCAACGGCATTGGCAACCAGGATCAATGATTGTGGCGCCAAAATGGTACTAACTTCCGATGGTTCTTTTAGAGGAACCAAGGTTATCGACTTAAAGTCCATTGTGGACGAAGCTTTGGAAAACTGTCCGGATGTAGGGACCGTACTGGTCACCAAACGTACGGGTGGTGAAGTAAGCATGAAAGAAGGTCGCGATATCTGGGTTCAGCCACTTTTGGATAAGGCATATTCGGATTGTGTTCCCGAAATTGTGGACGCCGAACATCCATTGTTCATTTTATATACCTCGGGTTCAACAGGTCGCCCCAAGGGAATGGTGCATACTACCGGGGGATATATGGTTTATACCGCATATACCTTTAAAAACGTATTCCAATACCGCGAAGAAGATGTGTATTGGTGTACTGCAGATATTGGTTGGATTACGGGACACTCCTACATTGTGTATGGGCCATTGGCGAACGGTGCCACAACGGTAATGTTTGAAGGGGTACCATCTTATCCTGACTTTGGAAGGTTCTGGGATGTTGTGCAAAAGCACAAAGTAAACCAGTTTTATACAGCTCCTACGGCAATTAGGGCCTTGGCCAAAGAAAACTTGGACTTTGTTACCAATCACGACCTCTCCAGCTTGAAGGTTTTGGGAACCGTTGGAGAACCTATCAACGAGGAGGCATGGCACTGGTACAACGATCATGTGGGTGATAAAAAATGCCCAATTGTGGATACGTGGTGGCAAACAGAAACAGGGGGCATCTTAATTTCGCCCATACCATTTTCTACGCCCACAAAGCCTACATACGCCACTTTGCCCATGCCGGGAATTCAGCCCGCACTTATGGATGAAAATGGTGAGGAAATCAAAGGCAACCAAGTAGATGGAAGATTGTGCATCAAATACCCATGGCCTGCTATTGCAAGAACCATTTGGGGCAACCACCAAAGGTACAAGGACACGTATTTCTCTGCTTTTGAAGGAAAATATTTCACAGGGGATGGAGCTTTGAGGGATGAGGTCGGGTACTACCGAATCACCGGTAGGGTAGATGATGTCATCATTGTCTCTGGTCATAATTTGGGTACCGCACCGATTGAAGACGCCATTAACGAGCACCCGGCCGTAGCAGAATCGGCAATTGTTGGATTCCCGCACGACATTAAAGGAAATGCATTGTACGGATACATTATTTTAAAGGAAACAGGAGAAACGCGTAATCGCGATAACCTGAAAAAAGAAATCAATCAATTGATTACCGAACACATTGGACCCATCGCCAAACTGGATAAGATTCAGTTTACAGAAGGATTGCCCAAAACACGAAGTGGTAAGATCATGAGGAGAATCCTTAGAAAGATTGCTTCCAAAGATACCAGCAATTTGGGAGACACTTCAACCTTGTTAAACCCAGAAGTTGTAGAGAACATTATAAAGGAAAGCCTTTAAATAGTTCAGCTTTATTAAAAAAAAGGGTCTTCTTATTTTTTAAGGAGATCCTTTATTTTTTTGGGTTTCAATTTTTCAATGATTCTTAAAAAAGCAATAGCAGTGATAAAGGCATCGCCCAAGGCCGTATGCCTATCCTTTCGGGAAATACTGAACTTTTTGGCCAAATCGTCCAAGGAGTATCTTTCTTTTTTTTGAACTACGGTAGATACCAACAATGTTCTAATGTAGAGTGATTCGGTATCCAAAGTTTTGTTTTTGAGCTTGGGCAGCCCATTTCTTTTTAACGCGGCATTGATCATGTTCACATCAAACATTACATGGTGCCCCACAAGCACATGGCTTTTGGCGTACACCAAAAATTGTTTCAAGGCTTCAAGCTCGGAGATGCTATCCCGTTTACTTTTCTTTAGAATTCCATGGATTTCTGCACTATCCGAATCATAGTGGTCCTGCTGAATGTACACTTCAAAACTATCCTTCACCACAATATTGTTGTCCAATAGTTTTAGTGCCCCAATGCAAAGCATACGGTCTTTGGTCAAGCTAAAGCCTGTTGTTTCCGTATCCAGCACCACAAAAGTATTTGCATGGATGTCATCTGGAAGCTTTTCTTTGAAATGCTCCTCGTACTCCCACCAAAAATCGGGAAGTTCCAAAGGTTTCTTTTTAGAAAAGGGCCACATCAGCGCAACATATTTTTTACCTGGAACCTTACCTCGATCAACGATTGGATTTCTTTAACGGTTTTAAAGGTTCGTTTTAGTTTGATTTTCTCCTCCTTGTTCAATTTGTCCAACGCGATATACCGACCCGAATCGTTGTGCAGCAAGCCCTGTCTTGTCCTAAATTTGAGCAACGCTTTGCTGGCGTAGGAACAAGCTAGGTAAAGCTCTTTGTTGTTCGGTTCCAGTTCGGCCAGTTTTTCGTAGCGTTCGGCTGTATTGTTTATGGATTTGATGGAATGTGACAATATAAGTACCCGAGCGGCATCGATAATGGGCATAAGGGCGCGTAACTTTAAATCGAAGAAATCCTTATGTTCCCCATCTTGTTCCACCAAAAAATCCCTAAAAAAACCTGATGGCGAAGGGTTTTGTAAAGCACCGCTGGCCAAATGGGTGAAAAATTGCGGATAGTGGTTGGCTTGATCAAAAATACTTAGGGAAAGCTCATCTGCCAGAGCCTTCTCCCCATAGGTTACATTGTAATCAAAAAAGATGGAGGATAAGAGTATCTCGTCTGGTCCAGGATTATGGATCCAATGTGCTGTTACTTGTTTCCACTCGCTCAAGCTATGGCACCAAGAGCGGTTCGAAGCCATCATATCCGCTGGGCAATATTCAAAACCGATGGTGTTCAACCCTTTGGAAATGCGTTCACCTAGTTTTAAAAAATAGCTTCGTGTCGTTTCCAATTGCTCTTCAGGAACATCTTCAAAAATAATGGCATTGTCTTGGTCCGTATTCAAAAGTTGTTCCCCACGTCCTTGACTGCCCATACTAAGCCACGTAAATTTTACAGGAGGTTCTTCTTCCATTTTGGACAATGCGATTTGTATGACCTGTTTGGTAGAGGCATCATTTAGTTCTGAAATGATTTTGGATACCAATCCCAAAGGGATATTCTGGTCCAAATACCCTTGCAACAAGTTCATGATGCCATGGCGAATACCCCGAAGTCTTTTGGCACTGGTTGCTCTTTTAATGGCTCGCATCAGTACAGCAGGATTGTTTCCGACGGCTACCATAATATCATGTTTGGATAAAATCCCGACCGATTTTGTATCCGTAGTCCCATCTTCCGTAAGCACCAAGTGGCTGATATTGCTCTTCATCATGGCCATTTGCGATTGTGCCAATGTAAGCCCTTTTGGATAGGTGATAATGGGGGAGGACATGATTTTTTTCGCCGAAGCGGTGATGGGAAAGAGTCCCGTGGCTACTTTTTTACGAATGTCCTTATCGGTTATGATACCAACGGGCAGGTTATCCTTTTCCACCAAAATACTGCTCACGTTGTGCTTGGTCATTTTGTTGGCAATGGTCTTTATTTTCGTGCCTTTTTTGCAGGTGATAAGGTCCGTGGAATATTTTATGGGCTGTAGATCCAATATTTTATCACTGGAGTATTGATTGGAATCGCTACTGGCACCATACAATTTTCCACGATGTTTAATAGAGTAGGGGTTGCCTGTATTGGAAGCAAAGCTTTCGATCAAAAAATTTCCGATACGCTTGTTTTCGAGTGCCAAGGGCTTAAAGTCCTTGATGGGAATGGCGTAGAGAATGGTTTCCTCATAAGCTTTTGCCTCCAATTTGTAGCTTTCGTTGGCCAAAAGGGGGCGAAGTCCAAAAACATCACCTTCGTCACATATATCCAAAATTTGACTGGACCCAGCTTTGGACAAGGCCACAGCACCTTTGTTTACCACATAAAAATAGGCGTGCGGACTTTCGCTCTGCGAAAAAACCAAGGTATTGGTTTCCTTGTGGACAATCACCACTTCTATGGACAACTGTTCCAACTGCTTCACCTCCATAGCGTTGAAGGGAGGGTAGTTTTTTAGAAAGTCGGCAATGCGCTCGGAGATGGTGTTTTTCATGGTAGGCTTAAATTAAGGGAAATCGGAACAATTACACTGTCCTGAATAAAATAAAACTGGTTGCTCCAATACCTTTATTTTCAATCGCTAGCCTTGTTGTAAGCCCGTATCATAAGTATGGCCCAAATGGCAACGAGTACAATAACAACAATGGAAAACCATAAAACGATATCATTTGCTGTCATTGTCCACAAGCTTTAAGTAAATCATGACCCCTAAAAGGGTCGGTGCCCAAAGGCCAACAAATAGGCCATGTTCGGGATTTCCACTAAGGAACAAGTATTCTGCTACAAAAATGATCAATGCGCATAAAATCAGCATCAACAGATTGGCCGTTCCTAACTTTTTGAAGTAATTCATTACAAGGTTGGTTTAAATGCATGAAGTTAGGAAAAAAAGAGTATTGGAAAAAAAGAAAGTCATCCAACTGAAATACAGTTAAATGACTTTGAAATTTGTAGCGAGAGGGGGACTTGAACCCCCGGCCTCCGGGTTATGAATCCGACGCTCTAACCAGCTGAGCTACCTCGCCATGGTTTTGCTAAGCGGGTGCAAATATATGTTTAAATTTTCGCTGAATCAAAATTCAGGATTAATTTATTATTTGACATTTATTTTTATATCTTCCCAAACTATACTAAAGTTGAAAAAACGATTTAAAGAACACGACAATGAGTGATAAGGTTAAATTTGAACTGGAGTTTGTGATCCAGGCTTCACCTCAGTTGCTTTACCAATATATTTCCACACCCTCGGGACTATCTGAATGGTATGCCGACAATGTTAATTCCCGTGGGGAAATATTCACATTTATTTGGGATGGTGCAGAAGAGAGAGCAAAAATGCTCAAGCGTAAGAGTGAGGAATTTGTAAAATTGGCATGGGAAGAAAGTGAAGATGATTCCTATTTTGAAATGCGCATTATAGTTGACGAAATAACTAAAGATGTATCTCTTTTTATAACAGATTTTGCAGAGGAAGACGAAGTAGATGAATCTAAAATGCTGTGGGAAAACCAAGTATCCGACCTTAAACAGGTTCTTGGCTCTACCTAGTCCGATTCTCAACTAAACCGTATATTTGGTCCCGATAAAAATCGGGACTTTTTTATGGTCAATTGTAACGGAGCACTTTTAGCGGAAGACAAGGCAATTTTTACGCATAATAATAGAGCCCTCAAATATGGCGACGCCCTTTTTGAAACGGTTCGGTATGTGAACGGAACCCTCTTTTTTTGGGAAGATCATTACTTTAGGTTAATGGCCTCTATGCGTATTCTGCGAATGGAAATTCCCATGGAATTTACCATGGAGTTTTTGGAGGAGGAAATTAAAAATACCATTAAAGCCAACGGACAAGAAAATGGTTCGGTTCGTGTTCGCTTAACGGTTTTTAGAAACGAGGGAGGCTTGTACACCCCAAGCACCAACAATGTTTCCTACCTTATTGAGACAAGCCCTATGGAGTCCCCTTTTTACATTATTGAAGAGGGTGACTACGAGGTTGAATTGTTCAAGGATTATTATGTAAACAAGGACATGTTGTCCAATCTAAAATCCACCAACAAAATTTTGAATGTAGTGGCGGGAGTTTATGCCCAAGAAAATGGGTATGCCAACTGTTTATTGGTGAATACCGACAAAAAGGTGGTCGAGGCCATAAATGGAAACCTTTTTTTTGTGAAGGGCAATGAGGTAAAAACCCCGCCTTTGAGCGATGGTTGTTTGGATGGCATTATTCGAAAAAACCTTATGAAAATTATTGCGGGTTCCGAGGAACTTGATTTGGTGGAAGCATCCATTTCCCCTTTCGAACTTCAAAAAGTGGATGAACTGTTTATTACCAATTCTATTGTGGGCATACAACCCGTCAGCAAATACAGGAAAAAGAAATTTGATACCAAAGTGGCCAAGAGTTTGGTAGGAAAGTTAAATGCCAAAGCTCGGATAGGATAGTTTAGTTGAGCGAGGGGTTTTCGGGAGCATTGGACCACAACAAATAGTCTCCGCCCAATTCTACCATTTTTTCTTTCCAAAATGCATAGGCAGATTTTTCCAGAATATTGCTTTCGTACTCATTTGGGAGCACTACCCACGATTTGGAAGAAAGTTCTTGGTCCAATTGACTGGTGCCCCAGCCAGAATACCCCAAGAAAAATCGGATATCCTGTTCGGTGATGGTTCCACTATTGATGAGTTCTACGGTCATTTCAAAATTACCGCCCCAAAAAATACCATCAGAAATCTCAATACTGTTTTCAATAAGTTCTGGCACTTTATGGATAAAGTATAGGTTGTCCTGCTCTACTGGCCCGCCATTAAATACTTGAAAAGGGATTGTAATATCAGAAATAAGGTCGCAAATGGTATAGTCCAAAGGTTTGTTCAAAATAAAGCCTACCGAGCCTTCGTTGTTGTGCTCAGCGATAAGTACTACCGACCTATTGAAAGAAATATCACCCGTAAGTGACGGTTCTGCAACAAGTAAATTCCCTTTTTTAGGCTTTTGACTTACCATTTACATTTTTTCTTGTACTTAAATTTAACATATTATTCTACATATGCAAAAAACACAACGCATATAAACTAAAAAAGCACCCCGAAAAGGAGTGCTTTCGTATATTAAATAAATAATTGATTAGTTTACTGCACCGCTCAATTCAGCACCTGCTTTGAACTTTACAACGTTCTTAGCGGCAATCTTAATTGTAGCTCCAGTTTGTGGATTTCTACCTTCTCTAGCGCTTCTTTTGGAAACTGACCAAGAACCAAAACCTACCAAGGAAACTCTGTCTCCTTTTTTAAGCGTTCCTTCTACATTTCCCAAGAAAGATTCCAATGCTTTTTTTGCTGCTGCCTTAGTGATGCCAGCATCAGCTGCCATAGCATCGATTAATTCTGTTTTGTTCATAATGGAATTAAATTAATTGTTGTTAATATAATTTTAATGCTGAACAAATTTATATGGATTTGCCAGTCACGCAAGTAAAACCAAGGGAAATAGGGGTTTTTGTTGATAACTTGAAACGTTTGTTGATAAAGTCGGAAAAAAATGACAACTTTTCCCAGCCCAATTGTAGCAAGGCTTTAGCGAAGATGCGCTTCTTTATCAAGATTCAACCCATTCAAAATCTCCATTATTTGCATTCTTCGCTTTCCCGGAAGTTGCAATTCCAACAAAGAAATATAGCCTTCTTTTACGGCGACTTTCAACGATTTTTTTTCTGCCAACAGTTTTCCAATGTCGTGATTGTGTTCGGCCTGTTCCATTTTGGTTTTAAAAATCTTCATTTGGTCGGCCTTTCCATCATTTACAAATTGTGTCCAAGCTCCAGGATAGGGACTCAATCCTCGAATATGATTATAAATATCCTTTATAGGGGCATTCCAATCAATTCGGCAGGTATCCTTATGGATTTTTGGTGCAGGTTTAAGTTCCAGGCTTTCATCTTGTGCTTGTCTTGTTACGGTTCCGGCTTCAATCTGCTTGCAGGTATCCACCACTAAATCGGCACCGAGCTCCATTAACCTATCGTGCAAGGTTCCAGCACTGTCATTAGGCAGTATTTTTTCTGTTTTTTGAAGTACGATGTTTCCCGTGTCAATTTTTTCATCAATAAAAAAGGTAGTAACACCTGTTTCCGTTTCTCCGTTGATTATTGCCCAATTGATTGGTGCTGCGCCGCGATATTGAGGAAGGAGGGAAGCATGAAGGTTAAAGGTGCCGTGCTCGGGCATTTGCCAAACTATTTTGGGCAACATCCTAAAGGCCACGACCACTTGCAAATTGGCATCGAGGTTTTTGAGCTCATCCAAAAAAGCTTCGTCCTTTAAGTTGGTGGGCTGCAATACCTTTAGATTGTGTTGCACCGCAAATTGCTTTACGGCAGATTCCTGGACTTTGCGGCCACGGCCTGCGGGCCTGTCCGGTGCGGTAATTACACCAACTACATCGAAGCTGGCTTCCAAAATCTTTTTGAGAGTGCCCACGGCAAAATCCGGGGTGCCCATAAATACGATACGCAGGGAATTATTTTTTGATGTACTCATTCTTAAAATTTAGGGAGACCAGCTCATCTTCCAGTAGTCTTTCCAATGTTTTTAAAAGTTCTTTTTCGTTTGCCCCAATTGCTTTTTCCAACTGTCGGGAACTGTGGGGACGAATTTCCAAAAGCTCCATGATTCTTTTCTCTAAATCATAGGGAGATGCTATCTTTTCTTTCTTGGTGCAAATATCGCATGTACCGCACTTTTCAGTGGTCTTTTCTCCAAAATAATTCAGTAAGTAAACACTACGGCATACCTTTTTATTGGAAACATATCCCAGCATGGCCGCCATGTTGTTCTGCTTCACTTGATTGAAATCCTTGATTTTTTTGGCAAATAGGTTAATGGTATGGTCATCTTCCCTGGGTACCAGAAAAGTAATCTCTAGATCGCTGGTACTGTTTTGATACGCTGCAATGCCATCATCCGCCAGTTGTTGGAGTATTTTTTTTAAGTACTCCTCGCTCGCCCCAGTTTTTTTGGACAACATGTACAGGTTAATTTTGGTCTCGTATTCTGTAATGCCCCCGTATGTGCGCAAAATGGTCTGTATTATCGGGGCAGTTTTCTTGTTTTTGTCCAAATATTCAAATATCCCGGATTTGGAGGCTACAAACTGAAGGCTGGTTTTCTCCTTAAAATTTTCAGCAAGCGATAACACGGAATTCTGATCCAAAATGCGGATGGCATTAAAGGTCACATTTGGGTTAAACTCGTACCGTTTGCAAAACTCATTGAATTTGAAGGCCAATGCATCCGTTATCAATTCACCATACGATATTTGAAAATAGTTGTTGAGTTTGGAATATACTTTTTTAACGAAGGCCACATCGGGCAGGGTGGATAGAAACTGCTGTTTGGCCTTATCTTCATCTTCGTTGGAAGTGATGATGATTGCTGTTGATGGCTCCCCGTCACGTCCAGCTCTACCGGCTTCTTGGAAATAACTTTCCAAACTGTCGGGTATTTGATAATGAACCACCAACCGAACATCCGGTTTGTCCACTCCCATTCCAAAAGCGTTGGTGGCCACCATCACCCTAACTTTGCCGCTTAACCAAAGGTTAAGCTTTTCTTCTTTATCGGATTTTGGAATTCCACCATGAAAGAATGAAGCAGAAATACCATTCTTGACTAAAAAATTGGCCAAGGAAATGGACATTTTTCTGGAGCGAACATAGACAATGGCACTTCCAGGGATTTTGTCCATGTATTTTTTAAGCTGATACAATTTGTCTTCGGAACGCTTTACCCTAAAATTAATGTTGGAGCGGGAGAAAGAATCTTTGAAGATCGCTACATTTTCCAATTCCAAGTTTTCCACAATGTCGTTTACCACTCGTGGGGTCGCTGTTGCCGTTAGGGCGATCATTGGTTTATTGGGCACCAGTTCTTTTAAAATGGCACATTCGAGGTAGGCGGGTCTAAAATCGTTTCCCCATTGCGATATACAATGGGCCTCATCAATAGCAATAAGGTTAACATTCATTTGTGGGATGCGCTCCTGTACAACGGTTTGTTGCAACCTTTCGGGCGATAGGTACAGGAATTTGTAGTTGCCATAAAGGCAATTATCCAAAAGATCATTTAGCTCATCTGGGGGAATGCCGCCAGTTAGGGCAACAGCTTTAATGTCCCTTTTCTTTAGTTGCGCCACTTGATCTTGAATCAGGGCCACCAAAGGTGAAACCACAATACAGATGCCTTCCATGGCCAAAGACGGAACTTGGTAGCAAATGGATTTACCACCACCTGTGGGCATCAAGGCCAAAACGTCTTTGCCAGAAAGTACGTTGTCTATAATTTCTTTTTGGGACCCTCTGAAACCATCATGACCCCAAAATTGTTTTAAAATGCTTGTGGTGTCCTTATGCACTATAATTTTTTAAGTGTTTCCAAAATAAAATCAATCCGATTTGGGACTGCATCTTTTGGCACTTCGATGGGGTTATAGCCAAATTGGGTGTATGTTTTCATCAAGAAATGATGGATACTTTCAGCTTCCTCAAAGGTTTCCAATCTTTCATTGTCAGAAACATATATTTCTTGCCATGGGGGAACAATAAAAACAGAATCGTATCTATGGTTCTCGCAATGTGAGATAAAATCTTGATCGTAAGTTTGACCAAAAAAGGCCATGTAGGCCAAGACATCTGGGATTCCTCGGTCAAAAAAACTTATGGGAACATCTATTTTTAAGGATTGTTGGTAGTGTGCTGTTCTGCCCTGAAGCAAATCTTTGTTGAACTGCATGGCATCGTCAACAAAAACCAAAGGGTTGGAAATATATTCTTCGGACTGCCCTTCTTGCTTGGCTTTGGAGGTCATATCCCGAATAATTTCGTGAAAACAATGAAAACCCTTGCTTTCCAATCCATTTACTATGGATGTTTTTCCCGTTCCGGGTGCTCCCGTTATAACTACTTTGCTCTTGCCCAAAGACCTTGAATTAATAATGCAAAGTAATGAAATCGCCAGAAGGAAAAAAAATTGTAGGTTAAGCCATATATTTGTAGAAAAATGTGGCATGGATAAAAAAAGTACGGAGGAGTTCTATACAAAGCTTAGGGAAAAATTATTGGAAACCACAAATTGGCCATCCGATTATCTCTATAAATTTATAGTACCTACGGATGAAAAGCGCATTGCCCAGATAAATAAGATTTTTGATAACACCGGTGCGGTTATTGAATCCAAAAAGTCAAAAAAGGGTACATACACCAGCCTTTCCATTATGGTACATTTAAAAAATCCCGACGAGGTAATAAAAAAATACAAAGAAGTTTCCGTGGTGGAAGGTGTAATTTCCCTGTAATCCCATTGTTTGCGATAATTTTCTTAATTTGCAGTCGTTATCACGATTGACTTTCCAATAATCAAGTTTCTAAATACATTAATTTGAACGAAGTATACAACTTAGAATACAATACAGAGCGTCCAAAACTCTTTATACCCGAGTATGGCCGCCATTTTCAGAAAATGGTAGATTACGCTGTTTCCATTGAAGACCGAGACGAACGTAATAGAGTGGCAAAATCCATTATAAGTGTAATGGGGAATTTGCAGCCCCACTTAAGGGATGTCCCGGATTTTCAGCACAAACTTTGGGATCAATTATTTATCATGGCCGATTTTAAATTGGACGTGGATTCGCCTTTCCCGATTACTTCAAAAGAAGTTTTGCAACAACGACCAGAACCTTTGGAATATCCTCAAAACCATCCAAAATACCGTTTTTACGGCAATAACATCAAAAGAATGATTGATGTTGCCGTGAAATGGGAAGAAGGGGATATGAGGTCCGGTTTGGAATATGCCATTGCCAACCACATGAAAAAATGTTACTTGGTTTGGAACAAGGATACCGTGGAAGACTCCGTAATCTTTAATCACCTAAAGGAGCTTAGTGATGGACAAATAGATTTGGCCAAGAGCGAGGAAAGCTTAACGGAAAGCGGACAGTTCCTTAAAAATAGACCCAGCACTAGGTCCAGTAGCAACAATAACAGAGGTAAAAAAGGGCAAAGAAGTCGCAAAAAACGATATTAAATTCCAAAGGAATAGATGGGTACATTTCGAATAGAGGGTGGACACCAATTGCATGGTGAAATTACTCCCCAAGGAGCAAAGAACGAGGCACTTCAGATTCTTTGCGCCGTGTTGCTTTCAGAAGAGAAAATTACCATAAACAATATACCGGACATTGTCGATGTCAATAAATTGATTGCCCTTCTTGAAGATTTGGGTGTAAAAATCCAGAAAAAGGGAAAAGGTACTTATACCTTCAAGGCAAACGATGTCAACTTGGATTATTTACAATCTGCCAAGTTCAAAGAAGATGGGAGGGGGCTGCGGGGTTCCATTATGCTGGTTGGCCCATTATTGGCAAGATTTGGCAAGGGATACATTCCAAAACCTGGAGGTGATAAAATTGGCAGAAGAAGACTGGACACCCATTTTGAAGGATTTATCAAGCTTGGGGCAAAGTTCCGATACAATAAAGAAGAGTATTTCTACGGGGTAGAAGCCGATAAACTGAAGGGTACCTACATGCTTTTGGATGAAGCATCGGTAACCGGTACGGCCAACATTGTGATGGCCGCTGTTTTGGCCGAAGGTACAACTACCATCTACAATGCCGCTTGCGAGCCTTATTTACAGCAATTATGCAATATGTTGAACCGCATGGGGGCTAAAATCTCCGGAATTGGTTCAAATCTGTTGACTATTGAAGGTGTGGATTCCTTGAAGGGAACAGAGCATACCATGTTGCCCGATATGATCGAAATTGGTAGCTGGATAGGTTTAGCTGCTATGACGCAAAGTGAGCTTACCATAAAAAATGTGAGCTGGGACGATTTAGGTCAGATTCCAACGGTTTTCCGAAAGTTGGGAATAAACGTGGAGCGAAGGGATGATGACATCTTTATCCCGAAGCACGAAGATGGCTACGAAATCCAAAATTTTATCGATGGATCTATACTGACCATTGCCGATGCGCCATGGCCTGGATTGACCCCGGATTTGTTGAGCATCATTCTGGTTGTGGCTACACAAGCTAGGGGAGAAGTGCTCATTCATCAAAAAATGTTCGAAAGCCGTTTGTTCTTTGTGGACAAACTTATTGATATGGGGGCAAAAATTATTCTTTGCGACCCACACCGGGCCACAGTTATTGGGCATGACTTTAAATCAACATTAAAGGCCACCACCATGGTATCTCCCGATATTAGGGCAGGGGTATCCCTTTTGATTGCGGCATTGTCCGCCAAAGGGACTTCCACCATTCATAATATTGAGCAGATCGACCGTGGTTATGAAAACATTGATGAACGTTTACGTGCCATCGGGGCCAATATTGTTAGGGTTTAATTCTAATCACTTTTCGACCAATTTACCATCCGGATAAAGCGCAAAACGTCCTCTATTTTTATCATGGACATTGTCTGGGTGTGGCCAAGGCCATCCACCAAATTGGGTAAGGCGGTATTCCTCCATCACTTTTTGGATTTCGGCTTGCGTGTTCATTACAAAAGGACCGTATTTGGCAACGGGTTCACCGATGGGTTTTCCTTGCAGAATCATAAAATGAGCTGTTTCAGAACCTATTTTGATGTTGACATCTTGAGTTGGGTCCAGAACAATTCCAAAATTTGGATTGATTTTTTTGTCCTCGATATAAATTTCATCACCTTCATAAAAATAGAGCACACGGTTTACTTCAGAAGAATTTGCCTTTGGCAGCGTATATTCTGAATCTGCATCCACTTGAATGTTCCAAACCGCTACTTTGTTTTCGGGATTGGCTGCCCATGAATCCGGAGCAGGGTCAATAGGGTTCACATTTTTGTAAGTACCTGCTACCACTTTGATTTTCGCATTCTCTTCTTCAATAATCGGAATATCCTCATTCCATAGCATTTTAAAGTGTGGATCCACAAACTTTCCGGCTTTGGGAAGGTTCAACCAGATTTGAAAAAGTTCCAATGTGTTTTCCTCATCATCTTTTAACAATGGAAACATTTCTGAATGTTGTACGCCTCTTCCTGCTGTCATCCATTGTACATCGCCCTTGCCAAATCTACCGGCCGCACCAAGGGAATCGGAATGGTCACAAAACCCCTTGTTGACGATGGTAATCGTTTCAAAACCGCAGTGTGGATGGAAAGGGAACCCAGGAATCGTCTGACCGTGGTACATACGCCATTCGGCATTGGGGTTAAAATCACTACCTAGATTTCGCCCTTTCAGCAAAGATTTATCTGGCCCCATATCTCCGTTCCCTTTTGGAAAACGGTCCAAATGGTACACACTGAACAAAAAAGGGTCAAGGGTTTGCCAAGGGGAGCTTAACGGAAAGGTTTGAATAATAGGATTTTTCATAGCGTAATGTTTAATTTTTCAAGATTAAAAAGCCTGCGAAGGGCAGGCTTTTCAATAAAATTGTAATTTAATTTATTTGCCAGGGATTGGTGGGGGACCATCGATCATGGCCTCATATTTTACATCACCTTTTCTGGTCTTATATTCTTCTTTTACTTTTTCTACCAATTTAGGATCATCAAAAAGGTCCAACATGGTCATTCCCATTGCTTTGGATGCATAGATCATTCCTTTGTGGCCAATGCTCATTCCGCCACAGGCAACAACTGCCCAAGAGTGCCACGGAGTTCCTTTTGGTGCTACGGTTACCCCAAGGTTGATGTTTGGAACGTTCCAGCTTACATCGCCAACATCCGTGGAACCTCCACCTGGAAGTTCTTCGGTTTCTTTCAATGGATGCACCTCGCCGTCCATGCCAACCTGTGGTTTTCCAGTAGCTTCTTGAATGGCTTTACCATAGGTAATCTCTTCCTCGGTATAAGTGATCGGGCCCAAAAGCTCCAAATTATTTTGCATGATTTTACCGCCTTCACGGTTCACCAAAGTCTCGTAAATACCGGAAATCAATGAATATTTGTAATCTACATTGGCCATAATAGCAGCACCTTCAGCCATGGCCTTTACACGCTCAAAGGTTGGTAACATTACATCTCTTTTTGGATCACGGACCCTGACCCACAAGCGGGCATAATCGGGAACAACGTTCACCACTTGTCCACCATCTTGGATATGATAATGGATACGTGACGTTGGTTTGATGTGTTCACGATAATAATTAATTCCCGTAGTGTATAGTTCCAATGCATCGGAAGCGCTACGACCGTTCCAAGGATCGGAAGAAGCATGAGCGGCTTGACCATAAAATTCAATCATAAAGTCAATTAAAGAAAGTCCACTCTGTACATCGGCCTCAATTTCTGCGGATGGATGCCAGCTTACATTCACATCTACATCGTCCCAAAGTCCGGCCTCTACCATCCACACTTTGCCAAAAAACTTTTCTTCTGCTGGGGTTCCGAAGAATTTTACGGTCCCTTTAATGTTTCCGGCTTCTATTTGCTCTTTAATGGCGATGGCTGCCCCCAAACTGGCAGCACCGAACATATTGTGTCCGCAGCCGTGACCTGGTTCACCTTCGATTCTTGGGTCTTTGGTGGGGACGGTATTTTGTGAAAGGCCAGGAAGTGCATCAAACTCGCCCAATACACTGATTACGGGAGAACCCGAACCATAAGTTGCTATAAAAGCTGTTGGGATATTGGCCACACCACGAGTAACGGTCATCCCATTTTCTTCGGCATAATCGGCAAGCAATTCGGCAGAAATGGATTCTTCAAAAGCAGTTTCGGCCAACGCCCAAATGGAATCGCTGATTTTGATAAGGTTTTCTTTGTGCTTTTCTACGGAAGCTACTACCGCTTTTTTGTCCTTGGACATCTTTTGGGCCGCTAGGTTAAGCGACATCAGCCCCAAAAGGAGTAAGGTTGAAAGTTTCTTCATTTTAAAGGTTTTGAGTTAGTTATGTTCCGTTGATTTGATTTAGTTTTTTTGAGATAAAACAAAATCATCCCAACAGAGAACTAAAATTAACGAAAAAGCTTCAACTTACCGCTTCTTTATATGTTTTTAAGCATCGCTCGCGGGCTGTTTTATGGTCAACAATAGGGTCGGGATAATTCATTTCTTGAAGGTCTGGCACCCACTTATTGATGTATTTTTTGTCCTTATCGAATTTCTTTATCTGTGTAGTGGGGTTGAAAATCCGGAAATAGGGGGCAGCATCTACACCGCTGCCAGCGGCCCATTGCCAGTTGCCCACATTGCTGGCCATTTCATAATCAAGGAGTTTTTCGGCAAAATAGGCTTCGCCCCACCGCCAGTCGATTAACAGGTGTTTGCAGAGAAAACTGGCCACGAGCATACGCACACGATTGTGCATGTAACCGGTTTCATTCAGCTCGCGCATCCCTGCGTCTACCAAAGGATAACCTGTTTCACCATTTTTCCATTTTTCGAACTCTTCTTCATTGTTTCGCCATTCGATCCTGTCGTATTTGGCTCTAAATGCCTCATTAACGGTATGTGGAAAGTGCCACAGAATCTGCATAAAAAACTCTCTCCAAATCAATTCGTTCCAAAAGGTTTCGTTCTTTTCATCAATGGCTTTTTTTACCATTTTTCTGATGGAAACAGTACCAAATCGTAAGTGGGGACCCAATCGGGAGGTTCCTTTTTCCTTGGCGGGGTAGTCCCGTGTGTCTTTATATTTCTGAATCAAATCGGAAGTGACGGTAAAATCGGGAACTTTTATGGAAGACTCCTCAAACCCCATATCTTTTAGCGAAAGTTGTGGTAGATTTTTGGATGGATACAAGTTTTTACCAAGGTCACTCAATGTATCATACTCCACTAAATGAATAGACGGATTAAAATTTTCCTTCCATTTTTTCATGAATGGCGTGTATACCACGTACGGGTCGCCATCGTCCTTCACCACTTCGTCCTTTTCAAAAATCACTTGGTCCTTGAAAGTCTTGAACTTCATTTTGTTTTCTTCCAAAAATGATTTTATCTCACCATCACGCTTTTTGGCATATGGCTCGTAATCATGGTTGGTGTATACGGCTTCAATCTTATATTCTTTCAATAATTGCTTGAAGACCTTTTTTGGGGTATTGTAGAACTGGGCAATTCCGCTATCATGGTTGGCACCTAGCTGATTATTTAATTTTTGTAGTTGTTCATGGATAAAGGTCACCCTAGCATCATTTTTTGGGAGATTTTCCAGTATTTCGGTATCAAAAATGAATATTGGCAAAACGGGAACATCATCTTGAAGCGCCTGATATAGTCCAACGTTATCATCCAGACGCAAATCACGCCTAAACCAAAAAATATTGATTTTATCTTTCATGAATTCACGTTTAAGCTGGACATTCCACCATCGACCCCAATAACCTGCCCTGTAATCCATGAATTATCGGAATTCAATAAAAAGACGGCCATATTAGCTATATCCGTTGCGCTGCCGACTCTTTTCATGGGGTGTCTTTCGGACATCATCTCTTTTTTCTTATCGTTGCTCAGCAGTCGTTCCGATAGGGGAGTGTCCACTAAAGATGGGGCAATAACATTCACTCTAATTTTAGGAGCATATTCCGCCGCCAAGGCTCGGGCAAAACCTTCAATAGCTCCTTTAGCCGCCGATACACTGGTGTGGAAGGGCATTCCTGTCCCCACGGCCACAGTACTGAAAAAAACCATGCTAGAACCTTCGTTCATTCTATTGATGATGGATTTGACCGTTCTGGCCAAAGCAATGAAATTGATTTCCATATCATTTTGAATGGTGTCGATTCCCATTGTTTTAAACGGTTTCAGGTTGATGCTTCCAGGACAGTACACAAAACCGTCCAGTGTTTCAGGAATGGCTTTGTCGCTAATATCCTCATTTAGGGCATCAAAAGGGATGTGAGTGGCGTCAATGTTTGAAAGGTGTTCGTTACTTCTACTGGCAATGAATACCTCATTCTCTTTGGAAAGCATTTTTGCCATCTCCAAACCTATGCCATAAGAGCCACCAATCAATAATATATTCTTTTTCATGTTATACCTTTCTGATGCCTAAATAGTTTTCTTTTCCATCTACTTGTCCGAATAAATCGGCAAGTTTTTGCTCTCGAAATTCAAAAATCTTTTGCAGTTGTTTCTTTACCAACAAAGGGTGGGTGAGTTGTCCCAACAAACCAAAGGGCAATTTGTAATCAATGATGTCCTCCATTTCCACACCTTCGGGAACTTCTTTTAAAAAATGTTTGTGGTGCCAAAGGGAGTAGGGGCCAAAACGCTGCTCGTCCACAAAATATTCGCCTTCTTTAACATGGGTTATCTCAGTTACCCATTTTGTGGAAACAAAAGGAAACGGTTTTACTATATATTGAATAACTTGACCTTGGAACATGGGTCTATCCGCTCCGGCCAAAATATGGAAACCCATGTGTTCCGGAGTTATCACTGCCAGATTTTTTGGGTCTGATAGAAAATCCCAAGCCTCCTTTATAGTAATGGGGAGTAGTTGTTTCGACTTTAGTTGATACAGCTGCATTAAAATTCTTTTGTACAAAGATAAGATGATAATGTTTAATAAAAAACTAAAAACATTAAACAAATTTATATTTGATTAGGACTGCCTCATGAAGTCTATAAACGGAAAATAGCGGGGATGTCCCCGCTATTTTTTCGACTGATTTGGCGATAAGCCAATTTGTTAAGTAAGATTGTCAGGTTAAGTCTCAACTATTGTAAATGCTCTTCCCTTAAATAAAACTAGGGAAGGACATTTCCTGACTGAAATGTATTTTGAGAACTTACTCTACAAGTTCGTCTTGATTTCTAAACACCAATTGATCATCAAAGGAATCCAAGAGCACTATGCTGTCGGAGGTTATTTTTCCAGACAACAACTCTTTGGAAAGGTTGTTCAAAACCTCTTTTTGAATCAATCGTTTAACGGGGCGTGCACCATATTGCGGGTCGAAACCTTTTGCTGCCAAATATGCGATAGCTTCTTCGGTGGCATCGAGGGTAATGTTCTGCTTGGCCAACATTTTCTTCAAGTTTTCCAACTGCAGTCCCACAATATCCTTGATATCCGATTTGCTTAATGGCGCAAACATGATGATGTCATCAATACGGTTGAGGAACTCGGGCCTGATGGTCTTGCGGAGCAATCCCAACACTTCTACCCGTGCTGTCTCTGAAGCACTTTCCAAGTCTACGGCATCTTCAAACTTCTCTTGTATAATGTGGCTGCCCATGTTACTCGTCATAATAATGATGGAGTTCTTGAAATCCGCCACGCGACCTTTGTTGTCGGTCAACCTACCTTCGTCCAACACCTGTAACAGTATGTTGAAGGTATCGGGGTGTGCTTTTTCAATCTCATCCAACAAGATGACGGAATAGGGTTTCCTTCTCACGGCTTCGGTCAACTGACCTCCCTCATCATAACCCACATACCCTGGAGGTGCACCCACCAATCGGCTCACAGAATGACGCTCTTGGTATTCGCTCATATCTATCCGTGTGATGGCGTTTTCATCATCGAACAGATAGGCTGCCAAGGTTTTGGCCAGCTCGGTCTTACCTACACCTGTTGTACCCAGAAATAGGAACGAACCGATGGGTTTTTTGGCATCTTGTAATCCCGCCCTGCTTCTACGGATGGCATCGGATACGGCGATTATCGCCTCATCCTGACCAACTACCCGTTTATGCAGGACATCTTCCAGTTTCAGGAGTTTTTCGCGTTCGCTCTGCATCATCTTATTCACGGGAATACCGGTCCACTTGGCGACCACCTCGGCAATATCTTCATAAGTTACTTCCTCTTTGATCAATGTGCCGGCTGTTTGCTGCTCTGCCAATTCATCTTGGAGTTTTTCCAATCGTTCTTGGGCCTCTTTTATTTTCCCGTAACGTAACTCAGCAACTTTGCCGTAATCGCCATTTCGCTCAGCACGTTCTGCTTCAAGCTTGTAGTTTTCAATATCCTCTTTGGTTTTTTGGATATTGTCCACCACGGTTTTCTCACTTTCCCATTTGGCAAAGATTTCGTTCCGTTCTTCTTTAAGATTGGCAAGATCCAAGTTCAAGGTTTTCAATTTGGAAGTGTCGTTCTCCCTTTTGATGGCCTCCAACTCAATCTCCAACTGCATAATTCTACGGTCGAGCACATCCAATTCTTCGGGTTTGGAGTTGATTTCCATGCGAAGTTTGGAAGCGGCCTCGTCCATAAGGTCGATGGCCTTATCGGGCAAGAACCTGTTGGTAATGTAGCGTTGCGATAGCTCCACGGCACCGATTACCGCATCATCCTTGATGCGAACTTTGTGGTGTGCCTCGTATTTTTCCTTAATTCCCCTAAGTATGGAAATGGCACTCTCGGTATCGGGCTCATCTACCATCACTTTTTGGAATCGACGCTCCAAGGCTTTGTCTTTTTCAAAATACTTTTGGTATTCATCCAAGGTAGTGGCTCCAATAGCTCTCAACTCACCGCGGGCCAAAGCAGGTTTTAGGATATTTGCGGCATCCATAGCGCCTTGTCCGCCACCGGCACCTACCAGGGTGTGAATCTCATCAATAAAGAGCACAATGTTTCCGTCGGAAGAGGTTACCTCCTTGATTACGGCTTTTAAACGCTCCTCGAACTCACCTTTGTATTTGGCACCTGCGATAAGTGCTCCCATATCCAAAGAATAAATGACTTTGTCCTTGAGGTTTTCGGGTACATCGCCTTGAATGATTCGATGTGCCAGACCTTCGGCAATGGCGGTTTTACCCACACCGGGTTCACCTACCAACATCGGGTTGTTCTTGGTACGTCTGGACAAAATCTGCAATACCCTACGGATTTCCTCGTCCCGTCCGATTACGGGGTCCAATTTGCCGCTATCGGCCATTTGGTTGAGGTTGTTCGCATATTTATCCAAGGAGTTATAGGTTTCCTCTGCACTTTGGGAGGTTACCTTACCGCCTTTGCGTAGTTCTTCGATGGCTGCTTTCAAATCTTTTTCGGTCACGCCCTGATCCTTTAGGATTTGGGCAATTTTGCTCTTGGATTTGAAAATAGCGAGTAACAAATGCTCAACGGAAACGTACTCATCGCCCATGTTTTTGGCTACGATGCTCGCTTCGTTTACTGTTTTTCCGGCTTCTCTGGAAAGCATGATTTCACCTCCCGATACTTTTGAAAAGCTTTGGAGTTCCTTGTCCAATATTTGGTTGATGAGATTGGTGTTGACGTTCAATTTTTTCAATATGAAAGGCAACACGTTTTCATCGACCTCGGCAATGGCCTTGAACAAGTGTTCGTTCTCGATTTGTTGATGCCCAAATTCTTGGGCCAATTGCTGGGCCCTTTGTATGGCTTCTTGTGATTTTATGGTAAAATTATTAAAGTTCATAGTCGTTGTTTTTCTCTATTATGTCAACAATCCTACCAATACGTTATCACCGTCAAAATGTCCGATAAATCCAGAAACAGTAAGACATTTAGTCAGATGTAAGCTTTTTGTTTGCTCACGACTTATCCCATAAATTTGTACTATGGGAATATTTGACAGCGTCTTCGGAAAGAAGGAAGTAACAAAGAAAGAAAGGAAAGAATTGCCGTGGATTCAATTGGAGTCTATGGATCAGTTGGAAGCGGTTGCGGAGAACTCCAAAGATAAACCCCAGGTAATTTATAAGCACTCCAGTACCTGCGGCATAAGTAGGATGGTATTGAATATGTTTTCTGAATCTTATGATATGGATTTGGACATCGAACTCTATTTTTTAACAATCCAAAACCATAGGGATGTGTCGAATGCAATTGAGGATAAGTTTGGGGTTCGGCACGAGTCACCTCAATTATTGGTAATCAAGAACGGCGAGGTGGTTTTTCATACTTCACATGGCGCCATTTCGGATACGGATTTTACGAAGTACTTATAAAATAAAAAGAGAGGTTGTCCAAAAAGCATTGAAACACGTCATTCTGAACCCGCCTTCCGGCAGGCAGGTTTATTTCAGAATCTCATCATCCTGATAAACAAATCACTATGAGAACCTGAATCAAGTTCAGGTTGACGAAAATCGACATTATAGACACCCTCTTTTTGCTAATTAAACTGATATTTTGAGACAATGCCCTTGAGGCGCAGCTTAAGGTCCTCACCTGCATCGTAGACCATTTGTTCGTTGGATGGGAAGGGAACTTCCCGAGCGTTCAAGTATAGCATTAAGTCATCTTCCAAAGCTCTTTTATCACCTTGGTAATTGGCGAAAATGTGTTCAAAGACAAACTCACTGGATAGGGGATAGGAATTGATTTCCTGCCCGTTCCTCAAGTCTGTGAAACTAACTTTGGCCCCAATTTGTGCGCTTTTGGTTTGGGTAAATTGGAACAACTTACAGGTTACGGTTCGCATCTTGTCCACCTTAATTTTGTTGCCCAAACTGTCTTTGACCACGTTGCCATCAAGGTCTAAAAGATATTCCCAACCATCTTTGATCTGTCTTTCTTTGATAACCTGTGTTTCGTTGATTCGTTCTGGGGAGACATTGATTTCCATAAAATCAAGGTTCATGGCGTAATCATATTTTACATTTTGAAGCGGGTTGGTGTGGTATTGCAACCAAAAGTTGTCAATTCCAAAGGCATTGAAGTCCAATAGTTCAGCTTCCAAACGCTCCGGGATAATCTGTTGCGTTTGGTTTGAAATTTCTACTCTTACGAATTCCAGTCCTTTATTATAGGCTTCATCCATTTTGGATACTGTTTCCCTATACCCCGGATTTATTTCCTGCAAATATTTTAAATCTTCGTAGGCGGCTCTATAATCCGCTTTGTATTTGGCCGATGCCAACAGATTGGAAGCGTTTTGGTACAGATGTTCGGACAGATCGTCCTTGGTATTGAGGATTTTATTGTCGTAATTCACAAAATTGAATTCGGCTGTTCTGCCTTCATCATTTATATACAACGGAAGCAAAGGTCTTATGCGTTGTTGAATCTGTTTCAACTGCAAATATTTGTTGTAGATGGTCTCCAAGTTGGCCGGGTTTCCATCATTCTGAAGAAATGTAATTTCCTGTTGTTCTCTGGCCGTATTCTTGGCAAATGCTTCTTCCAGCAAAAGAATATATTCCTGATGCCCTTTTTTGGTCTTGTTCTCGGCCAAATTCTTAATAGCCTTGTTCATGGCGGTGGAATAATTCCCCGTATTCAAGGCTTCTTGTGTTTTTTTTACGCCACTACAAGCGCTTAAAACAATGATAGTGGTTAAGAGTAGAAATCTTTTCATACTGGTCAACTTTATGGTTGTATTAGGGGAATTCAATAGCTATGCCAAAAATCCTCATCCTATTAACGAAAAAGGTGTTATTGTAGTATATTTTCAACAAAAACCCTTTTAAATGGAGGGCTGTACAGGATTTGTTTTTTTCACAGAATTGTTAATTGCCGTTTAATAAAATTACATCTCAACCTTATTTTTATAGATGGAAATCCCCTTTCAATTCGTAATTTTACGCCCTTAATTAAACAATGGGCAACATGCAACGAGACCAGAAGATTTTTGAACTTATAGCACAAGAAAAGGAAAGACAGTTGGAGGGTATTGAACTAATAGCTTCCGAAAACTTTGTAAGTCCGCAAGTAATGGAGGCCGCAGGCTCCGTGCTTACGAACAAATATGCCGAAGGATATCCTGGAAAGCGCTATTATGGCGGTTGCGAAGTTGTTGACCAAGTGGAACAATTAGCCATTGATCGTGCCAAGGAACTTTTTGGGGCAGCTTATGCCAATGTACAGCCTCACTCGGGTTCACAGGCCAATGCTTCGGTGTACCATGCTTGCCTTAACGCAGGGGATAAAATTTTAGGTTTTGATTTGTCACATGGAGGGCATTTGACCCACGGTTCACCCGTAAATTTCTCCGGGAAATTGTACAATCCGGTTTTTTATGGGGTTGATGAGGAGACCGGCATGTTGAACTACGACAAAATTCAGGAAATTGCGGATAAGGAAAAGCCCAAATTGATCATAGCCGGTGCTTCAGCTTATTCAAGGGATATGGATTTTAAACGATTCCGTGAGATCGCTGATAGTGTCGGTGCTATTTTGTTGGCCGATATTTCGCACCCTGCCGGGTTGATAGCCAAAGGCATTTTGAACGATCCCATTCCACATTGCCATATTGTGACCACGACTACCCACAAAACCCTTCGCGGTCCTCGTGGAGGCCTTATTTTGATGGGCGAAAACTTCGAGAATCCGTTTGGTATTAAACTAAAGAACGGAAACTTGAGAAAAATGTCAGCTTTGTTGGATTTGGCGGTGTTCCCAGGAAACCAAGGCGGACCTTTGGAGCACATCATCGCTGCCAAGGCCATTGCATTCGGAGAAGCACTTACCGACGACTATTTACACTACATGGTTCAGGTGAAAAAGAACGCTGCTGCCATGGCCAAAGCTTTTATGGACAGGGATTACAAAGTAATTTCCGGAGGTACGGACAATCATATGATGCTGATAGACCTTAGAAACAAGGATATTTCGGGCAAGGAAGCGGAGCAAGTACTGGTAAAAGCAGATATTACTGCTAACAAGAACATGGTGCCTTTTGATGATAAATCGCCATTTATAACTTCGGGAATCCGTTTTGGTACTTCAGCCATTACCACTAGAGGCCTTAAGGAAGCGGATATGGAGACTGTTGTGGGCTTTATTGATGAAATCATCACCGATGCCGAGAACGAGAAGAAGGTAGCTGAAATAAAACAAAAGGTCAACGACTTGATGAAATCGCGACCTTTGTTCAGTGTTTAGTATTTGCTAGCGGATTTTATTCAAAGAGGAAAATATTTTCTTCGTAAAATTTCTTTTTGCTAAGGGAGTAAATTAGGGCTTCATGTTCCTGTCCTTTATCGAAATATAATCCCCAATAATCATAATATCCGCATTTATTGCTTATTCTTGGTTGTTTGGAAAGTATGGAAGTATCTTCAAAAATCGGAACAAAAATTTCATAGGGCATCTCTGACAACCCTTTGGTAAAATATATAAAGTGTTGATTGATCGTTGATATTATTTTTCCCAAATGTTCTGGAATGCTATTTGGATGGAGTCTGGATATGACAATGGAAGTATCCGTAAAATGAAGGGATGTTTCCATAATATCGGCGGGGTAGGTGCTTTTTTCGTTTAATTTTTTCAATGCATTTGCCATAGTCATGCACATATCGGACTTACTATCTTCCGGAATACTGTAACCGCTCCAATCACCGTTGTTAAAATGGCGAAGACAATCGGAAATACTAAAATTAAAATGTAGTTCAACCACCAGATCTAGGCGGTTGTGCACAACATCCTGTTTGCATTTAAGCTTCACAGTTGTAAAAAAGTATCTTTCCAGATCCTTTATAAAATCATCCAAACCTTCTGTGGCCTGAAAAACCTTTGGGCCCAGATTGTTGTTTTTACCGTTATTTTTATTGGGGACAGCCATGTTGATAGAATTCTAATTTTCTTTCAACATAAAGTTAGGATGAATCTTTTTTTTAGGATTGCAGATAATCCTTAAAAATTCTGGGGTTTTTCTTTTATTTGTAAGATTTTTACTATCACTTAGGTTTAAACAAATTACAAACACCTTTTTGTTATATGACGATTGTCATATTCATTAAATAAAGCCTCTGTTTTTGGCAGCCAATATTAGAGCTAGATCATTTTCGTTCTCTGTGCCGAACAAGGTTTTTAAATGCCGTTTTCTATTTTCAATGGAGGAGGGGGAGAGCCTGATAAATTTCTCCAGGTCTTTGTTCTTGGTTCCTTTGGAAAGGTGGTAAAGTATCTGTTTGTCTTTTTCGTCTATGTCTATGTCGTTGGCCATTTTCTTTCTAATGGCACCAAGTGCTTTGGATGAATAATAGGGAGGGTCGAGCATAATGGTCTTTACCGCATCTTCCAGAGTTTTGGGATCTATATCCGTTTTTACCAGATAACCGTCGGGGTCAACGGATTTTAGTATACTGTTTATCCTAAAATTATCACTGAAAGACGACATGAACACAATCTTGCTTTCAGGAACAATTTTCCGGGCCAATATACCCAAGTCTTCCCCTGTGTAGGGTTGTTCTTCGTTTGGTGCGAACAATTGCACATCCAGGAACAAAATATCGTATTGGAACGTATTTACAGAGTCCTCAATAAGCTTTTTGCCTGTTTGGTAAGATGTGGCGGTATCCACAATAATATTATGGCCTTCAAAATCAATGCCTTCGAGTATAAATTTATACCCGAGCATGGTCATTTCATGATCATCTATGGCTAATATTCTCAGTGTTTTCATAGTAGGTTTATTGCTTTATTTGGGGGATTTAAGCGTTTAATGCATTTGTTTTCTCGGGAATTTGTAATTCCACGTATTTGGCGGGGATGGTTACCTTAATTGTTGTGCCTTTTCCGGATTCACTGTCAATATCCAAGACTCCTTTTATCTTTTTTGTTCTCGAAATAATGTTTCTAAGGCCAATTCCCTTCTTTTTCCTGTTGATGTCAAACCCAACACCATCATCGGTAATAACGAGTTTTAACTGATTGTCCATGGCTTGAAACGAAATGGACACATGTTGACTTTTTGCGTGCTTGACACAGTTTTTGAGCGACTCTTGTATGATCCTGTAAGCATTGATTTTGATGTCTCCCAACAAATTGTCCCATGGAACCTTGTTATCGTAGGTAAAGGAACACGAAATGCCAGAAGATTTTTCTATGCCCTGGATCATATCTTCCAACGACACGATAAAATTATGAAATTTTTCATACGAAGCGTGGTTCAGCTCGTGGGAAATGGTCCGTATTTCTTCCTCCAATTCCCGTAGCTTCTCGATAAGGGCTGCCCGTTGCTCAATGGAAGCTTGATCTTCGCGTTCGTTTAAACCGCTCAATATTAACCGTATCCCGAGCATTTCACCTAAAATACCATCGTGCAGTTCTTCGGAAATACGTTTTTGCTCCAATTGTTTCCCTTCTTGCAGTTTTCCTTGTTGCGAAAGCATTAAGTTGTAGATCTCTTGGTTGCTTTCTTGCTGTTTCTGTTTAAATTTTAGCTGGTTGTTGCTTACATAGAGCGAAACAATGATCATAGCGGTTGTCCCAAACAAAACGAGCAGTAGGGAAGCCCCCACCCAAATTTGTTTTTCTTTGGTAAGGATTTGGTTTTCCTCTATAATTTCGTCAGTTTCCAGTCGTATCCGTGCAAATTTGTCCCTTTTGGTACGTTCTTCCTCGCTGATAATCTCGTTCAATTGGTAATATTCTTCAGCATAGGCAGATGCTTTGGTGTTATCAAGCTTCGTCAACAATTTTAGCGCATCCAATGAACGGTCGTTGTTATAGGTTTCCCTTGCTATGGCGTAGGACTCATTTGCCTGTGCAATGGCCTGTACGGTATCTCCTTTGGTGGCCAATACCTCTGCATAAAAGTAATGTAGCCTAGCTTTATCATATAGATCTCCGGTTTGAGTGTTGATGTCAAATGCTTCTCGTAAAAGCTTTTCAGCTTGTTCAGTATCGCTATCAATCTTGAGAATGGAATAGGCTAAGCTTCCTAGAGCTTTTTCATATAGTCCTGGCATTTTTGCTTTCAACTGATTATCCAAAAGCAACTCTTTATAGTAATTTTTAGCCCCTAGATAATCACCTGAGTTAAGATATATGCTAGCAATATTATTTTTAATTTTCCATAAAAGCTCAGTTTTATCGGCCCTTTCAGATTTCATCAAATATTCTCGAGCTTTATTGTAGGACTCTATAGATTTTTCACTGTTACCCATGCCATTGCCAAGAACACCTAACATGTTATAAGCAAGATGTAATCTGTAGTTGTCTTCTAATTCATTGAAAATCTTTACTGCGGCAGTAGCGCTTATTTCTCCACCCAAATAATCTTTATAGGAATCTTGAATTCGTGACATACCATAAAGCATTCTGCCTTTAAGAGATTGTGATGTGGAATCTTTCGGTAATTCTTCAAAATTATCCAGAGCATTTTTGTAATGAAAAAAAGCGCTGTCCATGACTCCTTTACTTTCCATAAAAGTGGCAAGGTCCCAATAGGAGTACCCCAATATTTTGTTGGCCTCGGCTTTTTTGGACAACCTTAAGAGTTCAGCATTCGATTTTCTAAAGCCCAAAGAGTCCCCCAATTTCATATAGGCCAGTGAAACCTGCGAGAGCTGTTCTAGTTTGGCGGTATCCTGTGGCATAGCCAATACTTTGGCTTCGGCATCTCTTAAATAAGCTTTCCGATCTTCGAGAGACAATTCCTTGGAGGTTTTGGCTATATTCAATAATTCTTGGATGGTATCTACCTCGGGGTTGGAAGCATTTTCTCCTTTGGTCTTACCCTGAGAGCACCCTAAAAATAAAAATAGCAAAAATATTAAGGTTCCGTTTTTCAAACTGATTTGGTTCGTTTATATATCCAAGGTAACAAAAAAAGCCCCAAAATTTTTAAAGTTTGGGGCTGAGTTGTATGTTCAAGACCAATCAAAGTTGTCGACCATCATGGGTAGTTTGCTGTAATCTAATTGCACTGTTTTTTAAAAAACCCACATGCACTCGATATTTAAGTAACTTTTTTTGATAACGCTTTAGCTGTTCATTTTGATGTGTAGATGTAATCTTATCTTGTGTAGTTGGTTCATCCTTGTGATAAGAAAACACTATTAACAAAATAGAGATTGAAGCTATATTTTGTACTAAGTTGGTTAAGGTATTAAAATTCATTTTGTTTATTCATCATCTCCACGTCCGTCAGGGGTAATCTCATCATCATCCGTAGCATTTTGATCCACGGTTATTTGTTCGAACATGGCTTCGGTTTCTTGCACATCGGTTTCGGTTTCACAAGAGTAGAAACCAACTGTTAATAATGCCATGGCTAAAATGCTAAATACTTTTTTCATAATGTTAGGTTTTAGGTATGAATGTTAAGTTTATACCGCTAAAGTATGTGGCATTTTTTGTGGTTCGGGTATTTTTGGGAAGGGGATAGTATTCTTGTGTAGTCTGCTAGTATTCTTGTATGATCTGCAAGAATTTTGCTAATTAAGGGCCTTTGTTGCCGTTTTGGAGAGCATTTCCTTTAAGCTGTCTATCTTATCTTTATAGGTTTTGGAGAAAGGAAGCTCTTCCTCGCGCCCATAATTTAAACTGCAAATGGATTTTCCATAATTGATCCGCGATACATAGCGGCTATTGAGAATGTAACTCTGGTGCACGCGGATAAAGTCCTTGGGGAGCTTATCTTCAAAAGATTTTAAGGTTTTAAAGGCGCTTATTACACTGCCATCTTTCATAAAAAAATCCGTGGTGTTGTTGTCAGATTTTAGGTAAAGGATGTTTTTGGTGTCCAAATACCGGTAATCCTTGTAAGATTTTAAGCAAATCGTGGACGGAGTCTCCTGTTTTGGGTGCAATTTTTTTAAGCGCAGCATTGTTTTGCGTATATCGAACTCGTTGTGCGGCAAGATCCAATAATCAAAAAAACCGCTTTTAATGGCATTATAGGCGTATTTTTTGGATTTTGCATATCCTATTATTATAGGAAGGCTTTGCATATACTGGTTGAGTTCGGTAACCATTTGAAAGTAATCCATGCCACCTTCCCCAAGATTTACAAGTACAAGGTCCGGATTGTATTTTAAAATGGAATTGAGTCCTGCCGAAGCATTGGTTTCCACCCCGGCACAAACCAAGTCATCATACTCTTCCAAATAAAGCTGCAACTGAAGCTTTGAGGAGGCATCCGAGTCGATTATGTTATAGGTGTATTCCATGTGCAAAATGCTGATTGCAAGTTACTAACGTAGAAAAAAAACTCATTGCAGTTTTCCCTTAAAAAAACTATGGGTTTCTTCCTAAAATGGGCTTTTTTCCTACAATTCTTTATAAAAAATCGTTAAAACAAGGATGACAGCACCAAATTTGAAAGTTTAGTGTGCTTGTTCCACATCATATTCAATCGCGAAAAGGGAACTGTTTTTTAAAGAGTCAAATCAAGGGAAATATAAAATGTAAAAAGGGGATGTTTTGGGTTTAATTGGTTCAACAAATAGGTTTAGTTTGTGTTTTGGCTATGTACTATATTACAATTTGTTGCGTGGGCATCAAAATTTTGGTTGGTGCTTTTTTAAAGATTCGCTTAAAATTCGATGAAATGCACAGGTTTTTTATTAAAAATGCGAAAACAGCTTTTCAAAACTTTGATTTTGTTTAACCTTTAGGATTACGCCGGTAGTTTTTTTAGTCTGTTGGGTGTTTTGGAGATTTCAATAGAAAGAGTGCCAGTTCGAGTGGTTTTTCTTTGGTTTCGACTTCGCCCAACCATCAAAAAATCACTCGAAATAACGAATTTTAAGCATAACGCAAAACAGGTGTTCCTTTACACAAAAAGCGATTGTATTTCCTCGGGAACCCTTTTGGGGCGGAAAGTCTTTGCATCCAACAAGCACCACTCGGTAACTGATTTGACCAATAGCTCATCAGTGTTATTGTTCTTAACTTCTACCACACGGGTAGAAATAGGTCCTCTGTTGCTTTTAATATAAGTGCTTATTTTAATGGTGTTGCCCAAAACGGCAGATTTGTGGTATGTAATGTTGTGGTTGCGGACCACCCAAATCATGGATTGTTGAATGTCTTTGGGAGCGACCTGCGTCCAGTGCTTTTTGGAAATATCCTGAATCCACTCCACATACCTTATATTGTTTACATGGTCAAGGTCGTCCAGGTCATCGGGAACCACATCAAAAACATCGGAGTAGTTTTTCATTAGAGCATGTTTAAAAAAGATTGATTGAAGTGAAAAATGATAATTTTTGTTTTATATGAAGGCTTTTTTGAATCACATAGCCGTAGCTATGAGGTGATAAAAAGACGAATAAGGGGCAAAAAGGGCATTTTTTTAGCCAATTGAATTGTTTTTAAACATGCTCTTATTCCTTTTTACGGATTTTCACCTCAAAGAGTTTGTTCCAGTTTTTTCCGGTAACAAAAAAAGTTTCTCTTTCTGGGTGATAAGCTACACCGTTTAGCACGGAATTTCCTTCGTCCCATTCAGGTCCCTTGTTTACTTTGTTTTTAAGGCCACCAAAATTGATGACCCCTTCAATAGCACCGGAAGTGGCATCAATGATCATCATGCTTTCCTTTTGGTAGACATTGGCGTAGATTTTACCGTTTACGTACTCCAACTCGTTGGCCATATTAAAAATGGATTTGTTGGTAGCTGTTTCAATATAACCTTGTTCTTCTAAGGTATCTGGGTCTAGGAACCATATTTTTTCAGTACCATCGCTTTTAAATATTTTTTCGCCATCGTTACAGAGCCCCCAGCCTTCACGACTATTGCCATAGGTAAAGTTTTTTATCTTTTCCAAGTTGGAGATATCGTACACATACCCCATACCACTTTGCCAAGTAAGTTGGTACAATTTGTCGTTCATTATAGTGATTCCCTCTCCAAATACGGAATCGTCCATATTTATTTGCTGAAGGACTTCGCCCGTTTCAAAATTTACTTTCCTTACCGTTGAAGCACCTCGTTTACCAGTGCTTTCATAAAGTGTTCCCTTGTAAAACTCAAGCCCCTGTGTGTAAGCACCCGTATCGTGCGGATAACTGTTCACAATCTCGTAGGTATATACTTCCGGGGCAGCGGCAGCCAATAATCTTAGTTTTTTTTCAACTTCTACGGCTTGTTCTTCAATATTGAATTTGGCCACCAAGGTTTTGTTTCCCAAAGTTGGTAGATTTAAGGTCAGTTTTCCGTTTTCAACGGGCAATTCTTTCCCGTCCATATAATAACGAAGGTCGGAAATTTCAATGTCCTTTTTGTTCTTCAGTGTAACACCCACTTGCTGGTTTTGCTGTATGTTTTTGTTTTCCAACTGAATGGAAAAGTGCTTGGCAGGATCGGCACTTCCGCCACAGCCCAAAAAGAAGAGCAGTGCCCCGGTTATAGAAAAAAGTTTGCCCATTGTTCTCAATGCTTGTGTCATAAGTTGTTAATCCAAAACACCGAAATTAAGAAGGAATTGGGATTGCCACAAATATAAAAGGTCGTATATTTGCAGCCGGGCAAGTCCTACACGACCAGCTCCTGCAGAATCCCCCAGGGCGGGAACGCAGCAAGGGTATGTGGTCGTAGCGGTGCGATGTAGGTAGCTTGCCTTTTTTTGTACCCAAAAATCAGATGATCATGGATAAAAAAGTTGTACTGATCACCGGCGGTTCTTCAGGTATTGGCAAATCCATCGGAACATATTTGACCCAAAAAGGATTTACCGTTTATGGTACTACGCGCAATCCAAAAAATCACCCAAATTTTAAGGAGTTTGAACTTGTTCAATTGGATGTAAAGGATGTGGAAAGCATTCAAAAGGCAGTTTCCTATGTAGTTTCCAAAGAAAACAGATTGGATGTACTCATCAACAATGCCGGTGTTGGCATTACAGGACCCATTGAGGAAACACCGCACGAGGAGATTCTTCATGTTTTTGACACCAACTTCCATGGCCCCGTACATGTGATGAAGGCCGTTTTGCCACAAATGCGCAAGCAGGGTAGTGGAGCCATCATCAATATAACATCCATTGCTGGTTATATGGGGTTGCCCTATCGCGGATTTTATTCCGCCACCAAAGGTGCTTTGGGACTCATTACCGAAGCATTGCGAATGGAAACCAAGGATTTTGGTATAAAGATAACCAATGTAGCTCCGGGAGATTTTGCCACCAATATTGCATCGGGCAGGTACCATTCCCCTGTGATAACGGGTTCTGCCTACGAGGAAAAATACGGTCAAACGCTAAAAGGAATCGACGAGGATGTGGATGGTGGGGGGGATCCGATACAAGTGGCAGAGGCGGTTTATAAGATCATCAACCAGAAAAAACCGAAGGTGCATAACCCCGTCGGAGCATTTTTGCAAAAGTTTTCCCTTAGGTTAAAGAAGATTTTACCCGACAAAGTCTACGAAAAGTTACTCCTCAACCATTATAAGTTGTAATTTTACACGTATTAGTGAACAATTTATAAATACTTAGAAATGAAGTTTTTTATTGATACTGCCAACCTTGATCAAATTAAGGAAGCCCAAGAACTGGGTGTGTTGGATGGTGTGACCACCAATCCTTCCCTTATGGCGAAAGAGGGTATTACCGGAAAAGATAATATTTTAAAGCACTACGTGGACATTTGCAATATTGTTGATGGAGATGTTTCTGCCGAAGTAGTGGCCACGGAGTTTGATGCCATGGTTAAAGAAGGTGAGGAGCTAGCGGAACTACATGATCAAATTGTAGTGAAGGTTCCCATGATCAGAGATGGCGTAAAAGCATTGAAATATTTTTCAGATAAAGGTATCCGTACCAACTGTACTTTGGTGTTTTCGCCAGGTCAGGCACTTTTGGCGGCCAAAGCTGGAGCCAATTATGTTTCCCCTTTCTTGGGAAGATTGGACGATATTTCCACAGATGGCCTTAACCTAATAGCGGAAATCCGTTTGATCTATGATAACTACGGATTTGAAACTGAAATATTGGCTGCATCCATCCGCCATACCATGCACGTAATCGATTGTGCCAAATTGGGTGCCGATGTTATGACAGGACCGTTATCTTCTATTGATGGATTGTTGAAGCACCCATTGACGGATATTGGTCTTGCCAAGTTCTTGGAAGACTACAAAAAAGGCAATTCCTAAAAAGGAATTTGAATAAAACTTAAAAGAGGCCTTGAATGCAAATTCGGGGCTTTTTTTATTTATAAAGAAGTAAAAAGATTGGCAAAGCCATCAACCACCACCGTGTCCTTTGCAATAACACACTTATTAAGCCCGTCAATGATCATGGCCATTTGTAGTTCTTTGAAGTTTTCCCCGTAAAACTGCTTGTTCTTGTCCAGTTTGTACTCGTCCATAAGTTGTTTCCATTGAGAGTGACTGGTTCTTATATTAATGCCTACAAAGTTGTAATGCGGATATTTTTCTTCGAGAGAGATAATGTGTTTGTTAACGTTGATAAAATGTCTCTTTTGACCAGCAGTCCAAAAATAGAATACGGTGCTCTTTCTTTTGTTGGCCAAATCTTTTAGAGAGATATCTTCGTCATTAAAATTTTTGACCGTGATGTCCGGGAGTGTCGTGTTCGGCTGTAAGTTTTTGATACCATTGTACAGCAGTTCAATTTCTTCCCTGTGTTCCTCATTGGTGGAGAGAGATTTGAACTTATCAATAAAAACAACGGCTTCTTTGCTAGGGTTGTGTTCCCGTAGTAGATAGTCCACGACAACGTTCCTAAAAAGAATGTCCCTAAGCTCTGTTTGATTAACCAAACTATCCACAAGGGCAAGTTTATGTTTGTTAAAATGCAGGCGGTCGCTTACAGGTTTTTTATCTGTGGAGCAACCTTCCAAACAAGTCATGTAGGACATATTGCCAAAATGCCACTTCATAAAATCAAAATAGGGCCTAAAATAGGTAAGGTCCTTATTGTTAAAGTCTATTCTTTTTCGGTAACCATAAAAATCATCCCCAAGTTCATGAATGGTTTCTTCACCAGTTTCCTTTTTGTGATAGAACGGATACTTTTCTTTATTGATATAGGTGTTGTAATCTATGGAAGCCTCTGCCATGGCCAAAACTTTGGTCGAGAGCACATTGTCTTTTGATAACTCTTCGAGCTGTTTGACTTTTAGGGCATGTAAGGAATCTATCTTTTTACTAAAATCTTCAGGATCTAAACCGTAATAGCTTTTTATGATCGGTTCTTCTTTTTCGGTGGCCAAGAAAATCTCGATTAAAAAATTATTGATTTCGCTACCTGTTCCCGAGAATACCAAGGATTCATCAAACTCTACAGTGTTCAAGCGGGCCAATAGGCTGTCGCCTTGGCTCAAGTATACGTACTGAAGTTCCGGGGCATGGTCAAAATGATAGAGCCCATCTTCAATGTTATTCAGTTCGAAAGAAAAGTGGTTTTTATCGTCGAGCTTTACTGAATCCACAAAAGAATCGTTGTGGTAGAGTACCACATAATCGCTAGTCGGATTTACAATTTCACCGCCAAAAAATACAGAAGAACCGCTCTCCGAGGAATCAGAGCACGATGATATTGTGGACATTAAGGTGAGGCCGAGTAAAAATCTTACCATATACAGGGAACGATTCATTTGACAATCAAAAGTAAGCAACCCATGAAGCTAAACTTGTTAAGGGGTAGTTAAATGTTGCTTAACGGTTATTTTACATCGTTTAAATATGCGTTTTAAAATTAGAATTACGAATCACATTTAGCTACTTTTGCAAAAAATAAAGATAGTTGCATGTTATCAGTATCGAATTTATCCGTACAGTTTGGCAAAAGAGTTTTGTTCGATGAAGTTAACGTAACCTTTGCCCAAGGGAATTGTTACGGCATCATTGGCGCCAATGGCGCTGGTAAATCCACGTTTCTTAAAATATTATCTGGACAGATAGATCCTACTTCGGGCCATGTGCATTTGGAACCAGGAAAAAGAATGTCCATCTTGGAACAGAACCACAATGCCTACGATGAGTATCCTGTTTTGGAGACTGTGGTGATGGGAAACAAGCCATTGTTCGAAATAAAAAAAGAAATTGATGCCCTGTACGCAGACTATACCGATGAGAATGCAGAAAAAATTGGCGAGTTACAGGTGAAGTTCGAGGAAATGAACGGTTGGAACGCCGATAGTGATGCCGCTGCCATGCTTTCCAATCTAGGAATCACGGAAGACCTCCACTATACCAACATGGGCGATCTGGATTCCAAGCTCAAGGTGCGCGTACTTTTGGCCCAGGCCTTGTTTGGTAGCCCGGATGTGCTAATCATGGATGAGCCTACCAACGATTTGGATTATGATACCATCAACTGGTTGGAAAACTTTTTGGCCAACTACGACAACACGGTGATCGTGGTCTCCCACGACAGGCACTTTTTGGATGCCGTTTGTACTACCATCGCAGATATCGACTTTGGAAAAATCAACCTATTTTCTGGTAACTATACTTTTTGGTACGAGAGTAGTCAATTGGCTGCCCGTCAACGTGCGCAACAGAACAAAAAGGCTGAGGAAAAAGCCAAGGAACTCAATGAGTTTATTCAGCGTTTTAGTGCCAACGTGGCCAAAAGTAAGCAGGCTACATCCCGTAAAAAAATGCTGGACAAGCTTAAGATAGAGGATATAAAACCATCGAGCAGAAGGTATCCTGCAATTATTTTTGACCGGGAGCGAGAAGCTGGCGATCAAATATTGAATGTAGAAAAACTATCCGCCACTTCTGAGGATGGAGATTTGCTGTTCAAAGATGTGAACATCAATTTGGCCAAAGGAGATAAAGTGGCCATTCTATCCAAAGATTCGCGGGCTACCACTGCTTTTTACGATATTATTGCTGATAAAATCAAGCCCGATAGCGGTAAATTCCAATGGGGGGTGACCACTACGCAGTCCTATTTGCCCGCAGATAACTCATCCTATTTCCAAGAAGATATCAACCTTGTGGATTGGCTACGCCAGTGGGCCAAGACCGAAGAGGAAAGGGAAGAGGTTTACATTAGAGGATTCTTGGGCAAAATGCTTTTTAGCGGAGAAGAAGCCTTGAAAAAATGTACTGTGCTTTCCGGTGGGGAAAAAGTGCGTTGTATGCTCAGCCGAATGATGATGCTCCGTGCCAACGTGCTTATGTTGGACGAGCCCACAAACCACTTGGATTTGGAAAGTATTACCGCTTTCAACAATTCATTGAAAAACTTTAAGGGCACCATCTTGCTCACTACCCATGACCACGAGTTTGTAAACACAGTGGCAAACAGGATCATTGAGTTGACACCAAATGGAGCCATAGACCGTTACTTGAGCTTTGACGATTATATGTCCGACAAGTCCATAAAAGAACAGCGCGAAAAAATGTACGCTGTAACTGCTTAAGCGTTAAAGTATTTGCTTTTCCAAATAGCTGGATTAAAATTTTTGCCCAGGGCAAACCCGTAGAAAATAACTATGGATGCTATGCATTTGAACATAAAAAAGTAAATGATCCAAAACTCTGCTGTGGTACTTTTTTTGGAGAACAATCCTTCGGGAACCATAAGTGTAACCAAGTAACTGATCAAAAGAACCACAACGACCAGATTGGCAATATTCTTAAAGGGCCACGCGAATAACTTTCGAAGCGGATGTAAATCGTTGCCCCATTTGTGGATCAAATAGTAATAATCGTTTCCAATAGGGGCAAAGAGAAGCGGGTCATCTTTATCTTCCAGCTTAAACAATTTGGAAGGGGCCATAATTTTGAAGCCTTTGACCTTGGTATTATGGGTGGCCTCCAGTTGCTTGATTTTGGAAATAGCTTCTTGTGGAATTTCGCCTTTAAAATAAGAACTGTTCAAAAAGCGCAGCCGGTAATCAATGCAAATTTCTTTGATTTGATCAATATGAAAGATTTTTTCCGTTTCCAATAGGTCAAAATCAAAATCATTGGCGCTAACATTGGTTTTTGAGCCCAATTGATGAGCAATTTGCTCTTCTTTCTTGGAATCTTCGCTCAAAATTTGCTGGACTTCGGCCAGAATTTGCTCGCTATCCCATTTCTTATCTCTCCTGTTTTGAAGTTTGCGTTCTATGTTTATTCCTTTCAAAATCGTGCATTTTTTTAGTAATACACTCAAATTTAAGGAATTGAATTTTCGATGCTGACATTTGTCAGAAAAACACAATGTTAAGTTTGTGTTAAATGGGTTTTAGGGGTGAGAAATGTGAATGATATCATTAAAAAAGATGTATCTTATCGAGGTTTTTTGTAGTTAATCGTATAATTATACTAAACGAACAAGCCTAAAAATTTTGACCAGCCTCATGAATACCCCCGTAACCAAATATTTGCTTGGCTTTTGCTTGGCTTTCTCTATTTATTCAACTACTGCTCAAAATACATCCAACGCATTATCATACGCCAGTAAGCTGGACAATCATAAAATTCTATTGAGTGCGGTAAATGCCACGGAATTGGGTGCTTTGCTTCAAAAATCAGGACCATTTACCATTTTTGCACCTTCAGATGCCGCCTTTATGAAATTTTCGAACAATAAAATAGCGGAATTGATCAAATCGGAAGATAAGAAAGCCTTGAAATCTTTGTTGTCTTACCATATTGTTGCGGGGCAACTTACTGCTTCCCGTATGTTGCGCGCCATTGGAAGAGGTAATGGAATGGCCAGTTTTACAACCGTTCAAGGCAAAAAATTAACTGCACACCTGGATGGATACGATATTGTGCTCACCGACCCCATTGGCAATACCGCAAGAATAACGGCGGCCGACCTTAATCTGGAGAATGAAGGTGTGGTTCACGAAATAGACAATGTTATTCTGCCCGCCCAAATGTAATTAGCGAAGTTCCGCCCCCAATTCCTTTTGGTATTGCGACAATAGTTTACCCATTATCTTTTCAATCTGCTTGTCTGTCAAAGTCTTTTTCTCATCCATTAAGGTAAAGCTCACCGCATAGGATTTTTTCCCTTCAGGAAGATTTTTGCCGGTGTACACATCGAACAGGTTTACTTTTTTAAGCAGTTTTTTTTCTGTGTTCCAAGCAATATCGTATACCTTTTGGAAAGAAACAGAATCGTCCAATAACAAAGCAAAGTCCCTTGTTACCTCTGGGAACTTGGGAATTTCCTTGAAAGCTATATTTTGGGTGCTTATACATTCCAGAATGGCATCCCAGTCTAAATCGGCATAAAATACTTCTTGCTTGATGTCGAATCGTTTAAGGGCGGCTTTGCCGACCAATCCTAAAGACACCAAGACCTTATCGTTTTTTATATAGGAAACCCCCTCGGCAAAATCCAAGTCCGTTAGTGGCTTTGTGTCAATATCCCTTATGCCCAAACGCTCAAAAACATTCTCTACAATACCTTTTAAGTAGAAAAACTCAGATCTTTTTGGAGCAACGGCCCAACTACTTTGTGTGCGTTCCCCAGAAATGAAAATGGCCAAGTGCTGCTTTTCTTGATGGTCACCGTCCACTTTGTGGTAGGTTTTACCGAACTCGAACAGTTTAAGGTCAGTTTTTTGTCTATTGTGGTTGTAGTTAACCGTTTGAAGACCGGAATGTAGCATGGAAGTTCTTAAAACCGATAAATCGGAGCTCAGCGGATTCAACATCTGCACGGCGCTTTCATCTTTTGAGGCAATATCTACTGAGACCAAACTGTTGGTCATAATCTCAAAGAACCCTTTGGCGGCCAATGTATCTCCGATCACATCTTGAATCCTGTAGTTTTCAAAACGTGATGATTTGGCAATGGAGGCGTTCAGTTTTTCCTTAAAATCAATATTGTTGTAACCATAAACCCTTAAAATCTCCTCGATCACATCAACCTCTCTGGTAACATCTACCCTGTATGTTGGTATGGTAAGGCCCAGTCCGGATTCCGTAACGTTGTTGATTCGTATTTCCAATGCAGAAAGTATGGATTTTATGGTATCCTGCGGGATTTCCTGTCCAATCAAAGAGTTGATTTTGTTGAAGGTCAAGAATACCTGTCTCTCTTGTGGTTTTTTGGGAAATAAATCGGCAATTTCTGAAGTAATATATCCGCCTGCGATTTCCCTAATCAAAAGAGCAGCCCTTTTTAGGGCGTATTTGGTCATGTTGATATCGATACCTCTTTCAAACCTAAAGGAGGCATCAGTATTCAAGCCATGTCTTTTAGCTGTTTTTCTTATGGAAACAGGGTCAAAATAGGCACTTTCCAAAAATATGGAAGTTGTATGTTCTGTAACTCCTGAGTGAAGTCCGCCAAAAACACCGGCAATACACATAGGGCTACCTGCGTCGCAGATCATCAAATCATCTTCATGCAATTCGCGCTCCACTTCGTCCAAGGTCGTGAACTTGGTTCCGGCAGGCAAGGTCTTTACCTCAACTTTGCTTCCTTTTATTTTGGATGCATCAAAAGCGTGCAACGGCTGACCCAATTCGTGAAGTACGTAGTTGGTAACATCCACAACATTGTTGATCGGGGCCAATCCAATCGCCTTCAATCTGTTTTTTAACCAATCTGGAGAGTCTTGAACTACAAGATTACTGATCGTAACCCCGCAATATCTTGGGGCAAGGTCACTTTCCATAACCTCTACATCAACCTTTAACGAGCGGTTGTCAATAGAAAAATTACTAACCGAAGGTGTTACCAACTCCTTTTGAATCTCCTTTTGTTCCAACCCCGCTTTAAGGTCGCGAGCCACACCAAAATGACTCATGGCATCCGCCCGGTTGGGAGTAAGGCCTATTTCAAAGACCTCGTCATTTTCAATATCAAAAACTTTGGAACAAGGGGTGCCGGGAACCAACTCTTCGTTTAGTACCATGATGCCATCATGGCTTTCTCCAAGACCTATTTCGTCTTCGGCACAGATCATTCCTTGGCTCACCTCGCCTCGGATTTTCCCTTTTTTTATTACCCAAGCCTCACCCTCTTTGGTGTAGAGGGTAGTGCCAACAGTGGCCACGGGCACTTTTTGTCCCGCCGCAACATTGGGTGCTCCACAAACAATTTGTAGCGGGGCTTCTTGGCCCACATCAACAGTAGTTAATTTTAATCTGTCCGCATTTGGGTGTTGTTCACATGTGAGCACATGCCCTACCACAATGCCCTTTAAACCACCCTTAACTGATTCAAATTGCGATATACCCTCAACCTCCAGGCCTAAATCCGTTAAAAGTTCGCCTGCTTTTTGAGCATCCCAATCAATTTGCAAAAATTGCTTTAACCAGTTGTAAGAAATCTTCATACCCCGTTTTTAGAGGGCACAAATATATAACAATAGGGGAACAGATTCAACGATAATAATGACCTTAAGCCGTAAGCAATGATTTGTTTTAAAATGTATTTCCTACATTTAGGTAAAATCTTTCAATTTATGAATAAGATAGGGTTGGCAATAGTAGGACTTGCACTTATATTGACTTCATGTGTAAATGATGAAAAAAATGAATTGAATGTGGGCGATTGGCTGGGAAAAATTGAAGTTTCAGAATCGCAACAGTTGCCTTTTGAATTTACACTTTCACAAAATGAAGATGGCGGATATGAGATGAAAGTATTCAATGCAGAAGAAGTTATCACCATTGATGAGTTTACCTTTAACGGAGATTCCATCGATATCCGTATGCCCATTTTTGAAGGACATATTTCGGGCACTTATACTGCAAATGAGATAACTGGTGAGTTTATTGAAGAAAGTAAAGGGCGCATGGTCCCTTTTAGGGCTACTTATGGTGCTCAGGAACGTTTTGAGGCAGAAAAGGATGCCGCGGTTAATATTTCGGGTATTTGGGAAACTTATTTTAAGGTAAATACTGAAGATGAGTATCCTGCCAAGGGTATTTTTATGCAGAACGGCAATGAGGTAAAGGGAACTTTTAGGACCAACACAGGAGATTATCGCTATTTGGAAGGAGTGGTGACAGGGGATAGTATGAAATTGTCCGCTTTTGATGGTTCCCACGTGTTTCTATTTTTGGCCCAAGTGACCGATAGTACTTTGGACGGAAAGTTTTACTCTGGACAACATTCCATTCAGGAGTTTTTAGGAGCCAGAAACGAAGCTTTTGAGCTTCCTGACTCCAATGAACTCACCTATTTACGTGAAGGCTATGATAAATTTGATTTCACTTTCCCGAACAGCGAAGGGCAAATGATAGGTTTGGATGACCCTATGTTCCAAGGAAAGCCGGTACTGATTCAGATTATGGGAACCTGGTGCACCAATTGTTTGGACGAAACAAGGTTTTATGTGGATTTTATCAAAAACAATCCGGATTTGGATTTGCAATTTGTGGGATTGGCGTTCGAATACGCAAAAACCCAGGAGAAAGCCTTTGAGGGCATAAAAAGACTCAAAGAAAGAGAGGAGGTGCCTTATCCAATCCTTTTGGCACAATACGGAACATCTAACAAGCAAAAGGCCAACGAAAAACTGCCGATGCTGAACCATATCCTTTCTTATCCTACTACAATTTATATTGATAAAACCGGGGAAGTCCGCAAAATACACACGGGCTTTAATGGGCCGGCAACGGGTGATAAGTTTGTCGAATTTAAAAAGGAATTCAATAAAGTAATCAAAGAGCTGACCTCTGAAGTGCCTTTGACTGAGAGCTAGTAAAATATTGTGGACTGCCACTGCGTTATTCGATTATTTTGTTGTCATAAGTCGGAGGTCGGAAGCACGATGTCCTATGTTTTGACTCTTGAATTTGACACTTGGGTTTGAACTTGAACTTGACTCTTGAGCTTGCACTTGACACTTGGGTTTGAACTTGAACTTGACTCTTGAGCTTGCACTTGCACTTGACACTTGGGTTTGCACTTGATGATTGCCTACTGTTACAGTCAACTGTTTATTCCGTTACTCTGGTTGTTTTGTTGTCGGAAGTCAGAAGTCGGGGGTCAGTAACTCAATAACCCAATAACTTCGTAACTCTGAACTCCTAACTTGACACTTAAACTTAATTCGAGCAATTGGTGAAATTCGTGTCAAAACCTTTTTACCTTTTACCAAGCCGTCATTCCGAACTTGATTCGGAATCCCTTACGAGTGAGACCCTGAAACAAGTTCAGGGTGACGGGATTTCTCACTATCCCCTTCGATTGCGCTCAGGATGACAGTTTGAAATGACACAAAGCTTATTCGCGAAAATCAGTGAAATTCGTGTCATAGGTGACATAAGATGCTAGACCTGTATCCCCAAGACTTTTAGAGCTTCAGTTAATGAGTTATTCGGTTACCGCTACGCCTATTATTTTGTTGTCGGAAGTTTTGAGCTTGAGCTTGCACTTGAGAAAGTCAGAAGTCGGAAGCACGAAGTCGGGAGTCTGGAGTTTTGTTGTTTGGTGTTTGGAATTGAGCACTTGTTATTTGCGTTTGCTCTTGAACTTGACACTTGAGCTTGCACTTGATAAGGACATTAAATAATCGTGGACTTGCCCAAGTCGATGTTCTCATCATTCATAAGGGAGTCATCTTCAATATCCACAATATTATGGGCAATAAAATCCCCAACTTGATTGGTGCCGTATTGACTGTTCTCCTTTAAATCGGGAGTAACGATTCCTTTTTTAAGTGATTTATCCACTGCCTTTTTTACGGCCCAGGCCTCTTCAGTAAGTCCAAAATGCTCCAACAGCATAGCTGCGGATAGTATGGAAGCTATCGGGTTGGCAATATCTTTCCCCTTTGCTTGAGGGTACGAACCGTGAATAGGTTCGAACAATGCATTTTCCTCACCAATAGAAGCTGACGCCAACAATCCGATAGAACCACCAATAACGCTACCTTCATCGGAAATAATGTCCCCGAACATATTCTCTGTCAAAATAACATCAAATTGTCTGGGGTTGAGTATGATTTGCATGGCAGCATTGTCCACGAACAAAAAATCCAACGCCACTTCCGGATAACTTTCACCGATTCGTGCAACAACTTTGCGCCAAAGCCTTGAAGATTCCAAAACATTCGCTTTGTCCACCAAAGTAAGTTTCTTTTTTCTTCCTTTAGCCGCTTTAAAGGCCAAATGTGCGATACGGCTTATTTCAGCTTCGCTATATTCACAAAGGTCGGAAGCTTTTGTGCCTTCCTCATTCAATTTTTTCTCCCCAAAATAGATTCCTCCTGTGAGCTCACGGTAGATTACAAAATCGGTACCGCTGATTACTCTCTTTTTTAAAGGCGACTTGTCCAACAAAGTTGGGTGGGACAATACAGGTCTGATATTGGCGAAAAGTCCTAGCTCTTTTCGTAATTGAAGCAAACCCTGTTCGGGTCGCACCTTGGCATCTGGGTCGTTGTCATATTTTGGGTCGCCAATGGCGCCAAAAAGGACGGCATCCGATTCTTTGCAAAGCTTTAGGGTGGCACCGGGCAGGGGAGTTCCTTTTTTGTCAATGGCGATGGCACCTACTGGGGCCTCTCTAAATATAAAATGCTGATTAAAGGTTTCTTCAACAGCTTCAAGACATTTTACAGCCTGGGCAAGGACCTCGGGACCCACACCATCTCCTGGAAGCAATGCAATTTTCAATGTCATACGATAGGTGTGTTACGCCAAACTTTTCATTCCGACATTGCTGGTTTCAACAATCTCGTGGATATCTTCATCCAAAATCTCCTTCTTCACGTCCGCATATTTCAAGAAGTTTTCATACACAGTGTCCAATTGAAGCTTTGTGAGTTCGTAACCTACTTTTTTAGCTCTGTAGGCCAAGGCGGCACGTCCACTTCTAGCAGTCAATACAATGGAAGATTCGCTTACACCAACATCCTTAGGGTCGATGATTTCGTAAGTTTCCCTACGTTTGATTACACCATCTTGGTGGATTCCAGAACTGTGTGCAAATGCATTGGAGCCCACAATGGCTTTATTGGGTTGTACCGGCATTCCCATTTTTTGGGAAACCATGGTGCTGGTGTCCCATAATAATTGACTGTTGATATTGGTGTCCAAGTTTAAATGCGGATGTTGCCTCATAATCATTACAACCTCCTCCAAAGAAGTATTGCCGGCTCTTTCGCCTATACCATTGATAGTACATTCAATTTGACGTGCTCCGTTGATTACGCCTGCAATTGAATTTGCTGTGGCCAAACCAAGATCGTTATGGCAGTGACAGGAAAGAACAGCTTTATCAATGCCTGTTACGTTTTCTTTCAAGTATTTCATTTTGGCACCATACTCTTCTGGAAGGCAATAACCTGTAGTATCGGGAATGTTAAGTACGGTTGCTCCGGCTTTAATTACCGCTTCGCAGATTCTCGCTAAAAACTCATTGTCGGTACGGCCGGCATCCTCTGCATAGAACTCAACATCCTCTACAAAGGTTTTGGCATAAGCCACGGCATCAACGGCCCGCTCAATAATTTTATCTTGGGTTGAGTTGAATTTATATTTGATATGCGACTCGGAAGTTCCGATTCCCGTGTGTATTCTAGGTCTTTTGGCATCTTTGATGGCTTCGGCGGCTACTTCGATGTCTTTTTTTACGGCACGGGTCAATCCGCAGACCGTTGCATTTTTGACCAATTTGGCAATTTCGTTCACCGATTTGAAATCACCGGGACTGGATATGGGAAACCCTGCTTCGATCACATCAACTCCGAGTTCATCCAATCGTTCGGCAATGATTAATTTTTGCTTGGTATCCAGTTTGCAACCTGGTACCTGTTCCCCATCCCTTAGTGTTGTGTCAAAAATTTCTACCTTATCTTTACCCATTATCTCAACCTGTTTTTTACTATGGCTAACGAAAGTAGTAAAGGAAGGCTGAAGACGAAAAACAGCTTGGAGCATGTTACAACGTTAAACTGCTTTTGGTGTGATTTAAATAACTGAAAAACAATAGTTTAAACAATATTTTTTACGATGACAAATGCCCACAAGGACGCTTTGTTTGTACTGATAAAATCGCTTTCCAAATCAGAAAAGCGGCAATTTAAACTCTATGTTGGCCGATTGGGGGTCAATACGGACGCTAAATTTTTGGCGCTGTTTAATTTATTGGATAAGATGCGGAAGTACGATGAGCGTCAAATTTTGGACAGTGGCATTGTCAAAAAATCACAGCTTTCCAATCTAAAGGCACATTTATACAAGCAAGTTTTGGTGAGTTTACGCTTGAATCCCGTGAACCAAAATGTCCGGATTCAAATTAGGGAACAACTGGATTTTGCCACCATCCTTTATCAAAAGGGACTTTACAAACAAAGCTTGAAGATTTTGGAGAAGGCGAAAAGCTTCGCCATTGAGAATGAAGAAAAGAATGTGGCGTATGAAATCGTGGAACTGGAAAAGGTGATTGAAACCCAATACATTACCCGAAGTATTCCGGATAGGGCGGATGAACTCGCGGTTGAAGCCAAAGAACTTTCTGCACTAAACGTAATGACAAGCAAGCTTTCCAATCTTTCGTTGCAGTTATATGGAATGATGTTGAAAGTGGGATATGTGAGAAGTGATGAGGATCTTCAAAAAGTAAAGAGTTATTTTGACGAGCATTTGCCCAAATATGATATTGAAAAGTTGGGTTTCCGTGAAAAATTATGGTTGTACAAGGCACATTTGTGGTATAGCCTTTTGATTCAAGACTTTTTGTCAGCCTACAAATATGCCAGTAAATGGGTGGACTTGTTTTACGAAAACAAACACATGATTCCGCTGAACCCTGTGTTCTTTTTAAAGGGCAATCATTACTTGTTGGAATCGCTTTTCTTTGTAAAATACGCATCGCAGTTTAGACAAACTTTGGAGCGCTTGGAAGAGCAAGTTCAAGATTCCGGTTTTCCTAAAAACGACAATATAAGTTCACTTGCCTTTTTGTATATCAATACTAATAAATTAAACCTTCATTTTTTGGAAGGTACTTTTGATAAAGGCATTTACCTGGTCAATATTATTGAATATGGCATTAAAAAACACCGACAACAAATAGATGAACATCATGTAATGTTGCTCTATTATAAAATTGCTTGTTTGTACTTTGGAAATGGGGACAACAAAAACTGTATCGCTTACCTCAAAAAAATTATTTCCAACAAAAAATTAAAGATGCGCGAGGATTTAATGTGTTTTGCAAGAGTGTTGAGCCTTGTGGCACATTATGAAGCGGGAATGGATTATCATTTGGAAGTACAGCTTAAGAGCACGTACAAGTTCTTACTGAAAATGAACGATTTGCACGAGGTTCAGAAAGAAATGATTAAGTTTCTAAGAAACCTTGGAAACATTTACCCTACCGATTTAAAAGGGGAGTTCCAAAAGTTGTACAATGAGTTAAAGAAATACGAGAACCATCCTTACGAGAAAAGGGCATTCTTGTATTTGGATATTCTTTCGTGGTTGGAAAGCCACTTGCAGAACAAGCCCGTAGGACAGATAATCAGGGAAAAAGCCTTGACAATTACTCGCTAGCACAGGCGCTCCAGACGGGATCTTCAGGTGGAGGCGCCAAAAATGACATGGGTTCCTTTTGCACGGGGTGTACAATTACCAAACTTCTAGCATGTAGGTGGATGCCGCCATCCTTGTTACTGCGGTCGGCACCGTATTTTAAATCCCCTTTAATGGTACAACCTATGGCTGCCAATTGCGCCCTAATTTGATGGTGCCTGCCCGTTTTCAAATCAATTTCCAGCAAGAAATAATTATCCAGTTTTTTTATGATTTTGTAGTCCAGCTCGGCCTTTTTGCTGTTGGGAACTTCCTTTTCGTGGGCGTAGGATTTGTTTTGCTTGGGGTTGCGCACCAACCAATGAACTAAAGTTCCGCTTTCCTGTGGAGGTGCATTTTTTACTACCGCCCAATACACTTTTTTTGTCTCCCCTTCGGCGAACATTTTGTTGAGTCGGGGCAGGGCTTTGGATGTTTTGGCGAAAAGCACAATTCCTGATGTAGGACGGTCCAATCGATGCACTACACCCAAATACACATTGCCAGGTTTGTTATACTTTTCTTTAAGGTATTGCTTTACGACTTCGCTGAGGGGATCGTCACCTGTTTTATCTCCTTGAACAATATCGCCTACGCGTTTATTGACCACAATTAAGTGGTTGTCCTCATAGAGCACTTGAAGATTCGATGGATTTGAATGTAGGGAATTGGTAATTGACAATTGATTATTGTTAATTAATACGATTCTTCGTCATTGGGGAAATCCTGACTTTTTACATCATCTACATATTGGGAAACGGCATTGCTCATTTCATCGTACAGATTCAAATATCTTCTCAAGAACCTGGGGTGGAACTCATGGGTCATTCCTAACATATCGTGCACAACCAGCACCTGTCCGTCCACATGGTTTCCAGCACCGATTCCAATAATGGGAATGGAAACGCTTTCTGCTACCTCTTTGGCCAATTTTGCTGGAATTTTTTCCAAAACAATAGCAAAACAGCCCAATTCTTCCAACAATTTGGCATCAGACTTTAGTTTTTCTGCCTCTTCTTCTTCCTTTGCACGAACCGTATAGGTGCCAAATTTATAGATGGATTGCGGGGTAAGCCCCAAGTGGCCCATCACAGGAATTCCCGCCTCCAAAATTCGGCTGATGGATATTTTAATTTCCTCCCCTCCTTCAACTTTTACGGCATGTGCACCACTTTCTTTCATAATTCGGATGGCGGAGCGCAAAGCTTCCTTGGAGTCTCCTTGGTAGCTCCCAAAAGGAATGTCCACCACAACCAAGGCCCGTTTGGCGGCCCTAACTACAGAAGTAGCGTGATAGATCATTTGATCTAGGGTGATGGGCAAAGTGGTTTCGTGCCCAGCCATTACATTACTGGCGGAATCACCTACCAAAATGGCATCTACATTGGCGCCATCCACGATTTTGGCCATCGAATAATCGTAGGAGGTAAGCATGCTTATTTTTTCACCACGCTTTTTCATATCCACCAAGGATTTTACCGTTACCCTTTTATATTCTTTTTTAGCTGTAGACATCGTAATTTTATTTGATGGCTAAAAGTAAGCAGATTTGTTTAATTTAGGCTTCAATCAAAAAACTAATACCATGAGAAAACTGTTAAGTTGCGTAGTATTTTTTGCTTTGGGTGTGTTTGGATATGCTCAAGGCCCAAATCCTTCAAATGAAGAAGCCAAAGAACAGGTTAAACAGGTGGTCGAAACCTTTTTTGAAGGTTTCCACAAGCAAGATTCAACCATCATAAAAAGTACCGTGGCCAACGAAATCGTGCTTCAAACCACGGGAAGAAATCCCGAAGGCAAGACACTTTTTAAGACGGAAGAGTTTTCAAAATTTTTAAAATCCATTGTAGGTATTCCAGAAACGACAAAGTTTGAGGAAAAACTTACTTCTTTCTCCATTCAGGTGGACAGAACTATGGCCAATGCCTGGGTAGGATACGAATTTTGGCTCAACGGGGAGTTCAGTCACTGTGGCATCAATTCCTTCCAACTCATCAATTTTGATGGAGAATGGAAAATCATCTACCTGATAGATACCAGGGGCAAGGAAGGTTGTATGGATTAACAATCACTCAAAAATACGCCTACGGCAAGTCCTCCTTCAGAGGTTTCTTTGTATTTGGAGCTCATGTCCTTTGCGGTTTCCCACATGGTGTTTACCACTTTGTCCAACGGTACCTTTACTTCACTTGGGTCGGTATCCAATGCCAGTTCTGCCGCGTTTATGGCTTTAATGGCCCCCATGGCGTTACGTTCTATGCAGGGTACTTGAACCAAACCACCGATAGGGTCACAAGTCAAACCTAAGTGATGCTCCATGGCAATTTCGGCAGCAATCAATACTTGTTCGGGAGAACCACCCATAAGTTCGGTGAGCCCCGCAGCGGCCATGGCCGATGACACACCGATTTCCGCTTGGCAGCCACCCATGGCCGCGGAAATGGTAGCTCCTTTTTTAAAGATGCTTCCCACTTCGCTGGCAACCAACAAAAATTGTTTTACATCATCAAAATTGGCATCGTGGTTTTCAATGACCATATAATACATTAAAACTGCGGGGATAACCCCTGCGCTACCGTTGGTTGGAGCAGTAACCACTCGACCCAAGGAAGCATTCACTTCATTAACGCTGAGTGCAAAACAGCTTACCCATTTAATGATTTGTCGGAATTTAACTTCAGTATCCCGGATGCTCTCCAACCATTCCTGCGGATTGGAGTAGGGGACGTCCCCTTTCAGTTTTTGATGCATCTCATAGGCGCGTCGCTTTACGTTTAAACCACCCGGTAGCTTTCCTTCGGTGTGGCAGCCAACGTACAGGCATTCCAGCATGGTCTTCCAAATGCGGGCAATACCTTTATCTATTTCTGATTCGGTGCGCAGAGAAAGTTCGTTTTCCATCACAATTTGAGAGATGGACTTGTTTTGAGCATTACAGTGTTGAAGCAGTTCCTCTCCGGTTTTTACGGGATGTGGAAAGGTTTTAAAGGTCTCTTTGTTTTCTTTGGCATGAACGAGTTCTTCTTTAACCACAAATCCACCACCAATGGAGTAGTAGGTTTCGGAGATTGTTTCTCCGTTGGTCAGTTCGGCTTCAAACCGCATACCGTTGGCATGAAAAGGAAGGAACTCTTTCTTGAACACAATGTCATTCATAAAACTGAACGGAATCTCTCGCTTTCCACCAAAATTGAGTTTGTTTTCGACCTTGACGCCGTCTATTCTTCCTGAAATACTGTCAATGTCAACAGTTTCAGGGTCAGTGCCCAACAATCCCATTACCACTGCAATATCGGTGGCGTGTCCTTTTCCCGTGAGGCAAAGCGACCCGTACAGATACGCCTTAATGGATTGGACATCATCAAAAACCGCTTGTTCCTCAAGCTCGGCTATCCAACGTTCGGCGGCACGCCAAGGGCCCAAGGTGTGGGAGCTGGAAGGCCCAACACCGATCTTAAGCATATCAAACAAACTTATGCACTCCATAAACTCAATTTACAGTCTCAAATATAGGAAGCTAAACGGGATAAAATGCGAATATTTATATATCCAAATAGTTTTTTCAAAATTGATTAGAATACCTGCAATTTTTACTGAGATTTTGAAAGGTTTTGATGATTGTATGACAGCTTGTCATATTCTTGGTCGTGGCATAATCATTGACATTTTAAGAGCGAAACGAAAACGAATTTTTAAACAGATATAACTTTAGATACGATGAGCAAGATTATAGGTATAGACTTAGGTACGACCAACTCCTGCGTCTCTGTAATGGAAGGTAACGAACCTGTGGTAATTCCAAATGCCGAGGGTAAACGTACCACTCCATCGATGATTGCATTTGTTGAAGGTGGGGAGATCAAGGTCGGCGATCCCGCAAAAAGACAAGCCGTGACCAACCCTCACAAAACAATTTATTCCATTAAGCGATTTATGGGTAACAAGTACTCAGAATCCAGCAAGGAAGCCAAAAGGGTTCCTTACAAAGTGGTAAAGGGAGACAACGATACTCCTAGAGTGGATGTTGACGGACGTATGTACACACCACAGGAATTGTCTGCCATGATTCTTCAGAAAATGAAGAAGACTGCTGAGGATTATTTGGGACAAGATGTAACCAGAGCGGTAATTACAGTTCCAGCATATTTTAACGATTCACAAAGACAGGCCACCAAAGAAGCTGGCGAAATTGCAGGTCTTACCGTGGAACGAATCATTAACGAGCCAACTGCTGCATCTTTGGCATATGGTCTCGATAAAAAGGACACAGACCAGAAAATAGTGGTATTTGACTTTGGTGGTGGTACACATGACGTTTCCATTCTTGAATTGGGTGACGGAGTGTTTGAAGTATTGGCCACGGATGGTGATACCCACTTGGGTGGTGATGATGTTGACCAAAAAATTATTGATTGGTTGGCCGAAGAGTTCAAGAAGGATGAAGATATGGACCTTCGTGAAGACCCAATGGCGTTGCAACGTTTGAGGGAAGCTGCTGAAAAGGCAAAAATCGAGTTGTCTTCTTCTGCACAGACAGAAATCAACTTGCCTTACGTTACAGCTACTGCTTCAGGACCAAAGCACTTGGTAAGAACATTGTCCCGTTCCAAATTTGAGCAATTGATCGCCGATTTGGTAAAAAGAACAATCGAGCCCTGTGAGAAAGCATTGAAGTCCGCAGGACTTTCCAAAAGCGATATCGATGAAATTATCTTGGTAGGTGGTTCTACCCGTATCCCTGCGGTACAGGAAGCCGTTGAGAAATTCTTCGGCAAAAAACCATCCAAAGGGGTTAACCCAGATGAGGTTGTGGCCATTGGTGCCGCTATCCAAGGTGGTGTATTGACAGGAGACGTAAAAGATGTACTTCTGTTGGATGTTACCCCACTTTCTTTGGGTATCGAAACCATGGGAAGCGTGTTCACTAAATTGATTGAGGCAAACACAACCATCCCAACCAAGAAATCACAGGTATTCTCCACAGCAGCGGACAATCAACCTTCGGTTGAAATCCACGTATTGCAAGGGGAGCGTCCAATGGCGGCAGATAACAAGACCATTGGTAGGTTCCACTTGGATGGAATTCCACCAGCGCCAAGAGGTACACCCCAAATTGAAGTAACCTTCGATATTGATGCCAACGGTATCATCAAGGTTTCTGCGACTGATAAAGCCACTGGCAAATCGCAAGACATCCGAATCGAGGCATCTTCTGGATTGACGGAAGAAGAAATCGAAAAGATGAAAGCGGAAGCTGAGGCCAATGCCGAGGCGGATAAGAAAGCCAAGGAAACTGCTGATAAGTTGAACGAGGCCGACGCCATGATCTTCCAAACTGAAAAGCAATTGAGCGAGTTCGGCGATAAATTGTCCGACGACAAGAAAAAGCCGATCGAAGATGCTTTGGAAGAATTGAAAAAGGCTTTTGAAGGCAAGGACCTAGCGGTTATAGAGCCAGCTTTGGAAAAAATCAACGAAGCATGGAAAGTAGCTTCCGAAGAAATGTACAAAGCCCAAGCCGAAGCACAGGGTGGCGCTGCAGGAGCAGGAGCTGCTGGGGGAGACGCAACCGGTGGCGATAGCGCTGGAAAGGGAGCCTCTGAAGGAGACAACGTGGAAGACGTAGACTTCGAAGAAGTCAAGTAGCCTGTCCTGAGTGCCCGCCTGCCGGACGGGCAGGAAGTCGAAGGATAGACTTCGAGGAAGTGAAATAAGCTCACTTAATTTATATAAATAGAAAAACCCTGATCATATGGTCAGGGTTTTTTGTTTGGTAGCTAAGTTGATACAACTTAATCATCAAAAATTAAGCTGACAGTGAACACCTACATTATTTTTTGTATTTTTAGAATACCCTTGGATTAATTTATTACTCCAATTCGTGAAAAGTTCTCCCATATGGTAAACCCACATCATCGATATTATGAAAAATTATGGTAGAGCATACTTTTTGTTAGGTATTGTATTCTTTTCTTTCTTCACAGTTTTCGCCCAAAACTCAATTTATAATCTTAATAGTGAGCGCTGGAAGGAGTTTTCGTTCAACTTTCAACAAAATTTTCAAGATTCTTTGGCTTTATGGCCTGAACGGGTGTTGCTTCAAATTGCCAATAAAAATGTCAACGGTGATAACCCTATTTTTTTCAAAGTATACCTTTTCTCGGGGAGTCAACCTTTAATGTATAGTAAGAGCGGAGTTTTACACTTGGAGTTATTGGATGATGATGGAGTTTTGCTGAAAAGACAATTCCACAAGATAGTTGACGGTGCGGTTGAAGGACAGCTTGAACTTCCGCGGAAGGTTGCGCCCGGAAATTATTCGGTTAAGGCGTACACCCGCTGGTCCCAAAATTATGGTGCTGATTTTGTCGCACGGGAGCAGATTCAAATAGGGGATATAGAGACTTTTGAAAATAAGGAAAATACAACTTCTCGAATTTCAATTATACCCGAGGGAGGAACGCTTTTGAGCGGTCACAAAAATAGGGTTATTGTGCAGACTCCAAAAAATCAAAATGGAGATGGAAGAATAGTAAATAAAGACAAACAAGAAGTAGCTGAGGTTTCTTTTTATTCATCAGGTTTGGGAACAGCCGTTTTTGAACCAAGGAAAGGGGAGGAGTATTATTTGGAATTAGCAGATGGAACCCTTTCTCCGGTTCCAAAAGCTAAAAAGGAGGGGTATCTTTTGCATGCGAACAATTTGGATAAGGATAACGCAAGAGTCCGTGTTACCATATCCAACAAAGAACAAGATGTAGTGTTGATAGGGGAGTCGGGAGGTATAAAATACTTTGAAAAGAAGTTGAGTTTTGGAAAAGAAAATATGTTGGATATGGTTCTTTCCAAAAGGAATTTTCCTCAAGGCACTTTTAACTTAAAGTTGGTGGACCATCTTGGCACTGAATTGGCAAAAAGGCCCATTTGGATAGCACACAAAAAGCTTCAAATTGATATTGAACCGATTGATTCGGATGACGAAACGGATTTGAGATCGTATAAAATCAAGGTAACCGATGGCAACAATAGACCTGTGAAGTCGCAACTGGCCTTGAGCGTGAATCAATATGGTTTGGAAGTTAAAAAGAATTTTGATTCAGATATTTTTGAGCAAAATGATTTGTTTGCGTTTTCCAATATCTCCGAAGAGAGCGAAATTTCATCCTACAGAAAAGAATCGTTCCTAAAGGATTTATATGTCTTGTCGTCCAAAACCGAATCCGATGTATCATTTTTAGATAAAAATAATATCTCTGATGTCAAATTTCCGTTTCAAAAAGGATTGGAAATAATTGGCCATACCTACGATTTGAACAACAATCTTTTGAGCAATACAAAAATTCAATTGGTTGCAACAAGTGAGAAAGGTGTTTGGGTCGGGGAGGCCCAGACAGATGCCCAAGGAGTAATTAAACTGAAGGATATTCAGATAGAGGGCAAAGCAACATTGGTTGCCAGGACAAAGGGCGAGGATGTTAAATCCAGATTGGTCAAGATTGTTCCGTTTAATATGGTGGAAAAGAAGAAAAATGTATTGGTTCCCTACGTGATGAATCCGCAAGAGCAAAAAGCCAATGACCCAACCATTGCTCAGAAACCTTTTAATAGTGATGCATCGGGAAAAACCATTGAACTGGAAGAGGTCGAAGTGGTTGAAAAAGATATGGAACGAAAGAAACTAACCCCATCACTTTATGGGATTGAAGTGCCACCAAATCGGGTAAACTTCCAAGATTTTGATAAGCCTAAAAGTTTGCCCCAGTTGTTGGCGGAGTTGCCAGGTGTTATGGTAAGTGGTGTTGGAACTTTAAATCCGTCTGCAGCTATATTGGGTGCTTCTGGACCGATTTTATGGGTTTTGGATGGTTTTCCTTTAAATCAAACAGGGGGTACACATTTGGGTACTGCATCATCAAGCCCTTTGAGCGAAATTATGGCAATGGCCACAGATAGAGATATAGAGCGCATAGAATTGTTAAAGGGGCCAGAGGCTTCCATATTTGGCAGTAGGGGGTCTGGCGGCGTATTTATCATATATACCCGAACGGGGAACGAACTGGAGTATATTCCCCGAAAGGATGCCCAATTGACTTTTGAAGGTTACAGTGCTGCCATGGATTTCAATGCGTACAAAGAAAGACTATCAAAAAGAAAAGAAGACAAGATGGACTTACTATACTGGAATCCAAATTTACAAACAGATGAAGATGGTGCGGCTATCATTACAATACCGATACCTCGAGATGTTCCTTCAATTAGGATTGAGGCCAGTGCGATTTCTGTGGATGGAAAAATAGGAGCGTCTGGTAAAGTATTTTGAATATCATTCGAGCGAGAAATAAATAAGGCTGTCTAAAAAATCAATTGTCGTCAACCTGAACACGTTTCAGGTTCCCATAATTATTTGTACACCAAAACGATGAGATTCTGAAATACCTTGCCTGCCGGCAGGCAGGAATTCAGAATGACGAGTCTCTTATATTTTTTAGACAGCCTTTTTTTGTGGCGAGTCTCTAACAAATCTACGCTGCGTTCAACTGTTGCATCTCCATTTCTTTGATTTTCCGCAAAGCTTCCGATTTTGAGTTTACATTAAGCTTTACATAAATGTTCTGAATGTGAAAATTGACCGCACTGGGGGTCACAAAAAGTTTGTCCGCAATCATTTTATAGGTAAACCCTTGGGTAAGGAGCTCAATGATTTCGTTTTCCTTTTTTGAGAACACATCAAACGACTTGGTCTGGAACGAATCAATGATTTTCTTTGCTACGTCCAGCTCCAAAGCAATACCGTGTTGGCCTAAGGTGTCCAAAGCATTGAATAATCGCTCTTTGGTCACAGGTTTTATAAGGTAGCCGCTGGCCCCTTTTTTAAACGACTCTTTAATGAGTTTGAAATCGTTTTTTCGGCTCATCATCAACACCTTGAGGTCTTTGTTTTTGCGATAAAAATATTCTAGGCCATCTATGCCCGAAATTCCATTGAGCATGGCCTCGCAGATGATAATATCCGGATGGGAACGTCCAAAATTGGACAACAAGCCTTGAACCGAACTGAAAGTACCGAGAAGTTCGTAAACTTCGTTTTCCTCAAAATACTGCTTGTAAATGCCGCCGATAGCATCATCATTGTCGATAATGGCAATTTTTAATGGTTTTTTTTCCATGATAAGAAAGATTAGGGGGATTAATACTTTTACATAATGTATAGTAGGTTAAGTTTTAGGACATAATGTCCTGTTCCACATTATTGAAGTTGGGATAAACAAATGGAAAACCATTGCTTTGCGCCTTGGAGCAAAAACAATCATAGTTCCATTTAAGTTTACTTCAAAAACGGGTGTAATCCCTAAAGGGATTAAGTGCTATAATTTGTGTTTAGTTGAGGTGTTGCCTCATTAAAAAAGTAAGGTAAAAAGAGGTTTTGGGACGCCTTTTTTTCGAGTGTTGTAATTCTTGTTCATGACATAATAGATTTGGGATTGTATTATTTCAATAGTGAATTTAGAATTTTTTAACAATTGAGAGTAATTTTTGTAGTTATTTTCGTTCAAATGCACTTTTGATATAAACCATTTTATCTGGAATGGTGGAACGTAGAAGATTGATGTTTTTATGTAAATAATTGTATTTCAATTTTTTACATAAAAAAATAGGATGCCGTCCCATCAGCATCCTATTCTTGGTGTAAATCGGTCAGATTGAAATAATACAACCCGCTTTCTATGATAGTCTGTCAGTTTCCCCCTGTCTTTCTTATCATGGTCATGAGTGTTTCTAAGTTCGGCTATGAAACAACATCATAAGACACTTTTCAGGTTTATTGACCGATTCCAATAAGTAGTTTACTCTTCGTCTTGGAATGAGGTACCTACATATTCATAGGCCTCATTATTCATAACAGTCTCTAGTTCCTCATCGTTCTTGACAACATCATTGTATTGATTCTGCTTCTTTGAACGCCCATAAGCAACAGTATATTGTGATATGGTGTTGTTGAATCCTCTGTTGGATACCACGAAGCCCATTTTTTTCTCTGGACTCAATTGAATGGCATACTCATCGCTATTGCTGTTGATGTGTGCACCAAGGTTAACAGATGTGGTAAGCGTGTTCTGGACCACTTGAGAAGCATAAAGGTCCAATCCGCCATATCCATCTCTTCCTTCGGAGGCAAAGAACAATAGGGTTTCGTTGTATATGCTAGGGTAAAGCTCGTCTTCTTTGGTGTTTACCTTTGGTCCAAGATTTTTAGATACACCAAGGCTCCCATCTGCAGCAATATCGGCCACATAAATGTCGTATTTTCCAAAAGTTCCTTTCATATTGGACGCAAAGAACAAACGAGATCCATCGGCAGTAACTGTTGGGTGTTTGGCCGAATAGTATTTTGGACATACATCCAATTGGGTAACATTGGTCCATTCACCATTTACTTTTTCGGCACGGTATACATGATACACCAATTCCTTTTTGGAAAACAGACCATAAAGGGGCTTTTCGTAGGTACCCTTACTAAAGTAAGCTGTTTTTCCATCTTTTGTAATGGACATGTTTGGTACATACCCATCAATCGTGGAAACACTACCGTTCATAGTGTCGTTGATTATTTTTTCATTAGCCTGTGCAAAAGTAGGTTGACTGGCTAGTATTGTTCCTGTAACAAGCAGACTGTAAATAATAAATCGTGTCATGATGTATAGATTTGGGGGTTAATACATTACAAAGATCAAAAACAATCGGAGCGAATACTTATCAATTTTTCATAGGTTTTTACTTTTAACGACTAAAAAGTGCATTTCAACGAATATTTTTTCGGCGTTTAACATGTGTTAACCATTGAAAATACATTTAAACGTTCTTTTGTGTGTTTTAACGGACTGATTTTAATTATAGGGAATTAAAGGTCAATGTTGTTAATATTAAGGTATTATATATGTATTTGGATGGTATTCACGACATTTTTTTGCATTTTAAATCATACAAATTGAATTAACTTCGCTTTTTTGATAAATACCTTCTATTATTTGGAAGCTATTTTCATAAACTTTTTAAATGCAACCTCAAACCTAGATAATCCCTCCATTGAATATTACCATTGAAAATATCATCTTAATCGGTTCTGTACTCCTACTAATCAGTATTTTGGCTGGTAAAACGAGCTATCGCTTTGGTATTCCTACCTTATTATTGTTTTTGATTATTGGGATGTTGGCCGGATCGGACGGTATAGGAGGTATTTATTTTGATAATCCAAGAATCGCACAGTTTATCGGCGTGGTCTCCTTGAACTTCATTCTTTTCTCCGGAGGGCTGGACACAAACTGGCAATCGGTAAAACCCGTACTTCGAGAAGGAATTGCACTTTCAACCGTAGGTGTATTGCTCACGGCGGTAGGTCTGGGGTACTTTGTTTATTTGATTACCGACTTTGGCCTTTATGAAAGTTTGTTGTTGGGTGCCATTGTATCATCTACCGATGCTGCTGCGGTTTTTTCCATTTTAAGAGGTAAGAATCTGGCACTAAAGAAGAACCTGCGACCTACGTTGGAGTTGGAGAGCGGAAGCAACGACCCTATGGCTTATGTGCTCACTATTGCTTTTTTGACGCTTGTGCAGTTCCCCGAAAAAAACGTTTTGTCCGTTTTGCCCATGTTTTTTATGCAAATGGCCATTGGCGGGGGTGCTGGTTTTCTTTTCGGAAAGCTGAGTAAGATCATAATCAATAGAATCAAGCTGGATTTTGAGGGACTTTACCCCGTGCTTACCATAGCCCTAATGTTCATTACCTTTTCCGCAACGGATTTTATAGGAGGCAATGGTTTCTTGGCCATTTATATATGTTCGGTTTACTTGGGCAATCAAAATTTGATTCACAAGAAAACCATTATGCGAATGTTTGATGGTTTGGCTTGGTTAATGCAAATTGTACTTTTCCTAACATTGGGATTGTTGGTGTTTCCCACTCAAATTGTACCGTACATGGGAATAGGTTTGTTGATTTCACTCTTCCTGATTTTTGTCGCCCGTCCGTTGGCGATTTTTATTTCCCTGTCTCCTTTTAAGATGAAGTTAAGGCGAAGATTCTATATTTCCTGGGTAGGTTTGCGTGGAGCAGTCCCGATTGTATTTGCCACCTATCCGCTTTTGGCGGGCATTGAAAAGGCCAACATTATATTCAATATTGTTTTTTTTGTCTCTTTGACCTCGGTACTGATTCAAGGGAGTACGTTGTCCATTGTCGCAAAATGGTTGCATGTTGGACTTCCGGAAAGTGCCAAGCCCCTTTCACCAACAGACGAGCTATTGTCCGAACATCCCAAAGCAATTATGAAGGAAATTACGATTGGGGAATCGTGCCCGGTCACTGGGGAGAAAATCGTAAACCTGAACTTTCCCAAAAAAGCGATCATTGCTATGATAGTACGTGATGGCAATTACATTACCCCAAATGGGTTAACAGAGATAAAGGCAAATGATAAATTGGTGGTGCTTACGGACAAACCTGAGATCTTGGAGAAAGTGCATGCTTCACTCTCATTGTCCAATTCTGAAGCATTGGATGACATCGAGGATTGATTTTTCTTTACACAGCATAGCATTTGTAGTTTTTATTTTGACAATCTATTAATTGTATTAAATTTGCAGCTTCAAAAAATGAGCAAGACCTCCGTTACATATCATTTTGTATTGCCAGTGGCGACTCCGCCCTGAAGCCTTCCCCTTATTGGACATTGTCGTCCAAAGCATTTTCAGTATAATATTTTTTACCTCATACGGTTTTGACCATTTGGCCTTGACCATCATCCACAATCATTATGAAACAATATTTAAAACTATTTGATTTTTCACAGAAAGTAAACTATAAGACCGAGGTGCTTTCAGGGCTTACCGTTGCCATAGCATTGGTTCCCGAAGCTGTAGCCTTCGCCTTTATTGCTGGCCTGTCCCCATTGGTTGGGCTGTACGCCGCTTTTGTTATGGGATTGGTGACCTCTATTTTTGGTGGTAGGCCCGGGATGATCTCTGGGGCAACAGGAGCCGTTGCAGTGGTTATCGTTACACTGGCGAACAGTCATGGTGTGGAATACATTTTTGCCACTGTGGTATTGGCGGGTATTATACAAGCTCTTGCAGGAACTTTAAGGCTGGGAACGTTAATGCGATTGGTGCCATTACCTGTGGTATATGGTTTCGTAAATGGTCTGGCCATCATCATCTTTATGTCCCAATTGGACCAGTTCAAAGACCCCTCGGGTAATTGGCTCACTGGCAATGCACTGTACATTATTTTGGGGCTTGTGGTGTTGACCATGTTGATTATCTGGGGGCTACCCAAGATCACAAAGGCATTCCCCGCATCCTTGGCCGCTATTTTGGTGGTTTTTGGTATTGTGGTCGCTTTTGGGATAGATACCAAGACCGTTGGGGACATTGCATCTATAAAAGGTGGATTCCCTCCGTTCCACATCCCTGAAATTCCCTTCACATTGGAAACCTTGATGCTTATTTTCCCCTATGCGGCCATTGTGGCCGGTGTTGGTTTGATAGAAAGTTTGCTGACCTTGGAACTTATCGACGAGATTACCGAGACAAGGGGGCGCACAAACAAAGAGGCTGTTGCACAAGGGGTGGCAAATATCGCCTCTGGACTGTTCTCAGGAATGGGCGGATGTGCCATGTTGGGACAAAGTTTGATCAACATATCCAACGGTGCGCGTGCTCGACTATCAGGAATTGTTGCCTCAGTGGCCCTGCTTATCTTTATTATGTTTGGTGCACCTTTGATCGAAAAATTGCCCATGGCTGCCTTGACCGGGCTAATGATTATGGTGGCCATCGGAACTTTTGAGTGGGTAAGCTTTAAAGTGCTCGATAAATACCCCAAATCGGATATCATCGTTATGGTCATCGTGATACTTGTAACGGTATTTTTGCACAACTTGGCACTTGCCGTTTTGATAGGTGTTATAATATCAGCCTTGGTCTATGCCTGGGGCAACGCCAAACGCATCCGAGCCAGAAAACGAATCGACGAAAAGGGCATCAAGCACTACGAAATTTATGGTCCCCTGTTCTTTGGTTCCATAAAAATGTTCAACGAAAAGTTCGATGTGCTCAACGACCCAAAGGAAGTCATTATTGACTTTAGGGAAAGCCGTATTGTGGATATGTCCGCAATCGAGGCGGTGAACAAGCTGACCGAACGGTACCACAAGGTGGACAAAAAGGTATATATTACCAATCTATCAAGTGCCAGCCACAAGCTGTTGATAAAGGCAGACAAGATGATCAATGTCAATGTCTTGGAATAAGACGTGGGTGGCTGTCTCAAACAATAACAGTGTGAACGATGCAGCTCTTCGGGAGACCGAACAGCACTAAAGAAAACTGAAATTGGTGCTGAAGGTCAACTAACCGAATTTTGGCATTTGCCGTATATGCAAGCGGCCCATGCCCGAAGGCCGCCATATGATTTGCCCAGAGGATGTACTCTGCGTAAAGTGAGCTGAATAAACTTACCCGATTTTTGTTCCATTTTTCGCTTTCCTTTCCGGTTGGATTAGCGTTACCTCCCCATTTTCGCCAACACCTCCCAAAACAAGGCACTCACTCATTATATTGGCTATTTGTTTAGGGGGAAAGTTGACCACGGCCACTACTTGTTTTCCTAAAAGTTCGTCAGGGGTGTATAGCTTTGTGACCTGCGCAGAGGTTTTTCTTTTACCGATGTCGCCAAAATCAACGAGCATTTTGTAGGCAGGGTTTCTCGCCTCCTTAAAAATTTCAGCTTCAATAATGGTTCCTATTCGCATCTCTACTTTTGCAAAGTCACTCCAAGATAATTCGTTGGGTATTTTCTTGTCCACTTTCAAATAATTTTATCCCAAAGGTAAAAAGGACAGGCTCAAGGGTATTATAAATCAGAATAATTTTTATTGAGAGGAATATGGGAGCGGTGCAGCCAAACCAAAACCACACAGCAAACAAAAGTAATCCAAGCAAGAAGGAACAATGTGCCTCCATCGTTTTGGACAACCACCCCTAATTTGGTAAAATGCGAAAAAATGGCACCGCCCATAATACCAATACCCAACAACGCGCCCAGCCATGTGGTTTTAGGAACAAGAATAAGAATGGCCACTACAAGTTCCAATATGCCCAAGCCTATTCGTCCCCAAGGCTCTAGTCCCAATGTTTCAAAAATATAAACGGATTCCGGGGCTGCGGAAAACTTAAAGTACAGGGTTTGTAATAAGATTACAGCGGGAACCATCCTCAAAATTGTAGTTGCTATGGATTTAGGTGTCATAATGTTACTGATTAGTTTGTTTGATGAATTGGTCGTTATTTTGTCGCTTAAATAACCTTTATGCAAGAAGTGTGAGGAAACAAAAGCAATTTTTAAAGGCAGTAAATTAGAGGTCCATTCTTTTAAAAGTTAATTTTATCGACATGAAATATTTGTTCAGAGTCTCAATATTGCTTGTATTTTTTTTGATGTCCTGCTCGCAGGAAGCGTGGTTGACAGGCACTTTAAACATACCTGATGGAACTGATTGGAAGCCGATGGTATATTTGGTGCAACCTGAAAGATTTAATGAAATCGCCCAAAGCTTTACAGCTAAAGTCTTGGATTCGGCAAAAGTAAATGGCAATGGCCAATTTCAATTTGTGAATTCGCCGGGATTTCAAGAGTCAGTATTGCTTAAAGTCGTGGTCCAAAGAAAAAACGAAAAGTTTCCCAATAGGTTGATTAACCAAAACCCTGAAACAGATAATTATTTTCCATTGGTTTACGAACCCAATGCTAAAATTAAAATCGATGCAGATATCGCTAATTTTCAAAGTTCTTTTTCCTTGGAGCAGCCGTCTCAGGCAAATAAAGCCATGCTGCAATTAAGGGACCAGCGAATGGCCGCTTTCAAAAAGTATTTAAAAGGGAAAGCAAGCGAACAAAATTTTGATGACAATTTATTGGAGCGCGAAAAAAATCTCCGTTCTTATCAAGAAGAGTTAATCCATTTTTCGGATTCCACTGAAGAATTATTACCAGCTTTGATGGCCTTGCGGTGGGCAAGTCCCGAAGGGGATTATGAACGCATTGCTGAATCTGTTTATGCACAGGCCCAAAAATGGAATGCCATATTCCCTGAACATGATTGGGTAAGGGAACTTGTTTCCGTGACCGATAAGGGAGAGCTTCCCATTTTGACCGGAGATACCATTACTGATCTACAATTCCCTATGAAGAATGGGGAGGATGTTTCATTGCAAGAAGTAATCAATGGAAAGAAATTAATCTTGCTGGATGTATGGGCCTCTTGGTGTGCTCCCTGCAGAATTGAGAACAGGGAGGTTTTGGTTCCGCTATGGGAAAAACACCATGCTAATGGTTTTCAGATTATAGCATACGGATTGGAAAGCAGTGAAAAGGCATGGAGCAATGCCATTGAAAAGGATGGGGCGTACCGCTGGTTGCACGCTTCGCATTTGCAGGGGGACAAAAATCCTTTTATGGATGCTCTTCGCTTGAATACCATTCCTGCAAATTTTTTACTGGATGATGAAGGCAGGGTGCTGACCAAAAATCTACACGGAACAGATTTAGTTGATTTTGTGGATGATTATATGGTGCGCCAATAATACCACGTAAAAAGGGGTGTCTAAAAAGTCGGTTTTCGTCAACCTGAACTTGTTTCAGGTTCTCATAATGATTTGTTTATCAATATGATAGGATTCTGAAATAAATTCAGAATGACGTATTTCAATACTTTTTAGACGCCCTCTTCAAATATTTAAATGATTATTGTTCCTTAGTTACCGTCGCCGGTATCGTCCGTACCATCATCTGTATTGTCTTCTTCAGTAGCTGGGTCTACATCAAGTACAAAATCTTGGGTAGTAATGTTGGCCGCATCAATTTGAACGCTTAAGGTATCACTTGCCAAGTAACCTTCCATTTCAGCTACAACTTCGTACATTCCGGCTTCTAGACCAAGAATGGAGTAGTTTCCGTCAACATCTGCAAAAGAAGTTGTGTTCAATGTGTCGGCGGCGATTACTGAGATCTGGGCACCTTCCAAACCTACGTTTTCTTCTTCTACAATGGTACTTACATTACCAGAAAGCGTACCAGATGTAGATAGGTTGCTTGCCTTGATCACTGGTTTAAAGTTGAATCCACTCACACCCGCTGGCGTGTCAATGCTTCCTTTGGCAACAAACGATTGGCTTACATCAAAATCCAACAACAGGTCGGAGGAGAGGCCACCGGCAACTGTAATGGCTGGGTCTACAAAAACTTTGATGCCTGAAGCATCACCACTTGGAACTTGTAGATTAAAAACAGTTCCATCGGTCAATACTACATTTACACCTTTAACATAAATACGAATAAGATCGTAGGATCCAGCAGGAACATCTATCTCTGCCAATTGTTGTGTTAATCCGTTGGTAAGTTCCAATAGATTAACATCGATCTCTTCTTCCATTAGTGTGATGAATGGAGAACCATCGTCATCGTCGGAGTCATCATCCATGTCATCGTCTGAATCATCGTTAGAATCATCGTCGGAGTCATCATCCATGTCATCACCGTCCACAAGGCGAGCTTCAACTTTGTATACGGTAACATTGGCCTCGGCCATTAGTTCGTAAGGAAATGGGGCATCTGTCAATTGTACGGATAATGTGCCAGTGTCTTCAGCACTTCCAGATCCTTCACCGTTACCGTCTGAACAGCTCATTATTATTAGAGCCATTGCCATTAGTAAACTAAAAAAAAACTTTGTTCTCATAGTATGGGGTTTTTAAATTTTTCAGGGCATAACTATCCCTGTTCTGATTTTATATGTATAAAACAACCAAAGGTTAAAAAACCCTACTTTTTAATTAAAAAAAGTATTTTTTTCGGTAAAAAGCGCTTTAAAACCTTATGAGGAATGCTTTATCCCGCAACATTAATTTTTGTAGATAAAGTGGGGAGCTTGTTGATATTGAAAGGTGGTGTCGGTTAAAATTTCCATTTCCTTGGTTTCCCAATTCATTAAACCAATATGAAACTGTGATTGTTCATCGTCGAAAAGTTCAACGGTTAGCCATTTGCCATCGGGACTCCAATCGTGCCATCCTTCGTTTTGCTCGTTTTCCGTTAGTTTCCATGTTTTGCTTCCATCCAAACTAACGGCATATAAGCTGTATTTTCCATTTTGCTTGCTTTGGTACGACACAAAGTTTTCTGTAGGATGGAGTTTTGGGGCACCCGCCCTGTATTCATATTTACCTGCTGTTGTATCTTTTTCGGGGTAGTGGGTAAGTTGCTTTCTGTTTTTGCCATCCGCATCAATAATGTAAAGCTCTTCGTCGAAGCCGTTGATTTCTTTACGGACCGTTTTTCCTCCTCTAAAAACGACCTGCTTTCCATCATTTACAAACAAGGGGTCCGCTGCAAAAGGAAGCTTTGTGTCCAGTCGATCTATGATTTCACCTTCTTGATTTAGAACATAAAAGGTCGATTCCGTAATCAATTTTGGCTTTACGATAAGCTCGGTGCCGTCCTTTCTGCTGCTCATCCAACTATCGGCCAGCTCCAAGTTGTTGACTTTTTGAACGTTTTCGCCCTTAAAATTGCTCTTGTACAAAAAGTAGCAACGTTTGCAGGCTCCTCTATCGGAAATAAAGTATAAGGTGTCTCCGTAGGAATAATAGGTCCAATCCACAGGGTACAGGTCTGTAATGTTCTTTTTGTTGGACCCATCGAGGTTCATTGAAAAAATCTCATAATTCTCAATGTCAAAATCCCTTAAAACATTGTAAACCAAGCCAAGTTCACGCTGGGTATCGTTCTTTTTTGAATTGCAGGACAACAACAGTAATGCCAAAATTCCTAGAAAGGTAACTCCTCTAACCATAATGCGTTTAGTTTGTGTTAATTTTTTTGCAAGGCTGAAGTTACTAAACTCTTCGAATTTTTGAAATCGTATTTTGCCTATGCCTTCGCTTTATTTAGCTTAAAATATTTCTTTCGGAACCAAAAAGACACTTTTACCAATAAAATCAGCGCAGGCACTTCCACCAAAGGCCCAATGACCCCGGCAAAAGCTTGTCCAGAATTCAATCCAAATACGGCAATGGCAACGGCGATGGCTAATTCAAAATTATTTCCGGCAGCCGTGAAGGCTACGGAGGCTGTTTTGTCGTACTCAGCGCCCATCGCTTTTGTGGTGAAGAAACCGATAATGAACATCAAAGCAAAATAGACCAAAAGAGGAACTGCTATAATCAGCACATCCATAGGTATTTGCACAATCAATTCACCTTTCAACGAAAACATGATTACAATTGTGAACAACAGGGCAATCAAGGTCATTGGCGAAATGGTGGGAATAAACTTTTCGGTATACCAAGTCTCTCCCTTTAGTTTTACTAGAATTTGACGACTCAAAATGCCCATCAAAAAAGGAATTCCAAGATAAATAGCTACGCTTTCAGCAATGGTCCCTATGGAAATATCGACTATGGCTCCTTCAAATCCAAAATAGGGTGGAAGAATGGTGATGAAAATCCAAGCATAAAAACTGTAAGCAAAAACTTGAAAAATACTATTGAGCGCCACCAACCCAGCCCCATATTCGCTGCTGCCTTCAGCCAAATCGTTCCAGACCAGCACCATGGCAATACAACGGGCCAAACCAATTAAAATAAGCCCGACCATGTAGTCTGGATAATCCCTTAAAAAGATAATGGCCAAAGCAAACATTAAAATAGGCCCTATAATCCAATTCAAAAGAAGGGAAATGGACAAAATTTTGGTGTTTTTGAATACTTTGGGCAACAAAGAATATTTCACTTTGGCCAAAGGCGGGTACATCATCAAGATCAACCCAATGGCAATTGGAATGTTGGTGGTGCCACTGCTAAAGGAATTGACAAAATCGGGAAAATCGGGAAAAAAGTAACCAATCCCGACTCCGAGAGCCATGGCTACAAAAATCCAAAGCGTCAGGTTTTTATCTAAAAAGCTTAATTTTTTGATGGCCATTAGTTCTGAATTTGGGAAAAGACATAAAACATTTCAGTGGCAATTTGTGTACTACGCTCACTATATTTCTCAGCTTGTTGAGGGGTATTGTCAAAAGCCTTTGGGTCTTCGTAGGTGATGGGAATCCATTTTTCGGCCCCGGGAACAAACGGGCAGCCTTCATCAGCTTGCGAACAGGTCATAATAGCTGCAAAATCAGATTTTGGGTTGAAATCATCATCCATCCGTTTGGAAAAACAGATTACGGGATGTTCGTTTTCCGCAAACTTGATTCCATAAACGGGGTTTTTTCCTTCGGAAAGCGTCAGCACTTCAAAACCTGTATTCGCCAAGGTAGAAGCCACCATTGGAAATAGGGCGGTTGCCTCCGTTCCCCCAGAATAGCAACTCACATGCTCAATCCCAAAATGATGCGCCATGGTTTGAGCCCAAATTTGGGACAAATGGCTGCGTCTGGAGTTGTGTGTGCATATAAAATTAAGCTGGATGGATTCCCTGTCATCAACTTTTCCCTGAATGTACTCCACAAGGGATGATAAAGTTTCTTTTCTTTCTTTTGAAATGGATGCTGTTTCAAGCGTTGAGATAAAATCGTTCAAAACCTTGTATTGTGACATAATATATGTTGATTAAGGTTAGCAACAACCACTGCCAGGCGTGCAACATTCGGAGCTTTGCAACCCGGATAATTTTACTTTGGGTTTTTCTGCCGGAACCCCACATTTATCCTTCGCCAAACAATCCGTTTGTTTGGTGGTCAACAGAAAGTTGGTGCCATCAAAATCAAGAGCAAATTTTTCGATGGTCTGACCTTGATACTCCACTTCAACCTCCAAATCACCTATATCCAATGTTTTTTGAGACAGTTCAATGATGTGGACCAACTTTTCAGGATGAAGTCTGTGGTCGTAGTCATTCGCGTTCCAAAGCTGAAAATTGACAACTTCCTCATTCCGCACAGTGCCACCACAATCAATAAAGTGCTTTGTGATTTTTCCAACCTCGGTCACGTGAAAATGGTTCGGAACCAAATCTCCGTTGGGCAATTGGAACGCTATAGTGTCCAATTCGGACAATGTTGATTTAACTTCTTCTAACTTCATAACTATCTCTGTTTATTGTAATATTACGATTAATTGTTTCAAATTTTTTTAGCAACACTCTTTTTGATTGAGGTCTTGGTCCAAAAACTCGGACATAACTGTCTTCATTTTCTTCCAGTTGTCGGCATCAATACAATAACAAACACTGGTGCCTTCAACGTTTCCCTTAATCAAACCTAGATGCTTCAATTCCTTTAAATGTTGGGAAATGGTAGGTTGTGCCAAACCGATTTCATTTACCAAATCTCCACAAACACAGGCATTCAATTTGTACAAATACTGTAAAATGGCAACTCGTGCAGGATGGCCCAGTACCTTTGCATACTGAGCAATCTGGTTTTGCTTATCGGTAAATATTTCTGTTTTGGTAAGACCCATCAGTTTAATTTATTCATTGCAATATTACGATAAATAGCTTAACTACCAAAAAATTTATTTGATTTTATTTCTTAAATGGTTTGAAAAACATAGGTGAATACTGATTCATTCTTATTAAATTGCGTTATGCACACACAAACATAACGATTGTAATTTGTCGCTAACGGAAAAAATATATCTGGATTATAATGCAACCACACCTGCCGACCCAAAGGTGGTTGAAGCTATGCTGCCGTATTTTACCGAGTATTTTGGCAATGCAAGTAGTGACCATTCTTTTGGTTGGTATGCCGATGACGCTGTAGAAACGGCGCGAGAACAGGTGGCAAGGCTTGTGAGTTGTAGACCAACGGAACTCACTTTCACCTCGGGTGCTACGGAGGCGGCCAATTTGGCCTTGTTCGGATTTTGTAGAAAGAATAGGGGCAAGGGGAATCATATCATTTCTTGCAAAACGGAGCACAAAGCGGTACTCGATACACTGGAAGCGTTGGAGTCAGATGGTTTTGAAGTCACTTATTTGGATGTGGACAGGCAAGGAAACATTGATTTGGGTGAATTGCAGGAAGTTATAAAGTCGTCTACAATTTTGGTTTCCTTGATGTTGGCCAATAATGAAACTGGCTTGATTCATCCTTTAAAAACCATAACCGAAATAGCGCATTCCCAAAACGTAGCTGTAATGTCCGATATAACGCAGGCAGTGGGCAAAATTCCAGTCGATTTACAAAATTTGGGAATCGACATGGCTGTTTTTTCTTCACATAAACTGTATGGACCCAAAGGTGTTGGTGCACTTTATTTAAACAAAAGCAATAATATCTCCATTGATAAACATCTTTTTGGCGGAAAGCACGAAAAAGGAACCCGACCAGGTACTTTAAATGTTCCTGGGATTGTTGGTTTTGGCGAAGCCTGCAGCATTGCGCAAACCAGCTTGGAAGAAAATCATCAAAAACTAACAACCCTTCAAAACCTACTGGAGCAAGAACTTTTGACCATTGAAGGAGCAACCATCAATTGCCAAAATGAAGAGCGGTTGCCAAATACCACAAATGTATCATTCAAAGGTGTGGATGGCAGCAAGTTACTTCGTTATTTGAACAACTTGGCTGTTTCCCGCGGTTCCGCCTGCACCTCGAATCAGGTGAACCCATCCCACGTGTTAAAGGCGATGGGAGTCGAAGATGAGATGGCTTTGGCCAGTCTGCGCATCAGCACAGGGCAAAACACTTCTCCAGAGCAGATTGAAAAAGCCGTGTTTGAAATCAAAAAAGCCGTCAACCAACTAAAAAGCATCACTGTATGAGGGAGTTGGATGTTATCATAAAAAAATATCAGGAGCTTAAAGCACAAGACATACGGTGTATTTTGGCTACCGTGGTGCACGTTGAGGGTTCATCGTACCGTAGAGCCGGCGCACGGATGTTGGTGGATGAATACGGAAACATCACAGGAGCTATCAGTGGAGGTTGCTTGGAGGGCGATGCGCTCCGAAAAGCTCTTTTTGCATTGGATAGACAAGAAAACAAATTGGTAACCTATGATACTAGTGATGAGGATGATGCGGTAATCGGAGCTCAGTTGGGCTGCAACGGCATCATTCAGGTGCTTTTTGAGCCAATGGATTATACGGATTCAAATAATCCTTGCGAGCTTTTGAAAGTCGTTGCCGAACAAGAAGTCCCGACGTCCATTTCAATTGTTTTTGATTTGGATAAAACCCAGAAACAGCTTGGGACCATTTTGATTGCTGATGGAAAAGGAGCCGTTGCAGGTAAGCAAATACCTGATAATTTGCAAAAAGCCTTGCTTTTGAAAGGAACAGAAGTAGTTGAAAAAGAAAATCCCTGTTTTGGAGAGGTAGAGTTGGATGGCGATAAGCTTTATGTGTTTGTTCAGATGCATCAACCACCAGTAAAATTGGTTTTGGTAGGGGCAGGGAACGATGCCCAAATTTTGGCACAACAAGCCGATATGCTCGGATGGAAGGTAACCGTGGCGGATGGGCGCCCCACACACGCCAACAAAGAACGTTTTGTGGGGTCTTGCCAAGTCATTGTAACCAAGCCAGAAGAAACACTGGAGAACATCAATATAGATAACCGAACCTGTTTTGTGCTAATGAGCCATAATTATAGTTACGATTTGTCAGTGCTCAAATTGCTTCTTGGGAATCCGGAGACACCATACATTGGTATTTTGGGACCATTGAAAAAATACGAGCGCATGCTCAACGAGCTGGCAGATGAAGGGGTAGAAGTATCGAAAGCGGATTTGGCCAAGATTAATGCACCCGTAGGATTGGAAATAGGGGCGGAGACGCCCGCCGAAATCGGATTGTCCATTTTGGCAGAAATACAAAGTGTACTGACCAACAAAGGAGCTCGACCTTTAAAGCAAAAAACCGAGCCGATTCACGATACAAAACAGAATCAATTTCAAAAAATAACCCTTTGAGTGCAGAAGAAAACATAGCGGTGGTTGTATTGGCAGCAGGTGGCTCCACGCGTTTGGGGCGACCCAAGCAGTTGGTGGAATTCAAAGGAAAAACACTTTTGGACCATACCATGGACAAAGTGGACTTACTAGGTTTCCAGACCAAGATCTTGGTTCTGGGCGCCAAGCGGGAGGAAATTATCGATAAAATTGATTCCAACGACTTTAAAGTGGTCGTTAATACCCATTGGGAGCAAGGAATGGCATCTAGCATCAAGGTTGGGCTGGAAGCTGCGATGGCAGAGGAAGAAGGATTGGACCATGTTTTGTTTTTGGTTTCCGACCAACCCTTTTTGGAACGCGCCAACTTAATCAAACTGGTGCATACCCAACTTACGCAACATCCAAAAGCGACCTATTCCCAATATGGGGATAATATTGGAGTGCCAACCATTTTTAGTAAGGAAGCATTTCCATTGTTGTTGGAATTGGTGGGAGACGAAGGGGCTAAGAAACTAACTCGGTTAGAAGATTTTAATTACTGTACGGAAACCTTTAAAAAGGGCGGTTTTGATGTGGATACCCAAGAAGATGTTCAGCAACTAAAACAAATGGAAGAATGAAAGTGACCGTTAAATATTTTGGTCTGGTAGCGGAAGCTGCCGATAAGTCCGAAGAGGTTTTGGAACTCAATGGAGTACTTACCGCGTCAGAACTAAAGGCACAATGCTTGAACGGCTTGGCTATAGCGGACAAAGAGTCCGTACAGATAGCCGTAAACCAAAATTTGGATGATAAAATAACGATAAAGGACGGAGACGAAGTGGCCTTGTTGCCACCGTTCGCAGGAGGATGAGTAGATACGACAGACAAATAAAACTCACGGAAGTTGGGCCGGAAGGCCAAAAAAAGCTTCGCCATGCCAAAGTATTGCTAGTTGGTGTTGGGGGACTGGGCTGTCCTGCTGCCATGTATTTGGCAGGTGCTGGAGTAGGTAAAATAGGTTTGATGGACCATGATAAAGTCGATATGTCCAATCTGCATAGACAGGTTTTGTTTCAAGAATCGGATGTAGGAAGGTCAAAGGCCGTTGTTGCCAAGGAACGTTTGGAAAAACAGAACAGCGAGGTACAGTTTGAGGTTTATGAAGAGCCGTTGACCTTTGAAAATGCCCAAAGCATCATCAATCAATACGATGTTGTTTTGGATGGTACGGACAATTTTGAAACCAAGTACCTTATCAATGATGCGTGCATATTGACTGATAAACCTTGGGTTTTTGCCTCCATTTATAAGAATGAGGGGCAATTGTCAGTCTTCAATTACCAGAATGGACCTACGTATCGCTGTGTATTTCCGAAAAGTACGAGACAGAACATCAGCTGTGAGGCCACAGGGGTGTTGGGCGTGTTGCCTGGCATTTTGGGAACGCTGCAGGCAGCTGAAGTCCTTAAGATTATTTTTGGGGCCGGTAAGGTACTATCCGGTAAGCTAAAGTTTATCAACATGATGCAGGCCAGTGAGCAGACCATCAACATAAACAAKCGCCCCGAAGAAGTGGAAAAAATTCGCAAGAACGGGATATCCCCTGTTTACATTGATTGCGATTTAAAAAATAAAGAGCAGTGGTATCTTGATGTACGCGAAGTGTTCGAGCAGCCCAAACCAAAAGGCAAAAAAGTACTGAGTATTCCTTTGAATGATTTGACATCACGCTACCAAGAGATACCGAACAATCAGGAAGTTTTTGTGTTCTGCCAGTCAGGAAAGCGAAGTAAGAACGCCATAGAAATACTTAAAAATGAATTTGGCTTTCACAATTTGAAAAATGTGGAAGGCGGCATAGAAACAATTATTGATGGATAAGAAGAAACCAAAAAAAGTATTTGTACAAGGAGCGATTCCTCCCGAAAAAATAGCCAATTCGGTGGCCAACCACCAAAGCAAGACGAATATTGGTGCACACAGTATTTTTTTGGGACAGATCAGGGCCGACGAAGTGGAAGGCAAAACCGTGACAGCCATCGATTATACAGCTTATGAAGAAATGGCCGAGAAAGTGTTCCACGAAATTCGCGAAGCGGCTTTTGCCAAGTTCGACATTACCTGTGCCCATGTGTATCACAGTTTGGGCAAAGTGAAGGTAGGAGAGTTGTGCCTGTTCGTGTTCACATCATCGGCACATCGAAAAATAGCCATAGAGGCCACCAACTTTTTTGTAGAGGAGATAAAGGCGAAAGTGCCTGTATTCGGCAAAGAGATTTTTGAGGACGAAACCCATCAATGGAAAGTAAACAAGTAAATGGTAGACATTACACATAAAGTGACCACCTTGCGGGAAGCAACCGCGGAAGCTATCGTGAAAACGAGTAGTCAGGCTACGATTGATGCGTTACAAAACAATGAAGTTCCCAAAGGGAATGTGTTTGAAATGGCCAAGGCCGCTGGTTTGTTGGGCGTCAAAAAAACGCCGGACCTTTTGCCCGATTGTCATCCCTTGCCCATTGAATACACGGGTATCGATTATAAAATCGATGGTTTGGACATCATCATTTCGATGACGGTAAAGACCATTTACAAAACAGGGGTAGAAGTGGAGGCAATGCATGGCGCCAGTGTTGTGGCTCTTACCATGTACGATATGCTCAAACCGATTGACAAAAAGGTTGAAATCAGCACCATTCGCCTCAAATCGAAAAAAGGAGGAAAATCCTCTTTCAAAATCAATTCGGAAGGGTTGACGGCCGATGTTGTTGTTTGTTCCGATACCATTTCCAAAGGAAAAGGTGAGGACAAGGCAGGAGAGGCAATTATCGAAAAATTGAAGGCTTTGGGAGTAGCATCCCAAAAAAGCATAATTCCCGATGAAGCTGAGGAAATCATCAAAAAAGTGGAACACACTACTGCGGATTTGTTGATTTTTACGGGAGGTACGGGTGTGGGGCCACGGGATGTCACTCCACAGACCTTGGAACCTATGTTGGACATCAAACTAAAAGGAGTAGAAGAACAAATGCGAAGCTACGGGCAAAATCGGATGCCATATGCGATGTTCTCGCGTTCCATCGCGGGCATCAAGGACGGCAAACTCATTCTGGCACTGCCGGGTTCCACCAAAGGAGCGGCGGAATCGATGGATGCGATTTTTCCCCACGTGCTGCACGCATTTAAAGTGATAGAAGGAAAAAGACATGATTGACAAAAAACCACAAATAGTAGACAATTTTGGTAGGCCACATACCTATCTGCGCATTTCGTTGACGGACCGATGCAACTTGCGGTGCTTTTACTGCATGCCCGAAGAAGGCATTGAGTTGATGGAAAAACCAAGTATCATGACGCTGGAGGAAATCATTGAAATGACACGGACATTTCGGGATTTGGGCGTGGATACGGTGCGGTTGACAGGCGGTGAACCTTTGGTTCGTAAGAATTTCGGCTATTTGGTCGAAGAGTTGGCCAAATTGGGCGTAACCCTAAAATTGACCACCAACGGAATCATACTGGACAAATATTTGGACCTGTTCGATAAAATCGGCCTGCGCAAAATCAATTTCAGTCTGGATACGCTGGACAAAGCGAAATCCGTATTTATTACCAAGCGGGATTATTACGAGCGCATTATGCGAAATCTAAATATGGCCTTGGATATGGATATGGACATCAAGCTCAATATCGTGTTGATCAAAGGTGTGAACGACAAGGAAATCAATGATTTTATCGAATTGACCAAGGATAAAAAGATTACACCCAAGTTCATTGAGTTTATGCCCTTCAAGGGCAATAAATGGGACTGGAGCAAAGGAGTTTCCAAAGAAGAAATCTTAAAGACCGTTGGTGATAAGTTCGGGGAAATCGAGACCCTTGACAATCCAAAACACAGCACTTCCACCAACTTTAGGGTAAAGGGACACAAAGGCAGTTTTGGCATTGTGAGTACGATTACCAATCCGTTTTGTGATGAATGCAACCGTATTCGTTTAACGGCCGATGGCAAAATGAAAAATTGTCTGTTCGCGAATTCAGAAACCGATTTATTGACACCTTTTCGTAATGGGGAAAAGATTGAAAGCACCATTTTGGAGTCCATTAAATCGAAAAAACATTCCCGTGATGGCATGGATGTTAAAATGGACGCCGACCACTACGAGCAAAACCGTTCAATGATTTCAATAGGAGGCTAATGGTTACAATTGAGGAAGCACTCCGCATTATTAAAGACCAAAAAATCACTTTAAAAAGTGAAACAAAGCCACTTGAAGAGGCACTTGGCTATGCGCTTTCAAAAGACATCGTATCACCTTTTGATGTGCCCGAGTTTGATAATTCCGCGATGGATGGTTATGCCCTGCGCGGACTATATCAGGAATACAAATTAGTGGGAGAAGTAACTGCAGGTGATTCCAAGGAAATTTTGATGAATGATGGCGAAGCCGTTCGCATTTTTACGGGAGCCAAAGTTCCCCAAAATACTTCTGCCGTAATGATGCAGGAGAAAACCTCGGTTAAAGAGCGCACGTTGTTTCTTGATGAAATGCCCAAAATTGGTCAGAACATCCGAAAAAAGGGCGGTCAGTTGACCGAAGGACAACCAGTGTTTGAAAAGGGCCACGTATTAAACCCGCCTTCCTTGGCTTTAATGGGCAGTTTGGGTTTGTCGCAATTGGAAGTCTTTTCCAAACCACAAATCAATATCATCACTACGGGGAATGAGCTCGTGAAACCTGGGCAGCCAAAGTCAGAAGGGCAGATATACGAATCCAACAGCTACGCGATTTCTGGGGCACTTCAGCAATTTGGATTTCAGCATCATCAAAAAACGGAGATAAAAGATGATTTTGAGGCCACAAAAACCGGTATCAAAACTGCGTTGGAGTCTTGCGATGTACTGATTATCTCTGGCGGAATTTCGGTCGGCGATTACGATTTTGTAAAACAATCCCTCGAAGATAATGGGGTTAATGAGTTGTTTTACAAGGTGTTTCAAAAACCAGGGAAACCGCTTTATTTTGGAAGAAAGGAAAATCAATTTGTATTTGCCTTGCCAGGAAATCCAGCATCTTCGCTTACCTGCTTTTATGTGTATGTACTTCAGTTGCTTCAAAAATTATCGGGGTATTCAAAAACTGGTTTGCTGACCTATCAATTTCCGATAAAGCATGCTTACGAAAACCGTTTTGGACGTCCCTCTTTTTTAAAAGCTGCTGTTGTGGATGGAAAAGTAGAAGTTTTGGACGGTCAAGGCTCTTCCATGATCCAATCCATGGCCAAAGGAAACGCACTTGCTTTTGTTGATGAAGGAGAGAAGCTTGCAGAAGGTGACCTGATAAAATGTATGCTAATATCTTAATCGATGAGCGTTGAATATCTGCCCATTGTCTTTTTTCTAATTGCGTTGTTTTATAGCTCGGTCGGATTTGGGGGCGGGTCGAGTTATTTGGCTATTTTAAGTCTTTTCTTGACGGATTTTCACGAAATCCGCTCCACGGCATTGGTTTTAAATATCTGTGTGGTCACGATTGGAACGCTGTTTTTTATCAAGAATCGCGTATTTAATCTAAAAAAGTTTTGGCCTTTTCTGGCGGCAAGTATTCCATTGGCCTATCTCGGAGCGCAGTTACGACTTTCCAGAACTTCTTTCTTTTTAATATTGGGTAGTGCCTTGGTTTTGGCAGGTATTTTCATGCTATTGCGTTTTGTAAAGAAAAAAATGGACACCAAGGAGTTTTCCAATCCTAAAAAACTCTTGTTGGGAGGGAGTATAGGCTTGCTCTCGGGCATATCTGGGATAGGAGGAGGTATTTTCCTGTCGCCCGTATTGAATCTTTTAAAATGGGCCAACCCTAGAACTATTGCTTCATTGGCCTCTGTTTTTATCTTGGTAAATTCCATTTCGGGCTTGATTGGCCTCAATGTGGCGGGCACTTTCAAGCTGAACAATGAATTGATGCTTCAACTTATCGTTGCCGTAGTAATAGGAGGGAGTATCGGTTCTTACCTATCCAACAAAAAGTTCAACCTTAAGTTTTTGGGTGTGCTCACCAGTATTTTGGTCCTTTACGTGGGTTTTCGACTGATTCTGTTGCACGGATTTGGAATCAAGATTTAAATCAAACCCAACATTTCATCTGTATGTTGCTGTACGGTCTGAGTGATTTTATCGTTCATTTTTTGGAAAGTGGACAATACTTTTTTACCAGTCTCCGTTAATTCGGCACCACCGCCTTGGGCTCCACCTTTGTGAAGTTCCACGTAAGGTTGTTGCCCCCGTTGGTTCATATCTTCCACCATGGCCCAAGCTTTACGATAGGACATCCCCATTTCCTTGGCTGCTTTGGACAGAGAACCATTTTTGTCAATTAACACCAGTAATTGCGCTCGTCCAGTACCAAAAAACTTTTTCCCGTCAATATCTATCCAGCATCGTATTTTGAGATCTTTTGATGTTCCCATCTCTTAAAATTAGTGGTTCTTGCCTCAAAAAATGGGCGTTTTACGTAAAACTACTAAATAATACTGCATTGTTTTGGGCTTTATTGAAATGTGTAGGAGCTTCTTGAAACCTGTGTTACCCTAAAATATCCGTAGGCAAAATTATCTGGATTGTCTTGGTTGATACAATTCCCTTTAATAGGTGCGGGCACGGCGCCAAATGGATCACCTGCGCTATAATATTGTTCTATCAGCAAGCGTATGTAGTTGTAATACTGTTCCGAAATTCCATATAGATCCACAAAAACCGTATCGCCGGGCTCAAAAGGTTGTTCATTGTTGTCCTCATCATCGTCCTTTTCGTAAAAGTCGTGCTGTTCGTTGCCGTTGGTAAATTCATCAGATTGGTCTTCTAGATCAGGAAATGGATCGCCTTCTTCTTGGTATCTGATCAGATAAAAGTTTTCTTCTTCCTCAGGATCATCAAAATAGAGATTCAGTTCCAAAAATTCATCATCAAAACCACCATCGGTGGATTGGGTAAGCGATTTAATGTCACTAACGGGGTATAAAGTTTCCGTGGCCAAATAGGTTTCATTGTCATAAATGATTTCTAGTTGGTACTGATGGTACAAAACTGGAATAAAATTAGAGGTTGTGTATAGGCCATTTCCTTGTCCTTCAAACAGCAATTCATCTCCAGAGTCCAAATCGGTCACGCTTACTTGGGCTCCATCCACAGCAGTATCGGAATCCAAATCAAAATAGGGGGTGGAGGTACGCAATTCAATGGATTGAATGTTTCCATCGGTGCCTTTTTCCCAATCCAAGGAGGCTTCGACCACCAATCTTGCTTCTGCTGTTGGAACATCAATTTCAACCACATCGGTACAAGAAGTAAGCACTAACAATGTTATGAGTATGAGGGATATATAATTTTTCATGGTATTAAAATTTGAAGTTGTAGGAAATCGCTGGCATTATACCGAAAATGGCTGTGCGGGTTGCTTCATTCTGACCTGTTTGCCAATTTTGTCCAAACGTGATTGATGCAGCATTTCTGCGGTTGTAGGCGTTGTAAATACCAAAAACCCATTCGCCTTTCCATTTTTTATCGGGTTTCCTGTTTGGCGTGTAAATGGCCGATATATCCAATCGGTGATAGGCGGGCAATCTATCTGCATTTCTGTTGGAATAGCTAGCTATGGACAGGTCTTCGTATTCATACTGTCCGTTGGGGTAAGTAACGGGGCGACCTGTTTGGAACACAAAATTGGAACTGAATTTCCACTTTTCATTCAATTTATAGGTTGCGGTCAAGGAAATATCGTGGGTGCGGTCATAGGGTGCGTTGTACCAATTCCCATCGTTAATGCCCAACCCTCCTGCACGGCCGCCCAGCGTGCGTTGTTCAGATTTGGATAGGGTATAGCCCAGCCATCCTGTTAATTTACCCGTGTTTTTTCGCAACAACAGTTCCATTCCGTAGGAACGGGCCTCTCCGTTAAGGATTTCTGTTTCAATGGTATTGTTTCCAATGAGGTTGGAGCCATCGATATAGTCAATGCGGTTGTCAATGTTCTTGTAGTACGTTTCTACTTCAAGACTGTACTTTTGGTCGGCAAAAGTCCTGTAATAACCCATCGAGTATTGGTTGGACAGTTGTGGTTTTATGAAAGTTCCACTGGGTGTCCAAACATCCAAAGGGGTTACTGCGGTTGTGTTGGACAGAAGATGGAGGTATTGCGCAGATCGGGTGTAACCAGCTTTTACGGATGAAATATCGTTAAGTTGATAGGAGAGTGCCAATCGGGGTTCGAGCTGCGCATAGGTTTTAATGCTCTCGTTTTTGTCGTAAGATGTTTCCCCGACCACTTCGCCAGCTTCGTAAATGCCGAGTTCCTCGTTGTAGACCACGGGCAGGTCGTTTGCGTACTGATTGATGCTTTGACCGCCCAACCTTGAAAAATGACTGAGTCGCAGCCCGTATTGTACGGTAAGTTTGTCGGTAACTTCGTTTTCGGCACCAATGTAGGCCGCAGATTCCAATGCTCTTTTTTGATCTAACTTTAAATAGTTGATGGAAGAAGTCTCGTTGGAGGGTGTTACTTCGCCAGGATTTAGATCGTACAGAATGCTGCTTATTCCAAAGTTGAGCTTGAACTTATCGTTCACATAGTAGTTGAGCCCGTATTTTAGATTGTAATTTTCGATATCGGCGACCCAATCCAGGCCAATAAAATCCAAAACTATCCTATAATCATATTGGCTATAGATCAGGGAGAGGTTTGCAAAGAGGCGATCATTGAAAATATGGTTCCATCTAAGGTTTCCAGTTGCGTTCCCATAATTGTTTGTTATCAGGTTGGCCAAAATAAATTCATCCCTACCAAAGTATCCAGAAAGATAGATTCTGTTGTTTTGATTGATTTCGTAATTGGCCTTTAGATTGAGATCGTAAAAAGCTAGCTTATCATCTTTCAGATCATCTATGAACTTCATAAACAAATGGGCGTAAGATGTTCTTCCCGCAACTAGAATCGACCCCTTATTTTTGAAAATAGGTGTTTCTGCCGTTAACCTGCTCGAAACAATACCAATACCGCCACTGAGGGCAAAGTTTTTACTGTTTCCATCTTTTTGACGAACATCCAACACGGAAGATACCCTTCCGCCAAATTCGGCAGGTATGTCTCCTTTGTACAATTTTACATCTTTGATGGCATCTGCATTGAATACCGAGAAAAAACCAAAAAAGTGGGAGGTGTTGTAGATGATGGCCTCATCCAACAGCACCAAATTTTGATCAGCAGCTCCGCCCCGAACATGGAAACCTGTACTGCCTTCGCCGTTGTTAGATACGCCTGGCAGCATCTGAATGGATTTGATTACATCCACCTCGCCCAAAACGGCAGGTATTTCCTTAATGGTCTGGGTTTTTAGTTGGGCCACGCCCATTTGGGGTGTTTTTAGGTTTATTTTTTCGGTATCGTCAGCCGACACAACGATTTCATCCAAGGCGGTTGCATTTGGGGAGAGCTCCAAATCAATGGTTTGGTCGGAATTTAAGTCAACCTCTTGGACGATAGCCTCGTAACCAATGTAAGTAATGAACAATTTATAGGAGCCTGCAGGTGCGGTAAGCGAATAAAAGCCATATTCGTTGGTTATGGCACCGTATTCAGTTCCTTGTAAATAAACAGATGCTCCAATAAGCGTTTCGCCATTCTCGTTATCTTTTACGGTGCCACGTAGGGTGTATTTTTCCTGTGCCATAACCGTAAAACCTAGCAACAGGAGTAAGTAGGTTAGCAATTTGTTCTTCATAGTTGATTGATGACTAATGATATTAAATTTATTTTAGGATAATTCGATTAATTTGTTGGCAAAGAAAACATGGGTCTGGTAAAAATGATGGTCTTTTTGCCATTTTGGAGTGAATTACGGGCAAAATGGAGTGAAACGTCAAACGATGGAACATAATTTTAGGTTAAATTTTAAACCGATGTAAGTTCCTCCTTTATTTTTTTGAGGTAAGATCTTGAAACTGGAATTTGGATAACAGGATCCGTGTCGATGACAAGAAACTCTTTATCGTTGTTTTTGGACATGTATTTTACGTTTAGCAGATTAATGGCGAAGGAGCGATGGCACCTTTGAAAGGAAAGGCCTTTGCTCTGCTCCAAAATAGCTTTCATTCGGTTTCGAATGATGTGCTTTTTGATCTTGTTTTTGTCCAAATAATGAATCAGCACATATTGATTGCTCGATTCCAGATATAGTATCTTATCTAGCTCGCCAGAAAAATCCACTTGCCCATTTTCATCTTTCAAGTGAACGGTTTCTGCTTTTTGTTCCGAGGTAAAGTGATCGGCGTAATGTTTTATTTGATGACTGAGTTCCTTTATTTCAAAATTCATTTTTTGGACCAGTACAAAAACCAAGCTGCCAAAAAATGGGAACAACAAGGTGATAAGACATCGAAAATAGTTTCGCAATTGGAACAATAGATCCAGTTCAATTTCAAAATCGTCTCCCAAATCGGGGATTACAAGTGAGAGACAAAACATTATCGAAGTAATGATTAAAGCCTCCAATAGCAACCATAAAGCATAACTACCGTTGCTCATACTATTTTTAAACAATAGCGGTCTCAAAACAAACTGCGAAAGCGATAACCCTACAAAAGTGCTTACGGAAATGGAAAAAAAGAAAAGTAAAATCTCTGGGTTGGAATTTATCGGATTGTTTACTTCTTCGGAAATACCGTAGGGTTGAAACAGAACTAGAAAGATAAAAACAAAAAGGGTGGAGCTAAGGATATATATCCATTTGTTCCGTGAACTATCGAAATAATAAAAGGGTTGCGATAGAAACAATCTCAATTTCATGTAGATTAAGTTCTGATAACAAATTTAGAGAAACCGTTTAATAGATAACCAGCTTTCCAGAATGCATTAAAAAAGACGGCATTGCCAAACATAATTTTGGTAATACCGTCCGTAATTATTTTAATGGATTAATTTTAGATGGATATTTTGGCTCCCATCACTTTTAAAAACTCACGAATAAAGGCCGGGTGTGCAGGCCATGCAGGGGATGTTACCAAGTTACCGTCCACATAGGCTCCGTCCACAGGAATGTCTTGAAACTCGCCACCCGCTACGGTTACTTCTGGTCCAACAGCGGGGTATGCGGTAAGCTTTCGACCTTTTACCACTCCTGCTGCAGTTAGAATTTGGATACCATGACAAACAGCGGCTACGGGTTTGTTTTCATCAAAGAAATGCTTGACGACGTCCAACACCTTCTGGTTTAGGCGAAGATATTCTGGAGCACGACCACCAGCAATGACCAATCCTGCGTAGTCGGATGGGTCTACGTCGGAAAAACTGTAATTCAAGGCGAAATTATGGCCTGGTTTTTCGGTGTAGGTCTGGTCGCCTTCAAAATCGTGAATAGCGGTTTTAATGGTCTCGCCCTTTTTCTTATCGGGGCATACGGCATGCACTTCGTAACCTACCATCAAAAGCATTTGAAAAGGGACCATGGTCTCGTAATCCTCGGCAAAATCACCTGTTAGGAAAAGAATTTTTTTCATATCTGGAGTATTTTAAGGTTAGCAACTATACTTCCTTAAAGATACTGATGCTTGTTGGGAAAGGGATAAGGGTTTGTATTAAATTAATTTAAAAATTATGGCGAATGTTTCGAGATGAGCTATTTGCTTCCTAATTACTTTTGTCCAATTGCATACATTCCTTTAAAATTCTATATGCCCTCGAAATGTGCCCTTCCACCGTTTTTAGGGAAATTTGGAACTTTTCTGAAAGCTCTCTATAGTTAAAACCTTGAATTTTATCTGCATAAAAAACTTCTTTACATCTATCGGGAAGTTCCTCCATACAGGTTTCCAACAATTTTACTTTTTTTTGGGATATTTCGGAATCCACATCCGAAGCGAGCATCACGGCAGTATAGTAGTAAGAGGATAACATATCGTTCTTGAGTTTTAAGTGGCGGTATTTATCCATCAACTTATTATATGCGGCCCTGTACAAAAATGCATTTAAGGACGATGTAATGTTTATGCTCTTTCTTTTTGTCCAAAGATTAAGGAACACATCTTGTACAACATCCTCGATAATGGTGCGATCATGGCAATAACTGAGCAAGAAAACACATAACTTCTTGTAGTACTCCGAATAAATATGCTCAAAGGTTCTTTTATCCCCCTTTTTTAGAGATTTTATTAGGAATATTTCATTTTTATGTTGCAAAAGGAGCTCTTTTTTGAAAAAGTGATAAAAAATTAAAACTTTTTGGTTTTTGAAGGGGGGGATTAAAAGCTTCCCACGTCATAAGATTAAATAATTATTAAATATGAATCAAACTAAGGTTGATAAATTACTTCTAAAATTAATTGAAAACAGGATTTCGGAGGAAGAATCCACAGAATTGTTGGATTGGTTGAAATCGGAGGAAAATCTTGATTATTTCAATGAGTTTGTTGAAATCAACCATTATATAAATGCTAAAAAATCATTTGAGTATAATGATGAGCTTTTAGATCAAATCAAAAACACAAGGACTAAGCCCAATTACTTTAAAGTATTTAAATATGCGGCCGTAATTATTGGTTTGGCTGTGGCAACGTTTGTTTTTAAGGACAGGATGCTGACTTCGAAGGAACCCTCCACTCCTGTGGCCCCAACCATTGTAAACAATAAAATACAACCAGGCAAAAACACTGCTGTTCTTACGTTGGAAGATGGAGAGAACGTTACCCTGGGCAAAGGAGCTGATTACAAAACACAAACCTTAAGTGCAAAAGAGGACCAAATAGTTTACTCCTCTAAAGAGGAACACATAAAAGAAGTTGCATATAATTATTTGACCGTACCCAGGGGTGGGCAATTTTCGCTCACCCTTTCGGACGGGACTGTTGTTTCGTTAAACTCAGAATCCAAATTAAAGTACCCCGTGCATTTTATAAAAGGAAAGAGTAGAGTAGTTCATTTGGTTTATGGAGAGGCCTATTTTGATGTTTCATCGAGTACCGAACACCAAGGAATGGACTTTAAAGTGTTCCATAAGAAACAGGAAATACAGGTTTTGGGAACACAATTCAATATAAAGGCTTATAAGGACGAGCACGATGTGTTTACCACCTTGGTCGAAGGAAAAGTTGCGGTAAAGCATGAAGAGAAAACATTGAAAATAATACCGGGTGAACAATCGAGACTGGACACAACAACGGGTGCCATAACAGTTTCTGAAGTAGATGTACTTTCTGAAACCTCTTGGAAAAGAGGTGTTTTTAGCTTCAAGAAAAAACCATTGAAGGATATTATGAAAACACTTTCCAGATGGTATGATATGGAAGTGGTTTTTGAAAATAAATCCTTGGAAAACAAAAAGTTCAAAGGAGTGTTGAGAAAAAATCAAAGTATTGAAGATGTACTTTCCGTAATCATGTCCAGCTCTTTGGATAGCTATGAAATAAAGGATAAAACTGTGATTTTAAAATAAATGTAGATGATAACTCAAGAAAACTCAATAACAAAAACTTGCCAATGAAGAGAAAAACCTAAAAAGTGGGGATGGGCTATACTCGCCAAAGTTAAATAACACCATCCCCTTTATACCATTATTAATTAATTGTTTAGAAACTAACTAATAACAATCAAATTTATGAAAACTAAACTAACAAAAGTTGGATTTCTGATCAGGAGCCAACTTCTACTACTACTTATGAGAACATTTATTTTTTTATGTTGTCTAACTGTATTTAGCTTCACCCCAAACGACCTCGTTTCGCAGAACTCTAGCATTAAAATAGAGTTTGATAAATCCATGACGGTAGATGAAGTCTTTGACCTTATAATGAGTCAGACCGATTATAGTTTTATCTACGAGGTTGGAATGTTTGATGATTATCCTACCATTCCTGTAAAAAGAGGAAGGATAAGCACCAATAGATTGCTCAAAAAAAGTTTGGAGCCCGGAAACTTGAATGTTGTTCTGACAACGGACAACACCATAATGGTGAAAAAGGCGGATTCACGCAACCGACGATCACAGATCAACGTTTCCGGTACAGTTACCGACCAAGAAGGCTTCCCGTTGGTCAATGTAACCGTTCTGATCAAAGGAACCACCAAGGGGGCCACAACGGATTTTGATGGTAACTACAGCATTACCGTGCCTTATCCGGAAAACGTGCTCCAATTTATGCATATGGGGTTCGAGACACAGGAGGTAAAAGTAGGTGACCAAGCTACGATAGACGTTGTAATGAAAGAAACGGCACAAGCCTTGGAAGAGGTCGTGATTACTGCTCAAGGTATCAAAAAATCCAAAAAAGCCTTGGGTTATGCCATTTCACAAGTAAAATCAGAAGAGGTCGAGCAGCGTCCCGAAGCGGATTTGGCAAGGACTCTACAAGGTAAGATTGCGGGTGTGGTCATTACTCCCGCCGATGGACAGACCGGTTCCGATTCCCCTATACGAATACGTGGAAATGTATCGATAACCGGCTCCAACAACCCTTTGATCGTGGTAAACGATGTACCTTTCAATGGATTGTTAAGGGACATCAACCCCAACGATATTGAAAGTATGAGCATACTCAAAGGTTTCAATGCTTCCGTACTTTATGGTAGCGAGGGTAGGAACGGGGTTATCCTGATCCAGACCAAAAGTGGCTCTGCTAGAACGGGACAGGCAAAGACTACGGCTAGTTATTCTACTACCGTGTATACCAATACGGTATCACAATTGCCGGAATTTCAGAATACATATTCCAACGGAGGAGAGGGCGAGTTCCAGCCTACTTACCTTTCCAATTGGGGTCCTGCATTTTCGGATATCGGTACAATTGACCATCCGTATGCTCCTTTGAGCGATATTTTTCCACAATACGAAGGCGCAACTATGAACATTTCCGCCAAACCGGATAATGTTCGGAATATATTCAGGACAGGGATCGGGACAACACATTCATTGACCGTGGCCACATCGCAGGAAAAGGTCGGTTTCAATATTACCGCTGGCTATACGGATGAAAAAGGAATTATAGATCATAACGATTTAAAAAGGTTTAATATCAGTGTCGGAGGGCGTGCCCAGATATCCGACAAGTTGGACCTTAGCGCTACCCTTAACTATTCGTCACGAAAAGTAAATAGGGTTTACGGTGAAAGTATTTTCAATGTAGTGTACTATCAGCCTCGATGGATTGATTTGACCGAGCTTCCCTATCAGAATCCATTGACCGGGGAATCCGTGTATTACAGAAATGATACAAATCCGTTGTGGATGTTGCACAATACCGGGACCAACGATATTGTCGAACACGTCTACGGTACCGTCAATGCCAATTACAAATTGAGCGATGACTTTAATCTGACTTACAGAGCAGGTTATGATAGTAGGCATTTTAGTGGTTTTGAATACTCCAATAAAGGAGGATACGACGACAATACTTTTAAAATTGGATACCTGCGTTTGGATAGCGAAAGAGATGTGGATGTCAACCAGACCGTAATACTTGGGTTTGATAAGAATATTACGGAAGACCTAAATTTGGAGGCACAGATTGGGGCAAACTCCAGAATAACGAGGTACCAGAGTCGGTCATCGGATTCCGATGGACAGGTGGTGTATGGTTTTTTAAGACCCAGTAATTACGTTACCACCGAAGCGGAATACGAGTCGGAAGATGAGAATTTAGCCGGTGTTTTTGGACAGTTCCAGTTCGCTTACAAGCGCTACTTATATGCAACACTGTCGGGAAGAAACGATTGGGGGAGTACGGTCGAAAAAGCCAATCAATCCCTATTCTATCCAGGGGCGTCCCTATCTTTTGTGCCGACCTCTGCCTTTGATTTTGGGGGGAATGTAATCAATTTTTTAAAGATCAGGGGGGCTTATGCAACCTCTTCAGGGTATCCGAGTGCATACAGGACCAGGGGAACCTTGGTGATAGATAACCTCAGATTTGCAGCTGCCGATGGGTCGTACCCGGTAACCAATAGGTACAGTACAAGGTATGCTAATCCAGATCTGGCACCAGAGCTGCACCGTGAGTTCGAGCTTGGATTGGAGACCAATATGTTCAACAATAGATTGACCTTGGAGGCTTCCGTTTACAAACGAATTTCCGAAGATCAGATTGTAGGTGCGCCCTTGGCAGGGTCTTCAGGTTTTGACACGCAGTATATCAACCTAGGTAGAGTTGATAATAAAGGTGTTGAAATTGACCTCGGCATAGATTTGTTCAAGAACGATAATTTTCAATGGAATTTCCGCAATATTTTCACCGCGGACGAATCTTTAGTTGTCAAGACTACAGACACGGGGGCCAACATCAACCTTAGCTCTACGGACGACAGGTTTGCTGTAGAGGGTCAGCCTTTTGGAGTTATCATGGGGGATTATGCCCTTAGAGATGACAATGGGAACCTGCTTATAAGTGGAAACGGTTCCAGTACAAGGGTAGGTGAAGTGATTACCAGTAGCGATGTCGGGTTTGATGATAAGGTCATCGGAGATCCCAATGCCGATTGGCGACTCACCAACATAAATTCCTTTAGCTACAAAGGCTTTAGGCTATCTGCCCAAATTGAGTACAGACATGGAGGCGAAATATATTCAACGGCCGTAAGGAACATGTTACAGCGAGGGGTCACTAGGGATACCGAGGATAGAGATGGTGCTTTTGTAATACCCGGATATCTGGCGGACGATGCCACCGGAGAGCCACTGTTGGATGCAAATGGGAACGAGATTCCCAACACCTTTCAAATGAATCCCGGTAGGATATCGTATTCCAATTACTACAATGCCAATGACCTTGCCATGTGGGATACTTCCATATTTAGGATACGGGAGGTTTCTTTGGGGTATACCTTAACAACACAAAAAGGACAATCACTCCCCTTTAAGAGCATCAACTTTACCCTTTCTGGAAGAAACCTATGGTACAGGGCACCGAATTTCCCAAGGTATACCAATTATGATCCAGAAAGTGATGGACTGGAAGGAAACAGTACAGTCCCTTCCACCAGAAGGATTGCATTGGGCATAACCGCAACATTTTAATCGTACCTAAAAAGAAATAACATGCAAAATATAGTAAGATACTTTAGTATAAGCACACTGGCCTTACTGCTCTTTATGGGTTGCGAGGTCTCAGATTTCGACCTACAGGAGAACCCCAATTATCTGACACCCGATAGTGCGGACCCGGAATACATGCTCAACGAGGTACAGTACCTCTTCCAGCATTACATGAAATGGATGATCGTCAACACGGATGATGTGATGAGATATGAAGCCATGACCGACACCTACGGAGATGTGGTCCCTACCAGTGTTATGGATGGGGATACCAGTAAAGAATGGGATACCTATTATGAGGCATTGAACAATGTACGGACTATTGAGGCACTGGCGGAGGATGATGAAACCCTGCTCTTCCATAGCGGTATCGCCAAGCTCTTGATGGGCTATATGACCGTGACCATGGTGGATTATCTTGGCGCAATACCGTATTCACAGGCCGTGAACAATGCAGAGTACCCCAATCCCGAACTCGATGGTGGAGCAGAGCTCTATCAAATGGTACTCGGTGATATTGATGAAGCCATTACACAGATTCAAGAGGCCAACTTTGACTTTTCTACTGATCTTTTTTATCAAAGTGATAAAGACAAATGGATAGCCTTTGCAAATTCCTTAAAGCTGAGAATGCTCGTACAAGCAAGACTGGCAAGTACCAATATAGGCATAGTGGATATACAAGCCGAAATCAATGCCCTATTGTCTCAAAACTTGATTGATTCGGGCGAAGAGGATTTTCAATGGTCCTATAGTACCGTACAGGAACCGGAAAGTAGACATCTGTACTTTCAAAGAGCCTATGTGAGCGGTTTTGACCAATATATCGGGAACTATTTTATGTACCAGCTCAAGGAATCCAAAAACAATCCAGATCCAAGGATTCGTTATTACCTCTACAGACAGTCCAACGAAGATCCTTTCAGTGGACCTCCGTACCTACCTTGTCAAGGAGATCCGGACGTAGATTATTGCTACATTGGCGACCAATATTGGGGCTACGACCATGGGGAAAGCCGCGTAGGAAGAGGGGACAATCTGCTGAGAACCGTTTACGGGGTTTACCCGGGCGGTGGCAGCTTTGATGAGGACCAATTCGTTGGCGCACCCAGCACTACCGATAATTTGGGCGGAGCGGGAATCCTGCCCTTATTGACCTCTTCATATGTTAGCTTTTTGCGTGCCGAAGCAGCATTGACCCTTGGAACCAATGACGACCCTGTAACATTGCTTGAGACTGGAATTCGCAACTCCATGTCCAAAGTAATGGCATTCGGAGGGGTAACCTCTGATCTTCAACCCACAGCTGCCGATGTGGACGCCTATGTAGATGAGGTCATACAGGATTATTCAAATGCCACCACCGATGAGGCACGATTGGATATTGTAATGAAGGAATACTATTTGGCCGCTTACGGAAACTCCATAGAGTCTTATAACTTCTACCGAAGAACGGGATATCCATCCGACATGCAGGTGCCCATAGATGATGACAATCCCGTATTTCCAAGAAGTTTTCCATTATCCAGGTTGGAAGTACAGCGAAATCTGTCCCTTGAACAGAAAAATAACTATGACAAGGTATTCTGGGACACCAACCCTGATAGTTTCATTAAATAAACAGCAAAACGATTTCTATTATGAAAAATAATATAAGCATACAATTTCTATTGGGACTGTTATTTTTGATAGGCTGTTCCAAAGAGAACAATACGCTCGAAGATATTACCGATCGAGGAGGGTTTGTATCGTTCGACGAAACTCCCGAACTCAGCTATAGCGTGCTCAGCTTGGATTCCGATGTAATCAGTGCACAATTGGTGGACTCCAATGGGAACGCAATAAGTTATTCCCTCTCCGTGACCTACGGAGATGCAACAGCAGAGGATATCATCACAGTAACAGAGTTTCCTTATCAATTGGAACTTTCCATCAGTGATATTATTGATGCGCTCGGTCTGACTGAGGATGACATCGAACTGGGGTCCACCATGTCCTTTGTGGGAACGGTAACCAGTCCGAATGGGACCTTTAGCGGTGCCTCTCCAGATTTAAATGATAACAATGATAACGAAGGAGGTGACACCACGGATAGGTCCAAACTATATTTTCCAAACCAGGCCATGGAATTTTCCATATCCTTTTTTCAACCCGCTGGTAAAAAAATCAGGGGAACCTCATTTGAAGAAGTTCCCATTGGAGCAGAAGACGCTACTTACGACCGAAATGGAAGTAACGATGAAACCTTGGATTTGATCAATGGAGGAGTACCTCCTTATGTAGATTACATTGCGGAGGGCAACGGCGTGGATAATGAACTTGGTTTTGATTCCGAATACATAGCCATTACCGATATAAGTAGCAGTAGTTTGGGCTTTTCGGCAGAGCGTATCGGGGTTTTCTCGCTGTTGGAAGACTACGAAGCATACCCAGATGGAACACAAGGATTTCATTCAGAAGACGCGGATGGGGCCATCCGTATCACTTTTGATACCGTTGAGGTTCCAGAAGGGCAAGAAAACTCAGGGGTTTCTTTTCAGGTGTTTTTTGGAGATTCAAGCTGGGAAGAATTGGACGGCTTACATGCCTATGCCAATATTGTCACAGATTCGGGTACAGAAGTTCTTGAATTGGCTAGCATCTTTAGCGATGATGTTGAAGCTGTAGCTGGTCAGTGGTATGAAATCAATAGTGGTTATCTAAAAGGAGTCCGTTCCTATCAGTTGGTGATTCAAATACAATCTGGGGCAACCCCGGAGTCTTTTGATATTGACAATGTGATTATATACGAATCTGAAGATTAATGTCATTTTTTGATTGATCTTTGGGAATAACTTTGTTCTCATGTGCATTAAAAATGTCAACCCCGTTTTTTGGGGTTGACATTCAATAAAGAAAAACATCATTATGGAAAGAAAAATCATAGGTCTCCTTGTTCTTGTTGCCCTTTTGGCAGCATGTAACGGCAAGAGCAAAATAGAAGCGGATATTTTGATTGTAAACGGCGAAGTCTACGACGGAATCGAGGCAATGTCCCAATCACTTTCCATAGCGATAAAAGGCGATACAATTGTTTGGGTCGGTCATCAAAATGATAAAGAGGTGGTCGCTGTCAAAACAATAGATGCAAAAGGACTTATTGTCTCTCCCGGCTTTATTGACCCGCATACACATGCCACTAACGATTTGGACAATTCCGAACACTCACATAACAAACCCTTTCTTTTTCAAGGGGTAACAACCGTAACCGTGGGTAACGATGGAAGTAGCCCTTATCCTTTAGCCGAATACCGGGACAAGTGCCAAGAACTAGGTGTGGGCACCAATGTAGTTACGCTGGTCGGTCACGGAACCATTAGAAAACAAGTAATGGGGGAAAGTGATCGCGAAGCTTCTAAAGAAGAACTCGTTAAAATGCAGCAATTAATGCAGCAAGAGTTGAATGCAGGAGCATTTGGCATGTCCACAGGATTGTTTTATGCACCGGGTAGTTATTCAACAACAGACGAAGTTGTGGCATTGGCAGAGGTTGTGGCCAAGAACAATGGCATTTATGACACCCATATGAGAGATGAAAGCACCTATTCCATTGGATTGATACCAGCAGTGCAAGAAACCATCGAAATAGGGGAAAGGGCAAATATTCCCGTGCATATTTCCCATATAAAATGTTTGGGTGTAGATGTTTGGAAACAAAGCGATTCCATCATCAAAATTGTTGAAGAAGCACAGGACAAAGGAATTCATGTTACAGCCAACCAATACCCGTATAATGCCTCCGCCACAAGTTTAAAGGCTGCCGTGGTTCCCCGATGGGCAGAAAGTGGAGGAAAGGATTCCCTGTTGATACGTTTTAATGATACAGGGTTAAAGAGTAAGATTTTGGAACAGACCCAAACCAATATAGCAAGAAGGGGAGGACCGGAGAAATTACTTATCATACAAGCACCGGACACCTTGCTTCAGGGAAAAAATCTGTTGGAAATAGCCCAAGATTTGAAAAAGAAGCCCGAAGAAGCTGTTTTCGATATTTTAAAACTGGGTTACATTAAAATAGCCTCGTTCAACATGAACCCGTACGATATTGAAAACTTTATGGTCCAACCATGGGTGGTAACAGGTTCGGATGGAGGTTCGGGGCATCCTAGAAAATATGGGACTTTTCCTTATAAATACCGCAAGTTTGTTAAAGAGGACAATGTATTGGATTTAGCTTCTTTTATTAATCAAAGTAGCTCAAAAACAGCCAAAATCCTAAAACTTCCAAAACGGGGAACTCTTCAAGAAGGCAACTACGCCGATATTATAATTTTTGATCCAAATGCCTTTACGGATAAAGCAAACTATTTGGATGCGTTTCAGCTTTCTGAAGGGTTGATATATAGCATCATAAATGGAAAACTATCCATAGAGGAAGGTGAATTCACAGAAAAACTAAACGGAAGAATGTTGAAAAAATAGCCAAGGAAATGAAAAATTCATTGGTGAAAAATCAATGGGTACTTCCAAAAAGAAACAAAAATGAAAACTATAAATTTTATAACAGGTTTTTCCTTCGGAAAGGAAATCATCATCATGGTTTTAATGTTGTTTGTAGCCTGCTCTTCAAGTGAGGGTAGCAACGACGACACCTCTGTAGAAACAGATATACAAGCCCCATCGGCCCCTACTGGCTTAACGGGCGATAATATAACACAAACCTCGGTGGAATTGAACTGGGATGCTGCTTCCGATAATGTAGGGGTTAAAAATTATTCTCTTTACCAAAATGGTAGTTATTTGGCAAGTTCCGGTCAAACATCTTACGTGTTGAACAATTTAGAGCCAGGCAAGATGTACGAGTATCAGGTACTGGCAAACGATGCGGCAGGAAACAAATCCTCATTAAGTGAAGCTTTGAAGGTAACAACAGTCAGTGCAATTGAGGCAGAACTACAATATGCATCGGGAAATATTGATACGTACCTGCAAAATTTGATAAATAATGTACCGGGCAGTGGCGAAAACAGTTATGAAATACCCACTGATAATGATTTGGATTTGTGGAACCAGGTCATCGACGATCTGTTGAGCGACAATATTTCAGATGCTGTTTCCAAAGCTGTTGATTTCAATTATCAAATTACGGAATTTACAGATACCGATTTATCACCAAACCAAGTGTTCTATGTATTGGCCGAATACAGTTCGCAATCCAATTATTGGGGCATCTATGTTTTTAGCAAAACACCTAACAAGGAAGATTTGGTATTGATGGCTCCCCACATTAAGTACGATACCAATACGGGTTTTGAGGCAGTATATTCCTTTAGGAACAATGTGGCCAAAGCACTTCTTTTAAGCGGTACGCACAGGTGCAATAGCACCGAAAGGTCGGAATGTTCCGGAACAACTTCCGCTTGTGGGTCAAATGGGGCCTACCGTATTTCTGACATGGCACATAATACAAACTCAGCTTTTCAAGAAGCGACCGAGGTTATAGCTACAACGTTGCCAAATACGATATTTGTACAATTGCATGGTTTTGGCAAGGATGATGGAGATCCCGATGTTATAATGAGCAATGGAACTACGGAAACCCCAGACACAGATTATGCCTCCTTGATCAGGGATGCTCTTTTGGATGAGGATAAAACCTTGACTTTTAAAATTGCCCATATTGATACGGATTGGACTCGATTAAGGGGCTTTACCAATACACAAGGGAGATTTATCAATAGTTTCCCTGACCCATGCAGCACTTCAGCTAGCAATACAACTGGGAGGTTTATTCATATTGAACAAGCTAAGCCAAAACTGCGTAAAAACGCTTCTGGCTGGAAAAAAATGAGCAATGCATTGGGCAATGTTTTTTAAAAAAAGCATGGTAATAAATAGATGAGTTCACCAACCTAAACAAAAAAGGTCTAACATGTCGATTTTCTTCATATTAGACCTTTTTATCGTTTTTAGGGTTGGATTACCCCTCAGTTTTAAGATTGCTCAAATATTCTATTAAATCACGTAATTCACGCTTACTGATCATTTTGCCCATGGCAGGCATGCCCGACGGCAAGTTTCTTCTCTTTTGAATTCGAGAATGGGCCACTTCTAAAGGTTCAGCATCCGAAGTGCGGAGAACCAGTCCCTCTTCGTTCTCTTCTACCAATAGTCCTGTAACCTCTTGTCCGTTGGTCAAGGTCAACACTACGCTTCCGTAACCTGGAGCAATTCGCTTGGAAGGTTCGATCAAAGCTTCCAAAATTTGCTCACGGGTCAATCTGCTGCCGATATCGTCCATGGGAGGGCCTACTTGGCCGCCTGAGCCTTTTACTGCATGACAGCGAACACATTGGGCCGTTGGGTTGCTAACAAAAACACTTTGTCCGGCCCACCAGCTTCCTCCGTACAGGGTTTCGGCATAAGCATCGGTGCCATAGCCTTGACTTTTTAATGAGGCAAGTTCATTTTTAAGCATCTCGGAGTTGTTGTCGGAGGCGGCTTCTATCAAATCGAGCATAACAGCTTCATCAATACCACCACGAGCAGCCTGATTCAATAAGTCAGAAAGTACCACTTCGCTTTTTTCAATGGGCATCTCTGCCAAGACTTCTAACAGTGCTTGTTGTTCGCCAACACCACCTTTGCTGAATATGGGGTTTACAATGCTTGGCAATTCTTCTTTTGTCAACGAAAGTTCACCTATTAAAGTTACGGCGGTTCGTCTTACTTGTGCGTTTTCATCGCTCATGCCCATACGCATTGCTCGTGCCAACTGTTCATAAGCTGTATTGCCCAATGCGGTTAACGCTTCAGCCCTGGCTTCAGGCGAAGCATGGGTGCGTAGGAGCTGAATCAATCGGTCTTCATGCCCCTTTAATTGCAAGGCGGACAATAGTTTTAGTGCCCCTACCAATACCTCTGGGTTTTCATCAGACAAAAAATCTGACATACTTCCCGTTACTTTATTTTGAATGGGCTCCAAAGGTCTTTCTTTTGCTCCCAAATGATACCCGTCCACACGATCCATTACCGATGGAGAGGACCATGTACTCAGCGCGGCCAAGGCCTCACCGCGTAATTCCGAAGGGATATTCTCGTTCTTGGCGTAGTTGATCAAATTATCCAACTGCTTTTCGCCACCTACTCTGAGGGAGGCATTGATAACGCGTCGCATTAGCGGTTCGGAACTGAATTTTGGATTTTCCAAGAGTGCGGCCAAATCTGCAAGTGCTTCTTTAATTCCCTTATCATCGTTTATGGCTCGTGCAGCTTCGGTAACGATAAATTCATCACTATCCCTCAGGAATATAGCTACTTCTGGGCGTTTCATTCGGCGAAGAGTCAAAACCGAAGCGATTTTCAAGGAACGGTTTTCGCTATTGGCCAACTCAACCAAAGGTTGGTACTTTCCAATTCTTGATAGAGCCAAAACTCCAACGTGACGCAAATAAACATCCTCATCAGCATTTTCCGCCAACATATCCAATAGGGGTTGAACGGCATTCTCCACTTTGATTCTTCCCAATGCTTGAGCAGCAAAAAACTGTACCCGTGGGTTTTCGGAATCAAGTAGGGCTATCATTTTATCACTTCCTTCAGAATGACGCACGTCTCCCAAAACTTTTAAACTTTGTGCAATGATTTCTGGGTCATCATCATTCAAAAGCTCCACCAAAAGGTCTGCTTTATCTGTATCTTTTCCAGCTTGTTGACCTATTCCCCAGATTGCATGAATTCGGGCCAATTGATTTTCGTCTTCTTGAGCAACCTGTTTTAATTTACGATGGCCCCAAAAGGTGCTTTTAGCCAATTCAAATTGTGCTTTTTGACGGATGCGCATATCTGGATAGCGTAGCAATTCCACGAGTTCATCATTGTCCAGCCCAGCAAAGTCCGTGGTCATCCATTTTTGGGTTTCAGCCCGTTCTTCAGCCAAATCGTTTTCCGAATCGGTTACATCCAGTTTCCAAACCCGGCCTGAATTTTTTGTGTTCCAACCGTTGATCCAATCGGCAAGATAAAGGGCTCCATCGGGGCCAAATTTTATGGCGGTAGGCAAAATGCCGCTCAACATGTCCACTTCGGAATCGAGTTCGAACGAGGCTCCTTTTGGTTTAAGGTCAAAAGACCAAATATGCGATAGCGATGGGTCGCCCACAAACTCGACCAAAAAGAATTTATCCACCCAATCCGAACCCAAAGCGGTTCCTGGGTTAAATAGCATTCCCGTAGGACCGTTGTGATAATTCATAATAGGAGGGATAATATGGGCAGCCTGCCCTTCCCATCTGGGCAAGTATAGTTTTTCGTCCATCCAAACCTTATAGTCGTTGTTTTTTGGGTCGGTGTATTTGCCATATTGCCAGTTGGAGCGCCATCCCGCATCGGAACCTTCAACAATATGAACCAAACGTTCACTTTCACCTTGGTGATCTCCATCATTATCAGAAGAAATAATATTGCCATACTTGTCAAAAACAAACTCATGGGTGTTACGAAGACCATGGGCAAAAACCTCAAAATCGGACCCATCTGGATTGCTACGTACAATAACGCCTTGATTGGAATAGGGATACCGATTCCCCTCTTTGTCGGTAATGTTGGCTCCAATGTCGCCTATGCCCCAATAGAGTTTGCCATCGGGGCCCATTATTGCACCGGACATACCATGGCCGCCAAACCCAATATGAACCCCAAACCCAGTAGCAAGAGAGGTTTTGGTGTCAAAAACCTCATCACCGTTGGTATCTTCCATACGCCACATATCTGGGGCGACCCCGACGAACAAGTTTTCACCATCTACGGCCAAAGCGTTTGCTACATCGGTTACTTCGGTGTGGAAATTGTGTACTACCCGAGTTGCTTTCTCTGCAAGCCCATCGTTGTTGGTATCTTCCAAGCGCCATACTTCTTCCTCTTCTACAGCTAAGTCCCTCCAATCGTGACTGCCATCGTTGTTGAGGTCGGTCAGCCATGAATTTTCTTCACTTTTTTCGGGAGCAAAGGTTTCGTGCAAAAATGCCTTTCGGTCGGCTACTGTTTCAAAACTGTTGGAAGCGGTCATCCAGTGCCTATAACCACGAATATCAAATTCTGAGTTTTTTTGGCGGTTGGTCCGGGTAAAAAAGATGCGGCCCTGTGCATCGATATCCATAGCGATAGGGTCGGGGGCAAGGGTATCGGGAGCCCAAAGGTTGAGTTGGAGCCCGTCTGCAAGTTGAATAGAGCCCATATTTTCAGCTTCAGTAACCTCGTTGTTGAGGTAGGCCGAGTCCAATTCGATTGTTACAGGGGTTTCGGTTGGTTTTGATGATTTTTTTTGACAGGAAACGACAAAGAGCAATCCAAGAAGGAAGATTGTTCCCAACGGTTTTATATGCATGATTTTTTAAGGTTTGATTCGGTTAAGGTTGAAAAGGTATGAAAATAAATTTTGCAACGTTTTGTATTGGGATCAGTCTTTCTCCTTGGAACTTTCCCATTTCTCAATAATGGGTTTCAAAATATCATCTTCAACACCATATACTTTGCCTTCTTTTGCAAGTGGCATAAATTCATCTATGTATTGTTGGCTCAGTGCCGTGGAATCACCGTATTGTTCTCGCAAGGCATCAAGCTTTTGGTGCAAGTCCTTTTGAATTTCGGCATAGGCCGGGTCATCGTAATAATTATGTTGTTCCAAAGGGTCTTTTTTTCTGTCGATCAATTCCCAATAATCAAGGTCAAAATAGTAGTGTATCAATTTGTAATCTTTTGTGATGACTGCATAATGTCTGTTTACATTATGTTCCGAAGGATGTTCGTAATAATGATAATATACAGCATCTCTTTCCCAATTGTCCAAATCGCCGGTTAGTACGGGAACCAAACTTTTTCCTTGCATATCGCTAGGCTGGGGAGCCCCTGCCACATCGAGAAATGTTTGTGCAAAATCCAAGTTCTGAACAAGTTCATCGGATACGCTTCCTGGTTTGATCCTATTTGGCCATGAAACCAATAGCGGTGTTTTTAAACTTTCGTCGTAAACAAATCTTTTATCGAACCAACCATGTTCTCCTAAATAAAATCCTTGGTCCGAGGTGTACACGATAATGGTATTTTCCATCATGTCATTGGCTTCCAAATAATCCAGAACGCGGCCAACATTCTCATCAACTGATTTTATGGTGCCCAGATAATCTTGCATGTAGCGTTGGTAACGCCATTTGGCAAGGTCTTTATCCGACATGCTGGGGTATTCCTCTACAAATTCTTTGGCTACTTTTTCGTAGGCTGCATCAAAATTGGCTCGTTGGGTGGAATCCATTCTTCCTAAAGCATTCTCGAACCTAAGCTTGTCAAAACCAATAACTTCTTCCAAACCTAATTGATCCATAACTTCGGGGTATAGTTTGCTATCGTTGGCCCAGCCCATATTGCCGTCAATTTTCATTTGGGCAACCTTGGCGGCGGGCATCCCTTCATGGTCATCAAACAAAGTTGCGGGTTCTTCAAAGGTTTTTTGAGTGTATTCTTGCATGTGTCTTTCCGCCATAAACCAAGAGCGGTGCGGGGCTTTGTGTAGGTACATCAGCATAAAGGGTTTATCTGCTTGGCGTTCGTTGTCCAGCCAATCAAGGGTCATGTCCGTAACTATGTCGGTTACATAGCCTTTAACATTGATTTCTCCTTCATTTTTGGTGATAAAATCGGGGTTATAGTAAGCACCTTGTCCCGGTAGTATTTTAAACTGATCAAATCCTTTTGGGTTGTTGCCAAAGTGCAACTTGCCAAACATGGCAGTTTGATACCCTGCTTTTTGCAATAACTGAGGAAAGGTAACGTTAGTGGTGTCGAAAGGGGATACATTGTCCACTTTTCCGTTTACATGAGAGTGTTTTCCTGTTAGAATTGTTGCTCGGGATGGAGCACAAATAGAGTTAGTGACACTGGCATTGGTGAACAACATGCCCATTTCGGCAATTCTATCAATATTCGGGGTTTCTATCAAACTGTTGTCATATGCGGAAATGGCTTGGTATGCGTGGTCGTCCGACATAATGAAAACTATGTTGGGTCGCTTTGATTCTTCTTCTTTGACCTCGGATTTGCACCCGATGAGTAAGGTTATGCAAAAAGCAAGATTTGTGATTGTTAAGATTCTTTTTGTTGTGGTTTTTGGTTGGTTGATTTTGAATGGCATATTAGTTTGTTTTAGCAAAACATTTATTTGGGGCAAAAGATAGTCAATTCCATAGATTTTGTTGTTGATGTTTTAAAATTGGTGTGCCGGGTTTATCCCGTCCTCAGGAAATGATGCGTTGGAAAGGTTTAACGTACCCGTAGTAAAAAAGCAAGAGGCTGAATTTTAAGTTGACAAGAAACAAAAAAATGATTTTGTCAGGTTGGAGTAAGATTAGGGAGATAATGCCTTTATAGCCGTAAATTTGAATTATCCAATTCAGGTTATATTTTTAATAGCTATTTTCATATTTTGAATAAAAAGAACAACCCTTATGCATCTACCTTTACTACACGACATTCTCATCTTATTAGGGTTTTCAGTCGCTATTGTTTTTATTCTTCAAAAATTTAAGCTTCCCTCAATAATTGGTTTTTTGATAACCGGTGTAGTCATTGGACCTTATGGTTTTAGCCTTGTAAATGCTGTAGAGCAAGTAGAAATTCTTTCTGAAATAGGGGTGATCCTTTTACTCTTTGTAATTGGAATGGAATTGTCCATAAAGCAATTGATGTCCATTAAAAAAACAGTGTTTATTGGTGGATCCTTACAGGTGGGCATAACAATAGCAGTAGCCTCAGTTGTGTATTATTTTATGGGCAATTCTTGGAATGAGTCGGTTTTTATTGGCTTTCTTTTTTCACTGTCCAGTACGGCCATAGTGCTAAAAACATTGCAGGACAAACAACAGATTACGGCACCGCACGCCAGAAATGTTTTGGCAATTTTAATTTTTCAGGATTTGATCGTGGTTCCCATGATGCTGGTCGTCCCCATGATGGCCGGTGAATCGGAAAATCTTGGGTTGAGTATTTTATCACTGTTCATAAAGTCCATTATCGTACTTGCCATAACTATTGTCAGTGCACGATATATTGTCCCTCGACTAATGCATGCAGTAGCCAAAACCAATAGCAAAGAGCTTTTTTTATTGGTAACCATAACACTTTGTTTTGCCGTGGCATGGTTAACATCAGAAGCGGGTCTTTCTTTGGCATTGGGCGCTTTCATGGCAGGGTTAATTGTTTCCGAATCAGAATACAGCCATCAAGCCACTAGTATCATACTTCCTTTTAGGGAACTTTTTACAAGTTTCTTTTTCGTTTCGGTCGGGATGTTACTGGATTTACAGTTCTTTATAAATCATGTGCTGCTCATATTACTTTTTGTCGTTGTTGTCTTTTTTGTGAAAACGACCATTGCAGCAATTGCTGTTATGGTTCTCAAATATCCGACCCGAACGGTGTTGATGACAGGATTGGCCCTGTTTCAAGTTGGGGAATTTGCCTTTATACTTTCCAAGGTAGGACTGGAGTACAATTTACTGACTGCTGAAACCAATCAGTATTTCTTGTCGATTTCCATCTTGTCCATGATATTGACACCCTTTGTAATTATTTATTCGGAATTAATTGCGGATAGATTGATGGGAGTATCCAAAAAGATAGGCCTAAAGGGTGAATTAATTCCCAAAAATGGCAAAGAGGAAACTTCAACTACCAAATTAGAAAATCATTTGATTATTATAGGATATGGTGTAAATGGCAGTAATTTGGCCAAAGCAGCTTCTGTAAGCAACATTCCCTATGTTGTGATAGAGATGAATGCGGAAATAGTAAAAAAGGAGAAGGCAAAAGGTGTGCCCATTATTTTTGGAGATGCCACCCAAAACCATATTCTTGAAACTGTGAACCTTTCAAATGCCAGGGTTGCAGTAATTGCAATTTCAGACAATATGGCCACCCAAAGGATCATTAAAAATATTCGTTCCTATTCCGACTCCCTTTATCTGGTTGTGAGAACAAAATATGTGAAGGAAACATCTGAAATAATCGCATTGGGAGCTGACGAAGTTATTCCTGAAGAGTTTGAAACCTCGGTTCAGATTTTTACAAACGTACTTCAGAACTTTCTTGTCCCGGAAGATGATATAGACCTGTTTGTTCAGAAGATTAGATCGGACAATTACCAATTATTTAAAGGAGAATTAAAGCGCCCAAAAACTTTTCGAGCTAGTGAGTTGGCAGATTTCAATATTACTTGTTTGCGAATGAACACTGATAGTAATAAGTTTTTAGGAAAGTCGTTACGTGAATTGAATTTAAGAGCTGAATTCGGAATAAATGTCTTGGGCATCAAAAGAAAGGATGAAATGTTGGAAAGTGTTCAGCCCACTGAAAAATTAAAGCAAGGCGACTTGATCTATGTACAGGGAAATCAAAATAGCATAGAGCGTTTTCATAAGTTGGTAAAATAAAATGTTTTAAAACTGGACTTGCAACAAAAAATGGACAATCAGATAAGAGTCATGCCGCGCGCTGCTAAGGCCCGGTATTGCATATGACCAACGAGGTCATCAAAGACAAATATAGTCCATAGCTTAGGGCGATATTTGGAATCTTGGTGAGGTTTTCCATTTATTTTAATGAACCATAAATATGGATTGGATTACTACAATTCCCTTTATGAGCCATAAATCCAAATGCGGAATTGGAATCTGGTTCCTCCTTATAAATAAGATATTCACAGCCTTCAATAACAATGGTCTCAAAATGGTCTTTGGGAATACTTGAGGTTTTGCCCTCAATAGTATTGGACAATGAATCTTCAACCCGTTGTCGTTTCACAAGCATTTGCTCATAGTCCCTGTCCTTACATGAGGCCGTGAACAATGGTATCGTCAACAGAGCTATAACGAAATTATACTTTGCCCTAATCATCTTTAAGAAATTTTTTGATATCCTTGTTGGAACCATAAACCACAATGATATCATCTTTGTTAAGCATACTATCGGGATTGGCGACGCCTTTTACCTTAGTGACATTTCGGGTCTTGCCCACCACGGTTCTTTCCTCGGTATTGGCAATTGTGGTCAATACCAATAAATTGTATTCCTCTCTTATATTGCTCTCCCTTATGGTTTTGCCATGGAGCTTGGGGGGAACCTTTACCTCTACAATACTGTAATCATCGTTCAGTTCAAAGGAATCCACCACTCCTTTCAAGCACAATTTTTTGGCCCATCGTTCTGCTGACTCCTCTTCGGGATGCACAATTTCATCCACCCCGATGGCATGCAGCACTTTTTCGTGGAGTTCGTCGATGGACCTACTGATCAAACGTTTGACTTGAAAGTTCTTGAACAGGGCGGTGGCCATCACACTGGCCCCTTTGTCCTCTCCGATGGCCACAATGACCATATCGGTGTCCTCTAGAGGCAGGCCGGATACCGTGAACTCATCCGTGGCATCCATACAAATGGTATGTGAAATGCGTTCCTTGTAATTGTCCACGCGGTTCATGTTCGTGTCAATACCAATGACTTCATTGCCCTGTTCGGTCAATTTTTCCGAAAGAGAGGCACCAAAGCTTCCAAGCCCCACAATGATATATTTCATAATCAGTTCTTTTAGTTTATGGTAAGTTCCTCAACAGGATACTTATAATTTTTCTGCTTTACCTTTTTGAACACTGCGATCAACAAAGTGAGCATGCTGACCCTGCCGATGAACATGACCCCGATGATGACGAATTTGCTGGCAGCGCTGAGCTTTGCGGTTATTCCCATACTCAGACCAACGGTGCTGTATGCCGAAAAGCATTCAAAGGCGATATCCATCAGTTTTTTGTCGCTGTCAAAAATGGAAATCAGTATAACGCCAGAGCCTATTACCAGTAGGGACAATGCTATTACGGCAAAGGCACGTCGCACAGAGATCTCGGAAATCTCCCTGCGAAAGACCTCAATCCTTGATTTTCCCTTGGCCAGGCTCAAAAAGTTAAGGGTGGCAATTGCGAAGGTATTGGTCTTTATGCCCCCTCCCGTTGAGGCCGGTGACGCCCCCACCCACATTAGCAGGAAGATCATCATGATGGTAGAAAAATCAAGTGCGGCCATGTCCACTGAATTAAAGCCTGCCGTTCTAGGGGTAGCGGCACCGAAAAGGGCCGTTATAACCTTACCGATGCCATCGTGTTCCGCCAAGGTGTTGTTATATTCATTGAAATAGAACATTATTGTTCCCAAAATGGTCAGAGAAGAAGTGGTAATCAGGGTAATTCGGCTGTTCAGGTTAAGCACCCATGGTTTGTACTTTTTTTGTTCCCCGGTAAAATAAAACAGTTTCCTTAGGATAAAATATTTCAGATACTTTATGATGTTCACTACGATCGGAAAACCCAATCCACCCAATACGAAGGCTACAATAATAAGGCTTTGGAACATATAATTATACCGAAATCCAGTTTCGTACAAACTATTGGGCAAGGTGGAGAAACCTGCATTGCAGAATGCGGAAACAGCGTGGAACACCGAAAAAAAGAGACGATGAAAAAAAGAGGTGAACAAACGATTGTCCATACTCAAATAGATAAATAGTGCCGCAACCAGTTCTATGGAAAAAGTAATGATAAGGATACGCCTCAGAGTGCCAAAAACCTCACCCAATTTTTTGCTCCCGGTCATATCGCTCAAGGTCAACTGGTTTTCATAAGAGGCACCTCCTTTGAAAAAGTAGCTGAAGTAGCTTGCAACGGTAAGTATCCCGATCCCCCCGGCCTGGATAAGGCAAAGAATGACGGTTTGACCAAAAACGGTGAAATAGCTTCCCGTGTCCACAACAATGAGGCCCGTTACACAAACAGCACTTGTGGAGGTGAACAAGGCATCCAAAAAAGAGATGCCATCATGGGTGGCATTGGGCAATAGCAACAAAAGTGAACCAATCAATATAATGCCCAAAAAACTGGCAATGAACAACTGAGCTGGATTGAGCAGTGTCTTTTTATAGTTGATTTCCTGTTCGGAAAACTCCCTAATAAAAGTAAGTATGATCGCAAACTTTACCCAATTATCGGAATACAGAAAAGAAATATGCCTGTGGGCCTCTTCACCTAAAAAGTGGGCATATAGAATTACCAAGGTCACCACAATGGTAAATGAATCGAAAATAATTACGGAACGTTTAAACTGTTTGGTTCCCCTTGTATATCGTAAAACGGTGGCCAATATTCCTAAACCAATTACTACGAAATAAAAAGTATTGAACCAAATTTGGACCTTTTGTGATTTATCAAAGCCAAAATCTAAAATAAACAGGAAGACCCCAATAATGCTGGTATAGAAAGCCAGAGGAAAGAGAGCTTTGGAAAACTCCCAATCAAAAAGCACAGACCTTTCCCGTTTGAAAAGCGACATAGAGAACCATAATTCGTTTGCAGACCGCAAAGGTATGTATAGAGTTATAAAGATTTTATAAAGATTGGGCTGCCGGCGATGACTGAAACCAAAGTGGCGGTTATAGTTTATTTTTATAATATTGGGATAGTAGGTTCTCCAGTTTGGTCACATCGGTCAGGATTTTGTCCAATAGTACCATGAATTCAGTTTTGTTTCCCAACACATTGCCACCCATTTTGTATAGGGTCAATGTATTTTGGATAAAATCCTTTGTCTTTTCCACTTCCTTGAGCATGCCTTTTAAGCCCACGGCACCCAAAACGGCATCCAGACCATCTTTTACGGTATTGTAAATGTATGCAAAGAGCAAGGTATTGGGGGGACTTGGCTCATCCACGGACATATATTTGAGTTCGTTGATTCTGAAACAAAGCTTGACGATCAAACCCGAGACTTTCTCGTTGATTACTGCCTTTTTATTCATTGGACAAAGGTTTAGAATGAAAACATCGTAATAGGGAGAAGCCCAAGGAAAGCCATTTTCTAGTATATTGGACAATGGATATCAAGGGTGACCGAAATCCTATTACCAACTTTATCTAGGTCAGCAGGTTTCCCCATGATCCCTATCAAAAATGAATTCCATTTCAGGAATTTTATTGTTTTGTTGCCCAAAGATCAAGGGAAAAGAATATTCAAAAAATCAAGAATTGGCCACAGGGGATAAAGATTTTATAAAGTTCACTGAAACCGATAGCCAACGCCACTTTCCGTAATAATGTGTTCAGGATGGTTCGGACTATCTTCAATTTTTTTTCTTAACGTCCCTACAAATACCCGTAAATACTGGGTCTCGTTCTGATGCCCATAACCCCAGACCTCATTTAGGATGTACTGATGAGTCAATACCTTACCTTCATTCTTTGCAAACAGTGCCAATAGGTTGTATTCAGTTTGTGTCAATTTGATCAATTTTCTCTGTTTTTTGATGGTTCTTGCCACAAGGTCGACTTCAATGTCACCACATTGGATAATCGAATTGAGTTCAATGTTTTGATCCCTTCTCATTGCCGATCGGATACGGGCCAAGAGTTCTCCAGTCCTAAAGGGCTTGGTAAGGTAATCGGATGCGCCATTGTCCAAAGCCTTGATGATGTCCCGTTCATTGTCCTGTACCGATAGGATGATGATAGGTTTGTGATACCAGTCCCTGAGATTCACCAAAAGTTCATGTCCGCTTTTATCGGGTAATCCTATATCCAAGAGGATGGCGTCCGGCAAATGACTTGCGGCCAGAGCAATACCTTCTTTAGCATTTGCAGCTTGCAGGGTACTGTATCCATTGCTGTTCAGATTGATTTGGAGCAGTTTTCTTATCTGGGGCTCATCATCAATGATCAATATTTGTGCCTTATCCATTTTCATCGGTATTTATCGGGGTTTTTTCCGCTGGAATTGATATGGTGAAGAGAGAACCAGATTCCTTTCTGTTTTCCAATTGAACCTTACCATCCATGGCTTTCGTAAAGCCTTTGACAATCGAAAGACCGAGTCCGGTACCCCCCACAGTATTGTCCAATCTGTAGAACTTTTTGAAAACGGAACCCAATTCATTTTCGGGAAAACCTTTTCCATTGTCAGAAACGATTAAAATACAACCACCCTTTGATTCATTGGCCTCAATAGTAACAATCGAATTTTTGGGCGTATGTTGAAGTGCATTATGGACAATGTTATGCAAAATATGCTCCAATAGAATCCCGTCCAATTTGAAAAGCGGTAGGTGTTCTTTGGGCTCAAAAATGATTTCATGGTCCAATGCATCCTTTTGGTTTCTTCTAATGGTAGAAAAAATGATTTCATTGATGTCGCACCAATCTTTTTTGGGTTTGATAACCCCAGCCTCCAATCTGCTCATGCTTAACAGGTTTTCCACTTGTCGGTTCAGTCGGAGTCCTGCAATTTCTATTTCCGAATAGAGCTCAATTCTGTTACTGTCCGAAAGCTTGGAACCGTTATCTTTAATAGTATCAACAGCCCCGATAATAGTTGCAATTGGCGTCCTCAGTTCATGGGACAGGGAATTCAACAAAGTATTGTAGAGTGCTATGGATTTGAGCCCTTCTTCCTCATCCCGTTGCTTCTTTTCAAATTCCCTGATTTTGAAGGTGAGTACGGCATTGATAGAGGCGATGACAAAGTACATTAGGAACATGAGGCCGTCCTCAGGGGTCTCTATGTGGAAGGTTAGCGTTGGCGGGATAAAGAAAAAGTTCCATATCAAAGCGCTCAACAGGGCTGATATCATCACCGGAAAAATGTCGAAGAGGATAGCATTGAGGGAGACGGCCATCAATAGGATTAGCGCAACGGCACCATAGCCAACAAAATTTACCAAAAAGAAACAGATGGTCGAAGTGAACACAATAATCAGGATGCTTATCGTATACTGTTTCCTTTTGCTGTAGTTCCTAGTTCTTAGTAAATCCAAATGTTTTTTTCCAAAGTTAGCCAGAACGGTGTTAAAAAACACAAGTGGTATAATCCTTTGATTAGGTTAATTTGAAATTTCAGAGGACTATCTCATAAAGTGTGTAAATAGAAAATTAGCGGGGGCATGCCCCCGCTAATTTTTTGTCTAATTTTAAATATTTGCACATTATGAAGAAAGAAGAATTGTTCAACGACGATTTCCTGAAGCAGTTCAAATCGGGAGACGAGC
>NZ_WUEG01000067.1 GCF_010468565.1 Allomuricauda sp. TY007
TATATATATATAAATAATAATTTATATAATATATTATAAATAAATAATAATAAATATTATTAATCTATAATAATTATAAATATTTTATTAATATAAATTTAATAATTATATATATTTTTATAATAACTCCGAAAGAGTAAGGAGATATTAATTTCTTATAAAAATTTTTATTAATATAAATTTAATAATTATATATATTTTTATAATAACTCCGAAAGAGTAAGGAGATATTAATTTCTTATAAAAATTTATTAATAATAATAATATATAAAATATATAAATAATATATTATATATAAAATAAAATAAAATAAATAATATATTAAAAATATTGAAAGTATTTTAATAAATAATAAATTTAAAATTCATATTTATAATAATAAATAAATAAATAAATAAATAAGTAAATATTTAGATTCTCATTAATATTAATATTTATATTTCTTTTTT
>NZ_WUEG01000068.1 GCF_010468565.1 Allomuricauda sp. TY007
CCCAGAAATAGGTATCGATGCCAGCATCGTCTGTTGATGCCTCACCATTAAAAATAACCGCCAATGGTGCTTGTCCCTGTGTTGGGTTGGCTGAAGCAACTGCCTCCGGGGCTTGGTTTCCACCTTCTTCTGTAACAACTATGTTTACTGTTGCCGTATCTGTCAATCCTTCACCATCGGTCACCGTCAATGTTGCCGTATATGTGCCCAACGTATTGTATGTATATATCGGATTGGTATCTGTTGATGTACCTCCATCGCCAAAGTCCCAAGCGTAGCTTACAACTCCAATATCGTCTAGAGAGTTGCCTCCCATAAAGTTCACTTCTAACGGTGCGTTTCCGCTTTCTGGCGTAGCGAAAATCACTGCCTCTGGAGCTTGGTTTTCCGCTGCTTCTGTAACCACAATCTGTATGGTTGCAGAATCCGACAATCCAGCT
>NZ_WUEG01000069.1 GCF_010468565.1 Allomuricauda sp. TY007
AGCTGGATTGTCGGATTCTGCAACCATACAGATTGTGGTTACAGAAGCAGCGGAAAACCAAGCTCCAGAGGCAGTGATTTTCGCTACGCCAGAAAGCGGAAACGCACCGTTAGAAGTGAACTTTATGGGAGGCAACTCTCTAGACGATGTTGGAGTTGAAAGCTATGCATGGGATTTTGGCGATGGGAATTCATCAACAGAGACCAATCCGATACATACGTACAACACACCTGGCACATATACAGCAATATTGACCGTGACCGATGGTGAAGGATTGACGGACACGGCAACTGTAAACATAGTTGTTACAGAAGAAGGTGGAAACCAAGCCCCGGAGGCAGTTGCTTCAGCCAACCCAACACAGGGACAAGCACCATTGGCGGTTATTTTTAATGGTGAGGCATCAACAGACGATGCTGGCATCGATACCTATTTCTGGG
>NZ_WUEG01000070.1 GCF_010468565.1 Allomuricauda sp. TY007
AATAGATATAAAAGGAGAATCAATGAGAAGAAAATTGAAAAATAAAAACTAAGTTTAACCCAAGGATAGATCAAATCTGGGCAGTCCATTTGCCATGGTCAGTTTCATCCGGCGAAGGTGGGTCAGTTTACCCGGCTTATCCATTCAAGGGGCTTGGGCAATCCCTTTGGTATCTCAGGCTTGGGAAACCGCACCTTTCGGTCCTTCCCGTCCGCAAAGACCACAAACTCCCCTTGTTTTAACCGAAAGAACACCTCTGCCCTGCGCTTGGACACCTCCTTTTCCCCTTCCGTGATGCGTCGTTCCAGACTCAGCCCCGAGCTTTTGCTCACACTCCGGGTGGGCATTTTGACCAGTTCAAAGAAGCGCTCATAATACCTTGCCGTATCCGGGTCGTTCACCTTCC
>NZ_WUEG01000071.1 GCF_010468565.1 Allomuricauda sp. TY007
GACCCCGTCCATACCTATACGGCAGCGGGCAGTTATGATGCGATGCTGACGGTGACCGATGGCGATGGTCAGACGGACACGGACACCATAACCATAATCGCAAATACGGTGCAGAGCGATCCCCCTATTTCTTTTGCCGAAGTGGACCAAGTAAGCGGGGACGCTCCCTTGGAAATACAGTTTACGGGAAGCAATTCCACGGACGATGTGGGCATAATCTCCTACGAGTGGGACTTTGGGGACGGCAGTGCGCCCTCCAACGAGGCGGACCCCGTCCATACCTATACGGCAGCGGGCAGTTACGATGCGGTGCTGACGGTGACCGATGGCGATGGTCAGACGGACACGGATTTTGTGGCCATAAATGTATCGGGGCCCCTTACCGAAGGCGTTGTGGGCCTTAC
>NZ_WUEG01000072.1 GCF_010468565.1 Allomuricauda sp. TY007
AAATATTAATATAAAAATAATATATAAATATTTAAATAATATATTATTATATAAATAATAATAATAATAATAAATAATTTAATTTAATTTAATTTAATTATTTTTCTCCTTTCTTAAAATATTTTAATAAATATATATATTATATATATATAAATTATAATAAAAATAATAATTTTATATTTTTATAAATTATATTAATATAATAAAAAAAATAATAATAATATTAATATTAATATAATATAATATATATTAAACATTATTTATTATTTATTGACAATATTTAATTCTATTGTTATTCAATAAATAAATAAATAAACAAATATTTATAAATAAATTTTATAATATAATATATATATATATATATAATATAATATAATATAATATAATTAAAT
>NZ_WUEG01000073.1 GCF_010468565.1 Allomuricauda sp. TY007
AAAAAACAAAAATCCTGATTTCAATACCCTTGATTTCAGGGTGATGCAGTATCGGGAGTTTTTCCAATGAGACCAAATACCAATTCAAATTGAGTATTGGTCAAATGAAAAGGGGTATAGGTCAATTTTAATGAAATTTCTACGTTGTATTCAATAACTTGAGAAAATAAAAATTGAACCATGAAAAATTTACTTACAATTTTAATTGCCCTGTTTTCAATTATGATGATTGCTTCTTGTTCCACCTATCGAGGTACAGCCAATAGGGGAACGGTTAAAAGGAGTACTGCACCAGGTCAAGTCAAAAAAATGACGGGAGCAAAAAATGCCAAAGCTTATGCCCCCGGACAGCAAAAGAAAAAAGGCAATAATGAATAAGTGCCTTGTAT
>NZ_WUEG01000010.1 GCF_010468565.1 Allomuricauda sp. TY007
TACGACCCTGAGGTACCGGGCAACGAGCGTCCCTTTGAGGTGAACTTCTTCTCCTTGGTGAGGAACCTGACGATGACGGGCTTCTACACGAGCAAGATCGGGATCGAGGAGATCGGTTACAAAGGGAACCAGCCGAACGTATGGGACGGCGTTCCGGAGGATGTACTGGAACAGCACGGGGTAAGCTACGACGAGGAATGGCTCGCCAAGTGCGTGGACCAGAGCAAGCGGGGCATCATCGCAGAGTGGGACGAGGATGGAAACCTCTTAACGTAATGTATATGGAATAACCAAAGCTTCTTTATGGAAAATTCAGCCATAGATTGGATTTGAGTTAGTTTAGTTAATTTGATACAGGCTCCTAAAAAGGAGCCTGTATTCATTAATTCACATCACTTTTTAAATAAATTGAAAATTCCTGTGGTTTTGTATATTCAAAGATTCGAAAGATCTTTACCATACATAACTATACAGTATGCATTTCAGGCTTTTATCAATTGTATTATTGATCTGTTTATCGGTTAACGGACAACAATTATTACCACCGATCCAAAATTATCAATTACTGGATTATAAGGGGGGAAGTAAAAACTGGGATGTTTCTGTAAATGATAAGGGTGAACTTTTTGTAGCCAATAATAAAGGATTGCTTCATTTTAATGGGGAGCAATGGACTTTGAACAAATTACCGAACAATACCATAATACGATCTGTAGAGAGTATTGGCGATAGAGTGTATACAGGTTCGTACGAGGAGTTTGGTTACTGGACCAAAAACAAGTTTGGAGAGTTGGGCTATACCTCTTTAACACACCTTATTAAAGACCATACTTTTACCAGTGAGGAATTTTGGGAAATTTTTCCATCTAAAGATGGAAAGGTAGTGTTCCGCTCTTTTTCAGCAATCTATTTCTATGATAACAATGATATATCCGTTGTAGACCCTCCAGATGTGGTCTCTGATTTTATTGAGTTCAATGATAGATTAATTGTGGCAGGGGGATCTGTAGGGCTTTTTGAGGTTAAGAATGAGGGATTGGTGTCCTTGCCAAATCAAGATCTTTTGTTGGGAAAGACAGTTAATGATATGGCCATTTTCCAAGATAAACTTTTGATTGGGACTAAATTGCATGGTTGTTTTTTGTATGATGGCAGCACATTATCACCATGGTCTGCTCCTATAAATGAAGACCTTAAACAACATCAACTAAATAAGATAACCGTTTTGGGCAACGGTCTTCTAGCTTTAGGAACCATTAAAAATGGAATGTACCTATACGATACGGTTTCCAAGCGTTACAGCGTATTGAATAGGGAATCTGGTCTTCAAAATAATACGGTACTATCTTCTCTATTGTTCAAAAATCAATTGTGGTTGGGGCTGGATAACGGAATTGCCCGGGTGAAACTGAACAACCCAATATCATACTATACCGATTATACCGGTACGTTGGGCATGGTCTACGATATAGCATGGTACAACGGTAAATTATTTTTAGGGAGCAATACGGGGGTCTTTTATTTTGAGGGCGACGAACTTAGGTTTGTAAGTGGTTCACAAGGTCATGTTTGGGACTTGGAAGTTATAGAGGGTGATTTGCTCTGTGGGCACAACACAGGTACTTACAGGGTAACCGAGAATAGCTTTGAACTTGTGGGAGCAATAGCGGGGGGATATCAAATAATCAAAGTACCGGATGCAAGCTCAGCCTATGTTCAGGGCACGTACAACGGACTCGCAAAGTTCAAAAAAATGGATAACGGCAAATGGGAAGTGACAAAAATTGAAGGATTTGATGATCCCATTAAACAGTTATGTTTTGAAACACCCAATATTCTTTGGGCAGCACACCCCTACAAAGGTTTTTATAGGATTCATTTGGAAAAGGGAGCAAACAAAAAGGTCAAAAGGATTCAAGGTTTTGAAAACGATGGCGCTCCGAGCGAATACAATGTAAAGCTCTATAATATCAAAAATAATATTGTACTCAACAGTGAGGGCAATTGGTTTACCTATAACCCTATCGTGGACCACATGGAAAAGTTTGAAGCGTTCAAGAATTACCAGAATAAAGAGCTGTTGTTTTTTGATGAACAATATTTCTGGTTTGTAGATGATAAAGAGCAGAAGGCCATTATCCATACCAATTTAAAAGGCGATAGCCTAATAATCACGGATCTTCCTTTACGGGAACGATTGGCACCGGATTCACAGAAAGTGATAAGGGTGAACGATAGTACATCCTACATTACTTTAACGGATGGATTTGCCAAGATAAACACCCATGAGCTAAAGAGTCTCTCTGAAAATCAGGAGCTTCCTGTGCCTAATTTTGTTGTATTAAAGGATCAGAAAGTCAAATATTCCGTTTTAGGTGGAACCGTGGAGATACCTTTTGGGCGTTCCCAATCCTTGGCTATAGAGGTGGCATCACCAGAATATATAACCCCCCATTATTATTATAAATTGGAAGGACCTAAAGAATATTCGGAGTATGCGGAGAACGGGTTCATCAACTTTCAAAACCTACCCTATGGAGCATACACCCTTAAAGTGGCTACTATAGGTATGGGCAATGCCTTATCCAACTACAATAGCTTAAATTTTGAAATCTTGCCACCATGGTATTATTCATGGTGGAGTCTTTTCCTTTATGCAGCATTAGGGGGCTTGGCAATTTATTTGGTAAGGCGGTACAACAGAAAAAAATTGGAAAGAAAGCATAGGGAACTTATGGAGCGAATGGAGAAGGAGCAACAAGAGCGAATGGCAAAATTGGAAAAAGAAGAACTGGCAAAGGAAGTAAAGCTCAAACAAAATGAATTGGCCAGTACAACACTGAACATCGCCAAGAAAAATGAAATGATATTGGAGCTTAAGAACATGTTGGTGATGAACAAAGATAAATTCCCCAATTCCCAGCGATACAGGTCCTTTATTAAAAAACTGAACAGTTCCATCGAGGATACGGAAGATTGGAAACGTTTTGAGGTCAATTTTAAGGAATTGCACGAGGATTTCTTTGAACGATTGCTCAAATCATACCCGGTATTGACCCCAAAGGATCTTAAATTATGTGCATACCTTAAAATGAATCTTTCTACCAAGGAGATCGCACCTCTTATGGGGATAACAATTAGGGGAGTGGAAATACACCGTTACCGACTGAGAAAAAAACTCGATATGGACAGTTCGGAGAACCTTTCCAATTTTCTTATCACTTTTTAAAAACCATAGAATTGCATGCTTAGGGATGTTAAAAGCGGCTTAACAAACTACATCAACACTACATCATTGTGTTAATTCTTTTTACATCAAAACTTGGAATACTACTGCAAACGCGATGAAACAAGGGTTTTGGGCCCTTTGTTTGATGATGTATTTTTTATGTATTCCAACTAGCCCTTAAGCACAAGTTACTTTGTTAATTTAGTAAAAATCTAACTCTATTTTTGCACAATTATGAAAATAAAAAGCAAACTATTGCTAATCTCGTTTTTGTTGTTTCAAGCTGTACTTTTAGCTCAAGACAATATAACGATTTCTGGGACGGTCATGGATGATCAAGGACAACCGTTGCCCGGGGCAAGCATAGTGCTACAGGGCACTACTACAGGAATTCAAACAGACTTTGATGGCAATTATCGTTTGGAGAACATTCCGGGTAACGGAACATTGGTGTTCAGTTACGTCGGATTTACAACTCAAACTGTACCTATTAATAATAGGACAACCATTGATTTGACCATGCAGGAAGACACCCAAAGTTTGGACGAAGTTGTCGTGGTAGGTTACGGTACCCAAAAGAAAGCCGATTTAACAGGTTCCATTGCCACAGTAGATGCGGAACAAATTGAAAAAACACCATCCGCAAACCCACTTCAGTCTTTGCAGGGTAAAGTGGCCGGGGTACAGATTGTTACCACCGGTACGCCAGGTGGTTCACCTAATGTGCGTATTAGGGGGCTCGGAACATACGATTCCGAAGATTCAGCAGCAACAAAGGTGCTCTATGTGGTAGACGGCATGTTTTACAGCAATATAGATTTCTTGAACCCCAACGACATCAAGTCGATGAACGTGCTAAAGGATGCTTCCTCTTCAGCCATTTACGGGGTAAGGGCGGCCAACGGTGTTATCATCATTGAAACCAAGTCCGGCGGAAAAAACAGAAAACCCACCATAGAGTATAATGGCTATACAGGTATTCAGCGTGCCCAAAATGTTTTACAAATGGCCAATGCCGAACAATTTGTCACCATGGCTGTTGAGTCTGGCTCCGAAGCGGACGTCCAATTTATATTGAATGCCATGCAACGCTATGGCAGAAGTCGTATTAATCCGAACGTGCCCGATGTAAACACGGATTGGTACGATGAGATCATTCGTGATGGACTTATTCAAAATCACAGTATAAGTGTTACCGGAGGTACCGATAATGTATCCTATTCCCTTGGTACAAACTACTTCTCCCAAGAAGGTCTGTTGGATATGAAAAACGAGTACGAACGGTTCAATATCCGCTCCAAACTGGATGTGGATGTTATGGACAACTTAAGAATGGGGGTGAACACGGTTTTTAGTAACGCGACCCAGCAAAAACCGGAAGATGCAGCATGGTTCAAGGCATATTTTGCCGTTCCCATCCTCCCTGTTTTTGATGAAATGAATACTGAGGCAACGCCGACCCGCTATGCGAATGCGCAAGCGCTTGGGTATAGGAGTACACAAAACCCGTTCCCGGATATGGACTACAACGATAACAGATTGAAGATTCGTAAGTTGTTGGCCAATATCTATTTGGAAACAGACCTGATAAAGGACAAGCTTACCTTTAAGACAACCTATAATATAGACTTTTCCGCACTGGAAGAGCGCTACGTAAACCTTCCTTACAATATGGGCTTTGGAGATCAGCGAATCTCGGACATCAATAGAAAGCAGAACAATTACTATAACCAAATTTGGGACAACGTTCTTACCTATTCCGATACCTATGCCGAAGACCACAATGTAACCGTAATGGCAGGTACATCTTTTAGGGACGAGGCTTCCAATAGGTTTGAGGCAACTGGTAGCGATATTGCCGGAATCAACTATGAGACATCGTGGTATTTGGATTTTGCAGACCCGTTGTCGTTCAACAACAATGTAGAAGAAGAAAACAAAAGGATTTACGGACAATCCTATTTTGGAAGGGTATCTTATAACTTTAAAAACCGCTACTTGCTCTACGGAACATTTAGGGCAGATAGATCCTCGAAGTTTACCAAGGAGCAGTGGGGGTATTTCCCTTCGGTAGGTGCCGGTTGGGTAATTTCCCAAGAACCGTTCATGGAAAACGTGGGCTTCTTCGATTTCTTAAAATTAAGGGCCGCATGGGGTCGATTGGGTAACGACAATGTTCCTGCAAGTGCCGGAGCCAACACTATTGAAAATGAAACTGTTGATTTGGGCGATACCCCGAATACAGGGGTTACCGCTACAAGTACATACACCGATTTAACCTGGGAGGTAGTGGAAGAGTTGGACTTTGGTTTCAACATGAATACCTTCAACAATCGTTTATCGCTTGAGGCTGATTACTACATAAGGGACACCGAAGATGCCATTATGCCCGTGTATATTCCCATTGCGGACCAAACAATTTCAAGAAACTCGGGGGTTATCCGCAACTCGGGAGTAGAGATCGCATTGAATTGGAGTGATGAAATTACGTCCGATTTCACCTATACTGTTGGAGCCAATTTTACCACGGTAAAAAATGAGGCCATCGAGATTGAGGACGAAAGAGGTTATATTGATTCAGGTTCTGCCGAGTATAGACAGCGAACTATGGAGGGAGAACCATTGTATGCATTTTATGGATACGAAACCACCGGAGTTTACCAAAATCAAGCCCAAATTGATGCCGACCCTGTGGCACAGAGCGCGATTGCAAATGGACAGAATATTCAACCCGGTTACTTGATATTTAATGATAGGGATGGGGATGGCGCCATTACAGATCAGGATAGAACCGTATTGGGCTCTTTCCTTCCCAAGTTTACCTACGGAGGTAACCTCGGATTAAATTATAAAGATTTTGGTTTCTCCATGAATTTTTATGGTCAATCAGGAAATAAAATCTTGAACAGAAAACGGGGCGAGGTCATCTTTACCAACGATACCAACATGGATGCCGATTTGGCCAAAAACCGTTGGCATGGCGAAGGTACTAGCAACAGCTACCCTTCATCGGCAGGACTTAGAAACAGTTGGAACCAACGATTGAGCAATTTTTGGGTAGAGGACGGAGATTTCTTCAGAATCCAGAACATACAGTTGGCTTACACCTTACGTGGTGATAAACTTAAGGGCAACATGCCCGATTTTAAATTCACATTGACAGCCGAAAGACCTTTGACCATCTTCAGTTACAATGGATTTAACCCAGAAGTATCCGATGGGGTTGATCGTCAGACCTATCCCGTTCCTGCGATTTACACCATAGGTGTTAATGTTAAACTATAAAAAAAATTGAGATGAAACGTAATAATAACCTATTATATAAAGTAGTATTTCTCCTGATTGCGATGATTGCCATCCAATCATGTTCGGACAAGTTCGAAGAAAGAGAAGGACAGCTCAATGCCGATGATTTGGATTACACCGCGACCGAGGATATGGTCCAAGCATTGATCGGCTCCTATTATGTAATTGCCACAAGAGGATGGGAAGAACCCTTATTGCTTTCCGTTCGTGGAGACGATGTAAACGCAGGGGGACTCGGAGACCAACAACCTTTTGCGGACACCGATAATTTTGTTTACGATCAAGGGTATTGGATGTACAACTCACTTTGGAATGTCCATTATGGTGACATAGTCGAATTGAACACCCAGATAGAGCTGATAGAAAATTTCAAGGACTTCGCCGATGAAAGCGAGAAGGCAACAGCAGACCAATACATTGCAGAGATAAAAGTGATGAGGGCGTGGTTGCATTTCAACCTGGCAAGGGTTTGGAACGATGTTTTTATCATCGAGTCCACACAACCCGATGCCGAGATCGCCAATGGACCTGCAACCAAGCAAGAGATGATGCAATACATATCTGACCAAATGGATGAGGCCATTCCGGTATTGCCCAACTTAAGACCAAATGAAAGAACGGACATTCCCGGTGGTGTAACCCGCTATACGGCTTATGCATTAAAAGCCATGGCCCACATGGAAATGGAAGATTATCAAGGTATGGCAGATGCCTGTGCCGCAATAATCAACTCCAATAAGTTTTCATTGTACCCCGATTTTTATAGCCTTTTCAAAAAACCTGGCGAATTGAGCGACGAAAGCCTGTTCGAGCTACAATTTTCCGATTACGGTTCCAGTACCAGTGATGAGTTTTACCATCTTTATGCACCTTTTGGCCCCCAAGGTTGGACCCCCGCAAGGGAAAACGCATCCGATGGGTGGGGCTTTTACGAACCAAGTATGAAGTTCATCAAGTTTATGTTGGACAGGGATGAAGCTGTTCGTTTGGAGACCAGTGTATTGTGGACAGACCGTGGCATTGCAGAATTACAGACTGACCCCAATTATGCCACGCTTCCTTCTTTTGTAAATAACACAACAAGAGATGGGGATGTCATAAATGATTATGCAAGAGCATTATTCTCTAGTGGCAAACACTACCTGCCATCAGTACAGCTCACTGATCAACGAAATGATTACGGAGGAGGAAAAAACATGATTGTAATACGTTATGCAGAAATATTGCTGATGTATGCCGAAGCCTTGACCAGAGGAGCCAGCGGTTCAGGAATGACCGCAGACCAAGCCGTAAACTTGGTTCGTAGCAGAGCGGGAATGCCTTCGTTGTCTGGAGTTTCATCCAGTGACGTAATGGACGAAAAATTTGCCGAGTTAGGTATGGAATGGGGAATCCGCTATTATGATATGATTCGTCTGGACAATTATTCAGAGCTCAGCTATGACGGACGCACTTTTACAGCGGACAAGGAACTATTGCCATATCCACAAGCACAAGTGGATGCACTTCCGACCTTGGGTGGTGGAAGTAGTGAAGATTAAACTAACTAAATAAACAGCATAAGATGAAATATATAGTTAAATCCATAATGATGCTTCTGGGGCTTCTGGTGGTTTCATGTAACGAGGGAATCGACCCTATAACGGCTGTAGATGCCGGAGTGGATGAAACAGCTCCTCAGGTTACCATAACCTATCCTACCGAAGGGGTGGAACTCATGCCATTTGAAGAAGAAACCTCAATAGACATTACTTTTGAGGTAACCGACGATATCGAAGTGGTCAATGTGACCGTGTCCATGGATGGCTCACAAATAGCAACATTCAATTCTTTTAAAGATTATAGGATCGTATTGGAAGAAGTAACCTACGACGGATTGGGCAATGGAGAGCACACAGTTACCGTATCGGCTACCGATGCCGAAGGTAAAACAACGACTCAAGAGGTGAATTTTACCAAATTGGCTCCGTACAGTGCACAATTTGATGGAGAGGTTCTTTATATGCCGTTCAATGCAGATTATATGGACTTTATTAGCTTCCAAGAGGCTGGGGAAGTAGGCAATCCAGGTTTTGCTGGAGATGCCTTTTTGGGTGCAGATGCTTTTCAAGGTGCTGTAGATTCATATTTGACTTTCCCGATGGATAACCTAAAAAGTACAGAATTTAGTGCCGCATTCTGGTACAAAGTCAACCCAACACCAGATAGAGCTGGAATTTTAGTAGTTGGCGACGATGCCGAAGACAGAAACCAAGGTTTCCGTTTGTTCCGCGAAGGAAACGCCGACGAACAGCGAATTAAATTAAATGTCGGTACCGGTTCCGGCGAAAGTTGGAACGATGGTGGAGTGATTGATGTAACTGCGGGGGAGTGGGTTCACGTAGCCATTTCAATCTCCCAGACCCAGAGTACCATATACTTTAACGGAATAGAAATGCTAACTTCCGATATGGCAGGACCAATAGATTGGTCAGGTTGTGAGGAATTGCATATTGGTGCAGGAGGACCAACTTTTGACTATTGGGATCATGGCTATGACGCCAGTCAAATGGACGAGCTACGCATTTTTGACAAAGCATTGACGCAAAGCGATGTTCAAATTATGATAAATGCCGCCAATCCATACATCCCTCAATACGATGGCGAATCATTTTATATGCCATTCGATGGAGATTACATTGATCTAATGGGAAGCAAAGCTGCCACCCAGGTAGGTTCGCCAAGTTTCACCGATGAAAGTCAAGTAGGGGAACAGGCGTATTTGGGTGCCACCGATTCCTATATCAACTATCCAGCAGAAGGATTGATGACTTCCGAGTTCAGTGGGTCTTTCTGGTACAAAGTAGACGCCAGCCCAGATAGGGCGGGAATCATAACAATTGGAGATGACGAAGTAGATCGTTTTCAAGGTTTCAGACTTTTCCGAGAAGGAAGTGCCGACGAACAGCGTATTAAGCTAAACGTAGGAACAGGAGCTGGAGAAAGCTGGAACGATGGAGGTGTAATAGATGTAACCGCAGGTGAATGGGTTCACATCACTTTTACCATATCAAATAGTGAAAATGTTATCTATTTCAATGGGACCGAAGTATTGTCATCTGCTATGTCGGCACCGATTGATTGGACGGGTTGTGATACCTTCACTATAGGTGCAGGCGGACCAACCTTTGATTATTGGGGACATGCATCGGATAATAGCATAATAGATGACCTGAGATTCTATAGCAAATCGCTTTCTCCTGAAGAAGTAGCAGAAGTTTTTGGAGGAGAAGTCACACCAAAAAACTACGGCTCCACACTTTACATGCCTTTTGATGGATCTACTATTGATGACAACTCCGGACTAGAAGCCACAGTGGTAGGTACGCCTAGTTTCGCAGGTGAAAGCGCCGTAGGTAGCGACGCCTATGCCGGTGCAACCGATTCTTACCTTGCTTTCCCGATTGATGGATTGTTCAATAATCAATTTAGTGGAGCTTTCTGGTACAAGGTAAACGCTGACCCGGATAGAGCTGGGATCCTTACGGTAAGTCCACCAATGAGTGGAACCGATAACGATCTTTCTGCAGGCTTCAGGCTTATTAGGGAAGGTACCGCTGATGAGCAGCGTATCAAATTACATTTGGGAACCAATGCCGGAGACGTTTGGAACGACGGAGAAGTTATTGATGCCACCGCAGATGTGTGGGTGCACGTAGCCTTTACCGTTACCGAAACGGAAACCTTGATTTATTTGAATGGAGAACCTGTTGTCAACACAGGGGATATGGCTGGAAAAACCATAAGTTGGGAAAACTGCTCTATACTTTCAATAGGTTCCGGTGCACCAAATTTTATTGGTTGGAACCACTTATCCGATTTGAGTTATATCGATGATCTATACCTTTTCGATAGGTCGCTGACCCAAGAGGAAATCCAAGAAATTATGAACAATTAATGTGCTATAGCACTATAAAAATTTGATTCAGTTAGTTTATGAGGTTAATCATTTTACCATTGGCCATTGTTACTTTACTTGTAGGGTGCAATGGCCAAAAAACTAAGGAAGAGGCCAAAAAGTCAACCGAAATGGATGCGGACAGTCTTGCCATTGCCGATGAGGCACTATTGGATTCCGTACAGTACCAAACCTTCAATTATTTTTGGGAAGGTGCGGAACCCATTTCAGGATTGGCTAGGGAGCGTATGCACATGGACGGAGTTTATCCCAACCACGATAAGGATATTATAACCACCGGAGGCTCTGGATTTGGTCTTATGGCCATTCTAGTCGGTGTAGAAAGAGGGTTTATTTCTCGTGAACAGGCTCTCGAACGCTATGAGCGTATCGTTGGGTTTCTGGAAAAAGCCGATCGTTTCCATGGTGCATGGCCGCACTGGTTATTACCATCAGGAAAAGTGACCCCCTTCAGTAAAAAGGACAATGGAGGGGATTTGGTGGAGACTGCCTTTTTGATTCAAGGATTGTTAACGGTTCAAGCGTATTTTAAAGATGGAAATGAGCGTGAACAGCAATTGGCGGAAAAAATCCAAGAGCTTTGGGAAGGCGTAGAGTGGGATTGGTACACCAAAAATGGTGAAGATGTACTGTACTGGCATTGGAGTCCCGAATATCAATGGGAAATGAACTTTCCTGTCGGTGGCTATAACGAAGCCCTTATTATGTATGTCTTGGCCGCGGCATCCCCGACACACCCCATCAAAAAATCCGTTTATGAAAAAGGATGGGCCGTGGACGGTCAGATCGCTAAGGACACCACTTACTATGGTTTGGAAACAGAGCTAAACCATTATGAACATAGTGATGCTCCTGTAGGACCACTTTTCTGGGCACATTATTCCTATTTAGGTTTGAACCCAAAAGGGCTTACCGATCAGTTCGGTGATTATTGGAAGTTGAACCGGAACCATGCGCTAATTCATTATAAATATTGTGTGGACAATCCAAAGGATTATGAGGGGTATGGAGAAGATTGCTGGGGCTTGACCTCCAGCTACTCCATAAAAGGCTATGCCGGACACCGCCCAGGAGAAGATTTGGGCGTAATATCCCCAACCGCTGCACTTTCCTCTATGCCCTATACTCCGGAAGAGAGCAAACAGTTTTTAAGGTTCATGTACAACGAACAGGATAGCCTGATAGGCAAATACGGACCTTATGATGCCTTTAGTTTGGAGGATGATTGGTACCTGCCAAGATATTTGGCTATAGATCAAGGGCCAATCCCCGTAATGATAGAAAATTACCGTAGCGGACTATTCTGGAAATTGTTCATGACAAATAAAGAGGTTCAAAACGGCCTCAAAAAATTGGGCTTTCAAAGCCCAAATATGGAAATAGCAAATGATTAAAACCGCGATATACCTTTTTCTTGTTTCTTTAGTGATGTTATCCTGTGGGGGAGGAGATGATTATACCTATGTTCCCACAGAGCCAGAACTTCCGGGTAACGGTTCTGTCGACGACGACGATGAGGAACCCACGATTTCTGATGAGGAATTATTGGACCTTACCCAAGAGACCACCTTTAAATATTTTTGGGACTTTGCCGATGCCGATTCTGGAGGAGCCAGGGAAAGGTATCATCCAAATGACCCGGGCAACAGTGAAGGGGTGGTGACCGCTGGAGGAACTGGGTTTGGCCTGATGGCCATTTTGGTCGGAATAGAAAGAGGGTATATTTCCAGGGCCGAAGGATTGGGGCGATTGACCACCCTGTTGGATTTCTTGGAAAACGCCGATCGCTTTCACGGAGCATGGTCACATTGGATTAATGGTTCCACAGGGGCCGTAATTCCATTTAGCGATTTGGACGATGGAGGCGATTTGGTGGAAACCGCTTTCTTGGCACAAGGCCTCATCTGCATCAAAGAATATTTTAAAAATGGCTCAGATACCGAGCAAGCCTTGGCCTTGCAAGCCGATGAGCTTTGGAAAGGTGTGGAATGGGATTGGTATACACAAAATCAAAATGTGTTGTACTGGCATTGGAGCCCAAATCATGGTTTCGATATCAACCTTCAACTAAAAGGGTATAATGAGGTGTTGATCACCTATATCATGGCTGCTGCCTCACCAGATTTCGGCATTGAAAAGGAAGTATATGCCAATGGTTGGGCCTCCGGTGGAGGAATCCAATCGGCGAATACACAGTACGGTTATCCACTCTTGGTAAAACACAATGGCTCTGAACAGTTTGGTGGACCTTTGTTTTGGGCGCACTATTCCTATTTAGGGCTGGACCCTCGAAATCTTTCCGATGATTATGTGGATTACTGGGATGTAAATGTCAACCATACCATGATCAATTACGAGTACTGCGTAGCCAATCCCGATTTTTATCAAGATTATGGCGAAGATTGTTGGGGGTTAACGGCGAGTTACTCCCGAAACAACGATGGAAGCATGGGGTACAACGCCCATAGCCCAAGCAACGACACAGGAATCATATCCCCAACAGCGGCAATAAGCTCAATTCCTTATGCACCGGACGAATCTTTGGATGCTATGCATTACTTTTATAAGAATAGAGATGATTTGTTGGGTCCAGCCGGGTTTTACGATGCCTTCAGCCCAGAATACGATTGGGTTGCAGAAGCATATCTGGCCATAGACCAAGGACCACAGATCATCATGATTGAAAACTATCGGACCGGTTTGCTTTGGAATTTGTTTATGGGTAACAAAGACATTCAAGCTGGTTTGACCAAACTTGGATTTTGATATGACAAAACAATTATCATTTTTTCTTTTGTTCTTGGCTTGTAATTTGGTCGCTGCACAATGGCAATCAAAATATGAAGCCAAAATGCTTATTGATGGGAACGATACTTTACGATATCGTATTATGTATCCAAAGAATTTTAAAGAGGACGGAAAATATCCCGTAGTACTTTTTCTTCATGGGGCAGGAGAGCGCGGAAATGACAACGAAAAGCAACTGTGGAATGGTGGCAAATTGTTCGCTACGGATTATCTGCAAGAACGATATCCGGCAGTTGTCATATTTCCTCAGTGTCCAAAAAACAGTTATTGGGCCAGTGTAGATGTGGATAGAAGTTCCTATCCCATCAATTTGGACTTTACCTACAGCGAAGGACCCACAAAACCGTTGGAAATGGTAATGGATTTGCTCGAGACCACCATAGCGGAACCTTATACCAAGGATGATCAGGTCTATTTGATGGGTCTTTCCATGGGAGGAATGGGAACTTTTGAATTGTTGAGCAGAAAACCAGGGACATTTGCTGCCGCAATTCCAATTTGTGGAGGAGGGGAACCTGAATCCGTTTCGGTGTATGCCAAAAACACACCATTGTGGGTGTTTCATGGAGCACAGGACAATGTGGTAAACCCCTTGCAGTCCATGGAAATGGTTTCCGCTTTATTAAAAGCAGGTGCTCACCCAAAATTCACCATGTACGATTTTGCCAATCACAACAGTTGGGACCCAGCGTTTGCCGAGCCAGATTTATTGCCTTGGTTGTTTTCGAACACTAGAAAAACAATTCAGGAAACATCAGAATAAAAAGCATACAGAAAACAACCTGATCATGAACTATAAAAAATCACTCTTCTTCATTTTAGTTTTCGTTTTGGGAAGTGCCAATGCCCAGGAACGAATTCCTGAAGTAGAGGAGCTTTTACAAAAAATGACCATTGAAGAAAAAATTGGTCAGTTAAACCTGCTGACACCAGGTGGTGGAGTTGCTACGGGCGAAGTAGTGAGTGAAAATGTAGGAACCAAGATCAGGGCAGGGCAGGTTGGGGGCCTTTTTGGTGTGGCAGGCCCAGGTAGGGTTAGAAAAGCTCAGGATTTGGCAGTTACGGAAAGCCGATTGGGGATACCCCTGTTAATAGGTTCCGATGTGATCCACGGATACAAGACAACATATCCAATTCCCTTGGGCCTATCATCCACTTGGGATATTGATTTGGTAAGACAAGCCGCCCAAATGGCTGCTAGGGAAGCCACTGCTGATGGCATCAAGTGGAATTTTTCTCCAATGGTCGATATTGCCCGTGACCCACGATGGGGCCGTATTGCCGAAGGGGCTGGAGAGGACCCATACCTTGGTTCCAAAGTTGCCGAAGCTATGGTAAAAGGATATCAAGGGGATGATTTGGCCGCGGCCCATACCATGTTGGCCTGTGTGAAGCACTTTGCCTTATATGGCGCTGCGGAAGCGGGACGTGATTATGGTTCGGTGGACATGGGCAAGATCAAAATGTTCAACCAATACATGCAACCGTACAAAGCGGCCATTGATGCTGGTGCGGCCAGCGTAATGAGTTCTTTTAACGATGTGGATGGTGTGCCCGCTACGGGAAACAAATGGTTGTTGACCGATGTTCTCCGTGATCAATGGGGGTTTGATGGTTTTGTGGTTTCGGACTATACATCCCTCAACGAAATGATTCCGCATGGGTTGGGTGACCTTCAAGCCGTTTCAGCTTTGGCATTGAAAGCCGGTTTGGATATGGATATGGTAGGCGAGGGCTTTTTGACCACTTTGAAAAAATCCTTGGACGAAGGAAAGATTACAGAAGAAGATATTACCAAGGCTTGTAGAAGGGTGTTGGAGGCTAAATATATTTCAGGACTTTTTGATGACCCATACAAATACTTGGACTCCAAACGCCCCGAAAAAGATATTTTAACGGACGGAAATAGGGCGTTGTCGCGGAAATTGGCGACCCGTTCCTTCGTGTTGCTCAAAAATCATAACAACATACTTCCGCTAAAAAAGAATGGAAAGATCGCCTTGGTCGGTCCCTTGGCCGATAGCAGGGAGAATATGTTGGGGACCTGGGCACCCACTGGGGATTTTAATCTGGCAGTTACAATTTTGGAAGGATTTAATAATGTAGCTTCTGGAGCAACTATACAATATGCAAAAGGAGCCAATATTTCTGATGTTGCCGATTTTGCCAAAAATGTGAATTCTTTGGGAGAGCGAATCATGATTGACGAGCGTTCCCCGGAAACCATGCTCCAAGAAGCGGTGGACTTGGCCAAAACTTCGGATGCTGTGGTGGCCGTGGTTGGTGAAGCTACCGAAATGAGCGGAGAATCTTCCAGCCGTACCGATATTTCAATCCCAGATAGTCAAAAGAAATTGATCAGAGCATTGGTAGAGACAGGAAAACCTGTCGCATTGGTGTTGATGAGCGGAAGACCGCTGACTATCCCGGAAGAGTTCGACCTACCCGTGTCCATTTTACAGGTATGGCACCCCGGAGTGGAAGCAGGGAACGCTATTGCCGATGTGGTTTTCGGAGATTACAATCCCTCTGGAAAATTAACGGCTACCTGGCCCGTGAATGTGGGGCAAATACCCATTTACCACAGTACAAAGGTTACTGGAAGGCCTGCACCGGAAAGCGGGGAGTTCCAAAAATTCAGGTCAAACTATCTGGATGCACCCAATGCGCCTTTGTTGCCTTTTGGATATGGATTGAGCTATACTACTTTTGAGTATTCCAATCTCAAGCTGAACAAAAAAGAAATTACCCAAGGTGAATCTATTTCAGTTACTGTAACCGTAAAAAATACAGGAGATTACGATGGCGAAGAAGTAGTGCAATTGTACTTGAGGGATGTGGTGCGAAGCATTACACCCCCAAAACGCCAATTAAAAGGTTTTCAGAAAATCATGCTCAAAAAAGGGGAGAGTAGGGAAGTGACCATCACTTTATTGCCGGACGATTTAAAATTCCATAATGCCCAACTAGAATTCGTATCGGAACCAGGTGACTTCGAAGTCTTTGTTGGGACAAATTCAGATGCCGAGTTGTCAGAAACCTTCACGCTAAAATAAAATATTTTACTATGCGCATTGGATTAACGCTTCTTGGACTGCTCCTCATCGTTTCTTGTAAGCAAAAAGAGAAGCCTGAAGAAGAAGTTGCTCAAGGTCCTCCGAACATCATTTTTATAATGTCGGATGATCATGCCTTTCAGGCCATTAGTGCCTATGGGCATGAACTGGGGAAATTGGCACCGACCCCGAATATTGACCGCATCGCCAAGAATGGAGCCATTTTTCAGAATAACTTTTGTACCAACTCTATTTGCGGGCCAAGTAGAGCGGTTATTCTAACAGGAAAACACAGTCACATCAACGGATTTCGGATGAACGGGGAACGGTTTGACAACAGTCAGCCCACCTTGCCAAAGCATTTGAAAAAATTGGGTTATGAAACCGCCATTGTCGGAAAGTGGCATTTGCACGGTAAACCCACAGGATTTGATTATTGGGATATTCTGAACGATCAAGGGAACTATTACAATCCTGAATTTATTCAAGGTGAGGATACCACCGTGGTCGAAGGCTATGCCACCGATTTGATAACGGACAAGAGTTTGGAGTGGCTAAAACAGCGGGGGGATGACCAAAAGCCTTTCTATTTAATGGTGCACCACAAGGCCCCGCATCGCAATTGGATGCCGGCACTACGTCATTTAAATGTTTATGATTCGATTACATTTCCCTTGCCCGACACTTATTTTCCAGAATTTGAGAATCAGCGGGCCGCTGCCGAACAACAACAGACCATCTACAAAGACATGTACGAGGGGCATGACCTAAAAATGAGCGATGGTTATGGTAGTACCGATTTGGCCCATAATCCTTGGACCACTGATTTTGATAGAATGACCCCAGAGCAACGTAAGATTTGGGATGAGGCCTATCTTCCCAAAAACAATGCTTTTTATGAGGCCGATTTACATGGTAAGGAACTGGCAGAATGGAAAGGGCAACGTTATTTGCATGAATATTTGGCCACGGTAAAATCTGTTGATGAAGGTATTGGGAAAATTTTGGACTATTTGGAAGCGACTGGATTGGACGAAAACACATTGGTGGTCTATACCTCCGATCAAGGATTCTATTTGGGTGAGCACGGTTGGTTCGATAAGCGATTTATGTACGAAGAGTCGATGAAAATGCCTTTGTTGATGCAATTGCCCGGGGTCATCGAACCAGGAACCCATATTGATGCCTTGGTGCAAAACTTGGATTTTGCCCCGACCTTTTTGGACTTGGCGGGCGGCCAAGAATATGCCGCTAAGATGCAGGGCGAATCTTTTAAGGGGTTATTGGAGGGCACCGAAGACGAATTCAAAGATGCTGTATATTATCACTACTATGATTTTCCAGCCTTCCACATGGTAAAACGGCACTATGGGGTGCGAACAGATAGGTACAAACTTATCCATTTTTACGATGATATTGATGAATGGGAGTTTTATGATTTGGAAGAGGATCCCAAAGAATTGCACAATGCCATCAATGATGAAAAATATAGAGGTGTAATAGCTTCCATGCACAAAAAACTGGATAGTTTACAAACGTATTACAAAGTAACCGATAAGGAGTTTGGAACTACGCCGAAGGAAAAGGTGGACAAAACTTATAAAGCTTTTGAAAAACTGCGTGGAATACCGATTCAATAGTGTTATATTTTTTAATTTAGCTAGCTAAATCTTCGAAATTATGACCGTTTGGATTCTGTTCCTATTGGGAATCCTTGTCTTTTTGGCCTTGGATCTTGGTGTTTTCAATAAAAACCCCCATGTTATAAGCGTCAAGGAAGCGTCTATATGGACCAGTGTTTGGGTTACCTTATCCATTTTATTTTCAGGGGTTGTCTATTGGTTATATGGTAGCGGAAAGATAGATAATGTAGATGCGCTCACCCCCATGGATGCCAGTTTAAAATATATTACTGGCTACCTCATCGAACTTTCGTTGAGTATTGACAATATTTTTGTTATAGCGGTGATTTTCGGATCATTTCAAATTCCACAAAAATACCAACATAGGGTATTGTTCTGGGGAATATTGGGAGCTATTGTTTTTAGGGCGCTCATGATATTTTTTGGAGTGGCATTGATTAAGAAGTTCGGTTTTATGACCTATATCTTTGGTGCTTTTTTGATCTTTACGGCCATAAAAATGCTGGTTTCCAAGCAGGAGGCCTTCAATCCCAAAAAGTCGTTCATCTATAGGAACCTTAGAAAGGTCATGCCCATCACGACGCATATGCAGGGTCAGAAATTCTTCATCAAATTACGCCATATTACTGCCGCCACGCCATTGTTCATAGCTCTTGTGATTATCGAGTTTACGGATATCCTCTTTGCTTTGGACAGTGTTCCGGCCATTTTGGCGATTACTTCCGACCCCTTTCTGGTCTTTAGTTCAAACATATTTGCCATTTTGGGCCTCAGGTCGATGTATTTCTTCCTTTCCAACATGATAAGTAGGTTCTACTACCTCAAGTACAGTCTGGTGGCCATACTTAGTTTTGTGGGTATAAAAATGATTCTCGCACACCACTATACTTTTCCAGAATGGGTTTCGTTGTGCTTCATTGGAATTGCCCTGTTTGTTGGCGTGGTCGTTTCCAAGAAGAGCTGATGGTAAAGTACTAAAATTGGATACAATTAATAATGGACAATATGTATGTCCAATATCATCAAACTTATTTTAAATTGATGTAAAGAAAAAGGGATGCCGATATATTGATGGTCGACACCCCTTAAATCCAATGCCTGCCAAGCTAATTTGATTTAATCTCTATAGCTGTATCTTAAAACCACCATTGATGACAAAGCCATCGACCGGTGCATAAATATCCAAAAACTCTGGGTCGCTCAGGTTCCCTGTGTAAATTGCACCGAAACGGGTTTGCCTGGTATCCAAAAAGTTTTCAAAATTTAGAAAAATCGAAAATTTCTCACCGAGTTTCTTTTCACTCATCAATCCAAGAATCCAATAGGATTGGCCCGTTTCACCATTACCCAGTTTTTGTGGACTGTAATAATAGGCTTCGAGCCCTACCCAAAGATTTTCTTCCTTTTCGTACATCAGCACATTATTTAAGCGGTGTTTGGCCACCAATGGAAAATCTGACACCATTCCGCTTTCATGTTGTTTAACATTGGCATGGGTGTAACCGGTGAACAACTTGAAATCACCATACTTAACTTTTAGGTTGACCTCGACACCACGGGTGTCGACATATCCGTCTGGTTGCTGAAAGCTATAGAACCCATTTTCATTTGGGACCAACGTTATGGGGTCGTTGATTTTGGTATAAAAAAGGAGTGTATTGATGGACATTGTCATTCCTGGCATTGGAACCCACTTATAGTTTACATCAAAATTACCCCCCAGGGAGCGTTCAAGTTCGGCATCATTTGTATTGATGGGCAGTACGTTCCTGAATTGCAGGCGTTCCGCATCTTCTGTGAACACCGTAGGAGTTTTGTATCCCATTCCACCACCTAATCTAAAGGTCAGTGCGTTATGGGGCTCGTAAAGTATCGATAATCGCGGAAGGGCCATGGCTCCATAATCGGAATGGAAATCGGCACGAAACCCGGTTTCCACGGAAAAAGTCTCGTCGATGGGCCATACATTTTGTGCAAACAGGCCAAAAATCTGATAGGATTGGTCCAGGGCATTGGTATCGCTATCCCTTGTATCATTAAAGTATTCTGTCCAGAGATTGGCTCCAAAGACCCATTCCAGGTCATTTTCTGAATTTGCAGAAAAGTTTAGTTCGCTAAAAGAAGAGCGTTGGTAACCTGTAAATGTGAAATCGGGAATCGCTATACTTCGATCATAAAAACTGAAACTGTTTTTGACTTCCAATCGTTTTTGATCAGTAAATGTATGTTTAAACCCCAATTGGGTGGAGATTCGCTCCGTTTCATTGGATTCAAAATAGGGATTGGACACGGGCTTGCCTTTTACATAATCCATGTTTCCCCCAAGACGGTCTTCCCAAATGGCATTAAATCCCAGTAGGACTTCGGTTTGTTCGCCCAAATACCAGTACAATTTGGGATTAAGGGTAAAGCGGTCAAACTCTGGGATGGCTGTTAATCCAATATCAGCGGGATCGTAGGGGGTGCCCAAGTTATAAGAAGCGAATACCGTTGTTCCTATTTTGTTGAATTTTTGGGAGTAAAAACCACTAAGGTCCAATCCAAGGGCAGAGGTTCCGTTTGCCATAAAGCTAAGCTCGGGCTCCTCCTCGGGCGTTTTGGAGATTAGGTTTACCAGTCCTGCAATGGCCCCTCCACCGTATAGGGTAGAGCTGGAGCCTTTGATTACCTCTACCTGTTTTAGGTCCAAAGGTGCGATTTGCATTAAACTGAGCCCGCTGGCAAACCCCGAATACAACGGAAATCCGTCACGAAGAAGTTGGGTGTACTTGCCATCCAGCCCTTGAATACGTATGCTTGAATTGTAACTTGTGGCAGATGTTTGCTGTGTTCGGATGCCTGTACTCTCGTTAAGCAACATTCGAATATCCCCAGGCTTCATATTGCCTTTTTCGGAGAGTTCCTCCCCCGCAATAACCTCGACCCTGGTGGGAATGTCCTCAATGGTTCTGGTGCTTCTTGTTGACACTAGTGTAATCTCTTCCATCTCCTCTGTTTGGGGCAAAAGGAAAAAGGTCTGTCCTTGAACCGTCCCATCCAAAGGAAAGGAAAGGCTGCGTTCCATGGTAGCATAACCAATATAGCTTAACCGTAGTTTGTAGATGCCATTGGGGATATTTTCCATATGGATTTTACCCGCTTCGTCGGAGATGGTTCCTTGGTTTAGGGAAGGCAAAACCGCAGTAACCCCAATTAACGGTTCATTGCTGAGGGAATCCTTTACTGTAATGTCAAGTGTGTTTTGTGCGTATATGGATACCATCCCGAGAAGGGACAATATCATGAATGATTTTATTTTCATTAATATGTGTTTTGAAGTATGCTGAATTACGGCCAAAAAAGAATTGACCAAGATTTTATTTTAAGGTAAGCTACACTTCAAGAGTACGTGGGGGTTTCAGGGAAAAGAAATATACTTCTTTGGGAAGCAGTTCAATGTAGTGGGGGATTGGATGGTTTTCCTTTGGGGGTTCCAAGGCTGCGAAATCCAATGTTTCAAAATTCATTGTAAACCCGGGACAGCGTCCACAGGCATAAAATGGGGAGCAAGGAGTGCTGTCTCCTTCGGACTGTTCTTCAGAACCGTCATCATCACAGTGACTCACGGTCGTAGTGCTTGAACAAGAAACCGTTTCCTGACAACATGGATACGAAGACAGGAATATGGTAAGCAAAGACAAAACAATCACCAAGAATTTCATGCTTCAAAGATAATGAATTCCAAAGGTTGGATATGGAACAGTTTAAAGTGTGGATAGTTTTTTATGACCACGGATTTTATATACTTCAACATTTATTGGTGCACTCTCTTTCTTAATTTGCTCAGGAATTCTTGAGATATCCCAAGATAGGAGGCAATATGATATTGCGGAACACGCTGTACAACGGTAGGGTATTGCTCAAGGAATGTCAGGTATCGATCCATCGCATTTCTAGACATATTTTGGAGCAATCGTTTTTTAAGGACGTGTACATGGCGTTGCATCATAATTCGGAACATTCGTTCTACGGACGGAACTGCTTCAAGAAGTTCTTTTTTTGATTCCAGGGAAAGGAACAATATCTCTGTTTCTTCCAAGGTTTCTATACTTACCTGGCTGGGAACCTTGTTCTCAAAACTATTGATTTCACTTATCCACCAATCTTCAACCGCAAATTCAACTGTGTGTTCGTTTCCCTTATGATCGGTAAAAAATTCACGGGCACAACCCCGTTTAATATATGCTTCAAAGCTACAGATGTCTCCCGAGCGTAAAATAAGCGTGTGCTTTGGGAATTTCTGATACTCAAAAAACCGAAGTGCCATATCGGACTCTTCATCCGATAATTCAATAAAACGTTCCAAATATTTCTTCAGCTCATTTTTCATAGAACACTAGTTGAAAAACCAAAAGCAATTTCTTGTCCTAGTTCAATAAAAAGGGATAAAAAACCCAATACATTTGTTTTGGCAATGTATCAAAGAATTTTGAAAGAAACATCTTTTCAATAATAGATGCCATGTTTTATGATAAATGAAGTACCAGTATTTTACTGTACCATAAAATTGTTTGAGGACTATTATGCATTGGTATAAACTTTTAATTTAACCGTTATGGATTACCGACCAAACAAGAATAGATATAATGAAATGACTTATAATCGCTGTGGCGATAGCGGTTTGTTGCTACCTGCTTTTTCCCTGGGCCTCTGGCATAACTTTGGCCAAACGGATAGTTTTGATACTGCCCGGACGATAGTGCAAAAGGCATTTGATGCAGGTATCACCCATTTTGACCTAGCAAACAATTATGGTCCCCCACCTGGTTCGGCCGAAACTACTTTTGGAAAAATCCTAAAATCGGATTTGGCCCAATACAGGGATGAAATAATTGTGAGCACCAAAGCAGGGTGGAAGATGTGGGAGGGTCCTTATGGTGATTTTGGCTCCAAAAAATACTTGGTCTCCAGTTTGGACCAGAGTTTACAACGTATGGGGTTGGATTATGTAGATATTTACTATCATCACCGTCCGGACCCAAACACACCTTTAGAGGAAACCATGGGAGCTTTAGATTTAATAGTTCGACAAGGAAAGGCACTTTATGTTGGAATATCCAGTTACAATGCAGTTGAAACAAAGGCTGCCCTAAAAATATTAAAAGAAATGGGAACCCCATGCTTGATACACCAACCTAGATATTCCATGTTCGATAGATGGATAGAAGAAGATGGTTTGTTGGATCTGTTGGGGAATGAAGGTGTGGGAAGTATTGTGTTTTCACCCTTGGAGCAAGGGTTGTTGACCAACAAATATCTTCACGGAATTCCAGAATCGTCCAGAGCTGCTTCTGGACGTGGAAACGGTGCTTTGGAGGTTGACCAAATTACTCCAGAAAAGCTGGAGACCGTAGCAAGATTAAACAAAGTGGCAAAAGAAAGAGGTCAAAGCTTGGCCCAAATGGCACTTTCATGGGTAAAGCGGGACCCAAGGGTTACATCCGTCTTATTGGGGGTAAGTAGGCCCGAACAGTTGGAAGACTCTTTGCGGGCTTTGCAAAATCCTGATTTTGACCAAGAGGAATTGAGCAAAATCGAAAACATCCTTTCAGGTAAAGGATAATGTGCAACACACCTTGCTACATTAATTTAAAGGATATTACCACTAATATTTTATCCGGCAAGTGCAATCCGTTAGGGTTTTTTAAGACTCTAAGAGCATATGTGGTTTAAAGTTTGGCCCCAATTTTTTTGGGAAGTATTGTTTACAAAGTAACTGTATTGATCGACAGGAATAATTTGAATTTTCAATTTGGCGGTTCAAGTGTGTTTCTTGATATATTCAATCTTCAACTGGAACATTTCAGCCATTTTTTCGGCCCTAAATTTAGCTTCCACAGCTTTTTCTCCATGAAAGTTTTCATCAACAGTCTCAAAAAATAATTGTTTCCACCGATTAAAATGCACTTTGTTTACAGGAAGTTTGGCATGAGGAGCGAAAGGGCTACCTTGGTAGGTGTGCTCCTGTAATAATACTGTTTGCCAAAAGCGATACATTTTTTCTAAATGGGTCGGCCAATTGTCCTTTATGATAGCATTGAATATACCTGCCAATAAGGGGTCTTTTCGGACTTTTCCATAAAAGAGGTCTACCAATTGCTTTATCTCCTCCAGGCTTTGGATTTCCTTTTTTTGCACCATTTTTATAGATTCTCCAATATTATATGATATGGGCAATAATAACTAAAGTACTAAAGACAACACTCAAAATTAACAGATTAAATGTGGTCAGGGGTTTTAGTTGGGCCAATACGGCCCCATTGAACGCCATACAGAAAATGGTAACAAAAAAAAGCAGTACCATTTTTAAGACCATATCCATTCCCCCCATCAAAAGCGCCATTGCCGCAGCGGAACCAAGGCAGCTCTGTGCTATAATGGCGATGGTGGAATAACCCAATTGTCTTTTTTTGAACTCATTGAACATGAGCCTGTAAATGTTTTTCGATCCATTTGTGTTAGGTACGGTTTTAGAATGGGCCATGTGTATTGTTGTTGAATTTTCCATTGTTTTTTTTGATGTTTGTGAGATGCTTTATAAGAGGGCACTGTACATTAAATGCGTGTGCCCCCATATTCAAATCAGTTGTTTAATACGTTGTTTTCCAAAATTTCAGCCTTGGGAAAGAGGATGTTGTTCTCCAAATGGATGTGGCGGTGAAGGTCTTCCTCAAATTCCTGCAATAGCGAGAAGGCTACCCGATAGGTATTGCATGCATCGGCCGGAGGGGTATAATCATGGCTCAATTCAGCGATCTTTCGGAAACGCTCGCCTTCATTGTCGTGTTCTTCCATCATCATTTTGATGGGATTTTTAACGGTTCCAAAATGCGGCTGTTCATTTGTAGGACCACTTACCATTTTACGTATCCACGGAAAAAGTACCAGTTCCTCTTTTTTCATGTGCATGGCCAATTCGCCCGCAGAGGCATTGAAATGTTCAAAAATGTCGAGCAGTTCAGGATGACGTGCTCCGTGTACCTTACAAAGTTTGTTCAGGTATTGTTTTAGAATTGGAATTTGTTGCTCCACATAACGATGGTGCTTCTTTTCAATATAGTCGGCCAAAAGATCTAAAGGCCAGGTTTTAAAATCGGGCTGGTCACTTTGGTTTTGATTTTGTACCGTATCAAGTTCTTGAACCAGGCTGTCCAAATCGAGCCCTTTTTTCTCTGCAACCTCTTGGAGCGTGCGGTTGCCTTTACAGCAGAAATCTATTTTGTGATTTTTGAAAATCTGGGCAGTCCGGTAATCCTCTGCTACCATTTGCCCTATTGTTTTATCCAAGGTATCGTTCATAATAAATGATTTTAAATATATTTTCATTAATCGGACAAAAATGTCCTTTATTTGCTCAAATTTTTTTATCGTTTCAAATAGGTCAACCCAACCTCCAATCCCGTGGCCAGTTCAAATAAACTGGTACTTTTCAGCATTTTGCTCAAATCGGTACGGATATCAACGAATTTGTCGTGCAGGGGGCAGGGTTTTTGGGCATTACATTCTTTGAGTCCCAGACCACAGCCCACATAAATCTTGTCACCATCAATGGCTTTGACTATCATGTTCAATTTTACCGCATCCATATCTTCCCGGGCAATTTGAAAACCACCAGTGGGCCCTTTAACGGAGTGGATGATGTTGTTCCTAGAGAGTTGTTGCAAAATCTTGGCCGTGAAAGCTATGGGCGAATCTATTTCCTCGGCAATTTCATTGACACTGACACGTCTTCCATCCAAGGATTGCAGCGCAATATAAACCGCTGCCCGAATACCATATTCACAGGCTTTTGAAAACATCATAGGGAACTTTTACAGGTACAAAGATACCATTAAAATTTAATTCGGACAAAATTGTCCTTTATTATTTATGAAAAGATTTCTTTGAAAGAAATCAAATATACGCCATTGTAGGGGAGGTCATATAGGTTCATACAAAAAACTTAATTGGGGACTCGGTTTTCTATGAGCATCATTGCAATCCCCAAAGGAATTAAAAGAGTGAGCAGCGCCAAGATTTCTAAATGTCCATTGAAGATGTTCCACTGCAGCCACGCAGCCATACCCCTATAAAAAATGAGAGCTTCGGTGAGAAGGAACCCCAAAAAATACCATGAGTAAGATTTCTTCGATATTCGAAACAAGCTAAAATAATCCATGAATAGGAACAGGCCAATACTGATGATGCCCAAAAAGGTCAAATGCAGATACCCAATGGTCAGATCAAGGTAGTTGGCCGCAATATTGGCAAAATAGGGGAGAGCGGTCAAAAGTTGCAATACTATTTTGATCCATATCAAAACCAGTACTGTTCTGAACAGTAAAAACTGCACTTTTGACAAAGATAATTTACCGATGTTACGCTTTAACATACCCCATAATACTGCAAAGGCATAAAACTGTGAAACAGCTCCCAGACCTGCCAACACATAAAACCAAAAAGAAGGTTTTGTCCAAAGTGTGGACAAGAAAAAGGTGAGCACAATCCCCACATTTAGACTTATAAAAAAGCGAGCGAAGGTTTTTGTGGGAATTTCAAGACCGCGCTGTTCCCAAACATAAATGAAAAGCCCTACCAAGGCCAATATCATCCAGCCATTGTATTGAAAATGGAGGTAAAAATATATCGCCAGTCGGTACCAAATGGATTGAGCTCCCAAACTGTTCATGATTGCTCCCAAGGCCCAAGGTCCCAAACTGGAGATTACCATATAGATCAGGGCCGCTTTTGCACATTGCAATCCTTTGCTGTGCTTGTATTTTGGGTTGATGTTTTTCCAGAAATGGTAAACGTAGACATACGACACGATCAGGAACAGCGTAGAAAAAATAATGGAAAACAGCGCATACCCTTGAAAAGGGAAGGTCACTAACATTCCCACTAAGGTGGCTTGCGTACACCAAAATATACGTTTGTACCTTCTGCTGGACGCATCCTTATCCACAAAACAATAATGTAGTAAGGTGGTCAAAGCTACATATACCCAACCCAAGAGGGCTATGTGCGAATGGGCATGGACAACAAACCTGTAGTTGAAATCAAAAGCGAAAATAGGGTAGGAGCGCAACAGCAACCCCAATAGGGCCGCCACAAGAAAGTAAATCAAGGCAATTAGGATATGCGATTGATACGACTTATGCTTCACCATGAGTTGTTTATTGTTTCCAATCAACCTAAAAATCTTTTTTTCCAGCTTTATAGCGTAAGCCCAATATAGGCAGAATGGTCCATAATAAAAGTATCACTATGGAGATCAAGAAACCCAAATCTGTTCCAAAAAACTTTTTAAAAATGGCACCGGTATACCCCAAAAGGGCAGAGATATCCAATTTAAGGAGAATCAATATGCGGGAAAGATCTATTGGATTTAGCGCAGTGGCCACCAAGGAAAAGGTATCCAGCGGATACTCCTCAAAAACAATCAAAGACATCAGGAACAATCCATCATAGACCACGGCCAAGAACAGCCAAAGCAATACGGCATATCCAAATCCTTTTATCTTGTTTTCGTTGGATATGGCAATCACAAAGGAAAGTCCCACAAAAATAAAGGTGAGAAAGGCCCCTGTGATCAGTAAAAGGGAAAAATCAAAAATAGCATTGCTTCGCAAAAGTCCATACAGCACAAATGGAATCCCCAACCCTAACACCAGACTTAGCGTCAACGAACCTGCCACACCAAAATATTGTCCCATAAAAATGGAACTACGTTTTATGGGCTGCGCCAATAGGAGCTCGGTAAATTCTCGAGAATTGTAGTAGTACATCACCCCGAAAATGGTACCTATCAAAGGAATCAGGACAATGATCACATTCATTAGGGTAATCACAGCCTTGGAAACATCGTTGTTCAAGAACAACAGCACAAATCCAAGGGCGAGGTAAAACAGAAAATACACGTAGCTCCATCGGCTTCGTATCAAATCGTAAAAACTGTATTTTAATATTTTAAGCATGGCTACCCGTTGTTATGGCCGCAATGGCGTGTTCAAAATTGGTTTGTTCGGTCTGTTGCAAAAGTTTTTCGATGCTCCCCTTGAAATAAATCTCGCCTTCCAAAAGGTATAGGATTTCATCGGCCATTTCTTCCACAAATTGCATGATGTGTGAAGTGATCAAAATGGTCTTGCCTTGGGCCCTTTCTTTTTGGATCAATTCTTTTAAACGAATCAATGCTTTGGGGTCCAGGCCCGTTGTGGGCTCATCCAAAATGATCAAGGGACTGTCGAACATAAAGGTCAATACAATGTTCACTTTTTGCTTGGTACCCCCGGAAAGGGTGGATAGTTTTTTGTTCAGAAAAGGTTCCAATCCAAAAAGCTCGATAAGCTCTGCTTCGGTACTTGGGGCGTTTCTCAGATCCTTGATCATGTTGATCAATTCCTTGACCTTGATATTTGGGGGGAAATTGGCAATCTGGGGCAGGTAGTCGATTTTTTTGCGGTACTTCCACCCTTTTTTAATGGATTGTTCCAACACGGATATTTCTCCTTTGTCGGGGATTACCATGCCCAGAATACTCTTGATCAAGGTGGTTTTTCCCGAACCGTTCGGACCAAGGATGGCATAAATGCGGCCCTCGTCAATGGACAGGTCTATTCCTTTCAATACTTGGTTTTTGCCAAATCGCTTATGAAGGTTGTGTATTGCAATGGTCATGGGCGTATTTTCATTAAGGGTTGGGCATCTTTTAAATTATCGGGCGTAAAAACGGGGGATACTCGTTCGGAAAAATCAATAATATCCATGAACAAGCTCCGTAAAAGTACAATGGTCTCGGGGGTGCGGTTCACTACATAGGAAAATAGCTTAACAGGGCGGTAAGGGACATCCCCAACACCGTCTTTGTCCAGGTCATAACCCGTGTAGCTGCTCCAGAAATTACCCTCGAACACATTATCGTTGAGTTTGCTGTTGTAGGAGATATCAAAAGAGTTATATAAAAAATTATTGCCCTTAAAACTATTGGTATAGCAGGCTCCGACCACTCGTATGGCCCAGCCATTGCTTATAAAGTCATTATCGGCGTACTTGATGCGGTTAGAGCCTTCGATATTGATGCCGATGGTATTTTCCTCGAAGATATTCCCCACAATCTCAGCATCAGTAATCTCTTTCAATAGCATGCCGTAGGCCGCTGTGCCCCAATTCTTGCGAAAAGTGTTGTTTTTCATGGTGATGAACTTGGAGAACATCACAGCAACTCCGGCACCGTTGTTTTCGAACGTATTGCGGGTATACACATCATGGTTGGAAAACATAAAGTGGAGTCCGTAGCGGAGATTGTTCATGCTCACATTATCGGAGATGGTGATGCGGTCGGAAAACTCCAGATAGATACCATCCCGAGTGCCCTGGACATGGTTTTTAGCCACTTCTATATCCGAGGAATACCAAAGTTGAATGCCATTGCCCGAGTTATATTCGTCCACAGCTTCGCCAATAATTCTATTGTGGTAGACCTTGCCGTGTGATGATTTTTCCAAATAGATACCAAAGAACAATTGCTCCAATACCATATTCTGGATGAGGAAATTTTTGCTTTGTACCACCCGTATGGCCGCGTTGTCCTTGGTGTAACTAACCCCTACATTGATGACGAAAAGCCCATCCAATGTAACATCATCCGATGTGATTCTAAAGATTTCTCCCTTTTTTTCGCCATCAACAATGGGATAATCAATCCCTTTGATGACCAAGGGTTTGTCCACCAAAATCTCAAATTCCTTGTAGGTGCCTTTTTCAATCAACAGGGTGTCGTAGGGGGCAGCACGTAAAATGGTTTCCTTGATGGAACTGTTCTCGCAGGTGCTACAAACGGTCCAGGTGTTTGCCAAGCCTATTTGAAAGCCCATCAAAAATGCAAATCCTAGAATACGTTTTATATGTTGTACATCTAATTTCATAAAATAATTCGATTCTTGCACTAAATCCTATAGGTGGCGCAAAGTCATACCGAGAGCCATAATTTCCATTTTTTATTTGAATTATGTTAAATCTTCCACTGACTTTCCTGTTATTTTAGTTACTGCAATGCGGTATACCACGGGCATTTCCGCTTCTTGCAATTTTCCTGAAAAGTGGCTTAAAAAATGGGGGCGTTCAGCATTTTTACTGTCTATGGTTCGCTGTACGCCGTCTGCAAAACGTTTTAAACATAGCTTGGCACTATCTCCGGTAAGTTCTTGAAATGTACCATGTACTTGTACCGATTGCCAATTACGAAACGACTCGATACTATCCACTTGAAAAGAAACGGTATTGCATTTTCTGAGGGCGTTTATCCGATGTCCGTTGGATGCAAAACACAAAATACTCTTTTCATCCTTGTCAAAAAAATAGGTCGACGGTACTACATGAGGTTCATTATTGGCAATGTAGGCCAGATGTCCCACATAATTGTCTGTTAAAAGTCCGGTGCATTTTACCAGTTCCAAATCTGCAATTGTGCTCATATTCAAAGTTTAAATCGGTTTTTAATTTCAGCCCATGTAAAAAGTTCGCCACCTTGGTTGGTCCTAGTTTCCTTGGCGGTTTTTTCATTGGTAAAGGCACTTAGGTATTCACCCATGGGACTGGGAATGTTCTCGCTGATTAAATAAGTGGCCTCTTTGGCATCCACAAGTTCACCGGGTTGGTCAAAATCATTGACCAAGAAAAGGGCCATGGATGATTCATCTTCATCCTTTAATTGGTTCATCATACATTCAATGGCATCAAAATTAAAGACCTTGCCTTTTTTGGTCACCAATTGTGCGGCATGTTGTTTGTCCACAATGGTCATACTGCAATAATGACAGCCCACATGCCCATAATCAATGGGTTTTGGTGCCACGGTGCATCCTATACTGCCGATAAGCACGATAAAGAGCAATGTTATGTGTTTTTTCATGATATACTTTTTACTGTTTTTTGGTTTTTCCACCCAAGGAATGCGGCAAGTAATGTTAGCATCATTCCAGCGAACATTAACCAAGCTCCGGAAGCAGGTAAAGAGGTTACATCAAAGTTGAGCATTTTTACATGTCCCAGCAATGGAGGTTTATAGGTCATTGGGCTTCCGTCGGTGTTGGTCAATTTCATAATGGCATTGGGATCCAAATTAGTACCATAGTCTATCAACCATTCATTAAAATCGTACATGCCCAGTACACCGAGAACAGACATGGTCAAGAACCATCCCAAGAACCATTTGTAGCTTAGTTTGTTCAAGTAGCCCAAAATACCGATCAAAACCCCAAGGGCAACCATAATCCCTATAACGATCGGAAAAGTACCAAATTCCCACATTTCGTTTGCTTTGGGCAGTGTTTGCATACCAATATAGTGGTTAAGGCCATCAATGTTCTGAATATCGAACTCGTTTACCCCCTTGAGCCCACTAATGTAAATGTTCATTCCCAATGGGTCTGGGTATTGAGGGGCACCCAGCATGATGTTCCAAAGCGGAAAGATGTAGAGGCCCAATAAAAGCAACGGGCCAACAATCATTATAATACTAGCCTTTTTCATTTTTTATGATTTAAAAGTTACAAACTGAGTGTGGCTTTTTGGAGGGTAGATGGTATTCCAATTTGTAAGAAAAGCGGGCAGGTCGTGGAGACAGCCCGCTTTTTTTAATGGTGACTCAATCCGAATTATTCACCAAGTGACCATTTAAGCTCCACATTGGAGTTAGCGGGGGAAACCCTAACGTATCCTTGCATTTCTTGGTGCAGTGCAGAACAGAAATCCGTACAATAGAATGGCCATACCCCAACTTTTTTAGGCTCCCAAACCGATGTTTTGGTCTGTCCGGGCATAACCAGAAGCTCGGAGGTGTTTTGCCCAATCATTGCAAAACCGTGTGGAACATCAAAATCCTGCTCGTGGTTGGTAATGTGGAAGTATACCTTGTCACCAACCTTGATGCCTTCAATATTATCCGGGGTAAAGTGACTTCTAATAGTGGACATATATACATGTACCTCATTTCCGTCCCGTACCACTTTGGATTCGGTGGGGGATAATACGGCGTAGGGGTGTTTGTTCTCATCCAACCTATATATTTTCTTGGATTTTGGTGCCAAAATCTCAGCTGGGATTCCTGCGGCATAGTGAGGTTCACCATGCGTAGGGAAGTCATAGATTAACTCCATTTTTTCTCCAGAGATGTCGTAAATCTGGGCTGAATGTTCCATTTCGGGTCCTGTGGGCAAGTACCTGTCTTTGGTAATCTTGTTTAGTGCCACAACATATTTGCCGAAAGGTTTTCTGGAGTTCCCTCCGGGAATCATCAAGTGACCTACGGAATAGTATGTCGGTTTCCTGTCAATAACCTCCCAAGTTCCTAATTTCCATTTTACCACTTCGGAAGAGATAAAGAAAGTAGTGTATGCATTTCCTTCATCGTCGAACTCAGTGTGCAATGGCCCTAATCCGCCACTTTTTACCTGACCTGCCAGCACATCTTCAAATTTGAGAATTGGAATGCCGTAGGCTTCTCCATCAAATTTTTCGCCTTCAATGGCGGCAATCATTTTATCAAAGGAGTGTACAGTCAAGTCTGCTGACAATTTACCGTTACCAATAATATACTGTCCGGAGGGATCTACATCGCAACCGTGGGGAGATTTTGGGGTGGGCAAAAAGTAAACAGCCCCGGGAACTTTTAATGGATCTACCGTCAACACCTCTTTTTTCATGGTAGTGGTAGCTGTATGGGTACTTTCATCGTATATATTGTGGGCGTATTCGGCGGGCACCTTGGTACCTCCGCCATTGTTCACATATTCCTCAATTTTCTTCCAGTTGACGGCGGCAATAAAATCCTTGTCGTTTTGAGAGGAATTTACCTCTTGAAGGGTGTGTGCCTCTTCTGTGTTATAGGTAGTGAAGAAGAACCAACCATGGGATTTTCCCCTTCCTGGATGGGAAAGATCATAGTTGAAACCGGGCATCATCAACTGGAATTTGATGTCCATGTGACCGTGTTCCGGGTCTACGCTGATAAAGGACAACGACCCTTTAAAATTGCTTTTGTATTCATTGATGGGGATGTCCCTTTGCGGAATGGGGACAGAGAAACGGGTTCCTGCCACTACATATTCCGTGTTTTCCGTGATAAAAGAAGAACTGTGGTTACCGGCACTATTTGGTACCTCAATGATTTCTTCGGTCTCAAAAGTGCTAAGGCTGATACGTGCAATTCTGGGGGTATTGTTCCCATTGATAAAAATCCAACGTCCATCCAATTCTCCATTGGTCTGTGATATGTCAGGGTGGTGGGCATCGTCCCAAGGCACAAAACCATGGGAAGTGTTGAGCATCGGTTTGGTTTCTTCGGAGTAGCCATAACCTGATGTTGGAAATTGCGAGAATACCGGAATTTCCTTGAACATTCGTCCGGAAGGCAATCCGTAAACAGTAAGGTTTCCGCTATAACCGCCCGACATAAAGGCGTAAAATTCGTCCTGCTCACCCGGAGCTACGTATACTTTTTCGGCAGCACTGGACGACAGCGCACCGTTTGAACTTTGGTTCTGCTGGCCACAGGAAACCAGCATTAGTGCTGCTCCCATGGTCATTGTTAAATAGCTATAAATTTTCATTGTATTAGTTTTTGTTTTTATAATTATTATTGGGTAGGAGGTAGGATTACCTTATCCACTACATGCACGATTCCGTTTCCTGCAGTTATACTGGCCACTATTTTAGCTCCGCCTATATAGACTTCGTTGTCTTTTACTTCAACGGTTACATTTTGATCATTGGCCTGGCCGAATTTTTTGAAATTCATCAAAAATTCTTTGGAATAGTTCCCAGGGGTTACATGGTATTTAAGGATATTGGCCAGGGCATCTTTGTTTTCTGGCTTCAATAGGTCTTCCACAGTAACCTCGGGCAGTGCATCAAAAGCAGCATTTGTAGGAGCGAAAACCATCAGCGGACCAGCATTGACCAATACATTTTCCAATTTTGCCGCCTGTACGGCAGCAACGAGTGTGGTATGGTCAGGAGATTCCAATGCTATTTGCAGTACATTGGGCGTGGATTCGTCATCGGCTATAAAGGCTTGCCCTTTGTTGTTTTCCGAATTAATAATGGCCTCGTTTTGACTGGAGTCCGTTGTTTTGTTTTGAGACTTGTTTTTACAACTGCTGATAAGTGTGAACAGTGAAAACAATCCCATCATACTGAGTTTAATGGACGATTTCATAACGTTTATTCTAAGGTTCTAAAATATTCAAGAACTGCCCTGGCCTGTTCCTCAGTCAATCCTTGGTTGGCCATGGGAGATCCGTTGAACTCTTGGAGAAGATCTTTTGCCAAGGGATCTTCTTTCACCATGTTCTCAGGGTTCAAGATCATGTTCATCACCCATTCCGGGGTTCTTCTTTCCAATATTCCATTAGGAGCTGGTCCAATGAATTTTTTACCGATCCTGTGGCAGGCCAAGCACATTTGGTCATATACTTTTTTACCGTTTTCCGCCATGGCTTGGTCAATTTCTGCCGATAATTCAACAGATGTAATGGGGCCAACCCCCTTTGTGGTCATGTCCACACGCTCAGAAGGTTTAACCTCATCAGTGGTGTTGGTTTCTGCAGGTTGTTCTGTTTGAGCCTTTTTGCGTTGTACGCTAAAGCCTTCCTCTTTTTTTTCCTCTTTCTTTCCACCACAACTAATCATAATAAGGGCGAAGAGCAGGGCCATACTTTTTACTATTGCTTTCATGTGATCAATGGTTAAAATTTCGTTTCAAAAGTATATAGAGGCATAGACCTATAACATGATATTAATCATAAAAAGGATAAAAATATCTTTTAATCTTTGCTTAACATTTCAAGCCATGCTTTCCAATTCATCCAAATATGCCATTAAGGGGGTGCTCTATTTAGCATTGAACTCCAATGAGTCCCATAAAATTATGGTCAGGGATATTTTTGAGGTAGTGCATGTGCCGGAAGCATACTTGGCCAAATTATTGCAAGAATTGTCCCGCCATGGAATTATTTCCTCAGTACGGGGGCCCAAGGGAGGTTTTTATTTGAGCGAGGATGACCGAAAGCGTACCTTAATGGATATTGTAAGGGTAATCGATGGTGAAAAACGTGTGCACTCCTGCGTCATGGGTATGAGAAACTGTGATATGGACAATCCTTGCGTGCTTCATAAACTTGTAGGGGCCAATAAGTCTAAATTTATTAACGTTCTGGAAAATACGACCATTTTAGACTTGGTTGAAGGAAAACAAAATATTGAAGAATTTTTTCCATTATAGTCCAGAACTGTCAATAGTTAGGTTTCTTTTCTATTTTTTTGATTGTTCTAAAATCCTCCAGCGTGTTAATGTTCCATACTGACTTGGAGTGGGACTTGGGCAAATCAATGGTTTTTGTACGTAATGTTGCCAGTAGTTTTTGCAGGCCTAGCTTTTCCTCATCAATGGCTTCCTTAAAACAAGCTATGCTACTTTTTCTGTAGATACCGATCAATGGCATGGGTACATCTTCATGTTGTACGATAAAGCCATCATGCTTATCATCAATTCCATCAATCAAAATACCAATGGTTTCCTTGCTCAATAAAGGGGTGTCACAGGCAACAACTAGATTAAACTCGGTGTTTGAGTGGGTCAGACCGGTATAAATGCCACCTATGGGGCCAAGACAGGGAATCAGGTCAGCGTGCCTTGTTACGCCCAAACTATCCAATTTTTGATTGTTTGATATGATGAGGACATTTTCAGCACATTGTTTTACTGTTTCTAAAATATGGGAGATAAAAGGTTTGCCCTCAAGCATCAAAAAAGCCTTATCCTTGCCCATACGGGTACTTTTTCCACCCGCTAAAACAATACCCGTCAAATTTGAAGGATTCAGCATTCGGTAGTGCTACTTTTTGGGTTGGGATAATTGTCCGATTGGTCCTCGGTAGTGTTGTCCAAGCAAGCAAAATCCTTTTCAACCAATAACGAAAGCTGTTTTCCGTTGGGTAAATCCATTATGCCGCTAAAACCAACCTTATCCGAAATGTCCCATCCCGATTGTTTCTTATCGGCCAGGTACAGGGTAATGGTATTTTCCTCAAAAGAGGCCTCTAGGCTATCAATGCCTTTCTTTGCTTTTAGCGCATAACTGAATACTCTATGACCAAAATCTGTGTTTTCCTTGAACATTCCTGTTTTGCAGAAGGTTTCCACTTCGGTCTTCGTCAATCTGTATCGTATCGAATTTCCTTTTATCCTAATCTTCATACGTTTCTTTTTTTGGCTTTTTGGTCTCGTTCAAATTGTAATTGATGGTAACACGTGTTCCTTCACCGGGGCTGGAATTGATGAACAATCTGCCGTTTATGTAACTGATCCGCTCCCTCATAAAAAACACGCCCATTCCGCCTTCACTGTTGTTTTTTGGAGGACGCTCCAAAACAGTCGGGTCAAAACCTTTGCCATCATCGTCTATCACCACGCTCAACAAATTGTCCGTATGGTTTATGGAAACCAAAATATAATTGGCATCCGCATATTTAATGGCATTGTTCACGGCTTCTTGTGTAACCCTGTAAATATTGGTTTCCGCCAACGAATCAAAACGGATGTTCTGTTCTGCCTTGTTTTCGAACAAAATGTTCTTTCCTGTTAATTTACTCAATTCCGAAGTCATTTTTTGCAATGCGGGAAAAATACCGTGGTCGCCCAATTCGGGAGGAGTAAGATTAAAGGTGGCGGTGCGCACCCCTTTGATTAAATCGGAAGTAAGCTCTTTTAGGTAAGCTATTTTTTCTTTTGTGCGCTCCTTTTGGTCCAAGTTGATGGATTCAATATTGAACCGTAGGGCCGTAAGCATTTGCCCTATCCCATCATGAATGTCCTTGGCAATACGTTTTCGTTCCTCTTCCTGACCCTCCACGATAAGACTGGCCTGCAATTGTTTCTGGCGCATGCGATCTTCATAATTTTGAAGTGTAAGTTGTTCCACCTTTTCTTGGTTGTTCTTGCGCTCCGTTATATCTGAACATAACAGCAAAACACTTTGTTTTAGGCTTGTTTGGTGCATGGGAACAATGGACATGTCCAACCACAATTTGTTGCCCGCTTTGGTCTTAATTTCAATTTCCTCCGTTCTGATGCTCTTCCGTGGTTTGGTCAAAATTTCGGCCAGATATTGCCGTTGCCCTTGGTCGGTGGTCAATATTTCGGAAAGATGGGTATTGGGGGGGATGTTGGATTCCTCCAGAAGGGTCAGGAATTTTTTGCTGATAAAGACGACCGTTCCATCATTACGGGCACTGGCAAATAGTGCGGCGTTGTCAATAACAAAGTTGAGTTCCTTAAGTTCTTGGAGGGATTTTTCTTTCTCTTGGAATATTTTCTTGATCTCTTGGGCGTCCTGTTCCGATTGTAACCTGCTTTTTACCAATTTCTGAATGGTTTCCTTTATCTGAATGGATAATGGCCTGAAGATGAAAAGTACTTCCAAAATCAGAATCAATAGCGAAAATGCGAGTAATAGATATTCTTTGAGTTTCAGTCGTTGCAGGCGTTCCTTACTGATGGCATCATACTCATTGACGATGGCGTCCATTTTTTCTAGGAAAGGAGCTTCATTGGCCAATAAAATATCCATTTGTTGCTGATGGGAACCACTGCCACCTTGTTTCAATATAGCTTTTACCGCATTTACCATGGCGTTGTGGTGTGGGGAAAGTCCCTCAAAATGTTTTAAGATAGATGGGTTTTCCTCTTTGGGCAGGCCAATACTGTCATTCCCGTTTTGAAGTCCTTCATGGGAAGTCTTCCAAATAAAAAGGGTGTTTTCCAATCTTTCCAAAAGTTCCCCGTGCTCATTTTTGTCAAGGTTTCCACTTTGCAGTAAAAGGGCTTCTTTGACCAATTTTTGACTGTAGGCACGTTGTCTGCCCGCTACATTGATTACGCGGGAGTCGTTTAATTGGGAGTTGAGGTGCTGTTGTATCAAAATTTGGGCAACAATAATGGTTATGGCTATGGCCGATAGGGCCAGTAGATACCACTTGCGGATTCTCAAAAAGGTTGAGACGTCCAATGTTTGTTGCTGTTTGTTACTTTTCATTGATTTTTTTAAACCCAGGTAGGGTGTTAATTAAGGGCTTTGGTGACCAATTCCTTCCCTCTCTCCGAAAAAGATATGGACAAAGCGGCCTTATGTCCTTTTGGGGACATCTTTTTCCAGGTTTTTTGTAAAATGGAGACGATTTTATCGTCATCGTGCTTGACCAGAAAAGGTTCGTAATAATACTTTAAAAAAACCAGGCAAATAACATCTTCCAGGGTTTGGGTCTCCTCATCTTTTTTCAATTGTTTTTTGAGAAGTAAAAAAGCAACCCTGTCAATGGTTTCATCATCGTATCCCACTTCTTTTAATATGGACTTGGATTTTTCGGCATGGAACTTTTTGAGCTCTTGCCTCCATTTTAGGTAGCCAACGCGGTTCATTTCGTAGGATTCCCTCGGGATTTCCCAACGGCAGATGTGCTGGCAGCGTGCCGTTAACTGAAGGGCCTCCGAAGCATCGGGTTCAAATTCATTCAGAGTATCCGTCATACGCTGTGCATATAAAAGCTCTTTTGGGTATGCTGTCCCTTCAAAATTTTCCTTGTTGGGGTCTTGTGTATTGGCCTCATCAAATAGCTTGAATGCTTCCAAAAGTTTTTTGGATTTGCCCATATCTAGTGGTTTTCTTAAAACTATTCAGAAAAACCAATATACACAAAGCCATTTTCAACTTTTATGGGGAAAGTGGCAATCGAAGGCAGATCACCGTTGAGGTTTTCCCCCGTTTCCAAAGAAAATGTTTTTTTGTGCATGGGGCAGGCCACTTTGGCAATACCTTCGGAATCTCCTATCATGCCCCGTGAAAGTACCATTTCCATTTTATGGGGACACAAGTTTTGACAGGCATACCATTTTTGTTTTCGTTTAAAATGGTACACGGCAATTTGCTTGTCCTTGTATTTGATGCATGCCCCGCCATTTTCTGGTATGTCTTGCTCATGGCAGGCTTTGAACCAAACCGTTACCTTGTCCAAGGCAACGGGAGCGTATTGGTGAAATAATGTTTCCATGTTATTGGTGTTTAGTTGGTCCATGGTTGTGGCATTTTCTGCTCTCTCATAGGAACAAAAACCAAGTTGTCGTCTTTATCATCAGTATTCACAAAGTGCTTGAAACGCTTTCCGATTTCTTCATTTTCCACAGCTTGCTTCCACTCACATTCATACTTGTCCACAAGGCCCTGCATATCAGTTTCGAGTTCTTCGGCAATGTTCAAGCTGTCTTCGATTACTACCTTTTTGAGCTGTTCAATGCCGCCTTCCAGTTTTTCAAGCCATGCTGCAGTACGCATCAATGGAGCAGCTGTTCGGATGTAGTACATTAAAAAGCGATCCAGGTATTTTATGACGGTTTCGTTATCAATTTGTTCTGCCAACAATTGTGCGTGTTTTGGTGTGGCTCCTCCATTTCCACATACATAAAGGTTCCAACCGCCTTCTACCGCGATTACCCCAAAATCCTTGCCGCGGGCCTCCGCGCATTCGCGAATGCATCCCGATACGCCGCCCTTTAGTTTGTGGGGCGATCGGATTCCTTTGTATCGTTCTTCCAGTGCTATGGCAAAACTTACACTTTCGTCCATACCGTATCGGCACCAAGTGGAGCCCACGCAGCTTTTTACTGTACGTAAGGACTTGCCATAGGCGTGACCACTTTCAAAACCTGCAGCAATGAGTTTTTTCCAGATGGCGGGAAGATCGTTCAGCTCGGCACCGAATAAATCAATGCGCTGTCCCCCGGTAATTTTGGTGTACAGATTAAATTCCTTGGCCACTTCCCCAATAACGATCAATTTTTCCGGGGTGATTTCTCCTCCGGGTATCCGTGGTACGACCGAATAGGAGCCATTCCGTTGGATGTTGGCCAAAAAACGATCGTTGGAGTCCTGTATCACATCTTCCTTGTTGGCCGTGTCATTATAAATGGTGGCAAAAATGGAGGCAAGAGCAGGTTTGCACACTTCACACCCATCGCCCTGTCCACATTTGTCGAGGGCTTCATCATAACTTGTGATGCCCTTTACCTTGATAATGCCGTAGAGTTCTTGCCGGGTATATTCAAAATGTTCGCAAATAACATCTTTTACCTCTTTCCCCATGGATTTAAGGGTCTCATTGACCAGTTCCACCACCATGGGCTTGCACCCTCCACAGCCTGTGGCGGCCTTGGTACAGCTTATAATATCTTTGAGGGAATCGGATTCGCCATTTAACAGGGACGAGCAAATATTTCCTTTGGAAACACTTTCACAGGAGCATATTTGAGCTGTATCGGGCAAATCCATGGCACTGCCAAAGGCGGACCCTTCCTCGCCACGAGCTCCCACAATCAATTCTTCCGCATTATCGGGCAAGGCCATTCCATTAAGGTACATTTGGTGCAATATGTTGTAATCTGCTGCATCCCCTACAAGAATTCCTCCCAGTAGCGTTTTTCCGTCGTGGCTTACATTGATTCTTTTGTACAGGAACTTGGTCTTATTTTCAAAAATGATGGACAAACCTTTATCCGCAGGCATATATGGAGTGCCAAAACTCGCCACGTCCACGCCCATTAGTTTAAGTTTGGTGGACATATCAATATCTTCCGGCATAGTCACTTCTTGGTTACCCAAAATTTGGTTTACGGCCACATCGGCCATTTCGTACCCGGGGGCCACAAGACCATATATCATCTGATTGTAAAGGGCTACCTCACCAATGGCAAAAATGTCCTTAGCGGATGTTTGCATCTTGTTGTTGACAACTATTCCGCCACGAGTACCCATGTCAAGCCCACAGGTTTTACCTAGTTCATCCCTAGGGCGTATTCCGGCCGAGATAATGAGCATATCCACATCCAATCGGTCATCTTCCCCAAATTCCATTCCCTCAATGACCCGGTCTCCCAAAATTTGGTTGGTTACCTTGCTTAAATGAATCTGTATCCCCATGGATTCCAATTTCAGCTGAAGGACGTTACTGCTTCGCGTGTCCAATTGCCTGGGCATGAGTTTTGGGGCGAATTCCACTACATGAGGTTCCAAACCCATATCCAAGACCGCTTTCCCAGCTTCAAGACCTAAAAGGCCACCTCCAAGGATGGCTGCCCTTCCATTGGGTTTGATGGCTTTGATTTGTGAGGCATAAGCCAGCATATCTTCCAAATCTTCTATAGTACGGTAAACGAAGACACCTTCCTTTTCAACACCGGAAATGGGAGGTACAAAAGGTACAGAGCCCGTAGCCAGTACTAAATAATCGTATGTATAGGAATGGCCCGTAGCTGTATGGATTTCCTTATTCTCTTTTTTAATATCTGTGACCCGCTGTCCTGTAATAAGTTCTATACCATTGTCGCTGTACCAAGAAGCAGGTGCGAGTTCTAGGGCCTTTGCATTTTGATTTTCAAAATATTCACTGAGATGCACCCTGTCATATGCAGGTCTGGGTTCTTCCCCAAATACCAAAAGTTTATATCCATTATTGGAGGATGATGCGATAAATTTTTCACAAAACTTATATCCGACCATCCCATTTCCCACTACAATTACAGTTTTCATATCCATATGATTTTGAAATACGAATCAAAACTAAGTATAATTACGTATATTATTGATGTTTTTTTAAAAATAAATACGTATTCTTGTTGAGGGATTCATAAAAATCAAAACAAATATTTACAATGAAACAATACAATAAAGAAGCAAGAGTGACCTTGGTCGGAGCTGGTCCAGGTTCTTCGGACCTTATATCTGTTAGAGGTTTGAAAGTATTGAAGCAAGCAGATGTTGTTTTGTACGATGCGTTGACGGATGTTGCTCTGTTGGATGAAGTTGCTGATGGTGTTCCGAAAATATACGTAGGTAAACGATGTGGAAAGCATAGCTTTGTTCAGGATCAAATCAATTCAATGATTGTGGAAAATGCATTCACATACGGCCATGTAGTGCGACTAAAGGGAGGGGATTCTTTTGTATTTGGTAGGGGGTCGGAAGAACTTGAATATGTTGAATCTTTTGGAATTCCCGTAGCTGTTGTGCCAGGGGTTTCCAGTGCCATAGCTGTGCCTGCAAGTCAAGGAATACCTGTAACCAAAAGAGGGGTGAGCGAAAGTTTTTGGGTGGTGACCGCGACTACAAAAGAAGGTGGTCTCTCCAAGGATTTTCAATTGGCTGCACAATCTTCCGCCACCCTTGTCATTTTAATGGGAGTACGCAAATTGGTTGAAATAGCCAAGGAAATAGTGATGTATAGGAAAAGTTATACGCCGATTGCCGTAGTTCAAAATGGAACTTTACCCAACGAGAATTGTATCACGGGCACATTGAATGATGCTGTCCATATATCGAACAAAATGGATTTGTCATGCCCTGGAATCATTATTATAGGAGATGTGGTGGCCGACCATCCATCATTTTTTGAAGATGCCATCCAACGAGTTGTAGATATGGAGCTTTGAACCCATACCTTAATATAATATAACTCATCAATGTGCTATATATTGATTTTCAAATTATCAGTAACAAAAGGTTCAATTTTAATATGTCGTAATAAGATGGGCGGTATTTGCAGTATTTTGTAAAAATACGTAGTTATTTGGTGTTGAAAATATATAAATACGTATAAATACTTAGTTTTGATTGTCTAATCAATTAATCTAAGTATTATGAAAGCCACACGATTAAATCTATTGAACCTTAAAAGTATTCCCATTAGAACGTTTTGGATATCTGCCATAGCCTTCTTCATTTGTTTTTTTGCATGGTTTGGAATTGTTCCATTTATGCCGGATGTAGTAAAAGATTTAGGGCTCACACCAGCCCAAAAATGGAACTCTATAATTCTGGCGGTTACAGGTACTGTTTTTGCCCGATTGCTAATCGGTAAATTGTGTGACAGATTTGGTCCGAGACTGTGTTACACTTGGTTACTGATTATCGGGTCGATACCCGTGATTTTAATTGGTTTGGTACAAACACCGCTTCAATTTCTTCTTTGTAGATTTTTAATTGGATTCATTGGTGCTTCTTTTGTGATTACCCAATTCCATACATCCATAATGTTTGCTCCCAATATCGTAGGTACAGCCAATGCCACATCCGCAGGATGGGGAAATCTTGGGGGCGGGGCCAACAGGTTGGGTATGCCTTTGATTGCGGCCGCGGTCGTGAGCTTTGGCGTGGCCGATGAAATTGCTTGGCGCTATTCTATGGTCATAGCTGGAATTGTATGTTTTTCCATGGGGCTAGTGTATTATTTCTTTACACAGGATACGCCCGAGGGAAATTTTTCCGAATTACGAAAAACAGGAAACATGCCTGTTTTGAAGAAAGATAAAGTATCCTTTGCAAGCACCTTAAAAGACTATCGTGTTTGGATATTGTTCTTGGTGTATGCCGCATGTTTCGGTATGGAGCTTACCGTTTATGGCACTATGGACGATTATCTGCAAAACACTTTCGGTTTGGAAAGAATTACAGCAGGGAACATTGTTTTGTCCTTTGCCCTGATGAATATTTTTGCCCGTACGTTGGGTGGCTTTTTCGGAGATCGTTTCGGAAAGTTAAAAGGTCTTCGTGGAAGGGTATTGTTCCTGACTTTTATTTTGATGGCCGAAGGCGTTATGCTCTCTGTATTCTCATTGACCACAAGTCTTGCGGTTGGAATCATCTTTTTAGTGGCTTTTAGTCTTACGGTTCAAATGGCGGAGGGTGCTACATTTTCTGTTGTTCCCTTTATCAACAAAAAAGCCATTGGTTCCATCTCGGGAATCGTTGGGGCGGGGGGTAATGTTGGTGCATTTTTGGCTGCAATGTTCCTGAAATCCAAATCTGCCGTAGCAGAAACCACGGCGATAAAGGCCAACGTCGCCTTAGGGGAAGAAGCGGTAAAAGCTGCCCAAGCTGCCGCTGCCTCGAGTGCTGTGTCCAGCGGATACTTTATTATTGGGGTTTTTGTGGTCGTAGCGGCCATCAGTGCCTTCGCCATCAAGTTTTCTACGGCTGATGAAGAGGCCGTACTTCAAGAGATGGAAGGTAAAATGGCCTTGTCAACAGTGGAAAACTAGACTTCATTGTTTTCTTAATAATTCAACCAAATAGTAAACAATATGAAGTTTTTCAATAAGAAAAGGCTATTGGCGTGCCTATGTCTCATGGGAATACATTTTTCCTTTGCCCAATTCGTTGTCGACGGACAGTTTAGACCAAGAACAGAGTATAGAAATGGCTTTGGTAGTTTAATTTCAGCTGCCTCCGACCCCGGTTTTGCGACCGCTACGCGTGTTCGCTTGAATACGGATTACCAAACCGAAAAGTATAGGTTCTACCTGAGTCTTCAGGATGTTTTTGTATGGGGTGAAAACCGTCAATTACAGCCTGAGGATGAAAACAATTCATTTGCTGTTTTCGAAGCTTGGGCCCAACTTGAGCTTGGCTCCGGCTGGTCTGCAAAATTGGGTAGACAAGTACTTTCCTATGATGACCAGCGCATCTTGGGCGAAGTGGACTGGACCCAACAGGCGAGAAACCATGATGCGGCCCTGATACAGTATTCTAAAAACAATTTGGTTATCGATGCTGCCTTTGCCTTTAATCAGGACTTTGATAATCCAAGTGGGTTTCAATCTATAGGAAATACCTATAATACCCCAGGCTTTTTTAGTTATAAGACCATGCAGATGCTCTACCTAAAACAAAAATGGGAAAGTTTTGCAACAAGTCTGTTGATGCTCAATAATGGCTTTCAAAATTTTGATGGTAACGATACCGCAAATGGAGTAAGTAATCTGCAGACATTGGGTATGCACTTCGCGTATAAAAAAGGAGATTTTGGACTGGCCGCGAATGCATTTCTACAAACAGGGGAAAGACGAGGGGAGTTGCAAGTGAAAGGGGCTTACCTGATAGGGTTGGATGCCAGCTACAAAGCTTCAAAAGCAATTGGTTTGGGGGCTGGATTTGAAATCATAAGTGGAAATGATGGACAAACAGCGGGAGAAACAGGAGCTTTTTTTCCGTTGTATGGCACCAATCATAAATTCAATGGTTTTATGGATTACTTCTATGTGGGCAACCATGCCAATTCCATAGGATTGTTCGATATCCATGTCAGTGCCAATATAAAATTAAGGAAGAAAACCAGCTTGTTAGCAAAAGTCTTGAATTTTCGGGGAGAAAAAGATTTGCCCAGTGGTGAAAATGCTTTGGGAACCGAGGTGGATTTGGTATTCGCCCAAAAGTTTAAGGGGTATGCACTAAAAATCGGGTATTCACACTTGTTTCCATCAGATGGGATGTACGAACTCAAAGGCGTGGCCGAGAGTGATGCCGCCAGTACCCAAAATTGGGCTTGGGCCATGCTGATCATAAAACCCAAGTTGTTTTCCTCGGACAAATGAAATTAAAATATTGAGTTGGTCAGATGATTGGGCCATTCCGTTTCAAATGGGATGGCCCTTTTTTATGTTCTACGTATTTCAATAATTCGATTATTTTTGTGCAATGCAAGATTCTGAACAGCAACAAACCATAACCATAGTTTTGGCAGATGACCATTCTTTGGTTCGGGATGGCATACGCGCTTTATTGGAAGAGGAACCTGATTTGGATGTAATCGGAGAAGTTTCCAATGGATTGGATGCCCTTAAAATGGTCAGTGAAAAATCCCCGGATATTCTGATCATTGATATTCGCATGCCCGAATTGGGCGGTATCGAGACCGTTGAACGTTTGAATGCCAAGGGCGAATCCAAAACCAAATCCATTATTCTTTCCATGCACGATTCGGAGGAATACATTCTTAAATCGGTACAGGCCGGGGCCAATGGTTACCTTTTAAAGGATACGGGCAAAACTGAGTTTGTCAAGGCAATTCACATGGTTCAAGAAGGCGGGAAATATTTTAGCGGGGATATTTCCAATGTTTTGGTCAATAATCTCTTCGGTCCGGACAAAAAGACAAAGCCAGCTTCAAAGGATAGGAAAAACAACCCGTTCGATCTTACCAACAAGGAGCTTCAGGTGTTGGAACTTATTTTGGCAGGGTACACAAACAAGGAAATTTCGGAAAAGCTGCAGAACAGTAAACGTACTATCGAGACCCATCGTTTCAACCTGATGAAAAAGATGGAAGTGAAGAACTTGATAGACCTTTCCAAAAAAGCCAGCAAGTATAATTTGGTTTAAGTTTCATTTTTTCAAGCATTTGCCGAAATTTTTATCATTCTCTCGATTTAGGGCATCACTTTTATGAAATTATCACTACGTATTTATACGTAAATTTTTAATTTTCGACATCGAAAAAATACGGTGTTGCCCGAATGCAGAAAAAAGACACACATAAAACTATTTGCTCGTATTGCGGAGTGGGGTGCGGCATCGAGGTATCCAAAGATGCCAAGGGCATACTGTCCGTTAAAGGGGATGATAATTACCCTGTAAACAAGGGCATGCTGTGTTCCAAAGGAAAAACCTTGAATTACGTGGCTCAGGACACTACCGATAGGATATTGTATCCCCAAATGCGCTGGAGCCGTAACCACTCCATGCAACGGGTCACATGGGATACGGCATTTAAAAGAGCAGCGGCCGTTTTTGGAAGTATCATAAGACAACATGGTCCGGACAGTGTAGGCCTTTATGTTTCCGGGCAGTGCCTTACTGAAGAATATTACTTGGCCAACAAGCTCACCAAGGGCTTTTTAGGAACCAATAATATCGACACGAACTCCAGGCTTTGTATGAGTTCTGCAGTAGTCGGCTATAAAAAAACAGTGGGCAATGATGCTGTTCCCATTGCTTATGCCGATATAGAGTTGGCAGATTGTTTTTTGATCGCAGGGGCCAATCCTGCATGGTGCCATCCCATTTTGTTCCGCCGTATTGAAAAGCATAAGGAACAAAACCCAAAGGTTAAACTGATTGTTGTAGATCCCCGAAAAACGCAGACCTGTGCTCTGGCCGATTTACACCTGCAGATTTTACCAGGTACCGATGTCATTCTTTTCAATGCCATGGCTAGATGGCTCATCGAAAAAAAGAAAATCGACAAGGCGTTCATCAAGAAACATACCTCCAATTTTGAAGCCTGTAAACAGATAGCCTTTGAACTTTCCATTCGTCAGGCAGCGGAAAAATGTGGCATCACGGCCAATGAAATACTGACGGCGGCCAAAATGATAGCCGATGCGAAAGGGTTCATCAGTATGTGGACCATGGGGCTGAACCAAAGCGTGATCGGGGTCGACAAAAATGTATCGCTATTAAATCTTTCCTTATTGACGGGACAGATTGGAAAACCGGGTTCCGGTCCTTTTTCTTTAACAGGGCAACCCAATGCCATGGGGGGAAGAGAAGTAGGGGGGATGGCCAGTTTGTTGGCAGCCCATCGGGATTTGGGAAACCCCAGACACAGAGAAGAAGTCCGGCAATTTTGGGGAGGCAAGGAAATCAATGGCGATCCCGGTCTCACGGCAACGGAAATGTTTGATGCGCTGGAATCCGGAAAAATGAAGGCCATATGGATTATCTGCACCAATCCCATTGTGAGTTTGCCCAATGCCAAGAAAATAGAAAAAGCTCTCGAAAAGGCCAATTTTGTGATTGTTCAGGATATTTCCCATAATTCGGAGACCACAAAATATGCTGATTTGTTGTTGCCGGCAGCGGGTTGGTTGGAAAAAGAAGGCACTATGACCAATTCCGAGCGTCGGATAAGTTATTTGCCCAAGGTAATCGACGCTCCCGGGGAAGCCTTGCCCGATGCGGAAATCCTGTGGAGGTTTGCCCAAGAAATGGGGTATGGGGGTTTTGACTATAACAATGTGTCGGAAGTGTATGACGAATACTGCCTCATGACCAAGGGAACCAATATTGATATCTCTGGATTGTCCCACGAACGTCTCAAAAAAGAGGGGAGCTTTCAATGGCCCGTTCCTTCTCCAGAACACAAAGGGACACCACGGCTTTTTCAAGACCAAAAATATTTCACTGCAAATGGGAAAGTACATTTCAATGCACCCAGAAACCTGTACAACAAATCAGAAGTCACAACAACGGACTTTCCATTGGTGCTCAATACCGGAAGGATCAGGGATCAATGGCATACTCGCACAAAAACGGGAAAAGTAAAACGATTATTGACCCATATCCCATCTCCTTTCCTTGAAATGAACAAAGTGGATGCCTATGTGCGGAACATTAAGGAAGGCGATATTGCCGTTGTTAAGAGCAGGCGGGGCAATGTAAGGGTCAAGGTCAAGATCAATTACGATATTCGTGAACGGGTGGTCTTTCTTCCCATGCACTGGGGCAAAATCCTGAATTCTGACTTTAGTAGGGCCAACAACCTTACCAATAATATTGTAGACCCCGTATCCAAAGAACCCGATTTTAAATATTGTGCCGTTCAGGTTGAAAAATATAAGAAGCCCCAGCAAAAAATAGTTGTTGTTGGAGCTGGGGCCGCAGCTTACCGTTTTATCCAAACCTATCGGGAAAAGAATAGAACAGATGAAATCCATGTGTTTTCCAAAGAGGAACATCCTTTTTACAACCGTGTCTTGCTCCCGGAATATGTGAATGAAGAACTGTCTTGGGAAGCCCTTCAAAAATTGAAGCAAGGAGAACTGGAAAAGCTCAAGGTCACATTGTACCCTAACAATGGGGTCAAAGACATCAATGCCAAGAAAAAAACGGTAACCGATGATTTGGGAAGCACACACAATTACGACCTTTTGATTATGGCAACCGGGAGTCGCGCTTTTGTGCCAAATGAAGTACGGATGGACCTGCCAGGAAGATTTACGATGCGGGAAAGGGGCGATGCGGATAGACTCAAAGACTATTTGTCCAAAACGGAACTCCCGGCAAGTGAACAGCACGTAGTCATTGTGGGAGGAGGTTTGCTCGGTCTCGAACTCGCAGCAGCACTTAAAAAAATCAATATCAATATCAGCATAATACAACGTGCCCCCAGGTTAATGGAACGACAGTTGGACCCGGTTTCCAGTAAATTATTGGCCGAAGATGTTTCAGAAAGGGGAATTCAATTGTTTTTTGACAATGAGGTAAGCACCATTTTTGAGGAAGAGGAATCTCAATATACTTTGATGGTCAATCTAAAGACAGGCCGGACCCTCCGGTGTAATGCCATTGTTTATGCTATCGGAACCCGTCCCAACATATCTTTGGCAACAAGTGCCGGGTTGGAGACCCGAAGAGGGGTTTTGGTGGACCCTTATCTCAAAACGAGCGATCCGTCCATCTTTGCATTGGGAGAGATTGCCGAGTTCGAAAATGCACTCTACGGCATTACCTCGGCGGCGGAACAACAAGCTGACGTGGCCGCAAATTATATTTTGGGCGATTTGGGAAGTATGTACAGCGGTTCTGTATTGATGAATATCCTGAAGTTTGAAAACCTCGACCTCTGTAGTATCGGAATGGTAAATGCTCCAAAAAACGACCCTTCCTACGAAGAGATTTTACTGATGGATGTAAGCAAAAGGTTCTACAAAAAATGTATCGTAAAGGACGATACGCTCAAAGGAGCCATCCTGATGGGAGATAAGAACGAGTTTGCAGAATTCAAGCGGCTTATTGAAGAGGAAATAGAGCTCTCTGAAAAAAGAGAGGAATTGCTACGGGGTACATCAACAATGGAACCGCTCAAAGGAAGTCTGGTGTGTTCTTGTAGCCAAGTGGGCGATGGTAATATAAAAGATGCCATTACAGGTGGTTGCACGGATTTTGCACAGCTCTGTTCCCAAACTGGTGCCGGATTGGGTTGTGGAAGCTGTAAGCCCGAAGTTCAGGCAATATTGAATGGACAACTGAAAACAACAATGGTTTAAGGCTATGAACGATGATTTGCACAGGATATTGATGAAAGGAGGCATCACTTCTCCCGGAGAACTCAAAGATAGTATTGCCATGTTAGAGGCCGCAGGGCTATCGGAAGTTTATTTTGGCTCAAGGCAGGATTTGCTTTTTCCGTTGGACAATAACAAAAAGCGCCCTTTGGAAAAGACCTCGAAATACAAGATGGATATTGTTGCCGATAGATCTTACCAAAATATTGTTTGTTCTTATGTATCGGCAGATATCTTTGATGGCACCCATTGGCTCAAAGGTTCCACCTACCTGTATCTTTTGGAACAGTTTGATTTTATGCCAAGGTTAAAGATCAATATTACCGATCCAAAACAACGCTTGGTGCCTATTTTCAGTGGAAACCTCAATTTTGTGGCATCCGAAGACGAAGATTATTGGTATTTGAACATCCTGCTGCCGCATTGGAAGAAAAGTGCTTACTATCCTGTATTGATCTACAGCTGGGACATGGTTTCGGTATGTAGGGCCATAGAAGAAGTTTACCCGGCCATGGACAATGTGGATCAACTCTTTGCCATACTGAACCAGAAATTGCAGACCCATAACAACAGGACCATAAAAAAGGAACTTCAAATTCCTTTTGTTACATTTCCCTACTACGAGGGAATGAACCGAATGGGGTTGGACCAATTTTGGTTGGGGCTATATTGGCGCAACAACCGCTATGATCTTCAATTTTTAAAGGAATTTTGCGGATTTTGTCTGGACAACAGCATAGGTAAAATATGCATCACGCCTTGGAAATCGTTCATAGTAAAGGGAATTTCTAAGGAGAGCCGCCCTGAGCTGGAAAGGTTCCTTGGGCAAAGGGGAATCAATGTTCGGCACTCGCAATTGGAAATGAACTGGCATTTGCCCGTGGATGACCAGGAAGCATTGGAACTTAAACAGTATTTGGTAAACAATTTTGACCAGAACGACATCAGTACTTATGGGCTTACCTTTGGTATTAGTAAAGATGTGGGAAAACAGTCCCATTTTTCATCCATTGTCATTGAGAAGAACCCACCAACCCAGATTGGATTGGATTATAAAGTAAGACCAACGTACAATGTTTGTTACTTTAAAGACTTTGACCCCAACACAAGACACTATTTAATCTATGCCCGAGATGTGGACAAAAAGGAATTGCCCAACCTCTTGATCGAGTTGAGCAGAGAATATTTCCAGCAACTTGGACAAGAGAAAACCGCACCAACAAAGAAAACAGCAAAAAAGGAACAAGTAAAACACAAGGTTCATCAATGCCCAAACTGCTTAACGGTGTATGATAGTGAAACGGGAGATGCCCAAAACGGTATAGAGCCCCATACAAAGTTTGAGGATTTGCCCGAAGCTTATATATGTCCTGTTTGTGGTTCTGAAAAAGATGTTTTTGAACCTGTAGAGCTGCTTTTAGGTTAATCTAGGCGCTTAAGGAAAATAGTATCGAGAATTGATTTCAATACTTAAAACCCTTGTTCTCGATATCCTCCCAAAGGCGGACAGGCTTTTTCCAAGGAAAAAATCAAACTGACGATTATTTTGTTATTATCATTCAAAAACAGGCATTCTTTAATGGGTTTATTCCTGAATCAGGAAAAAATACATTAAATTTTACACATAAATTTAACAACTAAACAAACTGTAATGAAATTAAAAACAATGCTCCTAGCAACCTTGGTCTGTTCAGGGTTGAGCTCAATATATGCACAAACTGAAGTTGTTACCGGAGAAAATGTTGCGGTCACCGACACCGAATCCGGAAAAGTCCGCGGATTTATCCAAAATGGAATTTACACCTATAAAGGAATTCCCTACGCAACGGCAGAACGTTTTATGCCAGCAACAAAAGTGGAACCTTGGGAAGGAGTGAGAAGCTCGACCATGTATGGTCCCGTGGCACCTTTAATGACTCCCACTACACAGGTTCAAGATGAACCTGAATTTGTTTTTGACCACGATTGGGGCTATACCAGCGAAGATTGCCTGCGTATCAATATTTGGACCCCAAGTATTGATGATGGCAAAAAAAGACCGGTGCTTTTTTGGATTCACGGTGGGGGATATACGGCAGGTTCCAGTCAAGAACTTCCTTCTTACCATGGTGAAAACTTAAGTGCTAAGGGAGATGTTGTCGTGGTTTCCATCAACCACAGGCTCAATATTCTCGGCTTTTTGGACCTATCCGCCTATGGCGATAAATACAAAGAATCCGCCAATAACAGTATGTTGGATATTGTTGCCGCTTTGGAATGGGTAAAAACCAATATATCCAACTTTGGTGGTGACCCTAACAACGTTACCATTTTTGGTCAGTCCGGGGGAGGAGCCAAAGTAAATACATTGATGGCCATGCCCAGGGCCAAGGGACTGTTTCATAAAGCGATTAACCAAAGTGGGTCGTTCAGGGGCAGTTTGTCCAAAAAGGAAACCACAAGAGCTATTGCAGCTGAGGTGTTGCAGCAACTTTCGTTATCCGAAGACCAAGTGGACAGTCTTCAAACCATCCCGTTCGATAAATTAAGCGCAGCGGGAACTGCAGCTTTGCAAAAAGTAGCCAAGCAAATGAATGCCAAAGGCATTGTTCCTGTAGGATTGAGCCTCAATTGGGGGCCAAGTATGGATGGGAATGTACTTCCGCACGATTTAATGTCCGACGAAGCATTCGAACTTTCCAAAGATATTCCCTTGATGTTGGGAACCACAAAAAATGAATTTACACCATTTATGAACGGACGTTTTTTCCAAGCATCCGAAGAAGAAGTGATGGCTCATATTAAGGAGACGTACAAAGACAAGGCAGATGATTATGTGGCAGCTGTAAAGAAAGCATATCCTAACGATACCAGACCGTCCGACCTGTTGGACATAGATGCCACATTTAGGCCAGGGGCCGTTTTCCAGGCCAATAAAAAGTCAGAATTAAATAGCGGGGCACCCGTTTATATGTTTATGTTCACATGGCAATCCCCTGTTTTTGATGGGAAGTATAAAGCCCTGCATTGCATGGAACTTCCTTTTGTTTTTGATAATATTGAATGTGCCCGACAAATGACAGGTGGTGGACAGGAAGCCCATGTACTTGCCAATAAAATGAGCAGTGCCTGGATCAATTTTGCGAAAACAGGAAACCCGAACCACAATGGATTGCCGCAGTGGCCTGAATATACCCCAGAGGATACACCTACCATGTTTTTTGACAATACTTGTGAGGTAAAGCCACAGCACGACAAAGAGTTTTTGGCCCTGATGGCGGAGATGTAAAAGCAATCCAAGTGTTGAGAGAATAGGTGCAATCAAAACACATCAAAAAAATAACCGCAAGCATGGATAGCCGTCCATGCTTGTTTTTTATTACTCCACAGCAGATGTTTTGTGGACTTCGGAACTTTCATTGATCTCCACCATAATCTCCGCGAATATTTCAGCCGATTTTATTCGGTCTTCGGTACTGTACATTATGGATGAAACTATTAGTTCATCAACCTGTGTTTCGTCAATAAAGCCCTGAACCTGTTTTTTTACCGTTTCCTTGCTGCCTACAAATGAGTATCGCGTCATTTGCATAATGGCAGGGTGCTGTCGTACCTCTTGTAAACTCGTGCTCATTTCGGTAGGAGGTTCAATAAACTCGCTTTGGGTCCCCGACAAAATATTGATGACCATTCTTAAGGCCGATGTATACAAACGTTCAGCTTCCTTGTCGGTATCTGCTATGATTACATTGATACCAGCAATAACATAAGGTTCTTGTAATACTTCCGAAGGTTGAAACTGCTCCCTGTAAATTTCTAGGGCATTGAAGAGTTGGGCCGTTGCAAAATGACTGGCAAAGGCATAGGGCAATCCTTTTTGGGCGGCCAATCGGGCACTACTGGTACTTGAACCGAGAATGTAAATGGGTACATCCACCCCTTCGGCCAAGGTTACCCTTACTTTGGACGTTTTGTTGTCGCTTGAAAAATAGTTCTGAATTTTTTCAATATCGCTCGGAAAAGAATGTGTAGCCTCGATAAATCCTGGATTAATGGCGCTGGCCGTTTGTTGGTCGGTGCCCGGAGCCCTACCCAGTCCCAAATCGATACGGTTGGGGAACAAATTTCCCAAGGTTCCGAATTTTTCTGCAACAACAAAAGGGGAGTGGTTGGGCAACATTACCCCGCCCGAACCTACACGTAAAGTAGAGGTGTGCTGCGCCACATGGCCAATTAAAATTTCGGGGGCACTACTGGTAATGGCGGGCATGTTGTGGTGTTCTGCAAACCACATCCGTTCATAACCCAAAGCCTCGGCTTTTTGGGCAAGGGCTACCGTGTTTTTATATACTTGGTTAATAGAGCTCCCTTTGGGAAGAACGGCCAGTTCCAGAATAGAGTACGCTATTTTTTTTGAATTCATATATTTATATGTATCGATGTATTGTTGAAATAAAAATCAAAGTTTTTTGAGGGCTTTCAAGTAGTTTTCCATCACATCTTTGTTGAGTGAATAAAAATAGAACCGTCCCTCTTTTTGAGGTTCGATCAATTCAGCATCGACCAATTTTTTTATATGATGGCTTACCGATGGTTGTGATAGATGCAGTGATGCAGTAATCGTGCTACATTCAAGTTTGTCATCACAACATTGGATTGCTTGAAGAATCTTCAACCGATTGACATCGCTCAAAGCCTTTGATATTTTTTCTACTTGCTTAAGGTTCAAATCAAACTATATATTGAAACATGTAAATATATCAATAAATATAATTGTGACAATGGTAGAGGGTGTAATTCTGGGCAAAACATCTCTTTTGGGGGAGACAATAGGATATCCAAAGCTTGGTAAAACAATCCGATGTACCATTGAAAAAGCTCCTAATGCCTCCAATATCTTCCAAAAGAAACTTGGGAATTTAGACCAATTTCATATTTATGGGGTCCCAGGTCATTATTTTCTTGTCAAAATAACTGGTGTTACAGGCCAAGGCCGGAGCCGCTGCCCTAAAGCCAAATTCAGCATCTTCCACCACTTCTTTTCCAGACCTTATGGCATCAAAGAAATTGGTAAAATGGTCCAAATGGGCACTATAGCCTTCGGGCGCTTTGTAAATAACATCGCCTTTTGGATGTTTATTTTGTTGCGCTTTGGTCCATTTGGCGTTATAGTCGGCCGTCATGCGGTCTTGCATTTCCTTTGGAAAGGTGAATACTGAATCATACCCACCAAAACCTGGTGCTTCGGGCATTTTGCTGTACCCAACGGTAATATCATTTCCGTTTATGGTGATGGTACCTTCGGAACCTATCATTTGTATAATTTCCTGGCCTCCCGTACCGCTAATAAAGTTTACGCGCAGATTTAATTGAAACGCAGGGTGTTCCTCACTATCCGGGTATTGCATTACACCGGACATTACATCGGGCATGTTTCTACCATCTTTCCAATAACTAAATTGGCCTGTACTATAAATATCTTCCGGTCCTTTGGAATTCGTAATAAAATGGGTTCCGCTCAACAAATGGATATAAAGGTCGCCAGCTACACCTGTACCAAATTCCTTAAAAGCCCGCCACCAAAAGAATTTTTTGGCATCAAACTCCATTTTATCGGTTACCTCTATAAAAGTGTCCCAATCCGTGGTTTCCGCACTGGCGTCGTCAGGAATGGTATATTCCCATGCCCCGATGGAACTTTGTCGGTCCCAGGCCGCTTGCACCATGTTAAGGTCGCCGATTTCACCTGCGGCCAAAAGTTCTTTGGCCTTGGCATACCCAACACTACTTACTCTTTGACTACCTATCTGAACAACCTTACCGGATCTTTTGGCCGCTTTCATCATAGGGTAACCCTCCTCAATTTTGTGCATCATAGGTTTTTCCAGATATACGTGTTTGCCTTTCGCAAGGGCATCCAATGTTATTTGGGCATGCCAAACATCGGTAGTACAAATTAGCACGGCGTCAATATCATCCCTGTCCAATAGATTTTTATAACTTCGGGTAACAAACAGGTCTTTTCCAAATTCTTCTTGGGCCCGGACCAACCTGCCTTTGTACAGGTCACAGATACCCGCAAGTTCAACCCCGGGGACTTGTAGCGCGGTGTTTAGGTCAAAATGCCCTTGTACCCCGTATCCGATTACTCCGATTCTTATTTTATCGTTGTTAGAAAATCCTTTTTCATATCGTAACATGCGCTCTTCTGCTTTTTTTTGTGCTGCAAAAGATGCGAATGGGGTGGCAGCAGAGGCCAAAGTAGTGGCTCCTATCTGTCGTAAAAATTTTCTTCTTTTGTTTGAATTGTTTTTCATCAATTGTTGATTTTATATATAGGTTTTAGTTTACTGAATAACTCACAAAGGCCAATTTTTTACTGTCCGGACTCCAAGAAGGCACATTGATGGTACCTTGGCCACCAAAGAAAACAGGGGTAATATCTTTTATGGCCTTCGTCTCAATGTTCATAAGCCTAAGTTTTACTTGTTTGCCGAACAAATGGTCTTGCTTTTGGTCGGAAGTGTAGGCGATATACGCAATCCATTTTCCATCGGGCGATGGATGTGGAAACCAATTGGAATTTTTATCAAAGGTCAACTGCTCTTGTTTTCTTCCGTTGACAAGCATCCGCCAAATCTGCATGTGTCCAGATTTATAGGAGTTGTAATAAATATATTTTCCATCGGGCGAATATTCAGGCCCATCGTCCAGCCCTTCGGCCGTGGTCAACCTTTTTTCTTTTCCACCATTCACACTGATGGTGTACACATCGTAATTACCGTTTCGTTCTGCGCAATAAGCCAATCGTTTTCCGTTGGGAGACCAACCGTGCCAGTAGGATGGTACTTTAGAAGTTACTTTTCTAGGTTTTCCACCTTCAACAGGCATCACATAGATAGCGGATTTATAAGGTTTGGGCGAGGGATCGGTCACATCGTTGTGGCTAATGGCCAGCCATTTGCTATCTGCGGAAATCCCGTGGTCGTTGTTGCTCTGGTCAATAAAATCGGTGTCCAACACCTCCAAATTTTTGGTTTCTAAGTCCAAAGTGTACAGCTTTCCCTTACTGTTTACAATAAGATAATTGTCCGGATGCCAATTTGGAGCCTCAAAATGTTCGTTTATGGCAAGTACGGTCTCAATGCTGCCCGTTTCAATATCCACTGTTTGTATGTAGCTAGTGGTATCAATTTTATTTTCAGGTGGATGATCGTAAAAATGGATGGATTGTCCCACCAATTTCCAATGGCCATCAAATTTTTCCAATAAACGAAATTCAGTAGAAAGACTTTCCTTGCCATCGGTTCCAACTGAAACCTCGTCATGCATTACCCAAGCTGTACTGCCGACAATCTTCATTTTATGGTTGCTGTGAAAAGCAAAACCACCATTCCCGATCATATCGGATGGAGGATCTATGATGGACTCTATTGGAATATCAATGGTGCGCCCATCCGCGGTAGATACCATAAAGCGACTGTAAGGCCGTTTTTCCCAGTATTTCGCATGAGCTTCTTTGTCGCCCATCCGCCAAGTAAGCCCTTCATTTTCCAAAAGTTTGATGATAGCAAGTGAATCTTGCTGCTGGGAATACAGGGAGAAACTGCATAGTGCGCCCAGAAAGAACAGGAAATATTTTTGAAACAACCGTTGTGTGCTGCCAAAAGTATACTCCTGAAGTACATAAAATGACTTCATGATGTTTAGTTTAGTTTTGTGTGCTCGATAAATATACACTTTGCGCACAAAAAAATTAGAGCATCGGACCCAAAACCTCCCAAACATTTTCAGCCACCAACTTTTGTCCCGCTACTGTTGGATGAATGCCATCCCCCTGATTGAGTTCGGGAATTCCAGCTACGTTTTCCAATAAAAAAGGAATCAATTTTATGTTTTCTGATGAAGCCAATTCAGGAAATATATTTTCAAATTGAGAAGTATACTCAGGGCCCATGTTCGGTGGAATCTTCATTCCTGCCAGAATAATCTTGGCATTGGGCAATTTGCTTTGGACGGTGTCCACCATACTTTGAAGATTCGATTCCGTTTCCGTAAGCGGGACACCCCGTAGCCCATCATTGGCACCCAATTCTATAATAATGATGTCGATACCGTCTTCCAAAACCCATTCCAACCTATTTTTTCCGCTTGCCGTAGTTTCTCCACTGAGTCCAGCATTGATTACGGTATAATCCAAACCCAAAGAGTCTATTTTTTGTTGAATAAGTGCTGGAAAGGCCTGACTGACCTCCAACCCATAGCCAGCGGTAAGACTGTCGCCAAAAAACAGGATTTTCTTGCTTGATTCACTGGTCTCGGTAACCGTTGCTTCTTGAGTGGCCGAAGCTTCATCAGTATCTTTTTTAGCGTTTTTTTCCCCACAACCAAGAAGTAGTAGCGATAAAAAATAACAAAACATTAACGGTAATGGGAAGCTCGGGGTTTTCTTGGTCATGATCTATTTTAGTATTTTGAGAGTTTTTAATCTAAAGCGTGGTATGTCAAAGATATTAAAAGTTCAACACCTCTCTAAAACCTATCGAAGTGGGGAACACGACCTCAATGTACTCAACAATGTTTCATTTGAAGTGGGAAGTGGAGAAAGTTTTGCGATTGTCGGCCCATCGGGCAGTGGAAAAACCACCTTGTTGGGACTCTGTGCAGGATTGGATACCACTGATGAAGGCGAAATTTGGCTTTGCGGCCAAAATTTGTTTGAACTTGATGAAGACGGAAGGGCACGATTAAGAAATCAAAACGTAGGTTTTGTTTTTCAGGACTTTCAATTGCTGCCTACACTGACCGCTTTGGAAAATGTGATTGTTCCCTTGGAACTTCGAGGTGTTAAAAAAGCCGCGGATCTGGGGAAGGAACTTTTGGCCAAGGTTGGATTGCAGAATAGGGAAGACCATTATCCGTCCCAATTATCGGGCGGGGAGCAACAGCGTGTTGCATTGGCGCGTGCCTTTGCCAACAAACCTGCCATACTTTTTGCCGATGAGCCCACAGGAAACCTGGACGATGAAACAGGTACCAAAATAGAAGATTTGCTTTTTGAACTCAACAAAGAGCAGGGCACCGCACTTGTAATCGTTACCCATGATCTGGAGCTGGCCCAAAAAACAGATAAAAGTATTCGCCTAAGATCAGGTAAAATCGAGGAAACCGTTGGTTAATATGGGGAAGCACAACACTGGATTTTCTTGGTTGCTAAAAATGGCGTGGCGTGATGGTAAGGCAAGTTATGGTAAGCTATTATTATTTGTATTCTCTATAACCTTGGGCGTGGCCGCTGTAGTCAGTGTCCAGTCATTTAGTGGATTGTTAAAAGAAAATATTGCTAAACAGTCCAAAGCACTTTTGGGCGCGGATTACCTTATAGAAAGTGATAGGCCCGTCAACGATAAAGTAATTGGGATTATGGATTCCTTGGGAGGGACCGATGCGCGTGAGATCAATTTTCTGTCCATGGCAGCCTTTCCGGGAAATAACGGCACCAAGCTCATGGAGGTTAGGGGAGTGGAAGGCGGTTTTCCATTTTATGGGGAATTGGAAACCACACCCGTTTCAGCGGCAAACGATTTTAGAAACGGTGGGGCATTGGTGGATGCCACTACCATGCTTCAGCTCAACCTAAAGGTTGGCGACAGTATAAAGTTGGGGGCAGTTACCCTTCCCATAGCAGGGGAATTGGAAACAGTTCCCGGCAGTACCTCGGTTTTTGGGGCGATTGCACCACCTGTTTTGATTCCTTTTCAATTTATTGAATCAACAGGTCTGGTACAAACAGGTAGTCGGGTTGAGTACAAATATTATTTCAAGGCCGATGAAGACCAAGATATGGCTGTATTGGGCGAAAAAGTGGAACCCATACTGGATGCCGAAGAAGCTGATTTGGACACCCACCTATCCGAAGCGCAACGCTTGGGACGCCGTTACGAAAATTTTGGAAAATTCCTCAATCTGGTCGGTTTTATAGCATTGCTTTTGGGATGCGTAGGTATTGCCAGTGGTATGGGGATTTATGTTCAAATGAAGGTAAAATCCATTGCCGTGCTCAAATGTTTGGGGGCTTCAAAACGGCAGAGTTACCTTATCTTCTTTGTTCAAATAGCCTGTATGGGAATCTTGGGCGGATTGCTGGGAACAGCCATTGGTTATTCGCTCCAACATTTGTTTCCCATCTTATTGGGCGATTTATTGCCCGTGGATGTTGAAATTGCCCTATCCCTTCAAAGTGTATTGCTGGGACTTTCGTTGGGATTGGCGATGTCCGTGCTCTTTGCCCTTTATCCTTTAATGAAAACCTTATATGTTTCACCTTTGCAGGCCTTGCGTGTGGTTCAGGAAACCAAATCCCGATCAAAGCGGGCTACCACAGCAGTTGGTTTGGGCATTGTATTGTTTGTATTCAGTTTTTCGTTTTGGTTGCTCGGCGACTTCATGCGTTCCTTGTTTTTTGTTGGAGGACTTTTGGTCGTCTTTTTGATTTTGACCGCAGTAGCCCGACTCTTTATGGCTATGTTGAAAAAGTTTTTCCCGTATTCGTGGGGTTTTATTGCCCGCCAGAGTTTGAAGAATTTGTTCAGGCCCCAAAATCAAACCTTGGTATTGGTATTGGCCATTGGCATTGGAACTTTTTTGATAAGCACTCTGTACTTTACAAAGGATATGCTGTTGGAGAAAGCAGCCATTGAGGATAGTGCCAACACTGCCAACATGATTTTGATGGATATTCAGAACCAACAAGTTGATGGAGTTTCCAATAGTATCAAAGCTTTGGGGTATCCAGTAATCGATAAAATTCCGATTGTGACCATGCGGGTGGAAACCCTTAAAGGAAAACATGTGGAAGATATCAGGAAAGATACCACATCGCAAGTGAGCAGATGGATTTTGAACCATGAGTTTAGGGTGACTTATCGGGACAGTCTTATTGGGTCCGAACGTATTTTGGAAGGGGACTGGGTAAATAGGGTGGATTCGGATTCCGATGTTCCCATCTCTGTGAGCAGTGATTTTGCCGATAGGGCCAAAGTAGCTATTGGGGATGCCGTTACATTTAATGTACAGGGCAGGATTATGAACACGGTGGTGCAGAGCATACGGGAAGTAGATTGGAGCAGGTTACAACCTAACTTCTCCATAGTTTTTCCATCGGGAGTACTCGAAAATGCCCCACAGTTTGGAGTAATGACCACCAGGACCACCGATGATAAAGGCTCTGCACAACTCCAGCAACAATTGGTACGCGATTTTCCCAATGTGTCCATTTTGGATTTAAAACGAATCCTAAGTCTGTTGGAAGATATTTTAGGGAAAATTGGATGGGTCATCAACTTTATGGCCTTTTTTAGCATATTTGTTGGAGTTGCAGTGCTTATGGGAGCCATTTACAGCAGCAAGCACCAACGTGTAAAACAAGGGGCCTTGCTTCGGACTTTGGGGGCCCAAAGCTCCCAAATTTTAAAAATGATTGCCATTGAGTACGCCGTCCTCGGATTTTTAGGAGCTTTTATGGGGGTGTTGCTCGCTGTGGTGGGAAGTACCTTGTTGGCCTATATGTTGTTTGAAACCACTTTTGCTCCCTCATGGGTGCCGTTCTTCGTGATACTTCCCGCCATTACCTTATTGGTTTTTGCCTTGGGTGTGGGAAATAGTATAAGTATTGTAAGGAACTCTCCGCTTTCCGTTTTAAAGAAGGAAAAGGAGTAGTGAACCCAATAATTACCTTGATCATTATCCATATACCAAACATGTGGGATAATGATTATTGTAACAACCATTGAGAGGGTTGGAGCTGAAAGGAAAACTGCTAAAAACCCCAACCTTAAACAAACTGGGCAATTTTTCTTATGGATAAAACGCTTAAATCCATTCAAAACCTACTTTTTGGGGCAATTTTTGTTGTTGACGGGGCCTGTACGGTTGTTTGAACGTTTTTTTTTTCAAAACATCTTGAAATTCACTTAATTATATTGGTGGTGTTTTTTGTTAAACTTAGTTTATCAAATCAAGACAATGGAAAAAAACAAAACAGAGGGGTATTATTTAAACATCAAAAACAGACAGAGCTTCGCAGTTTTGTTTCTTTTTTCTTTTTTTGGATTGCTCTATTTCAATTGCTCTCCCAAATATTCAAACCTATCACCTCCAATTGATGATTTTCAAGAGTTCACATCAAGCGGGGATTCCTTGATCACAGATAAGTGGTGGGAAGTCTTTAATGACGATAAATTAAACATATTGATAGATAGCGCAATGCGGTCCAATTTAAACTTGGCTGCCACTTGGCAACAATTTTTGTCGACGAGGGCCACGGTCAGGTCCCAAGCCTCCAATAAATGGCCGGCCATTGAAGCCTCGGCCCAAACGGCAAGAACCCTTCCAGAACCGGATTTTGTTGGTGGCGAGAATACTCAGTTGGGATTTTTGTCCAGTTACGAACTCGATTTATGGGGTCGTATAGGTACTGCCGTAAACGCAGAAAAATTTAGGTCGGAAGCCAGCTATTTCGACTACCAGACCCTTTCCTTGTCACTCTCTGCCGAAATTGCCACAACTTGGTATCAATTACAGGCTGCTAAAAGACAATTACAGATTACCGAAGACCAGATCAAAACCAACGAAGCCATCATTAAACTCATACGCTCTCGTTTTGTGGGTGGTCAACTACGAGCGGTAGATATTTTACGGCAAGCCCAGTTACTGGAAAGTACCAAGGAACAGAAGATAATTTTTGAAACCAATATCCAACTTTTAAAAAACCAATTGGCCGTGCTTTTGGGTAAACAACCTCAAGAAGGAATTGTCTTGGATGGGGCTACTATGCCCACTGTTCCTGAATTGCCAAAAACGGGCCTGCCCTTGGAATTGGTTCGCAGAAGACCTGATTTAAAACAATCCTTTGCAACTTTGTTGGCCGCAGATAGGGATATGGCCTCAGCGGTCCAAAGTAAATATCCACGAATTACTTTGAGCGGTCGCGGACAGCTTCGTTCCAATAATTTTGATAATCTTTTTGATAATTGGGCGTATTCGTTAGCAGGTAATATTTTGGCACCTCTATTTTATGGAGGACAATTAAAGGCCGAGGTAGATAGGGCCACAGCGGTTAAGAAGCAACGATTGTACGAGTATGGGCAGGCTACTTTGGTCGCTTTTAGAGAAGTTGAAGATGCCTTGACCCAAGATATGAAACAAGCAGAACGATTGGATAATATTGCTAGGCAACTGGAATTGGCCGAAAAAAGCAACAAGCAATTACGGGTTGAGTTTTTAAATGGCTTTAGTCCATACCTGGATGTGCTATTGGGCCTAGACCAAGAACAACAGTTGCGAAGAGATTATGTTGCTGCCCAATTGCAGCACGTGCAAATAAGGATAGCCTTGTATCGGGCATTGGCAGGAGGATTTGATACTGGAAGAAATTTAGATGAACAAAAAAATAAATGGGACGAATTCTATGAGCAATAAAAAATTAGTTTTGATTTGTTTGGCCATTCTCTTGGGAGGAATATTGGTGACAACACTCATATTTTCCACCGAACCCGAAGCACAACAGGAAGGAGCCACCATTGAAACCGCTATTTTGGTAGATGTGGTACCGGTGGAGAAAGGTACTTTTGCCCCTACCATTGTGGCAACAGGTACCGTGCAACCCGTGGAGGATGTAATTCTCAGCCCTTTGGTTTCGGGGCAGATCATTCGTCGTGATCCAGCATTCACTCCCGGTGGTTTTGTAAAAAAGGGAGAAGTGTTGCTGCAGATAGACCCATCAGACTATCAAAATACATTGGAGCTCCGAAAAAGCGAATTGCTGCAATCCGAAACAACTTTGGCCACCGAAATGGGACGGCAACAAATTGCGGAACAAGATCTTCAGCTCATAAACAACGATTCCTTGTTCGGAGATAACCCACTTTCCGACAACGAAACACAATTGGTTCTCCGTAAGCCCCAATTAAATGCGGTGAAGGCTACCATTGAAGCTGCACGAGCATCCGTAAACCAAGCACAATTAAATTTGGACCGCACCACCATACGTGCACCTTTCGATGCCCATATTTTGAGTCAGAATGTTACTGTGGGGAGTCAAGTAGCTCAAGGAGATGATTTGGGTAGAATTGTTGGGACTGATAGTTATTGGGTAACGGCAACAGTACCAATTTCCCGACTGCAATGGTTAAAGTTTCCCGAATCGAACTCAGAAAGAGGGTCTTTGGTTCATATTAAAAATTCTTCGGCATGGACAAAAGGTGCCCACCGTAAAGGTTATTTGGATAGACAAATTGGTGCATTGGACGCCCAGACCCGACTGGCTAGGGTTTTGGTCAGGGTAGAAGACCCATTGGCAACATCAAAAGAGTTGGAAGGTGCCCCCAAATTGATGATCGGAACTTTTGTGGAGGTGAATATCGAGGCAGATTCCATTCCCAATGTTGTACGCATCGATAGGGATTTGGTCAGAAGCAATCAAACCGCATGGGTAATGAAAGATGGGCTTTTGGAAATACGGGAATTGGACATCATCCTTACCGATAATGAATACGCTTATATAAGGTCAGGCTTGGAACAAGGAGAAAAAGTGGTTGTAACAAACTTGAGTACGGTTACTAACGGGATAGAATTGCGTACAGGAGGCAAGGAGACTTCGCAAGAAGAAAACGACTAAAAGTTGCTATGATGGAAGAAAAGGATTCGGACAAAAAAGTAAGAAAAGAAGGAGCCATAGGCTTTATGGCAAGAAATTCCATTGCCGCCAATTTATTGATGCTGATATTGTTGGGCGGGGGTATATTTACGATGTACACCATCCAAAAAGAAGTATTCCCCGAGTTTCAACTTGATTTTGTGGATGTATCCGTAGCCTATCCAGGAGCCTCTCCCGCAGAAGTGGAACAAGGCGTGCTTCAGCCTGTGGAAGAAGCTGTGCGTAGTGTTCAGGGCATCAAGGAAATCGTTTCACAGGCCAATGAGGGTTCTGGGGAAATCAGCATTGAGTTGGTTGCTGGTTTTGAGCGCATGAAAGCCTTTCAGGATATTGATCAGGCCATCAACCGTATCCGAACCTTTCCAGCCGATATAGAACGACCCGAAGTAAGCTTAAGGTCACGACAGCGGGATGTACTGCAAATCGGTCTATACGGAGAAACCGATATTTGGACCCTGCGGATACTTGCGGAGCGATTACGAACCATTTTGTTGAGCAATCCCGAAATTACGCAGGTAGAACTCAACAATGTCCCCGATTACGAGACCCGAATCGAAATTACAAGGAATAATCTTCAAAAATACAACCTTACCCTCGGGCAGGTAGCCAACATTATTCAGCAAAGCAGTAACGATGTGCCTGCAGGTGCGGTACAGACCCAGAGCGGGGAAATTTTACTGCGGATGAAAGAGCGTAAACAGTGGGCGGAGGAATACGGAAACATCACTGTTGTAACGTCACCTTCCGGGGCAAAGGTAAGTCTCAGCGACATTGCTACCATTACCGATGGTTTTGAAGAAACCGGGTTTCACGGTCAATTCAATCAACAAAATTATGTAGGACTTCAAATTTTTAGGGTTGGAGACCAATCCCCTTTGGAAATTGAAGATGCTGTGCTCGGTATTTTAGAGGACTTTAAGTTGCCTCCAGGTGTTAATCACCGTGTTGATAGCAATAGAGCATCCGATTATAGGGAGCGATTGTCCCTATTGACGGAGAATGGTATTCTGGCCATTATAATTGTATTGTTGATCCTTACGTTGTTTTTGGAATACCGATTGGCATTTTGGGTGATGATGGGTATGACCGTATCCTTTGTTGGAGGGATAATTTTCTTGCCCCTTATCGGAATAAGCGTCAATATGATTTCCATGTTCGGATTCCTGGTCGTACTAGGTATCGTGGTGGACGATGCCATTGTGGTAGGGGAAAATGTATACGAATACCGCAAAAAAGGATTGAGCCCCCTAAAAGCGGCAATTGCAGGAACCAAAGATGTATCCAAACCTGTTATTTTTAGCATTACCACCACCATTATTGCCTTTGTACCCTTACTGTTTATGCCGGGCGAAACAGGTAAATTCTGGCAACCATTGCCCGCGGTGGTCATCGTAATATTGGCCGTATCGTTGTTGGAAGCTTTGTTCATCTTGCCATCACACTTGGCGCATTTAAAGAAAGACCCAAGCAAGAACAAATGGGTGCATAAATTGGAGGGGTGGCAAAGTTCTTTCGCCAATGCATTCAATGAATTTGTGGATAGGCGCTATCGTCCATTGCTGGATAAGTGCCTGAAACACCGTTACATTACATTGTGCAGTGCCATAGCCCTTTTGTTGATTGTGGGCGGATACGGGTATAGCGGCCACATGGGAATGATCATGATGCCCGAAGTAGCGGCAGATGAAATTGAGGCGGGGGTGCGGTTGCCCGTAGGTACCACGCCCGACCAAGCAGCAAAGGTCGCCCACGATATTTCTGATGCCACCCAAAGAATGTTCGAAGAACATAACCTGTACGAAGTTGCCGAAGGCATCAAGACCAATGTAAGGGGACAAAACTTTATTGATGTGGAAATCGTGATGCTGCCACCCGACCAAAGGGATATTACCGCAGCAGAAGTAATTGCACTTTGGCGAGACAATATTGGAGATATCGAGGGCGTGGACCAAATTACTTTTGAGGCAGAACGTGGACCGGGAGGGGCACGGCAAGCCATAAGCATTGATTTGAGCCATACCGATATTGAGGTGCTGGAAAAAGCCAGTGCTGCTTTTGTGGAGCGTATGGAAGCTTTTTCCAATACCCGAGACGTTACCGACAACTACAACAACGGGAAGATGCAATATGATTTTAATCTGTTGCCACAGGGCAGAAACCTTGGGTTAACATCCAATGATATAGGGAGACAGGTAAGAAATGGCTTCTTTGGGGCTCTGGCGATGCGTCAACTCAGAGGCATGGATGAGGTAGAAGTACGGGTAAAACTGCCCATGGAAGAACGAAAGGATATCAGAAATCTGGAAAACTTTCTCATTAGAACGCAGGATGGGGTAGAAGTACCCTTAATGGATGTTGTTGAGGTAAAACAACGTGAAGCGTTTACCAGTATCAACCGTAGGGATGGCCGTAGAGTAGTCAACGTAGGAATGGACGTGGAACCCGCAAATACCGTAAATAGGGTCATAGCTAAAGTACAGGAAGAAACCTTGCCCCAGCTTAGAGCGGATTTTCCCGGAATAACATGGACTTTTGAAGGAAGTCAGGCCGATATGCGGGAAAGCACAAGTACATTGCGTTCCGGTTTTGCCATTGCCATGCTCTTGATCTACGCCTTGTTGGCCATAGCTTTTGGTAGTTATGTGCAACCCTTGATCGTGATGACGGCCATTCCTTTTGGAATCGTTGGAGCCGTAATTGGTCATATTTTGCTTGGCTACGATCTTTCTTTGGTTAGTTTGATGGGAGTTATTGCATTGTCGGGAGTGGTGGTAAATGATTCTTTGATCATGATTGATTACGCCAACAAACGTCGAAAAGAGGGCGACCCAATCTACAAATCCATTCACGAAGCAGGGTTACGAAGATTTCGTCCCATTATTTTAACGACCATGACCACCTTTGGTGGGCTGGCCCCCATTATTTTGGAAACATCCAGCCAAGCCTTTTATTTGATTCCGATGGCCATTTCGTTGGGGTTTGGCATTGTGTTCGCCACGGCGATTATCTTGGTGATCGTACCCTGTCTTTATTTGGTTTTGGAAGATGTTCGGCTGTCCATTCAAAAAGGGAAGACAGTTAAGGAAGTCGATGTCTCTGAAAGCGCCATTTCATAATACCTATTTCACATAAGCATTCCAACCACACCCGATTTTGATCAAATTTGAGGATGGGAACTAAAAGGTTGCGTATTTTAGTAGCATGGCAACCAAGGAATTTCATATTACCAAATCTACAGGGGAACAGGTCGGATTTTCTGTTGAAAAATTAAAAAAATCACTTCAGTACAGTGGGGCTTCCGATGATATGGTCGAAGAAATTGTGCAGCGTGTTCAGGACGAACTTTACCATGGTATCACCACTCGAGAAATTTACAACCGAGCCTTTGCTCTATTAAAGAAAAAGGAGTCGGTCTACGCATCAAAATATAAACTCAAAAAGGCCATTTACGAACTTGGCCCAACTGGCTTCCCCTTTGAGAAATTTATCAGCGGTATTTTGCATTACTCCGGTTATCAAACCAAAGTAGGAGAAGTGTTGCAAGGCAATTGTGTGTCTCACGAAATTGATGTTGTAGCCATAAAAAATGAAACCTTGAATGTTATTGAGTGCAAATTTCATGGTGAGGATGGGTTAAAATGCAATGTGAAGGTTCCTTTGTACATACATTCCAGGTACCAAGATGTTAAGTTGCCTTTAGAGTCCCAAAACAATAAGGACTTTAAGGAAACCAAAGGTTGGTTGGCCACCAACACCCGTTTTACGCAAGATGCCCTAGAATATGGGAAATGTGTCGGGCTCTATCTTTTAAGCTGGGATTATCCGCATGGAAACGGTTTAAAAGAAAGAATAGACCGATTGCGATTATACCCCATTACGGTTTCAACATTGTTGTCCAATAGGGAAAAGCAATTTTTGCTGGAACGCGATATTGTGCTGTGCAGACAATTGATAAAGAATAGCTTTTTGCTCGACCATTTAGGGGTATCCAATGGTAGAAAACAACGGATTCTGAAAGAAATGAAATCACTTTGTAATTCGTAAACGGATGAAAAAACTTCAAATTTATTTTTTAGGTGCCTCGGAAACGGTGACAGGTTCAAAATTTTACCTGCACTCCGAAGAAATCAAAATTTTGGTGGATTGTGGTCTGTTTCAGGGTGTAAAAGAATTACGAAAACAAAATTGGGAGTCGCTGCCTGTGGATGCTTCGCAAATGGATTATGTGCTGCTTACCCACGGACATTTGGACCATTGTGGATATTTACCGCTTCTGGTCCGACAAGGATTCAGGGGAAAGATACTCGGAACTGGCCCCACCTTGGAAATTGCCCGCATCATATTGGAGGATAGTGCCAAAATACAGGAGGAAGAAGCGGAGAGGGCCAATGAAGAAAAATACAGCAAGCATGATCCTGCCCTGCCATTGTATACAAAACAGGATGTTGCTTTTACCTTGAAGTTTTTTGAACAAGTCGAGGAGGGAGAGGAGATTTCCCTTTCGGACCATTGTTCCGTAACATTTTTGTACAATGGGCACATTATTGGCTCTACCTATTTAGATATGGATCTCTATGGAAAACGATTTGTATTTTCAGGTGATGTCGGCAGGCAAAACGATGAATTGCTCAACCCACCAAAACAACCGGAGTGGGCCGACTATTTGTTTGTGGAAAGCACCTATGGCGATAGGAATCATCCTAAAGAAAATGTAGAGCAGATCTTAACGGAACTCGTAAAAGAGACTTTACATAAAAAAGGTATTTTGATCATTCCTTCCTTTGCGGTGGAACGTTTACAATCCCTAATGTACCAATTGTGGAAGCTTTACAAGAAGAACAAGATACCCAATATTCCCATTTTTGTGGATAGCCCCATGGGGAACAATGTATTGGAAGTATTCAAGAGTTTTCCCAACTGGCACAAGCTAACATCGGCGGAATACAGAAATATGTACAACCATATCAATATAGTGAGCTCCTATGCCGAAACTTGGGAGACTATTGATGACCCCAGACCAAAAATTGTGATTGCAGGTAGCGGAATGGTCACTGGAGGTCGGGTTCTCACATACATAAAGCAATTGGCTGAAATGGATTCCACTTCCATTTTACTTGTTGGGTTTCAAGCTGAGGAAACTAGGGGAAGAAAGCTACTCGAAGGAGCAACGGAACTTAAAATTTATGGAAAATATGTTCCCATTAAAGCCAAGGTCCATCATTTGGAAAGCCTATCGGCACATGCGGACCAAGCCGAACTGTTGAGATGGATGGGATCTATAAAAAATGTTCCTGAAAAAGTGTTTCTGGTACATGGGGAAAAATCCGCCTTGGATGCTTACAAGAATAAGGTCTATGAAAAATTTGGTTGGAATTGTCATATTCCCAAAATGCACGAGGTTGTTGAGGTAATTTTGTAATGCATCATAATTTTACTCCGTAACTTAAATCGCCTGCATCGCCAAGTCCGGGTACAATATAACCTTTGCTGGTAAGGCCTTCATCAACGGCAGCGATCCAAAGTTGTGTGTCTTTCGGAAAAACCTTTTCAACCTTTGCTACACCAGATTTGGAGCCGATTACCGATATAATGTGAATTTGCTTGGGGGTTCCATAACTTTTAAGGGCGCCGAGCACATTTTCCAAAGTTTTACCCGTGGCCAACATGGGGTCGGTCAACACCAAAATTTTACCTTCTAATGATGGCGCGGCCAAATATTTCACGATGACTTCAAAATCATCATCGTTGTTTGGATGATGGCGATATGCCGAAATAAAGGCATTTTCGGCTCCATCAAAATAACTTAAAATACCATGGTGCAATGGGAGGCCGGCCCGCAGTACCGAACAGAGCACTAAGTTGTCCGAACATAAAAACGATTTTTTAACGCCCAAGGGAGTTTTCACTTCGCTTTCCCCATAATCCAAGGTTTTGCTGAGTTCGTAGGCCAGAATCTCACCGATACGTTCAATATTGCGTCGAAAACGCATGGGATCTTTCTGGATTTTTACATCCCTGATTTCTGAAATAAAAGTATTCAGGATGGAATTGGTCTGGTCAAACTGATGGACGATCATTATTTGGAAATTGAGTCTTCTTAAAGGTAAATGTTGTTGGGAAGATATAAAAATGAAAAGCGTTGGTTAAAAGTATCTGAATGGATACTGATAAAGGTCATTGTAAAAAAAGAAGATTTTTAACGAAATTTGAAAGAGTAATGTGAGGTATTACAAATTCAGATTTCTGTATCGCCTATGGATTTTATTGATTATTATAAAGTATTGGGGGTAGATAAAAAAGCACCTACCGACGAAATTAAAAAAGCATACCGAAAGCTCGCAAGAAAATACCATCCCGATCTAAATCCCAACGACGAGGAGGCGGAGAAAAACTTTAAGCGCGTTAACGAGGCCAACGAAGTGCTATCGGATCCCGAGAAAAGGAAAAAATACGACGAATACGGAAAAGATTGGCAGCATGCGGAAGAGTTTGAGAAAGCGAAACGGTCAAGAGCCCAACAAAGTCGAGGTGGGGATTATTCAGGCTATACCTACAGTCGCTCTGGAGGGTCTGCTCAAGATTTTTCGGACTTTTTTGAATCCATGTTCGGAGGGGGAGCATCTGGATTTGGCTCAGGAAGGCAAAGGGTTCGTTTTAGGGGTCAGGATTACAACGCCCAACTCCAATTGTCCTTGATGGATGTATACACTGCCCAAAAACAGACACTCACCGTAAATGGGAAAAATATCCGCTTGACCATTCCCGCTGGTATCGAAGATGGGCAGACCATCAAAATAAAAGGGCACGGTGGACCAGGAATTGAAGGCGGCCCTGCTGGCGACCTGTACATTACGTTTTCCATTACCAACAATACCGCATTTAAACGCGATGGAGCAAACCTTTATAAAACAGTTGAAATTCCTTTGGTAAAAGCTGTGCTTGGGGGAGAAATTCAAGTAGATACGCTAACAGGAAAGGTAAAATTAAAAGTGGCCCCTGGCACGGATAGCGGCACTAAGGTGAAACTTAAAGGTAAAGGCTTTCCGAAATACAAAAAGGAAGGCCAATTTGGTGACTTGTACCTCACCTATACGGTAAAAATACCCAAGAACTTGACACAAGAGCAGCAATCGCTTTTTGAATCTTTGGAGAAAACCAACCTAGAATAAAAAAACATGAAACAAGAGAATTACATATCCATTAAAACTTTTTGTGAATGCCATGGGGTTGGGGAATCTTTTGTTTACTCCATGTACGAATACGAGATTTTACAAATAGCATACGAAGAAGATGAGGGAAAGCTTCATGTTGAGGATTTACCGCTTCTGGAAAAAATGGTGCGCCTGCATAAGGAGTTGGATATAAACCCCGAAGGAATTCAAGCTATCCATCATCTTTTAGGGCAAGTGGAAAGTTTACAAGAAGAAGTGGCCTCGCTTAAAAAGAAGCTGGACACATTCAAGTAAACACTCTATCAATTTTAGATATGACCAAGATCATAGGAGTTGTTACATCCCCATCTTACCTTTAAGGGAAAATGTAACAAATGGAGATGGTTCATCCCCCTTTTTTTAAAAGAGAACCATTTTGTCTTAACATCGAAAGTCATGAAAAAAATATTGGTACCTGTCGATTTTTCCAAACATTCCGAATACGCCCTAGAAGTAGCTTCAAAAATTGCAAAACAGCATGGAGCTGGCATTGTGTTGCTTCATATGATCGGTGTGTCAGATTCTGTTTTGGCCAATTCTGAAATAGCGGAGGAAGCCGAGGCCAAATATTATCTAAATCAGGCCAAAGAAAAAATCAAGCAGTATACGGAAAAAGAGTATATGAAAGAGATTTCTTTAGAAGCAATTATCCAAAATTATAAAGATTTTGAGGAGGTAGGCATTGTAGCTGGGGAGAAAAATTGTGATTTGATCGTAATGGGCTCGCACGGAACAAGTGGTTTTAGTGAACTGTTCGTTGGCTCCAATACAGAAAAGGTGGTTCGCACCGCGGATGTCCCCGTAATTGTAATCAAAGATCAGCACGAAGATTTTACAATAAAAAGAATAGTAATGGCCAGTGATTTAGCCAAGGAAAACATTTCGGTTTACAAGAAAGCAGATGCATTTGCCAAATTATACAAGGCCAGTTTGGAAGTCGTATATATCAATACCACCGGGGCAAACTTTATAGGGTACGATATCGTGGAGAAAAGAATGGAAGCCTTCAAAAAAGAGTTGGGCAATGATGTTCAAATCAATTTTTACAGCCACCCAAGTTTAGAACGGGGAATCTTTAAATATTGTAATGAGAAGGGTGCCGATCTATTGGTCATTCCAACCCATGGAAGAAAGGGTTTGGCCCATTTTGTAGTGGGAAGTTTAGCGGAAAATGTATCCAACCATGCCAAATTACCTGTAATGACCATTAAACTATAATCAATTGTTGAAGAGCAATTGCAAACGCCCCAATAAAATGAGTTCCGCTTTATTGCTCCCCGAAAAAGAAGCGGTAATGGCCCTTGATGTGGACATGGCCAGATTTTTGATCTGGGGAGTAAACAGAACCTTGTTGTCTGTATAGAACGCTTCAAATTCTTCATAAATTTCTTCACTGTCCTTTTCATATTCCAATAGCCAATCAAAAACGGACACTATCTGGAAAGCGGCATCCGTACCATATTCATCCTCAATATCATCGACCTCTAACCAGTAATCACGAACCACTTCGTTGAGCTTTTCCACTTCTTGCATATGAATGCTGTGATCAGCCATGGCCATGGCATAGAACAATTTTCCCAAGCTTTGGTAAAGTTCGTTTCCGAACTTTTTTTTAGATTCCAACATTTTCTTAAATTTAGTTGTAAAAGTTTAAATATAGTCATGTTAAAGCTTTCCCCTCATGACTAAAATCAGTAAATTCATTTTTTGTTTTGGAAGTATTTGAAAAAAGTAATGTGCTACGTATGCTATCCGAGGTAATCTCGGAAGGCATCCTTGTTGTTGATGAACAACAAATGATTACTGCCAGCAACACTACCACCGATAAAATGTTCGGTTATCCCGAGGGTGAACTTGTCGGTAAACCGTTACAATTATTACTTCCGGATAAAATAAGGAACCACCATACTGGATTGGCCAATAATTTTATGACAGAGGGCAAGGCCAGACAGATGGGAAAAGGCAAGGATTTGGTGGGGAGGCGTAAGGATCGTAGTGAATTTCCTTTGGAAATAAGTCTAAATCCGTTCCAACTGCGCCAAAAAAAATATGTTTTGGCCCTGATCATGGATATTACCGAGCAAAAGAAAGCTAAAGAGGCGATGGACCATTGGTTCCGAATCTTTGATGAGTCCCTTAACGAAATTTATGTTTTTGATGCAGAATCATTTGTCTTTATCAATGTAAACCGAGGTGCCCAACACAATTTAGGGTATAGTATGGAAGAGCTGGGCCAAATGTCGGTGATGGACATTAAACCAGCACTTACCGAAGAGGTATTTCGTAGGCTGGTATCCCCCTTGCTATCAAAAAGGAAAGAAAAAGTAATTTTTGAAACGATCCACAAACGAAAAGATGGTTCCACTTATCCAGTTGAGGTACACCTACAATTATCATTATTGGGCAAACAAGAAGTATGCGTGGCCATTGTACTGGATATTACCGAAAGAAAAAACTATACCCAACAACTGGAGAACAAGGTAGAGGAGCGTACACAGCAGTTAAAACAGGCACTCCAAGCAGAGAAAAAACTGAATGAGCTGAAAACGAAGTTTCTTTCCTTGGTCTCGCACGAGTTTAAAACTCCGCTCAGCAGTATCCTAACTTCTACCTCACTCTTGTCCAAATATATCGAAACCGAACAGCAGGACAAAAGGGACAAGCACATTGGCACCATCAAATCCAAGGTAAAGTATTTGGACAATATCCTTACGGACTTTTTGTCCATAGAGCGTTTGGACCTTGGAAAGGTCAACTATTCCATGTCCCCTTTCCCTTTGAGTAAATTGATCAATGAAGTGGTCTACGATTCCAACATGCTCCTAAAGGAAGGGCAGCGAATTCAATATCCCGAGAACATTGATGGGATTGAAGTGGAATTTGACGAAAAAATCTTGGGATTGGCCCTTTCAAACCTTGTGCACAATGCCATAAAATATTCACCGGAAGATTCGACTATTGAGCTTGTGGTATCAAAAGAAAATGGACATCTTTATATTGATATTGTCGACCAAGGTTTGGGAATACCTTTGGAAGACCAACCCTTTATCTTTGATAGATATTATAGGGCCAGCAATGTGCTCACCGTACAAGGAACCGGCATTGGCCTCAATATTGTAAGGCAGCACCTGCACAACCTCAACGCCAATGTAACTTTTAAAAGCGAATTGGGCAGAGGTTCCACATTTACATTGTACATACCCATAAATAACAAGGAAAATGAAAAAAATATTACTGGTTGAGGATGACACCTCGCTACGGGAAAATGTAGCTGAACTGTTGGAATTGTCCGGTTTTAAAGTGTGTTCGGCATCAAATGGAAAAATAGCGGTGGATAAGGCTATTAAAGAACAACCAGATTTGGTTTTATGTGATATTATGATGCCGGAGATGGACGGTTATGAAGTTTTGGAACAACTTTCATCAATTGAGACTACCCGTTACATTCCCTTCATCTTTGTTTCCGCCAAAACCGAGAAGCAAGATGTTAGAAGGGGCATGAACCTTGGGGCTGATGATTACTTGACCAAACCTTTTGAAGAGGAAGAACTTTTGTCTGCCATTCAATGCAGGTTGGAAAAAGCCAAAGAAATGGGAGCCGCTCTGGCAGAATACCCCAAAACAACATCGGAGGAACAGGAAATTAGATCTTTGAACGAGCTGAAGAACTTTTTTGATGACCATGGCCAAATTTTTTCCTTTAAAAAAGATGAAACAATTTATTCCAAAGGCGATCACTCCAACATGGTGTACCTAATTTTAAAAGGGGTTGTAAAAAGTTGTGGATTGGACGAAGAAGGAAAAGAACTGATTACATCGGTGTACTCCGAAGACGATTTTTTAGGATTCACCTCTTTGACGGACCACTTGCCATATCAGGAATACGCATTGGCAATGGAAGAAGTGGAATTGGCCGGAATATCCAAAGAAAAAGTGAAGGGCATTTTGGAAGACAACAAAAGTGTTTCCCTAGAACTTATGGATGTTATAACAGGTGATTTGGCAAACATTAAAAACCAGTTGTTGCAAATGGCCTATAGCTCCGTAAGAAAAAAAACGGCCCAGACCCTTTTAATGTTCAGCAGGGCCATTAATAAAGATAAGCAGGAACCCTTAAAAATATCCCGAAGCGACTTGGCCGGGGTGGCCGGTATTGCAACGGAAAGCCTCATCAGAACCTTGTCGGATTTTAAACACGAAGGCCTTATCACCATAGAAAACAGAAGCATTATGGTGCTGGATAAGCAAGCATTGCAGAGCGTGAATTAAAAAAATACGTGTCATAAATAGTTTAAGTGATATTTATCATTCCTTTTTTTTCTGCGAATGATAAACTTGTGCCCATAATTTATGACACATGAAAAATGTTCTTGTTCCAACAGATTTTTCCGAGAACTCCATTCAGGCATTAAGGTATGCCCAGGTACTGTTCAGTTCCCTGGAATGCAATTTTTATTTGCTCTATGTCGGTACGTTGTTGGATACAAAGATAGATGCCGAGTCCTTTCAGGAATCAGATGGGGAGCCCACAGAAAACACAAAGAAAAAATTATTGGACTTGGTTAAGGAATGCAGGAAGCATAGCATCGAGGCAAACCACTTTTTTTTTGCATTGCATGAGTATGGTTTTTTTACTTCTACCATCAAAAAACACATAGCGGAGCAAAACATTGACCTGATTGTAATGGGAACCAAGGGGGCTTCGGGAATCAAAGAGAAAATATTGGGAAGCAATGCTGGTGATGTTATTACCAAAGTGCAGTGCAACACCCTTATTGTTCCTGACCAAGTTAAACTGTCCAAACCCAGGGAAATAGCTTTTCCCACAGATTTCAATATTTTTTATTCCTTACGTATTTTACACCCAATGGAAGAAATGGTGGAATTGGGAAAATCCAAGCTTAGGGTCATGAATGCCTTAAAGGAAGGGGACAGTCTAAATAAAGAGCAAGAGAAGAATAAGGAGCACCTTTTGGATTTTCTAGAGGATACATTACCTGAAGCGTACAGTATGCATACCATTACAAACCAAAAGGTTAAGCCGGCCATACAGTGTTTTATGGAGAGCCGTGAGATCGATATGATCGTGATGGTGGCCAAAAACCTAAACTTTATCCAGCAAATCCTCTTTGATTCCATTGTGGAGCAAATAAGTTTCCATACAAAAGTTCCATTCTTCGTGATCCACGAATAAGCACTGTTTTTAACTGTTCTTGAATTCCTTGGGGAGTTAAGAACCTATTTTATAGCTTTAAAATGGTGTGGGTATGTGATGTAAATCATAGTATTTGACCAACACCATAATTAGCTTTGTTAACAGCAGTAGGTTTTTAAATAATGGAATTATGATCAAAGTAGTATTGCCCACCGATTTTTCCGAAAATGCATTCCATGCCATTTCACACGCGGTGAAATTATTGGAGAATTCCACCTGTACATTTTATTTGGTACATACTTATACCCCGGCCATTTATAGGGTTGACTATACACTGGGCAGCCCTGGGCAATTGGGCCTGCCCGATGATGAAAGATATAGGGCGGAGGAAGCCTTGGAAAACACCAGAGAGAGAACCCAAGCCCAGTTCAATGTATCAAAACATACTTTTGTTACCCATACGGCCTTTAATTCGTTGACGGACGAGATTACATCTATTTCCCAAAAAGAAAATATAGATTTTATTGTGATGGGGACACAAGGAGCAACCGGTGCCAAGGAAATTCTTTTTGGTTCCAACACGGTACATGTAATCCAAAAATCGGACATTCCAATTTTGGCCGTTCCTTCTAGTTTTGAATATGAACCCCCACGTAATATTCTGTTCCCCACCGACTATGAAGTGGATTATAAAAAAGTCAATCTGGATTTTCTGCTCAAATTTTCAAGACTATGGCACTCCAAACTGCACATAATGCACGTAACTGCTCCAGAAGGGCTTAATATTGATCAGACAGACCATAAAACCTATCTGCAAGGTAAATTACTGGAACATAACCATAAGTTTTACGATTTACCGGACCAAGAATTGATAGAGGCCATTAATGGGTTTCAACAAGAAACCCCGGTGGAAATGCTCGCTATGGTAAAAAACAAACATACGTTCTTGGAACGCCTGTTTGTAGAACCGATAATCAAAAATATAGGTTTTCACAGCAAGGTTCCTTTTTTAGTACTTCCCATCAACCCATAAGTAAAAAACAAAGCCATGTTACAGATTTTAGTGTCCACCGATTTTTCCAACAATTCCTATAATGCATTGTACTATGCAGCACAGTTGTTCAAGGGCAAGGAATGCATATTTCATATTGTAAATGTGTGCAGTAGCGAGAATGATCCAGATATGGAAAAAGCGAAACTGGATTCAAGCCAAGGGTTGGACGCCTTGGTACACCGTTTGGTCCGAGATGTGGGAGAGAACAAAAGACACAGCTTTAAAAAAGTTTCACTTTGCTCCGATATGACCAAGGGAGTTGCTGAATATGCCAAATCGAACAAGGTGGACCTTACCGTTATCGGAAATAAGGAACAAGAAGAGATAAAACATATATTGTTCGGGAACAATGCCATGCAACTGGTAAGGGAAATAACTAGTTGTCCTGTGTTGATCGTTCCTTTGGAGATTGATTTTAAAAAAGTCAATAAAATCGCATTTACATCCAATTACGCGAGACCAATTGCAGAAAAGAACATTAAAACCCTCCAATTTTTTAGTGGTTTAACAAATAGTGCAATTGTCCCCATGATCATTGAGGAAAATAAAGATAATCGAACGGCCAAGAAAAATAAGACCGATTTTCTCAGTGCCATTTCCGAAAACAGCTCCAAAGAAGTTGCTTTACCCGTATTTGATGGTAAGGCGAACACCATTTTGGAATTCGTGGATCTCTGGGGTATAGATATACTCTGTATGGTGTATTACCCACATCACTTTTTCTTGGAGTTTATTGGAAAAGGCATCATTAAAGAGCTCAATACAAAATTGAAGGTACCCTTTTTGATCCTGCCGAACAGTTGACCAATATCATGGTACAAGATTTTGAGGTATTGTAATTTTCGTTAAAACAAAAACCATTATGAACAAGAGAGTTTTGTTGCCCACGGACTATTCCAAAAATGCATTGAATGCCATTAGGTACGCAATGGAGCTATACAGTAATGTGCGATGCGATTTTTATATACTCAATGCCTTTCATATTTCAGGTTATACTTTGGACAGTATGAGAGTTCCCGAAATAGGGGAACCTTATTATGAAGCGGCAAAAAAAGAGTCCGAAGAAGGCATGGAACGATTGATGCAAATTATAAAGCTGCACCCTCAAAATAATAAGCACCAATTCCATACCATTACAACCTTCAATAGCTTAAGCGAGGCCATTAAAATTGTAATCGACAAAAAGGACATTGATATTATTGTAATGGGCACCAAAGGGATTACCGAATCCAAAGCCCGCATATTTGGTACCAATACCGTAAATGTGATGGAGCAGATACGAGAATGCCCCGTTATTGCGGTACCCAACGATTATATGTTCCAAATACCAAAGGAGATTGTTTTTCCCACAGATTACAAAACCCCTTTTAAGAGAAAAGAAATAGGGGACTTAATAGAGATAGCCAAATTGCACGATGCAAAGATCAATGTGGTACACATAGATAAGGACAAGGATGGAAAACTCAGCCGAAAAGAAGAGGTGAACAAGGAATTGTTACAAGAAATTTTACAGGGTACAGATTATGAAATGTATTTTTTGCCCGCAAATAAGATCAGTGATGGCATCAACAAGTTTATAGAGGAGAACAATTGCGACATGGTAACCTTTTTGAACAGAAAGCATTTGTTCTTTGGAAGTATCCTTTCAAACCCCTTGGTGAAAAAGATAGGGTTTGACCCCCAGGTGCCCATTTTGGAATTGAATGATAACTAAAAAAAGATGAGTTTATGAAGCAAATAGGAATATGGTTGGACAAATTAGAAGCCAACGGAGTAATATTGGAGAATGGAAAGGAAAGTCATTTTAACATTCCTTCGGAACTGGAATTTTTTAACCCCAAGGGAGGGTCACGATCCAAAACCAGATGGGGCCCGCAAGATGTGGTTCAGGACAGCAAATATCTTGAGAGGGAAAAACACCAATTGAAAAATTATTTTGAAGAGATAGCCGAACAGATTTCCGATGCGGATCAAATAGCCATTTTTGGACCGGCCGAGGCCCCGGAAAGATTTGTTGAGTCCCTAAAAGACAACCATCCAAAATTAGCCGCGAAGATAAAGGCCACAAAAACGGTGGATAGCATGACTAAGAACCAGTTCAAAGCATTGGTGAAACAATCTTTTGGAATGGATGACCGGTATCCGGATGCCACTTAAAAAATCATTAATATGATTTAGATCATTTCACAATAACCGACCAAACCTTACATTCAATAGCAATTTAATAAAGTGCCACAATAATGTTAAGGGAGAGACAAATAGAGGTAATGCACGGAGAACTGCAAAATTGGAAATCCTATTTACAGTTTATCGAAAGAGAAATGGCCTTTATCCAAGGACTGTTGGATTCTTATGTGTTTGAGCCATGTACTCCCAAACTCTTTGAGCGTCTGGAAACATTCAAAGAACATTTTAACAATTCCAAGAGAAAAAGAAAATCACTATCCGAAACCATTAGGAAACATGAGAATGGACTTGGTGGCATTTTTGAATGTGTACACGATGAATGTGATGACCACTACTACGAAAAGCACCAGAACCTCAATGAGAAAATAACGGATTATATCAAAGCCTACATCAATCTTAAAAACGAGGTTTATGATTATGCAGGATCTGTGCTCAAAAAAAAGAAACCATCATACTGACATGACCGTGTTTTGTAACGTAAAATATAGTACTTGTCGGATTGTCAAATATTCATTAATCAGTAAATTAAATAGTTATGTCGCTTGTAAAATTGGACGGAAAGCGATTTCCGTGGAACGAGAGATTGATTGATCTTTTCAATCGAGATGCATTTGTTGATGATGATTTTTTCAATTTGGAAAAAAAACACCCGTCAATGAATGTTAAGGAACACAAAGATGATTTTGAAATTGAATTTGCCGCACCCGGATTCGAAAAAGAAGATTTCAAGATCACTATAAAAGATGATGTATTGGAGGTTTCTGCACAAAAAGAAAAGGAAGAAACCGAGGAAGAAGAAACTTTTACCCGAAGGGAATTCAACTACAATGCATTTACGAGAACCTTGCAATTGCCCGCTTCTGTTGATCGATCAAAAGAAGTAAAGGCTGTTTACAAAAATGGTATCCTTAGCCTTAAAGTCTTTAAAAAGGAAGAGGCCGAGGAAGAACGGAAAAAAGTAATAAAGGTAGTATAACCAGAGTTCGCGGCAGATGAACTTTCATCTGCCGCTCAAAGCATTTAAGTGATGGAAACAAAATCAAACAAAAGAAAGTTTAGGGAATGGTTTAGTGCGGACGAGCTGCACGAAGAATCAAAAAAGTGGTCTTCTGAATTAAAATTTGCCCGGGATGAGCAAAAATTTCTGAACCAAATGGTAAAGGACTATACGTTGGACATTATAGATTCCGATATGTTCAAAACCGTACAACCCGTTGTTGAGTCCCTGAACAAATTGGAGACCGACTTGGTAGACCTCTTCAAAAAAATACAATTGCACGAGAATCAACTCCAGATTATGGTGGATGAGGTAAACCAAGAAAAAATGGAGGAGGCCTACTTGGATACGCATAATGATCTGGGCAAGGAGATGGAAGATTATTTTGTAAAATACAGGGACTCCAAAACCAAAATATTCAATATCGTATCCAACGTGATCAAACGCAAAAAGCAAAAAAGATTGTTAAACTAAGCTTATTTAGAAACAAAGTATATGAAAGTACTGGTGTACAGCACTAAGGATTTTGAGATAAAAGAACTGAAAAAATCCAACGGTAACAAGCATAAGATCAAATTCGTAACCGATACACTTAACTCCACAACTGCGGTTATGGCAGCTGGGTACGATGCTATTTCCATTTTTTCAAATGACGAAGCATCTTTGGTGGTTTTGGAGATTCTAAAAGAGCTCGGAGTAAAATACATTACCCTAAGATCAACGGGCTATAACAATGTAAGCGTTAAGTCCGCCAAACGAATAGGGCTTAAAGTGGCCTATGCTCCAGAGTATTCTCCCCACTCCATAGCCGAGCATGCGGTAGGGCTATTGTTGGCACTAAACCGTAAGTTGATCCAGTCCAATGCCCAAGTAAAACAGTACAATTTTTTATTGGATGATTTGGTAGGGTTTGATCTGAACGGAAAAACGGTCGGTATTGTGGGAACAGGAAGAATCGGTTCCATTTTGGTAAAAGTATTCCATGCTTTCGGATGCAAGGTGGTAGCCAACGATGTGAAGCGGAACCAATACCTAGAAAATCATTATGATGTGGAGTACCTTCCTTTGGAAGAACTGTGCAGAAGGTCGGATGTGATCAGTATAAATGTGCCCTTGAATTATGAAACACACCACATTTTTCACGAACCATTGTTCTTGGCAATGAAGCAAGGAGCTTTATTGATCAATACGGCAAGAGGAGGTATCGTAAAAACGGAAGACGTTATCGGCGCATTAAAAAATGGCCATCTTGGAGGGTATGCCACAGATGTTTATGAACATGAAAGAGGTGTGTTCTTTAAGGATAACAGTAAAACAGGATTAAACGATGCACTTTTACAAGAATTGATTGCATTGCCCAACGTACTCTTAACGCCACACCAAGCCTTCGCAACCAAAGAAGCCCTTGAAAGAATCGCGGAGACCACCATTTATAACCTCGATTGTTGGGAAGAAGGGAAAATCTGTAAAAACGAATTGGGCTACGAAACCATCTCGTTATAGCAAAGGGCTCAACAATTTGGCAAAGCCTTGGGCCAATTTTTTGATCCAAGGTCTATTTTTGTATTTTTCATAATCTGTTAGGACAATGGATTTTTCGCAATCCTTTAAAAAATCAGATTTCATGCGTTTGCACAGGGCGACATCATAAACAAAGACTTGTGCTTCATAATTTTGCTGTAGGCTCCTGTTATCGAGATTTGCCGTACCAATGCTGGCAATCTCATCATCGCACAGCATAACTTTACTGTGCAAAAAACCATCATCGTACAAATAAATTTTGATTCCGGCCTTAAGGTACGACTCGTAATAGGCCCTAACGCACCAGTCCACAAGTTTAATATCTGTACTGGACGACATTAAAATCCTCACATCTACCCCGCTTAATGCTGCGGTAATAAGAGCTTGTAAAATGGCATGGTTTGGAATGATGTATGGATTAACAATGTAAAGGTATTTCTCGGCATTATTGATAATGGAAAAAAAGGCCTGTTCCATAACATCAAAATCATCATCAGGACCACTTGGAACTATTTGCAACGAGGCACCTTTTTTTGGGGCCTTGTACGTCTTGAATGCAGCAATATCCACTTTTTTTTCACTGGCAAGAAACCAATCACCCACAAAAATCCGGTTCAAAAAATCAACAGCCTCACCTTCAATTTTTAAATGGGTGTCGTGCCATTTGCCCAATGCAGGGTCCCCTTTCAGGTACTTATCCGAAATATTGATACCGCCCGTAAAACCAATCTTATTATCGATTACAATAATTTTTCTGTGGTTTCGGTAATTCAGCGCGCTAAGGAACCTTCCAAATTTAAAGGGAAGAAATTGGGCGGTTTCCACCCCGATTTGCTTTAGTTTTTTAAGGTATTTTTTACTCAAGGAGTAACTGCCAATCCCATCATACAACAATCGAATAGTAACGTTTTCAGCTACTTTTCGTTCAAAAACTTCCAATAGCTTATCGGCCAAAATCCCGTCTTCAAAAATGTAATATTGTAGGTGAATGTGTTCTTTGGCTTCTTCCAGCGCTTCAAATATACTTTCAAAGGTGTTCTTCCCATCTTTCAGCAATTCCAGATCATTAAGGCAGGTAACGGGGCATTTTGAAGTTTTGTTGATCAAGGAAGTTATTTTTTGTTTGTTGGCGGATATTTCTGAATGGCAATGGGCATTTTCCAATTCATCCAAAGGATCAAACTGATTTTTTAAAGAAAACATTTTAACTTTTCTTCTGTTCCTGCCAAACAAAATATAGAGAAGAACACCGGCCACGGGAATGGTAAAAATGGCCAACAACCACGCCAAGGTCTTGCTGGGCCTAACCCCATTCAACAGCAAACTAACAACCATCAAAAGGGCAATTATGATGTAAAGTCCTATGAGAATGGGTATGAGCATCTATTTTTTGATACCTATTAAGTTCTATTTTTACAAGTTAGCAAAAGTATTTGGTGGTCGGTGGTGAATCGGATATTTATCTTACATACTTTAAATAAAATCGTTGATGTTGTCTCCAAGGTCATAGACCTGAACATTATCACTGATGCTTTCAATGATACTACTTCCGGCCGAACTTCGATATCCTCCCGCGCAGTGAACTATAATAGGTTTGTTTTGTGGTATTTGTGTTAATGAAGCCCTTAGTTCGTTGAGAGGGATGGTCAAAGCACTTTCAAAATACTTCCCTTCTTCTATTTCACTTTGATTACGGATGTCTACAATAGTATATTCGCCTGGGTTGTTTTTAAAATGAGTAAGATCTAGTTTGTCACTTTGTACAAGTGAAGTTTCGTCCACCGTTAAAACTAATTTTACTTGTTTCTCATATCCAATTTTGGCAACCCTTTCCAATATACCTTCCAAATCGGAAGGCTTTTTAATAACCAAGCTGAATGGCTCCTCTGGATTTATGATGGCTCCCAGCCAAGTCTCAAATTTGGAGTGTTCGGAAACTGCCATAATATTGATGCTTCCTGGTAAGTGCCCTTTTTTAAACTCGGTTTCGTCCCTTACGTCCACAATAAGCCCATTAATGTTGGTATTCAATTGCAGAGGCACTTGTGCTATGGATGTTCTTAAATTTTCAGGACCTTTTCTATTGGTGTCAACATTAAAACCAAAATAGGATGGGATAAAGGGTTGACTGTCCAAAAGGGTACTTACAAATTCTTCTTTTGATTGTGGTTTAAAGGCCCAATTGCCCATTTTTTCGTTCCCTAAGGTACTGCTGTTGTCGGAACTCAAATTTTTTCCACATAGAGAGCCCGCTCCGTGTGCAGGATAGACCAAGGCTCCATCGGGCAGGTCTTTGAATTTATTTTGAATGGTATGGTACATCATTTCGGCCAGTTCCTGGCGTTTTGCAGTCATATTACCTGCTTTTTCGCGTAAGTCTGGTCGGCCAACATCGCCAATAAAAAGGGTGTCACCAGTAAACAACGCAGTTTTCCCATTTTTTTCGGCCACAATGGTAATACTGTCAGGGGAATGTCCTGGAGTGTTCAAAGCAGAGATTTTGACGTCACCGATCATAATATGTTGGCCTTCATCAAAAGATTCGTATTCATAATCGGCTCCCAAATCTTTGCTGTGATAAATAGAAGCTCCGGTTTCTTTGTGTATCTGCAAATGGGAGCTTATAAAATCGGCATGTGGGTGGGTTTCAATAACCGCTACAATTTTTGCTTCATGTTCTTGGGCAAAAGCATAGTATTGCATAGGATTCCTTTCTGGATCTATAACGGCCATTTCACCATTGTCCACAATGGCGTAAGAATAGTGTGCCAAAGGTTTATATTCAAACTGTTTAATTTCCATAAAATAGGGTTTAAAGGGCACCTTTAAATGGGTGCCCTATATTCAACATTTTTTAGATTTCTTTTTTGGCAAGGTACCAATCTACCTTTTCCAAAGAATCATCTTTTATTCTTTCGTTCAACTCGTCCAAGGTCTTGGGAGGAGAAACTATGACTTTGTCTCCTTTTTTCCAATCCAAAGGCATGGCAACTTTATGCTCATCCGATGTTTGTAGTGCTTCCAAAGCTCTCAAAATTTCATCCATGTTTCTACCAACATTTAATGGATAGTACATGATCAGTCTGATTTTTTTAGTGGGGTCAATAAAGAAAACTGCCCTCACTGCCGCTGTTTCACTTTCATTGGGTTGAAGCATTCCGTATAACTTGGATACCTTCATGTCCAAATCCGCGATAATCGGGAAGTTGAAGTATACACCGGTGTTTTCCCTTACATTTTATACCCATCCCAAGTGAGCATGGATACTATCAATACTCAAACCGATAAGCTCTGTATTTAATGCATCGAATTCATCCTTTCTTTGTGCAAACCCACTCATCTCTGTAGTGCAAACGGGAGTAAAATCGGCAGGATGAGAGAACATAACAGTCCATTTATTCTTAGCAAATTCTGAGAATTTGATTTTTCCTTTGGTAGTTAAAGCCTCAAAATCCGGAGCCATATCCCCAATTCGGGGCATTTGATTTACTTTTTCATTTTCTGAATAAGAATTCTCCATAATATCATAATTTATATTTATTGATTTTTATTTCGCAATAAAATTAAACTATAATCATGGTTGTTGCAGTAACGTAAGTTACACAATAGATACTTAACAGGAGTTTAGCTGTTGGAAACAAATTCAATATTGATAGGGTATATTATTAAGGGAGGATTGGCCCAACCGTCAATTATTTTTGATGCAGTTTGATTAATCGGACTGTAGTGGTCTAAGTTGGAAATGTCAAGAAGTGTTCCCCTAATCAATCCCAAGGTTTTTATATTTTCTACGATTTTTCAAAAAATGTCAGTAATAGTGTAGTATTTGATTGATTTTAATGCTGTTATTTTAAGATTTCCTTAACACTTGAGGGAGGCTTTATATTTAGCTTTGTTATGCTGAACTATTAATATAAATAACAACTATGAAAAATTTTGCACTCTTACTATTTATGGTGTCCATGTGTTTTTCCTTGGAAGCACAAATACAGACACCAGCGCCCAGCCCAGCTTCAACATTGGAGCAAAAGGTGGGACTGACCGATGTTACCGTAAAATATTCACGCCCTGCGATGAAGGGAAGAAAAATATTCGGAGACTTGGTTCCTTTTGATGCTATTTGGAGAACTGGAGCCAATGAAAACACTACAATTACTTTTAGTGATGATGTCACTGTACAGGATAAGCCGTTAAAAGCAGGTACCTATGCTATTTACACAAGACCCAATGAGGCCGTTTGGGATGTTTTCTTTTATACCGATACCGAGAATTGGGGCACACCGCAGGAATGGGATGCATCTAAAGTGGCTGCAACGGTAAAAGTGGAAACAATGGAAATCCCGATGCCTATTGAATCTTTTACCATTACCATAGATGATCTTCATAACAATGGAGGGACCCTGGGAATTATGTGGGAGAACACTTATGTAGGTGTTGACTTTATTGTACCTACAGCAAAAAAAGCTATCAAAAGTATAGAAGAGACCATGGCTAACAATAAAAATTTGAAAGCCAATGACTATTTTGCAGCAGGTTCGTATTATTTTTCTGAAGGTATGAACATGGAGCAAGCTAAGGAGTGGGTGGACAAAGCTGTTGAAATGGGTGACGGAAAAGCGTACTGGATGATGCGTACACAGTCTTTGATCTATGCAAAAATGGGCGATAAAGAAGCAGCTATTGAAGCTGCCAAAAGATCATTGGCCGCTGCCCAAGCCGCAGGCAACCAAGATTATGTGAAATTGAACAAGGACTCCCTGAAAGAGTGGGCAAAAATGTAGTTGCCACGTAACAATAAATAAAAATGAAAGCCCACTTTTTAAGTGGGTTTTTTTATTCCTCTACAGCAGAGGAGTTTCCTAAAAAGTTATCGAATATCTGAGTAATAGTGGCCAGTACAATTACCAAAACACAACCAAAGGCATTCAGCCATAAGTAGGACATCCAGTCTAGGTTGTAACCTACAATCACAATAATCTGGGTTACGATTGCCGCCACAAAAACAGCATTTCCTTTTACAAATTTGAAAAAGAACGCCAGTAGAAAGATACCAAGCACATTTCCGTAGAAAATGGAACCAATAATATTGACCAATTGAATCAAATTATCAAAAAGATTGGCCACATTGGCTATTATTATTGCAATGATTCCCCAAAGTAGGGTAAAGGCCTTGGTCGCCTTTAAATAGTGTTCTTGGGTATGTTCTTTTTTTACATTTCTTTTATACAGATCCAAAGCGGTAATGGTGCCAAGTGCATTTAATTCAGAAGCGGTGGAAGACATGGCTGCGGAGAGAATTACGGCCAAAAGGAGACCGATCAGCCCCATGGGTAAATTGTTTAGGATAAAATGAATAAACACATAATCCTTATCGTTGGTTTCCACAGTGCCATCTGCTTTGGAAATTAAATTTTTGGCAGTCTCCCTATTTGCTTTTTCCTTTTCATTTATTTTAATAATATCCTGCTTTGCCTGCTCAATGGCATTGTACTCTTTAAGTTCAAGTGCTGCGGAAAAGGAATGTTGCGCCATCCGTTTTTCTTTTTCCAGTTCCTTATGATCTTTTGAAAGCGATTGGTAATCGTTGGCATATTCCGATTGCATTACAGCTTCGGTAGCTGCAGGGTTAAAGTTTAAGGGAGATGAATTATATTGATAAAATACAAACACCATGGTACCCACCAATAGGATAAAGAACTGCATTGGTATTTTAAAAATCCCGTTAAAAATCAATGCCAACTGGCTTTCACGAACCGATTTGCCCGATAAATAACGCTGCACTTGACTTTGATCGGTACCAAAATAGGCCAAGGCCAAAAAGAAGCCTCCTGTAATACCGCTCCAAAACGTATATCGGTTATTGGTATCAAAAGAGAAATCCAAAATTTCGAGTTTATTGTTCGCCCCAGCTATTTTTAAGGCCTTATCGAAAGATATATCCGTAGGGAGTGCTCCCATGATAAAGAAGAAAGCAAAAAACATCCCCAACATAATGATGAACATCTGCTGTTTCTGGGTCATGCTAACCGCTTTGGTGCCTCCCGACACGGTGTAAATAATCACAAGGATTCCGATAATCACGTTCAATGTCCTTAAATCCCATCCCAATACGGCGGATAGGATTATGGAAGGGGCAAATATGGTAATCCCTGCAGCCAACCCACGTTGTACCAAGAACAAAAGAGCAGTAAGGGTTCTTGTTTTAAGATCAAAACGCCCTTCGAGCATTTCATAGGCGGTAAAAACCTTTAATTTTTTGTAAATGGGTATAAACACAAGGCAAATCACGATCATGGCCAAGGGCAGTCCAAAATAGAATTGAACAAAGCCCATTCCGTCGTGGAACGCTTGCCCCGGGGTAGATAAAAAAGTTATGGCACTCGCTTGGGTAGCCATCACGGACAATCCGATGGTCCACCATTTTACGTTGTCACCACCACGGACATAATCGTCCACATTATTATTGCCACGTGTTTTCCAAACACCGTATGCCACGATGAAGAGTAGGGTGCTACCAAGAATAATCCAGTCGAGTAATGCCATTCAGGGGTCTAATTGTTTAAAATCATTATAAGGTAAAAAACCAATATATAAATGGCATTTAAAAGGATAACAATGCTGTATTCCTTTTTCCATTCAAATTTGGTATTCATATTATCCTTTGACATTACTGTCTCTTTTTACTTGATCTTTTCCTACGGAAAGCATATTTGCAAATAGTTTATATGCTCCCGAAACCCCAACAGGTAATTCCCTGAAAAAGCTTAAACCTGTATAAATATAGTGACCTTCTCCATAAGGTGCTACAATAAGGCTTCCTTGTTTTTCGGTTTCGCCCTCATCTTTCATAGAGAGAATTGGTGTAAACTCTGAACTCCATTCACTTGGAAAATACAATCCACGTTCTTGTACCCACCCATCAAAATCCTTTTTTGTGATGGCATTCGGGAAATTCATCAAAGAATGGTTGGGGGCCAATATTTTTACCTCTGCATTTTCGTCCGTAACCCTATCTCTGGAAAGCGTCACATCGTATGGGGCAATGTTTTCAAATTGACTTGCCCATCTTCCGGCCGTATTGTACTGTACAATCATGGTGCCGCCATTTTTTACATAATCGAACAGCACGGGTTGCTTAAATTTTAAGGCTTCCACCACATTGTAGGCTCTAATGCCCACGACCACAGCATCGTATTTATCCAAATCCCCATTTTGAACATCGTTTGGATCAACAATATGGACTTGGTAACCGATTTGTTCCAAATTTTCGGGCACCATATCTCCAGCCCCCATAATGTAAGCGATATGCTCCCCTGATTTTTTAATATCCATGCGAACCACTTTGGCTTCCGAAGGAAGTAATACGGATTGCTTTGGAATATGGTCGTAATCGATTTCTACCAATTCTTTATCGTAAACTTTGTTGCCCATGGTAATTTTGGGCTCAATTTTTCCTTCGCTTTCGGTATCTGGAGGCGTAACTTTGAATGTTACCGAAATTTCTTCGCCTTTTTGCGCAATGGAAAAAGGAATGTTTTGTGGTGAAACTGTCCACTCGGCTGGATGATCTAACTCAACCGTTCCGGATACACCATTTTTACCTGCTCGTACTTTTACTTGTATCTCCTTAGTGTCCGCACTGGCAAAGATGAGCACCTTTTCATCAATTTTGGAAGTGACTTCGGGCAAAATGGCAAAGGGTTCGTACAATTCGCCCCTGTCTGGTCTGGAATAGCGGTGTACCACCGATTTTTCAAACGGAATATCCACTCCATCAATAACCAAAGTAAAAACTGCCACAAAGGCACTTGGGGTTTCGGGTTTACCGATCAAACTTTGGTCGTTCACGGTATAGGTTCCCAAAGTTCCAGATTCGTTTAGCCAATATGGGCTGGTGTAGGAAGTGTTTTCGGGAACGGTGAAGCTAATTTCAAAATTCTCTTTTTGGTTGTTTCCTAAAATTTTGTTCGGGCTTAGATGGGCATCGGTACCAACAATCTCAATTTCATTTAAAGTGATATTTGAAGAAGATCTGTTTATGGTCTCTATATTGATGGTTACCTTACTGCCAGGAGTAGCAGAAGCACTTGCCGAACTGGCCTCCAAATATAATCCGGCCGAAGCTAGGATGATGTTTTTTAATTCTTCCGATTTTAATGTTCTCCAGTGTTCATCTTCAACTTTTTGTAATTGCTGATAAGCTTTTACAAGTTCAGGTATATGCTTGGATGGATTTTGGAAATCAAAATTCTCTTCAACCTTATATAAAATGTTTCCAACAGCTTCGCCTCCTTTAACACGGGACCAAGTGGTATTGATGCCTTCAAAAACATCATTTTCCTTGGGCATGTCGCCTTTTAGTAATTCAATATACTCATTGTCAGTACCTCTATCTGTCAGCCTACCAAATCCTTGACAAAGGTGTTGGCTACGTGCCATGGCAGCAATTTCGTTGTTGGAGAGTCCGAGCTCTGGGTAATAGGTGCCTACATCTAGCCGGACCATACCGGACTTGTCAACTTTTTCAAATGCTTCCTGACTGCCGTATTGCCACCACGAAGTATTATAAAAAATACGTTTGGGCTGCCAGGGGGTTGTCCATTGCAATTGCTCGGAATAAACATCTGGATCATTTGCGAGGTCAAAGGCCTCCATGCTCAAAATAGCCGAAGACGTATGGTGACCGTGTGTGGAGCCAGGGGTTCTATGATCAAATCTGTTGATGATCACATCAGGTTTAATGTTTCGAATGGCCCAAACCACATCGGCCAAAACTTTATCCTTGTCCCATATTTTTAAGGTTTCCTTTGGGTGTTTGGAAAACCCAAAGTCAATTGCACGTGTAAAGCGTTGTTCACCGCCATCTAGATGTCTTGCAGCTAAAAGTTCTTGTGTGCGCAATACCCCCAAAAGCTCAGCTAGTTCAGAACCGATCAAGTTTTGTCCACCGTCACCCCTTGTCATCGACAAATAGACCGTTCTCGCTTTTTCGTGGTTGTCGAGATAGGAAATCAGGCTTGTGTTTTCGTCATCGGGGTGGGCCGCTACGTAAAGGGCCGTCCCTAAAAAATTCAGTTTTTGTATGTCGTGAAATAACTCTGCCGAAGTAAGCTTATCCGGTTTTTGGGCAAAAGAATTAGTTAAAAGTAGTATGGTAAGGGAAAGGAATACCCAAAAATGCTTCATAGTTGGTCGTTTAGTGGTTATTTCAAATATAGGTAGTTTGTATACAGTCATCCGTTTATTTAGAAGAGTTTTAACATAGGCATTAATTGCTGTTATAAACCTAAACTATCCCTTAATATTAGATCTTTGTTTTTGTTTTGGCTCCAATAAGCGGTTTTTATTGTTTTGATTTTGGTAGCAGAAGTGGTCAACGTTTTCGCATCCGATCCAAATCCACTCTTGAATTCTTCCGTCCAACTTTCAATGGAAAATGGAAAGTCAGCCATGAAATTTATCATCAATTTTCGTTCCAATTTTGGATAGGAAATGGTGTAAGTTGTTATGCCGCCTTTAGATGAGATGGTTGCAATGGCATTATATGCCTTCATTTCCTGGTGCCTCAAACGGAGAAACTCCAAAGAAGGTATCATTGAAATTTCACCTTGTGGGAGGTTTTCGGGGTTTATTCTGATTTTGTTCCAAATTTCATTTTCTAAGAATGATTTTTCCATGGAAAAGTCTTGGTCGGCCTCGCTTTCAAAATACGAATGTGAGGTAAATTCAAATTTTTCACGATTGTTGATCTGGGCATACACATGTCCGCACCATTCCTGAACGGACAAACTGGTTTTCAACGCGTGCTGATTATCGTAAACGGGATAAAATGTACTGCTCATAATGGAGTAGGGGTAAATCCCGGTCAAAAACTTTTTAGTGGCATTCAATTTTAAAACCGAAATGTTTTCAGGGTTGTTGCCGTTTGCTTTTACCTGTTGTTTGGGTAAAAAAGGTTCCGTTACATAAATCAGAACCGCGTTTCCGTTCCGAAGTTCACCATACCTCGCTTGTTCCAATTTATAGGAAGTGATTTCGGCATCGTCGGCATACCAATAATTTTTGAAATTATTGGTGAGGGGTTGTTTAGGTTCGGTTTTTAATGTTTTGGATTTTTTATTGCTAGCTGTTTCTCCGTTCTCTGTTGTTTTGCTTTTATCGGAACAAGAGACCAATAAAAGCAAGGCCAACATACATTCAAGAATTATACTGTTGGATATTTTTAAGGTTTTCATGAGTAGAGGATTTTAGTAAAGTTACACATCCAAACTCAAGAAACCATATCCATTAGGGTTTGGTAGACCAAATCGGTAGGAAGTCCCACCACATTGGTATAAGAACCTTGAATTTCGGCGATACCGATCATACCGATCCATTCCTGAATGCCGTAAGCTCCTGCTTTATCAAAAGGCTGGCAGGTATCAATATAGTAGTTGATTTCGTCATCCGTAAAATCCTTTAGTTTTACTTTAGTAATGCCACTTACGGTTTTTTGAAAATCTTTTGTGGTAAAACAGACCGAAGTTATAACCTCGTGCCAATCGCCTGAGAGGGTACGAAGCATTTCATAGGCTTCAGATTTGTTCTTAGCTTTTGCCAATGAGGTTTTGTTGTGCCAAACCACCGTATCCGAAGTAATTACAATTTGGTTGGGTCCCAGCTCTTCTTTAAAGGGAGTGGCCTTGAGTTGTGCCAAATATTCGGATATTTCTTGTCCTTGCAACTCTTCAGGGTAGATTTCTTTCACCGATTTTGGCCGAACCTCAAAGTCCAGCCCCAACTCTTCCAAAAACATTTTGCGTCTTGGTGAACCTGAACCAAGAATGATTTTTTTGCCTTTAAGTTTCTCTTTGAGTGGATTTTTAGTCATTCTCGGCGCTAAAATTATCGTTCCAGTCTCCACGAACCTTTAAAACTTGCTCAATAATATCACGAACACAGCCTTCGCCGCCATTTTTATGCGAAACATAGTCAGAGATGGCTTTTACCTCAGGTACTGCGTTTTGTGGGGAGGTGGCCAATGCTACCATTTTCATTGGGGGGATATCGGGTACATCGTCACCCATATAAACCACCGATTGAGGGTCAATGCCATGAATATCCAAATACTCTTCCAAAGGTTCTTGTTTGTGGTGTGCGCCCATATAAAAATCGGTTACCCCGAGTCCTTTTAAGCGCTCTTTTACGCCTTGGTTGGTGCCACCCGTTATAATACAAACGTTGTATCCTTTTTTTATGGCCGTTTTAAGGGCGTATCCATCTTTTACGCTCATTTTCCGGAGCAGTTCCCCATTTGTAGTAATCATAACCGTTCCATCGGTAAAAACTCCATCAACATCAAAAACAAAGGTGGTAATGTTGCTCAAAAGCTCTTTATAATTCTTCTTCATGCGCTTGTTTTATGGCTTGGCTCAATAATTTATAGAGTGTAATGTGTTCTTTTTTGTTTAAAAGTTCCAGATGACTTTCCATACTCTTGGTATCGTTTCTGCGTGCTGGCCCTGTTTGTGCTTCTTTTGGCGACATGGCTTGGATTTTATCGGCCGTTTCCATGATCAATGGTTTCAACAAATCAAAAGATAGTCCTTCTTCCAAACAAAATGCTTCGCCAACACTGTACAGGTAATTGGTAAAGTTGTTCACAAAAACGCCTGCAAGATGCAATTTTTTTCGTTGTTGCGAGTCAATATGGTGCACATTGTCAGAAATGGAATCTGCCAACTTATGCAGGGTTTGCAGTGATTCCTTTTCTTCTGCTTCAATGCAAATGGGAATAGAGCTAAAATCAACCGTTTTACCTTTGGTAAAGGTCTGCAATGGATAAAAAACACCTCTGTTTTCGGGTTGAATCGCATCGAGACCTATAGCGCCCGAGGTATGGGCCACGATTCCCTTTTTCTTTAATAAATGTTGAGACACTTCGGAAATGGCATCGTCTTTTACCGCAATCAAATAAATATCGGCATCAACTATAGAATCAAAGGAATTGGAGATAGTGGAATGCTCGGAAAATTGCTGTAATTCTTTCTGGTTTCGGCCCACAATTTGGACCAAATCAATATCAGCGGTGCTTGTTAAAGCAGTGTACAAGTGTTTGGCGAGGTTTCCGGTCCCCAGAATTACAATCTTGAGCATGATCAAAATTACGAATTTAGGTTCGATGGATTATGGTAAGAATTAACAAATCTGTTTGATTTTTATGACTTAATGCAGCAAGGAAGTTCTAAAAAGACCGTATTTTTGCAAGCCGAAAGTAGACCGAATTTCCATGATCGATATTCTTAAGAAAACACTTTTTTCCACAAGACTTATGGCTGTTCTTTTTTTGGTTTTTGCCGCGGCATTGGCCATGGGAACTTTTGTGGAAACCTGGTACAGTACCGAAACTGCACGAATTTACATTTACAATGCTACCTGGTTCGAGGCCATTATGGTGTTTTTTGTGATCAACTTTTTTGGTAACATTTATAGATATCGGTTGTTGCAATGGAAAAAGTGGCCCGTACTCATGCTTCACCTTTCTTGGATTTTGATCATACTAGGGGCTTTTGTAACCCGATATATCAGTTACGAGGGTATGATGCCCATTAGGGAAGGCGCAACGGAAAAAGTATTTTATTCGGATAAAACCTATTTGACTGCGTTTGTGGATGGTGATATCAACGGGGAAACCAAACGAAAGGTGCTGGAAGATGATATTTTAGTGACTCCCGAAGGGAAACGTTCCAGTTTGCCATGGAAGTCTGATTTTAATGGTCAACCATTTTCCATTAGCTATGTGGATTTTATCAAAGGAGCGGAAAAAGGATTGATTCCAGATGAAAATGGAGCAGAATACCTTCAAATTGTAGAGGCCGGTAATGGTCAACGCCACGAGCATTATTTGGAGAATGGTAAAATAGCCAGCATCCACAATATTCTTTTCGCCCTGAACAATGAAACCGATGGGGCCATCAATATTTTTTATGATGATGAGAACGGCTTCCGCATCAAATCTCCTTTCGAGGGGGATTTTATGAGAATGGCGGACCAGTTCCAAGGAGAAGTGACAAGTGATAGCATTCAACCCTTTCAATTACGTTCGCTATACACTATGGGAGGCATGCAGTTTGTGGTACCCGAACCTTTTGTTAAAGGAAGATATGGTATTGTTAAAGTGCCCGATGAAGAAATTACCAAGGTAACGCAGGATGCTTTGGTTGTTTCTGTTTCTGTGAATGGAGAAACCAAAGAGGTAAAATTACTTGGAAGCAAGGGAACGTCCAATTTCTCGGATAAGATCAATGTAGGCGGGTTGGATTTTTCATTGAGCTATGGATCTAAAGTGTATGAGCTTCCTTTTTCTATTGAGTTGAACGATTTTATCGCCGAAAAATATCCTGGAACCGAAACTGGGTATGCCTCATTTATGAGTAAAGTTACGGTACACGATAAGCGTTCTTTTGATTATGATATTTATATGAACCATGTACTGGACCACCAAGGATACCGATTTTTCCAGTCCAGTTTTGACCCGGACGAACGTGGAACGGTACTTTCCGTAAACCACGATTGGTGGGGAACCTGGATTACCTATATCGGTTACTTTTTGCTCTATATTGGTTTAATGGGCATTATGTTCTTTGGAAAAACACGTTTTAGGGATTTGCAGGCCATGCTTGAGAAGATAAAAGAAAAAAAAGCAGCATTGACGGCTATTGCTCTTTTCTTTGCTTTTGTTTCTGCAAATGCTCAAGAGGGCCATAGTGAACATTCCTTGGTGCCAACAAAAGCCCAGATTGACTCTGTAATCCAAGCTACGACAGTGGCTACGGAACACGCCGAAAAGTTCGGTGCATTGGTCATCCAAGATGAAAATGGTAGAATGAAGCCCGTCAATACCTTCGCCTCCGAATTATTGCGAAAATTGAGTGGGGATGATAAATTCAAGGATCTTTCTGCCAATCAGGTTTTCCTTTCCATGATGCTGAATCCCGGGGTTTGGTACACTGCGGACATTATTGCTTTGGGCGATAAGGGGAATGATAGTATTCGTAAGGTTGTTGGTGTTCCCGGAGATACGAAGTTTGTTAAGGCAACAGATTTCTTTGACGCCAAAGGAAATTATAAACTCCGACCTTTTTTAGAGAAGGCAACCTCCAAGACCAATCCAAATAAATTTGAAAAGGACTTTAAAAAGGTAGGGGAGCGGTTAAGTTTATTGGACATCGCATTGAGCGGACAAATAGTAAAGATTTTTCCCTTGCTCAACGATGAGAACAACAAATGGATCTCTGCCGTGGAATATCGCTCTGGTCAATATCAAGTGCAAGATTCGTTGTATGCGAATTTCATCAAAAATGCGATGCCGTATTATTTGAATTCCCTACAACAATCCATTGGTACAGGTGATTACTCCCAACCAGATAGGTTGCTGGAGGCCTTCAAACAAAACCAAAAGAACCATGGGGAAGAGGTATTGCCATCGGATAACAAGATAAAAACCGAGATTATATACAACAAGCTGGATTTGTTCAACCGTTTGTACAAATACTACGCCATGGTCGGGTTGTTGTTGCTCTTTGTTCTAATAGCAAAGATTTTTAAGGAGCGTAAAATTCTTGATGCCGTTGCTTACCTATTAAAAGGTACCATCATCATATTTTTTATTTGGCATACAATTGGCTTGATTTTGAGGTGGTACATTTCTGGTCACGCACCTTGGAGTGACGCCTACGAAAGTATTCTTTATGTAGCTTGGGCAACTATGGGCATTGGTTTGGCCTTGGGCCGAAAAAGCGAATTGACCATAGCCTCTAGTGCTTTTGTGACCTGTATGTTGTTATGGGTTGCCCACCAAAGCTGGGTAGATCCTGCTATTGCCAATTTACAACCCGTACTCGACAGTTATTGGTTGATGATCCACGTTGCCGTTATTGTGGGAAGTTACGGTCCTTTGACTGTTGGGATGATTCTGGGTGTGGTCGCTTTGTTGTTGATGGTGCTTACCACCAAAAAGAACAAAAAACGAATGGATATCAACATTAAGGAGCTTACTGTTATCAACGAACTGGCACTAACAGCAGGTTTGGTGATGCTTACCATAGGTAACTTTTTGGGCGGTCAATGGGCCAATGAGAGCTGGGGCCGTTATTGGGGCTGGGATCCTAAAGAAACTTGGGCATTGGTCTCGATTATGATTTATGCATTTGTTCTACACATGCGGTTGGTTCCCGGTCTTCGTGGTAAATGGAGTTATAATTTTGCCAGTATTGTGGCTTATGCCAGCATTATGATGACCTATTTTGGAGTAAATTTCTATTTGGTAGGACTGCACAGTTATGCTAGTGGAGACCAAGTAATAACCCCAAGCTTTGTGTGGTACACGGTACTCGGGGTCTTTATTCTGGGAGGTATCAGTTTTTGGCGATACAAGGCGCATTACGCCAAAAAATAGTTTATTGTTCCATTAAAAGTTTCATGATTTCCTCTGCTGCCACCTTGCCTTTTTCCTTTAGGAAAGGTCTGGAGGTATTGTCGCCCAATTCAAATACAATGGCTGGCATTCCGTGGTGTACATAAAAATATTTGCTAGAAACCATCGTTGGGTCAATTTCGTCGGAAGCACTTATATTGGTTTGCTTTTGAGGTAATCTTTCGCTGATGTTTTCAATCCAATCAAAGATTATTTTTCCTTTTTCGCCTGTAACCGTAGTATCAATAGGGTAGTAGATATCGTCCCATGTAGAGTGGAAATCTGCTCCGAAAACAAAATCATAGGTTTTATCCTTTTCTACGAGAAAATCACGGACGTTTCTGGTCTCAGGCTGATTAAAGTTTTGCCAATCCCTGTTCAAATCAATACCACCTGTATTGTGTCTCCAATGACCGTTATCCACTCCGTCGGGGTTCATCAATGGCACCACAAAAACCGTGTGCTCTTGTCTAAACTCTTTGGCTAGTTCAGAATCACCAGAAATGGTTTCAATAAACGATTTCATTGCCAAAAAACCTGTTACTTCGGGCGGGTGTTGTCTGGAAATAATCATAATTGCCTTTTTGGAATCCTTACTTTCATTGATTTCCATTAATGACATGGTACGTTTCTCTTTTGAAAGACCGATTGGATAATTCGTAATAAATGGCTTTTGGCTTAAGGAATCCACCCATTCTTTTACCACAGATGATGTGTAAAGTTCTTGTGCGGTTATCCAAGTCGGTTCTTCGGTCACACTTATGGTAATTTCTGCCGATTCTGGTGCTGCTTTTATCCCAAACTCTCCCTCACCAGGATTAATGGCCTTAAAATTTGTACTGTCCAGTGGAGTAAAGTTTCTTCCGTCCGTACTGATTTTTGGATAATATCTGCTTCTCGAGTCTTGATAATTCAACTGAACTGTAATGTCGCGTGGTTTTTTTGACCAGACCTGAAAGGCGTACCATGGACTCACGTTGATCGGGGTATTTTCGGCAGTCACCCAAATGGTATAGTGGTCGTTGCCATCATAAGCTACACCGTTCAATCGGGCACCATCAAACTTATTGGAAAAGAAAGTGGTACTATCGTTAAAGGCCCAAACACCTCTCCATTGTTTTTGGATAGGTTTGTCAACCGTAGGTACAACTGGACTTTTACCTTGCCCTTGGTAACCTGTTTTTTCTTCTGTTTTTGTGGTTTCTGAACTTTTTTTACAAGATGTAGTGAGTGCTATGGAAGATAGTATTCCAATGGCAATCAAACTTTTAATACGCATGGTTTTTGAATTATTTGAGTTGGTTTGATTACGAAGGTAGGGACAAGGAATGAAGTAGTAAATAAAAAATTATTAATAATATCTCATTTTTTTTGCATATTTGCATCATCATGAAGCTATAAGAATTATGTACGCGATAGATGTCACCATTGGGGAAACCCGATTTATGTAACCGAACTCTTCTCGGTTACTGGACATTTCAATTCTTTTTTTACACATAATTCTTTTATAATGACACATCAACATACAAATTCATTTAAAAAATTTATCCAGTATTTCTGGATAGCAATTTCCGGTAAGGAAACAGAATTTACTTCGGGAAGCATCCGCAAGGCCATTTTTATGCTTTCCATTCCCATGATCTTGGAAATGCTCATGGAATCAATCTTCGCACTGGTAGATATTGCCTATGTCTCCAAAGTGAGCGTTAATGCTGTTGCAACCATTGGTTTAACGGAATCCGTGATTACATTGGTCTATGCGCTTGCCATTGGCCTTAGTATGGCCGCAACGGCTGTTGTTGCCCGTAGGATTGGCGAAAAAGATGTTGACGGTGCACGTATTGCGGCCGTACAGGCTATTAGTCTAGGTGTGGTAATTTCCATTATCATTGGTGTCGTCGGAATCATCTATGCCAAAGATATTTTAGCATTAATGGGCGGTGAACCCGATTTAATTGCCGAAGGATATGGTTACACCCAATTTTTGATAGGAGGTAACATAACCGTGGTGCTATTGTTCTTGATCAATGCAATATTCCGTGGTGCGGGGAATGCATCCATTGCCATGTGGGCTTTGGTGCTCTCTAACGGACTCAACATTATTTTGGACCCCATGTTCATATTCGGTTTTGGACCAATTCCAGAAATGGGAGTTAAGGGTGCGGCCGTAGCTACGAACATTGGTAGGGGAACTGCGGTACTTTTTCAATTGGGGATTTTGTTCTTTGGTTGGGGCAAAATCAAACTAATGGCCAAGGACTTGGTTTTGAACTTTAAGGTGATGCTCAATTTGATCAAAGTCTCGTTGGGCGGTATTGCCCAATTCTTGATAGGAACCTCAAGTTGGATTTTCTTGATGCGCATTATGTCGGAGTTTGGAAGCGAAGTACTGGCAGGATATACCATTGCCATCCGTGTAATGATGTTCACCTTGATGCCATCTTGGGGCATGAGCAATGCCGCTGCAACTCTGGTGGGTCAAAATCTCGGAGCCAAACAACCAGATAGGGCAGAGCAGTCTGTTTGGAAAACAGGGAAATACAATGCCTACTTTATGGGAACAGTTTCTTTGGTCTATCTGATTTTTGCCAATACCATAATATCTTGGTTCAACACAACACCGGAAGTTGTAAAAAGTGGTGCACTTTGTCTTCAGGTAATTGCTTTGGGGTATATTTTTTATGCCTATGGCATGGTCATGACCCAAGCTTTTAATGGAGCAGGGGACACGGGAACTCCGACCAAGATAAATTTGATTGCTTTTTGGTTTTTTCAATTGCCATTGGCCTATATATCGGCATTGGTTTTGGGTTGGGGCGCAACCGGTGTTTTTGTTGCCATTACTGCGGCGGAAATACTTATAGCCGTTTTGGCCATGATTTGGTTTAAAAAAGGGAAGTGGAAGAAAGTCCAAGTATGATGGGTTTCGTATCTTTGATATAATCCGTTTCAAAATCGTAAATTGAGATTCATGGATATAAACATTCAAAATAAAAAGATTGAATTGATTCAATGGCTTTCTACCCTAAATGATGAATCTATTATTGAGAAAATAATGAAGCTTCGGGAAAATGAGAAGGCTGATTGGTGGGATGAAATTTCCAAAGAAGAAAAAGAATCCATTAAAAATGGTTTGAAGGATGCTGCTTCTGGAAATATGGAGTCGCATTCAAATGTGAGAAAACTATATGACAAGTGGTTATAAAATTCTGTGGACTCACAATGCAATTTCTGAATTGAAAGGAATCGTAGAATATTTGCAGGAAAATTGGACGGAAAGGGAATTGACAAACTATTCTCAAGAACTTGATCATATTATTGAACTGATTTCCAAGAATCCTGAATTGTTTCAGATTTCAAAAAAGAAAAAGAATATTCGTAGGGCTGTCATTGCCAAATACACAAATCTTTATTACCGAATCAATGGTAATTCGATAGAGATACTTTCGCTATTTTCCAATAGACAGAGCCCGGACAAACTCAAAGTATAATAAAGAACAACCTTTTAAAATGATCAACGATAAAAAAGGACTCAATACCATCTGTACCCATGTAGGGGAGTTGGAAGACAAGGAGTTCAAGGGAGCTGTTTCCCCTTTATATATGAGTACATCCTATCAATTTGAGGATGTAGACATCAAAAGATACCCAAGATATTACAATACGCCCAATCAAGAGGCATTGTGCAAAAAACTGGCAGCTTTGGAGCATACCGAGGCTGCTTTGATTTTTGGTAGCGGCATGGCTGCTATCAGTACTGCTCTGATGACTTTTCTTCAATCTGGCGATCATGTGGTACTTCAGCAGACCATTTATGGCGGTACGTATCATTTTGCCGTTAGCCAATTCGAGAGATTTGGTATTGAGTACTCATTTACCACAGGTTGGGAAGTAGAAGATTTTGAGAAAGAAATCAAACCCAATACCAAAGTGTTGTATTTAGAAACCCCATCAAACCCCTTATTGACCATTACTGATGTGAAAGGCGTGGCGGATTTGGCCAAGAGAAAAGGAATCTTATCAATGATCGACAATACCTTTGCCAGTCCCATCAATCAAAACCCAGTTGATTTTGGAATCGATGTAGTAGTGCACAGTGCCACAAAGTACATGGGCGGACATTCCGACATCTGTGCAGGTGTTGTTGCGGCATCCCAAGAAAACATGGACAAGGTTTGGCAAACTGCGATTTGTTTTGGAGGAAGCCTTAGCGATTATACTGTGTGGCTATTGGAACGTAGTTTGAAAACCATGGCCATTCGGGTAAAGGCACAAAATGAAAATGCCATGAAGATGGCCGAATACCTTCACCAGAGCAGAGATGTTGAAAATGTGTATTACCCGGGTCTTAAAGACCACCCAGGTCATGAAGTGGCCAAATCCCAGATGAAAGGTTTTGGGGGCATGCTATCTTTTGAGCTGAACACAGAAATAGACACATCCCTGTTTTTCAAGGAATTAAAATTAATAAAACCGTCCATGAGCTTGGCAGGAATAGAAAGTACCATGCTTTCGCCGACCCAGACCTCCCATGCATTGATGAGCCCGGAAGACAGGGCAAAACAAGGAATAAAGGACTCCTTGATTCGTTTTTCATTGGGCATAGAGGAGACAGAAGATTTAATAGCGGATATTGAACAGGCGGTTGCCAAAGTAAAATCCATGACCGTTACGGCTTAAGATTCTTATGAAATTAGACATTTTAGTATTCGGAGCGCATCCAGATGATGCCGAATTGGGGGCAGGTGCCACCATAGCAAAAGAAGTTTCCAAAGGAAAAAAAGTAGGTATCGTTGATTTGACCCGTGGCGAACTCGGAACCCGTGGTTCTGCCGAAATCAGGGATAAGGAAGCCGCTGCCGCCGCAAAAATACTGGGAGTTTCCGTTAGGGAAAACATGGAGTTTGCCGATGGTTTCTTTGTAAACGATAAGGAGCACCAACTGGAACTCATCAAAATCATTAGAAAATACAAACCGGAGATTGTACTCTGCAACGCCATTGATGACCGCCATATCGACCATGGGAAAGGTAGTAAATTGGTCAGTGATGCCTGCTTTTTGAGCGGTTTGGTTAAAATCGACACCAAAATGGACGGGGATGATCAATGGCAAGAGGCTTGGAGGCCCAAGTTGGTCTATCATTTTATTCAATGGAAAAGTCTAGAACCCGATTTTGTGGTTGATGTATCCGGATTTATTGATAAAAAAACCGATGCGATCATGGCATATAGTTCCCAGTTCTATGACCCAGACAGTAAGGAACCTGAGACCCCCATCAGCAGTAAGAATTTTACCGATAGTGTTAATTACCGGGCAAGGGATTTAGGAAGAATCATTGGTGTGGAATATGCAGAAGGCTTTACCGTAGAACGCTATATTGGTGTGGATAGCTTGGAGGATTTAATCTGATCAAGAAGCCTTTTGATATCTGTTTTGTGCTTTGGGAACAGTGAAAAAGAATGTGGTTCCTTTGCGGGGGACACTATCTACCCAAATTTTTCCATTGTTTTTGTGTACCATTTCCTTGCATAGCGAAAGGCCAAGACCCGTACCTTTTTCGTTATTGGTACCGTAGGTTGTAATATTGGAGGAATCTCTAAAAATGGAGCGTTGCATTTCTGCTGTCATCCCAATACCGGTATCACGAACGGATATTTGCCACATATTCCCTTTCTCCTCAGCCTCAATAGTGATAAGCCCATTCTCTGGTGTAAACTTTATTGCATTGCTCAGTAGGTTACGGATAACAATATCAATTTGATTATTATCGGCCCAAATACGGGGGTTTTCCGGTAGTTGATTTATAATTTTAATGGACTTATTTTTTGCAATCTCCGATAACAATCGGATGTTATTGCCAACAAGGTATGACAAGGATACCCGCTTAGGTTTGGTGACTACACCATTGAGTTGGTTCAATCCCCAAGATAAAAGGTTGTTTAAGGTAAAGGAAATATTTTCGACATCCGTTTTTAGTTTGGGAATAAAGGAAATTAGTTCCTTTGTGGAAATATCACCATCTGTAAACATTTTAAGTATTCCCTGTAGCCCACCAATGGGACCTCTAAGATCATGGCCAATAATGGAGAACAGCTTTGTGTTTGTTTTGTTGATTTCATGGAGTTGGGCCTCCCTTTGAATCACAGCTTCTGATTTATCCTGAAGTTTTTTGTTCAGTTTTTTCTGGATGTTCTCACTTCTCCTGATCACAAAGATTATTATACTAAGGATGAAAAGAATGATTATTGAAAAATAGATATAGTTACGCTGCTTGGCAAGGGCAGCTTCATTGGCCTCGATCAGTTCCTGTTTTTCCAGTTCGTAATGTAATTTGGTCTCTAAAAGTGATAAGCTCTGTTTGTTTTTGTCCTTGAACAAGGAATCGGACAAGGTTTTAAAAGTTTCCAAATAGGCTAATGCCTCGGGGTTATTACCGTTTTTCTTGTGGACTTTGTACAAAGTTTCCGAGCAATCAATTTGCCCTTGCAGTGATTTGATTTTTTTTGATAGAGCCAGACCTTCTTCCGCATATTTTAATGAAAGGCTATCTTTTTCCAATCCAAAATATACTTTGGCCATACCGTTCATCAATTCGATTTTTATTCTGTCATCTTCAATTTGGTGTTTAAACAGCATATTGCTCTGGTCGAACCAATACAGGGCCCATTTATACTTTTCTTGATTAAGGTAAATATCTCCTTTAACCTGGTAGGCATAAGCCAACCAATCGTATATTTTATTTTTTTCAAAAGTGTTTATACTCCTATTGATGTTGAACATTGCACTTTTATAATCCTTGGCATCTTTATAGAGGGAAGCCATGTTGCTCTGCGTTTCAGCATCTATTACCTCATTGCCCAGTCTTCTATTTATTTTTTGGACCGTATCATAGAACATCAGGGCGTTTTTAAAATCTTTTTGATCCGCATACAGCCCAGCAATGTTTTCATTGAGAATAGATAGCATTTGTTGATTGCCAGCTTCCCGTGCCAAGTCGATTCCCTTAAGATTCCAGTTTAGTGCTTCGGCATAATTTCCTTCAAAGCTATAGTTTTGTGCAAGGGTGTTTATTAGGGATACTTCGCACTCTATATTTTCAATTTCCTGCGCCAATTCCAATGCTTCCTTAAAGAGTGGCATTGATTTTTCTCGATTACCTTTACTATAATAGTAATTGCCAAGAGCATCCAAACCTTTTATTTCACCATAGGCATAGTCAATGTCCTTACTGTATTTTAAAACCCTTTCGCCAATGGAGTACAAACTGTCAGTATCCAAATATCTGTAAGAAAAGGCCAAGCGGGACAAAAGGTTAATATGGGAAGTATCTTTTGGGTTGAATCTATTGGTAGATTCCAATCGTTGTAATTTAAAGGCTAGACTATCTCTTTTGCTAGACTGTGCCAAACTAGGTATGGACAAACAAAATGTGAAGGCACAAAGCACTAATTTTGCTAGTGAGCTTTTACGAGTGGATATGAGGTTATTTTCTGACAATGCCTAGGTGAAAATATTTAATGCAAAAATAAATTCAGAGCACCTTTTTAAGAATTAAATGTTGTGAAATGCCCAAAAAAGTGTGTTTGGTCTTAAAAACGTGTATTTAGTCGGTAAATTGTACAGGTTTGGTTTAATGTAAGTTACGGGCAGATGTAATGTTACAGAAAAAGAAAGAAGTGAAGACAGGTATAATAAATTAAGGGAAATTGAAAAATCTTTTGGTTGAATCATTACAAAAAAGTATTTTTGCATCCGCTTTAAATGGTGGTTGTAGCTCAGCTGGTTAGAGCGCTGGATTGTGGTTCCAGAGGTCGCCGGTTCGAACCCGGTCTTCCACCCTTTTATATTGAGACAAGTCCCGGACCTTGATTGTTCCGGGATTTTTGTTTTTGAATGCAATCGAGGGCGAGAAGCCTGTGCCGAGCGCAGTCGAGGTAAACCCGGCCTTCCACCCATTTATATTGAGACAAGTCCTGGACCTTGATTGTTCCGGGATTTTTGTTTTTGGATTAATAAAAAAGACCCTCGATGATGAGGGTCTTTACATTTTTGGGCAAAATATGGTGATTAATCCGAAGCTTTATCAACCACCAATCTGTTGTCCCTATTGGCAATTTCCCAAGCGGTATGGAAAATAAGCCGTGTACGGTTTTCCAAAAGATCATAATTTATCTTGTCAGGAGTATCAGTTGGGCGGTGATAGTCCGCATGCGTACCGTTAAAGTAGAATATGATCGGAATGTTGTTCTTCGCAAAGTTGTAGTGATCGCTTCTGTAGTAAAATCGGTTTGGGTCGTTTTCGTCGTTGTAGGTATAATCAAACTCAATGTTCGTGTATTTTTTGTTCACCTCTTCGGAAAGGTTGTGAAGCTCTGTACTCAATTTGTCGGATCCGATAAGATATAAATAGTTTCTCGCTCCCGTATATTTTGGATCGATCCTCCCAATCATGTCAATATTAAGGTTGGCGACGGTGTTTTCCAAAGGAAAGACAGGCTCAACATCCGTATAGTATCTGGAACCTAAAAGTCCTTTTTCCTCGCCGGTAACATGCAAGAAAACCAAGGAACGTTTGGGACCATTGCCTTCATCTGCTGCTTTTTTGAATGCTTGTGCAATTTCCAGCAATGCAACTGTTCCCGAACCATCATCGTCCGCCCCGTTGTTGATCTGTCCATCGGCAGTAATCCCAATATGGTCCAAATGTGAAGAAATAACCACATACTCATCAGGTTTTTCGGAGCCTTCTATAAAGGCAACAACATTTTCGGAGTTTACTTCATCGTTGCCACTAGAAATATCCATTGTAATGTTTGTATTGATGGATTTCGGCACATTATCCTCTTCAATATCGCTCTTTAGGGTTTTGGCAGCGTCATCATTCAGGTAAATCAGAACTTCATCACCCGCATCGGATGCCAATTGCATTCTACCGCTATTGTTGGTTTTCATGAATTGAAAATATCCCTGAAACCTTGGGAAACTCAGCATATCATAATAGAGAACTCCTAGTGCTCCCTTTTCATGGGCAATGTCCCGTTTTTTGCCCACAGCTTCGGATGCATTGCTCCAAACCGATTTCTCCATATTTCCTGAAATTGTGTAAACACCATTTTCATCAACAGGTTCGCCCGCTTTTATGAGCACATATTTTCCTTGAACATCAATCCCTTCGTAGTCGGAATAATCACCATCCTTAATACCGTATCCCACGTAAACAATATTGTTGTAGGTTCCTTTGGCCTCGGAAAAAGTCAAAATGTCTTCCCCAAGCTCAAAAGATGTATCGTTTATGCGCAAATTTCCCTCCGGAACTTTGGACACTTCCAAAGGAACTTTCTGAAAATAATCACCATTGGATTGGGCAGGGGGCACACCCAAAGATTCGTAATGGGCCTTTATATATTCAACTGCCTTTTTTTGCCCGGGAGTACCGGTTTCCCTTCCTTCGAACTCATCGGAAGCATAGGTGTACAAATGTTCTTTTAAGTCTTCTTGGGTAATTGTTTCCGCATAGGGTACCGGACTTGCCATTGGTTTGGGTTGCGGGGCTTCTGAAACGGTTTTTTGGGAAGAATTACAGGCAATGGCTAGGCCTAAGACTAATAAGGATAGTTTTTTCATTCGTATGTATGTTTTCAAAATCCTCCAAAAATAGTCAAAAGTTTGCTAAAGAAATCTCAATATATGCATTAACATTCTCCAGCCCTTTATGTATCTTGGCGCTTCTTTTAAAGAACACCAAAAACTTGTAGCTATGGGCAAGAACAAAAGTGTTATTGTTGTTGGGGGTGGAATCGTGGGACTTTCCACGGCTTATTTTTTACAGAAAGCGGGACACCAGGTAACCGTTCTGGACAAATCGGATATGAATTCGGGAGCTTCGTTTGTAAATGCGGGCTACCTTACTCCGAGCCATATTGTTTCCTTAGCTTCGCCAGGTATGATCACACAGGGATTGAAGTATATGTTCAATTCTTCCAGTCCATTTTATATGAAGCCACGGCTGGACCCCGACTTTATTCGATGGGCTTGGTATTTTAAAAAATCGGCCACCCAAACCAAGGTAGAGCGGTCCATGTCCGTTATTCGTGATATCAACCTTTTGAGCAGGGAATTGTATGAAGGAATACAAGCTTCAGGTGACTTGGGGGATTTTCAAATAGGTAATCAAGGGTTGATGATGGTGTACCAAACCGAGAAAGCCCGCGACCACGAAATGGAGGTGGTGGAAAAAGCGGCGAAAATGGGCTTGGTGGGCAAACCCCTTTCCAAATCGGACTTGAAAAAAATCGAACCCCATGTAGACTTTAATGCTGAAGGAGCCATACTTTGGGAGTGCGACAGGCATACCACACCACCGCTTATTATGAAAAGAATGGTGGAGTATCTGGAGAAGTCCGGAGTGGATATTCATAAAAATGAGGGCGTAACAGATGTATCTCTTTCAGACGGAAAAGTAACTGGGATTACCACCCCAAAAGCATCCTACAAAGCGGACGAAGTAGTTTTCGCTGCAGGGTCATGGACTTCCGAGCTATCAAAAAAATTGAGCTTAAAATTGCCATTGCAAGCGGGAAAGGGGTACAGAATCAATGTAGAAGAGCCGACAAATATTACCATGCCCGCCATTTTAATGGAGAAGAAAATAGCGGTTACCCCCATGGAAGGATTTACCCGTTTTGCGGGAACCATGGAATTTTCAGGAATTAACCATACCATCCGAAAGGAAAGGGTAGAGGCCATTGCCAAAGGTGTTGAAGGATATTACAACGGACTTCAGATTCCCGAAGAAGCCAAGAACAATGCAAAATGTGGCCTACGGCCCGTATCGCCCGATGGTCTTCCGTACATTGGAAAGCCCAAGAATATTCACAATTTGACTATTGCAACAGGTCATGCCATGATGGGGTGGAGCATGGGCCCTGCAACAGGTAAATTGGTTACGGAACTTATTTCAGGCCATAAACTGTCGATGGATATTTCACCTTTTGCCACCGAACGTAAATTTTAGGTGATTTCTTGCCAATAGGGGCATGATATATGCGGTTTAGATTTTTCAGTTGCGTTTTTAACGACTAATTTTACAGCATGAAAAAACACTACACCATTTTTCTACTTTTTTCATTCTTACAGATTGTTGGAATGTGGTCCCAAGAGGTGCAAATCTTTACCGTGAAAGATTTTGATTTGAAGGGCAAGGTGAAATCCTGTCTTGTTACCACCGATTATGGAAAGGAGTTGTTTGAGTTTGATAGGCAGGGTATTTTGACCAAAACCGTGACCCAATACAACGATACCGACCAAGACATTACCTATTATAAATATGATAATGGCGAATTGGTCGAAAAGCGTATGGAAAGTTATAAGAACAATGTGCTGGACGAATCCACTTCCATGGCAAATTTTTATGAGATTGATACGGTTCCGAACCGAAAGGTAACTGAGAAAATCATTTCGTACGATAAACAGTTCTTGGAGCAACAGCAGTACCATTATGATGATGAGGGTAAATTAGTCCGTATTATATCGTCCAATGGTGAAGGGGTGGACGAGACAACTTTTGAATATGGTCAAGTTAAAAATGAGCATACCGTGAGCACCTTTACGAACGGAATTCTTCAAAAAGCAGTTAGAACGTCTACCAAAAAAGGACCAAACGGCACCCAAGAAGCAGTTTTGACCAAGGAATATATTGATGGTGAACCCAATACGGCCAACGAAGAGGTTTTTAACGACAATGGTAAGTTGGTTACAAGTGAGGACTTTCTGTACGATGTGGCCGAGAAAGAGTTTGTATCGCAGCAAAAACGCTATTACCATTACTCTGACGGCAAATTGAGCAGAATGGTGAAAAAAACTATCAATACGGAGTCTACGGACAAATATATTTTTCAGTTTGATAGCCATACCCCCAGCAATTGGGTAAAACAGATTGTAACGCCAGGTAACACCTATATCACAAGAACTATCGAGTATTACGAAGAGGAAGTACCAGAGGAAAAAACCTCCAATTAAAAGTTAAATCAAATTTTTGATGATATCGGGCTTCACTTCGTGCCCTCCTTCAAATATGGTAGTTTCCGCATTACCTTGGAACAACTTGTCAATTTTGATTTTCTCGCCTTTTAATCGGTCTGGAGTCAAGAATTCATCCTGATTACCGTAGATTATTTTTATATCGGTGTAACTGTAATCCAAAAACTCAAATTCTTCAGTAGTAAGTTCGTTCGGAATGCCACCAGCATATAAAACTACCAGTTTGCAATTTACTTTTTTACTTGCCAACCATCGGCTAGCTATGGAAACGCCTTGTGAAAACCCAAAAAGGATAAGATTCACATCTTCTGGAATGTTTTCTGCTTCAAGTACGGCATCAATGTAGTTGAGCACGTTTTTTACTTCCATTGATGTATTTTCCTTGGTCAACCAACTGGCACCAACATATTTGTACTCGTTCTTCAAATAATATTTAGATGGGGCTTGGGGAACAATAATGTAGTTTTCCTCAGCATTCAAACCATTAAAATATTTTACAAAATAACGGCTCAAATAGCCAATTCCATGAAAAACCAACCATACATTTTTGGTTTTTTGGGTTAATTCATTCTGCGTTAGATAGGTGTTTTCGGTAGTGTAGGTAACGGTCTTCTCTGTGTTGGACATGATTGAGGTCTCTTGATTTAGCTATTGCCAAAGCTTTGTGTAATTTTACAAAAAATAGAAAGATGAACGAGCATAAAGAGAAGATTCTGTCCGTTTGCAACGAGATTTGCAAAGGCACATTAATGGAAACATTGGATATTACCTATATTGATGTCGGCGAAAATTTTCTCTTGGCCAAAATGCCCGTAACACCCAAGGTGCACCAACCCGATGGTGTATTGCATGGCGGTGCATCCGTGGCACTTGCCGAAAGTGTGGGTAGTGCAGCATCCTATATTTTCTTGGACGGACAAAAGTTTTTTGTTCGCGGTATCGAGATTGCCGCCAACCACGTTCGCTCCATAAAAGAAGGCTTTGTGTATGCCAAAGCATCAATGCTACATAAAGGGCGAACCACCCAACTTTGGGAGATAAAAATTACCGACGAAGAGGGAAACCTTATTTCCAATTGTAAACTAACGACCATTGCACTACCCAGAAAATAAAGGCCTCGAAGAGATTTTAGAAAGGGCCGGAGCTTGTTTGGAAAATGGTCTACCCTTTGTGATTTACCGAAAACCCAAACAGCAGGAACTTTTCGCAGTTTTTCAATTGAATGATGAACTGAAATCATCTAGAGACTTCACTGAAAAAGGTTTTGTTTTCGCCCCTTTCAATTCAGAGGATAAAGTGGTTTTGATTCAACCTGATGAGGTTTGGCAAGGAGAGTTACATCCTGAAAAATCACAAAAAACAAACACGATTACTTTGGATGAATCGGGGAAAGACACCCATATCCAATTGATTAAAAATGGAATCAAGGAAATTGAAAAGGGCAGGCTACAAAAAGTAGTGCTCTCTAGAAAAATTGAGATGTCCATCACAAAATCGCCCGTCAAAATCTTTAAAACACTTTTGAACACCTATCCGAATGCCTTTGGATATCTTTTTCATCACCCCAAAGTAGGGACTTGGTGTGGTGCAACGCCTGAAACTTTGGTTAAAGTTAAAGACAAGAAATTACAAACCATGTCCTTGGCCGCCACTCTACCTTATATTCAGAATGAAGATCCTAAATGGGGCAACAAAGAGATTGAGGAACAACAAATGGTGTCCGAGTATATTGGCGACAAATTGGCACATACCATGGAACGGCTGGAAATTGATGAGGCCGAGTCCGTACGAGCAGGTAATTTGTGGCATTTGCGTTCGGAGGTGCGTGGAACCATGCTGCCCAACCTCAATGTCAAAGAAGTAATCAGGGCCCTGCACCCAACTCCTGCGGTCTGTGGAATACCCTCGGAAGAGGCGCAACGATTTATTAAAGCCAACGAGAACTACAAAAGAACATTTTACACAGGCTTTTTGGGGGAACTGAATTTACGTTCCCGAGGAGAGCTGTCCTTGTTTGTAAACCTTCGTTGCATGCAATTGGAGGATGGTAAGGCTTTCATTTTTGTTGGGGGAGGAATCACCGAGGCCTCCGACCCGGAAAGTGAATGGATGGAGACCCAAAACAAAAGCAAGACCATGTTGGGCATCTTGTAAATTGATGTTTTACCAGTATAGTTTTACCATCAAGATGATGTATTTTTGCAGTTAATGACGTACTCAGATATACCTTCCGCACAAACCTTGGTTTTGTATTTTAAATCAAAGGGCGTTAAAAATATAGTTATCTCACCGGGGTCCAGAAATGCCCCTTTGACCATCAGTTTTACCAAAAATCCTTTTTTTAAATGTTACAGCATTGTAGATGAGCGTTGTGCCGCTTTTTTTGCCATGGGTATGGCGCAGCATTTGCAGGAACCGGTTGCGGTAATCTGTTCATCGGGCAGTGCCATGTTGAATTTTTATCCAGCCGTTGCCGAAGCTTTTTACAGTGATATTCCCTTGATCGTTGTTTCTGCGGATAGACCAAGCTACCGAATTGATATTGGTGACGGGCAAACGATCCGACAGGAAAATGTACTGGAAAAGCATATTGGGTATTCCGCCAATTTGAAGCAGGATATTTCCCATGCTACGAATGCCATTTCAAAATTTGGCAAGTCCTTATTAAATGAAAAACAGGAAGAAATACAATCGTACAATGAACGGGAAATTGCCAAGGCACTTGCGCTAGCTTTTGATGAAAGGTGCCCCGTTCACATCAATATTCCGTTTGAGGAGCCTTTGTACGGCAGGGCAGAGGAGCCTTCGGTGCAAATTAAAGATGATGGAAAATACTTGGAACAAAAATCTTCAAGCGAGGAGAATTGGGCCGAATTAACGAAGGTATGGAACAATAGTCCGCGTAAACTGGTTTTGGTGGGCGTAAACCAACCCAACGCGATTGAAGCAGAAGTTTTGGAAAGCTTGGCACAGGACCCAAACACTTTGGTGTTTACCGAAACCACATCTAATTTACACTATCCGGAATTCTTCGAAAGTATTGATAGTATTATTGCACCAATTGAAAAATCCAAAAACAGAGAAGAACTTTTTACAGCTTTGCAACCTGAGCTTTTGGTAACTTTTGGAGGATTGATCGTTTCCAAAAAAATAAAGGCATTTTTACGAGCGTATCAGCCCAAGCAGCATTTGCATGTAGACATCAAAAAGGCCAACGACACTTTTTATTGCTTAACAAAGCACATCAAGACAAATCCCAATCAGTTTTTTAAAAAAGTTGTTTCAGAGAATAGTAATCCAACAAGCGATTACAAGGCGTTTTGGGAAAACAAAAAGAATAAGTACGAAGCAAAACGGGATGCCTATCTTAAGGAAATTCCATTTTCAGATTTTACCGTTTTTGACAGTATCATTAAAAACATACCCAAAGGGTATCAGGTGCACTTGGCAAACAGTTCCACGGTGAGGTATGCGCAACTTTTTCCTTTGGACGCATCATTGAAAGTATTCTGTAACCGGGGCACAAGTGGTATAGACGGTACCACATCAACAGCCGTGGGCAGTTCTATTTACAGTAAAGAACCTACTGTGTTGCTTACGGGCGACCTAAGCTTTTTTTACGACAGCAATGCCTTGTGGAACAATTATATGCGTCCAGATTTTAGGATTGTTCTCATTAATAATTCGGGCGGTGGAATTTTTAGGATATTGCCTGGTATGGAGGAAACGGAAGAGTTTGAGACCTTTTTTGAGACCAGCCACAAATTATCGGCCCAGCACTTGGCCAATATGTACGGTTTTGAACATATTACTGCCCAAAATGAAACAGAGCTGGAACAAGGTTTGGCAGAATTCTATTCAAAATCGGATAGACCAAAAATCTTGGAAGTCGCCACACCACGTGTATTGAACAATAAAATTTTGCTTGGGTACTTCGATTTCATATCTTAGAACCTCAGCTATAAACCAATAAAGAACACTAATCAATTATGAGCAAAAGAGACGAGTTGATCGAAAAGTACGCAGAGGACATCAAAAGCAAATTCGGACAAACACCAGACATGGATTTGTTGACCAAAGTAGCCGTAGGACTGGGTCCTGCAATTTATAATTTAGATGCCTCCAAGGTTTCAGGTTCTGATGAGAAAGAACTGGAGACGGTAAAGAACAATTTTTTGATCAAAAAATTGGGGCTTGCCGAAACACCGGCATTGATGGAATCTATAAACAGTGTTATTGATGCGTACGGAAAGTCAGAAAAGAACAAACACCGCGCAGTAATTTACTATATGCTGACCAAGCATTTTGGAAAAGAATCGGTTTATAATTAGTAAAATTTATTATTTTTAATAAAAATTAATAGGTTAATAAAGTTAAGAAGGGCTGCTCTTGAAGGGCAGCTTTTTTTATACCCATAATTTACAGCTACCTTTGCCGAATGATAGAATTGGGAAACTACAATACCCTTAAGGTGCTAAGAAGCACCAGTATAGGACTTTTTTTAGGTGATGATGAAGGCACGGAAATACTTTTACCGAACAAATATGTGCCCGAAGATTTTGAAATAGATCAAGATTTGGAAGTGTTCTGTTATCTGGACAATGCCGAACGCCCTATATCCACAACCTTAAAACCGAAGATTGTCCGGAACGGTTTTGCCTATTTGGAAGTGGTTGAAGTTGGGAATTACGGCGCTTTTTTGGATTGGGGGCTGGAAAAACACCTACTTGTTCCCTTTAGGGAACAGTCCGAAAGAATGGAGGGGGGAAGCAAATACATTGTTCATTGTTATATGGATGATGAAAGCATGCGTCTCACTGGATCTAGCCGGGTGGATAAGTTCCTCTCCAACGAAAATGTGGAATACGAGCAGAATGATCAAGTTGACCTTTTGATCTATAGGAAAACACCGTTGGGGTGGGAGGTGATAGTGGATGATAGGCATAAGGGGCTTATATTTGATAGCGATATTTTTAAGCCCATCGCTATTGGCGACCGTTTAAGGGGATTCATCAAAAATGTAAGGGACGATAAAAAGATAGATATATCCTTACAGCCCATCGGAGCCAAAATGTTGGAACCAACAGCTAAAATAATTTTGGACAAGCTAGAGGAGAACAACGGTTTTTTGCCTTTGCACGATAAATCATCACCAGAAGAAATCAAGAAAATTTTGCACTTGAGCAAGAAGGCTTTTAAAAAAGGAGCGGGCATTTTGTACCGACAGCGTAAAATCAATATTCAGGATGACGGAATTCATTTATTGTGATGAAAACCTTGTTGATGCCAGTTTCTTTCAAGCTTTCGGGCGGTAAAGTTTTTTTCTTTGGACAAAAATTCTATTTTTGTAAAGATTCATATTAACTTATTGGTTGTTATGTTTTTAGCATAGCATATAACATAAAACTCCTCCACAGCATGCCTTTTATTGAAGAAAGCGATTTGTTGGACCTTCATAAGGATATAGATAAGGCCCAGATTATAAACGAAAGACTGCTCGATCAAATTAAGTTCAAGAACAAAGATCTTCGTAAAATTAAACTACAGCGGAACATTCTTTTGGGTTTCGTGGGGCTGTTCGTGATCGGTACCTTGGCCATTACATCTTTTACTGCAGGCCTTAGTAGCAAACAATCTTTCGAAAATCAAAGTAATGTACTTGTTTCCATAGATAGTTTGGATGTGATCAAGGCAAGGATAGATAACCTTAGGTCCCAGAACGAAGAGCTGAGTTTGGTAAAGGAGTTTTACTTGGCCAAAGAGTTTTTGAACAAGGAAAAAATTTATTCCGTTCAGGTAAAATCTTTTGTGGAAAACAATGTAACCTTGGCTTCCGAAGCATTGACCAACACCCTTTTTGTAAAGACCAATCCGTTTTATGCCTATTCCCTTGGTAATTTTGAAACCTTGGAAGAAGCACAAAAATTTAGGCAGCAATTGGTTCAAATGGGCTTCCAAGATGCATTTGTTGCATCCTACAAGGATGGTCAAAGAGTTAAAATAGAAGATCCGTATTAATCTTGGGAAACACTAAGGCTTGGGTACAGGCTGCTAGACTGCGCACACTCCCTCTTTCTTTATCAGGAATAATTGTAGGCACCGCCTTGGCCATGTTGGAAGGTCAATTTGAACTGCCCATATTTATTTTGGCCCTGTTGACCACTGTTGGTTTTCAGGTAACCTCCAATTTTGCCAACGATTATGGCGACGGTGTAAAGGGAACGGACAATGAGGATAGAATTGGTCCGGTACGGGCAATACAAAGTGGAGCCATTACCAAACGGGCATTAAAAAAAGGCATAGTTGTATCTATAATTATTAGTTTGTTGATTGCCTTGGCCCTTATTTATTTGGCGTTTGGCTTGGAAAATTTGCCCTACATACTTCTTTTTTTACTATTGGGGCTTTTGAGTATTTGGGCCGCCATTACATATACTGTAGGGGCCAATGCGTATGGGTACAGAGGTATGGGAGACCTATTTGTATTCCTTTTCTTTGGTTTATTGGGCGTACTGGGCAGTATGTTTCTCTATACAAAGTCTTTGGGGTGGTCCTCGCTTTTGCCCGCAATCTCTATTGGACTTTTGTGTGTAGCCGTATTGAACTTGAACAACCTCAGAGATATAGTCTCCGATAAAAAGCATGGCAAGATCACCATGGTGGTTAAAATGGGTTTTAAGAATGGAAAACGCTACCATTTCCTTTTGATTTTAGTGGCTTTGATCAGCTTTGTATTATATCTTTGGATGGAGGACTTTGGCTGGAAACAATCCTTCTTTATGGTGGCTTTTGTGCCATTATTGATTCATTTACGAAAAGTGATGATGACCAAAGATCCGGGGGAATTGGACATCGAATTAAAAAAAGTGGCACTCAGCACTTTTTTATTGGCATTGTTATTCTTAATTTCTGTTAATATTTTTTTGTAAATTTGATTTACAACCAAATAAACTTAAAGGAACTTGGAACATCCGATAAAAATTTTGATCGTAGAGGATAATGTCATCATTGCCGATGACATGCAATCCATGCTAGAGGAAATCGGCTATGAGATCGTGGACAATGTCATCGTGTACGAGCAGGCCGTAGATGTATTAAAGAACAATCATGTTGATTTGGTGCTCATCGACATCATTTTGGCATCGGACAAAACAGGTATCGACCTAGGTAAGCATATCCGGGACACATACAACATTCCTTTCATATTCGTTACATCCAACTCGGACCGGGCCACCGTTGAAAATGCCAAAACGGTAAAACCGGACGGTTATTTGGTTAAACCTTTTGAACAACAGGATCTGTACACATCCATTGAAATTGCACTGTCCAACTTTAACTATGCCAAAAAAGGAATAGACAAAGTAGCGGACGAAGCCGATGAAATTACTTCCAACTCCGTTTTAAAGGATTCCATCTTTGTAAAAAAACAACATCTGTACTATAGGATCCAGTTTTGTGATATCCAATTTATAAAGGCGGACAATGTTTATTTGGAAGTGAATACGGCCGATAAAAAGTTTTTGGTACGCTCCCCTTTAAAGGATTATTTGGAAAAATTGCCAAAGAACAAGTTCTATAGGGCCCATAAATCCTACATTGTCAATGTTGACCACATTGATGCCATCAACTCCAAGGACATTATGATCAACAACAACCTGATTCCGATTTCCAAGGATTTTAAAGAATTTATATTGTCCTCCATGAACAGTTAATGTTTGTTGGAACATACCATATACAAGTGCCTTTAGGGGCACTTTTTTTGTGGCAACATTTTTTAAAGGGGGTGACAACAATTTTTAAGGAGTTCACAACAATATTTTTTCTACAATGCCTTACGCCCATACTTTAGCAGTGTTAATAAATCAGAAAGTAATTTTTTCATTTTCATATAGTGTTCTCGTAAAAGGGTCTTGTTGTAAAAAGCAGGGCCTTTTTCAATTTCATGCCCTTTGTGCCAATCCAAATATTCCATAAAAAGCACAAAACATCGACAAAATGCATTTTGACATACAGAAATTCTGTTTTCACAACAGAAAACAACACTTTCACAACAATAGTGGTCAACTCTTTCCTATTGGATTTAATTTTGTGGGAAAACTAACGTTCTTTATATACCCCATACGTTGCAATTCGGTACAATGTTCCGTTTTTTGAATTGAATTGGATGTCGGGGCAATAAAGGAAAAAAGGGCACGATAATAATATAGGGCCCGCGGAAACAATCCGTGGTCGCTATATCAATTAAATTAATGGGACGTTACGTAAAATTTTTATTTACCACGGTATTTTTTGTTTTTCTTTTCAATTCATCTGCACAAAACGCTGTAGATGAAGAGGAAAGTGTCCTCAAAGAGTTTCAGGATACCGACCAAGCTTCTCAGCGGTTCGAGGTTTTTTTCAATTCCTTGGATCGGTACAATGTAAATTCTGCCTACGATTGGTTGGATACCATCAAAATTTATTTGGCCAATGCCCAAAAAACTCAAGATACTACAGCTTCGCACCTTTACCAAGTAATGCAGGCACAGGTGTACAACGATTTGGGCGAATATGATAAAAGTACGGCCCTTGCCATGGAATTGTACGAGATTAAGGATTCCTTGGATGCTGACTCCCGGCGAATAGTTTTGGATGTCCTCGATGATAACTACGCCAACCTCCAATTGTTTGATAAACAGATTGAAATCCGAAAACAAAAGCGTGAGCTTGGATTGACCAATAATGTTTCCTTTTACGACATCTACAGCAATCTAGGATTGTATAGAAAAGCCCGTAACCAATACATAATGGAGGTAAAGCCAACCATTGCGGACAACGATTCCTACGGTTTGGCAAAATACCACAGCAAGGTGGGCAACTATTTAAGGTTGGACGACTCTGCACCAACGGCCTTGAGCGAGTTAAAAAAAGCAAAGGCTTATTTGGATGTGTATATCAACGATATTTCTACCCAAAAAAGTGAATCGGATATATTTGAAAGTAATCTGTTAAAGGCAGAAATAGAGGGCAACATTGCAAAATGTCATGTAATGCTTGGCGAATATGAAGAGGCAATACCACTATTGGAAACCAGTATTGAAACCTTAAATAAATCACCGGATAATAAGGATCAAAGCGAAGTAGTGGAAAACACCCTTTACTTGGCCGAAGCCAATTTGCAAATGGATCGCTTTTCTGAAGCAAAAAAATATTTAGATGTTGAGTTTGATAATATCTCGGTACTCCAGACCATAAAAAAGAACAGTTTGCTGGCAGGTTTTTATGACAAGGTCGAAAACTATAAAAACGCCTCCATCTATTACAAGCGTAATGAAAGAATCAAGGATTCCTTATCAAAAAAACAATCAGCACTTATAAAACAACAATTGGTAACCATTGTTGCCAACGAGGACTTGGAAAATTCCCAAAGGCTCATAGATGAGCAAAAAAGAATAAACGAACTGGCCCGTAGCGAGATGAAAGCCAAGGATGAACGAATCAACTTGGTGTTTATTTCCTTGATATTTACCCTTTTGGGCTTTGCAGGATTGGTCTATGCTTATTTAAAGAGTATCAAAAACCAACGTTTGATCGCCGAACAAAAGCATATTATTGAAAATTCCCTTGTGGAAAAAGATTCTCTTTTAAAAGAGATTCACCATAGGGTAAAGAACAATCTGCAAATGGTGAGCAGTTTGTTGAGCCTACAGACCAAGAACACGCGAAGCAAGGCTGCGATTGTGGCTCTGGAAGAAGGCAAGAGCAGGGTAAAGGCCATGGCTTTGATCCATCAAAAATTGTATCAGAACGATGACCTTTCGGTGATAGAAATGCAAGGATACATCGAGAGTTTGATCAACAGTGTGCAATCCGTCTACAAAAAAGGGGGGCACAACATCAGCATTACCATTGATGCAGAAGGCACCGAACTGGACATTGATCGGGCCATTCCCTTTGGCTTGATTTTGAACGAACTCGTATCCAATTCTTTCAAGTATGCCTTTCCCGATAACGATGACAACGGCAAGATCTACATCCACCTGCGTAAAAACGGTGATCAAGGCTATTTTGAATATACCGACAATGGTATAGGGCTACCGGAAGATACCGATGAACGTGCCCACTCCTCCATGGGCATTCGCCTTATCAACCGATTGGTGAATCAACTTCAATCCAAATTGAACATAGATAGGGAAGTGGAAGGGGTACGGTTCTGGTTCAACTTTAGTTGATTTATTTTTCTCTCGCCTTTTAGGATTCAAAATATACTTAATGATGTAATTTATATCACATATCCAACATATAGAAGTTTTGTGTTGTGTTTACGGAAGAAAAAGTTCTATTCATGTTACTTATTTGTTATATCATATTGTATATCCACTGTGCAAATACAATAAGCTGATTGTTGGTTAGCAAGGTTTTTCATGTATATTATATCACCATAGAAGAAAAATTTCAAAACAAGAAAACTTAAATATATCTATAAACAATTGTTGAATTGTATTCTAATTCATAACATTGTATTATATTCAATAAGTATATCATCTAACGTATTTTTAAAACTTAATGACGAAAATCACCAAAATCGAACCCGATTATATAAAAGATTCGGTTGTTGAGATAAGATATACCACTAGTTATCCAAGTGAATTAATTTTAGGTATAATTTTTGAAAGACTTAAAGGTGAATTTGAGGTTTTAAAGCAAGGTGACGAAGTAAATACCTTCCAAATTCCTAATAACTCTGAGTCTGTTGAATTACGCTTAGAAAAACAAAAAAAATCTATTCTTCATGATGATGAAATTACTGTTAGATTAATTCCTAATGGATTAGTTTTTAATTGCTTGAAAGGATATCTTTTATGGCCTAAATATTTTGACAAAATTAAAAATGTTATAGGTATCTTAAATGATTCTGATGTTTTTGATTCGTTTACTAGAGTAGGATTAAGATATATAAATGAATATGTTGATAAAAAGCTTGAAGACATAGTAAACTTTCAATTTCAATTTGGTGTTGCTGAAGTTATTTCCGATAAATACAATTTCAGAACGGAATTCAACTTAGAAGACCATTTGGTAATTTTAAACCTTATAAAGACAACTGCCACCCCAAAAGGGAAAGACAACCCAATTGTTCCTGTAAGTTTTGTAGATATTGATGTAATAAAGCAGAATATCCAAGTTACAGAGATAGAAGAGTTGTTTTCAATTATAGATAAAGCTCATTCTTTGGAAAAGCATTTATTTTTTGAAAATCTTTTAAAGGGAGAATTTTTGCAAACTCTTACAATCGAAAAAAATGGATGATCTTGTTTTAGAAATGCCTTCATACGATACGACACTTGAATATCGCAGCAGTGGACTAAATATACATTCTGAACAACAAACAACAACAGCCAATTACTTTCCATCACTTGAAAAAAAAGAATGGAGAGAGCAGGTTGTTTGGAATTATTGGACTGAATCTAAACACAAGGCTGGAGAAGTTGACAACATCAAAACGCAAAAACTGATTGATTTAAAAAAAGTATATAGTAATCAAATCAATTTTTTACGTTCCGAATTAGATGAAACTATTGATGAACGATTAATTCAATCCTATTTTGAGAATATTTTGACTAAAATTTTACAACTATCTCCTGATGATGTTGGTTTTGAATTAAGTTATGATCAAAGTCTGATTTTTTCACTGATTAAGAATGATTCTAAAACTTATCTTGAAATAACTCCTAGCGAAGATGAGTTTGAAGAAGCCATGTTAACATCAATTGATGAAAATGGCAATATGAATTCAGTAATCGGATCGATAAATGATATGATAGAAAAATTAGAATATAAATTTGAGGGTTTTCATCAAACGTACTTTATACCAGTGTTTTAGGAAAAAGTATCCTAATAAATTACTGCCTAAGCCAAATTTTAAATTTATTGATAATATTGATGAATTACTTCAATCTCATTTCATTCGATATTTTCCAGTAAACGGCAAAATTCCTATTGTTGATGGGCAGGACAAAATTGACATTAAATTAATCTCATCACCAAGAGAACAGATTATAGATTTATCAACCTCACTACTAGGGATTTTTACAAGTAAAGATTTTATATTTCGAATTAATAGGAATGGAATTCAAAAAGGATTTATTGAATACTGGGATTTTGAAAGTACTCCACAAACTCCAAAATACAAAGAAGACTTTAATCATAAGTTTAATTATGGTTGTTGGTCTTTAAACCCTATAGACGTTGAAAATAAAAGTTTCACCTTTCAGTTGAATCACCCTGGACAAAAATCCACAACACATCAAGTTACATGTAATTTGATTCATACTCCAACTTTTTCAAATTATTGGCATTTTTCAGTTAGATGGTTTTTAGATGATGAAGATGTTTATGAGTTATCTAAGAATGGTGAAATTTCAAAAGGGCAGGTTTCAAGATTGAGTAAAATCGCAAGATTATTTTTGAAGGAGTATGTGAGCTTGGAGATACCTAAAACTAGGGCAATAAATAAATCATTGTATTTAGAGGGATAGAAAACTTCAAATTATTGTATTGATACCAAATATTTGGAGTTACTTAAAACTGTGCAAAACCCTTTTGGTCTGTATATTTCATTAATACAAATTTTGATATACAGTTCATTGAGTTTGTTTTTGTAAAATATCCATTAATGATACTTAAATTTGGCCTACTTCATGAAAGCAAGCTATAAAAAGTATATCCTCAATTTTAAAGTCCCCAGCGGCACCTCGCGCGGGGTAATGACCCAAAAAGAAACCTGGTACATCATCCTTAAAGATGCTAATGCATTTGGAATAGGGGAGTGCGGAATATTGCGCGGATTGAGCGTTGATGACGTGCCTGATTATGCACAGCAACTTGCTTGGGCCTGCGATAACATCCATTTGGGAAAAGATGAATTGTTGCATCATTTAAGGGCTTATCCGTCTATTCAGTTTGGACTGGAACAGGCCTTGTTGTCGTTACAATCCAAAGACCCGTTTGAGCTTTTTCCGTCCGATTTTACGAAAAAGGAATCCCCGATACCCATAAACGGACTTATTTGGATGGGTGATGAGGCCTATATGCTAAAACAATTGGAGCAAAAACTGAAAGATGGTTTTGGCTGCATCAAAATGAAGATAGGAGCTATTGATTTTGAAAAGGAAGTTTCTATCCTTAAATCTATCCGAAAAAATTTTACTCCAGAAGAAATAGAACTGCGTGTAGATGCCAACGGAGCATTTGCACCTGAAGAAGCCCTGGATAAATTGGAAAAATTGTCAGAACTTAAAATACATTCAATTGAACAGCCCATAAAAGCAGGACAATGGCAAGAGATGGCCAAGCTTTGCAAAAAAACACCATTGCCCATTGCCTTGGACGAGGAATTGATCGGAGTTTTTGATGTAACACAAAAAGAAAAATTGCTACAAACCATACAACCGCAATATATCATATTGAAACCAAGTTTGGTGGGCGGGATAAAAGGTAGCCAAGAGTGGATAGATTTAGCAGAGAAACAAAGCATTGGTTGGTGGATTACAAGTGCGTTGGAAAGTAATATTGGACTAAACGCCATTGCACAGTACACGTATTCGCTGAACACTACAATGCCCCAAGGGTTGGGAACAGGTAGCCTTTTCACCAATAATATAGCAAGTCCTTTGGAAGTGGCCGAGGGCAAACTTTTTTACAGCCGAACAAATGGCTGGGATATGGATTTAATAAAAGAAATATGTACATAGAGCAAGGATATAAAGGAAGTATAGGACTTTGGAAGTATTTGGTTTTGCCAGTTGGATTTATTGCGTTTATGGTATTGAATTATATCACAACCATAAATTCCCCAGTAAGCGTGGAAGATGCTATGCAACAAATCATTGATCAATTTGGGAGTAATCTTGTGCTGATTATATTGTTGGCGCCTTTAGTGGTCGGTTTTTTTGTTGTTCTAGGTTGGACACTATTGGTTCATCAACAATCCATTACCTCCTTAACTACTTCACGAAAGCGAATAGATTGTAAACGAATACTATTGGCTTTTGGTTTATGGAGTGTTGCTACAATAGTACTTACAGGAGTTGACATTTATTTCTCTCCGGAAAACTACGTGCTTAATTTTAATCTTTCAAAATTTATCCCATTGGCCATTATTGCCATCTTGTTAATCCCACTACAGACCAGTTTTGAAGAATATTTATTCAGGGGCCACATGATGCAGGGGATTGGACTTATAGCCAAAAACAAGTGGGTGCCATTGGTAATCACTTCCAGTTTATTTGGTTTGATGCACCTAGCAAACCCCGAAGTCGAAAAACTTGGTTTAGGTATAATGATTTACTACATAGGAACAGGATTCTTTTTGGGGATTTTAACTCTGATGGATGAAGGGCTTGAGTTGGCTCTTGGATTTCATGCAGCCAATAATTTGATTACGGCTTTGCTAGTGACCGCTGATTGGACTGCTTTTCAAACCAATTCAATATTTAAGGATATCTCAGAACCCGTATTGGGATGGGATGTTCTGATTCCAGTTTTTGTGGTTTATCCCATTTTGCTGTTTATTTTCTCAAAAAAATACGGCTGGAAGAACTGGAACGAACGCCTTTTTGGAAAAGTGTTGACCAAAGAAGAATATGTAGCAATTAGCGATGGAGCATCCGACTTGGCATAATGTTCACCCCGATTTTAGGTTAAACAATATTCCGTCAAATTTTGAAGGTCTACCTAAAATAGGTCAAACCCTCATAAAGGAAGGAAAGCCGTTTGAAAAAAGTATTGGAGACTTTTTGTTGGACTGGGCTTCGGATGATTCAACAATAAAAGTTCAAACTTCTGGATCTACGGGCAAACCCAAAACCATTGTGCTCAAAAAAGAGTACATGGTAAATTCCGCATTAGCTACGGGAACATATTTTAAATTAGAGCCCAAGCATAAAGTCCTTTTGTGTTTGCCATGCACTGGAATTGCTGGTAAAATGATGTTGGTACGAGCCATGGTTCTCGGTTTACATTTGGATTGTGTGGAACCCTCATCGACACCCTTGTCAAATACAGATGAAACCTACGATTTTGTGGCGATGGTACCCTTACAGGTCCAAAATTCCTTGAAAGTTTTAGTAAGGATCAACAAACTGATAATTGGTGGCGCACCCGTGGATTCAAGTTTGCGAAGCAAGCTTAAAACGCTAACTGTTGAAGCTTATGAAACCTATGGGATGACAGAGACCATAACACATATTGCCGTAAAACGAATAACTGATGATTCAGTTAATAGTTTTGAGACGCTGCCCCATGTTTTTGTAAGCCAAGACGATAGGGAGTGTCTTGTAATTGACGCACCTAAAATTTCAGACGAGAAAATAGTCACCAATGATTTGGTGGAACTTGTAAGTAACACCAAGTTTAAATGGCTGGGCAGGTATGATTCCATAATCAATTCGGGCGGAATCAAATTGGTTCCCGAGACCATTGAGGAAAAACTATCAAGCGTAATACAATCACGTTTTTTTGTGGCCGGCCTACCTGATGAAACTTTGGGACAAAAATTAGTGCTCGTAGTAGAAGGCGTTTCAACCGATAGGCGAGCACTGCTTCAAACTATCAAGGAATTAAAAAGGCTATCAAAATACGAAGTGCCCAAGGAGGTTTATTTTGTAAAAGCTTTTTCGGAAACTGCAACTAAAAAAATCAATAGGAAAAAAACAATTCAGCAGATTGCTTAATTTTATAAGCATCAAACTAAAAAATCAACCATGCGAAAAACCATCAACCTAATAGTGCTGCTATTGCCCTTTATTGCCATTTCCCAACAAATACTCCCCGAAGTGGAACGGGCAAGAGTTGTGGACGAAATCCTTGAGGATAGGTTTAATAATTTACTGCCAAAATTAATGGACGAGACCGATTTGGATATGTGGGTATTGATTTCCCGCGAATACAACGAAGACCCAGTTCTTAAGACGATGCTTCCCGCGACATGGTTGAATGCAAGACGAAGGACAATTATTCTATTTTACAGGGATAAAGAAAAGAATACCATTGACAAATTGGCCGTCGCCCGTTATAATATCGGAAAAAGCATTATTTCCGCTTGGGACAAGGACAAAGAGCCCAATCAGTGGAAACGTTTGATGGAATTGATTACCGAACGGAACCCTGAGAAAATAGGACTCAATTTTTCTAAGGACCATAATATTGCGGATGGGCTGGATAAAACAGATTACGATGAGTTTATGGCCAATCTACCTAAAAAATACCGATCCAAAGTGGTTTCCGCAGAACAACTGGCAGTACGTTGGATTGAGACCCGTACACCTCGAGAAATGACTATTTTTAATCAGTTGACGGATATTACCCACGACATTATCGCCGAAGCTTTCTCGGAAAAGGTGATTACGTCTGGGGTTACCACCACCACCGAAGTGGAATGGTGGATGCGTCAAAAAGTTACGGATTTGGGTCTGGAGACTTGGTTTCATCCTACCGTGGATGTTCAGCGGACAAGTGAAGCGTTGGTGGGTCACCTATATTCTTTTTCGGGAAGACCAGATGACGAAGTCATCCAACAAGGGGATCTGTTGCACTGCGATTTTGGAATCACCTACTTGCGTTTAAATACGGACTGTCAGGAACTGGCCTACGTGTTAAAACCTGAAGAAACCGAAGCCCCCTCTTTTTTGGTGAACGCTTTATATGATGGTAACCGTGTACAGGACTTTCTCACCCAAAACATGGTAGCGGGCAGGGTAGGCAACGAGATTTTGGCCAAAGCCTTGCAAGATGCGAAAGATGCTGGACTAAGACCATCAATTTATACACATCCTTTGGGAACCTATGGACACTCTGCTGGAACCACTATTGGTATGTGGGATGCCCAAGGCGGGGTTATGAAAGATGATGGTGAGAACTATCCCCTAAACCCCAACACCGCTTATGCCATTGAACTGAATGCCACCGTAAACATCCCCGAATGGAACAGGGACATCCGCATAATGCTGGAAGAACCTGGTTTTTTTGGTGAAGATGGGTTCCGATACATTAATGGACGACAAACCGAATTATTGTTGATCCCAAGACCAAAATCGCATTTAGGGAACTGATTATTTTTTTGTAGATTTAGTAACCTTCTAATTTTCAAGTCACTATGAGGTTGCTATGTTTTGCAGGAATATTCATTTTGTTTTCTGGTATGGCCTATGGTCAAAATCAGATCAAAGGGCGTGTCACCGATGGTAAATTGGCATTGTCCAACGTTCAGATTGCCAATTTGACCACAGGAAGTAAAACGGCGTCCGATGCCGAGGGCCAATACCGAATTATGGCCAAGCCCCGTGAAGAACTTCAATATACCTACATGGGTATGGATACCATCACCATTATCGTTGAAGATGTTACCCGAATTTTGAATATTGCCATGCAACCCAGAATCGAAGCATTGGATGAAGTGGTCGTATCTAAATCTATTTTAAAAGGGCAGAAAGAAATGGAATTAGAATATAATTCAAGCCCTAAAATTATAAGATCTTCTTTTGGTTATATGGATCAAGAGACGTCAAGTTTTCCTTTACGAATAATTGGTGAAGATGAAATTGATAGAGCACCCAACTTGAATTCAGTGATTGTTGGACGGTTTGCAGGTGTAAATGCATTTTGTGATCTTACAACGGACGAACTGATTGTAAAAATGAGATCGATTCAAAGTGTATCTTCACACAAAAGCACAGCGGTTTTCGATGTGGATGGTGTGGTTTTGACTAAAGTTAATTGCAGTCAACTTCTGGGAAATGTGAAGAGAATAGCCTTTATATCTTCATTGACGGCAACATCCTTGTATGGTACACTTGGTGCGGGAGGTGTTGTTGTAATCAACACCAAAACCGGCACAGTTACTCCACGTGAAAACAAGAAACCTTTCGATCAAGCTAGACTGAGAAACAATTTTGTAAAAGATGGTCAGGTAAAAGAAAGAATAGATACGCAAACATTGCCCATTTATTTAGAACGACTTTACCAAAGTGAATCTGCAGCAACAGCCAAAAACATTTACAGTAAAATGAAGGGAACTTACGGTAATCACCCGTATTTTCTTTTGGATTCCTATACTTATTTTCATGAGGAACGCGGGGAGGAGGACTTTGCAGAGGAAATTTTGGAAAGAGTTATAAATGTAACCGATAAAAACCCAGTGATGCTGAAAGCGCTCGCCTATACGTTGGAGAGCGAGGAGAGATACGAAAAGGCCCATGAAATCTATAAAAAAGTGTATTCATTACGCCCTGATTATGCCCAAAGCTTTATAGATATGGCCAATAGCTATCGTAATTTGGGTCAACCCAAGTCCGCAACCACTTTATATGCAAGGCATGCATATCTTCAGGATGAGGGAATGTTGCCTGTGGATAGTATGGAACTGGGGATGATCATGAAGCGCGAAATCAAGAATTTGTTCACTCTGGAGAACAGCACCTTAAAAATCAAGGATAGAAAAAAGGATAAGGAAGCAAAATATGCCGCCAGACTTGTTTTTGAGTGGAACGATTCGGAAGCCGAGTTCGATTTGCAGTTTGTAAACCCAAGCAATCAATATTTCAACTGGAAGCATACCTTGGCCGAAATGCCAGAGAGGATTTATTCCGAAAAGAAATTGGGCTATTCCATGGCAGACTTTCTTTTGGATGACGAGTTGCCGGGTACTTGGAAAGTAAATGCAACCTACCATGGCAACAAGCAATTGACGCCCTTTTACCTAAAAGTGACCATTTATCGCAACTACGGCAGCAAATTGCAAAGCAAGGCGGTCAAGGTTTATCGATTGGGCACCAAAGGGGCCAATCGGCATTTGTTTGATTTTACTCTTCCCTTACCAATGGCCCAAAGCAAATAAATTATACTTGTAGCACTCCCATATTAAATTGCTTCTCAATAGGTGCATGATTAGCCGCCTCAATTCCCATGGAAATCCATTTACGGGTATCCAACGGGTCGATTATGGCGTCCGTCCAAAGTCGAGCTGCAGCGTAATAGGGTGATATTTGGTCATCGTAGCGTTGCTTTATTTCATCAAAAAGCTCTTTTTCCTTTTCGGCATCAACAGATTTGCCACTTTTCTTCAAACTGGCCTTTTCAATCTGTAAAAGCACTTTTGCGGCAGAGTTTCCGCTCATCACCGCAAGTTCGGCACTTGGCCAAGCCACAATCAATCTTGGGTCATAAGCTTTTCCGCACATGGCGTAATTTCCCGCCCCGTAACTGTTGCCAATTACAATGGTAAATTTGGGCACTACGGAATTGCTCACGGCATTCACCATTTTGGCCCCGTCTTTTATGATGCCACCATGTTCACTTTTACTGCCTACCATAAAACCAGTGACATCCTGTAAGAATACCAAAGGAATTTTCTTTTGATTGCAATTGGCAATAAATCGGGTGGCCTTGTCCGCGGAATCGGAATAGATGACACCGCCAAACTGCATTTCGCCCTTTTTGGTCTTGACAACCTTTCTTTGATTGGCTACAATGCCCACGGCCCAACCGTCGATACGTGCGTAGCCCGTTAAAATGGTTTTTCCGTAGCCCTCTTTGTACTGTTCAAACTCGGAATCGTCCACCAAGCGTTTTATGATTTCCAACATGTCGTATTGGTCGCTTCGGGATGCTGGCAATAATCCAAAAATATCATCAGGATTCTCGACCGGTTTCTTGGCTTCAACCCGATTGAAGCCTGCCTTGTCAAAATCCCCGATTTTGTCTACAATGTTCTTTATTTTGTCCAAAGCATCTTTATCATCTTTGGCTTTGTAGTCAGTTACCCCACTAATTTCGGAATGCGTCGTAGCGCCGCCCAAGGTTTCGTTGTCAATACTCTCCCCGATGGCAGCCTTTACCAAGTAACTTCCTGCTAAAAATATGCTCCCAGTTTTGTCGACGATCAAAGCTTCGTCGCTCATAATGGGCAGGTAGGCACCACCAGCTACGCAACTACCCATAACGGCTGCAATTTGGGTAATTCCCATACTGCTCATTACGGCATTATTCCTGAAAATGCGTCCAAAATGTTCTTTGTCGGGAAAAATCTCATCCTGCAAGGGCAAATACACCCCTGCACTATCCACCAAATAAATAATGGGTAACTTATTTTCGATGGAAATTTCCTGGGCACGTAGGTTTTTCTTTCCGGTAATGGGAAACCACGCACCCGCTTTTACGGTAGCATCATTCGCCACCACAACACATTGTTTACCTTGCACATAACCCACTTTAACCACAACACCGCCCGAGGGACATCCACCGTGTTCCTCATACATGTTTTCCCCGGCAAAAGCACCTATTTCAATGGATTGTCCATCATCATCCAGTAAATAATCAATACGTTCCCTTGCAGTCATTTTGCCTTTGGCATGATGCTTTTCAATACGGCTTTTACCACCGCCGAGTTTCACTTTGGCCAATCTACGGTTCAGGTCTGAAAGTTTTAATTTATTGTGGTCTTCGTTCTTATTGAAGTTTATATCCATTCTTTTTGAAAATTCATTTAGTTGGTTAAAGATAAGGAGTTATAATTATTACTTTTGAACTCTATGGAAACCAAAATACGATGGGGCATTGTTGGCCCGGGAAAAATAGCTAGAAAATTTATATCGGACCTTATGCTCGTTGATGATGCCGAGATTGCTGCTGTGGCATCAAGGTCATTGGAACGGGCCGAAGCTTTTGCAAATGAATATAATGTACAACACACTTTTGGAAGTTATGATGCATTGTTCCAGTCAGGAACAGTAGATGTAGTTTATATAGCCACACCGCATAATTTTCATAAAGAATTGTCCGTAAAAGCCCTTGAAAATGGTATTGGGGTACTTTGTGAAAAACCGATGGGCGTCAATAGGGCGGAAGTGGTGGAGCAGGTAAATGCTTCCAAACAAAACAACGCATTTTTAATGGAGGCCATGTGGTCTAGGTTCAATCCATCCATCAAAAAAGTAAAGCAATTGGTTGATGAAGGAGTGGTGGGTGATTTGAAATACATCCATGCGGATTTTGCATTTTACGGTTTGGACAGAGATTTGGACTCTAGATTACTGAATCCCGATTTAGCTTCGGGCAGTATATTGGACATAGGTATTTACCCCATTTTTCTATCTTATTTATTGTTGGGCATGCCAGATGATATTATGGCTACATCCAAGTTCCATGAAAATGGAACAGAACTCCAAACCAGTATGATTTTTGATTATCCCAATACCCAAGCTATGCTTTACAGTGGTTTTACCAGCAATTCTAAAATGGAAGCCGAAATATCCGGTACCGATGGGGAGCTATTTTTGAATCCAAGATGGCATGAAGCTGATGGATATACCTTGGTCAAGAATGATGAGAGCAACGAAGTTAGCTTACCTTTAACGGGTATTGGATATTACTACGAAATATTGGAGGTTCATAAATGTTTGCGTGAAAACAAGATTGAAAGTGACCTATGGTCGCATCAAAACAGTCTGGATTTGTCGGAGTTGTTGGACACTGTAAGGAAAAAATGCGGGGTAAGCTTCCCTTTTGAAACATAATCCTTAATAATAACTTTACATTATATCTATTTTTACGATATTTGAAACCCTTCAGAAATTTAAACAATGAGTATGAATAAGAACACAGTGCTGGCCTATGCCACATGGATTATGATTTTGGTAGGTTTGGGTATGATAGCACTTGGAGCTTTTAAATATGATGAAGTAGCAGGATGGGGCTTTGCTGCTGTTGGAATAGGATTTTTTGCCGTAGCCTGGGTATTCAATGCCTTAAAAGGTAGAGTGTAGCCTCTTTTTCATAAACAATTTAATTTACAGTAAATGTCAGACGATAAAAAAGTCATTTTTTCAATGTCTGGGGTAACCAAGACCTTTAAAACGGCCAATACCCCTGTACTTAAAAATATATACCTAAGCTTTTTCTACGGAGCCAAAATCGGAATTTTGGGTCTAAATGGTTCGGGTAAATCCACCTTGTTGAAAATAATCGCGGGTGTGGACAAGAACTATCAGGGCGATGTGGTTTTCTCGCCAGGTTATTCAGTTGGTTATTTGGAACAGGAGCCACAGTTGGATGAGAACAAAACCGTTCTTGAAGTGGTTAAGGAAGGTGTTGCCGAAACCGTAGCTATTTTGGACGAGTATAATAAAATCAACGATATGTTCGGTCTACCCGAAGTGTATGAGGATGCCGATAAGATGCAAAAGTTGATGGACAAGCAAGCAGCGCTCCAAGATCAAATTGATGCTGCAAATGCATGGGAACTGGATACGAAACTGGAAATCGCGATGGATGCCCTTCGTACGCCAGAATCCGACAAAAAGATAAGCGTACTTTCCGGTGGTGAACGAAGAAGAGTGGCCTTGTGCCGTTTGTTATTGAAAGAGCCCGATGTACTATTATTGGATGAGCCCACCAACCACTTGGATGCCGAATCCGTACATTGGTTGGAACATCATTTAGCACAATATAAAGGAACCGTAATTGCAGTAACGCACGACCGTTATTTCTTGGACAACGTTGCTGGTTGGATTTTGGAACTGGACCGTGGTGAAGGTATTCCATGGAAAGGAAACTATTCCAGCTGGTTGGACCAAAAGGCAAAACGATTGGAGCAAGAAAGCAAGCAAGCTTCCAAACGTCAAAAAACGTTGGAACGAGAGCTGGATTGGGTTCGTCAAGGTGCCAAAGGCAGACAGGCTAAACAAAAGGCCCGTTTAAAGAATTATGACAAACTCCTCAGTCAAGATCAAAAGCAGATGGAGGAGAAGTTGGAAATCTATATCCCGAACGGACCTCGTTTAGGAACCAACGTTATCGAGGCGAAAGGCGTAAGCAAAGCTTTTGGTGACAAATTGCTCTATGAAGACCTAAACTTTAAGCTGCCACAGGCGGGTATTGTTGGTATCATTGGCCCGAACGGTGCCGGTAAGACCACCATTTTTAAAATGATTATGGGCGAGGAGACTCCCGATAAGGGGGAGTTTATCGTTGGTGAAACTGCAAAATTGGCCTATGTGGACCAATCGCACTCCAATATTGATCTCGAAAAAACCATTTGGGAGAATTTTAGCGACGGCCAAGAATTGATTATGATGGGAGGAAGGCAAGTAAATTCACGCGCCTATCTCAGCCGATTTAATTTCTCTGGTAGCGAACAGAACAAGAAAGTGAATATGCTTTCCGGTGGTGAGCGTAACCGTCTCCATTTGGCGATGACGTTAAAAGAAGAAGGTAATGTGCTGCTTTTGGACGAGCCTACCAACGATTTGGATGTGAACACACTCCGTGCTTTGGAAGAAGGTCTGGAGAACTTTGCGGGTTGTGCTGTGATTATATCTCACGATAGATGGTTCTTGGATAGGATTTGTACCCACATCCTTGCGTTTGAAGGGGATTCACAAGTATATTTCTTTGAAGGCTCTTTCTCTGATTACGAGGAGAACAAAAAGAAACGCTTGGGAACGGATATCATGCCCAAGCGTATCAAATACAAAAAATTGATTCGTTAATAAAAGGGGAGGAATTATTCTTCTCCACCGAGATTTTTGATGCCTTCCTCCAACAATCTTTTCGCTTTTTCCAAATAAGCTTTTTGGTGAGCTGCCAAGCTGTTTGGGTCTTGATTGTTACCCGCAGAGGCTGGACCAATGGAACTGGATAGTTCCACCAATTGCGCAATGGCTTGTTCTGCTGACTGGAGTTTATCGTTGGCGTGCTTTTCAAAAACCTTGATCATTTCCAGTTCCATGGAGTTGACGGAAGCGGTTTCGTTGGGAGTAACCTCGGCACTGGCTGGCGATGCTGCGGGGGTGCCAAGGGTACACTGATCGATAATGGTGATCAGCTCGTTGATCTCCCCAAGAGCCTTTTTTGTGAAGAACCTACCAGTTTCCCAGTCAACCGGTTCAATGGCCTTGTCCAAGGTTTCCATGGCGTCCAAGGTTTTGTTTTTGGCTTTGTCACAACTACACTCGGCCATAAACGCTTCAGATTTTTCCAAAGCGGTGCGTGCCCTTTCGGCATAATACATTTGGTGCTCAAAATTCGTAGCGTTCATGGCTTTTTTGCCATGGCTGAGCGCATAGGTTACTTTAGCGTAAAAATTATCACATTGATTAGAGTAGGTAGCTTGTACGGCAAAAAAGATTGCCAAAACTACTAAAACATGGGATTTGGGAGCCATATTCAAGTTTTTTGGTTATTAAGTTTGTTGTTCTAACGATAAAATTAGGTAATTATTTCATGTGCTTAAAAATCATCGTTGGGATACCAGTCCAATTGTACCACTTCAATATCGGAATCTCCTTCGTTTACAATCGTTTTAAATTTTTCAACATCGCTTACCTCGGGTCTTCCCCTGAAGTGATATGGGTAAACTTGTTTGGGTTTGAATTCCAACACTGCATCGGCCGCACTTTCCACAGTCATGGTATAAGGGAGGTTCATACAGACAAAGGCTTTGTCAATATTTTCCAAGGAACGCATTTCTGGAATATCTTCGGTATCGCCTGAAAAATAAATACGTTCATCACCAAAGGTGAAAACATAACCATTTCCTCTGCCTTTTACATGGAAGTCTTTGGCCTCTTCACGCAAATTGTACATAGGAATGGCTTTTACGGAGAAACCAGCGATTTCTTTGGTCTCTTCATTCTCCATAGTAATTGTTTTGGAAGATAGGTTTTCCTCCATTTGTTGTTTTACCGCATCGGGGGCAATGATCTGGACACTTTCAAGGTCTAATTCATTTAAGGTTTCAGGATTAAAGTGATCGCCATGTATATCGGTAATAAAAATTATGTCTGGCGATTTTTGCCCCTCAAAAGCTGCTTTGCCGCCAACGGGATCTATATAAATGGTATTTCCGTTCCATTCGATTACGGCTGTAGCATGTTCAATAGGTATTATTTCCGCGGCTGCTGGAACTTCAACTTCCATTGTGGTTTCTTCTACTTCGGCAGTTTTTTCATTCTTTTCTTCCTTCTGTTTACAGGAAATCAGGAATATCAGTAAAGCACTTGCAGTTAAAAGTATATTTTTTATCATGGTCTATCTTTTTTTAATCCTCCTAAAAATAAGGGATAAAGGGCAGAATAATAATTTTTTGTGAACATTATTTTAAATCAAATAATCCAAATACAAATCTGATGCGTATATAAACCAAATGCGATTGATTAATAACCTTAAACGAGAATCAATTAAAACAAAAAGTTATGACTGAAACAAAAAATAACAATAACGGATTGAAGGTAGTTGCTGGTCTGTTGGGTGTAGTTCTTTTGGGAACCATTATATACACTGTTAGTCTTTATCAAGATAAAAAAGCAACCACAGAAGCCCTTACTCAAGAGAAAGAATTGGTTGTAGAGGATTTGAACAATTTGAAGTCCGAATACGACAAGGCTATTTTGGAAAGCAACGCTACCAACGAAGAATTGGTTGCTGCTAGAGATAACATTGCAAAGTATATCGATTCTGTAAGCAGCATGAAAGCTGATATTGCTACGCTTTCCCGTTACAGAAGACAAGTAAGTGTTCTTAAAGCTGAAAGAGAGGAACTATTGAAACAAGTTGATTCCTTGACGCAATCCAACAGCTTGTTGGCCATGCAAAGAGACAGTACTTTTGCCGAATTGGAGCAACAAACCGTATTCAACGATTCTTTGATCATTCAGAACACGCAATTGGCCGATGCTGTTGAAAAAGGTTCTGCCCTTAACCTAAGCACAATCAGTGTTGATGCAATTAAAGAAAGAAACAGTGGTAAATTGGTTTCTACAAGAAGAGCCAGAGCTACTGATAAATTCAAAGTTTGTTTTACCATTGCTGATAACGTAATCGCTGAAGCTGGTGACAGAGAATTCTATATCGAAGTTCTTGGACCACAGGGTAACGTATTGGGCGAAGGTTTGACCAAAACTACTGAAGAAGGAAGCTCTCTTACTTACAGTAAAGGAACTAACTTCTACTACGAAAATGATGCTTTGGATGTATGTGACTATATAAACAAGCCTAGCGGTGATTTCCAAGATGGAAACTACATGGTAAATGTTTATGATAATAAATTGAAATTGTTGGGTACTTCCAGCTTCGAATTGAAGTAATAAACACACACTATCACCATAATTAAAAATGCCTGTCCAATTTTGGACAGGCATTTTTTATGCTTCAATTTTTGGTAGCTTATTTTAAGCTACCGACCATATCTTCAGGTTTTACCCATTCATCGTATTCCTCAGGGGTTACATAACCAAGGTTTATGGCTTCTTCTCTAAGGGTTGTTCCATTTTTGTGCGCCGTGTTGGCAATCTCAGCAGCTTTGTAGTAACCAATTTTGGTATTCAATGCCGTTACCAACATCAAAGAATTGTTCAATAAGGTTTTAATGGTCTCGTGGTTTGGCTCAATGCCGGCAGCACAGTTTACATCAAAACTCACACAAGCATCACCGATAAGTTGTGCAGATTGCAAAATATTGGAAGCCATAACGGGTTTAAAGACGTTAAGCTCGTAATGCCCTTGTGTTCCACCTACACTAATGGCAACATCGTTGCCCATAACCTGTGCGCAAACCATGGTCAAGGCCTCACATTGAGTAGGGTTCACTTTACCTGGCATAATGGAACTTCCAGGTTCGTTGGCAGGAATAATAATTTCCCCAATTCCAGAACGAGGTCCAGAAGCCATCATTCGAATATCGTTTGCGATTTTGTTGAGTGAAACCGCCAATTGCTTCAATGCACCGTGACTTTCAACAATAGCGTCGTGAGCTGCCAAAGCTTCAAACTTGTTCTCAGCGGTTACAAAAGGTTTTCCGGTAAACTCGGCAATATATTTTGCAACAAGAACATCATATCCTTTTGGCGTGTTCAAACCAGTACCTACAGCGGTTCCACCAAGGGCAAGTTCACTCAAATGGGGCAAGGTGTTTTTCAATGCCTTTAAACCATGGTCCAATTGGGAAACGTAGCCCGAAAATTCCTGGCCCAAGGTTAGGGGAGTGGCGTCCATCAAGTGGGTTCTTCCAATCTTTACCACATCTTTGAACTCTTGTGATTTTTTCTGAAGGGTCCTTTTGAGCTGTTCCACTCCTGGGATAGTAACCTCTACAATTTTCTTGTAAGCTGAAATATGCATTCCCGTAGGGAAAGTATCGTTGGAGGATTGACTTTTGTTGACATCATCGTTGGGTTGAATGGTTTTTTCGCCCTCACCAATTTTTTTTCCCGCAATTTCGTGCGCACGGTTGGCAATTACCTCGTTCACGTTCATATTGCTCTGTGTGCCCGAGCCTGTTTGCCAAATCACTAAAGGAAACTGATCGTCATGCTTCCCTTCGAGTATTTCGTCACAGACTTGGGAAATAAGGTCCCTTTTTTCTTGACTGAGCACACCCAGTTCGTGGTTGGTGTAGGCAGCGGCTTTTTTCAAATAAGCAAATCCGTACACCACGTCCAAGGGCATGGATGCGGGAGCACCAATTTTAAAGTTGTTTCGGGAACGTTCGGTTTGGGCGCCCCAATATTTATCGGCGGGTACTTTTACCTCGCCCATGGTATCTTTTTCAATCCTAAAGCTCATAGTTTAAAATTTTGTTGTACAAAGGTAGGATATAGGGTATTTATATGGTAGTTAAGCAGGATAAATACATTTTTTTTGACCTTGTATTTGTTTTTTTTGATAAGAAGAAAGTATCTTTGTTAAAACAAAAGGAGTAAAGATGTTCGAATTTGACCAATATTTAGGTTTTTTAGCTTTTCTAACAATTTTGACAATCGGTTTTTGGTTGATGATATTCTTGTTGACCTTTGTGGTTCCTTATTGGTTGATTGGTAACCTTAGGGAAATGTTTAAAGAAAGAAAAGAGGCAAAACGCGCCCAACTAGAAGAATAAAAAGATATACAAAAAGAAGCCAATTGGCTTCTTTTTTGTTTAAGATTAGTTTTCATTTGGCTTGAGAACTAATTTTTTTGTCTTGTTTAAAATCAAATTACGTAAAGCAAAAAAAGCAGCCGTTCGGCTGCTTTTATATTTAAGTTTCGGGGAAACTCGCTTTTTTGTTAGTCTTAGTATTGTCCTTCGCCCTCATCGTCACCAGGACCTTGTTGTCCGCCTCTTTGGCGTTGCTCCTTAGGTTGGTTAAACCTATAAATAAAGGATAAGTTTACCTGTCTTTGTCTCCACTGGAACTCACTGTCCGATGTAAATGTTGGTGTTTGTGTAAAAGACCGTCGCTTTCTGGAGTTGAACAAGTCACTGGCATTTAATGATAGTGTAGCCTTATCATCGAAAAGATCTTTGCTTATCGCTAAGTTTAGCGAGAACATTGGGTCGGATTCTGTTTGGGCATTTTGCCTTGGGCCCATATAAAAGGAGTTGGCCTGAAGCTCTAATTTTCCAGGCAATGTAAACTTGGAACTCAAACGGGCAAAATAGCTGGAATTGGTTGTTCCATAATCGACCCCGTTAAATGTTCCATCCGAAGAAAAAGTGAAAAAGTTGAAACTACCGTTCATTCTCCACCATTTTGTAGGGTTGTACATTACACCTGCTTCGGCACCGATACGCTCGTTGGTGGATAGGTTTATGGGAACCCTTCTAATGATCTGGATACCATCCGAAGTGAATTGACCCGTGTTTTCGGTAATAAACTCAAAAGATTGTGTTTCCCGTTGATAGTATACAGAAGAGGTAAAGGTTATTTTTTTCCACCTCTTCATATAACCCAAATCAAAAGCATTGGCAAAAGCCGGATCCAAGTCTGGATTTCCTTGAAAAACGTTTGTCCTACTAGATCTGGATGGAAATGGGTTGATAAACCAGCCCCTTGGCCTGTTTATCCTCCTGTTGTATCCAAGCGAAATGTTTTGGGTTTCCGAAATTTCGTAAACAAAGTTGACTGTAGGGAAAAGCCCTAAATAGTTTTTGTCAAAATTAAGGTCAACATCTTCCCCTACAAGTTCTTCCAAGGCCTGGCTATCTATACTGGCATCTACCTCACCCCTCAATTCCGTATTTTCCAAACGCAAGCCAAGTAACACGGAAAATTTACCGTACTTGTTTCCATACTGGGTGTAAAGTGCATTCACATTTTCGTGATAGGTAAAAATGTTGGTAAGATTTTGATTGGTAATGAAATTACCTGTCCCTTGATCTAGGGTATCCAACTGGTAATCGTTTATCTCTTTTTCAAAAGTGCCTCGGTAACCCGCCTCAAACTGGGCATCACCCATGGGCAAAACGTAATCAATCTGAGCTAGAATATCGTCCTGCTTTTGTTTTTCATAAATGTTTTCGAGTGCTATCAAACTATCACTTGGTACAGTACGGTCTTCTCGAATACCGGTCATAACATCTTCATTATCATAGGAATATTGAAAATCAGCAGTTAATTTCTGTCCATCATCATCAATATTGTTGGTGTAATTAAAAGAGAATTGACGACTGTTGTCTTTCTCTGCTTGATCTTCCGTTCTAAAGGTTCTACTGTTGATGCTTCCATCAGAAAATCGTTGATTGTCATTCTCGGTCAAATCATTTTCATCTGACCATCTGTAGAAAAAGCTACCGGTAATCGAGGATTTTTCGGTTAGGAAATACTCCATGCCAATATTAATATTGAAACCATCATCATTTCTACTGATATCCCTATCCTCGTAAATTCTATCAAATTCACTTTGTTCGGAGAGGTAGGTATTATCATTGTAACCGCCCCCTGGAGATTCACGGTGAAAATAACCGAGGGTGTTAAAAATGTTGAACTTTTCAGTTCGAATATTAAAGTTGGTAGTGGCTCTGGCATTAAAAGGGATTCCCCCTGTTAGATTAATGGAACCATTGATGCCCAAGGTTTTTTCTTTTTTAAGAACAATGTTAAGAATACCTGCCGTACCTTCGGCATCATAACGGGCAGAAGGACTGGTAATTACCTCCACCTTTTCTATGGCATCGGCAGGTAGTTGTTGTAGTACATCGGTAGAGCCAAAACCGGCCAATGCGGATGGTTTCCCGTTGATTAGGATACGAACATTATCGTTCCCCCGTAAACTGATTGCTCCCTCTACGTCAACGGAAACAGAAGGGATATTCCCCAATGCATCACTAACGTTACCACCACTTGTAGTAATGTCTTTTCCAATGTTATACACTTTTTTGTCCAAACGGACCTCAACAGTGGTTTTTTCGCCTACTACCTCAACTTCTGCAAGCTGGGCAACATCAGGGGACAAAGCAATAGAACCTAAATTGGTATCCGAATTGTACGTTTGTCCTTTTAAGGAGTATGTTTTATATGAAATAAATTCTACCCTAATATTATAAGTTCCAGGTGTGGTTTCAACCTCAAAATTACCAGATAGGTCAGTTATTCCGCCAGTAACTTTGTCCGGGTTGTCTGCGTTTTGCAACACAAATGTCGCATATTCCAATGGTTGTCCAGATTCCGAATCAACCACTTTACCTGTAATAGTTATGGCTTTTTGATCTTGTTGCGCCATCCCTTGGAAAGTAGTCAGGGTCAATAGCAGCAACGGGATAATAATCCTTTGCATAGTTTGATTTTTACGCTGCAAAAATTGGAGGAAAAAAGGAGGCTACGAAATATAAATCTCCCAACAACGCAATTGAACCTGCGAATGACCTTAAAGAATTGTTAATCCCTGTTCTTCTTTTTTTTCTTCTTCTTCTTTTTCTTTTTGGCTTTGAAGTGGTTCTCTTGTAGCTCCATAAAGGCCTCGTACTTATCTTCTGGAAGACCGGCCTTTAACTCGGCATCTTGCCGTCTTTTTATTTTTTCGACTTCCTCTTTCATTTTAAGAGGTTCCAGTTCCAAGATTTGAAGCTCTATGCGTTGTTGCACAGATTGCACCAGTGAAGTACGCACTACGGCTTGTTCAAAAGGGTCTAAACCTATTGCTTCCGTAATGGATGGCATTTGTTCGTCCACCAATTCTTCTGCAGTTGGCGGAGCTTCTTCTTTTTGACTTTCAACAGGACCTGCTTGCGGCACATAACTACGCCCTCTGCCATACATGCCACGAGAACCGTATGGGGAACCATAACCGTATTGTGCATACATGTCGTTAATGGCCAACATGCCTATGAATAAGGTAATTAAGAAGAGGTTTTGTGTGCTTTTCATGGGCTAAATATAATATTTAGGATTCATTTATGTGCGTATTCGTTGTTAAATATAGCTGTATGTCAGAATTATAGCAGTTTGGCAATATTCTCAGGAGGCCTGCCCACAACTGCTTTTTTACCATTTACAACAATAGGGCGCTCAATCAATTTTGGGTTCTCCGAGAGTGCCGTAATAACCTCATCGTCACTTAAGGTTTTACCCTTAAATTTTTCCTTCCAGATGGCTTCGGTTTTACGTACCAAATCTATTGGGGAAATTCCTAAATAATCAACTAAGGTTTTAAGCTCTTCTTTGCTAGGAACATCGTCCAAATATTTTACTACTTCAAAATCTTTTCCGGACTTCTCCAAAATCGCCAACCCCTCTCTGGATTTTCGGCATCGTGGGTTATGATATATTTTGATCATGATTATCGTGTTATTCGTGTTCTTCTTTTTGTCCCATCATCATAAGATAGGCTTTTAAAAATGCATCCAAATCACCGTCCATTACAGCGTCCACATTTCCGGTTTCCTCTCCGGTACGTACATCCTTAACCAATTTATAGGGATGCATCACGTAGTTTCTGATTTGTGAGCCCCACTCAATCTTCATTTTGGAGGATTCTATTTCGGCACGGGCCTCTTGTTTTTTCCGAAGCTCGATTTCGTACAGCTGTGATTTCAACATTTTCATGGCCGTAGCCCTATTGTCGTGCTGTGAACGGGAGTCGGAACAAGAAATTTGGATACCAGTTGGCTTGTGCACCAATTGTACTTTGGTCTCCACTTTGTTCACGTTTTGCCCTCCGGCGCCACTGGAACGTGCTGTGGTAATCTCAATATCGGATGGATTCACCTCGATTTCAATACTGTCATCCACCAACGGATACACATAAACGGAGGCAAAAGAAGTGTGCCGCTTGGCATTACTATCAAAAGGGGAGATGCGCACCAAACGATGGACTCCGTTTTCGCCTTTGAGCCAACCAAAAGCATATTCGCCTTCAATTTCCAAGGTAACGGTCTTAATTCCTGCCACATCGCCCGCTTGGTAATTGAGCTCCTTTATTTTGTAACCATTTTTTTCGGCCCACATCATATACATTCGCATTAGCATGGAGGCCCAATCACAACTTTCGGTACCACCGGCACCTGCAGTTATTTGAAGTACTGCCGTTAGCTCATCACCTTCGTCCGAAAGCATATTGCGGAACTCCAGTTTTTCAATGGCCAATTGGGCTTTTTCAAACTGTTTGGAGACTTCCCCTTCGGAAACTTCTCCAGCTTGCTGAAACTCCATGAGCACTTCCAAGTCGCCAATCAAGGTTTTGGCTTCCTCAAAATCCTCTACCCATTTCTTTTTGGATTTAATGGATTGCATTTGCTTTTGGGCTTCTTGTGGATTGTCCCAAAAACCAGGAGCGAGGGTTTTCTCTTCCTCGTTCTCTATTTCAATAAGTTTGGCATCAATGTCAAAGATACCTCCTTAACGCACCCAGGCGCTCAATAAGATCTTTTTGCTGATCTGTGGTTACCATGTATTGTATTTTGGGGTAAAAATAAGTTTCTTTCTGCACATGACCTTACGATATCTTCAAATGTATTCTTAAATTAAAAAGATTAAATATTTAAGGCCTAAAAGGGAAATACTTAAAATTAGAAGTCCAATTTTATCAATTTTGAGATTAGTGCTACTTAAGCCTTTTGCGCAGCGATTTTTAAAAATGAATTCCATATTTTTAAGGACAATATTTCAACCAGATTATGAAGAACACAACTACCCTTATCGCATTATTTTACTTTGTTTGCGCCTCATTGGGAGCACAAACCTTTGAAAAAGCTAAAGACTTCCAGAAATTCAGTGGCTATTTCAACTTTTTCTATGATGATTCCACCGATAAAATTTACCTTCAAGTAGACGATTTGGAAAAAGATTTCTTGTACGTCTATTCACTCAGCAGTGGAATCGGGAGCAACGATATTGGACTCGACCGTGGCCAGTTGGGCAACGAACAAGTAGTGTTCTTCCGCAAAGCGGGCAAAAAACTGCTTCTGGTTCAGCCCAACTTGGAGTATCGGGCCATAACCGATAACGAATTGGAACGTAAATCCGTGGAGCAAGCCTTCGCAAAATCCATTTTGGAGGGTTTTGAGATAGTTGAGGAGTCCAAAGGCAGTTATTTGATAGATATTACCGATTTTTTAATGCGAGACGCCCACGGAGTTTCCAACCGATTGAAACGCTCCAAGCAAGGTTCGTATAGTTTGGATAAGGGCAAAAGCGCTTGGGCCTTTGATCGTACCAAGGCATTCCCTAAAAATGTTGAGTTTGATGTTGCTCTAACTTTTAAGGGAGAACCGGAAGGAGCTTGGATTCGTTCCGTAACCCCCACGCCGAGCCTGGTTACCGTAGCGCAGCATCATTCGCTGATTGAACTACCTGATGAAAATTATGAAAAGAGATTGTACGACCCCCGAAGTGGCGGATACCCATTCTCTTATTATGACTATGCCACTCCTGTGCAAGAATCATTGGTAAAGCGATTTATCAGAAGACACCGTTTACAAAAGAAAGACCCTAATGCCGAAGTAAGCGAAGCAGTTGAGCCAATCATCTATTATTTGGACAATGGCACCCCGGAACCCATCCGTTCTGCATTGATGGACGGTGGTAAATGGTGGAATCAAGCTTTTGAAGCAGCAGGTTACAAAAATGCCTTTCAAATGAAAATTCTGCCCGATGATGCAGACCCGCTGGACATCAGATATAATGTAGTGCAATGGGTACATCGCTCAACTCGGGGATGGAGCTATGGGGCTAGTGTTGTAGACCCACGGACCGGGGAAATATTAAAAGGACATGTGAGTTTGGGAAGCTTGAGAATTCGTCAAGATTTTATGATAGCTCAGGCCTTGATGAACCAGCCTTTCGAAGAAAGGGACGACAACTACCAACCCATGTTGGAACTGGCCTTGGCCAGAATACGCCAACTTTCTGCACACGAAATAGGACATACGTTAGGATTTACCCACAACTTTGCAGCCAGCACCAATGATAGAGCCTCGGTTATGGACTATCCACACCCGCAATTTGAGTTGGAAGGAGGGGAAATCAGTTTTAAAAATGCTTACGATACAGGAATAGGAGAATGGGATAAGGTTATTGTCGCCTATGCCTACTCGGATTTTCCAAGCGGAACAAACGAACAAGAGGCATTGAATTCTATTTTAAAGAAAGCCCAGGATGATGGTCTTCGCTACATATCCGATAGTGATGCACGCCCAAAGGGAGGAGCACATGCACTGGCACATTTATGGGACAACGGTAAAAGCGCCAGCCAGGAATTGGAAAGTATGTTGGAGATCCGTGAAAAGGCCATCAAGAACTTTTCAGTGGACAATATTAGAACAGGTGAAGCCTATTCCGTTTTGGAAGATGTTTTTGTACCAATATATTTCTTCCATAGATATCAGACCGAGGCAGTTTCAAAAGTTATCGGGGGATTGGACTACAATTATGCTGTAAAAGATGGCGGACAAATACCAGTGAAACCCGTTAATGAAACAGTACAAAAAAAGGCAATGGAATCCATTTTAAAAACATTGGATGCCGAAGTGATTTCTGTTCCCAAGGAAAAGCTGGATCTTTTTCCTCCAAGAGCTATTGGTTTCGGTCGTTCAAGGGAATCCTTCAAAGGTAGGACCGGCGTAAGTTTTGATGCTCTTTCCGTTGCTGAAACCGCTGCTGATATGACCTTGGAACTATTGCTTCATCCTGAGCGAGCTTCCCGTTTGATCCAGCAAAAAAGTTTGGATAAAAATCAAATGGGGCTTAAAGAGGTTTTGGACGAAACCATAAAAGGGACATTCGACCTTTCCCATCGTGATGATTACGAAGCTGAAGTTCAGAATACCATCAACTTTAGAGTGCTCTATCACATCATGAACCTTGCAGCCCACGATGAAGTACATCCGCAGGTAAATGCTATTGCAAATGAAACTTTGAACGATTTAAAAACCCAATTGTTGACAGATGGTAAAAACACTATCTCTGCGGAAATGGTGAAAAGAATTGATGCGTTCATGGAAAAGCCATCGGAATTCAAACTTATTCCAGTTTCTACAATTCCAGATGGTTCACCCATTGGAATGGATTGCATGGACTAAATTATTATATGGAAATAAATTTAATAAGTGATACGGTCACTAGACCTTCGGCCGGGATGTTGGAGGCCATGATGAATGCAAAAGTAGGGGACGATGTATTCAAAAACGATCCTACGGTAAATGAATTGGAAGCCAAAGTTGCCGAGTACTTTGGTATGGAAGCTGCCCTATTTTTCCCAAGCGGCACCATGACCAATCAAACGGCAATAAAGATACACACCCAACCCGGGGATCAACTGATATGTGATAAATACGCCCATGTTTACAATTACGAAGGTGGGGGAGTGAGCTTCAATAGTGGAGTTTCCTGTAGATTGGTAGATGGAGACCGAGGGATGATGACCGCCGAGCAGGTGGAGGCTTCTATAAACCCGCCCGATTTTTACCACAGTCCGTTAACAACTTTGGTCTGTATCGAAAACACAACGAACAAAGGAGGTGGAGCCTGTTGGGATTTTGAGGAACTAAAAAAAATCAGAAGAGTCTGCGATGAGCACAATCTAAAATATCACCTGGATGGCGCACGACTTTGGAATGCTTTGGTAAAAAAAGGTGAGGCTCCAAAGGCATACGGCAAGTTGTTCGATACCATCAGCGTATGTTTGAGCAAGGGCATGGGATGTCCGGTAGGCTCTGTTTTGGTGGGAAGCAAATCAGATATAGATAAAGCTTTACGTATTAGAAAAGTGTTTGGTGGGGGAATGCGTCAATCCGGTTTTTTGGCAGCAGCGGGCATTTATGCTTTGGAAAACAATGTAGGTCGACTGGCAGAAGATCACAAAAAAGCAACTGAAATAGGCGAGGTGCTCCAAACGTTGGAGTTCATCAAAAAAGTGGAGCCCATCGAAACGAATATCATCATATTTGAAATAAATGAGGCAAAAATGTCGTCCGAAGCATTTTTGAATCAATTGAACAAAAATCAAGTGTCCATTATCGGCATGGGGCAGGGTAAATTGCGCATTGTTACCCATTTGGACTATACCGATGCCATGCATCAACATTTCCTAAACGTTTTGAAAAGTATAGGGTAAGAATGTGTCACTTCGAGCGCCCGCCTGCCGGACGGGCAGGCAGTCGGGAAGTCAAAAAGGTCTCGACTGCGCTCGGTCTGATAAATTACTTCATAAAAGCATCCATACCGGGAATATTCGGCATGCCCTCTTTTGCGACGGCTGCCAATTCCGCTTCGTTTACTTTGGTAGCTTTTTCAATGGCTTTATTTAGTGTGAGCACCAAATAATCTTCCAACTGCTCTTTATCTTCCAAGAGGGAATCATCTATTGAGATGGATTTTATTTCACGGTTAGCTGTTAAAGTCACTTTAAGCAGTCCATCCGATGATGCCTCATCGATCATCACGGTGTTCAATCGTTCCTTGGTTGCTTCAACCTTCTTTTGGGTTTCTTTTATCTTACCCATCATTCCCATTAAATCTCCAAACATAGTTTCAATTTTTAGTTTTCATATTTTTTTCAATGCAGCTGTCATGTCGAACGAAGTTGAGACATTCACCCTTCGACTGCGCTCAGGATGACTCAAAACATTAAAGATTGCAAAAGGTAAGCTCAAAAGTAGTAAATTGGCTAAAACACTATCCCATGAAACTAATCAATTCAAGAATTTCTATTCTGGTTTTATGCCTTATTTTTGCGACCGCTTGCAAAAACAACAAAGACGAATCCATGAACATAACACCCCCTGTGGCCCCCAAACATCCAACGCAACTTGAAAAGCACGGCGATGTGCGAATCGATGATTACTATTGGATGAACAATAGGGAAGACCAGCAGGTTCTTGATTACCTGAACGCTGAGAACGAGTATTTCCATAAAATGACCGCCCATACCGAGAAATTTCAAGAGGAACTTTTTAAGGAAATGAAGGGCAGGATCAAAGAAGATGATTCTTCGGTTCCTTATAAACTGGATGGTTACTGGTACATTACCCGATACGAAGAAGGCAAAGAGTACCCGATTTACTCCAGAAAAAAGGAAAGCTTGGATGCAGCTGAAGAATTGTTGTTCGATTGTAACCAAATGGCAGAGGGGCACGAGTTTTTCAACTTAAGAGGTGTTTCCATCAGCCCCGATAATACCATGGCTGCTTTTGGTACGGATACCATTTCTAGAAGACAGTACAATATCCAGATTAAAAATCTTGAATCGGGGGAAATATATCCGGATATTATTGAAAATACAACGGGAAGCTCTGTATGGACCAACGATAACAAGACGCTTTTTTACACCAAGAAAGATCCGGTAACCTTGCGTTCCGATAGAATTTTTAAACACATATTGGGAACTTCTTCCGATGAAGACGAATTGGTTTTTCACGAAAAGGATTCCACCTATAACACGTTTGTATACAAGACCAAATCCAGAAAGTATATTGTAATCGGCTCCAGCAGCACACTTACATCAGAATATAGAATTTTGCCGGCAGATGATTCGGAAGGAGAGTTCAAGGTGTTCTCTCCCAGGGAAAAAGGAGTGGAGTATTCTATCTCTCATTTTGAAGGAGATTTTTATGTGTTGACCAACAAGGACGGTGCCACCAACTTTAAGTTGATGAAAACAAGCGAGGAGAGCACATCATCAGAGCATTGGACTGAATTTATACCCCATCAAGAAGATGTTTTGCTGGAAGATGTCGAAATTTTCAGGGACTATTATGTAGTAACCGAGCGCAACAATGGCCTCAACCAAATGAAGATTGCCAAATGGGACGGTTCCGATAGTTATTACCTTCCCTTTGACAGTGAGACCTATGTGGCAGGCCCTTCCGTCAACTTGGATTTTGATACCAAAGTACTACGTTATTATTACAATGAAATGGGGGAGCCTTATGCCATTATCGATTTTGACATGGAATCCCAAACCAAAACCGTTATGAAGCAACAAGAGGTTTTGGGAGGAAAGTTTGATAAGGACAACTACAAAACAGAACGTTTGTGGGCGACCGCAAGGGACGGAAAAAAAGTGCCCATTTCTATAATCTATCATAAAGATACGCCGTTGGATGGCACCAGTCCGTTGTTGCAATATGGCTATGGATCCTATGGTGCTACAATCGACCCTTATTTTTCTTCAATTCGATTGAGCTTATTGGATAGAGGATTTATTTATGCCATAGCGCATATAAGAGGAGGTGAATATTTGGGAAGACCTTGGTATGAGGATGGCAAATTGTTGCACAAAAAAAACACCTTTACAGATTTTATTGATGTTTCCAAGTTTTTGATAGACCAAAAATATACCAGTTCAGAGCATTTATACGCTATGGGAGGCTCCGCGGGTGGATTGCTGATGGGTGCCATCATTAATATGGAACCTGAACTCTACCATGGTGTAATTGCGTCCGTGCCCTTTGTGGATGTGGTTACCACCATGCTGGATGATACCATTCCGTTGACAACAGGTGAGTATGATGAATGGGGCAATCCGAACCAAAAGGAATATTACGATTACATTAAGTCTTACTCCCCATATGACAATGTAGAGGCCAAAAATTATCCACATTTATATGTGTCGACAGGTTTGCACGATTCCCAGGTGCAATATTGGGAGCCAGCCAAGTGGGTGGCCAAATTAAGAGAATATAAAACAGGTGATAACCTTTTGTTCTTGGATACCAATATGGATGCAGGGCACGGTGGAGCTTCGGGAAGATTTGAAGCCTTAAAGGAAACAGCAAAGGAATATGCCTTCATTTTAGATCTTGAAGGAAAAGCCCTTTAAAAATAAAATGTTACATTTGCACGGAACAATTACTTTTTTAAATAAGAATTGTTCCCCTACCTAATACCAGTTATGAAGAAACAGATAAATGCGCACAGCAATATTCTAGACCTAATTGGAAGTACCCCCTTAGTCAAGCTTAACAGAATTACCGCCCCGCTTACAGGAAATTTTTATGCTAAACTGGAATGCTTTAACCCTGGACACTCTTCAAAAGATAGAATCGCAATTCATATTATAGAGGAGGCCGAGCGTAAAGGTATTCTTAAACCGGGTAGCACCATTATAGAAACAACATCGGGCAATACAGGCTTCAGTATTGCCATGGTGAGTATTGTTAAGGGCTATAAATGTATTTTGGCCGTCAGCTCAAAATCATCACCGGATAAAATAGATATGTTGCGTTCCATGGGAGCAAATGTATATGTTTGTCCAGCGCATGTTAGTGCAGACGACCCACGTTCATACTACGAAGTGGCCAAACGCTTGCATAGCGAAACACCAAATTCCATTTATATCAACCAATATTTTAACGAGTTGAACATAGATGCCCATTATTCCAGTACAGGACCGGAAATTTGGGAACAGACCAATGGTCAGATTACCCATTTAGTGGCTTGCAGCGGAACAGGTGGAACAATCTCCGGAATTGCTCGCTATCTTAAGGAGCAGAATCCTAACATAAAGATCTTAGGGGTTGATGCTTATGGTTCTGTTTTGAAAAAATATCATGAAACTGGTGAGTTTGATCATAATGAAGTATATCCCTACCGAATTGAAGGTTTGGGCAAGAACTTGATTCCGGCAGCTACAGATTTCAACGCAATTGATAGATATGTAAAGGTAACCGATGGCGAAAGTGCTCACATGGCCCGTAAATTGGCCCATACCGAAGGTATTTTTGCAGGTTATACCAGTGGTGCCGCCACCCAAGCATTATATCAATTGAATACAGAAGGGGAATTCACCGAGGACAGCAATGTTGTTGTGGTGTTCCCAGACCATGGTTCTAGGTATATGAGCAAGGTGTACAGTAACGAATGGATGGAAAACCAAGGTTTTTTCGACATCCAAAATGCTGAAATACCAGAGGAAATAAAATATATTAAATAAACCATTACCCGATAATACTTATAGAACGGCAATGAAAAACATTGTCGTTTTTTATATCTGAACATTTCGTTATGCGAGGTTCATAAAAATATATACTTTTGCATTTGAATCAAATTTAATGTAGATGAGAGATTTATTCGATAGAATCATTGAGAACAAAGGACCTTTGGGAAAATGGGCTTCACAGGCTGAGGGCTATTTTGTTTTTCCAAAATTGGAAGGACCTATTTCCAACAGAATGAAATTTCAAGGAAAAGATGTGATAACGTGGAGCATCAATGACTATCTGGGTCTTGCAAACCTACCTGAAATAAAGAAAGTGGACGGAGAAGCTGCACTGGAACACGGAGCTGCTTACCCAATGGGCGCTCGGATGATGAGTGGCCATACCGATTACCACGAACAATTACAGAACGAATTGGCCGAGTTCGTTCACAAAGAAGCATCTTATTTGTTAAACTTTGGATATCAAGGATTTATGTCGGTAATCGATGCTTTGGTATCTAAGGATGATATTATTGTATATGACGTAGATTGTCATGCCTGTATTATAGATGGCGTTCGTTTGCACATGGGCAAGCGCTTTACTTTTAAGCACAACGATCCTGTAAGCTTGGAAAAAAACTTGGAGCGTGCCACCAAATTGGCCAATGAAACTGGCGGAGGAATCTTGGTGATTTCCGAAGGGGTTTTTGGTATGCGAGGAGAACAAGGGATCCTAAAAGAAATCGTAGAGCTTAAGAAAAAATTCCAATTCAGGCTTTTGGTAGATGATGCTCACGGTTTTGGAACACTGGGCAAAACAGGTGCCGGAGCAGGAGAGGAGCAAGGCGTACAAGATCAAATTGACGTGTATTTGGCCACTTTTGCCAAGTCTATGGCAGGTATCGGGGCCTTTGTTGCTGCAGATAAAGAAATCATCGAGTATCTAAAATACAATCTTCGTTCTCAAATGTTCGCTAAATCATTGCCCATGGTTTATGTTAAAGGAGCGCTTAAGCGACTTGACATGTTGCGTACCATGCCGGAACTTAAAGCTAAGCTTTGGGAGAATGTGAATGCGCTTCAAAATGGATTAAAGGAAAGAGGATTCGATATTGGTACAACAACAAGTTGTGTTACTCCTGTTTATTTGAACGGTAGTATTCCAGAAGCAATGGCCTTGGTGAAGGATTTACGTGAAAACCACGGAATTTTCTGCTCTATTGTGGTATATCCGGTAATTCCAAAAGGATTGATTCTACTGCGTTTGATTCCAACAGCTACCCACACCATGAAAGATATCGAAGAGACACTTGATGCTTTCTCAGCCATTAGGGAACGTTTGGAAAACGGGACTTACAAAAGACTTTCTGCAGCAGTTGCTGCGGCTATGGGTGAGTAATTTTTTCTGAGGTTTTTTCTTATTTTGTACTAATAAGACCCCATATTGCAACCAATGCCTTCTAGATTTGGTGAGTACAAAGCGCATTTTCCTAAATATGTTTGTATAAAATGGTTGCGTTTTTGGAAGAAGCGATTTTTTATAAGGTGTTAGGCTTTTACCTTTTTGATTTTCGCCATTGTATATTTCCGCTCTACCTGTTCTCCCGTTTTACTTTTCACGAATTCTGTCTTGTCTCTAAATGCAATGATTTTCAAATTCGACATTGACACAAGTTTTTCTACATCTTTTTTGTCGAATAGTTTAAATTTTTCCCCGACAAGCGGCAAATCTTTCATAAACTCTTTGTCCGCATAAGTCAAAACACAAATTCCGTTATATTCTAGTGTTCGTTCAATTTCTTGCATCAATTTTTCTGGGTTTTGCCAAAAGTATATTGTGTTCACACTCATTATCCGGTCGAAAAAATTGTTGGCAAAGGGTAAATTCTTCCCATCATAAAGTTTAAATTCCGCCTGCCTGTTTGAGTTGTTTTTTTCAGCTTCGTTTCGCATGGTTTCTGAAATTTCCAAACCAAAATAGCGAACTCCTTCTGCCAAGCCCAATAGTTTTTCCAAATGCCCACAATTTCCATGTCCAAGCTCCAAAACCGAACTTTCCTCTTTCAATTCAAGAAAATCAATTGAATTTAAGGTCATACCAATGTTGGTCTCATTCATTTTTTTACCGACTTCGATCCCCATTTGCCCGCTAGGAAGGCTTAACTGGCTTTCCAATTCTCGAATTTCACTTTCTTTAAATTTTTTCTCCATTTTTGGTTTCAATATTGCCTGATAACTGAACGATCAGGTTGTGTTTATTATTAGATGATGATGTGTAATGTTCTTAATTTCAGTGAGTTGTAAACGGTGTGGTCGGTTGTAGACATTTTCACGGAAATCGTCTATTGGTAGTAAAGATAATTGTTCAAATGGAGAATTTGTCAGTAGTTGATTAAACGCCGCATTGTACATAGTTATTTTTTCAATCTTCAGTAGATTTTAGTTTCATCCATACGGGGGTTGTTTCCGATTTATGGTCTTTGCCAATTATATCTTTATACAACTCTGGTTTTCTTGCATTCTTATACCTCCAACCTCCTGAGAGTTGAATTTTATCCTTTGTTATTTTTGAAATTGTAATATCATTTTCAAAGGATTTTATTTCGGACAAAACTTCACCATAGGGGTCAATAATCATCGAATTGCCATTTTTTAAGTGCTCGCCATCGTAACCAATTGGGTTTGTAAAAGCATAATAAATTCCATTGTCATAAGCTCTTGCAGGCAACCAGCGCATTAACCAACGCCTGCCTTTGGGGCCATCGAATTCCAGTCGTAACGAAACTGGGTCATCTTCACGGTTTTGCCAATATTTATCGGCTACATAATCTCGATGTGGCATTGCGGATGGGGTGCAGCCAGTAACATGGGGGGCAAAAATTAATTCCGCGCCCAAAAGACTCGTTGCCCTAACATTCTCGATCACGTTATTGTCATAGCAAATTAAAATTCCACATTTCCAACCGAATAAATCAAATACACAGTAGTCGTTACCAGCGGACATATATTTGCTTATAAAGGGGTGTATTTTTCGATGTTTTGCAATTAGTCCTTCTCCAGTAACACAGATATAAGTATTGTATATTTTTTCGTCAGATATCTCTACAAGACCAGCTAAAATCGGAATGTTAAATTCTTTGGAAATCGCAATCAATTCTTGTGTACTTTTTCCGTTAGGTACCTCTTCGGCCAAGTTCGTTATTTGTTCAAGACTTAAGTCTTTGGTAAAAGTATAGGCCGTAATCGACATTTCATGAAAACTGATTAAGTCAGCTCCTTTGGATTTTGCTTTTTCCGCAAGTTTTTTGATAACCGATAGGTTATAGGCCTTATCACCATCTTTTGGTTCAAATTGGGCTACCGATATGATCATTTTTTATGAGGGTTTATATTTGGCCACAATGCTCTCACAGCCATGGTGGTATCGTTTCGAATCTAAAGGTAGCCATTGGACATTGATTTGCTATTGCCATTGGTTAGGAAAATGTGTTTTTTCTTTTAGGTGTACAATGATCGTTGAATATCAATCATGTAAAAATATAGCAGATAATCAATTGTGTTCCTGTTCGGACAGTTCTCTGTGTGGATACCCCGATCTATAGGTGTCTTTGTGTTCGAATTATTAAATCCTTGCTTTTTTCGGTCAAACTTTCCTTGAGTTTTTTCCTTTCTCGCTTTTTTTTCTGGTTAATGTTGCCTTAAACTGAGATAAGCTGCCATCTGCCATAGTGCTGTTTAAGTTCTAATTTGGTCAATAGACTTCGTTTTATTTGCGTAGTTTAAAATTACTTACAACGTTTCTCGGCTATGAGTAGTTCCGTGAGTTAGCACGAAAATTAGCAAGTACACACCAAACTGAAAATCCGCGAGGATTTTCAGAAGTAGGCGAGAACAAGCAATTACTTATAGCCATCTTAAGTTTGATTCTCTTTAAATTGATATAATAATCAGAAAGAACAAAAGAGAGGAACATTTCCAAAACATTTTCCTATGAATAAAGATAAAGAAATCCACGGAGTGGACATCAGCAAGGATGTATTTGATGTGTTCGACCATGAGGGTGTTCACCATCAGTACCCGAACACCTTGAAGGGGTTCAGGGATTATTGCAGCGCTTTGAACCCCAACAGTCTGGTGGTAATGGAAGCCACTGGCTATTACCATTATCTATTGGCCCAGTTCCTTTATGACCAGGGCATGGCCGTATCGGTTGTGAACCCTTTGTCCGTAAAACGTTTTGTGCAGATGAAGCTTTCCAAGGTCAAGACGGACAAGAGCGATGCCAAGGCCATAGCGGAGTACGCCAAGGTCAACGATGTTCCCCTGTACGACGGCAAGGGCGAGGACCAAGCGGAGAGTCTCCAATTGTTGGCCTTGATGGACATCTATCTCAAACAGCGGACACAGGTAAAGAACAAGCTGCACGGTGAAAAGGTCCTGGGCAT
>NZ_WUEG01000074.1 GCF_010468565.1 Allomuricauda sp. TY007
AAATTAAATAAGTATCTATATTTTATATTATATTATATTATTTTATTTTATTAATTCCGGAAGGAGAATAAAAAGTATTCTAAAGAAATTATATATTTATTATTTTTATTAATATGTTATAAATTAATAAAAAATAAATATGTATATATAAATTATATTTATTATGTTTAATTATTTATAATTTATTATAATATATAGTATAAGATATCTTATTTATATTTATATATAATAAAGAATATTATTAAACTAACACCTATATTATATATATTATATTATATAATATTATATATATATTAATTACTAAGAATAAATTTATAATTAGATAATATTTATATTTATTTATTTATTTAATTAACAAATATATT
>NZ_WUEG01000075.1 GCF_010468565.1 Allomuricauda sp. TY007
TAAATTTATTGTTATATATATATTATATATATAATATAATTAAATAAATAAATAAAAAAAATATTAATAAAATATTATCCCTTAAACTATATAATAAAATTAAATAATAATATTAATTTAATAAATCTTTTATTTAATAATAATATAAATTATATTAAATATTTATAATAATATATTATTTATAAAATTATAAAATAAATTTATATATAATTCAATATATATATATTAATTTATATATTTAAATTAAATATAATTAAATAAATAATATAATCGAATTAATATCTCTTTCGACCGGATTATTTATTCAATTATTAATAATATAAATAATTAATTTGTATTGAATATAATTTATTTAAATATTTT
>NZ_WUEG01000076.1 GCF_010468565.1 Allomuricauda sp. TY007
ATGCTGTTGGAAGAGGCCTCTACCTTACGGTTGTTGAACATGCACCGGATTCCGGCCACACTTCGGAGCTATGATATTGTGAGCGTTTATGTGTTGCAGGATAAGGTGCAAAATGATATGATGTACGGGGAGAAGGCCAGCAAGGCTATTTTATCCAATCTGTCCTATCAGTTCTTTGGGAAGGTGAACGACCCGGATACGGCAAGGTATTATGAGCGCTTCTTTGAACTGGTCAAAATGCCCACCCGGAGTGTGAGCAAAAGCTCGGGGCTGAGTCTGGAACGACGCATCACGGAAGGGGAAAAGGAGGTGTCCAAGCGCAGGGC